>SVKO01000004.1 GCA_015068455.1 Oscillospiraceae bacterium | reverse complement strand
AAGAAGTCGGCGTATTCCTCGGCCAGGGAGTACATCTGGTTCCAGTCCTTGGTCCAGCTGGCCTTCAGGGTCAGGTCGCCGGTGATCAGGGTGTTGAAGTCATAGCGGCTGATCTGGGTGCCGAACCAGGAGCTGGTCTCGGTGCCCCAGTAGCTGAAGGCGTAGCCGCTGCGCTCGGGCGCATCAATGGGTTCGACCGTCTTGCCCTCCTCCACCTGGACCACAACGGGCTCGGGCGCGCCGGGATAGTTGAAGTCGAAGGTGACGTTATACTTGGGCAGGTTCGGGTTGCGCTCCAGGGCGGCAATGGCCGCGTTCAGAGCCTCGGCCGCCGCATCCAGCTCTTCCTGGGTGGTGGCGTTGGCCAGGGCGTCCTCAGCCGCCGCAAGGGCCTCGTCCATTCTGGCGAGGGAATCCTCAAGGTAGTATCTTCTGGGCACTGCCTTGGCCTCGCGGATGGCCGCGCGGATGGCCTTCTTGTCCAGCTGTACCGTGGGTTCTCCGCCCTCGAGCTCGAGGTTCTTCAGCGTGAACAGCCAGTTGTTGTCGCCGCCGAAACTGAAGGTGCTGGTCTTATAGGCGTCGATGACAATGTAATCGGCTTCAATGCCGGTGCCCTCGAGCCTGAACAGCTCCGTGAAGGTCTCGCCGTCGGCGGACCAGGAGGCAAAGTAGGTGTCGCCTTCCTTCTCCAGCTTCAGCCAGTAGGTGCCGGCCTCGGTGAAGCCGTTGGTGGGCGTGGCGCCCCAGCCGGGAGCCTCCACGGTGGGCTGGGCAATGACGCCGCCCTGCCGCAGGTAATCCTGGAAGACGTTGTTGGTGCCGCGGATACCGACCATATCCTGATAATCGTCGCCGGCCATGGCAAGGAAGGAGAAGTAGCTGCTCATGGCGAAGGTGACGTCGTTCGGGTCATATTCGACCTGCAGGACGCCGGTCCAGTCGCCGTTCACGGGCACCAGGATCAGGTCCTTGGGCTCGGACGGGGTGGCCTCGCCGCCGCCGAAGCCGCCGCCGATGGGCTCAAAGGCGTCGGCCGTCGGGGTCAGGGTCACGCCCACGCCCTCGACGCACTCAGCGGTGTCCTTGTTGACCACGTCGTACTTGCTGACGTCGGCGGGATCGGTGAAGTCGATGCCGCTCAGACCGCCGCCGGGAGCCGGAGCGTAGAAGCGGATGGCGCTGCCGGTGGTCTGGGGATCCCAACTGGCGGCATACAGGGTGTTGAAGCCGGTTTCCGCGCCGACCATGGCGTAGTAGCGGCCGGTGGAACCGTTCAGATAGACGGTAAAGGCGCCTTCCTCTGCCGTACGCTCGGTCACGGACCAGGTATAGAAGCGCTGGTCTGTAACATTATACTCACCGAGCAACAGCGGCGGCGTGTTGCTGCCGGAGCCTCGACGCAGGTTCTGACCGCCGGCGCTGGTGATGAGATACGTATCATTCCCATCGGTGGCCGCGTCGGCACCCTCTGCGGCTTCGAAGGTCCACAGCATGTCATCGGTGACAGCGCTGGTGATGACATTGCCTTCGACGGTGACGGGCGCAGCGCCGAGGGTCGTGCCTGCGGTCTCGCCGTTGAGTGCATAGGCATCGCCCGCCACGATGACGTAGGTCCCGCCTTCCTCGATCGAGTCGACAAGCACATAGTTTCCTGCGGGCTTGGGCTCCTCGGGAGCCTCGCCGACGGTGACGAAGGTCTTGAGCTCGTCGGCATACTTCTCGGTGTAAGGAGCCGCGACGATCTGCTCGCCCTCATATTCCCTGGTGATCTTCTCGAACTGCGAGGACTGCATGACAATGTTCAGCACGTTGGCCGCAGACTTCTGCAGATCGCCCAGAGGCAGAGCATTGGGGGCGTAGTCGCCCTTGTAGGTGATGGTCTTGGTGCCGTCCTCATTCACGGTGATGACGGCGGTGCCGGCAGTCACTGCCTGCTGGATCTTCTGGTTGTTATCGACATTCACGTCGGCAGCCACGGTGACGGACAGCTCCACGGAGCCGTCGGCGGCCAGGACGAAGGTGCCCCAGTTGTCCACGGGACGGCGGCCGCCGGTGTTGGTGACGTAACCGGTGGTTTCGTCGAAGGTGGGAGGCACGTCGCGGAACATGTTGATGATGGAAGCGGTGGAGCCGCCGGGCATGATCAGATCGTTGCCGGCGTGCATGGAGTTGACGGGCGTGGACTGTCCGCCGCCCCAGTCAGTCATGATCAGGCCCTTGAAGCCCCATTCGCCGCGGGCCAGGTCGGTGCACATATCGTAGTCGTCGGCCGCGGGCATGGAGTTGTTCTGGTTGTAGGAGGTCATGATGGCCATGGGCTGCGCCATCTTGACGCCGATCTCGAAGCCCTTGAGGTAGATCTCACGCAGGGCCCGCTCTGTGACGGTGTTGTTCTCAGAGTTACGGCTGGTCTCCTGGCTGTTGACTGCGTAGTGCTTCAGGGTGACGCCGATGCCGGGATGGCTCTGCACACCCTTGGTGGTGTAGCCGGCGGTCAGGCCCGCGATCAGCGGATCCTCGGAGTAGTACTCGAAGTTACGGCCGCACAGGGCGTTTCTGTGGATGTTCATGCCGGGGGCAAGCCACAGGGTGACGCCGTACTCGCTCATTTCCTGACCGATGCGGTTGCCGAACTCCTCGATGACCTCGGGATCCCAGGTCATGGCGATCAGCGTGCCGATGGGGAAGGCGGTGCAGTACTGGAAGTAATCCTCGCCGCCCTGGGTGTAGTGCTGGGTGATGCGAACGCCCGCGGGGCCGTCGGCCAGCACGGTGTTCGGGATGAGACGGGTATCGTAGTACAGGGAGGTGGTCTCGCCGGCAGCGCCGGGGACGGAGTTGGCCTGGGCGCCCACGACGGGATCGGGGTTGCTGGCGCCGGAGATGCCCTCAACGATGTGGGCCATCTCATCCACGCTCAGGTCGGCCACGAACTGGGTCATGGTGATCTTGCCGGTGGCAACGTCGCGCAGGGTGTACTTGCCGGGCTCCAGGCCCTCGGGTCTGGTGAGCTCCTCGATGGTCTCCTTGCCCTCGGCGGCGTCAAAGACCTTGATGGCCGCGACGGTGGGGTTGCCGGAGGGACCCTTGGTGTAGCGCTCACCCGTGGCCTTGACATAGTCGCTGCCCGGATAGACGTAGGAGGTGATTTCCTCGCCGTCGTAGGGAGACGCGTTGTTCTCGGTCACGATTTCGCCGGTCTCGATGGCGATGCGCTCGGCGCCGGCGATCTGCTCGGCCTCGCCCTCGTAGGTGATGGGCGTGGCGTCAGCCTTGCTCAGCAGCTCGATCTCCTCGTCCTGAACCATCTGGTTGCTGAGCTGCTCGGTGATCCGGTCCTCAGCCAGGGTCAGAACCGCGGCGACGGCGGTGTTGCGGGAGCTGTTGCCCACGCGGATGATGTACTCGCCCTTCTCCATGATGTAGGCGGCCTTCTCCATGCTGTAGGAGGACATCTCGGTGATGGGGAAGGAAATCTTCATGGACTGGCTGGCGCCGGGCTCGAGCTCCTTGGTCTTGGCAAAGGCAGCCAGTTCCTGATAGGGCTTCTCGAGGGCGCCGTCCGGGGCGGAGAAGTAGACCTCGACGACTTCCTTGCCGGCCACGCTGCCGGTGTTGGTGACGGTGGCGACAACAGCCACTTCGCCGTTCTCGATCCGGGTCTTGCCGAGCTTGATGTCGAAGGTGGTGTAGGATCCGCCGTAGCCGAAGGGATAGGCAACTTCCTTGCCGAAGGTGTCGAAGTAGCGGTAGCCGACGTAGATGTCGTCGGTGTAGATCTCGTGTCTGTTGTTGTTGTCGTTGTTGGCAAAGGTCTCAGCGCTGGGATAGTCGGAATAGTTGACAGGCCAGGTGTCGGTCAGCTTGCCGGAGGGGTTCACGTCGCCGTTGAGCACCTGAACCACAGCGTCGCCGCCGCGCATGCCCGGCTGGGACATCAGCAGCATGGCGTCGAGGCCTTCGATCTCCTTGTAGAACTTGGTGTCCATGACGCCGCCGGTGTTCAGCACGACGATGGTCGTGTCGAATGCGGCCGCGATCTTGGCAATGTTGCCGCGCTCGTTGTCGCTGAGCTCATAGTCCAGCTTGCCGGAGCTGCGGTCGCTGCCCTCGCCGGAGTTGCGGGCAACGAAGTACAGGGCATAGTCGCTGCCGGCGGCCTTGGCGGATTCGATGTAGCCGTCGATATCGTCCAGGTCGTCGGTGGTCCGGTTGTTGCCCCACATGCCGCCGCCACCGCCGCCGGTGCCGGCCTTGGCGTCGTAAGCGTCCAGGTAATCCTTGGTGGTGACAGTGTAGCCGGCATTCTCGAAGCCCTGCTCCACGTTCACGGTGTCTCTCTGGTTGACAGCGCCGGAGCCGGTGCCGCCCTTGACGGTCTTGCGGACGCCCGCGCCGAACAGGGCAACCTTGCCCTCCTTGGCGATGGGCAGACCGCCGCTGTTCTCAAGAAGCGCCATGCCCTGGGTCGCGGCGTAGCAGGAGAACTCGGAGTTCGCCTTCTCGCGCTCGGAGGGAAGCTCGACCGTTTCCCTGGTCATATAGCTCTTGAGCTGATTGTTGAACTGTCTGGTATAGGAGCGGATGGTGACGATATCACCGGGATACTCTCTGGTGATCTTGCCGAACTGGGTGGACTGCATGATGATGTTCAGCACATTGGCCGCAGACTTCTGCAGATCGCCCAGGGGCAGGGTGTTGGGGGCGTAGTTGCCCTTGTAGGTGACGGTCTTGGTGCCGTCCTCGTTCTCGGTGATGACGGCGGTGCCTGCCTCAACCTTGGCCTGGATATCAGCGTTGCCGGCGACGTCCACGTCGGCGGCCACAGTGACGGATTCTTCCGCAGCACCGTCGGCAGCCAGGGTGAATTCGCCCCAGCTCTCCGTGGTCCAGCTCCACTGGCCCCAGGACTGGGTGACCTTGACGACGTAGCCGGTGGTGGCGTCGAAGCTCGGCTTCGTGAGGGTCAGCTGGTTGATGATATCCTGAGAGGAGCCGCCGGGCATGATCAGGTCGTTGCCGGCGTGCATGGAGTTGACGGGCGTGGACTGTCCGCCGCCCCAGTCGGTCATGATCAGGCCCTTGAAGCCCCATTCGCCGCGGGCCAGGTCGGTGCACATATCGTAATCGTCCGCCGCGGGCATGGAGTTGTTCTGGTTGTAGGAGGTCATGATGGCCATGGGCTGGGCCATCTTGATGGCGGTCTCGAAGCCCTTGAGGTAGATCTCACGGATCGCGCGCTCGGTGATGGTGTTGTTGACGGCGTTGCGGTTGTTCTCCTGGTTGTTGCCGGCGTAGTGCTTCAGGGTAACGCCGATGCCGGCATGGCTCTGGACGCCCAGGGTGGTGTAGCCGGCGGTCAGACCAGCGATCAGCGGATCCTCGGAGTAGTACTCGAAGTTACGGCCGCACAGGGCGTTTCTGTGGATGTTCATGCCGGGGGCCAGCCACAGGGTGACGCCGAACTCGGTCATCTCTTCGCCGATGCGGTTGCCGAACTCCTGAATGACCTCGGGATCCCAGGTCATGGCGATCAGGGTGCCGATGGGGAACGCGGAAGCGAACTGGTAGTAATCAACGGTGGTCGCTTCTTCGCCCTGGCCCTCCTGACGGGTATAATGCTGGGTGATGCGGATGCCCGCGGGGCCGTCGGCGAGGACGGTGTTGGGGATCAGGCGGGTCTCGTAGTAGCGCGCGGTGGTCTCACCGGCAGCGCCCTGGACGGAGTTGGACTGGGCGCCGATGATCGGGCTGGAGGAACCGCCCCAGCCGATGCCCTCGACGATGTAGGCCATCTCTTCCACGCTCAGGTCAGCCACGAACTGGGTCATGGTGATCTTGCCGGTGGCGACGTCACGCAGGGTGTACTTGCCGGCCTCCAGGCCCTCGGGCCGCTCGAGCTCGACGATCTCTTCCTTGCCTTCCGCGGCGTCAAAGACCTTGACGGCCTCGACGGTGGGGTTGCCGTTGGGGCCCTTTGTATATCTGGCGCCCTCGGCCTTGACGTACTCGCTGCCGGGATAGACGTAGGACTTGATCTCCTCGGCGTCATATTCGGAGGCGTTGTTCTCGGTGACGATCGCTTCCGGATCGATGGCGATGCGCTTGGCGCCGGCGATCTGCGCCTGCTCACCCTCGTAGGTGATGGGCGTGGCGCCGGCCTTGCTCAGGACCTCCATCTCCTCGTCCTGGACCATCTGGTTGCTGAGCTGCTCGGTGATCTTGTCCTCCGCCAGGGTCAGAACGCCGCCGACGGCGGTGTTGCGGGAGCTGTTGCCCACGCGGATGATGTATTCGCCCTTTTCCATGATGTAGGCGGCCTTTTCCATGCTGTAGGCCGACATCTCGGTCAGGGGGTATGTGATGCGCAGGGTCTGGCTTTCGCCGGCGCCCAGCTCCTTGGTCTTGGCGTAGGCGGCCAGCTCCTGATAAGGCTTCTCCAGCGCGCCGTCGGGGGCGGAGAAGTAAACCTCCACGACCTCCTTGCCGGCGACGGCGCCGGTGTTGGTCACGGTGGCGGTCACAACCACATTGGTCCCGTTCAGGGCAACGTCGTTGATCTCAGTGGCAAAGGTGGTGTAGGAGCCGCCGTAGCCGAAGGGATAGGCGACGTCCACGCCGAAGGTGTCGAAATAACGGTAGCCGACGTAGATGTCATCCTTGTAGTACTCGTGGTTGACGTCGTCGTCGTTGGCGCCGAAGTACTCGGCACAGGCGTAGTCGGAATAGTTGACGGGCCAGGTGTCAGTCAGCTTGCCGGAGGGGTTCACGTCGCCGTTCAGCACGGCGACCACAGCGTCGCCGCCGCGCATGCCCGCCTGGGACATGAGCAGCATGGCGTCGAGGCCCTCGACCTGCTTGAAGAACTTGGTGTCCATCACGCCGCCGACGTTGAGAATGATGACCGTCTTCTCAAAGGCAGCGGAAATCTTCGTGATGTTGGCCAGCTCGATGTCGCTGAGCTCATAGTCGAGCTTCGTATTGGTGCGGTCAGCGAACTCGCCGGAGTTGCGGGAGACAACATAGAACGCCCAGTCGGCGCCCTTGGCCTCCTCGATGTAGGCGTCGATATCCTCCAGGTCGTCGATGGGGGGAGGCGCACTCATGCCGCCGCCGGTATACTCGGCGTTGTATTTCTCCTGATACGCATCCAGATAGGCCTTGCTGGTGACGGTGTAGCCGGCATTCTCAAAGCCCTGCTCCACGGTCACGATGGCTCTCTGGTTCACGTCGCCGGAGCCGGTGCCGCCCTTGACCGTATGGCGTGCGCCTGCGCCGAACAGGGCGACCTTGCCCTCCTTGGCGATGGGCAGCGCGCCGTTGTTCTCCAGGAGCACCATGCCCTGGGTGGCGGCATAGTAAGCAAATTCAGAGTTGTTCGTCTCGCGCTGGGTGATTTCATCCGAGGTCGTCGCCGCAAAAGCGCCGGCACAGGAATTGATCAACAGAATCAGCGCCAGAGCGATAACCCCGAAACGTCTCAATCCTTTTTTCATAAATCTGCTTTCCTTTCCGCGGGGTACGGCTGCAACGGAAGCTGCAGTGCCGTCGTTTTCTCCCCGCACATCCATCCGTTCCCTTTTCAGTTCACCGTGAAACAATAATGCCGCTATATCCCTCCTGTCTGATCAATGAAAGCTGATGCTTTTGCCTCCCTCAACTTCAGGAATGGTGTATATGCCTCCCTCAAATTCAGGATTTCTTGGCTATTCTACATAATACAATAGAATTAGCTTAATAAAATTTTATCATTTCAGACAATACCAGTCAATATACAAATTCCAATTTTTGTATAAACGCTTCTGTGAAAAAGGCATGGCACTTCCCTGCCGCCGAAGTGCGGCTGCGGGGCAGCCGGGCTCCGCTGCTTATCGTTTTTCAAGTTTTTTTCTGGGATACGCCCCCTTCATGCAAAAAACCTCCCGGCCAAACCGGGAGGTTTTTGCAAAGATTGAATTTAAAATGATGAAAGGGATCAGCCCTTGACGGCCTCGCCGACGGCAACAGCCACGGCGACGGTGGCGCCGACCATGGGGTTGTTGCCCATGCCCAGGAAGCCCATCATCTCGACGTGGGCGGGCACGGAGGAGGAGCCGGCGAACTGGGCGTCGGAGTGCATGCGGCCCATGGTGTCGGTCATGCCGTAGGAGGCGGGACCGGCGGCCATGTTGTCCGGATGCAGGGTGCGGCCCGTGCCGCCGCCGGAGGCGACGGAGAAGTACTTCTTGCCCTGCTCGACACATTCCTTCTTATAGGTGCCGGCCACGGGATGCTGGAAGCGGGTGGGGTTGGTGGAGTTGCCGGTGATGGAAACGTCCACGCCCTCGGAGTGCATGATGGCCACGCCCTCGCGGACGTCGTCGGCGCCGTAGCAGCGGACGTTGGCACGCTCGGTGGTGGAATAGGGGATCTCACGCACGACCTTCAGCTCGCCGGTGAAGTAGTCGAACTGGGTCTGCACGTAGGTGAAGCCGTTGATGCGGGAGATGATCTGAGCTGCGTCCTTGCCCAGACCGTTCAGGATGACGCGCAGGGGCTCCTTGCGGGCCTTGTTGGCGTTGCGGACGATGCCGATGGCGCCCTCGGCGGCGGCGAAGGACTCGTGGCCGGCCAGGAAGGCGAAGCACTTGGTGTCGTCGCGAAGGAGCATGGCGCCCAGGCGGCCGTGGCCGATGCCGACCTTGCGGTCCTCGGCGACGGAGCCGTCGATGCAGAAGGCCTGCAGGCCGATGCCGATGGCTTCGGCGGCGTCGGCGGCGTTGGTCACGCCGGACTTGAGGGCGATGGCTGCGCCCATGCAGTAGGCCCAGCATGCGTTCTCGAAGCAGATGGGCTGGATGCCCTTGACGATCTCATAGGGATCGAAGCCGGCTTCCTTGCAGATCTCGCGGCATTCCTCGATGGAGCCGATGCCGTACTTGGCCAGGACGCCGTTGATTTTATCGATTCTTCTTTCGTAGCTTTCAAACAGTGCCATAGTCTCTCCTCCTTATTCCTGACGCGGGTCGACATACTTGGCAGCACCGTCGAACTGGCCGTAGTGGCCCTTCGCCTTCTCCAGTGCCTCAGCGGGCTCGATGCCCTTCTTGATGAAGTCCATCATCTTGCCAAGGTGGACGAACTCGTAGCCGCAGATCTCGCTCTGCTCGTTCAGAGCGACGCGGGTGACGTAGCCCTCGGCCATCTCCAGATAGCGGGGGCCCTTTTCGCGGGTGGCGAACATGGTGCCGACCTGGCTGCGCAGGCCCTTGCCCAGATCCTCCATGGAGGCGCCGACGCTCAGGCCGCCCTCGGAGAAGGCGCTCTGGGTGCGGCCGTAGACGATCTGCAGAAACAGCTCGCGCATGGCGGTGTTGATGGCGTCGCACACCAGGTCGGTGTTGAGCGCCTCAAGCAGGGTCTTGCCGATGAGGATCTCGGAGGCCATGGCGGCGGAATGGGTCATGCCGGAGCAGCCGATAGTTTCGACCAGGGCTTCCTCGATGATGCCGTCCTTCACGTTCAGCGTCAGCTTGCAGGCGCCCTGCTGGGGTGCGCACCAGCCGATACCATGGGTGAAGCCGGAGATGTCGCTGATCTGCTTTGCCTGGACCCACTTGCCCTCCTCGGGAATGGGCGCGGGGCCGTGATATGCGCCCTTTGCGATGGGGCACATATGCTGTACTTCAGTGGTATAAATCATGGCAAAATTCCTTTCCATAATAATTTCGACTGGTTTCAGACGAAAGATCGGGCGCAGAGACTGCTGCCCGTAAATCCGCTCATATTATACCGAAGCGCCGGGGGCTTGTCAATCTGTAATGCGCGAAAGCCGATGAAAAATACGGCAAAACTCCGGATTCACCGGAAGTTTTGCCGTATCATTTCCATGCTCAGTCGGCCGCCTTATAGACGAAGGCGTTGGGCAGCGTGCGGCCCTCGGGCAGGGCGTTGTTGCCGCAGCGGGTGACGTATTCACCGTCATACCACATGATGGCGGAGGAGCCGCCGTCGAGGTTCATTGCCTGCATGCAGTCGTAGCGATGCAGGATCGCGGCGCATTCCACGACGCCGGTGCCCAGCGAGTTGTACTGCCGGCCTTCGATGACAAGCATCATGATGTCGTGGTTGGCATTCTGACCGATGACGGCACGGGGGTTGATGGCGTTCCAGAAGTTGGTTTCATCCACCAGCACCTCGCCGTCGACGATCAGCGCGGGCATGAACTCCACCGCGTCGGTGGTGTCCGGATGGACCTCGGCCTGGGCGTCGGTGATATAGAGCAGGTTGTCCTTGTGCAGCTCGGCGCGCTTGTAGCTCCAGCCCATATGCTCTCTGCCGTATTCCTCGCCGTCGCACATGGCGTAGCCCGCCAGGATGCCGCCGTTGCCGGCGCCGCCGTTGTCGATGAAGCCGCTGGCAGTCATGGCGAGGATGCCGTCGTGTGCCTCGGCGATGTCCCCGGCCACTTCGCCGTAGGAACCCAGAGAAGACGCCACCTGAATGCTTACGCGGGCCGGATCCTTGGCCAGGGCCAGCACGCCGCGGTAGCCGCTGCCGGTAACGCGGATCAGAAGGACCGCATTCTTCACGTCCAGAGCCAGCACCCGGTCGCCCTGGGTAGTGAGGATGTCCACGCCGTCGGAGTCGGTGTCGGACTCGTTGATCTTGATTTTATCCCAACCCCGGGCAACGACCTCGGGGTGACGCTTGACGTAGGTCTGCATGGAGTCGAAATCGATCTCGCTGAACAGCTCGAAGAATGCTTTCTGATCTTCGGGCAGCTGATCCTCGGGGTTCTCCTCTTCCTCCTCATCGGCCGCCGCTTTCGCGGTCTCGTCCAGCTTTGTGCCTTTGTTCCATTCGGAGTTGACGCCGATCTGGGCCTCCTGGGTGGCGGCCATCTGATCGGTCACCGCCTTGACCACCGCGGGCGGGAAGAACGCCGTGGCCAGCCAACGATGCCGCATGGTTTCCATGGCCGTTGCGATGAACCGGGTACGATAGTCAGCGATGATGGGAATATTAGAAAACGCCACCGTGCAGTACATGGCCTCCAGGGTGACCAGCACCAAAAACAGGCTGACGATCCGATCCAGAACCGTTCGCTTTGTTTTTGTCTTGGTCTTCTTTTTGACGTCCTTCTGCAGGCGCGGGGCGCGGGAATTGCCGAAAAGCTTTACGCTCAAGAGAAGAGGACCTCCTTCCGTGATTCACTTTAAAACGCAGTTATCGTATGATAGCATAGATTTTGGAAAAAAGCAAATAAAAACCGAGAATGTTTGCAAAACATTCAAAATTTCAGAATGTTCAGCAGACCGCGGCGCAGCAGACGCCCGCCGGTGGAGATGAGCTGGGACTCGATCTTGTTCTTTCTGCGCTCAGCTTTTCTCTTTTTTTCGGCTTCTTTCTTTTCCTCTTCCTTTTGCTTCGCCTTTTCGAGCTTCTCCTTTTCCTTCTCCAGCCTGGCCTGCTCTGCGGCCAGCTCCGCCTTCTGGCGCTCGATCTCCTCGAGTTCGGCCTGGCGTGCCGCCTCCCGGGCCAGAAGCTCATAGGCGCTTTCGTTGTCTATGGGTTCATTATACTTCGTGGCAAACCGGGACTGGCGGATGATTTCCTCGCGGACGCTCTGCTCGCAGGGCGCCATCCGGGACTGGGGGCAGATGATCGCCGTGTCCTGCACGATCTGGGGGACGCCGTCCTCATCCAGGAAGGAGGTCAGCGCCTCGCCGGTGCCCAGATTCATAATAACGTCCTCGGTGCGGAACCTGGGATTGGCGCGGAAGGTGGACGCGGCCACGCGCACCGCCTTCTGCTCTGCCGGCGTATAGGCCCGCAGGGCATGCTGCACACGGTTCGACAGCTGGGCCAGCACGGTATCGGGAATGTCCGAGGGGGACTGGGTGACAAAGTAGACGCCGACGCCCTTGGAGCGGATCAGCTTGACCACCTGCTCGATCTTGGCCACCAGGGCCTTGGGCGAATTGCTGAACAGCAGATGGGCCTCGTCGAAGAAAAAGACCATCTTCGGCTTCTCCCCGTCGCCCACCTCGGGCAGATTCTCAAACAGCTCCGCCATCATCCAAAGCAGGAACATGGCATAGAGCTTGGGGTATTTGATGACGTCCACGCTGTGGAGGATGTTGATCACTCCCCTGCCCTCGGCGTCCCGGCACATCCAGTCGTTAAAGTCCAGGGCCATTTCGCCGAAGAACTGCTCCGCCCCCTGATCCTCCAGCGGGATGAGGGCCCGGGTGATGGCGCCGATGGACTGGGCGGCAATGTTGCCGTATTCCAGGGAGTATTCCTTCCGGTTCTGGGATACATAATTGATGACCGCGCGCAGATCCTTCAGATCCAGGATCTTCAGGCCGTGATCGTCGGCGATACGGAAGATGATGTTGAGTACGCCCTCCTGGATCTCCGTCAGGCCCATGATCCGGGCCAGGATCTCCGGTCCCATATCCGACACGGTGGTGCGTACAGGGTGGCCGCCCCGGGCATAGATATCCCAAAAGCACACGGGATAGCCGTGATAGGAAAAGCTGTCGCGGATGCCGAACTTTTCGATGCGTTTGCGCATCCCTTCGCTGTCGTCGCCGGGCACGGCCAGACCGGAGACGTCACCTTTGACGTCGCACAGGAACACCGGAACGCCGGCGTCGGAAAAGGCCTCGGCCATCACCTTCATGGTGACGGTCTTGCCGGTGCCGCTGGCGCCGGCGATCAGGCCGTGGCGGTTGGCCTGGGACAGGTGCATGTAGACCTTCTCCCCTTCCGCCAGACCCATATAGATTTTCCCGTTTTCGTACATGGCTCCGCTCCGTTTCTGTCAGTCCTCCGCGACCAGATCCTGCTCCATCCGGGCCAGCCGGTCGCGTGTGTTGCTCATCTCGCCCAACATTTCGGATACCGCTGCCTGCAATGCTGCAAAATCGGCGCTCAGAGCGTCCGTGGCGCTGTACATCTTGGCCTGCCGGTCCTCCAGCTGGACGCCCGCCTGCCTGACGGCGTCGGATGCGTCGGAGCAAAGCTTTTCCGCCCGGGCCTTCGCCTCGCGCTCATATCGCTCGGCGCGGCGGTAAGCCTCCAGCTCCCGGTTCGGATCGGACTGCTCGGGCCCGTCCTGCTGCGGGACCGGCGCCTCTTCGGGCGCAGTCTCTTCGCCGATGCGGAACAGGTCGATCTCCGTCTGCGCCAGCTCCAGGGAGGATTTTGCATCCGCCAGTTCCTCACGCAGGATACGAAGCTCCTCATCCCTTTCACGAAGTTCCGTCTCATGGGATGCACTGAGTTTTTCAAGAAAATCGATGACGTCTGCGCGGTTGAATCCATGCAGAGAGGATCGGAAGGAATAGCTTTGTTTTTCCATGACATACGCCCCCATTATGATTTTGTATATTATATCATAGGAAGACACAGAAAACAACATAAAAACCCACGCGGTCCGCCGTCCCGGGTCCGTTTTCGCCAATTCGTGCGATTTTGCTTGACAAACGGACAAAAGCCGGATAGAATAAAGAAAACTCAAAGGAGGGCGGCGTCATGAATATGATCCATCGTGCTGTTATGATGATGTGCGACACCGCCTGCGTGAACGCCCTTTGAGCTTTTCAAGGGAATGAACGAAGGCGGTTATGGTGCGTTGCCATGACCGCTTTTTTGTCGCCCGAATCACGTCAATTCCGCCGGACACGGCGAAAAACTGCAAAGGAGAATCATCATGGCAGAACAAAGAATCGGCACTCGCTGCGTCCAGGGCGGCTACACCCCCGGCAACGGCGAACCCAGACAGATCCCCATCGTCCAGAGCACCACGTTCAAATACGCCACCAGCTCCGACATGGGCAAGCTCTTTGACCTGGAGGCCAGCGGCTATTTCTACACCCGCCTGCAGAACCCCACCAACGACTATGTCGCGGCCAAGATCGCGGCCCTCGAGGGCGGCACCGCCGCCATGCTGACCTCCTCCGGTCAGGCTGCCAGCTTCTACAGCGTGTTCAACATTGCTTCCGCCGGCGACCATGTGGTCAGCTCTTCCACCATCTACGGCGGCACCTACAATCTTTTCGCCGTCACCATGAAGCGCATGGGCATCTCCTTCACCTTCGTCTCCCCCGACGCCACGGATGAAGAGCTCGAAGCCGCCTTCCAGCCCAATACCAAGGCCGTGTTCGGCGAGACCATCGCCAACCCCGCCCTGACGGTGCTGGACATCGAGCGCTTCGCCAACGCCGCCCATCGCCACGGCGTGCCCCTGATCATCGACAATACCTTCGCCACCCCCGTCAACTGCCGTCCCTTCGAGTGGGGCGCGGACATCGTCACCCATTCCACCACCAAGTATATGGACGGCCACGGCGTGGGCGTCGGCGGCTGCATCGTGGATTCCGGCAAATTTGACTGGACGAAGTATCCCTACCGCTTCCCCGGCCTGTGCACCCCCGACGAAAGCTATCACGGCGTGACCTACACCGAGCGCTTCGGCCTCGAGGGCGCCTACATCACCAAGGCCACCGCCCAGCTCATGCGCGACTTCGGCTCCATCCAGTCCCCCCAGAACGCTTTCTATCTGAACCTCGGCCTGGAAAGCCTGCATGTGCGCATGAAGCGCCACTGCGAGAACGGTCTGGCCGTGGCGCAGTTCCTGCAGGGCCATGACAACGTGGCCTGGGTGCAGTACTGCGGCCTGCCCGGCGATAAATACTATGAGCTCGGTCAGAAGTATCTGCCCAACGGCTCCTGCGGCGTGGTCAGCTTCGGCGTGAAGGGCGGCAGAGCCGCCGCCGAGCGCGTCATGGCCAACCTGAAGGTCGCCGCCATCGAGACCCATGTGGCCGATGCGCGCACCTGCTGCCTGCATCCCGCCAGCGCCACCCATCGCCAGATGAACGACCAGGAGCTCACCGCCGCCGGCGTCAGCCCGGACCTCATCCGCTATTCCTGCGGTCTCGAGGACGCGGAGGATCTCATCGCCGACCTCAAGCAGGCCCTGGAATCATAAGTCAACCCATCAAAGGAGTGAACCGACATGCCGATCAGAATTCCGAATGAACTCCCCGCGACGCAGACCCTGACGGATGAAAACATCTTCGTCATGACCGAAACCCGCGCCATGACCCAGGATATCCGTCCGCTGCAGATCCTGGTGCTGAACCTCATGCCCACGAAGGTCGCCACCGAGACCCAGCTTGCCCGCCTTCTGAGCAACACCCCCCTGCAGGTGGAGCTGGAGCTGATGCAGACCTCCACCCATGAGGCGAAGAACGCTTCCAAGGAGCACATGCTGAAGTTCTATACCACCTTCGACCAGGTGCGCGATCGGAATTTCGACGGTCTCGTTATCACAGGCGCGCCGGTGGAGCACCTGGCTTTTGAAGAGGTGGAATACTGGAACGAGCTCTGCCAGATCATGGAGTGGAGCCGCACCCACGTCTACAGCACCTTCCACATCTGCTGGGGCGCCCAGGCAGGGCTGTACTACCACTATGGCATCCCCAAGATTCCTCTGGACAAGAAGCTCTTCGGCATCTTCCCCCATGTGGTCGAGCGCCGCTCGTCCATGCTCCTGCGGGGCTTTGACGACGTGTTCATGGTCCCCCACTCCCGCCATACCACCATCGCCCGGGAGGACGTGGAGCGCTGCAGCAAGCTGAAGATCCTGGCCTCCTCCGAGGAGGCGGGCATCTATGCCATCTCCACCGAGGGCGGCCGCCAGGTATTCATCACCGGTCATTCGGAGTACGATCCGCTGACCCTGAAGGCGGAGTACGACCGCGATAAGGCCAAGGGCCTGCCCATCGACGTGCCGAAGAACTACTTCCCCGACGACGACGATACCAAGGCCCCCGTGGTCTCCTGGCGCAGCCACGCGAACCTGCTGTACCACAACTGGCTGAACTACTACGTCTACCAGACCACGCCCTACGAGATCAAGACCATCCAGCCGATCATTTAACGACGCAAAAAAGACCCGCTGCTTCACACGCAGCGGGTCTTTTTTTGATCGAATCAAATGGCGGCGAAGAATTTCACCAGGAAGATCAGCGACAGGATGTAGGTCAGCGCGGAGACCTCCTTCGCCTTGCCGGTGCAGAGCTTGATGACGGTGTAGCAGATCAGCGCCAGGCCGATGCCGTGGCCGATGGAGCCGGAGATGGGCATGGCGATCAGCATGATGAACACCGGAAGGGTCTGGCTGAGATCGTCGAAGTCGATCTTCTTGAGATTGCTCAGCATCAGAATGCCCACATAGATCAGCGCCGAGGAGGTGGCCGCCGCGGGGATGATGGCGGCGATGGGGGCGATGAAGATGCACAGCAGGAACAAAATGCCCGTGGTGATGGCGGTCAGGCCGGTGCGGCCGCCCGCCTCCACGCCGGCGGCGGACTCCACGAAGGTGGTGACGGTGGAGGTGCCGGTCAACGAACCGCATACCGTGCCCACGGCGTCGGAGAGCAGCGCCTGCTTCATCTGGGGCATCTTGCCGTCGGCGTCAAGCATATTGGCCCGGGAGGCGGTGCCCACCAGGGTGCCGATGGTATCGAACATATCGATGATGCAGAAGGTGATGATCAGGGTGATTACGGTAAACCAGCCGATCTTCGCAAAGCCCGCGAAGTCCAGCTTGAACAGGGTCGTCTCTGCCATGTCCGCGAAGGGCGGCAGGAAGGATGCGGTTTTGAGGCTTTCAAAGGGATTCGTGTGCAGGAAGATGGCCTGGCCCGCCCAATAGAGGACGGAGGCCGCCAGCATGCCGTAGAGCACGGAGCCCTTGACCTTTTTATGCTCCAGCGCCACGATGGCGAACAGGCCGACGAACATGGTGATCACGGTGAGTACCATAACGCTGTAGCCGGAGCCCATGGCGGTCTTGCCGTAAGAGGCGGTCAGCGCGCCGAAGAAATCGCGCATGGCATAGAAGGGGCCGCCGGTCTCGGAATAGACGCCCACGTTGGAGCCGAAGCCGATGTTCATCAGCATCAGGCCGATGCAGGGGCCGATGCCCAGGCGCACGCCCAGGGGGATGGCCTCGACGATCTTCTCGCGGATGTTGAAGATCGACAGGATGATGAAAATGACGCCCTCGATGAAAATGATCACCAGAGCCGAGCGGAAGGACTGCAGATAGCCCATGCCCGTCATCGCGGCGAGGTTCGCCACCACCACGGCAAAGAAGCTGTTCAGACCCATGCCCGGGGCCATGGCGAAGGGCTTGTTGGCAAGAATGCCCATGCAGATGGTGCCGATGGCCGAGGCGATGCAGGTGGCCAGGAACACGCCGTTCCACAGATTCCCGCCCTCTGCGCCGAAATTGGTCAGCAGGTTGGGGTTCAGCGCCACGATGTAAGCCATGGTCATGAAGGTCGTCAGGCCCGCCATCAACTCTGTGCGGACGGTGACGCCGTTCTTCCTCAACTGAAAGAGTTTGTCCATTGCGCAAATTCCTCCTTTTTTCTTTTCCAAGGTCAGTATAAGCGCAGAAGAAAGGAATTGCAAGCGGGAATTCGTCTTTTTTTGCCGTTTCCCCTCCTTCGCATTCTGAACCCATAAAAAAAATATATTCTGGCACTTTTCATGGTGCCAACGATCGGGTATCATTCTACCAGCATTTTTCAAGAAACGAGGGATCTCCCATGAAACGAATCGCAAGCATCCAGGATATCTCCTGCCTCGGCAGATGTTCCCTGACCGTGGCCCTGCCCGTGATCTCCGCCATCGGCGTGGAGTGCGCCATCGTGCCCACCGCCGTCCTCTCCACCCACACCATGTTCCAGGGCTTCACCTGCAAGGACCTGTCCGACCAGATCCGCCCCATTGCCGACCACTGGGAAAAGGAGGGCTTCCATTTCGACGCCCTGTACACCGGCTATCTGGCCTCCGCGGAGCAGATCGAGGACGTGTGCGATTTCTTCGACCGCTTCCGCAGCCCCGACACTCTGATCTTCGTGGACCCCGCCATGGCCGACAACGGCAGGCTCTATCCCGCCTTCGGCCCGGAATTCCCCAGGGAGATGGCCAAAGTCTGCGCCAAGGCTGATATCGTGGTGCCGAACCTCACCGAGGCCTGCCTGCTGACCGACACCCCCTACAAGCCCCAGTTCACCGAGGATGAGGTCAAGGAACTGCTCAGAAAGCTCTGCGCCCTCGGCGCGAAGAAGGCCGTGCTCACCGGCGTGGGCTTCACCCCCACGGAGCTGGGCGTCATGGCCTACGATCCCGAGAAGGACGAATACTTCACCTATATCGTCGATCACCTGCCCCAGCACTACCACGGCACCGGCGACCTGTTCGCCTCTTGCACCATCGGCGCAATGATGGACGGCCGGAGCCTGGAGGACGCCCTCAAGGTGGCGGTGGACTTTATCATCGAGTGCATCCGCATCACCGTGGCCTCCGGCAAGGAAAAGTACTACGGCGTCGAATTCGAGCGCGCGTTCCCCTTCCTGCTCAAGCGCCTGGGAAAGGTTTGATAAAAAAAGAAAAAGGCAGTCGCCGATGCGGCTGCCTTTTTTTCTGTTATTTCTTCGGATATGGCTTCTTGACTGCCGTTCTTCCCAGCAGATAGTCCACACTGACGCCGTAGAAATCCGCCAGCTTGATCAGAACTTCCACCGGGTAGTTCAAAACACCGATCTCGTACTGGGAATACGTGTTCTGCTTAATGTGCAGATACTCTGCAATTTGCTGCTGCGTATATCCGCCGTCAATGCGCAGATTGCGGATCGTCTCAAATTTCAAAACCTCATAGCGCATGATAATCACCCGCTCTGAGCATAGTATATCTGAAATTCAGATGTTGTCTTTTATCTGATTATCAGATATAATGAATCTTGGAGGAGGTGATTCCGTGTCAGATTACAGGAAACCTTACTATATACTATTCAATGCGATAACAAATTCACTGGAAGCAATTGAGCAAAGGAATCTGTTTCAGGCACGGCTTTTACTGATTCGTGCGCAGCAGGACGCAGAAGAGGCATTTCTTCAGGAAACAGACAAGGAAGAGAAGAATTTTCACGAATAAGTCTGCACCGCCATGCCCATCTCCGGATTCGATGTGTTGCATGGAAAAACCGGTGCAAAGCCCAACAAAGTGGGTTTGCACCGGAAAAGGAAGAACAACACCTTCGGTCGATTTGGCGGCGCTCGTGCCGGCAAATGACCCTTGGTGTTGTTCTGACGCGGACTCGCTTCGTTTCTGCCATAGGCAGAAACGTACGGTTGCGCCGCCCGGCATGGCGGCACCCGACAGTCCGTGCTGGCCTTCGGCGTCTTCTATTGAAGCCCTTTTGCGTATCGACCGGAAGGGACTCGCTGCATTTTTGCCTTTGGCAAAAATGTAAGGTTGCGCCGCCCGATATGGCGGCGCGCAAGGCGCCCCCGGCGCCTTGCAACTGATCTTTCGAGTCCCTTCCTCTTTTTGTGCCATAACAAACGGGGTGCACAGAGTGCACCCCGTTTGTTATGGCACACCGGAAGGGACTCGAACCCCCAACCCTCAGAACCGGAATCTGATGCTCTATCCATTGAGCCACCGGTGCGTTTGCCCAGATATTATAGCAAAACAAATCGCGTTTGTAAAGAGCGAAAACCTTCGGATCTTGGCGATAGAGGTAGAACAGGAAAAAAAGAGAAATGTCAATGCGCTCTTTGTTTTACCCTCCACTCATTGTAATCAGAATAGTAATAATACCAGCCCAGCTCCGACAGCGGTTCCTGACGGAGCATAAACTGTACGTCCAGTTTCCCCGAACCGTCGATGGAATACGCGGCGCCGCATTCTATCGGCTGAATATAATGTCCCCACATATAGAATTCTACTGTATTGTCATTTTTGCTTGCTTTGATAATGATTCTTTTTCCCAATAGCCGTCTGATACATTTTTCTATCTCTTTATCGTTGATCTGTTCATAGGAAAACGTATCACATCGAAAGATTCTCCCATCCGCAGAGTCAATGAAACTGTCGCAGTTCCTGTCGATCAAATAGTCTGCAATCATGCGGAAGTCCTCCAGATTAGCTTCAAAGACGTCTTCGATCTGATCGTGATCCGGTGGCGAAGTCCATTTTCCGCAGCCGATGAATCCACACAGCAGAATACTCAGGGAAACAAGCATACCAATTACGAATCGAGTAATTGCATGATATTCTATCGATTGTTTCATAGGGTTATTCCTTGCCAACCATTTTGGCGAAAAGATTCGACAGGACCTTTGACAGTATGCAGAAAACTGCCGTCAGAGCCATTCCAATCAAAAGCGCAAACGTGATGCTCAATGACGCGTCATCGGGTTTCAGCAGCGCGGGAATACTCAGCTGATAATGGACAAATGCCCAAGCAAAGCCGCAGAGCGCAAACGCCAGCAGCGCCAGCACACAGCCGTTGGAAAACCGTCTCCTGCTGCGGTACAGCCGGACAAAATACCAGTTCGCCATCGACAGCAGAAAGGCCGTGGCCGGAATGATAAGCGCAATGGCCCAAAAGCCGTTGAAATCTCCGTAGGGCGTGGCCGCCTCCCGGGCAACACCCACAATGATTGCCAAAAATGAGGTGAACAGCAGTGCCGACTGCAAAACCGACGCTTTCCATTCCCGAATGCGCCCCATGTGCTTCGGTGCGGCAGGCGCGGACGACGCCGTCTCGGGGCCCTGCTTCATGGTTTCCCACAGTGATCGGCATTCCTCGCACCCGCCGATGTGCGCCCTGACCAGGTCGGCGCTTTCCGGCGAGCAGCAGCCGTCGATGTACAGGGGGATCAGATCTTTGATTACATTACAATCCATGTTGATTCATCCTTTCCATGAGTTTCAGTCTGGCGCGGTAAAACGTGACTCTTGCCCAGCTTTCGCTTTTCCCGAAAATGGCGCTGACGTCTTTCAGCGAAAAGCCCCCGAACACGGACAGCATGAACACTTCCTTGTAGGGCTCCTCCAGCGCGTGCAGGCACGCCAGGGCCTTACCGGAAAGCTCCCTTCGTTCAAAGGCCTCTTCGAGGCTTTTGGCTTCTCCGTCCGCATTCTCCGGCAGGGTGCCGCGCTTCTTCTGCTCGTTGTACCAGGTAAAATAGGCGTTCTTTGCGATCTGGCACAGCCAGACGGAGGCTTTGTCCTTGTCGCGCAGGCCGGAATAGTTCATGTACGCGCGAAAGAAGGTCTCCTGGGTCAGCTCCTCGGCGAGGGCCGCGTCCCGTGTCAGCTTCACAAGGTAGCGATAGACAAACGGCTGCTTGTCCCGGAACAGCGTTTCAAATTCAGTCACAGTTTCACCGTCCTTTCACTCATTAGATGAAGAAAAAGAGCAATCCTTCGGATCTTGTCACGGGTCGGAGTTTCGTCCTGCCGACGCTATTCGATGGGATATTCCTTTTCGTTGATCAGCAGGCACCGGTCGTCTTTCCATCGGATCGTCATGTCCTTGAATTCGCCCCATTTGCCATGATAGATCACACGGGATTGTTCAGTCACATTGAAAAACAAACCGTCAAAGCACCAGTTATCTCTCACCAGCACCTCCGTATTGCCGCCGAGGGCCCCCTGATCGTCGTCAATCAGTTCTGCATAATATGCTCCGTTCGGCGAAGTGGCTGTCTGGATAACCGTCCTGCATCCGATATTACCGAAAAGCAACATCAGAAATATCATATATGCAGCTGGAATCATCAACGCTCCCGAAAGGACAATGCCTATGATTCGGAGCGTTCGTGACGGTACGTGCATGATCGCAAGGCCGATGCAGCAGAGCGTGGTCAGCGCCGCGAAGACGACAGCCAAAGGGGTATGACAATAGAATAACGCCGCAAACAGAAGGCCGGCGATGGACAGCAGTGCCGTCACTGCATAGATCCATGCAATGGGTACGCTGTCAACCGGGTTTGCACGCAAGCTGAGGATCAGTGCGGCAAGGGCCAGAACGGTACCCGCCAGGTAGAAGGCCGCCGCGCTGGTCAATTCAAGGACCCAGCCGCAGCGAAGGCAGACAATCGTACCCAAAGGCACAAAGGCGACAAAGGCAAGCAGGACGCATCCCAGAACGGATATCGTCTTTTTCATGCACTGTCAATCCTTCCCGAGCATTTTGGCAAAAAGATTCGCCAGGACCTTTGACAGCATGCAGAAAATGGCCGTCAGGGCCATTCCAATCAAAAGCGCAAACGTGATGCTCAGTGACTCGCCGTCGGGCTTCAGCAGCGCGGGAATACTCAGCTGATAATGGACAAATGCCCAGGCAAAGCCGCAAAACGCAAAAACCAGCAGTACAAGCACACAGCCGTTGGAAAACCGTCTCCTGCTGCGGTACAGCCGGACAAAATACCAGTTCGCCATCGACAGCAGAAAGGCCGTGGCCGGAATGATAAGCGCAATGGCCCAAAAGCCGTTGAAATCTCCGTAGGGCGTGGCCGCCTCCCGGGCAACACCCACAATGATTGCCAAAAATGAGGTGAACAGCAGTGCCGACTGCAAAACCGACGCTTTCCATTCCCGAATGCGCCCCATGTGCTTCGGTGCGGCAGGCGCGGACGACGCCGTCTCGGGGCCCTGCTTCATGGTTTCCCACAGTGATCGGCATTCCTCGCACCCGCCGATGTGCGCCCTGACCAGGTCGGCGCTTTCCGGCGAGCAGCAGCCGTCGATGTACAGGGGGATCAGATCTTTGATTACATTACAATCCATGTTGATTCATCCTTTCCATGAGTTTCAGTCTGGCGCGGTAAAACGTGACTCTTGCCCAGCTTTCGCTTTTCCCGAAAATGGCGCTGACGTCTTTCAGCGAAAAGCCCCCGAACACGGACAGCATGAACACTTCCTTGTAGGGCTCCTCCAGCGCGTGCAGGCACGCCAGGGCCTTACCGGAAAGCTCCCTTCGTTCAAAGGCCTCTTCGAGGCTTTTGGCTTCTCCGTCCGCATTCTCCGGCAGGGTGCCGCGCTTCTTCTGCTCGTTGTACCAGGTAAAATAGGCGTTCTTTGCGATCTGGCACAGCCAGACGGAGGCTTTGTCCTTGTCGCGCAGGCCGGAATAGTTCATGTACGCGCGAAAGAAGGTCTCCTGGGTCAGCTCCTCGGCGAGGGCCGCGTCCTGCGTCAGCTTCACAAGATAGCGATAGACAAACGGCTGCTTTTCCCGGAACAGCGTTTCAAATTCAGTCACAGTTTCACCGTCCTTTCACTCATTAGATGAAGAACCGGTCAAATCGTTACATGGATCGTAAGTTTTTTATTCCGCCTCGGCCAGGATGGCGATCCCCGCGGAGGCGCCGATGCGCGATGCGCCGGCTTCGATCATGGCCATGGCGTCGGCGCAGGTGCGGATGCCGCCGGCGGCCTTGACGCCGATCGCGGGACCCACGGTCTTTCGCATCAGCGCCACATCGGCAGCGTTCGCGCCCGCTTTGGAGAAGCCCGTGGAGGTCTTGACGAAGTCCGCCCCCGCGCGTACCGCCGCCCGGCAGGCCTCGATTTTCTCTCCGTCCGTCAGCAGGCAGGTCTCGATGATAACCTTGAGCAGGGCTTTCCCCTCAATGGCCGCGGCGACGCCGGCGATATCCGCTTCGACGTCATCCCAGCGGCCGTCCTTCGCGGCGCCCACGTTGATGACCATGTCGATCTCCGTTGCCCCGTTTTGGGCGGCATCCGCGGCCTCAAAGGCCTTGGCCGCCGTCGTCGCCGCGCCGAGGGGGAAGCCGACGACGCAGCACACGGCCACGTCCGATCCCGCCAGCAGCCGCGCCGCCAGAGAGGCATAGCAGGAATTGACGCACACGCTGGCAAAGCCGTACTCCCGTGCCTCGGCGCAGAGCTTTTCGATCTGCGCTTCCGTGGCGTCGGGCTTCAAGAGGGTGTGGTCGATGTATTTTGCAAGAGCGTTCTTTTTCATGGTGCGTTCCTTTCTATCTTTGATTCTTGGCTGAATCGTGGTATACTAATCAAAAAAACGGGAGGAGGGATCGCCGTGGCCAAGGGCAGAGAGCATAAATTCTGGACCATGGGGCTTCTGCAGAGCCGCGGCTGGACCCGGGAGCAGGCGCAGACCCTGCTGCCCGCCCCGACCTACCGCACCGTCGGCGCCCGCCGGGTGCGTACCTGGCGGCGGGAGGACGTGCTGCGGGCGGAGGCAAGCGACTCCTTCACCCCCGTCATCACCGACGCCGTGCGCGCCGCCCAGCAGGCGGAGCAGGCCATCGAAGACGCGAGAACCATACTGCAAAAAAGCTGGTCGGCGGCGGCGCTCCCCGAAAGCGACGAGGCCATTCTGGCCCGACACTACCACAGCGCGATCTGCCACCATCTGCGCCATATGAGCCCCTCCAACGCCGTGCGCACCGGCAAGGCCAGCAGCTATCTGGCAGCCTTCCTCTCCCTGGAACACCGCGGCGCCGGCGAGGGTACGGGCGACGTCCTGCGCCGGTTTGTCATGACCGGCGTCTGGCTGGGCAGCAATCCGGCGGCGCCGCTGAGCAAGCGCATCGAGGAGCGCTATCCCGCGGTGCTGCTGGCTGTGGCAGGCCGCGCTCTGTCGGAATTCCGCACCGCCCAGCCCGAAGCGGACGCGGCGGATTTCCTGCGCATGCCCCGCTTCCCTGCCACGGAGCTGCTGGGGCAGAGCCTGGGCAGGCTCTATTCCGTGGTCTATATTCCCCGGGCGATCCGCAGCAACCTGGAACTGCTGGTTGCCCTGAATCCGAAGGACGAGTACCCCGCCGCCCGGGCCATGCGCCGCCATTTCATCCTGCACATCGGCGGCACCAACACCGGCAAGACCTACGCCGGCTTCCAGCGGCTAAAGAAAGCCAAAAACGGCGTCTATCTGGCCCCGCTGCGTCTGCTGGCCATGGAGGCGCAGGAGACGCTGCTGAACGCCGGCGTGGCCTGCGCCCTGTGCACCGGCGAGGAGGAGGACTGGGAAGACGGCGACACCCACATCTGCGCCACGGCGGAGAAGCTGGATCTATCCCTCAATTATGAAGTGGCCGTCATCGACGAATGCCAGATGATCGCCGACCCCCAGCGGGGCTACGCCTGGACCCGGGCGATCCTGGGCGTCTGCGCCAAGGAGATCCACCTGTGCGCCGCCCCGGAGGCCAAGGATCTGCTGGTGCGGCTGATCGAAAGCTGCCGCGACAGCTATGATATCGTCCGCCACCAGCGCAAGACGCCCCTGGTGTGCATGGAACGCACGGTGGACTATGACCAGCTCCAGCCCGGCGACGCCCTGATCACCTTCTCCAAAATCGGCGTGCTGAGCGTGGCGGAGGATCTGCGCCAGCGGGGCCTGCGCCCAGCCATCATCTACGGCGCCCTCCCCTATGCCACCCGCCGGGCCCAGATGGAGGGCTTCCTGCGGGGCCAGACCCGCTGCGTGGTATCCACGGACGCCATCGGCATGGGACTGAATTTGCCCATCCGGCGGATCATTTTCATGGAGACGGAGAAATTTGACGGGATCGAGCGCCGTCCCCTGCGCCCGGAGGAGGTGCAGCAGATCGCCGGCCGGGCCGGCAGATACGGCATGTACGACAAGGGCTATGTGGGCGCGATGCAGAACCTGCCCGAAATCAGCGCCGCCATGCACACCGTCGTGCCGCCGATCCAATACGCGGTCACGGGCTTTTCCGACTATGTGCTCGAGGGCCCGTTTGATCTATTGGAGGTTCTGGAGGTCTGGAACAAGATGCCCGCGCCCAAGCCCTACAGGCGGCTGGACGTGAGCCGGTATCTGACCATCATTTCCCGCCTGCGGGATCAGGGCTTCCGGCTGGACAAGGCCCAGGAGCTCCGGGCGGCCAGCATCCCCTACGACGAGACGGAGGACGCCCTGAACCAGCTCTTTTTCCGTCTGGTGCAGGCCTGGACCCTGGGCGTGGATCCGGAGCCGCCGGCCCTCTCGGACCGCCGGCCGGATGAATACACCCTGCCGGAGCTGGAGCAGCAGTGCCGGAAACTGGATCTTTACTATTCCTGCGCCCGCTCCTTCGGCTTTGAGATCGACGCCGACGCCCTTTACGACGAGCGGGCCTGGATCGCCGAGCGGATCAACACGATCCTGCTGCACAATCTGCGCAACAACATCCGCTTCTGCCGCATCTGCGGCGCGGCCCTGCCCCTGCATCACCAGGGCAGCCTGTGCTCAAAATGCTTCCGTTCCCACGCCGGCGTCCGGCGCTTCCGTCCTTAGGGCGAAGGGAGTTGAACACCTGCCGCCTGTGGGCGCTCCTTTTGGGCGCTTTTTGCCCTTTTTTCTTTGCCGGGCGTTAACATGGTCCACGCGCGCAGGACCGCCGCCTGGGTCTTGATGTCGGGGATCTCCCCGTTCAGCGCCTGATGCGCCAAATCCTCCAGCGGAACCAGCGTCACGTTCAGGAATTCGTCCTCGTCCAGCTCCTGGTCGCCCCGGTGCAGACCGCGGGCGAGATACATATGGATCTTCTCGCTGGAATAGGCGGGCGCGGGATAAAAGACGCCCAGGTCAATGAGCTCATCGCAGGTGTAGCCGGTCTCTTCCCGCAGCTCGCGGCGGGCGGCTTCCTCCGGATCTTCGTCCGGCGCGTCGAGCTTTCCCGCAGGGATCTCCGTGAGCACCTCGCCCACGGGATAGCGGTACTGCCGCTCCACCACCGCCCTGCCGTCACGGAGCACGGGAATGACGCACACCGCCCCGATGTGCCGGATCAGCTCCCGGGAGGCGACGCCTCCATCGGGCAGCGTCACCGCGTCGTCATACACGTGCAGGATGCGTCCGTCAAAAATCAGCCTGGAATCAAGCTGCCGTTCGATCAGATCGTTTTCGTTCATAATGACCTCCTGGTCTGGGATTTCCGAAAGATATTATAGCACCTTGCGCCGAAAGTTACAATGGAGACAGCCATGGACAACTATACTTATATTCTTCGCTGCGCCGACGGCACCCTTTACACCGGCTGGACCAACGATCTGGCCCACCGGGTGGCGGTCCACCAAGCCGGCAGGGGCGGCAAATATACCCGGGCAAGGCTGCCCGTGGAACTGGTCTACTATGAGACGTTCGAAACGAAACGCGAGGCCATGCGCCGGGAATGGGAAATCAAGCAGCTTTCCCGGGAGGAAAAACAGAAGCTGATCAAAAAATAACTCGCGCCGTTTGATTCCGGCGCGAGTTATTTTTTGAAATCAGTCTCTTCTCAGAGCCTCGATGGGATTCATGTTCGCGGCCTTGGTCGCGGGAAGCAGACCGAAGAGGATGCCGATGAACATGGAGAAAACCACGGCGATGATGATCGCCGGCACGCTGATGGCCGAAGGCGTTCCCGAGAGCTTGGACAGCGCCTTCGATACGCCGATTCCCGCGGCCACCCCCAGCACGCCGCCGGTGCAGGTGAGCACGGCGGCCTCCGTGAGGAACTGCCACATGATCCGGCGCTTTTTCGCGCCCACAGCCTTGCGCAGGCCGATTTCGCTGACGCGCTCGGCAACGCTCACCAGCATGATGTTCATGACGCCGATGCCGCCCACCAGCAGGGAGATGCTGGCGATCCAGATGAGCTGACGGTTGGTGGCGTTGCTCATCTCCTGCAGCTGCTGCGCCTGCTCGAGCAGATCGCGGTTCTGATAGCTGAAATGGCTGTCCTCCTCGCCGATCTGGCTCTTGGTCAGCGCATCCGCCACCGCTTTGCCCGCCGCGGCCATGTCGTCGGTGCTCTTGGCCTTGACGGCAACGGACTGCGGCTCGTCATAGCGGTAGATGATGGGCCAGGTGCTGTCCGGCACGTAAATATGGCCGGAGGAAGTATCGGCATATAAATAATAGTCGTTGATATTTTCGATCACCGGCCGGAAGCCCGACTCGGTATTGACGACGCCCACCACGGTAAAGGGCTCTGCCATGATCTCGATGGTCTTTCCGATGGGGTCTTCGCCCTGGAACAGGGTGTTGACGACCTTCCCATCCACGATCGCCACCTTGCGATAGGTCTGATAATCATCCGGAAGGAAGGTGCGGCCGCTGGTCATGGGATAGTCATAGACGCTGAAATAGTCGGAATCGATGCCGTAGATATCCCCGTTGAAGGCGGTGCTTTGGTAGAAAATGCCGTCTGTATAGCCGCGGTGCAGATACAGTGCCGTCTGCTCCACGCCCTTGAGCTTGTTCAGCTCCGCTTTTGTCGCGGGACTGATGATGCCGATGCTGTCGGGGATTTCGCTCCAGGACATATCCACCTCGCTGTCATCCTGGTAGAGGCTGACGGTCACGGTGTTGTTGCCGGCGCCGATCAGATTCTGCTTGATCTGCTCATTGGTCCCCTTGATGGTGGATACGATGGCAATGATGGCGGCGATGCCGATGATGATGCCCAGCATGGTCAGGACCGAGCGGAGCTTGTGGCTCCAGACGCCCTGAATGGCTTGACGAATGTTTTCTCGCATAGGCCGCCCCCCTATCCCATGTACAGCTCGTCCAGGGTGGCGAGCTTCGCTTTGGCGCCCTCCCGGGCATTCTTTCCATAGGGGAACGCAATGTTGTCTTCCAGGGTCAGACCGTCCAGGACCTGAACCGAGCTGCCCCACAGCGTGATGCCGGTGGTGAGCTTTCGCTTCTCCAGCTGGCCGTCCTCATTGGCAACGTAGACGTAGTTGTTTCCGTTCTCCTGCAGAATGAAGGGCTGCTCGAGATAGAATGCGTCGGTCTGCTCGTGCTCAGTCTCCAGCTTGAGCTCCAGCGTTTCATACTCGCGCAGATTGGCTTCTCCCTCGATGCGCACGAGGAACGGGTAGTAGGAAACGTTCATATTTCCGCCGCCGTAGACCATGGCGCTGTCGGTGGGAACATCAGAGATTTCCAGCACGGTGCCGCGGAAGGTCTGTCCGGACTCCCAGGAGGTAACCTCCACGCTCTGGCCGACATAGACGCTGTCATAATCCAGTTCGTTGACCGTGCCCTGCACCTGATATCCGCCGCCGCCGGCCAGCTTGATCACGGGCTCGCCGAGGCTGCGGGCGTCATCCTCGCTCAGGACCGATGTGATGGTGCCCGCCATTTCGGCATAGACCACGCCGTCGTTGAGCTCCTGGTTCATCCGCTTGAGCTCCACCTCCGCCATGCGCAGCTTCAGATCCAGATCCTTGATCTTTTGCTGAAGCTCCGCCTTTTCGGCCTGGATCTCGGCATAGCTCGGCCCCGTGTTCGGCGTAACGCTGCTGCCGTTGTTGCTGGGCCTGACATTGGTGCCGCTGTTGGAACTGCCGTTATTCCCGCTGTTGGAGCTGGAACTGTTATTGCTGGAGCTGCCGTTGTTGCCGGTCTTCTTGACCAGCGCCTTGACGGCCGCGTTCAGAGACTTTGCCGCCGCATCCACCTCAGCCTGGGTCGCGCTGCTGCTCGACTGCACCTGCTTCGCCATCGCGATGGCGGCAGAGAGGGCGTCGGCGGAACTGCTGGTATAGTCGGTTTTTTTCAGCTTCTCTGCATCCGTGATCGCCTTGTTCAGCGCATCTTTTTTGGCGCCGGACGGCGTGGGCGCCGGCGTGGTTCCGCCGTCGCCGGATTTTTCCTCCAGCGCATTGATCGCATTATTCAAAAAAGCAGCCGCGACGTCGACCTCGGCCTGGGTCGGATTTTCCTTCTCCTGCACCTGCTTGGCCAGCGCAAGGGCCTTTTCCAAAGCATTTTTGGATTTTTCGGTATACTTGCTCGTGTCGACCTGTCCGGCGCTGTCGACGGCCTTGTTCAGCGCCTCCTTGTCGGCGGCGGGCGGCGCAGGCTTGGGCTCGCCGAAGGCATGCCCGATATAATCCGAAGCATCGAACACGATGAACGACACATCCCCGCCCCGCCGGGTGAAGCACATGCCGCCGGCCTGCAGGATTTTCCCCTGCAGCATATCGTCCTCGCTGACGCCGAAGACCACATAGACGGGCGCGGGATCCGGCGTTTCATCGGGATTGCCGGGGTTCTCGGGATCGGGCGCAGGCAGACCGATCTCCGTCAGGAAGTCCTCGCCGAAGGGCACGCCGTTGGCGCACACATAGAGGAAGGGGTCGTCGGGCGTGCCGGAGCCGCTGTGCAGCGCGTAGTTTTCCACTTCGTAGTTCTCGTCGCCGTCGGCCAGGAGCACCAGACGATAGCCGGGCGTTCCCGCGGCGGCCAGACGCACGCCGGATCGCTCGATGACCGGCGCGCTGACGGAATAGACCTTGGATCCCGCCAGGGTATTATACCGCTTCTTTGCAGACGTCAGCTGCTCCTTCATCTGCTGGATCTCCAGATCCTTGCGGGTGACCTCCATCTCAGAGAGCGTGGTGTCGTAGGACATCAGCTTATCGCCGGGCAGAACGCTCTGTCCCTCGGTGACGAAGACGTCGTTGACCTGCTGCGTGGAGGAGAGATAAACCGTCTGCACCTTGTCGGCGCGAACTTCGCCGTAGGTGCTTTTGTCGTCTCCCCAATAGTTGGTCATTGCAATATCGGACACGGGATAGACGCTGCAGGAATGCCGCCCGGGACTGACGCCGTAGGCAATTGCGCCCGCGATCAGCACCAGCGCCAGCAGGATGCATACCACCGATATGATCGTTTTCCGTTTGTTCACAAGGAACCGTCCTTTCTCATACGCCGAGCCGTCCGTCGAGCAGATGATATACCCTGTGGGCACGGTCCGCCACGGCCTGCTCATGGGTGATCATCAGGATCGTTGCGCCGTCGGCATTGAGCTGCTCAAAGATCTCCATGACCTGATCGCCGGAGGCCGTATCCAGCGCGCCGGTGGGCTCGTCAGCCAGAAGCAGCCGGGGATTGCCGACGATGGCGCGGGCAATGGCCACACGCTGGCACTGTCCGCCGGAGAGCTGATTCGGCCGGAAATTCATCCGGTCCTCCAACCCGACCCGACACAGCGCCTCCTCCGCCAGCTCCATGCGGCGCTTCTTGGGTACGTCGCCGTATGTCAGCGGCAGGGCCACATTGTCCTGAGCACTGAGGTTCGGCAGTAAATAAAAATTCTGAAACACGAAGCCGATGTGCTTATTGCGGATCGTCGCAAGCTGGTCATCGGTTCTTGTCATAATGTCACGGTTGTTGAAAATATAGGTGCCGGAGGTGGGCTTGTCCAGACAGCCGATCAGATTCATCAGCGTCGTCTTGCCCGAGCCGGAGGGGCCCATGATCGCGACATAGTCCCCCGCCTCCATCTCAAGGCAGATATCGCGCAGCACCGGCACAGAAGTCCTGCCGCGCATATAGTCCTTGCAGATGTTCTGCATCGAAAGGATCATCCCACTGCCTCCGTTCCCTGCACGGCGGCAACGCCGGGATCGGTCTCGGACGTGCCGCTGTCGATCGTGCCGTCGGGACCTTCGGCAATCACGCTGCCGGGGACGTCGTCGACGGGCATTTCAAAACCTTCGCCCTCGCCGAAATCCTGCGTCTCCCCGACGCCTTCTTCCGAGAAGCCCTCATCAAAGCCTTCTTCGGGGTTCTCCGGCTCGGTCTGCTCGGAATCGTCCGGCTCGCCGGGATAGCGGACCGGGGCGCCCTCGCGGCAGTTTTCGTCGGGATAAGCGATGAAATCCTCGAGGGACAGTCCCTCCATGATCTCGTAGCTGTCGGAATCCATATTATAGTTGCCCAGGACCAGCGGGCGCTTTTCCAGCTTGTCCTTGCCGTTTACCGCCCAGACCCAGGGGTCGGAATCGAGATCATTGATGTAATACGAAGGCAGATAGAAACCGTCGCCTTCCTCCTGCCCTGCCATCTGGCCCTGCTCCGGCTCAATAAAGACGTGCTGGCCCAGCATGAGACCGTCGTCAGAATTGAGCCGCACATAGAACGGATACTTGCTGGAGGTGGTCATCTCATCCTGCGGGCCGCCGTACATCATCATATTATTGCTCTGTACGGGGTTTTCCCAGTCCACGGAAGCGACGGTGCCGGTCCACATGAGGCTGTCGTCGGTGCGCGAACGGATAATGACGGGCATGTCCGTGGCAAAGTTCGAGGCGTTCATCTCGTTGACCGTGCCGCGCACGCGGAAATCGCCCTCCTGGGTGATGGAGATGAAGGGCAGGGGTTCGCCGGTCTGCGGATTGGTCTCGCCGTTGGCGTTGACCTCTTTGATATGACCGGTCACAGGGCTGAGCACATTGGCGTCGGCCAGCTTGGCCTTGGCCTGATCGATCTCCTTCTGCTTGGAGGCGATCTTATACTCCGTCTCCTTGATGTCGAGCTGGATCTGCTGGATCTGCAGGGTATACTGGAGCTTGTTGGCGTCGTCGGCGGCCTTTTGATCCTTCTCCAGCGTTGTGATCTGCGACTTCTGGGTGGTGATGGTGTTGTTCATCTGCTCGATTTCGAGCTGCATCCGCTCAACCTCAATGGAAAGCGATTCCGTCTCATAGGAGAAAAGCACCTGTCCCTTCGACACCGCGTCGCCCGCCTCTACGGCGATCTCCGCGATCTGCAGGTTGGCGTCCTTATTCACTTTGACGGTCTCCCCCGCCTCCACGATTCCGGCGTACCGGTTGATCATGCCGACAGAGCCGATGCCGAGGATATCCGACACCGAAACCACCGGGACCTTTGGCCCCGATTTCGCGCAGCCGGACAGGCAGATCGCCAGGCAAACGACGGCCAGAAGCACTTTGGTCGCTCTGTTCCTCATTGGGTTGCTCCTCCTTATACGCGCACAGCAAGCGCGTGAATCATTGAATCGTCTGATCGTCAGGTCTCGCACTGTGCGCAGATACGCACCGCGAAAAGGCATTTACGCTGCCCCGGGCAGCTTCAGCATCACTAACTTAGATATTATAGCACATGCAGCTGCATTTTCAAAGTGCCGCCTTCGCTCTGGCGGCGGATTTTTTGTAAATTATTTGTTACATCGGCGGTATGCCTGCCGATCAATTTCGGTTTTTTGGAAAATCGGGGGAATTTTCTATAAAAAAGGCAAAAAAACCTTTGACATTTGACAGTCGGGATGGTATAGTATACAGGCCGCGTCGAAGGGGCTGAAGCTGAGGTATGCCCTCACGCCCCCAGAGCGAGACTACAAAAAAGGTAGGTGCAACCCATGAAGGCTATTTTCGTTACCGGCGGCAAGCAGTACTCCGTCAGCGAAGGCGACGAGATTTTCGTCGAAAAGCTGAACGCCGAGGCTGACGACACCGTGATCTTCGATCAGGTTCTGGCAGTTGTGGACGGTGAAAACTCCACGTTTGGCAAGCCCGTTGTCGATGGCGCCAAGGTCGAAGCGACGGTCGTGAAGAACGGCAAGGCCAAGAAGATCGTCGTTTTCAAGTATCGCCCCAAGAAGGACTCCAAGTCCATCCGCGGCCACAGACAGCCCTATACCAAGGTCAAGATTGAAAAAATCGCTCTGTAAGTTATGACCAGCGTTGAGTTTTTCAATGAGGACGGCAGAATCACCGGATTCCGCTGTTCCGGCCACAGCGGCTATGCCGACGCCGGCGCCGACATCATCTGCGCCGCTGTCTCCACTGCCGTGACGTTCGCCTCCGACACCATCACCGATGTGCTGGGCGAACGTGCCAAGGTCAAGGTGAACGAGGCAAACGCCGAGATCACCCTGAAGCTCCCCGCCGCATGCGAGCAGGAAGAGGCCGTCCAGGCCGTCCTCGCGGGCATGATGCTCACCCTGAGCCGTTGGCGGGACGATTATCCTGATTATATCGAAGTTATGGAGGTGTAACACATGCTGAATATCAGTCTGCAGTTCTTCGCGCATAAAAAGGGCGGCGGCTCCACCAAGAACGGCCGTGATTCCGAGTCCAAGCGTCTGGGCGTGAAGCGGGCCGACGGTCAGTTCGTTCTGGCCGGCAACATTCTGGTTCGCCAGAGAGGCACTCATATCCATCCCGGCACCAACGTCGGCATGGGCAGCGACAACACCCTCTTCGCTCTGATCGACGGCAAGGTCAAGTTCGAGCGTCTGGGCAAGGATCGCAAGCAGTGCTCCGTCTACGCTGAGCAGTAACGCAACCGAACGACCGGAACATCGCCATGTTCCGGTCGTTTTTCATATTCCGGACGCACGCGGAGGCAGTATGCCTCCGAGAACGCCGAAAGAAGCTCATCTCAGTACCTTATGAACCGGGAACCGAATGAATAAAGCAGCAATGAATCTGCCTGGAAAAGAGGGGTCCGCATGAAAAAAGCACTGAAGAACCTCCAAAACCTGAAAAAGCTGTTCGAGGAACACGGAACGGCGGGGCTTGATTTTGTCGACATGAGTATCGGTTATGACGGAAAGGTGTATTTTCTTTTCTCCTCCGGGATTCCCGCCCGCATTGACGGGATGTTTGTAAATACCGTTGCAAACGCGGCGTACACGGCATTGGCAGTCACACCTTCCTGGCAGAGCGGCGTTGTGGAGAAGGTGGAAAGGTTCGATCTCGGAAAGCATTCGATGAACTTCCATTTCATTCTTCCCGTTCCCGACGGCTCCTTCCTTCTGCTGGGATCCAGATGCCTGTATTCCAGGAAAAACGGTCCTGAGAAGAACGCCGTGTTCACTGACAGAGAAGGGAACGTTTTGCGTGCGCTCACCTTTGGAGACGGTATCGGCGACTGCATCGTCAGGAACGACGGGGTCATTATCACAAGCTATTTTGATGAAGGCGTCCTGGGAAACTACGGCTGGGAAGCGCCGATCGGAAGCTGCGGCGTGTGTGCCTGGACCGCGGACGGAAAAACGATCTGGCGTTCCGAAAGAGACATAACGGACTGTTATGCGATCAATATTGATGAGGACGGAAATCTCTGGTATTATTACTACACGGATTTCCAACTCATCCGTACGGATTTCAGGACGGAAACAGCGTATGATCCGGGGGTGGAAGGCGCCAGCAGATTCGCAGTCGTGGGAAACGGCAGCTTTCTGATCATGGACGGCGGGTATGACGACTCCGATTCTTTTTATGTGAGCAGAATCAGCGGAGGTCAGATCCGCGATACGCAGCCGCTGGAATTTGTCGATGAAAACGGGACCTCCGTTCCGGTGGCGTCAGTCCTATGCAGAGGCGCAAAAGCGCTCGTTCTGACCAGGGACGGAGGCGTCTTCTTCGCAGATTTTTCAAAAATGGATTGACCGCCGCGCCGGACAGGCGCAGACGATCGGCGTTCCATTGGATATTCGTTTCACAGGGGATCGGGACAACAGGTAAATAATTGCCTTTGATCCAATCGGTCATCCCGAGTCAGGAGGAATTATGTTTGTAGATAAGGTACGGATCTTCGTCAAGGCCGGCAACGGCGGCAACGGCGCGGTGGCCTTCCACCGGGAGAAATACGTGGCCGCGGGCGGGCCGGACGGCGGCGACGGCGGCCACGGCGGCTCCATCGTGCTGCGGGTGGATGACAATCTCTCCACCCTGATGGACTTCCGCTATAAAAGAAAATACACCGCCCCCAACGGGCAGGACGGGCAGGGCGCCCGCCGCTCCGGCAAGCGGGGCGAGGATCTCGTCATCAAGGTGCCCCGCGGCACCGTGGTGCGCGACGCCGAGACCGGCGAGGTGATCCGGGACATGTCCTCCAGCGAGGACTATGTGCTCTGCAAGGGCGGCCGCGGCGGCTGGGGCAACAAGCACTTCGCCACCCCCACCCGGCAGGTGCCCCGCTTTGCCAAATCCGGCGCCCCCGGCGAGGAGCACGACGTGATCCTGGAGCTCAAGCTGCTGGCGGACGTCGGCCTGGTGGGCTTCCCCAACGTGGGCAAATCCACCCTGCTCTCCGTCACGTCCAACGCCCACCCCAAGATCGCCAACTACCACTTTACCACCCTCTACCCCAACCTGGGCGTCATCTATGTGGAGGACGGGGTGTCCTTCGTCATGGCGGACATCCCCGGCATCATCGAGGGCGCGGCGGAGGGCGCGGGCCTGGGCCACGATTTCCTGCGCCACATCGACCGGTGCCGCCTGATCGTGCACATCGTGGACGTATCCGGCAGCGAGGGCCGGGATCCCGTGGAGGATTTCGACCGGATCAACGAGGAGCTGGCCCAGTACTCCCCCGACCTGGCCGCGCGGCCCATGCTGGTGGCGGCCAACAAGTGCGACCTGCTGCCCCCGGACAGCGACAATCTGGAGCGTCTGCGCTCCTATGTGACCGCGCGCGGCTACGAGTTCTACGAAATCTCCGCCGCCACCACCCAGGGTACGAAGCAGCTCATGCGGGCGATCGCGGGCAGGCTTGCTTCCCTGCCCCCGGTCATCGTCTACGAGCCGGAGTACGTCAAGCCCCTGACCGAGGCCGGCAGCCCGGACGAGCTCAAGATCCAGCACCAGGACGACTACTGGCTGGTCACCGGCCCCTGGCTGTCCCGGCTCATTGCGGATATCAACTTCGACGACTATGAATCCCGGATGTACTTCGACCGGCAGCTGCGCCGCTGCGGCCTGTTCGACCGGCTGGAGGCCCAGGGCATCCAGGACGGCGACACGGTCTGCCTGGACGACTACGAGTTCACCTACGAGCGGTAAAGGAGGCGCCATGAACAGAACACGGATCTGCCCCAAGTGCGGCAGCAATGAAATCTACGTGATCGACGGCTACACCGGCCCCTACGGCAGCGGCAACAACGTCATGATCGGCGCCACGGTGTTCACCGCGGTGAAGGTCAACCGCTATATCTGCTGCACGTGCGGCTTCACCGAGGAATGGATCGGCCGCGAGGACCTGGAGAAGGTCAAGAACTCCAAAAAAGCCCACAGATAACAAGGGGGCCGTTGCAAAATGCATTTTTGCAACGGCCCCTTGTATGATTTCCGGCAATTTGCCGGAAATCTTTTTGATTGAACGCGAAGGGCGGGCCTTGCCCCCCTTCACTCTTCCCCCTGCTGCTCTCTTTTTGCAGCCTTTCCTTCTGTTTCGGCGTGTCGCTTTTGTTTTGCAACACGCCCTTTGTTACAGGCTGTAGTCCGCCTCGTCGTCCACGGGCAGGCCGGCGTGGGGGCGCTCGGGGATGCGCTTGAGGGGATCGTATTTGAAGCGGCGGCAGCTTCCCTCCGCCGGGACGGGACCCTTCCGCCTGCAGGCCACGGTGTCCTCATCGATCCGCACCGCCCGGGCGCAGTAGGCGCAGGCCCGCTCGATCTTTCTGCGAAACAGCATGTCGCCGCCTCCTTTTTCTCTCTTTTTCCCCATTATAGCGCATGGACGGCAAAATATCCAATGCTTTTTTCGCTGCTGCGATAATCATCACCATGGGAGCAGGCCAGATAGGCAGCGCCGCGCCGAACAAAAGCCGCGCCGGAACGACCGCCAGGGCGCAGGCGAATATCGCCTGAAACGCTTTCGCGCAATGGTACCCCCGGGGCACCAGCTCCGCGCCGCGCCAGAGGCCGGCTGCCTGCATATGCACGCACATGCCGCCCCAGCCCACAGCCCCCGCGCACAAAACAAGCCTGATCGTCGGATCACCGACCGCTTCCAGCGCCCGCAGGCCGCTGGGCAAGTCCGCATAGATACACAGCAGCGCCTCGGATACGGCCCGCGGCACCGGCAGACGCGCAAGCAGCCACTGAACCGGGGCCAGATCCAGGGCCAGACACAGCAGCACCGAGACGAACACCACACAGGCGCACAGCCGGGCGCAGGCAGCCGCCGCCCGGCCTACGGATTCCATCAGATCTTCGCCCGCTTCCGCCGCCGGCGGCGCGGGCAGGGCCCGTCCGAAGGGATCGGGCGCAGAGAAAACCAGCGCCGTGAGAACAGCGCTCAAAACATGGATCCCGAACAGCCACGCGCAGACGCCGGTATCCGGGAACAGGCGGGCGCCGATCATGCCGAAGAAGATGGCGGGGCCGGTATTGTTGCAAAAAAGGAGCAGCCGCCGGGTCTGGTCTTCCGACAGCGCGCCGCCCTTGTACCGTTCGCAGGCCGCATAGACCCCCAGGGGATAACCGCCGCACAGGCCCATGACAACCGCCTCCGCCCCCGCCGCCGGCACGCCCAGCAGCCGCAGGCAGCGCCGGTCCGCACCCGCCGGCAGGCGAAGGCCGCGGCTTGTCAGCTGCCGGGACAGCACAAAAAAGGGAAACAGCGACGGAAACACCACCGCCAGAGCCTGCTGCACGGCGCCGGCCGCCGCCTGCCGCGCAGCGTCAGAGCGCAGCATCAGCAGGCAAAGCACGGCAAGAATTGCAAGGACCTCTCCCCTTTTCCGCATCCCTTCACCTCCCCTGCCATGGTATGCTTTGATGCAAAAATCATGCCCCGGCGCATAGGATTCACCGGAGGTGGCAACATGTTCAAACCAGAAAAACTGCTCTCCCGGCTCTCCGAGCGGCTGGAACTGCCGGGCCAGGCCGTGGTTCGCGAGCCCCAGGTGCTGCTCAGCGGCGACCGCCAGCTCACCGTGGAGGGCCATCGCGGCATCCGGCGCTGCGAGCCAGAGCGCATCGAGGTGCGCACGGCCCGCGCCTGCGTCTGTGTGGACGGGCAGGGCCTGCGGATCGCCATGCTGAATGCGGGCTGCATGGTCATCCGCGGCAAACTCCGGGGCGTGACGCTGGAGGCCTTGGAATGATGCGCGATTACTTCCGGAATGTTTGCCGGATGCGGTTGCGGGGCTGCGAGCCCGAGCGCTGCCTGGACGCGCTGCTGGCGGCAAAGATCCCCTTCTGGTCCGTGCGCAGGCCGGACGAGTTCACCCTTCTGCTGCGGCTCCGCCGGTCGGACGCGGACTTCGCCGGCGACGTCATCCGGCGCTGCCAGTGCGAACCGGAAATGACCGCCCTTCGCAGCCTCCGTCAGGATCTGTCCCGGCTCAAAAAGCGCTGGGCCCTGATGATCGGCCTGCCCGCCGCGCTGATCCTGAGCATTTTATTGTCGAATATGATCGCACAGGTGACGATCCGAGGCTGCGAGACCGTCAGCGAAGTCCGCGTGCGCCGGGCTTTGGACAACCTGGGGGTACGCTTCGGCGCCTGGGGCCCGTCGCTCCGTTCTGAAGAGCTCCGCAACGGCATGCTGCATCTGATCCCCGAGCTGCGCTGGGTGGGCGTCAACTGGTCGGGAATGCGCGCCGCGGTCCAGGTGGCGGAACGGGACCGGGCTGAGCCGCCCCTGGAGCGCACCGGCGCCGCCCATATGGTTGCCTGTACCGACGGCGTGGTCACGAAAGTGGAGGCGCTGAACGGCCAGGCCGTCTGCGCTCCCGGCGACGCCGTCCGGAAGGGTCAGGTGCTGATCTCCGGCGTTGTGGATCTGGAGCGGCTGCGCGTCACCACCCGCGCTCTGGGCGAGGTCTATGCCGACACCCGGCGGGAAATCCGCATCAAAACCCCCGACGCCCGACTGGCATACACGCCGGAGGAACGGGCGGGCTTCTGCCTTTGGCTGCGTGTCGGAAGAAAAAGAATAAAAATCTTCGGAAACAGTGGAATTATGATGGACGGTTGTGTTAAAATGATAAACAGAGGAACTATGCGTCTGCCCGGGGATATAGAGATCCCCCTGGGTGTGTGTATCGAAACCTTTCGCCATGCTTCCGTCCACCCCGTCCCGCTCTCCGATGGCGAAGCGGCGGCCATGCTGGAAAAATGCGCCGACCGCCTGCTGGACGATGCGTCGGTGGCCGGAAGCGTCACCTCGGCGGAAACCGCCCTGGTCACCGAGGCCGGCGCTTACTGCCTCACAAAAACCGCGCACTGCCGCGAGATGATCGCCCGCAGTGCCGAAATACCCATACTGGAGCTGGAACAATATGGACAGACTGATCAACGCGGAACGGATAGAACAGCTCATTGACGTGTTCGGTTCGTTCGACGAAAACATTCTGCGCATCGAGCAGGCCTTCGGCGTACATATCGCCAATCGCGGTGTGGAGCTGAAGATCTCCGGCGATGAAGAAAGCACCGACAAGGCCGCCCGCACCGTCCAGGCGCTGATGCAGCTGGCCGCCAAGGGCGAGACCATTGACGAGCAGAAGGTGCGCTATCTCATCACCCTGGTCAGCGAAGGCAACGACGACCAGGTGCAGGAGATGTCCCGGGACGTGGTGTGCATCACCGCCAAGGGCAAGCCCATCAAGGCCAAGACCGTCGGCCAGCAGAAATACATGAAGGCCATTTTGAAAAACACCGTCACCATCGGCGTGGGCCCCGCCGGCACCGGCAAGACCTACCTGGCCGTGGCGGCGGCGGTGGCCGCCTTCCGCAGCCGGGAGGTGGACCGCATCATCCTCACCCGTCCCGCGGTGGAGGCCGGCGAGCGCCTGGGCTTCCTGCCCGGCGACCTGCAGGACAAGGTCGATCCCTATCTTCGGCCGCTGTACGACGCCCTGTTCGACATGCTGGGCGCCGAAACCTATCAGAAATACCTCGAACGGGGCTCCATCGAGGTCGCGCCTCTGGCCTACATGCGCGGCCGGACCCTGGACAGCAGCTTCATCATCCTCGACGAAGCGCAGAACACCACCCGGGAGCAGATGAAGATGTTCCTCACCCGTCTGGGCTTCGGCTCGAAGATCGTCATCACCGGCGACATCACCCAGATCGATCTGCCCGCCGACAAGACCTCCGGCCTCAAGGACGCCATCCGGGTGCTGGAAAACGTGGAGGACATCGCCATCTGCCGGCTGAGCGCCGCGGACGTGGTGCGTCACGCCCTGGTGCAGCGGATCGTGGCCGCCTACGACAGCTATGAAAAACGCCACGAGGGCCCGAAGGCCCCGGGTAAGACCTTCCGGAGGACGAAGCCATGAATCATCATATCGTCGTCTCCTTTGATCAGCGGCGGCTGAACTCCGTCGGGCTGAATCTGCATCTGCGCAAGTGCATCCGCGCCGCCCTGGAGGCCCAGGGCGTTCCGGCAGACTGCGAGATCAACGTGCTCGTCACCGACGACAAGGGCATCCGGGCCATCAATCTGGCCGCCCGCGGGATCGACGCCGCCACGGACGTGCTGTCGTTCCCCATGTTCGACTTCACCCCCGGCCGGCTGCCGGCGGATCTGAGCGGCTATCTCGATCCCCAGACGGGCCTGCTGCCCCTGGGCGACATGGCCATCTCCCTGGAGCACGCGAAAGCCCAGGCCAGGGAATACGGCCACGGCCTCAAGCGGGAGATCGGCTACCTCACCGTCCACTCCGTGCTGCACCTGCTGGGCTATGACCATCTCGACGAAGGCCCCATGAAGGCCCAGATGCGCCAGCGGGAAGAGGAAATACTGCAAAAAATCGACCTTTCAAGATAAAGAGGATAAAAAATGAACGAAAAAACCGCCATGATCACCATTGCCGGCCGGCCCAACGTGGGCAAATCCACCCTCATCAACGCCCTGGTCGGCGAGAAGATCGCCATCGTATCCCACAAGCCCCAGACCACCCGCAGCCGCATCTACGGCATCGTGAACCGCGACGAAACGCAGTTCGTATTTCTCGACACCCCCGGCTTCCACAAGCCCCGCACCCGCCTGGGCAGCTACATGGTGGACGTGGTCAAAGAGAGCGTTGCGGATGTGGACGCGGTCATGTTGCTGGTGGAGCCCATCGCCAACCCCGGCCCCCAGGAGCTGGGTCTGATCGAGCAGCTCAAGGCGGCGGATATCCCCGCCATCCTGGTCATCAACAAAATCGACACGGTGGAGAAGGAAGCCCTTCTGGAGGTCATTGCCGTCTACAGCGCCCTGTATGATTTCAGCGCCATCGTGCCCATCAGCGCAAAAAACCGCGAAGGACTGGACGTGCTGCTCGACGAGTGCGCCGAGTTCGCCGTGGATGGGCCCCACCTCTTCCCCGACGACATGATCACTGACCAGCCCGAGCGCCAGATCGCCGCGGAGATCCTGCGGGAAAAGCTCCTGTGGTGCCTGGAGCGCGAGGTGCCCCACGGCACCGCCGTGGAGATCGAACGGTTTTCCGAGCGCGAGGACGGCGTCCTCGAGGTGGATGCCACCATCTATTGCGAGAAGGCCAGCCACAAGGGCATCATCATCGGCAAGCACGGCGAGATGCTCAAAAAAATCAGCACCATGGCCCGGGTGGACTGCGAGCGCTTCTTCGGCTCGAAGGTGTTTTTGCAGACATGGGTGAAGGTGCGCGAAAACTGGCGGGACAACGCCCGCATGATCCGCAATTTCGGCTACGACCAATAATTCTCAGCATGGCCCCCGTCCGTTCGGGAAACCTATCTGCGGGAGGCTGCCATGGACGAAAAGCTTTACTGGTCACTGTTTTTGGAAACCGGCGCGCCGGAGGCCTATCTCATGTACCGCAGCGCGCAGAAACATGGCGGCTCAGTTCACTGAGCCGCTACATATCATATCAACCGGAGAACCTATGTATCTGAAAACCGAGGGCCTGATCCTGCGGCAGACGGACTGGAAGGAAACCGACCGGATCCTGAACGTCCTCACCCGGGAGCATGGCAAGATGACCTTCCGCGCCCGGGGCGTGCGCAGCCGCCGCAGCCGTCTTGCCGGGAGCTGCCAGCTTTTGTGCTACAGTGAATTTACCGTGTTCGAAAATCGCGGCGTCTATACCGTCGATGAGGCCGTGCCCATCGAAATGTTCACCGAGCTGCGCCGGGATGTGGAGCTCGTATCCCTGGCCGCCTATTTTGCCCAGGCGGCGGAGGTGGTAGCCCAGGAGGACGACCCCAATCCGGAGCTTCTGTCCCTGTGTCTCAACGCCATGTATGCCCTGGGCAAGCTGCAAAAACCCCAGGCCCTGGTGAAGGCCGCCTTTGAATTGCGTCTGGCCTGCCTGGCGGGCTATACGCCCATGGTGGATCGCTGCGGCGTGTGCGGCGCGGAGGAGCCGGACCGGTTCCACCTGGCTGAGGGCTGCTGCGTATGCGCCGGATGTCAGCAGACTCTGCCTGACGGGCTGCGCCTGCCTCTGGAACCCGGGATGCGCAGCGCCATGCGCTACATCGTGGAATGCCCGGCAAACCGGCTGTTCTCCTTCCGGCTGGGCGAGGAAAATCTGGCAAAACTCAGCGCCCTCACGGAGAGCTATCTCATGACCCAGTTCGAGCGGAGCTTCTCCGCCCTCGATTTTTATAAATCCTTACAGATCAAAACGGAGTAACTATGTCTGAATTATACGAACAATCATTGATCAAGCTGGAGCTGGACCGGGTGCTGGCGCTGCTGGCGGACAAAGCCGGCTGCCCCGCCGCGGCGGAGCGCTGCCGCGCCCTGCGGCCCATGACGGAGGCCGACGACGTGCGCCGCGCCCTGGCCGAGACCTCCGCGGCCTGCCGCCTGATGCAGACCAAGGGCGTGCCCGGCTTCCGGGGCGCCGTGGACGTGTCCGATGCGCTTATGCGCGCCGAGCGGGGCGGCAGCCTGTCCCCCGCGGAGCTGCTGCGGGTGGCGGGGCTGCTGCGCTGCGCCAGAACCGTGAAATCCTACGGGGACACGGATCATGTCGACTGCGTCCTCGATCCCCTGTTCAACCAGCTCATTCCCAACCGCTTTTTAGAGGAAAAGATCACCGCCGCCATCATCTCCGAAGACGAGATCGCCGACGCAGCCAGCTCGGAGCTGGCCTCCATCCGGCGCAAAATGCGGGCGCAGGGCGCGAAAATCAAGGAATCCCTGCAGAAGATCATCTCCTCCCCCGCCTACGCCAAGGCCCTGCGCGAGCCCATCATCACCATGCGGGGCGACCGCTATGTGGTGCCCGTCAAGGCAGAGAGCAAGTCCGCCGTGCCCGGCCTGGTGCACGACGTGTCCTCCAGCGGAGGTACCTTCTTCATTGAGCCCATGAGCGCCGTCAACGCCAACAATGCCCTGCGGGAGCTGGCTCTGGCCGAGCAGGCCGAGATCGAGCGCATCCTGGGAGAGCTCTCCGCCGACGTCAGCGCCCACCGGGACCGCATCGAAGACGACTATAAGATCCTTGTGGAGCTGGACGTCATCTTCGCCAAGGCTCAGCTCAGCTATGCCCAGAAGGCCATCGAGCCGGAGATCGCCGCGGACGGCGCCCTGGAGTTCATCCGGGCCCGCCATCCGCTGATCGATCCCCAGGTCGTGGTGCCCATCACCGTGCGGCTCGGCAGCGACTTCGACACGCTGGTCATCACCGGCCCCAACACCGGCGGCAAGACCGTCACTCTGAAAACCCTGGGGCTTCTGACCCTCATGGCCGAGTGCGGCCTGCATATCCCCGCCGACCACGGCAGCCGCGTCAACATTTTCCGACGCGTGCTGGCGGACATCGGCGACGAGCAGTCCATCGCCCAGTCCCTGTCCACCTTCTCTGCCCACATGAAAAACATCGTGCAGATCGTGGATCAGTGCGACAGCGAAAGCCTGATCCTCTTCGACGAGCTGGGCGCGGGCACCGACCCCGCCGAGGGCGCCGCCCTGGCGGTGGCGCTGATCGAATTCTGCCGCACCATGGGCGCCCGCGTGGCGGCCACCACCCACTATGCCGAACTCAAGATCTTCGCCATGCGCACGCCGGGCGTGGTGAACGCCTCCTGCGAATTCGACGTGGAATCCCTCATGCCCACCTATCGTCTGCTCATCGGCGTACCGGGAAAATCCAACGCCTTCGCCATCTCCCGCCGCCTGGGCCTCAGCGAGGACATCATCAAGAAGGCCCAGGACATGGTCTCGGAGAACGACCAGAACTTCGAGGACGTGCTCAATGCTCTGGAGCAGCAGCGCCAGCAGATGGAGTCCGCCCGCATCGAAGCCGAGCGCCTGCGGCTGGAGACTGAGCAGCAGAAGCGCAAATCAGACGAATACTATACCCAGATCCGCCTTGAAAAAGAAAAAGCCGCCCAGAAGGCCCGGGCGGAGGCGCAGTACATCATCGACGACGCCCGCCGCGCCGCCGACGAGGTGCAGCAGGAGCTCAGGCAACTTCGCAAGCAGATGCGCGAGATGGGCGCCGCGGACGACATGAACGTCCGCCAGAGCGAGCTGCGACGCAAGCTCAACGAGGCACAGGACGCCCTGTCAGAGCACAAGCCCCAGGTGGAGCGTCCCAAGCCCACGAGGGCCGTGCGCGTGGGCGATACCGTGGAGCTCATCCGTCTGGGCACCCGGGCCACGGTGCTGGAAATCAACAAGGACGGCAGCTATTCCCTCCAGGCCGGCATCATGAAGGTGAATGCCAAGCCCGAGGAGGTCTACCTGCTGGAGCAGGCTCCCGCCGCCCAGCAGTACATCCAGAAGGTCGTGCGGGAATTCCGCAATCAGGCCGCCAATCCCGAGGTGGATCTGCGGGGCATGGACGCCCAGGAGGCCGTGGGCACCCTGCAGAGCTTCCTGGATCACGCCATGCTGGCCAACCTCACCTCCGTGCGCATCATCCACGGCAAGGGCACGGGCGTTCTGCGCCGCGCCGTGCAGGAGGAGCTGCGCCGTAACAAGCACGTCAAGGAATTCCGCCTGGGCGTGTTCGGCGAGGGCGAGGACGGCGTGACCATCGCCACTTTGAAATAAAATGCGAAAGCTCGGCTGGTTCTCGCTGGGATTCTTCGCCGCGCTGGCGATCTGCGCCTGGCTGATAAAAGCGCCCTGGGGCTTTGTCCCGGGAGCCGTATGCGTGCTGGCGTTCGGCATCCTCCTGCTTGCGAAACGCGGCTGGTCGGTCGCCGCCCTGGCGGCGCTGGGCCTGGCTGCGGGCTTTTGCTGGTTCTCGGCCTATGATCTGCTCTTCGCCGCGCCGGTCCGTGACTTCTCCGGCCGGACAATCTCCGCCGAGGCCGTCGCCCGGGACGACGCCCAGCCCTCGAACTACGGTCAGAGCGTCTATGCCGACGCCGTGATCGAAGGCCGCCGGGCGCGGGTGCTTTTGTACTTTTCCGACGAAGCCGCCGTCCGCCCGGGGGACAGAGTGACCTTTACCGCCAAACTCCGCGCTCCGGAAGACGACGATCTCTATTACCGCTCCATCGGCGTGAGCCTTGTGGGCAGCGTCCGCCGCGGCACGCTGTGCGTGCAGGAGGGCAGGCAGACCCTGCGCACGCTTCCCCTGCGGCTGCGGAGGCTCCTCAAGGATCAGATCCGGGCGGTCTTTCCCGAGGACGCCGCGCCGTTTATCACAGCTCTGCTGACCGGCGACCGCAGCGGTCTTTCCTATGCCGAGAAAAACGATCTCTCCGTGTCCGGCATTTCCCACATCGTGGCGATTTCCGGCATGCACGTTTCCATCCTGCTGGGTCTCATCTCCCTGCTGCTGGGCAACCGGCGCAGGCTCACCGCCCTGCTCGGCATCCCCACCGTCGTTCTTTTTACCCTGATGACCGGCGCGGTGCCCTCCGTGGTGCGCGCCTGCGTCATGCAGATCGTCTGGCTGATGGCGCCGCTCCTGCGGCGGGAGAACGATCCGCCCACCAGCCTCGGGCTTGCCGCCCTGTGCGTTCTGATCCCGAATCCCTGGGCAGTGGCAAACCTGAGCTTCCAGCTCTCCTTCGGCGCCATGGCAGGCTTACAGCTGCTGTCCGGCGCCGTCTACCGCAAAATCACCGATTGGCCGCCCGTCCACCGCGCCCTGCGCCGGCGCTTTGCCCGGCCGATCACGAAATACACCGCCGCCACCGTGGCCGCCACCTGCGGCGCCCTCATTTTCACCCTGCCGCTGACGGCGGCCCGCCTCGGCGTGGTCAGTCTGGCGGCTCTGGGTGCAAACCTGCTTGCGCTGTGGGCTGTGTCGCTCCTGTTTGAGCTTTCGCTGCTCGCGTGTCTGCTGGGTGCGGTTTGGCTGGCCCCGGCAAAGCTGGTCGGGCTCGCGTGTACCCTGCTGGTGCGCCATATCCTGGGCGTCGCCGGCCTCATGGCGGGTCTTCCCTTCACGGCGGTCTATACCCAGAACGCCTTCATTCTCCCCTGGCTGATCTTCTCTTACCTGGTTTTCGCCTGCTGCTTTCTGCCCGGCGGCAGGAAAGCGGTCCTGCCCGCAGCCTGCGCCTGCGCCCTGGGCCTGTGCCTGAGCCTTTGGCTGGGCTGGCTCGACGGCGGATCGCGGGACCTGCAGATGACCATGCTGGACGTGGGCCAGGGCCAATGTCTGGTCTTCACCAACGGCGGCGCGGCCCTCATGTACGACTGCGGCGGCGCCGGGGATGAAAAAGCCGGCGAAACCGCCGCCCGCTATCTGCTCTCCCGGGGCGCATCCCGGCTGGACGTACTGGTGCTCAGCCACTACGACCGCGACCACGCCGGCGGCGTCTGCCAGCTTCTGGAGCGGATCGACGTCGATTTCCTGTATCTTCCGGACATTCCGGACGATTCCGGGACCCGCGCCGACATTGAAAAGTGCGCGGCAGATCATGGGATCGCCACAAGTTATGTAAACCAAGACGTGAAGCTGTCCTTCCAGGGCGGCACAGCCCGGCTGTTTGCCCCGGTGACCGACGGTTCGGACAACGAGGCTTCCGTGGCAATGCTGCTGAGCCAGGGCGAATTCGATATCCTGGCCACCGGCGACATGCCGGCCGGCGCCGAGCGGCTGCTTCTGAGCCGGCGGCGTCTGCCCGACATTGAAGTTTTGGTGGCGGGCCACCACGGGGCAAAGAGCTCCACCTGCGACACGCTCCTGGCGCAAACGACGCCGGAGACCGTGCTCATCAGCGTGGGCAAAAACAATTCCTACGGCCACCCGGCCGAAGAGACCATCGCGCGCATCGAAGATTCCGGCGCGCAGATCCTCCGCACGGACGAGTGCGGCAATATTACGGTAAGGAGGGGATGACATGGCAAAAAAAGCGGATAACACCGGGGCTTTTCAGGCTCTGAAGGACGCCCTGCGCGAAAAAAAGCCCCATCACCTCTATATTTTTCACGGTGAGGAGGACTATCTGCGCACCTATTATCTGAGCGCACTGAAAAAGCTGCTGATCGACGGACCGGCGGCGGACTTCAACCTTCACCGCTTTGACGCCCGCACCATGGACCCCGGCGCCTTTGCCGACGCCATGGACGCCATCCCCGTCATGGCGGAAGCCTCCTTCATTCAGGTGGACGACGTGGATCTGTACCAGCTCGGCAGCGAGGACCGGGATCAGATGGCGGCCCTGCTCAGCGACATCCCCGACTACTGCTACATCGTATTCGTCTACGACACCTGCCCCTGGAAGCCTGACCGGCGGATGCGCAAATTCCATGCGGTCATCGAGCAAAACGCCCGGATCGTGGAATTCGCCCGGCAGCCCGAGCGGGAGCTCATGAGCTGGGTTGCCCGCCATTTTGCCAGCGCCGGCAAGCACATCACCCCGGAGCTGTGCCGTTACCTCATCAATCTCTGCGGCGGCGGCATGACGGCCATGGCCTCGGAAATCTCCAAGGTGGCCGCCTACTGCACCGCACAGGATATTTCCCGCGCCGACATCGACGCGGTGGTGGAGCCGGTGCTCGACGCCGTGGTCTTCCAGCTGACGGACGCCATCGCGGAGGGCCGGTATGCCGGCGCCCTGCAAACCCTGCACACGCTGCTCAAAATGCAGCAGGAGCCCATCCCCATCCTGGGCGCCATCGGCGCAAACCTGCGCCGGGCCGCGGCGGCGAAGACTCTGCTGGCCGCCGGCAAGGGAACGGACGCGCTGATGAAGCTGTATGCCATAAGCTCCTACCCCGCCCAGAAGGCCTTCGGCTTTGCCCGGCGGCTGCCGGACCGGTTCTTTGAGACGGCTCTGCCCCTGTGCGCCGAGACGGACTACCGGCTCAAGACCTCCTACGACGACCCGGACGCCCTGCTGGAGCTGCTGATCCTGCGCCTGGCACAGGAGGCGAGCCATGCTTGACATTCAGCAGGCCATCGTGGTGGAGGGCCGCTATGACGCAAATAAGCTGCGGCAGATCGTGAACGCCCCGGTATTTGAAACCGCCGGCTTCGGCGTCATGAACGACAAGAAATTACTCTCCCTTCTGCGCCGTGTGGCGGAAAAGCGGGGCCTCATCATTCTGACGGACCCCGACGGGGCAGGCTTCGTCATCCGCAATTTCCTGCGGGGCGCCCTCCCGAAGGACCGGGTGCTGCACGCCTATGTGCCGGACATCTACGGCAAGGAGCGCCGGAAGGAAAAGCCCGGCAAGGAGGGCAAGCTCGGCGTGGAGGGCATGGACGAGGCAACCATCCTGCGCGCCCTGCGCAATGCCGGCGTGCAGGCGTCCGATTCCGGAAAAGAGCGCACGCCCATCACAAAGTTTGACCTCTACGCCTGCGGCCTTTCCGGGCACGAAGGCAGTCAGGCCGCCCGGAAAAAGCTCCTGCACGCGCTGGATCTGCCGGAACGCATGAGCGCCAACGCTCTGCTGCAGACCCTGAACGTACTCTACGACCGAGAGGAATTCCTGAGAACCTATTCCAACATCGGAGACTGAAATGATCGACATATCCGTAAAAGACCTGGTAAAATCCTTTGAAATCGGCAATCATCTGCTCGACGGCCTGAGCTTTGATATCAACGAGGGCGAACGCGTGGGCATCATGGGCCGCAACGGCTGCGGCAAGACCACCCTCTTCCGCATCCTCACGGGCGAAATTTCCCCCGACGAGGGCACGGTCATGATCGCCCCGGGCAAGAAGCTGGGCCTCATCTCCCAGATCCCCCATTATCCCGCCGGCTACACCGTGGAGGACGTGCTGCGCACGGCCTTTGCTCCCCTGCTGGCCATGCGGGAGAAAATGACAAAGCTGGAGCACGCCATGGGCACGGACGCCTCGAAGCAGACCCTGGCGGAATATGACCGGCTGAGCGCCGCCTTCGCCTCCGGCGGGGGCTACGAAATGGACGTGCAGACCGACAAGGTCTGCGGCGGCCTGGGCATCCCGGCGGAGCAGCGGGCACAGGAATTCGACCGGCTCTCCGGCGGCGAGAAAACCCGGGTGAATCTGGCCCGGCTGCTGCTGGAAAAGACCGATATCCTGCTTTTGGACGAGCCCACAAACCATCTGGATCTCAAGAGCACGGAATGGCTGGAGGACTACATCCTCAAATTCCGCGGCACGGTGCTGACCATCTCCCATGACCGCTACTTCCTGGACCGGGTGGTGCAGCGGGTGATCGAGCTGTCCGGGGGCAAGGCCGAATTCTACAGCGGCAACTACTCGTTCTATCTGGAGGAAAAGCAGAACCGCTTCAACCTGCAGCTCAAGCAGTATGAGCAGGAGCAGGCCAAGCTGCGCCAGCTGGGCTATACCCTGGAGCGCATGAAGGGCTGGGGCATCAACAACCGCACCCTCTACCGCCGGGCCATGAGCATCCAGCACCGTATGGAGCGCATCGCGAAAACCGAGCGGCCAAGGACGGAGAAGACCCTGCGCGCCCGGTTCGACGCCCGGGACTTCTTCGGCGACGAGATGTTCACCGTGAAGCACCTGTCCAAATCCTTCGGCGGGCGGACGCTGTTCTCCGACGTCAATCTGGAGGTCAAGGGCGGCGAGCGCATCGCCCTGCTGGGGGACAACGGCACGGGAAAATCCACCTTCCTGCGCATTTTGCTGGGCGAGGAGCCCTGCGACGCCGGCACGGTCCGCTTCGGGCCCACGGTGCGCTATGGGTATCTGCCCCAGATCATCCGCTTTGAGCATCCCGAGCGCAGCCTCTACGACACCATGCTCTACGAGAAGAACTATACCCCCCAGGCAGCCCGGGATCGGCTGGGCGCCTTCGCCTTCTCCGGCGAGGACGTGTTCAAATCCGTCTCCACCCTCTCCGGAGGCGAGCAGTCCCGGCTGCGGCTGTGCATGCTCATGGACGACAAGATCAACCTGCTGGTGCTGGACGAGCCCACCAACCATCTGGACATCGCCTCCCGGGAGTGGATCGAATGCGCCATCGACGAATACGAGGGCACCCTCCTGTTCGTCTCCCACGACCGCTACTTTGTGGACAAGTTCGCCACCCGGGTCTGGGAGCTGGAGAACGGCGTCATCCGCGATTTCAAATGCGGCTATGCCAAGTACCGCTCCATCAAGGCCCATGAGCAAATGAACCTGCAGCAGGCCCCCGCGCCGAAGCCCGAGAAAAAGGAGAAGCCCCGCAATCCCGACAAGCAGAACGAGCGAAAACTCCGGGCGCTGGAACGGGAGATCGAGGCCATGGAGCAGCGGCTGGCCGACTTCGACACGCAGATCAGCCAGACCGGAGCGGATTATCAGGCTCTGAGTCAGCTTATGGAAGAGCGTCAGGCCATGGAATCGGAACTGGATGAAAAAATGGCCCAGTGGGCCGAGCTTTCGCCGGATTGACTTTTCTATAACAAATCCCTATAATAGACGCAATCAGTACAAGAAGGAGGATTCGATATGAGCGAATCTTGCAGCGGCAACTGCGCCTCCTGCGGCGAAAGCTGCGGCGACCGCAGCCAGGAGAGCCTGCTGGCTCCCGCCAATCCCAAATCAAATGTAAAAAAAGTCATTGCCGTCATGTCCGGCAAGGGCGGCGTGGGCAAGAGCACCGTGTCCGCCATGCTGGCGGTGGCCATGCGCCGCAGGGGCTACCGCACGGCGATCCTGGACGCGGACATCACCGGCCCGTCCATCCCCAAGGCCTTCGGCGTGACCGATCCCATGGGCTCCACCGAGGAGGCCCTGTATCCCGCCGTCAGTGAGGACGGCATCGAGATCATGTCCATCAACCTGCTGCTGGAAAACGACACCGATCCCGTGGTGTGGCGCGGCCCCGTAGTGGCCGGCGCTGTACAGCAGTTCTGGTCGGACGTGGTGTGGGAGGACGTGGACTTCATGTTCGTGGACATGCCCCCCGGCACCGGCGACGTGCCCCTGACGGTGTTCCAGTCCCTGCCCATCGACGGCGTCATCGTCGTCACCTCCCCCCAGGATCTGGTGTCCATGGTGGTGACCAAGGCCATCCGCATGGCGAATCTCATGCAGATCCCCGTGCTGGGTCTGATCGAGAATTACAGCTACCTGCTCTGCCCCGACTGCGGCAAGCGCGTCGACGTGTTCGGCCGCAGCCATCTGGAGCGTGTGGCGGCGGAAATGCACCTGCCGGTGCTGGCCTACCTGCCCATCGATCCGAAGGTGGCCCAGGCCGTGGACTGCGGTCTGGCCGAGAGCCTCGAAACCAGCGCCCTCGAGCCCGCCTGCATCGTGCTGGAAACGATGCTGAAAAAGGATTAAAAAACGTAAAAAAGGCCGCTGCAGGCGAAAGCCCGCAGCGGCCTTTTTATTATTGCATATATAACTGATCGAATCGGCATGATCCTTTGGATGCAGGACAATCCGCCCGGCGGCTTCTTCCCCGTTCCCGACGGGGCAAGAATGGGCCGCCGGAGGCAAACCGGCCGTCCATGATGCAGACATTTTCAAATCCTTCGTATACAAAAAATGCACCGTCCGGGGACGGTGCATTTTCGTTAGATGAATTTATTCTGCCGAAATCAGGAAATAGTAGACGGGCTGGCCGCCGGCAATGAGGTTGACGTCGGCGTCCGGGCAGGCCTCGTGGAAGACCTCCAGCGCGCGGTTTGCCTGATCCTCGGTGGTGTCGGCTCCGGAATAGATGGTGACAAACTCGCGGCCGTCCTGGCTCACTTCATGGGCCAGCTCGCCGAGCAGCACGTCAAGATCCGTGTTGGTGCCGAACAGGCCGTGGTCGTCCAGCGCCAGATAATCGCCGGCATGGATGTCGCGGCCGTCGATGTCGGAATCCCGGGCGGCGTAAGTGATCTGCATGGTCTCCACGTTGCCGAGGGCCTCGGTCATGGCGGCCGTCAGCTCCTCTTCCTCGGCGTCGGGGTCGAAGCTCAGCAGGGCGGTGATGCCCTGGGGCACGGTCCTGGAGGGGATGACCACGACCTTCTTCTTCGTCAGGGGGATGGTCTGCTCGGCCGCCAGGATGATGTTCTTATTGTTGGGGAATACATAGACGATTTCCGCGGGGGTGCGCATGATCCCCTGCAGGATATCCTCCGTGGAGGGGTTCATGGTCTGGCCGCCGGAGATGATGTGGTCGACGCCCAGATCGCGGAACACGGACTCCAGACCCTTGCCGGCGCACACGGCCACCAGGCCGTACTTCTTCTCCGGCTCGGCCTCCTGGGAAGCCAGCTCCTTCTCGTCCATCACCTTTTCGGTGTGCTGCAGGCGCATATTCTCCACCTTGACGGTGATCAGCGGGCCGTATTCCAGGGCCTTCTGCAGCACCGTGCCGGGCTCGTTGGTATGGACATGGACCTTGATGATCTCCTCGTCGTCCACCAGCACCAGGCTGTCGCCCATACCGTTCAGGAAGCTGCGCAGGGCGGGGATGTCTCCCTCCTTCTCCCGGGAGACGATGAACTCGGTGCAGTAGCCGAAGGTGATATCTTCGGTATTGAATGCGGAGAAGTCCGCACTTTCTCTGACGGGGCCGCCGTCGGTGGGGGCCTCGAAGTCCTCGCCGTGGAGGGCCGCCATCATGGCCTCCAGCACCAGCAGCCAGCCCATGCCGCCCGCGTCCACCACGCCGGCCTTCTTCAGCACCGGGTTCTGGTTGACGGTCTCTGCCAGGGCGATCTTCGCCGCGTCGATGGCCGCCTGAAGCGCGGCCTCAAAGTTGTCCTCTTCCTCCGCGGCCTCCTTGGCAGCAGTTGCGGCCATACGCGACACCGTGAGGATCGTGCCCTCGGCGGGCTTCATGACTGCGTTGTAGGCGGTCTCCACGCCCTCGGTCAGGGCGGCAGCCAGGGTCAGACCGCCGCACTCCGTCTCGGGCTTGAGCGCCTTGGAAATGCCGCGGAACAGCAGCGACAGGATGACGCCGGAATTGCCGCGGGCGCCCCGAAGCAGCGCCTTTGCCGTGATGGACGCGGCCTTGCCCAGGGTGGGCTCGTCGGCCTTGCGCAGATCCGCCGCGGCTGCGTTGAGGGTCATGCTCATGTTTGTGCCGGTATCGCCGTCCGGCACCGGAAAAACGTTCAGTTCGTTGATTTTTTCTTTATGGATCTCAATGGACGCGGCCGCACTGATGACCATGCGCCGGAACATTGCTCCGTCAATCGTCTGCCTCAATGAATGTACACCTCCGTCTGCCCCATCAATCCGTCGTGATGGAGTCCACAAAGACGTTGACCGTCCGGACTTCGGTGCCGGTCTGCTTGTGTACCACGTATCGGACTTCGGAAATAATCGACTCGCCCACGGCCGCAATATTGACGCCGTGGTCTACCATGATATGCAGATCAATGGAAATGGAATTATCGTCATTGAGCGTGACGCGAACGCCCTTGCTCATTGCCTCCTTGCGCAGAAGATGCACAAGTCCGTCGGTCATGGAGCGAACAGCCATGCCTTTCACTCCGAAGCAGTTGCTGGCGGCAATGCCGGCGATGTTGGTATAGACGTTGCTGCCGACCGCGATACCGCCCTTATCCGTATCGAGACGAATCATGAAATGACCTCCTTTTTTCATTAACTGTGCATAGTATATTGTAACCCAAGAAAGTGAAAAGCACAAGTCCTTTTTCCGGCCGCCTGTTTTTTCTCCTATCAGGGGAAAAAGCGGCAAAATATGCCGTTTGATTCCGTCAAAAATAACGAAATGCTGCCGCAAAACTTCCGTTTTGCGGCAGTGTGTCTGCATGATCGGCCGCCCTCAGTCCAGGTGCTCCCTGCGGCGCTTCATCTGCTCATAGCTCTCCGGATGCATAAAGAGGAACTTGCGGGTGGCGAACAGGACCGCGATCGCCGCGACGCCGACCAGAACCTCCCAGGTCTGCACATGCTGGATGACCAGATGACGCGTGACGGCAAAGAGCAGCACCTCGATCATGGTATAGAGATCATTTCTGCACAGCAGCTTGACCAGCTCAATGCCGATCAGCGCGTCGAACAGAAACATGACATATCCCCCGAGATCCGCCTGCCCGAACAGGGGCCAGAATCCGGTAATATGACACAGATGCGCCGCGATCCCCGCAAGAACAAGCAGCGCCACCAGCAGCTCAAGCCATTCGACGGTATAGAATAAAAACTTTCGAACGGCGCGCAGTTGTTTTATCATGCGAATACCTCCCATAAGGAAAAACCGGCCGAACCTGAGGGCTCGGCCGGCGTTTTTCTCGATCAGCCGCCGGCGAAGAGCTTGGCGATGCCGGGGATGATGGTCTTCTGGAAAGCGGAGACGGTCATGACCAGCACGAAAAGATAGCTGATGGTCATGCAGATCCGCAGGGCGGTGGGGGCCTTGTAGCCCTCGTTGACGTCCTTGCGCCAGATCAGCAGCAGGACGAACAGACCGCCGATGGGGGTAGCGATGGAGGTGGCGATGTTGGCGATGAGGATCAGCTGGGTGGGAGAGCCGTCGAAGCTGTAGCAGATGGCCATGGCGAACAGAAGGCAGGCCAGGCAGCCGAAGCGGATGAATTTGCTCTCCAGTCCGAACTCCTTGTTGATGCCCGCGCCCAGCAGAACCATGCCGCGCTGGGTGTTGGCCAGCAGGGATGAGAAGCCCGCGCCGACCAGAGCCGCGCCCATGATGTAGCGGGCTGCGGAACCCATGATGGGCTCCAGCATCTGCGCAAGCTGTTTGGGCGCCTTGATGGCCAGGCCCTGGGGGAACAGGACGATGGCGCCGACAAGGATGATCGCGCCGGAAATGAGCACGACGGAGATCATGTGAACCAGGGCGTCGGTGAACATGACGCCGTTGAACAGATCCTCGCGCTTCCACTTCTTTTCCTTACCCAGATAGGTGTTGTAGATACCGGTGGTGATGGCGGCATTGGTGGAAATGAAGGCCAGGGCGGTGCCGAGGCTGCCCTCGGGGATCTTGAAGCCGAAGAGGCCGCCCAGGAATTTGCTGCCCTCGAAGCCGACCACACCGTTTTCGCCGGTCGCCTTAAAGCTGATGCCGAACAGCGTGATATAGAAGGCCGCGATCATGATGATGATGATGCAGGCGGTGATGAGCTTCTCCACCTTGGAGTAGACGTTCTTTGCAAAGTAGGTGTAGATAACGATGGCGATCAGGATCAGCGAGCCGAGCTTCCAGTTGATGCCGGTGAGGAGCTCCATGCCAGCGCCGGTGCCGGAGATGTTGCCCATGGTGAAGAACAGGCAGGCCAGGAACAGGGCGATGCCGACGACGACGGCGCCGGCCTTGCCGAAGTACTTGCGGATGGCATGGATGGTGGGCATGCCGGTGGTGATGGCCAGCCAGTTTGTGGTCATGACGAAGGTGATGCCCATGAAGATGATGGGGAACATGAGCCAGATCAGGGCGTAGCCGTAGTTGGCGCCCAGCATGGCGGCGGTGGTCACGGCGCCGGGGCCAATGACGATGCCGGTGGCGATCAGGCCGGGACCGATCCGCTTTAAAAGCTGGCCGATGGGAAGGGTCTTTACGCCTTCACCGATCAGGCCTTCGGTTTTCTTTTCTTCCATTTTTTGACTCCTTTTCTTGAAGAACGCCCTCCCTATTGGGCGCTGCGCGGAATAGGGAGGGCGATGAGTTGCTTCTTCGGTTATGGAATTACTTATACTGCTCCATATCCACAGCGGGCAGCTGGCTGCGCTTGAGGCCGAGGGCGACCCAGTCCTTCTCCTCCTGGTTCAGAGGCAGAACGGGCTTGCGCATGAGCGCGTTGGAGAAGATGCCGCGCTGATACAGGGCTTCCTTCAGTCTGGCATGGGCCTCGCCGGAGGGCTGGCCGCCGCCGTAGATGGCCTGGGAGATGTGATAGATCCGGTCGGACCAATCCTGGGCTTCCTTGAGGGTGTGCTTGTCGGGGTTGGCAAAGACCTCGCGGGCCGGGCAGATCAGTTCGGGCACGCAGCCGGCGAAGCCGATCAGGGCGCCGTCCATGCCGGGGAACCAGGAAACGCACAGGGTCTCGTCGTGGCAGGTGATGAGGGAGATGTCGGGGCACTCCTCACGCAGCTTGCGCACGTCGTGCTCATAGATGGCGGTCACGCGGGTGCCCATCTTGATGCACTTGACATGGTCGATCTCCTTGCACATCTTGATGAGGGTCTCGACGGGATAGAAGGCCTTGGAGGTGGCGGGATACAGATGGATGATGATGTCGATGTCGGCGCCCTCGGCCACGTCCTTGATGTACTGGAAGGGGGCGTTGGGGTTCATGCCAAAGCGGAGCCACATGTGGGGAGGCATGAGCAGGATGCCGTCGGCGCCGGCAGCCTTGGCCTCGGCGGCCATCTCGATGGACTCCTGGGTGTTCTCGCAGTTGACGCCGGAAATGATGGTCATCACGTCGCCGCACTCTTCAGCGCAGATCTCCACGACGCGCTTGCGCTCGGCGCGGGTCAGGCCGGTGATCTCGCCGGTGTGGCCGTTGCAGACCAGGCCTTCGATGCCCTTGCCGTAGAAGCTCTTGATCCAGCGCAGGTATGCACGGAACTCAGCCTCGTTGATGGAGAAGTCGTCGTTCAGGGGGACAGAAACCGCGGGAAAAATCGTCTTGAAAGTCTTAACCTTAGCCATGATAGTAATCTCCTTTTCATTCATTAATTCAGTATGTCCGTTTTCTTGTCCGCATCGTGCATTCCGCAGTTCCTCGCGCGCTGGACTGCCGTCGCTTCTGCAAACGTTTGTTTTCTACGGTTTCTTTATACCACGGTTTCCAAAGACTGTCAATGGATTTTGCCCGGTCTGCAATTTCTTGCAGAAGTTCTGCAACGATTTGCACAAAAAGACATGATAGACATTTTTGATCCCAGCCTTTTTGTGTATTCTGCCATAGTTTCCCCTTCCCTTTTTGTATAATTGATTTCTTGCTTTTCCGAAAAACCTGCGATACAATAATAATACAATCGTTTGTTCAAGGCTTTTATCCGAATACAAAGGAGAGAATTCCATGGCAACGCTGAAAGATGTGGCAAAATTAGCCTGTGTGGACGTCAGCACCGTCTCCCGGGCGCTGAACAATTCCTCCTACGTCCACGCGGACACCAAGGCCCGGGTCTACGAAGCGGCGCGAACGCTGGGCTACCGCCCCAACGCCATGGCCCAGGCTCTGCGCCAGGGCCGGCGGCATATTCTGGGCGTCGTCGTCCCACGGCTGCATCTGACCATCTTCTCCGAAATCCTTCAGGGCATTGAGGAGGAGGCCGACCGCCGCGGCTATACCACCATGGTCTGCGTCACCGAGGACGATCCCCGGACGGAGCGTGACCGTCTGAGCCGCCTGCGCAGCGGATTTGTCGACGGCATCATCATCACGTCCACGGGCCGCAACGGCAGACTGCTGCGGGATCTGCGCGCCGAGGGCATCCCTCTGGTCCAGCTGGTGCGCAATCAGGATCCCTCGATCAGCAGCATCGTGGCGGATTATGAAACCTGCGGCTACGACGCGGTGCGCTATCTGCATTCCCTCGGCTGCAGGCGCATCGGCATCATCGACGGCGCTCAGAATCTCGCGCCCTACCGCCTGCGCCGGGAGGGTTATCTCCGTGCAATGGAAAAATACGGACTGGAGCCCATCCTCAGTCAGGGTCAGCGCCAGCCCAACACCTTTGAATACGGCTTTGAATGCGCCGCGCAGCTCCTCGACGCCCACGCCGATCTGGACGCCGTGATCGCCTCGGTGGATGTGCAGGGCCTGGGCGCTCTGCGACTGCTGAGCGAGCGGGGCCTGCTTGTTCCGGAGGATCTCCGCGTCATGAGCCTCACCGGCCATGAGATCGGCGCCATGCTGGAAACCTCCATGACCTCCATGGAGATGCCTGCCCATGAGATGGGCGTCAAGGCCGTGGACATGATTGTGGAGCAGATCGAAGCGCCCGCCGGGCAGAAGCCCAGCCCGCAGCATCTGAGCTTTTCGGCCATCCTGGTGGAACGCGAAAGTACCTGATCTGACATAAAAAAGCTCCGCGCAAACGCGCAGAGCCCATAAAAAAGAGGCTGCGCTCGCAGCCTCTTTTTTGTGATCTTGAATTATTCTTCGTTTTCCTTCTTGGCGTCCTCGATGATCTTGGCCTGATTCATCTGAGGCACTTCCTCGTAGCGGACAAAGTTCATGGTATAGGCGCCTCTGCCCTGGGTCATGGAGCGCAGGTCAATGGCGTAGGAGCTCATCTCGCCCATGGGAACCTCGGCCTCGACGATCTGCCAGCCGGCGTTCTTGGGATCGGGGTTCATGCCCATGACGCGGCCGCGGCGCTTGTTGAGATCGCCCATGATGTCACCCATGTAGGAATCGGGAATGTTGACCTTCAGCTCGGCGATGGGCTCAAGCAGGGTGGGCGCCGCAGTGGGCAGGCCTTCTTTATAGGCGATGCCGGCAGCGGTCTGGAAGGCCATATCGGAGGAGTCGACGGGGTGGGAGGAGCCGAAGTACAGGGTGGACTTCAGGAACACCACGGGATAGCCCGCCAGGACGCCCTTGGAGATGCAGTTGCGCAGGCCCTTCTCGACGGAGGGGATGAAGTTCTTGGGGACGCAGCCGCCGACGGTCTCGTCTTCGAAAATCATATCCTCGGTCTCGGTCTGGGGCTCGAAGCGGATATAGACGTCGCCGAACTGGCCGTGGCCGCCGGACTGCTTCTTGTGACGGCCGTGGACCTCAACCTTTTTCTTGATGGTCTCGCGGTAGGCGATCTTGGCCGGCTGCAGCACGGCTTCGACCTTGTACTTGCTCAGAAGCTTGGAGATGATGACGTTCAGCTGGATATCGCACACGCCGGCGACGATCATTTCCTTGGTCTCGGGATCGTTGCCGAAGGTGAAGGAAGCGTCTTCCTCGCTCAGCTTGGCAAGACCGGCGGCGACCTTGTCTTCCTGGCCCTTGTTCTTGGCGTAGATGGCCATGCGATAGCAGGGCTCAGCGTACTCCATGGGCTTGAAGTTCACGACCTTGCCGGGCAGGCCGACACTGTCGCCGGTCTTGACGGAGGTCAGCTTGGTGAACACGCCGATGTCGCCGCAGCAGATCTTGGCGGTCTTGTTGTTTTCCTTGCCCTTGGGGAAGAACATGTTGCCCAGCTTCTCGGTGTCGCCGGTGCGGCCGTTGACCACGGTCAGGGTGTCTTCCATATCGCCGGAGATGACCTTGAAGTAGGAGTTCTTGCCGTACTGGTCGGCCACGGTGTTGAACACGAAGGCCAGGGGGCTGCCGGCGGGATCGATGGGATATTCGGACTCGTTGCCGTCCTCGTCCACAGCGATCATGGGCTTGCCCTCGGTGGGGTTGGGGGCGTACTTGACGATGTTCTCAATCAGGGCGGTGGTGCCCAGACCGGTCATGGCGCAGCCGCAGAACACGGGGGTGATGGACCGCTGCTTCAGGCCGTCCTTGATGCCGCGGGCAAGCTCTTCCTCCGTGAAGGGCTCTTCCATGAAGAACTTCTCCATGAGCTCCTCATCGGTCTCGGCGACCTGCTCGTTGAGCTCGGCCATGTATTCTTCGATGCGGTCAGCGGCGTCGGCGGGAAGGGCGATTTCCTTGCCGGCGGCGTCGTAGGCTTTCTTCGTGAGCAGATCCACAACGCCCACGGCTTCCTCACCGTTCAGGATGGGGAAAGTAAAGGGGATGACGGAAGCGCCGAAACGATCGCGCAGGGAATCAAAGGTGCCGAAGAAATTCGCATGCTCCTCGTCGAGCTTGGAGACATAGAACATGGCGGGCAGATCCGCGTCGGCCAGAGCCTTCCAGCCCTTTTCGGTGCCGACAGCAATGCCGGACTTGGCGCTCAGGCAGATGAGGCCGGAATCGACCACGCGCAGGCTCTGGACGACCTCGCCGGCGAAATCAAAGTAGCCGGGATTGTCGAGCACATTCAGCTTGCACTTGCCATACTCCACGGGGATGACCGCGGTCTTGATGGAATACTGGCGCTTCTTCTCCTCGTCGTCGAAGTCGGAGACGGTGGTGCCGTCCACACGCTTGCCCAGACGGGTGATCGCCTTGGTGGTGAACAGCATGCTCTCGCACAGGGCGGATTTGCCGTCGCCGCCGTGGCCGAGCAGACAGAGGTTGCGAATGTCGTTGGCAGTATACATAGATGTTTCTCCTTTCATGGGCCGCGCGCCCATTTCACTCTTATTAAAAACACGCAAGCAGCGATATTTTCACAGACAAGGTTTATTATATACGAAATCAAAGCATAATGCAATTCAAAAATTCTAAAAAAACGAAATAATTAGAGTCTGCCGGAAGATTTTTCCGGCAGACTCCATCAGCGGATTGATTCTTCTTATTTTTTCAGCACCGGGATCAGGGCGGCGGCGCTGAGCAGGCCCCATACGCACATGAACAGCAGCATTTTTGCACAGCTGACCGCGTCCAGCGCGCCGGTAACGGCAAGGTAGAACAGCACGCCGATCCCGAGCAGCGCGGCCAGTGCGCCGAGCACCAGGCAGATGCGGGTGCATCTGGAAAGCGCCCGCGCCCCATTGACGGCGGCGGTGAAGGATTCCAGGGACGGTTTGCCCAAAAGCGCGCAGGGAACGGCGCCGCGCTCGCCGGCGCGGGAGAGCTCCAGCCGCTGGCGCAGGGGCGGACAGACCAGGTCTTCAAGATCCTGACGGAACTTCGACTGCAGCATGCCGCGGGAAATGAGCACGTCGGAGCCGGTGAGCACAGGCTGCACCGTTTCAGCGCCGACGACAAGCTTTTCCAGGGTTTCGCGAACCTTCGGGGCCGCCTCATAACGCAGGGCGATCAGCCCCGCCAGCTCGCCGCGCACGGATACATACAGCGCCTGCCGGATCCGGGTGCCGTCCTCCATATGCACGCCCATTCTCTGCATAAACCGCCAGGTACCCACAAGCACGCTGTCCGGTCCGATCTCTCCCCCGACGCCGCCCTCGTCATAGCAGCGCAGGGCCTGCACGGGGGGCAGCACATCGTCGAACATGGCAAGACGGTCCACCACATGGCTGCCGATCTGCTCAAGCACGGCGGCGCAGTACTGCATCACCTGGACGCTGTCGAATTCGCCGAACACCTTCACCCCGCTGAGCTTGAGGCTCTGGCCGGGGAACAGCAGCGGATCATCGATAAACATGGCCTCGCAGTCCTGCAGCAGTCTCGCTCCTGGCCATCCGCCCATCACCGCTCTGACGCGGCTCAGGCGGCGCGCCGTCAGACGGAAGGGCAGCGCATAGCTTAATACGGCGCCGATCGGAGCGGAGGCCGCCAGCATGGCGGTCCATATGCGGAAAAAGTTGAGCTTTCCCACGATGGCGCCCACCGCCGAAAGCAGAAGCGTCAGCACCACCGCGGCGGGGGCCGCAACGGAAGCCGCCTTTTTCTGCGGATCTTCGGCATCAAGCATGGCCTCCAGCGCTCTACGCTCGTCGGGAATCACCACAGCCGCGCTCCCGCCGCTCCACACATCGTCCGCCCGGCCCACATCCGCGGCGTCGAGTCCCGCCTCGGTCATGGTCAGCGCGCTGCTGCGCAGCGCCTGGGCTTTGCAGTCGGTCGCCCAGAGCGTCACCAGGATCACCACGGAGCTCAGAGCGCACAGGTTCAGGCGCAGGGCGCGGATCGCGAATACCGTTTCCGGGATGGCGGCGGCGCACAGCAGCACCGCAAAGACCTGCACGCCGAAATCAGCGCTGCGGATCTGCCGGATCCCCTCCCTGAGCACATCGTGGGCGACGCCGGCGGCCACGGCCAACAGCAAAAGCGAAATCACGCTCAGGGCGTTCACATTTTCAAAGCCGCGGATCCAGTGCAGCCCGATGCCGTTATAGAGGGCCAGCAGCACGTTCACCGCAGTGACGACCAGGCAGATGCGCAGCCGCAGGTACAGGCTGTTTTCGCCGCGCTCCACCTCCTGCACGGTGCGTTCGGCGCTTCGCACCTGTGTCGGCAGCTCCGGCAGCTTCACGCGGCGCTCGCTTTTGTCCCGCTTTTCCGCTTTTCGCAGCGAGCAGTCCTCTTCCTGGGCCCGCAGCGCAAAATAATCGTCTCTGTAAAGATCCGAAAGCACGGTCTGCTTAGGCTCCATGGGCCGTTTTTTGAGGATCGGCCGACGCTTTTTCCGCTTTTTGACCGGCTCCTCGATGGGCGCCGGCGGCCAGGCCTCTGCGTCTGTTTTCGCAGACCAGGGCTCCTCCGGCTCCGGCTCCTCCATCCAGTGGAGCTGCCCGTCCGGTTCCTCCGTCACCGCGGGCGGTTCCCCCGGTTCTGAGGGCTTCTCCGGCTCCGGCGCCGCCGTATCCGGGACTTCCTCCGCTTCCGTACGCGCTTCCGGTGCGGAAACGGCTTCCGGCTCCGGCTGCGCTTCCGGTTCAGGAGTCTCCTCCGTTTCCGGCAGCTTCTCCGGCTCGGGAAGCGTTTCGGGAGCCGCGTCCTGCGCAGGGAGGTCGTCCTCGCCCAGCAGATCGCGCAACTCCTGCTCGATGTCGCTCAGCGAGAGCCCATCGGGCAGCGTCTGTTCCGGCGCGGCGTTCTTTTTGCCGCCGCCGAATTCTTTGATGATGTCTTCTAATGTGAAGGAATCGCCCGGGATATCTCTGTTCATCGTCTGCCCTTCCTTCCAAAAAAGTCGATGGCCTCAGCCGCCGATGCGCTGACGCACCGCCTCATACAGCAGGATCGCCGCCGCGGCGGAGGCATTGAGAGAAGAAATCTCTCCCCGCATGGGGATGCTGACCAGATAATCGCACTGCTCCGCGGTCAGGCGGCTCATGCCGTCGCCTTCGCTGCCGATCACAATCGCCGTCGGCCCCTTGAGATCGGCGTCGTACAGGCGGGTGGTTCCCTCCGCCGCGGTGCCCAGCACCCAGACGCCCCGCTCCTTCAGCGTGCGGATCGTGGCGGCGATGTTGCTCACCCGTACCACGGGCATATACTCCAGCGCTCCGGCGGAAGCCTTGCCCACCACCGCCGTCAGGCCCACGCTCCGTCGCTTGGGGATGATGACGCCGTGGGCGCCGGCGCATTCGGCGCTGCGGAGGATCGCGCCCAGGTTATGGGGATCGGACAAGCCGTCGCACAGCACGATCAGCGGCGCCTCCGCCCTGGCCTCCGCCCGGGCGAACACGTCGTCAAGGCTCGAGTAGCCGTGGGCAGCCACGCTGGCAATGACCCCCTGGTGGGCGCCGGTGGGACTCATCTGATCGAGACGGGCGCGCTCGGTGCGCACCACCACGGCGCCCGCCTGTTTGGCTTCCGCCACCAGACGGCTGAGCGTCCGGTCAATGTCGCCGGAGGCCACATAGAGTTTGTCGATGGTCCTGCCCGCACGCAGTGCCTCTGTCAAAGCGTTGCGGCCTTCGATCAGGCCCTCGTTCATCTGCTCGCGGCGAAATCTGCCGCGTTCGGTACGTTCTGTCATGATTATTGCTCCATTGGATCGGTAATACTGCATATGGATGTTTCTGGATCTATTATAACAAAGAATCCCAGACGATACAACTAAAAAACCGCACGAGTGACCTTCATCGGCACGTTTACAGAAAATTTACAGCAAAGATTCGGCCGTCTCGTTGCCTAAAAACCGAATCTATGCTAAAATATTTGCGATTATGGATCACCGCCCTGCTCCGCAGGGCCCGCGGCAAAGGAGGTTTCTGCCTTGGACCCCAATTCTAACAAAAAGCCGGGCAATCAGCCCGGAGGAGACGGCCGCTCGCCGTTCAGAAAATTCCTCCCCATCATTGTGCTGGCGCTGATGCTCACACTCCTGTTCAATTCTCTCTTCAACACCATCTCCTCGGCGCGGATGAAGGAAATCACCTATACCGAATTCCTAACCATGGCCGACGAGCATAAGGTCGCCGAGGTGGAATTCACCTCGGACCGCATCCTCATCACCACCCGGGAGGAAGCGGAGAAACCCGAGGGCAAACGGATCACCTACTATACCGGCCGGGTCAAAAACCTGGAGCTGAACGAGCTGGTGACCCAGCTCCGCGCCGACGGCGTCACCGTTTCCGAGGAAGTGGTGGAGCAGATGTCGCCCATCATTTCCTTCCTGGTGTCCTGGGTGCTGCCCATCGCCATCATGTACGGCCTTCTGACCCTGCTCACCCGCTCCATGTCCAAGCACATGGGCGGCATCGGCGGCTTCGGCCAGAGCAAGGCCAAGGTCTACATGGAAAAGCAGACCGGCGTCACCTTCGCCGACGTAGCCGGCCAGGACGAGGCCAAGGAATCCCTGGTGGAGATCATAGATTTCCTCCACTATCCGCAGAAATACACCGCCATCGGCGCAAAGCTGCCCAAGGGCGCCCTGCTGGTGGGCTCCCCCGGCACCGGCAAGACCCTGCTTGCCAAGGCCGTGGCCGGCGAGGCCGGCGTGCCCTTCTTCTCCATCTCCGGCTCCGACTTTGTGGAAATGTTCGTGGGCGTGGGCGCGAGCCGCGTGCGCGACCTGTTCCAGCAGGCGGCCAAGGTGGCCCCCTGCATCATCTTCATCGATGAGATCGACGCCATCGGCCGCACCCGCGACAGCAAATTCGGCGGCAACGACGAGCGCGAGCAGACCCTCAACCAGCTCCTGGCGGAGATCGACGGCTTTGACTCTTCCAAGGGCGTGGTGATCCTGGCGGCCACCAACCGGCCCGAGATCCTGGACAAGGCCCTGCTGCGCGCCGGCCGCTTCGACCGCCGCATCATCGTGGACCGCCCGAACCTCAACGGCCGCTATCAGACCCTGCGGGTGCACACCCGCAACATCAAGCTGGCCGAGGACGTGGACCTGCACAAGATCGCCGCGGCCACCGCCGGCGCCGTGGGCGCGGATCTGGCCAATCTCGTCAACGAGGCCGCCCTCCGGGCCGTGCGCCAGGGCCGCCAGGCCGTGAACCAGCAGGATCTGCTCACCTCCTTCGAGGTGGTCATCGCGGGCACCGAGAAAAAGGGCACCGTGCTGACGGACATGGAAAAGCGCATCGTCGCCTATCACGAGGTGGGCCACGCATTGGTGGCAGCGCTGAAAAAGCACACCCAGCCCGTATCGAAAATCACCATCATCCCCCACACCACCGGCGCCCTGGGCTACACCATGCACACGCCGGAGGAGGAAAAATACCTCAACTCCAAGGATGAGCTGCTCATCGAACTGCAGACCCTGCTGGGCGGCCGCGCCGCGGAGCAGCTGGTCTTCGGCGTGCAGACCACCGGCGCCGCCAACGACATCCAGCGCGCCACGGAAACCGCCCGCGCCATGGTCACCCAGTACGGCATGAGCGATCACTTCGGTCTCATGGCCCTGGCCCAGGTGAGCAACGAATACCTCGACGCCCAGAGCTACACGAGCTGCTCGGATTCCACCGCGGCCCGGGCCGATGAGGAGATCCGCAATCTGCTGGCCGACTGCTATGAAAAGGCCACGGAGGTCCTGCGGGACAACCGGGCTTTGCTGGATGACATCGCCCTGTACCTGCTGCAGAAGGAGACCATCACCGGCGACGAGCTGATGGCCTTCATTCACGCCGATCAGAAAAAGGACGAGTCTCCGGCGGACAATGCCGATGTACAGGAAGACGCCGAAGCACCCGTGAGCGCCGACGTCCAGGCGGCCGAAGCAGCCGCGGATGCCGGGGCAGCCGAAGAAACGGAGCCGAACGATGCAGACCGCGGTTGATCAGGTAAATGTGAGCGAACTCAAAAAGACCTTCTCCACACTGACTTTGGAGAAGGCCATCCCGGCGCTCGTGGTGCTGGCGGTGGGCATCGTGGCAGTATTCCTGCTGTGCCGCCTGTTTGACCGCCTGATGAAGCGCACCCAGCTGGAAAAGAGCCTCAGCGGTTTTCTGCGCTCGCTGATCCGCATTCTGCTGTATCTCATCGTGATCCTGGTGGCCCTGGGCACCCTGGGGCTGAACGTATCGTCGCTGATTGCGATCCTGAGCGTCGCCTCCCTGGCGATCACGCTGGCAGTTCAGGGGACCCTGTCCAATATTGCCGGGGGGATCCAGGTGCTCACAGCCCATCCCTTCCGCGTGGGCGACTACGTGGAGATCGGCGGCGTGGAGGGTACGGTCAGGGAGATCGGCATGATCTATACCCGTCTGATCACCCTGGACAACAAGGCGGTATACCTGCCCAACAGCGACGTGGCCTCCTCCCGGGTGAGCAACTACACTGCCGAGGGCAAACGCCGCATCGATCTTCCCTTCACCGCCTCCTATGACTGCCCCACCGATGAGGTCCGCACCGCTCTGGTGCGCGCCGCCCTGCACGGCGGGTCCCTGACCGATCCCGCGCCGGCGGCATTCGTCCGTGCCTATGACGACAGCGCCATCCGCTACGAGCTGCAGTTCTGGTGCGAACCGAAGAATTACTGGCCTACATACTTCTCCGTGACCGCGGCTGTCCGCGACGAATTCAGCAAGGCCGGCCTGATCATGACTTATCCCCATGTCAACGTACATTTCGATCCCCCGCCGGAGCCGCCGAAAAGCAGCGGCCCTGCAGACTATCAAATCTCACCAATGAACTGAACCCGTCGTTCGCCGATTGCAAAAGGAGAAGAACATGCAGAACTTTCAGTATTGCGCCCCCACCGAAGTGGTCTTCGGCCGGGATGTGGAGAACCAAATCGGCGGGATCGCCGGCAAATACGGTTCAAAGGCCCTGCTGGTCTACGGCAAGGGCAGCGTGGTGCGCAGCGGCCTGCTGGGCCGCGTGGAGGCCTCTCTTTCCGAAGCGGGCGTGACCTTCCGTGAATTCGGCGGCGCCCAGCCCAATCCCACCGTGGCCCACGCCGAACAGGGCGTCGCCGAGGCGCTGGCCTTCGGTGCGGACCTGATCATCGGCGTCGGCGGCGGCAGCGCCATCGACACCGCCAAGGCCATCGCCCACGGTGCGGCAAATCCGGACGAGAAGCTCTGGGATCTCTGGACAAAAAAGGTGCCTCTGACGAAGTCCCTGCCTGTGGGCGCGGTGCTCACCATGCCTGCCGCCGGCAGTGAAATGAGCGATTCCGCCGTGCTGACCAACGAGGCAATCGGCAAAAAATCCGGCATCAACACCGGCTTCAACCGCTGCGCCTTCGCCATCATGAATCCCGCCCTGGGCGCGACTTTGCCGAAGTATCAGCTTGCCGCCGGCGTGACGGACATTATGATGCACACCATGGAGCGGTATTTCATCCCCGGCGTCCGCGCCGATCTGACCGATGAAATCGCCGAAGGCCTGCTGCGCGCCGTCATCAAAAACGGCGCGGCCATCGTCGCCGATCCGACGGATTACGACGCCATGTGCGAGGTCTTCTGGGCTTCGAGCCTGTCCCACAACAATCTGACGGAGCTGGGCCGCGGCAAGGATTTCTCCGTGCACAAGCTCGGCCACGCCCTGTCGGCACGCTACGGCGTCACCCACGGCGCCTCCCTGGCCGCCGTCTGGGGCGCCTGGGCGATGTATCTGTACGCCGGCTGCATTCCCCGCTTCGCCCGGTATGCCCGCCGGGTCTGGGGCGTCGATTCGCAGGACGATACAGCCGCCGCCCGCCTGGGCATCGAGAAAACCGTCGCCTTCTTCCGCTCCATCGGCATGCCCGGCAGTCTGCGCGAGCTGGGCGTCGATTCGGGCGACGAGGCGCTGCACGCTCTGGCGCTGGACGCCACGATGAACGACACCCTGAAGCTCTCCCGCATCCGCCCCCTCGGAGCAAAGGAAATCGAGGAGATTTTCCGGGCCGCAAAGTAAAAAGGCAGAAAAACGGCTGCGAGGCAGATGCCTCGCAGCCGTTTTTTTATTTCAGATTCAAAAGCCTTGCGGCGTTGTTCCAGAAGATATCCTCCAGGGCCTTCTGCGGCAGGTCAAGAGATTCCAGCACCGCGCTCTCGATCCGGGGATCCCACATGGGATAGTCCGAGCCGAACAGCACCCGGTCATAGCCATAGGCCTCGATATACGCGCGGAATTTCTCTTTTCCCATGGCGAAGGAGGAGGACGAGCAGTCCACGTAGAGGTTGCCGAACCGCTTCGACATGACGGGCACCGCCTCGCTCCAGACGTGGTAGCCGCACAGGTGGGCGCCGATGAAGGTCACGTCCGGAAATGCCTCCAGCACGGGGATGATCTCCGCGGGATTGGAGTAGGAATATCGGTCGTCGCCGGCATGGAACAGAACCATGAGCTTTCCCCGGCAAGCCTCATACAGGGGCATGAGCCGCGGATCGTTCAGGGCGACGCCCTGGATGTCGGGATGGAGCTTGACGCCCTTGAAGCCGTTCTCGCACAGCCAGTTTACCACCCCTGCCATATCCTGCGTGTCCTGGTGGACCGTTCCGAAGGGGATCAGCCGGCCGGGGTTTTCCCGGCTGACGCGCAGCAGAAAGGCATTGATGCTGTCCACCTGCTCCGGCTTCGTGGCGACGGAGTGCACCACGCAGGTCTCGATCCCCGCCTCATCGCACCGCTTCAGCAGATCCTCGGCCAGGCCGGTGCAGTCGCCGCACTCTACGCCGTAGAACGTGCCGGTGCTCTGCCGGGCCTTTTCGGCGATCTTGGCCGGATAGATATGACAGTGGAAATCGAGCTTGCGCATGTCGGGGTGTCTCCTTCGCGTTGATTTGCGTTCAAAATCATAGCATGGGCGAGCCGCACAGTCAACCGCCGGAGAAAAGTTTGTCAATCAAATGCAAAACCGAGGTGCGCGGGGGAGATTTTTTGTCCGAAAGTGAACCATTTCAGCATGCCCCGGGGCAGGTCTGTGCCGGGAGTGAATACCTCGGCACGCTCTGCGCCAAGCGCGCGGCAAAGCGCACCGGCGGCGGCGGAAGGAGTTTGGGCGATCAGCTCGGAGATCCGAGCCGTCCCGTCCGGCAGCAGACTCACGGCCGCACAGCCGGACGGAAGGCTGTAAAACCGCGTTCCCATCGCCTGCAAATAGGAAACCGCCGCAGCGTCCCAGTCGCAGAACGGTCCGGTCAGAAGCTCCCGGCGCAGGGCCAGGTATTCCATCGCGTCCATCCGCGTCAGCACAGAAGCCTCGCCCGCGGGGGCGGCATGGAAATGCCCGCAGAAAAAAGCGGTCTCGTAGCCCAGGGCGGCATAAAAATCATAGAGTCCGGCCGATGCCGGGCACAGGCACGCAAAGTCCAGCCCGGCGTCCGCCAGCGCCCGGTCCAGTTCTTTCACCACGGCGCTGCCCAGGCCCTCTCCCCTGCGCTCCGGCGCGGTGGCCACGGCGTAGACATAGGCGCCGGAATAGGCTTTCCCTTCCGCGCGGAGCGTCACCGGCAGCCAGTTTGCCATGGAGGTGATCCCGTATCCGGCGGGGATCACGCGGGTATGCCGCTCCGGCGGAAACCGCCGGAAAAACAAGTCCGTCACATCCGGCCCGTCGCCGAACACCCGCGACCACAGCACCTGCAGATCGTGCTTCTCCTCCGGCTTTGCCCATCGCCCGATCACAGGGTGACCTCGGGATTCTGGAAGCCGCGGAATTTTTCCAGCAGCACGTCGGGATGATAGGACAGCTTGGATTTGCGCAGGCCGGGCAGGCCCATGTCCTCCTCCCGGTTGAGATAACGGATCTCGGGATAGCGCTCCCGGATCAGTCTGGCAAACTCCCGGTTGATGAGCGGATATGCCCCGGGAATGTCGGCATAGGCCTTTTCAAAATTGACGTCATAGGTATCCGTGCGCAGCCGGTTGCCCATGGTCATGGCGACGATGCGCCCGTCGGCATAGAGGGCCAGACCCTCCATGCCCAGCGCGTCGAAGGCGTGGAAGGCACGGCACATGGCCACCTTCTCCAGCCGGTAGTCGTGCTCGGGATCCTCGTGCACCCGGTACCAGTCCGCGGCCATCTCCATACAGGCGTTCAGATTCTCGCCGGTGATGGGTCTGACATACCAGTCCGGGTACAGTTCGATAAACCTGTTGATGTGGTTGCGCTTCTGCTGCAGCTTTTTGCCCCGCAGCTCCGCCAGCCGCTCGATCTCATACAGATAGTCGAAGCCGTCCCGGTTGGCGGAAAAGCCGTACTTTCCGGGGAACAGCCCTTCGATTTCCTCCACAGCCGCCCGATCCAGGCCGTACAGGCGCATGGGGATCCCCCGCTCGCCCGCGTCGGCCTCCAGGGCCTCGATGATGGTTTTGCGGCTGCGGCTGCCGGGATAGACGTACATGCTGCGTCCGTCCCAATGGGAGAACAGCACCAGCTCTCCCTCCACCAGCGCGAACTGCTGATGGCCCCAGATATAGATATTGACAAAGGAATACTCACAGCCGCGGTACGCGCTGGCAAGGAAGAGATCGCTCAGCGCTTTTCGATCGCTCAGCTCCGGTCGGCGAAAGGGGATCATAAAATACCTTCTTTCGGGTTTTTATTTATTATATCATCCGTTTTCCCCGGAAACAAGCGCATCCATTGCTTTTTGCGCCGAAAGACGCTACAATAAGGAAAAACGAAAGGAGGCGGCGCCATGAAAAAGCTGCTGACCGCCATGTCCGGCGGCGTGGATTCCGCGGTGTGCTGCGCCCTGCTGCAGCAGGCGGGCTTCGAAGTCGGCGGCGGGACCATGCTGCTGCGCCCCGGCGGCGAAGCGGAAGCCGAGGACGCCCGGTCTGTCTGTGAACAGCTTGGCGTACCCTTCCATCTGTTTTCCTGGCAGGATGCCTTCCGCAGCACCGTCGAGGATGATTTCTGCCGCCAGTACTGCGCGGGCCGGACGCCGAATCCCTGCGTGCTGTGCAATAAAGCCATGAAATTCGGCAGGTTCCTGGACGAGGCCCTGGCCCTGGGCTGCGACGGCATGGCCACCGGCCACTATGCCCGCATCGAGCAGTCGGACGGGCGGTATTTCCTGCGCATTGCCGCCGACGCCGCCAAGGATCAGACCTATATGCTCTACAGCCTCAGCCAGGCCCAGCTTTCCCGGAGCGTCTTCCCCCTGGGGGACTACACAAAAGCCCGGGTGCGGGAGATCGCCGCGGAACTGGGTCTGCATCTGGCCGCCAAGCACGACAGCCAGGATGTGTGCTTCATCCCCGACGGGGACTACTGCGCCTATCTCGTCCGGCGGGGCGTTTCCCTCACCCCGGGCCGCTTCCGCACGATGGACGGCGCGGACCTGGGCCCCCACCGGGGCGCGGAATGCTACACCATCGGCCAGCGCCGGGGTCTGGGCCTGAGCGCGGGCGAGCGGGTATATGTGCTCGCCAAGCCCTGGCCGGACGTGACGATCGGGCCCAACGAGGCGCTGTTCTCCCGCCGGGTCACCGTGGAGAACGTCAACTATATCGCCGTGGATCGCCTGGACGCGCCCCGGCGGGTGCGGGCGAAGCTGCGCTATACGCCGCGGTTCGCGCAGGCCCTGCTGATCCCCTCAGAAACCGGCGCGGAGCTCCTGTTCGATGAGCCGCAGCGGGCCGTCACCCCCGGCCAGAGCGCCGTATTCTATGAGGATGACTACGTCCTCGGCGGCGGTATCATCGCCGGCGCAGAGAAGGATTGACAGCCTCGGAACAGGATATTATTTCCAGTTGACATTTGCAAAAAACCGTTCTATAATACCACCAACCGAATAGGAAACCGTTGACGCGGAGATAACGGCAATCATGCCTTTACAGAGAGCCTGCGATGCTGAGAATCAGGCAAGAAACAAGTTGTCAAATGGACCGCTGAGGGCGCAGTCAAAGGGATCGCTCCTGAGTATTCTGCGACGTTGCAGGCAGACGTTAATTGCCGGGGATATGCTGGTATCCCGCTAAGCGCACGGGTCAAGCCGTGAATCAAGGTGGCACCGCGGATAAATCGTTTTTATTCGTCCTTGACAGAACATCTGTTTCTGTCAGGGGCGTTTTTTTGTGCTCCCGCAGAAACCGCAAAGGAGCGAATGCACTATGAACATCAGACCGAGCCTGGAGGAGGTCCGGCAGATCGCCGCGGCGGGAACATACGATGTGCTGCCGGTCAGCACGGAGATCCTCTCCGATTTCACCACCCCCATCGAGACCTTGCGGATCCTGAAAAACGTGTCGAAGCACTGCTTTCTCCTGGAATCCGCCCAGGCGGACGAGACCTGGGGACGCTACACCTTCCTCGGCTTTGACCCGAAGCTGGACATCACCTGCGTGGGCGGAGAGATCAACGGCGTGCTGGACGCGGGCCGGGTGAAATACGTTACCGGCAACCCTGCGGACTATCTGCGCGAGGTGCTTTCGCGTTACAAAAGCCCGCGGTTTGACTATCTGCCGCCCTTCACCGGCGGTCTGATGGGCTATTTTTCATACGATTACCTCGGCTACAGTGAGCCCAGCGTCCGGGTACCCGTGGAGGATACGGAGCATTTCCGGGACGTGGATCTGATGCTGTTCGACCAGGTCATCGCCTTCGACCACATCCGCCAGAAGATCGTGCTGATTTCCAACATGGAGCTGAACGATCCCGAAACGAACTACAACAAAGCCGTGTGGGAGCTCAAGCAGCTCCGGGATCTGCTGCGCAGCGGGCAGAAGAAGGACGAGCCCGGCGGACATCTGACCGGCGGGGTCACCGCCCTGTTCGATCAGGCGCGGTTCTGCGCCATGGTGGAGAAGGCGAAGGATCACATCCGGGAGGGGGACATTTTCCAGATCGTCCTGTCCAACCGCCTGTCCGCCCCCTTCGAGGGGAGCCTTCTGAACACCTACCGCCTTCTGCGCACCATCAACCCCTCGCCCTATATGTTCTATTTCTCGGGCACGGACGTGGAGGTGGCGGGCGCTTCACCGGAGACCCTCGTCAAGCTGGAGGACGGGATCCTGCACACCTTCCCCCTGGCCGGGACCCGGCCGCGGGGCAAAACCGAAGCCGAGGACAGGGCGCTGGAGACCGAGCTGCTGGCCGACGAAAAGGAACTGGCGGAGCACAACATGCTGGTGGATCTGGGCCGGAACGACCTGGGGAAGATCAGCAAATTCGGCACCGTGCAGGTGGAGAAGCTGCGCTCGGTGGAGCGGTTCTCCCACGTGATGCACATCGGCTCCACGGTGCGCGGCGAGATCCGCGACGGCTGCGACGCCCTGGACGCCATTGCGGCGGTCCTGCCCGCGGGCACCCTCTCCGGGGCCCCGAAGATCCGGGCATGCCAGCTCATCGGCGCGCTGGAGGGCAACAAGCGCGGCATCTACGGCGGCGCCATCGGCTACATCGACTTCACCGGCAATATGGACACCTGCATCGCCATCCGCCTGGTGTATAAGAAAAACGGCACGGTCTATGTGCGCAGCGGGGCCGGGATCGTGGCCGACTCCGTGCCGGAGAGGGAGTATCAGGAATGCTTGAACAAGGCGCGGGCGGCGCTGAGCGCGCTGGAGCTTGCCCAGGAGGCGGAGCTGTGATCCTTCTGATTGACAACTACGACAGTTTTTCCTACAACCTCTACCAGCTCGTCGGCGAGCTGGAGCCGGAGATCCGGGTCATCCGCAACGACGAGATGACCGTCGATCAGATCCGGGCGCTGCGCCCGAACCGCATCCTCCTCTCCCCCGGTCCCGGACGGCCCGAGGACGCGGGCGTCACCATGGAGGCAGCGGGGATCCTCGGAAAAGAAATCCCGACTCTGGGCGTCTGCCTGGGCCACCAGGCCATCTGCGCCGCCTTCGGCGCGACGGTGACCTATGCCAAAGCCCTGATGCACGGCAAGCAGTCGGTCGTCCGGTTCGACCCGACGTGCCCCTTGTTCCGCGGCCTGCCGGAGGCGGCCCCGGTGGCACGGTACCACTCCCTGGCCGCGGACGCGGCCACCGTCCCCGCCTGCCTGAAAATCACCGCCCGGACCCCGGACGGCGAAGTGATGGCGGTGCAGCACAGGGAATATCCCATTTTCGGCGTACAGTTCCATCCGGAATCCATCCTGACCCCGGACGGAAAAACCATACTTGCAAACTTTTTACTGAAGGAGATCTGAGCCATGATCAAGGAAGCCATTGTAAAAATCGTAGACAAGGGAGACCTCACCTATGACGAGGCCTATGCCGTCATGAACGAGATCATGAGCGGCGCGACCACCCCCACCCAGAACGCCGCCTTCCTGGCGGCCCTGTCCACCAAGAGCGCCCGGGCGGAGACCACCGACGAGATCGCCGGCTGCGCCAGCGCCATGCGGGATCACGCTACGAAGGTGGAGACCGGCATGGATCTGTTTGAGATCGTCGGCACCGGCGGCGACAACGCCCACAGCTTCAATATCTCCACCACCTCCGCCCTGGTGGCGGCGGCGGGGGGCATGAAGGTGGCCAAGCACGGCAACCGCGCCGCCTCCTCCGCCTGCGGCACCGCGGACTGTCTGGAGGCCCTGGGCGTCAACATCCACCAGAGCCCGGCGCGTTGCGTCGAGCTGCTGAACGAGGTCGGCATGTGCTTCTTCTTCGCCCAAAAATACCACGCCTCCATGAAATATGTGGGCGCCATCCGCCGGGAGCTGGGCTTCCGCACCGTGTTCAACATCCTGGGGCCGCTGACCAACCCCGGCTCGCCGTCCATGCAGCTGCTGGGCGTGTACGACGGCTATCTGGTGGAGCCCCTGGCCCAGGTGCTGGTGAACCTCGGCGTCCGCCGCGGCATGGTGGTCTACGGCCAGGACAAGCTGGACGAGATCTCCATGAGCGCCCCCACCACCATCTGCGAGATCCGCGACGGCTGGTTCAAATCCTACACGGTCAAGCCGGAGGACTTCGGCTTTACGCGCTGCACGAAGGCCGAGCTGCGCGGCGGCACCCCGGAAGAAAACGCAAAGATCACCCTGTCCATCCTGGGCGGCGCACCGGGGCCCATGCGCGACGCCGTTTTGCTGAACGCCGGCGCGTCCCTGTACATCGGCGGCAAGGCGGACAGCATGGCGGAGGGCGTGAAGCTGGCGGCGGAGCTCATCGACTCCGGCAAGGCCCTGCAAACGCTGGAAAAACTGATCGAGGCCAGCAACCGGCCGGAGGCGGAGCAATGAGCATTCTTGACGCCCTGGCCGACCACGCCCGCGAGCGGACGGCGGCGGCAAAGAACGCGCTGCCCCTCGTGGAGCTGCGGCGGCAGGCGCTGGCGATGCCGAAGGGGGATTTTCCCTTCGCCGCCGCGCTCAAAAAGCAGGGGCTTTCCTTCATCTGCGAATGCAAGAAGGCCTCCCCCTCCAGGGGGCTGATCGCGCCGGAGTTTCCCTATCTGCGGATCGCGCAGGAATACGAGGCCGCGGGAGCGGACGCCGTCTCCGTGCTGACGGAGCCGAAGTGGTTCCTGGGCTGCGACGCCTACCTTCGGCAGATTGCCGGGGCTGTCGCGCTCCCCTGCCTGCGCAAGGATTTCACCGTGGATGAATACATGCTCTATGAGGCGAAGGCCCTGGGGGCCGCGGCGGCCCTGCTGATCTGCGCCATCCTGGACGAGGTGCAGATCCGGGACTATATCCAGATCTGCGACGCGCTGGGGCTCGACGCCCTGGTGGAGGCCCACGACGAAGCGGAGGCGGAGGCCGCCCTTCGCTCCGGCGCCCGGATCCTCGGCGTCAACAACCGGAACCTGAAGGACTTCTCCGTGGATCCCGGCAACAGCCGCCGGCTGCGGGAGCTGATCCCCCGGGACGTGCTGTTCGTGTCCGAGAGCGGGGTGAAAAGCGCGGAGGATGTGGCGGGGCTGCGGGCGCTTGGCGCGGACGCCGTGCTGATCGGCGAAACGCTGATGCGCTCGCCGGACAAACGCGCGAAGCTCGCCGAGCTGCGGGGAGGCACGGCATGACAAAAATCAAGCTGTGCGGCCTGTCCCGGCGCTGCGACATCGAGGCCGCGAACGCTTTGATGCCGGACTATGTCGGCTTCGTGTTCGCCGAAGGCAGCAAACGCCGCGTCACCCCGGCGCAGGCGCAGGCGCTCAAAAACGCCCTTTCGCCCGGGATCCGGGCCGTGGGCGTCTTCGTGGACGAGGCCCCCGCCACGGTGGCCGCCCTGCTGGGCGGCGGGATCATCGACGCCGCTCAGCTCCACGGCGGCGAGGACGCGGCGTATATCCGCGCGCTGCGGCGGATGACGGACCGGCCCATCTGGCAGGCCTTCCGGGTCCGGACTCAGGCGGATGTGGAGCAAGCCGGCCGGAGCGAAGCGGACTGCATTCTGCTCGACGCCGGCGCGGGCACGGGAACCGCCTTCGACTGGGGTCTGCTGGACCGTGTCGAACGGCCTTACTTCCTCGCGGGAGGACTGGACACAGAAAACGTCGCCGGGGCGATCCGGCTGCTGCGGCCCTTCGGGGTGGACGTCAGCTCCGGCATTGAGTCCGGCGGCGGAAAGGATGCAGAAAAAATGGCGGCCTTCGTGGCCGCGGTCAGGAGGGAAAACCCATGACGAATCCAAACGGACGCTTCGGCGTGCACGGCGGGCAATACATCCCCGAGACGCTGATGAACGCGGTCATCGAGCTGGAAGCGGCCTACAATCACTATAAGGACGATCCGGACTTCAACCGGGAGCTGGGCGAGCTGTTCAACGAGTACGCCGGCCGCCCCTCGCGGCTGTACTATGCCGAAAAAATGACGAAGGACCTGGGCGGGGCGAAGATCTACCTCAAGCGGGAGGATCTCAACCACACCGGCGCCCACAAGATCAACAACGTGCTGGGCCAGGCCCTGCTGGCCAAAAAGATGGGCAAGACCCGGCTGATCGCCGAGACCGGCGCGGGCCAGCACGGCGTGGCCACCGCCACCGCGGCGGCCCTGATGGGCATGGAATGCGTGGTGTTCATGGGCGAGGAGGACACGGTCCGCCAGGCGCTGAACGTCTACCGCATGCGGCTGCTCGGCGCGCAGGTCATCCCCGTGAAGACCGGCACCGCCACCCTGAAGGACGCCGTCTCCGAGGCCATGCGGGAGTGGACCAGCCGGATCGCCGACACCCACTACTGCCTGGGCTCCGTGATGGGGCCCCACCCCTTCCCCACCATCGTCAGGGATTTCCAGGCGGTCATCTCCAAAGAAATCAAGCAGCAGCTCATGGAAAAAGAGGGCCGGCTCCCCGACGCGGTGCTCGCCTGCGTGGGCGGCGGCTCCAACGCCATCGGCAGCTTCTATCACTTCATCGGGGATCCCGGCGTCCGTCTCATCGGCTGCGAGGCCGCGGGCCGGGGCGTGGACACCTTTGAGACCGCCGCCACCATCGCCACGGGCAGGCCCGGCATTTTCCACGGCATGAAGTCCTACTTCTGCCAGGACCAGTACGGTCAGATCGCCCCGGTCTACTCCATCTCCGCGGGGCTGGACTACCCCGGCATCGGCCCGGAGCACGCATATCTGCACGACATCGGCCGGGCGGAATACGTGCCGATCACCGACGAGGAGGCGGTGTGCGCCTTCGAGTACCTGGCAAAAACCGAGGGCATCATCCCCGCCATCGAATCGGCCCACGCCGTGGCCCACGCCATGCGTCTGGCGCCGGCCATGGAGACGGATCAAATCATCGTCATCACCATTTCCGGCCGGGGCGACAAGGACTGCGCCGCCATCGCGCGATACAGAGGGGAGGATCTGCATGAGTAAGATTTCACAGGCGTTTGCCAACGGGAAGGCCTTCATTCCCTTCATCACCTGCGGCGACCCGGATCTGGAAACCACCGCCGCCGTGGTGCGCGCCTCCGTGGAAAACGGCGCCGATCTCATCGAGCTGGGCATCCCCTTCTCCGATCCCACGGCGGAGGGTCCCGTCATCCAGGCGGCGAACCTGCGGGCGCTGCGCGGCGGGGTGACCACGGACCGGGTGTTCGACCTGGTGCGCGGGCTCCGGCGGGACGTCAGCGTGCCCATGGTGTTCATGACCTACGCCAACGTGGTCTACTCCTATGGGGCGGAGAAATTTATCTCGACATGCGCTGAAATCGGGATCGACGGACTGATCCTGCCGGATCTGCCCTTCGAGGAAAAGGACGAGTTTCTGCCGATCTGCGAGCGGTTCGGCGTGGATCTGATCTCCATGATCGCCCCCACCTCGGAAAACCGCATCGCCATGATCGCCCGGGAGGCACGGGGCTTCCTCTATCTTGTCTCCAGCCTGGGCGTGACGGGCACGCGCAGCGAAATCACCACGGATCTCGCTTCCATCGTCCGGGTGGTGCGGGAGAACACGGACATTCCCTGCGCTGTGGGCTTCGGCATCTCCACGCCGGCGCAGGCAAAGGCAATGGCGGATCTCTCCGACGGGGCCATCGTGGGCTCGGCCATCGTGCGGCTGATCGGCCAGTACGGAAGGCAGGCCCCGGCCCATGTGGGGCCGTTCATAAAAGCCATGACCGACGCAGTCCGATAAAAATCGCCTCCACCGGCAGGAAAGCCGGTGGAGGCGATTTTTCATATCCGGTTTTTCAAAATATCCGTCGCCAGCTCCAGCATTCGGATCGCCGCGTCGCGCACCGAGACGATCTGATCGTACACCAGATCCTCCGACAGCACGCCCGCGGAGATCCCCTCCGGCAGTTCCCCCGCCCGGTCCTCATACCAGGCCTCGGTGCCGTAATAGGCAAACAGGCGGGTCATCTGCTCCCTGCACGCCTCCATCCGGTCCAGCTGCGCGCAAAGTCCCGCAGTCGCTTCCGTGCATTCATTCAAATATTCTTCCATCTCACTGATGCGCTGAACGTCCATGTTTCTCGCTCCTTTATACACATTTGGTCCCTGCCTGCCGTTATTATACCGCAGGCCAGGGCCCTGCGCAAGGGCCGGCAGCAATGCCCCCCTCCCTTCCGTCTCCCCGGAAATGAGAAAAAAACCATTTTTTTCATTTTTTCATTGAAATCATATTTGCCCTCTGGTATAATAGGTAATTGAGGTGAGAGAATTGCTGATTTCAACCAAAGGCCGCTATGCGCTGCGTGTTCTGGTCGACATGGCGGAGCACCAGTCCGAGGGGCATATCCCCCTCAAGGAGATCGCCGAACGCCAGGACATTTCTGAAAAATACCTGGAGAGCATCGTCAAAGAGCTGGTGAAAAACGGTATCGTGAGCGGCGTCCGCGGAAAGGGCGGCGGTTATCAGCTCTGCCGGCCGCCGGAGCAGATCAATATCGGCGACGTGCTGTGCATCATGGAGGGGAGCCTTGCGCCGGTCGCCTGCCTGGAGGGCCGGGCTGTCACCTGCCCGCGCATCGCCGAATGCCGGACGCTGGAATTCTGGCGCGGTCTGGACGAGGTGATCCGAAACTACACCTCCTCCCGCTATCTGTCTGAGCTGATGCGCACAGGCGAGTCCGGAAACGACTACGTCATCTGAGTCTGCACAAAAACCAACCCCCGCCCGGGTTCGGGCGGGGGTTGGTTTATTATGATTGCTCAGCTGATTTTCGCATATCGGGTGATCAGTTCTTCGATGGGCGCGCCGTTTTCCAGGGCGGTCAGCATCGTCCGGGCGGGGTTCGTTCTGCCGCGGATGCGGCCGTACAGGGGCTCCAGGAAGCGCTCCTCTCCCAATGCCCGCGCCTCCAGTCCTTCCCGGGCCAGATCGACCACCTTCTCCAAAAGTCCGTAGACCGCGTCTTCGTCAACAAATGCAGGAAGCGACCGTTTGACCAGCAGATTCCTGAGCTCCGCCGGAGAGCAGCCCCGATGGTAGAGCGATTTGTCCGCTTCCAAAAGCGTCTGAAGCGCGTCGAGCCGCTCCACAAGCCCCAGATGGAACGCCGCGATCGTCAGCGCCTCCCCGATGGGCTGATTGCAGGCGGAGCGGAATTCCACCGTTCCGCGAAATGTGAGATCCTCGAATTTAAAAGTACGCAGATAAGCGATGTCCTCCAGTACAGGATGGACCGTTATGGTTCGATACCCTGCGCCGTCGAAGTATTCGCCCTCCACCGCATCGGACTGCAGATAGTCTATGATCCCGATCGGCGCAAAGTTGATGTACTTGTCACCGCGTTCAACGCAGTAGATGGACGTATCTGCGATATAGTCAAGCACATCGTCCGCCGATTGAAATTCCACGCCGTACATGCCGATGTTTCTTGGATTGAGGCCGTGGGTGCTTTTCTCCCAGAACAGATCCCTGCAGCACAGCAGATCTGGATCATATTCCGGCAGGACAGAGTTGGAAAACAGCAGGGCCTTAAGGGGTTCGAGCTGCTCCATGATGTTCAGCGTCTGCGGCAGGCGGTCGTAATCCACGTCAAGCTGGACCTGGGACGCGGACGCGAAGGTACCGAAAGCGGGATAGGGATGAAAATCCAGCTGTCCGGAATAGTTATCATAGCTGTGCAGATGGTGGAACAGCATCCGGTACCGGCCGTTGGGGATCGGTACATTGCGGTTGTACTGCCGGTAGGGATTGACGCCCATGCCGGTCAGGGTATAATTGCTGCGCGCCAGAACTTTCTCAATAAACGTGTAATACTCCACGAAGCGCCCGTGGATCTCGTTGAGGCTGCGTTCCGCGCCGAAGGACAGCTCGAGATTGTTGTAGGAGCAGTCATAGGAAAGGATGTCCCTGTTTTCCGGGTTCTGCGCGGCGTTGGTATGACCATCGTCGTCGACGCCGGTGACGCTGAACCCGTATTTTTCGCAGAATTCCGCCGTCAAACTGTGGACAACAGAGAAATCCACAGCCGCCTTGTTGAGATTCACAATGGGCAGTTCGATCTCCACACCGATCAGATGTTCCCGCATTCTGCAGGTCGGCGCGATGTATTTTTTATAGAGCTCCTGCAGAATCTGTTCTTTTTCCATGGCGGCCTCCTTACAGTTCAGAGAAGATCTGGTACAGGAACTTCAGGTGTTCCGGATCTTCCGTGTATTCACAGCCGTGATCCGTGCCCGTCTTTACGCGTTTTCCGTCACGGTAGGCAAGCAGTGTGGTGAACGGCGCCGGCCTCCAGTCCTCATTCGTCAGAGGGACGGTGGAAAAGAGCGCCGCATTTTCTTTTTCCAGGCAGTACAGGGTATCCCTGCAGTTGGTGTGGACATACAGATCTCTGCCGTCCGACAGCATCAGATTCAGCTTGTTGCCTGCAGCCATCTCCGATATGAGCGCGTCCAGCAGCGCAAACCGCGCGTCAAAGGAAAGCGGCTTTTCCCGCTGCGCGGCATTGATCCGGTCCAGCAGGCAGAGCAAAATACGCTCGGAGTCCGTCTCCCCGGTCTGCTCGCTGAAATACTTTGACAGCGCGGGGCAGTCGAAGATGGTGCCGTTATGCGTCAGCGTCCACCGGCGGCCCGAAGCATCCGTACCGGAGAAGGGATGGCAGTTGCAGTATGCCACATGGCCGACCGTCGCATAGCGGATATGGGCCAGCAGAAGCCGGGCTCTGACGGGCACGCTGAGCCGTTCCCGGAGGTAGTTGCTTTTGGAGGCTTCCAGGCTCTCCTTCTCGATCAGGGCCGAGTCCTGCCGGAGGACCGCCTGGCCCCAGCCGTGGGGATGCTCCGGGGAATGGCTGTAGAAGGCTTTCAGATATTCATTTGTTTCGGTGTCCTGCAGAGCGCTGAGCCCGAATATCATGCACATGTCGTCCCCCGAAGGCGTTCGGCAAGCTGCAGCCCGTCCGGAATATAATCCCGGAAGCGCTCGCAAACCAGCTCGGCGTACCGCCTCCCTCTAAATTTTTCTTTCTGATATGCCACCGTTGGCAGGAATTCCGCGGCATAGGTTTTTGCGAATGTTTCGATCTCGTCCAGCGCGTTCTGTGCGGCGAGCCGGAGAGATATCTGTTCTCCGTTCACGAGGAGCGTGTTCTTCTCATCGTCGAACAGAGCGGCTTTTTTGCTGTTTTCGATCGCCGTGCGCTGACCGTCCTCGTCCAGCCGTTCTTCCGGCAGGCTCATCAGGAACAGGATCAGCAGATGAATGAAGCGCACGTCCTCCTCGAACAACCCCAGGCACGACAGCGGATTGAGATCCAGGCATCGCAGCTCGATGTGGTTCACCCCGTTGCGCCGCAGAGATGCAAAGCAATAGCTGCCGCGGGGCTTCAGCCGCAGTGGGTAATAAAGCTCGGCGGAGCTGTAAAGCCTGCCGGCGTCCACATATCTCTGAATGCTGGCGCAGTACGCCTCGATCGAGGAGAAGTCCAGGATCGGCAGGAAATCGTTCCAGTATCCCACCTCGCTGCAGCGCGGCGAGGCATAGCGGGCACGGTCTCCGATCCCCCGCAGCCGCGCGAAGCTGCCGTCCATCAGCGGGCTCGCGGCGGTCAGATACACGATCAGCCAGTTCCAGCGCAGAAGCTTCTGCAGCAGTTGCAGATATACCTCATTTTTAAACCGGACATAATCTTCCTCCCCGGAACGCAGGAACTGCACCATGAGCATATCGTCGCAGAACGAAAAATTCAGATGGATCCCGGAGAACAGCATGATCGCCTTGCCGTATTTCCCTGCCAGATACTGACGGTAAACCGTCCGCTCCCGTTTCTCCCCGGCAAACCGCGCGATGGAGATATCGTCCTCGGAGCGGACAATGGGCGGATTGGAAAACGGCCAGAGGAGCTCGTTCATCTCCGCCAGCTTCTCATACACCGTGTGATGGATCTCGCGGAGCTCCGAAAACAGGGATTTTATGTCCGAATGGACGGAGGAAATCATCTCCACCTGGTTTTCACAGAAATCGCGGTCGATCGAATCCTGGCTGAAAGGATGAGACGTTTTCGACAGCAGGCCCGCGGGCGTCACACGCAGCGTTTCCTTTTCGATGCCGAATTCGACACAGGCCATGGTCTGCCGGAGCGCTTTATTTCGGAAATCCCATTGCATGACGTTACCTCCGTCCGTTTATTACCTATTAGTTTTATAGGTTTCTAAAATGATACATCACAGGACCCGCGGTGTCAATCGGCGAAAAACCAGAAAAACCGTTTCCGCCGGTCTCCTTTTTTAGTCATTTTCCTACTTTTCCTGTAGGTTGTTCCATCACGCGCGGCCGCAAATGCAAAAACCCCCTCCTTCCTGCGAAGGAGGGGGCGGATTGCGCGCGATTCTATGCGGCAAAGCGCAGGCTCAGTGCGATCAGCAGCTGGCCGACGTAGTACAGGCTGACATTCGTGACGCGAAGGCTCTGCCGTGTCTCCGATCCGAATGTGTTGAGGATCAGGACGATGTCGCTGACCAGGAAGAACACTGCGCCGGCGGCAAACAGTCCGGTAAAGGCGGAGGGGTTCGCGATCAGGTTGCCGGCCGCCACGCAGTTCAGGATCATGATCGCGCCGAGATAGAACACGCCGAAGATCTTGAAGGCAGGCTTTGCCGTGATCCGCCGGAAGATCCAGGCCATCAGCAGGGCGGTCAGGACCGCGCCGACGGCAAGGCACACGGGCCAGTTCGCGCTCAGCCCGGCAACGGCGGCCAGATACAGGATGTGGCCGCTTAAAAACACAAGGATCCCGAGCAGGAACACCAGCTGTCCCTTTTCCCCGACGACATATCTGAGATTCAGCAGCACGTCGGCGATGCAGCCGAGGATCAGGCCACAGACAATGCGCTTTGCAAGAAGCGTCCCGGGGCTGAAAAGTATCCCCAGGATCACAAAGCAGACAGAGGCCAAACCCTTCAGTACGACAGCGGGAACATACCGCTCCCGGCGCTCCTGAAAAAGGAATGCCGCGGCGAAAACAAGACATGCAATGATGAGAATAACCATACCGACTCCTCTCTTTCGGATGAAACAGCGGTTTCAGGGCTGCGGCCGGCGGCCGTTTCCCGCGCTCTAGGCATCAGCCTGCGTCTTTGTCCTCCAGATATTCCTCCAGCGTAATGCCGCGCTCCGTGATCTGCTGCGCCGCTTCCGCGCCCACATACCGGAAATGCCAGGGCTCGTAACTGATGCCGGTGATCTCCGTCTTGTCCTCGGGATAGCGGAGGATAAAACCGTAGCGCCAGCAGTTTTCCTTCAGCCACTGCCATGTCTGCGTGGAATCCTCTTCGTATTCCACAATGATATCCAGCGCCAGGCCCAGCTGATGCTCGCTGGTGCCGGGCTTCGCCACGACCTCCAGCGCCCGCTGCTGTGCCTCCTCCGTGCTCAAGCCTTCGGCCTCATAGGCGGCGATATAATTGTCCAGGATCTCCTGCTGACGCTCGGCGGAGCGATAGGACTCATTGATCAGCGGATAGATGCCCTCAGCGCGGGCGTCGTCGAACATTTGCTGCAGCTCCGGATAGATCCGCTCATCGACCCACTGGTCGTTGCGCAGCTCCTTGAGCGTCACCGAATAGCCCTCCGGCACGGGATGCTCGGCGTTGACCAGGATCAGCTTCCAGTCGTCTCCGGTCTGCGTCTGCGCGGGGTCTTCTTTGGAAGCCGGTTCCGTCTCCTGGGCGGGCGTCTGCGGTTCTTCTTCCGGTTCGGCGGGCTCTTCCTGCGTCGGCGCGGGCGCCTCCTGCGGGGCCTCCTGGGCCGTCTGCGCGTCCTGCATCAGCTGCGGGTCCGGGCTCTGGTCCTGCAGCTTTCCGCAGCCGCTCAGCAGCAGAACTGTCATGATCATCACGCCGATCATGACAAGAAGCCGGTTCGCGTCCTTCAGACATATCTTCGCATTTTTCATCAAGTTGCGTTCCTTCTTTCCATGCAAATGCGCCGGTCCCGGGCCGCATTTGCCGCCTGATCCGGCAGGTCATTCGATCGGGACCTTCAGCATCAGATTGTTCAGATTCAGAGAGTGGGTATACTGCGCGTCCTGCGCGACAGCCATGACGAGCCGGATGCCCAACGCATCCTTGCCCTCCCGCGGGATATAGTTCACCGGGTCAAAGGCGCCGCAATCATCCCGGAAGCGCAGCACAAAGGCGTCCTCTTTATACAGCACGCGGATAAAGAGGTGGTTTTGCTTGCCGCTGCGGGAAAACCCGTGCTGGATCGTGTTGCTCGCCATCTCCTCGATGCACAGGGCGATGTGGTTCGTGATCCTGGCGTCCTGGCCGTGCCGCCGGCAGAAGTCCTCGGCCGCATTGGCCGCTTTGGTCACATCTTCGATGGTGCGGACATCGATCTCCAGGATATGATCTTCAGGCACGCTGAAATCGTCCTTCAGCAGCAGGAACGAATAATCCTTCCAGGGCTCGGTCTTCATGACCTTCTTCACATACAGGCCGAGGGCGGCCACCGTGAGCAGCTCGCCCATCACGAAGAAGAACCAGACGCCCGTGGTGCCCAGGAAGCGGCTGAGAAGGAATGCGGAAAGGATGGGGAAAACGGCGCACTGCACGATGGAGATGATCTCGGTCAGATGGACCTTGTCCATGGCCTGATATGCGTTTTTCAGAGCGTTGTTGATGCATCGCAGGATCAGGCCGCCGGCGAACAGACGCACGCCCAAAACGGCAAGGTCCTGCAGCGCGCCGGCGTTGGGAATAAACAGGCCCACCGTCGGCCGCGCAAAGATCACCATAAGCAGCCCGACCACCGCGCCGAGAATCACGGAATACCGGCCGAGATGCCGTGACAGGATCTTCAGCCCGGAGCGATCCTCCTCATTGTAGAAGATGCCGGCCAGCGTCAGCGCCACACCGCCGACGCCTGTGGAAACACAGTTGCTGGTATTGCCGATGCTGTTGATCACGGAGAAAGCCGCCACGGCGTCGCTGCCGCCGGTGCCGAGCAGGATCTTGTTCAGGGCAAACACCATGACCATGCCCGCAGCCATATTGAACACCGCCGGCACGCCGCTTTTGATCAGCTCTGCGATCTTGGAAAAAGTCACGCCGCTCAGGGAGAACCGGAAAACACATTTTCTGGAGAGAAAATAGACGCCGCCGATGATCAGCGCCGCATAATAGCTCAGCGACGAGGCCAGGCCCATGCCGAACATGCCGCCGTGCAGCACAAATACGTTCAGAAGATCCAGGGCGATATCCGTCATGGTCATGGTCAGCACCGCGGCGATCAGCAGACCGTTCTGGCCAGCAAGCTGCATGAAAGGCACCAGGATCAGCGCTCCCATGGAGGCGGGCGCGCCGATGATGAACCCGGAAAGATAGCCTTTGGTCTGCGTAAAGAGCTCGCCTCCCCCGCCGGCGCCCATGGCGGTGGCCAGGGGGCCGCGGAAAATCAGCACCAGCAGCATCAGCGCCGTCGACACGCCGAAGGCCAGCGCGACCGCGGAGGAATAGCCTTTGTTGGTCTCCTCCTGGGAACCCAGTCCCAGAGATTTGCTGCAAACCACCTGGATCCCCGCCGCGAGCATGCTGCCCAGCGCGCCGATCATCAGCAGGATCGGATTGGCCAGCTGATAGGCCGCAATGGCGTCCACGCCCAGGTACCGTCCGATCATGATGCTGTCGATCAGAAGGCAAAGCGACACCGTCAGCGCGGAGAAAATCTGCGCCGTCAGCATCTGTCTTGTCAGTTTTCGAATCATTGTCTGTCTCCTGCCGTAAATCAGATACCGAAAAGATCTGCCGCCCTTTCCATTCGCTGCGCGATCTCCACCCCGAAGGGGCAGCGGCTCTCGCAGCTCCGGCAGCCGATACACGCCGAGGCGGTCACATCCAGCGCTTCATAGTGGGCGCGCACGCTCTCCGGTACGGACGGCTGCAGCACTGCCAGATCGTAGAATTTATTGACCATCGCGATGTCGATCTCCATGGGGCAGGGCTTGCAGTGACCGCAGTAGGTGCACTGTCCGCGATAGGAATGCAGCGGCGCCGTGGCGAGCACCGTGGCGTAATCCTTCTCATCCCCGGAAGCGGTTTCGTAGGCAACGGCGGCGTCCACCTGCGCCGTCGTATCAAAACCGCAGAGGACGGAGCATACCCCGGGCCGGGTCAGTGCATAGTGGATGCACTGGACCGGCGTGAAGGCCGTGCCGAAGGGGGAGGTTTTCTCGTCGAACAGCCGCCCGCTGAAGAAGCCCTTCATCACCGTGATCCCCACGTTCTTCTCCTCGCACAGCCGGTACAGCGCCGCCCGCTCCGGGTCGATGCCGGAGAGATTCGCATCGTATTCGCCGAACATGCTGTCCAGATCCTCCGTCGCCGGACGCATGTCAAAGGCCGGATTGACGGAGAACAGGAGCATTTCAATGACGCCGGACTCCACCGCCAGCGCAGCGATGCGCGGATTGTGGGTGGAAAGCCCGATGTGGCGGATCGTGCCCGCGTCACGGAGGGCGCGGACATAGTCGAAGAACGGCGGGCGCATGCACTGCTCCCAGTCCTCGGGCGTATCGACATAATGGATCATGCCGAGATCGATGTAATCGGTGCGCAGACGGCGCAGCAGATCCTCAAAGGCCGGCCGGACAAAGGTCATATCGCGGGTGCGCACATACTGTCCGTCCTGCCAGGTGGAGCCGATGTGGCCCTGCACGATCCAATGGGCGCGATTGCCCTCCATCGCCCGGCCAATGATATCTCTGGATTTGGGGTCCGCCATCCAGCAGTCGACAATGTTAATGCCCTTTTCCGCCGCGTAGCGCAGCATCTGCACAGATTCGTCCTCCGGGTGCCGCTCCAGCCACTCGCCGCCGAAGCCGATCTCACTGACCTGCAGGCCGGTTTTTCCCAGGGTCCTGTATTCCATGGCGTTTCCTCCTGTCTGAGGTGCGCAGCAAAACCGGTCCGCGCCGGCGCTGCAGCCCTTTGCAATTGGTTTATATTCCCGAGGCGCTCAGCGCGCCGCACGGCGCAGCAGCCAGCCGCGTACCGCGTCCGTCACCTGCTCGAGATGGAAATCGTAGCAGTGGGTATCCCCGGGGATCAGCACAAGCTCGCCGCGCCGATATCGCTCCGCCGCCCGGACGGCATACTCCACCGGCACGGTCTCATCCCCGGTCCCGTGGACGATGAGCACGGGGCCCTGATAGCGGTCGATGGCCGGCTCCACGCGGATGGTCTGCGCCACCCGGACATAATTTCCACCGAGTCCCCATGGCGCAAGCGTCTCGGGGATGCGGTCGGGGTCAAAGCGTTCTCCCAGCAGGATCCCTTCCCTCGCCTCCGCCGGGATCATCCATGCAGGAGACAGCGGGATCAGCCCGCTGATCGATTCATGCTTCATGGCGCCTGCCAGCATGACCGTCAGGCCGCCCTGGGAGTGGCCGCACAGGTAGAGCTCCGTGACAAACTCCAGGCTGCGGGCATAGTCGATCACCGTCAGCGCATTCGACAGCCACTTGAAAAGCGTATGGCGGGAAAAATCTCCGTCGCTGTGCCCGTGTCCGTACATATCCACCCGCAGCGTGGCGCAGCCCGCCTCGCGGATGGCCTGTGATACTGCCAGAATATGCCGCTCCTCCATGTGGCCGGTGAAGCCGTGGATGACGATCACCAGCGGGCATCGGTCGATGTGTTCCGCGGGGAGTTCCAGCCTGGCATTCAGCCGAACGCCGTCATCCGTGATAAACATATCTTTTCTCCTTTTCTCCGCCGACGTTCGATTCCTTCTTTCATTCATGACCATTATATATGGAATCGGCACAAGAATCAACTCCGGGCCGCATATCCCGAAAAAGCACAGGGGCAGGCGCCGCGGCGCCTGCCCCTGTGCTTCTTGCTGAAGTCAGCCTTCCGTTTTTTCTTTGTGCAGCAATCTGCGCTTGAATGCCCGGATCCGGGACGCATACCTGCTGGTGAAGATCGTGCCGAGGATCACCATGCCGAATCCGATGCCGAGTCCGAAGCTCCCGATCGCTTCATAAGGCGCGGTCTTGTCCAGGCCCAGCAATGTGATCACCAGGAATGCGGCAAATCCCAGAAGTCCGGCAATGAACATGCCGTGCATTCTGCGCGTCAGTCTTGCTTTTTCCTCGCCGCTGTAGTCCGCGACCTGCATTACGGTTTCTTTCAGTTCCTTGTTCATACGCTCACTTTTCCTTTCACCGCTTAAAATTTCACGAAGGTCCGTTTCATAAAGGTCCGACAGTTCAATCAGCAGATCCAGATCCGGCATGTTGCTGCCCGTCTCCCAGCGGGATACGGTTCTGCGGGCGACGCCCATGCGCTCTGCAAGCTGCTCCTGCGTCAGTCCGTTTTCCTTTCTGAGCTCCTGCAGGAATTTTCCGATTTTCACAAGATCCATATGTCGCTGACCTCCTTTCCGGCCTCAGCATACCGCCGGTTTTCAAAAAAGAACAGGACACAAAGTGAGCAAATGCCCTGTTTTTCCCAATGGGACATGCCGTGTCCCATTCCAAAAGCACATTTTTTCATTTTTCTTACAATCCTTTTTTCATTTCCGGGCCAGGACCACCGGCTGGTAAAAGCCCGTCTGCTCCGGCATGCGCCAAACGACCGAAGCGCAGCCGTATTTGTGCAGAAGCTCTGTGATCTCTTCGCGTTTCGTCGCCCGGTATTCACTTTCAAATCGGCTGACCTGCATGGAATCCTCATCCCGGATGACGTACTGGATAAACCGGTAGTTCTCCCCGACCCAATCCCAGGTTTGAAACAGCACCCTCTGCCCCTTGGGCGTTTTATAAACGTAAGGCGCCGAGCAGGGCGGTTTGACCTCCAGCAGCCGGTCATAATCCCGGATGCTGGCAACAAGCAGGCCGCCATCGTCTAGCTGACCGGCGATGCTTTTCACCGCCTTTTCCAGTTCCTCACGGCAGAGCATGTGCGGCAGGGCGTTGTCCATCGCAATCACGATATCAAACCGGTCTGAAAAAGCCTCCGAAAGAGCGCGAAAATCCGCCTGCCGGAAAACGACCGAAACGCCCCTGCGCGCAGAGCGCTCCTGCGCCTCCGCGAGTTCCCCGGCACTGACGTCGGACGCCGTTACGGAATATCCGAGGGCGGCAAGGCCGATCGCCTGGGTTCCGATCCCGCAGGCGCAGTCCAGGACCCGGGCCGTTTGATCAAACCCGTACTCCCCGAAAATTTTCTGCAGGAATGCCGCCTCCTCGCGCACCGCCGCGTCCCAGTCAGAATAGAATTTGTCATACTCTGACGCCATAGCATCATAAAAGGTTTGAACGATATCCGAAACGATCGGTTTTTCTTTCATGGATCAGATCTCCGTCAGTCAAAATAAAACAGATCTTCAAATTGCTTTTCCAGTGCGATGCACAGCACCAGCGCCAGCTTTGCCGTGGGATTGAACTGCCCCGTTTCAATGGAGCTGATCGTATTGCGCGAGACGCCGACCATTTTTGCCAGCGCCGCCTGGGACAGGTTTTTTTCCGTCCGCGCCTCTTTGATCCGGTTTTTGAGTATCAGTCTGTCATTCATGGCTCAGTGACCCATGGCAAATCTTACGATCGCGATCACCATAACAATAAACGTGACGACTGCGATCAGCAGATAGCTCTTCCCTTTTGTTTTGATAAACCGGTAAGTCATTGCCGCACAGACGGAACCGCAGACCGTCGCACATAAATCCATCATCGGAAGTCCCTGCTTTGCCCGGATCCAGGTAAACACCGCCGCCATCAGAACCATGACGATATAGGAAAAAGTGATGGACTTGTCCTTCACCTGCAGTTCTCTTTCGTCCTCGTTTTCCGCCTGCGCTTTTGTGAGTATTTCACTTCTTTCCATATGATGCTCCTCCTTGCCAAGTTTTGTTGGCTATATGATACACCCGCCAAGTTTACTTGTCAAGTCTTTTTTGCAAAGTTTTCTTTGCGTTTTTCGAGCTGTTCTTTTCCCCTTTTCCGCAAGGCCCACGGCGCAGGGGAGGCATTGGTCCTCAATGAAAATGGCGGGGCTGCGAAAGCAGCCCCGCCGGGATTTGAATGATCGGATTATTCCGCGGCGGCGCGGTACAGGAAGGTCACGACCTGGCCGCGGGTGCAGATTTCGTTTGGTCCAAAGGTGTTTTCCGTCATGCCGTTGGTGACGCCGTTTGCCACAGCCCAGCCGACGGCAGGGAAGAAATAGTCTTCGGGTCTGACGTCGCCGAAGGGAAGGCAGTCATAAATCTGGCCCTGCCGGCCCGCAGCCCGATACAGGAAGGTCACGATCTGACCTCTGGTGCAGGTGGCGTCCGGGCCGAACTTGTCCTTCGACAGGCCCTTGGTGATGCCTTCCTCCACGGCCCAGGCCACAGCCTTCTCATAGAAGGCGCCGGGCTTCATGTCCTTGAAGCCGGTCTCGGTGCTCTTGGGCTCCGGGCAGCCGGCGGCACGCCACAGGAACGTGACCACCTGGCCGCGGGTACATGCTTTATCCGAGCCGAAATGGGTATCGTCGACACCCTTTGTGATATCGTTTTCGACAGCCCAGGCTACGGGATCGACATAAAAAGCCTTTGCCGGAACGTCGATGAAGGGCACCTTCTCGCTCAGTTCTACAAATCGGTAGCCGTATTTGCCGGCATAGGCCTGTGCAGTTGAATCGGCATAGCCATAAATCGTCGTTTGTCCGGGAATGCCGAGCATATATTCGGGTTCCTCGTCACCCTCTTCGATGACGCATTCCTTATTTGCAATCGTTACACTTTTCAGGCTCTCGCAGCCATAGAAGGCATATTCTCCAACGAATTCCACGCTTTCGGGGATTTCAATGGACGTCAGTTCTTCGCAGAATCCATATGTCCACTGGTTGATCCTCGTCACACCATTGGGAATTTTCACACTCTTCAGATTGAAGCAGTCGTAGAACGCACCTTCCCCGATGTACGTTACGCTGTCAGGGACAGACACGCTGGTCAGATCCTGACATTCATAGAACAGAGCGTCACAGAGACCTTTTGTTCCTGCTTTGATCTGCGCAGTTTTGATATCCTCGTACGCACCGACGACCCAATCGTCAAAATAAAGAAGGCCGCCTGTCCAGTTCCTATCGTTGTTTGCAAGATCGGTGTCACCAAACACCTTGTATCCGATGCGGGATACACTGTCCGGGATACTTACTTCTCTCAAAAGATGACAGGAATAAAACGCCCCGTCGGCGATGCTCGTAACTCCCTCAGGGATGGTCAATTTCATGATAGCACTGCAGTTATAGAACGCGCCTTCTCCAATTGTCCGAACACTCCCCGGGATTACAGGATCCGCCAGGTAGCAGCACCCGGAAAAGGCACCGTCTCCAATGCTCAGCAGTCCTTCGGGGAGATTCACATGAGAGATTATGTCCCAGTATTCATACCAGGGAGCTTCCTGGTACTCATCCAGATTCATCATCTCTCCGCTGCCGGTGATGGTGAGGGTCTGCCCGGTAATTTTCCATTTCAGATTATCTCCAAATGTACCACTGGCGAGGACAGGTTCAGAGAAGCTCAGTTTCGTAGTTTCGAGAATTGCACCGCAATCCTCACAGACGGTTCCTTCCAGAAGGAACTCGCCGGCAGAATAATCCGGGCGGAAGCTCACTCCGTCGGTACGAAGTTCCAGCCAATCCTGTTCCGCCGCCCATGCCACGGCTTTCTCATAGAAGGCGCCGGATTTGAGATCCCTGAACGTTGTATACGGGTTTTCAGGCTCGGGACAGCCGGCAGCGCGCCACAGAAATGTCACCGCCTGTGCCCTTGTGGTGGCCTGTTCCGGCCTAAATTGGGTATCGGTAAGCCCATTGCTGATATTATTCTGAGTTGCCCACAATACTGCTTTGTAGAAAACATCTGCTTCAGAAACATCTTCAAATTTGTCCTCAATTCTGGGCTCCGGACAGCCATACATTTTCCAAAGCATTAAGAAAAATTCGCCTCTGGTATTTCCGAATGATTCGGAATACGGCGCAGTATGTTCGTGCTTGCATGCAGGCTCTTCTGCAAAAGCCGCCATCGGAAACACCGTCAGCACCAATGACAGGATCAGTAAGATGGCAATCAGTCGTTTCTTCATACGTTTTCTCCTTTAATCGTTTAAAATGCCGGTTTCTTTTTTGTACGTGCTCTTTGAAAACACGTTATTGGTTTGATATACAAATCGATTCGTAAAAGCAACCACAGTATTCCAGGGCGCCTGTTCCGTCTGGAATGCTGAAAATACGTCATGCAAACAGCGTCAAATTTCATGCGCTTTTATTTGACTTATCCGGTATGACCCCCCTCTTGCAAAGATTTCGATAATTGCTTCTACTGTGATTAAGACGCGTATTCATTGCTGTTGTTCCAAATAATTCCCTGAAGCAGGCCGGCCGCACTGCCGCCGGAACCAAGGGAACGATCTCATCCATCTTTTATCAGATGAAAACATCCTGTTTCCCCGCAATGTATTCTAACCACTTCGAACAGCAGGCTTATTCTACTATGTTTCTGCACAAAAGTCAATACCGTGTTTTAGAATAACAATCCTCTTCCACTAAAAAGCCAGGGCTGCGGATGCAGCCCTGGCTTTTTCTGCGGTTGTTTTGGGATTCAGAAGCGTTCGCTTATTCCGCTGTCGCGCGGAACAGGAAGGTCACGACCTGGCCTCTGGTGCAGGTGGCGTCCGGACCGAAGGTGGTGTCGCTCAGGCCCTTGGTGACCTCGTTCTCCACGGCCCAGGCCACGGCCTTCATGTAGTAGCCGTTGGGGTTCACGTCCGTGAACGGCGTCTGCGTGCTCTTGGGCGCAGGTTCGTCCTTGAAGCGCCACAGGAAGGTCACGATCTGGCCTCTCGTGCAGGTGGCGTCCGGGCCGAAGGCGGTGTCGCTCAGGCCCTTGGTGATGCCTTCCTCCACCGCCCAGGCCACGGCCTTCTCATAGAAGGCGCCGGGCTTGAGGTCGGTGAACGGGGTCTGCGTGCTCTTGGGCGCGGGCTCGCCGGCGGCGCGCCACAGGAAGGTCACCACATGGCCTCTGGTGCAGGCGTTGTCGGGGCCGAAGTGGGTGTCGTCGGTGCCCTTGGTGATCTGCGGTTCGGCGTAGTAGGCCCAGTAGACGGGATCGAAGTAAAACTTGTTGGGATCCTTGACGTCATCAAAGAGGAACGTGGGCTTCTTCTCCAAGTTGTCCACCACGCCCTTCAGCGCGGCCACGGCAGCGTCGATGGCATCCTGATCGGCGGCGTTCGACAGGGCGTCCCTGGCGGCTGTGATCGCGTCGGCCAGATCCTTCGCAGATTTCTCGGTGTACTCCTCAGGTTTCAGAGCCTCGGCGGCGGAGATGGCGGCAATCAGTGCGCCCTTGTCCAGGGCGTCGGGCTTCTTTTCCAGACCCGCTATGGCGTCCTTCACAGCCTGGGCGGCAGCGTCGACTTCCTCCTGGGTGGCGTCTTCTTTGTCCATGACGGGCTGTGCAGCGGCAACGGCAGCGGTCAAAGACGCGTAGGACTCGGGCGTATAGTCGTCCTCGGGATAGAGGGCAGCGTCCTTGATGGCCTTGTCAAGCTCGCCCTTGTCGGCGGGCGGCACGTAGTCCGGATCGACCGCGCCGCAGCGGGTGCACACGCCGTCCACGTAGTTGTGCTGCAGGGCTGCCACCTCGTCGCCGGTGTAGCTGTCGCCGCAGCGTGAGCAGGTGTAGGTGGTGTAGCCCTTGTCCGTGCAGGTTGGCGCAGTTACGACGGCCTTGTAGTCATGGGGCATTGGCGCGATCTCTTCCGTAAAGCTGTCGCCGCACCGGGTACAGGTATAAACGACGGTAACAAAGCCAGCGCAGGTGGGTTCGGGCTGGTCAGCCGCCTTGTAGTCGTGCCCCAGCGCATCCACCTCATTGCCTGTGTAGCTGTCGCCGCATTTCGAGCAGGTATAGGTGGTATAACCCTTGTTGATACAGGTTGGCGCGGTGACGACCGCCTGATAGTCGTGCTCGCAGGCAGGTTCGCCGTTCTTTTTGGTTTTGACGGTGATGGTGAAGTCGCCCGTGACCTTGGTGATGCGGTAGCCGCTGGCAATGCCGGTGTCCGTGGGGCCCTTAAGATTCTTGTAGGACCCGGCGGGCGCCGCGGTGACGCTTTCCAGGGAATAACCCTCGGCCAGATTCACAATGAAGTTGACCTGTCCCTCACCGGAGCAGTCGATCAGGCCGCTGGCGCCGTCGCGCGGATTGGCGCTTGTCGCATTCTCCGTCTTCGGGCCGTCCGCCTTCTGGGTCTCCAGGACGGTCACGGACGCGCCCTCGCCCGCCTCGATCGTCACATTCAGCAGCTTTTCTCCGCAGACGGCGCACACGCCGTCCACATAGTTGTGCGGGAGCTTCGCGGTGTAGCCGCCCACGTAGCTGTCGCCGCACTTGGTGCAGGTATAGGTGGTGAAGCCCTGGGCGGTGCAGGTGGGCGCGGTGACCTCCGCTTTATACTCATGCTCGCAGGGGCCGACCTCCTCGGTCGTAACGATGACGTTGACATTGCCGACCACCTTGGTCAGGCGGTAGCCGTTGTCCACCAGGGTCTCGTCGGGCCCCTTGAGGTTCTTGTAGTTCGTGGGAGGATCCGCGGAGACGGTGTCCAGCCGGTAGCCATCGGCAACGTTGACCACGAAATTGACCTGGCCGTCTCCGGAGACGTCGATCTCGCCGGTGGTGCTGCTGCGGGGATAGGCAACCGTAACATTTTCAAAAACTTCGCTGTCGTTCTCCTGCGTCTTGTGTACGGTGACGGTCGCGCCCTCGCCACAGTAGAAGGTCACCGTCATGGCGCGGGTGCCGCAGCGGGTGCACACGCCGTCTTCAAAATTGTGGCCGGGAGCCGTGATCACATTGCCAATGTAGCTGTCGCCGCACTTGGTGCAGGTGTAGGTGGTGTAGCCGTCCGTGGTGCAGGTGGGCTCGGTCACGTCCGCCTGATAGTCGTGCTCGCAGGTGTTCTCCACGTACATCTGATCGTGGAACCACTTGGCGCGGCCGGAGGTGTAGGTGACCAGATTGTCCACGTACTCCGACCAGACCTGCGCCTCCTTATAGTTCACTTCATAGGGTGTTCCCTCGTCGAACTTCGTGTTATGACTTGGGAAATCGAAGTTGTTTTTATCCTCCTTCACGGTGCGGACAAAGTTCATCTCGGCGGAGTCCTCGATCAGCGCCGCCTGCCGCCGGACGTTCTGCTGCACATCGTCAAAGAGGGTATAATACTGATTGTAGACCTCGTAAGTCTTATCCAGAAAATCCTGATGCTTGCTGAAGGTGCCGAACAGCTTGCCGCGGTTTCGGCCGGTGATGTACCAGTTGCCCACGGACAGGGAGGCATAATTCAGAGGCGCGTTGCGCGGCCAGCCGCTGCCCCCTGCCGCCATATTGCCGTTGGAGCCGTTGTATCCCATGGAGTTGTCATAGTCCCAGGCCGGGCCGGCGATCAGCTTGTCGGTGTCGGTCATGCCGTCACGGGTCAGGAAGATGCTGCCGCCGTCCACCTCCAGGTTCTTGATGAATTCATGCAGCAGGTAGAATTTCGCCATGGAATCCACGTCGAAGTAGTCGGAATAGTGCTTGCCCTTGGAATTGACGCCGTTGGAGGCGGAAAGGGCGTTCCATACGTCCTGGAAATAGCTCTGGATCTTGCTCTTGACGGCCTGGATGCTCTGGGAACTGGGGTTGTCCGGGTCGCCGCCCTCGGCAATGATCAGATTGTCGCCCATCTCCTTGATGTTGATGATCATATTGCCCATGTTGAAGGAGGGATCTTCATCATCGACGATGTTGTTGTCCTCCAGCAGGAAGCCGTCGTCGGTGACGTAGGCGTCGGTCTTGGGCGTCAGCTGATAGGTGCCCCAGTAGGCGCCGTTCAGCCAGATGTCCACCGCCGCGCTGTCGAAGCCGATGCCCATCTGGTGCGCCAGATCGTAGGCGACCTTGTTGCGCAGCAGGGTGCGGTCGTTGACGTTGGACAGAAGGGTCCATTTCCTCGTCTTTTCGCAGTCGATCCACGGCAGCTGGAGCTTCTTTTCCGTCTTAGCCAGCTTGAAATTGAACGGCTTCTTCTCCTTGTCGTCCCGCCAGGTGGCGTTGCCCCTGCCCTTGATCGTATCCAGGGCGTATTTATTGCCGTCGATGACAACGGATCCTGTGCAGGTATTGTTCTTGTTTTCGAGCATCGCGGCGATGGTGCCCTGGCTCTCGTCGAGTTCGAAGAAGATCGGATGCACGGCCTCCGAGCCCTGATAGGTCAGGATGTTGAAGGTTTTGGTCGTCGGTCCCTTGGTGAAGGTGACCGTCTCCGTCTCGCCGGGGGCCGGGATCGGGAGCGCGCCGCTGGCATAGGTCCTGCCGCCCATGGAGGCGCTCAGGCCGTTCTCCCAGCTGAGGAAGCAGCTGCCCGCTGCGGCGTTGCCGGGCAGATAGAGATGGTACTGGTTCTGGCCGCCGGAGGGATCGGGATATACGTCGATCTGCGACGGAATGTTGCCCTCGGCGGTCGGCGCAATGTACAGTTTTTCCGGCAGATCGCCCTCCGCTGCGAGCGCAGGCAGCATGGGGAGCAGGCCGATCAGCATGCACAGCGCAAGCAGAATGCTCAGTACGCGTTTTTTCATGGTTCTCTTCCCTCTTTCGATTTGATCTGCGCTTTCATGACGGCCCGGCAGGATGATCCCGGCCGTCAGACGCGCAGGCATGTATTTCTCCGTTTTATCGATGCAGATACGCATTTCTAAAAGCAGTATAATCCCGCACGAAAAAGAATGTCAATCATTCCCGGCCTTTCGCCTTCTCCGTCCGGTACAGGAACGTCACGATCTGTCCTCTGGAACAGGTATCGTCCGGGGCAAAGGCGGTCGCGGAAACGCCTTCGGTGACGTCCTTTTCCACCGCCCAAAGCACCGCGTCGGAATAAAACCGGTCAGCGGGGACGTCTTGGAACGGATTGCCCGGATCGTCTGCCTCGGGCCGGCCGTTCGCACGCCACAGGAACGTGACGATCTGACCGCGGGTGCAGGTGGCCTCCGGGGCAAAGGTCGCGTCGCTCGTGCCCCTGGTGATCTCATTCTCCACGGCCCAGGCCACAGCCTTCACATAAAAGCCGTCGGGATCGAGATCCGTGAATGCGGGCGCGGTGTTCTTCGGTTCCGGGCATCCGGCGGCGCGCCACAGGAAGGTGACGACCTGACCGCGGGTACAGCCGGCGTCCGGGCCAAAATGGGTCTCGTCGACGCCTTTGGTGATCTGCGGCCGGGCTGCAAATGCCCAGTAAACGGGGTCAAAGTAGAACTTGGTTTCGTCTCTGACGTCGTCAAAGCGGAAGGGCGGGTCGTCCCTGGGCTTCAGGGCGGCAACGGCATCCTCCACAGCCTTGGCAGCTGCGTCGACCTCGGCCTGGGTCGCCGGATCGGCCAGGACCGTCCCGGCCGCGGCAAGCGCTTTCTCCAGCGCCGCCACAGATTCCTCGGTGTACGCTTCCTTCTCCACGGCCTCCGCGGCAAGGATCGCCGCGGCCAATGCGTCTGTGACGATTTCGGGTGTCTGCCCGCCCGCCTTCTCTCCGCAGCGGATGCATATGCCATCGACAAAATCGTGCCCCAGCGCATCCACCTCGTCGCCGGTATAGCTGCTGCCGCAGGCGCAGGTATAGGTCGTATATCCCTTCTGTGTGCAGGTGGGCGCGGTGACGGAAGCCTTGTAGTCGTGCTCATGGTCCCGCGGGGGAATGGCTTGCGTCCTCGTTTCACCGCAGCGGATGCATGTGTAAGTACGCACGCCGGGCTCCGTCTGGGTGGGCTCCACGGTGTCTCTGCCCTCGTCCCAGGCGTGGCCGAGGGCGGCCACGCTGCTGCCCCTGTAGCTGTCGGAGCATCTGGAGCATGTATAGGTGGTGAAACCCGCTTCCGTGCACGTGGGCTCCGTCACAGCGGCCCTGTAATCGTGGCCCAGCGGATCGGTTTTTCCGTCTTCATAGCTGTCGCCGCAGCGGGAGCAGACATGTGTCGTGTAGCCGCCCGTTGTGCAGGTCGGCTCTGCCGTGACCGCCTCATAATCATGGCCCAGGGGGGCGGTCTCGTTTCCGGTATAAGCGCTGCCGCACCTGGTGCAGGTATAGGTGGTGAACCCCTTCTCCGTGCAGGTGGGTTCCGTCACGGCCTCGGCATATTCATGATCGCAGCCGCCGCGGTGCAGCAGCGGGATCTCATGGTGGGATGGCCTGGCCTCCTGGATTTCCTCGACATAGAGCAGGTCGGCGTCGTGGTCGTACTTTGCCTCGGCGGGATCGGGCCAGGCGCCGGTGATGTGGCCGTAGTCCAGGATCAGCTGATCCCCGACGATGCGCGCCTCCAGCAGGTAGCCGGGGCCGTAGTAGGAATCCTCTGGACCGGCGCCCTCTTTGGCATGGCGCTCGTTGAGGCAGCCGGCATTGACATAGGTGAACTGAATCTGTTTCGTTTTTTTCTCGGCGTACTCCATCTCATCGCCGCGGACCAGGCACCGGTGCCGCATGGCGTCCTCGTTGTGGTTGTGGCCCCAGATAAAGCAGATGTCCAGCTGCTCGGCATACTCGTTCAGCAGGTCGATCATCTCGTCCGCATTTTTGGTGGTGCGCCATTGGTCGGAGTTGTAGCCGTAATGCAGGGGCCAGTGCGCCTGAATGAAAACCAGCTTCCCGCTGCCGGCCACAGATTCCAGATAGGCGCGCAGCGCCTCGATGTCCTCTTCCAGGAACTCCTCCTTGGGAGAATCGTTGGTATGGGCGCCGATCTGGAAAATCTCAAAATCGTCAGTGGAATATTTCAGCCCCACCCGGGGACTGCCCAGCAGCATTTCGAGCATTTCCTCGCTCTGCCGGCTCCATTCCCATTCATGATTGCCCGCCGCCAGGACCTGGACGGTATCGGGGGAGGTTTCGTACATGATGTCGTGCAGCACTTCAAAGGTGTGGGGCCAGTCGGCATCATCATAGGTGCGCGATTCCAGGTAGTCGCCGCCGCCGGCGACGACCTCAGGAATGAAATCGTCGTTCTCCCGGAGCAGGCGGAACATGGCCCGCAGATTGTGGTAGCCGTTCTCGGCGTTTTTGCCCGAGTGCAGGTCCGAGATGAACAGGATCTCGTTCTTATGGGCCTTTTCCGTCCCTGCGGCCAGGGGCCGCTCCTTGAGGGCGCCGCAGCGGGTACAGGCAATCGTCAGAATGCCGCGCTCGGTCTGCGTGGGCGCCTTGGTGACCGTTCCCTCATCCGGCCAGTCGTGGTGCAGCTCCTGCACATAGTCGGTGCTGAAGCTGCTGCCGCATTTGACGCAGGTATGGACGGTGCAGCCGGCCTGCGTGCAGGTGGGCGGAACCACCGTCTGCTCGTATTCATGCGCGCAGGGCTCATAGCCCACTGCCTCAAAGAGCTGGATCCTGGAGCAGTCGTCACATTCCGCAAAAGCGAAGGGATCGTCTGCGGTGCGGGTGATATTGCTCGGAGAATCGAAGCTTGTCTCATTGCCGAAAAGATAGTACGGACAGTCTCTGCCGTAAGCCCTGTCCGAGTTGACATACATGGCGAAGGCGCCGTCCCCATAGGGATAGAACGACCAGGTGTAGTAGCGGGTCTTTTCATTCATCCCGGGCTCAGAGAGCATTTGCGCCCCATGTCCGCCGGAACCGGAGCCGCGGCGCAGATAATTGCCGAACTGATCGCGCAGGAAGTATTGCTCCATGCCGTCATATGCCGCCGGAGCCGTGGATTCTTCGACCGTCCAGAGCATATCCGTGGTGACGTTGCCGGCGAGGACGCCGTCCTCCACCTGTACGGGCGCCGACGCCAGGGTCGTCTCGGCGTCATCTTCATAGGAATGCAGGGCCGGGCCCTCCTGGCGGTTGGTCAGCGCAAACCTGCCGTCGGCCACGACCACATAGGTTTTGCCGATCTGCACGCTGTCTGCAAGCACATATTCAACGTCCGTCCCGGCGCGGGCGTGCATCGGCTGCGGCAGGCATGCGCACAGCAGCGCCAGGGCCAGGAGAAAGGATAACCATCGCTTTTTCATACTGCTTCCCCTTATTCTTGCAAAAGCCGGCTGCGGAACATCTGCGGCGTCTTCCGCGTCGTTTTGCACGGAAACGCGCGGTCACATTCGTTCCGTCCGCCGCATACAAAAACGGCCGTTTTATTATGTGATATTATACCACGATTTCCGTCCGGGCTCAAGGGATTTGCAAGGAAAAACATGGGAAATCCGCCCGCCTTCCGGCGCTTGGGGCACGGGCGGGCTCCGCCCGGGAGCAAAGAGCGCAAAAAGCCCCCCCCGTTCACATGGAACGGGGGGGCTCTGCGCTGTGTCGGACGCCTCAAGAGGCGTTCCTTCTTCTATACTTGTTGTAGATCTTTCCATAAACCATCGGCAGGACCGGAGCGCTGATCAGGCAGCCCGCGATCAGCAGGATACCGCCCGCCGTCTCATTCCAAATGCCCAGGAATGTGCTGAGCCAGAAGACCGCAGAATAACAGATCCACATGATCGCGTTGGCCCGGTTGTATGCCGGCACGTCCGAGATCTCGTTTTCCCGGACCTTGGTCCCCGACCAGAACCACATCGGCTTTTTCCGTCTCCAGGCATAGACGCCGATGCCCGTAATGAACGCGCTGACGGGGATCATGATAATCAGCCATACAATCATCCGCGTCACCTTCTATTCTGTCAGAAAATCCAGCACCGCCCGATTGAATTCCTCCGGGTTTTTGCCCGCGATAAAATGGTTTCCCTCGACAAAGACAAGCCGGCTGTCCGGAATATGCTCGGCGATCTGCCGCGTCTGGGACGGCTTGATCAGATCCTTCGTTCCGGCGATCACCAGGGTCTTCGCGCGGATCGCCTCCAGTTCCTCCGGCCGGACGTTCGGGTCGTTGACCATCAGGCCCAGCATTTCCGCATTTGCCCTCGCGGATTCGCTCCTGCCGGAAAACAGCTTTGCCATCCGGTAGCCGATCTCAACCGGGATCTGGACGGCGCGCTTCACGCCCCTCGTATCCAGGTTCGCCCCGTTCAGGATCAGTCGGTCCACCCGTTCCGGATACCGCATCGCAAAAATCATGGCGATGTTCCCGCCGTCCGAAAAACCGAGCAGATGCGCCTTTTCGATCCCGTGCTCATCCATAAAACAGCGCAGATCGTCTGCAAACTGCCGGATCGTGAAGGGCCGTTCCCCTCTCGGCGTTTTACCGTGCCCCCGGGTATCGACGGCATAGACATGGTACCGCCGGGCAAACGCATCCATTTGCCCCCGAAAATACTCGCAGCTTTCGCCGTTTCCATGCAGCAGGATCAGCGGTTCTCCCTGCCCTTTTTCGATGAAAAAATGCTTGATATCCATATATGAAATCTCCCTGCGGGCCGGTGATATTCCCGTCCCGGCGGTTCTGTCATGCATGGTTTTGCCTGTCATTCGCTTCTTCCCTGACCGCTTCCAGGATCGGCGCGATATAAGCCTTGTCGGTCCAGTCGTGCTTTTCCTCTCCGGCTTCCATCAGCGCTTTTTCCCAGGGCTCATATTCCTCCGGTTTTTTCTTTGCCACGGCCTTCTTCAGCATTTTGCAAAGGCTTTTGTCCAGGATGCTCATGCCGTCCATATCAAAGCTGCCCCTGCAATAGAAGCACGGCAGGCCGGCCAGGGAATCGCGCATATTGCGCGCGACGATCTGCTGAAACGCCGACGCCTCATAGGGAGACGCGCCGTCGCAGAAGACGATCACCCGCTTTCCCTGAAGCTGCCCGATGTGCTTCTTGAGAAACGACAGTCCGGCGATGCCCGAGGCATAGATCCCGCCGCCGAGAATGACCGTGTCGTATTCCTTCACCCGTTCGATTTCCGCTTTCTTTGTTTCCATGCAGTCAAATCCGGTTTCCTCCGCGATCCACTGCGCATAGCGCTTCGTCGCGCCGTATTTTGATGTGTAGAGAACGATACCCTTCATAAGCCCTCCAAAAACGGTGTCGCAAAAATACTTTGATATCCTTTTGACGAATCAAAAACCGGATTGTTCAGAGAAATTCCGCATTGATGAAAAATGCGCCTCACTTGATTGCTTCGTTATATACCGCCCGTTCCCCTCCGATGAACTTCGGACGCGTTCTCGCCGCCGCGATATGGGCCATGCCGATGGCGTTGTGCTCCAGGCGCACCGGCACCGCCACCTTTTTCAGGTGCATGCCGATCAGCGTATCGCCGATATCCAGTCCCGCGTCGGCCCGGATCTCCTCCAGCACGACGGGATCCGCAAACCGGCTGTAGGCGGTGGCGGCGAAGGATCCGCCGGCCTTGGGCTGGGGCACGGCGTTGACGATCTCCCGTCCGGGTACCGCTTCCCTCTCGATCACGATCGCCCGGTTCAGATGCTCGCAGCATTGGGCCGCCAGGAAAACGCCCCGTTCCCGCAGAGCGGCGCTGATCCCCTCAAACACGGCGCGGGCGGCATCCACACTGGAGCCGCTGCCGATGCGCTCGCCGCAGATTTCCGAGGAGGAGCAGCCCACCACCAGGATCTGCCCGCGCCGCAGGCCGGCCTTTTCGCACAGCTCGGCGGTCGCTTCATAGGCCTGGGTCTTTTCTATTTCAAATATTTCGGTCACTGGAATCCCTTCTTTGTTTTATTTCGCGGTCGGCACCCGCCCGTCGCGCCGCGGCGCGATCCGGCCGGCGCCGAAACAATTATATATTGGATCGCCGCAATTATCAAGGCGCATGCCGTACAATCCCCGGCCTTCCCGCCTGCGGCGGACCCCTTCCGAAAAAAACGAAAATTTTTCTCCATTTACCTATTGACAAAGTAGGTTTATTGTGCTATATTCTGTGGCGATCAAGCGAACAGCCGCTGATCGACCCATACAACGTGTAACCGGAGATGAAAAATCGCTCCGAGACGAATTCAAAGGAGGTGCTGACATGCTGCGGAGAAGCATTCAAAAACAGATGATGTGCATGTGTCGTCGAATGAGGCATTCCCGGGCTTACTGTATGACCGGGGCGCTGTCATGCGGACGTTTGCGCCCCTTGGTCGTGCAAAAATGATTTTTGCATGCTGAAATGCTTTTGCCCGGGAGCTTGCTGCAAGCCCCGGTATATTTTTGCGCCTTTTTCAGAAAAACAGGGGCTATATTTGAGAAAAATCGCCTGACAGCGGGCGAAAAGGAGGCGATATGTTGAACTGGCGCTTTATCGAAACCTACCTTCCCCTGTACCGGAGCGCCGCGATCCTGACCGTGAAGATCGGCCTGGCGGGCATCGCTCTGGCCACGCTGATCGGGCTGATCTGCGCCGCGGTCCAGCACTTCCGCGTCCCGGTTCTCCGCCGCTTCGTATCCGCCTATGTCGAAATCAGCCGGAATACGCCGCTGCTGATCCAGCTGTTTTTCATCTATTACGGTCTGCCCAAGCTGGGGCTCCGGACCGACGCCGCCATCTGCGGCGCGGCGGGACTGGCCTTTCTGGGCGGCAGCTACATGACAGAGGCGTTTCGCAGCGGTCTGGAAGCCGTGGATGAAGTTCAGTCGGAAAGCGCCTTCAGTCTGGGTCTGAGCAGAAGCCAGACCCTGCGGTATGTGGTCTTTCCCCAGGCGCTGTCCATCTGCTTTCCCGCATTCACGGCGAACGTCATCTTCCTTTTGAAGGAAACCAGCGTCTTCTCCGCGATCAGTCTGATGGATCTGATGTTCACCGCAAAGGATCTGATCGGGCTGTACTACCGGACGACGGAGAGCCTGTTTTTGCTGGTGGTGTTCTATCTGCTGATCCTGCTGCCGGTCTCTTTTGCGGGAAACCTGCTGGAAAGGAGGCTGCGCCATGCCGGATTTGGGATTTGAGGTCCTGTTCAAGGGGAAAAACCTTCTCCGTCTGCTGGGCGGGCTCGGCATCGCGCTGCGGATCAGTCTGATCGCGGTCCTGCTCAGTATCGTCCTCGGTGTCGCCGTCGGGATCCTGATGACGTGGAAAAACCCTGTCAGCCGGGCGATCACGCGATGTTATCTGGAAACGGTCCGGATCATGCCGCAGCTGGTGCTGCTGTTCCTCGTCTATTTCGGAACCACCAGAGGCTTCGGCTGGAACCTGTCCGGGGAACTTTCCTCGGTGATCGTGTTCACTTTCTGGGGCGCAGCGGAAATGGGCGACCTGGTCCGGGGCGCGCTGATCAGCATCCCGGCCCATCAGTACGAAAGCGCGGCCGCCCTGGGTCTGAGCCGCATGCAGACGTACCGCCATATTATTCTGCCCCAGAGCGCGCGCCGTCTGATTCCCCTATCCATCAACCTGGCGACCCGCATGATCAAAACCACCAGCCTCGTGCTGATGATCGGGGTCGTGGAGGTGCTGAAAGTGGCGCAGCAGATCATTGAAGCAAACCGTATGAGCAGCCCGAATGCCGCGTTCGGAGTTTACCTGAGCGTATTTGCGCTGTATTTCCTTGCCTGCCGGCCCATCAGTCTGCTGGCGGGACATCTGGAAAAACGATGGAGGTGAGACCGTGCCGAATGAAATCCTTTCCATATCGCATCTGACAAAGCAGTATGATGCCCAGACCGTGCTGAGGGATATCAGCTTTGACGTCCGGGAGGGCGAGGTCATTGTCATCGTCGGACCCAGCGGATGCGGAAAAAGTACGCTTCTGCGATGTATGAATGCTCTGGAGGATATCCAGAGCGGAGAGATCCGGCTTCGGGGCGAACCCGTTCGCCGGGACGGAAGCAATCTTGCAGAAATCCGTCAGAAAATCGGCATGGTGTTTCAGAGCTATGAGCTGTTTCCGCACCTGAACGTGCTGGACAACATTCTTCTGGCTCCCCTGAAGGTTCAGAAACGCCCCAGAAAGGAAGCAGAGGCGGAAGCGCTGCGCTTGCTTTCCCGCGTGGGACTTGCGGATAAGGCCCGCAGCTTCCCCAGACAGCTGTCCGGCGGGCAGAAGCAGCGGGTCGCCATCGTCAGAGCCCTGATCATGCATCCGGAGGTGCTGCTGTTTGATGAAGTGACCGCGGCGCTGGACCCGGAGATGGTGCGGGAGGTCCTGGACGTTCTGCTGGAGCTGGCCGATCAGGGAAAAACCATGCTGATCGTAACGCATGAAATGCAGTTCGCGCGAGCCGTCGCGGACAAAGTGATCTTTCTTGAGGACGGCGTCATCAAAGAAACGGGCACGCCCGCGCAGTTCTTCGACGCCCCGAAAACAGAAAGAGCGAAGGAATTTTTACGAACGTTTTCCTTTGAACGGAAACGGACAAACAATATTGCAATTTGAGAAAAGGGCATACGCCCGGGAGGAATATCATGAAAAAGTTTTACAAGTTACTGACCATCGCACTGACACTGATCCTGGCTGTATCGCTTACGGCCTGCGGTTCAAACGCACCCGACCAGAAGACGGACGCCGCGCCGGAGGCGCAGGAAACCGTCTACCGCACCCTGGATGAAATCAAAGAGAGCGGCACGATCAACATCGGCGTTTTCTCTGACAAGAACCCCTTCGGTTATGTGGATGAAAACGGAGAATACCAGGGGTATGACGTGTATTTTGCCAACCGGCTCGGCGAGGATCTGGGCGTGAAAGTCAACTTCGTGTCCACCGAGGCGGCCAACCGCGTGGAGAACCTGGAAACCGGCAAGGTGGACATCATCCTGGCGAACTTCACCGTCACGGAGGAGCGCGCGCAGAAGGTGGATTTTGCCCTGCCCTACATGAACGTCGCGCTGGGCGTGGTCTCCCCCGACAGCAAGGTCATCACCGACCTTTCGCAGATCGGCACCGATGAGGAAGTGATCGTCATCTCCGGCACCACCGCGGAGACCTATCTGACCGAAAACAACCCGGAAATCAAGCTTCAAAAGTACGACACCTATGCCAATGCAAAGAACGCGCTGGAAAACAAGAACGCCGTAGCCTGGGCCAACGACAACACCGAGGTCATCGCTTTCGCTCTGCAGAATCCGGGCTACACCGTGGGCATTCCCTCCCTGGGAAGCCAGGACACCATCGCCCCCGCTGTCTCCAAGGGCAACGAAACCCTGCTGAACTGGATCAACGGGGAAATCAAGGCTCTGGCGGCCGAGCGGTTCTTCCACAAGGATTATGAAGAAACTCTCGCCGACACCTACGGACTGGACTACGAGGAAAGCCTCGTCGTGGAGGGCGGCGTCCCGGCATCCGTCGGCGACGCAGCCGAAGAAACGGCAGATGCCACCGTGCTGAAAATCGGTGCCAGCTCCACTCCCCATGCGGAGCTTCTGGAAATCGTGAAGCCCTCCCTTGCCGCGCAGGGCATCAATCTGGACATTGTTATCTATGACGACTATGTGCTTCCGAACACCGCGCTCCAGGACGGCACGCTGGACGCGAACTATTTCCAGCACAGACCGTATCTGGACAGCTTCAACGAGTCCAACGGCACGGATCTGGTATCCGCCGGTTTGATCCACTATGAGCCCTTCGGCATCTACAGCTACAGCGTGACCGATCTGAAGGCCCTGGGCGACGGGGCGACGATCATCGTTCCGGACGACGATTCCAACCAGACCAGAGCGCTGCTCCTTCTGCAGCAGGAGGGCATCATCGAGCTGCCCGAAGGCGCGTCCGTGGAGACGGGCGTCACCGTTCTGGACATTGCGGACGACCACGGCTATCAGATCCAGGCGGTACAGGCGGATGCGGTCCCGGCGCTGCTGAAGAATTCCGATGAAGGGACCATCGCCGTCATCAACTACAACTATGCCCTCGGCGCCGGCTTCAAGACCACCGACGCCCTGGCGATCGAGGACGCCTCCGGCGACGCGGCGCAGACCTATGCCAACATCATTGCAGTGCGCAGAGGCGATGAGAACAACGCCGCCATTCAGGCCCTTGTGGCCGCCCTGCAGGACGGCGCGGTCGATCAGTATAATGCCCAGACCGGCGCCGGCATCGTTCCGATTTCCTGACAATTCATTCACACAGGGGAGCCCATCGGGCTCCCCTGATGCGGAGGTGAAAACATCTATGATAGAGCTTCAATCCCTGAGCAAAACCTACCGGACGGCAGACAGGGAGATCGTTGCCCTGGAAGATATCAGCCTGACCGTGCGTGACGGTGAGATTTTCGGCATCATCGGCCTGTCCGGCGCGGGGAAAAGCACGCTGGTGCGATGTATCAACCTGCTGGAACGACCGACTTCTGGCCGGGTGCTGATCGACGGCCGGGAGATCACCGCCCTGCCCCGAAAGCAGCTTTTAAAGCTCCGGCAGTCCATCGGTATGATCTTTCAGGGCTTCAACCTTCTGGAACAGCGCACGGTTCTTCATAACGTGACTTTCCCCCTGGAGGTCTCCGGCCTGCGGCGGTCGGAAGCAAAGGCGCGGGCAACGGAGCTGCTGGAGCTTGTCGGTCTTTCCGACCGCGCGGACTCCTATCCGTCGCAGCTGTCCGGCGGACAGAAGCAGCGTGTGGCCATTGCCAGGGCCCTCGCCACAAATCCCAAGTACCTGCTGTGCGACGAAGCGACCTCCGCCCTGGATCCCAATACGACCCGCTCCATTCTGGAGCTGTTGGCGGAAATCAACAAACAAATGGGCGTGACGATCGTGATCATCACCCACGAGATGAAGGTGATCGACCGGATCTGCGACCGGGTCGCCGTGCTGGATCAAAGCAGGGTCGTGGAGGAGGGAGCCGTCAGCGAAGTATTCACAAATCCCAGATCGACGATCGCAAAAGAGTTGATCCTTCCGGACAGCCGGGTAGGCATATCCGCCCCGGGCGGCCGCCGGATCCGGCTGACCTTCCATGCCGGGATCTCGCAGGAACCGCTTTTATCCCGGATGATCCTGGAGTGCCAGTGCCCGGTGAACATCCTTTTCGCGGAAACAAAACAGCTCGATACGAGGACCTACGGTCAAATGCTGATCGAGCTGCCCACGGAGCCGCGCGATGCCGAAAGAATCATCGCCTGGCTGAAAAACAGTCCGCTGGACTGGCAGGAGGAGGAATGACCCATGTTTTCCGAATTATTTCTGAAGCTCTGGAATACCGGCATCATTCAGAAAGGGATCTGGGAGACGGTGTATATGACCGTTTTGTCCTCGGTCATCGCCTACCTCATCGGCCTGCCGCTGGGGGTGATCCTGACGGTTGCGGATAAGGAAGGGATCTGGCCGCATCCGCTGCTTCACCGCATCCTCGGCCTGATCGTAAACTTCTTCCGCAGCGTGCCCTTCATCATTCTGATGGTGGCGATGCTGCCGGCGGCAAAGCTGATCGTCGGCACCAGTCTGGGCAATCGTGCCATGATCGTCATGCTCGTCATTGCCGCAGCCCCCTACGTGGCGCGCATGGTGGAGAGCTCCCTCAAGGAGGTGGACGCCGGCGTGATCGAGGCCGCCCAATCCATGGGAACCGGCAATTTTCAGATCATACGCAAGGTCCTGCTCCCCGAAGCTAAGCCGTCGCTGATCATCGGCGCGGTCATTTCCATGGTAACGATCCTGGGCTACTCCGCCATGGCCGCCACCATCGGCGGCACCGGTCTGGGACAGATCGCGATCAGCTACGGGCACCAGCGATTCCACCCGGACATCACCTGGTTCTGCGTAGTCCTGACGGTCGTCATCGTCCAGATCATCCAGGAGGCCGGAAACCGGATCGCCCGGAAAACGGACAAGAGGTACAAAGCATGAAATTCATCCTCGCCTATGGCGATTCCAACACCTGGGGACTGATCCCCGGCACATCTGCGCGCTTCCCGTGGGAGATCCGGTGGACGGGCGTTCTGCAAAAGCAGTGCGAAAACGTGCAGGTCATTGAAGAAGGCCTGTGCGGACGGACGACTGCATTTGAAGACGCCCTGCGGCCCGGGCGAAAGGGATGCGCTTCCCTTCCGCCGATCCTGGAAACGCACGCCCCGCTGGACGCGGCCATCCTCATGCTCGGCACCAACGACTGCAAGCCGGTATACGGCGCAGGCGCCTATGCCATCGGGAAAGGCATCGGACTGTGCCTGGATGAACTGGAAAAATATCTCCCTGCGCAGCGCATCCTCCTGGTCTCCCCCATCGAGCTCGGTGAAAACGTATGGAAGCCGGAAAAAGATCCGGAATTCTGCCGCAACTCCGTGGCGGTCAGCCGCGAGCTGAAGGAGGTCTACCGCCGCATCGCCGCGGATCGCGGCGCAGCCTTCCTGGCTGCGTCGGATTTTGCCGCTGCAGACGACGCGGACAACGAACATCTGAACCGGGAAGGCCATGCCGCGTTTGCAGCGGCGGTCAGAAAAAAGCTGAAGGAAATGGGGGTGGTTTAGATGCCGAAGGTGATCGTCGGCATGTCCGGCGGCGTGGACAGCGCCGTCGCCGCCTGCCTGCTGCAGCGCGCGGGATACGAGGTGATCGGCGTCACGCTGCGCACCTGGGCCTCCGCCGACGGGCAGGAGAACCGGTGCTGCGAAATTGACGCAGCAAGAAGGACGGCACAGGTGCTGGGCATTCGGTACGTCCCCCTGAACTGCCTTTCGGCGTTCGAAACCCATGTGGTCCGGCCGTTCATCGCGGAGTATCTGCGCGGCCGGACGCCGAATCCCTGCATCCTCTGCAACCGGGACGTGAAATGGGACAAGCTGCTGTATATGGCAAAGGTGCTGGAGGCGGATTTTGTCGCCACCGGGCATTACGCCTCCGTCGTCCGGCTTCCGAGCGGCAGATACTCGGTCCGTCGGGCCAAATACGCCGGAAAAGATCAAACCTACATGCTCTATGCCCTGACCCAGGAACAGCTCGCCGCGACGCTGATGCCCCTGGGGGAGCTGTCCAAAAACGAAGTCCGAAGCATTGCCCGGCAGGCGGGTCTGCCAGTCGCAGACAAGCCGGACTCCCAGGAGATCTGCTTTGTCACCGACGGCGGCTATGCGGATTTTATCGAAAACAACGCTGAAACAGCCCTCCCCGGAAAGGGCTCCTTCGTGGATGAGGAAGGAGCCGTCCTGGGAGGGCATCGGGGCATTATCCACTATACCGTGGGTCAGCGCCGCGGCCTCGGTCTGGCCCTGGGGTATCCGGCATATGTGAAGGAGATCCGCGCCGACCGAAACGAGATCGTGATCGGCGCAGAGGCGTCTGTTTACAGCCGCCGCATTCGCTGCACGGACGTCCGCTTCATGAGCATTCCCGGGCTGGACGCCGGAGAGGGGCTGCGCTGCAGCGTCAAAGTCCGCTATCGCCATCCCGGACAGCCCGCCCGGATCGAGCTGCTTGGTTCGGATCAGCTTGAAATCATATTTGACGAACCGGTCCGCGCCGCCGCACCGGGGCAGTCGGCCGTGTTCTATGACGGCGCCGGCTGCGTCATCGGCGGGGGCGTCATCGCGCAGACCGCATAATCTCATATCCTTCGCGCCGCGTCCGCTGACAAGAGCGGACGCGGCGCTTTTGTACCGTTCGCTACGATCCGGCCCGGCCCGAAAGGGCGCTTACGCGCTCTGTCGCGGTTTTTCATAAAAAAGCACGCGTTTTTTTGGGGAAACCCCCGATTTACAAACGAATCCGGTTATGGTATGGTTAAACCAACGAAACATATGTCCCATTGCGGTTGGGAACCCATCCGACCCGTTCCCTGCTTATCGGCAAACCGGCCAGCGCCGTCGTAAAAAAGCGACCCCGTTCTGGCCGGATTTTTCTCTTTCATACGCGGACTTGAACTTTCGCATCGCCGCACAGCGATTTTGCAACCACCGACGAACAGAAGGGAGAAACAGCCATGAAAATCTTGAAGCCTGCCGTCGCCGGAACGCTGGAATCCAGCGACTGCATGGTCACGGTCGAACCCGGCTGCGGAGAATTGGAGCTCGATCTGGACAGCACCGTGATCCGCCAGTACGGCAAGCAGATCCGCAGGGTGATCAGCGAGACCCTGACCCGCCTCGAGGTGACGGACGCCAGAGTGACCGTGGTGGACAAGGGCGCCCTGGACTGCACCATCAAGGCCAGAGTGGAATGCGCGGTCTACCGTTCCAACGATATCCGCGACGCGCTGCCGTGGGGAGGTGCCATTCAATGAATCCGAATCTGAAACGGCTGCGCAGGAGCATGATGTTCCTGAACTGCCAGAAGCCCGCCCTCATCAAGGATCCCTACATCTACAAGCCGGACTCCATCATGCTGGATCTGGAGGACGCCGTGGCCGAGCGCGAAAAGGACGCGGCCCGCTATTCCCTCTTCCATGCCCTGCGGGAGATCGACTACCGCGGCGTGGAGCGCGTGGTGCGCATCAACGGTCTGGACACCGACCTTTGGCGGGAGGATATCCGCTGCGCCGTGGCCGGCGGCTGCGATTCCGTCCGCATCCCCAAGACGGAGACCGCCGAGGACGTGCGCCGGGTGGAGGCGGCAATCGCTGCGGCGGAGCAGGAATTCGGCGTGGAACCGGGCCGGACCCTCATCATGGCCGCGCTCGAATCCGCCCGCGGCGTCATGAACGCATTCGAGGTCTGCCAGTCCTCCCCCCGCCTGTTCGGCATCGCCCTGTCCGGCGGCGACTACACCAAGGACCTGCAGACCACCATCTCCGGCACCGGCGTGGAGCTCATGGGCGCAAGGCAGCACATGATCATCGCCGCCCGGGCGGCGGGTGTGCAGTGCTTCGACACCGTATATACCAACCTGGACGACATGAACGGCTTCCGGAAGGACGTGGAAACGATCCACGCCATGGGCTTCGACGGCAAGAGCATCATCAATCCCCGCCAGATCCCCATCGTGCACGACGTCTTCACGCCCAAGGCCAAGGATATCCTCTTCGCCGAAAAGGTCGTCCGGGAGATCGACACCAAGAAGGCCCAGGGCATCGGCGTGTTCACCGTGGACGGCAAGATGATCGACATTGCCTTCTATGCCGGCGCGAAGCGCACCCTGGCCCTGGCAAGGGCCAGCGGCGTATATAAGGGGGATTTGTGATATGATAAACGCAGTCGGACGCGAGATCCCCGATGAGATCCTCCGGGCCACGGGGAAAGAGCCCTTTCAGGGCAACAACTATAAAAACGGCGTGCCCTTCCGCCGGCAGGGGCCGATCATCCGCCCGAACATGGACAACCAGCACAGCAAGCTGGTCAAGGACATCCACGAGGCGCTGGTCCGCTGCCGGGCCCACAGCGGTATGACCATCAGCTTCCATCACCACTTCCGCGAGGGCGACCTGATCGTCAACATGGTGATGGAGGAGATCCATAAAATGGGCCTCAAAAACATCACCCTGGCCGCCACCTCCCTGGGCAAGGCCCACGATCCGCTGGTGCCCATGATCGAGGACGGCACCATCACCCGCATCGAGGCCTCCGGCGTGCGCGGCAAGATCGGCCAGGCCATCTCCGCCGGCAAGCTGAAGGGTCTGGCCATCATGCGCAGCCACGGCGGCCGCGTGCGCTCGCTGATGACCGGCGAGACAAGGGTGGACATCGCCTTCATCGGCGCGCCCACCTCCGACGATTACGGCAACCTGCGCGGCATCGGCGGCAAGACCAACTGCGGCGTGCTGAGCTATTCGCATATCGACGGCGATCAGGCGGAGTACGTGGTGGCCATCACGGACTGCCTGGTGCCCTTCCCCAACTTCCCGGCCCACATTTCCATGACCAAGGTGGACTGCGTGTGCGTGGTGGACGCCATCGGCATCCCCGAAAAAATCGCCACCGGCGCGGCCAAGCCCACCACCGACCAGCGCAAGCTGATGATGGCGGACTACTGCACCCAGGTCGTGGTGAATACCCCCTATTTCAAGGACGGCTTCTCCTACCAGACCGGCGTGGGCGGAGCATCCATCGCCAGCACCATCTACCTGACCAAAATCATGGAGGAGCGCGGCATCAAGATGGGCTTCGGCGTGGGCGGCCTGACCAAGCCCATGTGCGACCTGCTGGACCGGGGCATGGTGCGGGTGCTGATGGACACCCAGGCCTTTGACCTGGACGCCGTGTCCAACGTCATCAATCCCGCCCACCACCGCATCACCGCCGGCGCTTACGCCAACCCCTTCAACAAGGGCGCCTTCGTCAACCGGCTGGACTATGTGATCCTGGCCTCCCTGGAGGTGGACGTCCACTTCAACTGCAATGTGGTGGTGGGCTCCGACGGCGTCATCACCGGCGCCCAGGGCGGCCATCCCGACACCGCCCAGGGGGCCAAATGCACCATCGTCATCTGCCCGCTGCTGCAGGGGCGCATCCCCGCCATCTGCTCCAACGTCACCACCGTCACCACCCCCGGCGAGAGCGTGGACGTGGTGGTCACCGACTACGGCGTGGCGGTGAACCCGAACCGTCATGATCTGCTGGAGGCCCTGCAGAAGGCGGACTGCGTGCCCCTCGTGACCATCGAGGAGCTGCGCGACACCGCCTATGCCATCGTGGGCGAGCCGGAGCCGGTGGAATTCGACGATCGCATCGTGGGCATCATCGAAGCCCGGGACGGCACCATCATGGACGTGGTGCGCAAAGTAAAGACCTTTGACTGATTCTGCAAAGGGGACGCCGGGCGTCCCCTTTGCGCTGCTGGAGGGACCGCCATGCCGGAGACCGTCACATTGGAACAGATGCTTGAAGCGCGCGAACGCCGGGCAAGCCGTCAGCGGGCGCTGCTGGCACAGTATGCGCTGCCGCTGGTATCCTTCTCCATGAATATTGCAGGGCCAGTGAAGAACAGTCCCCTCATCCGCCGGGGCTTCCGGCTGGGCGAGCGCGCGCTGAAGGAGCATCTCGCCCTGTCCGGCGGCGCCATTCTCCATGAGGAAGCCACGGACGCCGTGACGGGCTGCGAGGGGCTCTACGCCGTGGACATGGATCCCCGGGCCCTCAAGAAGCTGACCTGCGCCATCGAGGAGCACAGTCCCCTGGGGCGGCTGTTCGATATGGACGTCATCACCCCCGAAGGCCGCAAGCTGGAGCGCGGCGCGCCGCGCAGGTGCCTGATCTGTGACCGGAACGCTTCGGAATGCGCCCGCAGCCGGGCCCATACCGTCGAAGAACTCCAGGCGGCCACGCGGACGATCCTTACGGACGCTCTGCGTGATTATGACGCGAAGGAGGCCGCCGGTCTGTCGGTCCGTGCCCTGATGTACGAGGTGGCCGTCACCCCCAAGCCCGGTCTGGTGGACCGGGCAAACAACGGCAGCCACGCGGACATGGATTTCTATTCCTTCGCGTCCAGCGCTTCTGCCCTGCACCCCTATTTTGAGACCTGCGTGCACATCGGCAGGCAGACCGCCGATCAGAGTCCGCCGAAAACCCTGGCGGCCCTTCGCTTCCCCGGCAGGCAGGCCGAGTGCGCCATGCGCCGGGCCACAGGCGGCGTAAACACCCACAAGGGCGCCATTTATTCCATGGGCCTGGTGTGCGGCGCCCTGGGCCGGCTGGACCGGGAGGCCTGGCGGCAGCCGGAGCGCATTGCGAAGGAAGCCGCCGCCATGGCCGCCGGCGCGGTGGAAAACGAGCTGGGCGGCGTTGCCCCGGAAACGGCAAAGACGCCCGGCGAACGCTTCTACGCCATGTACGGCGTCGCCGGCGTGCGCGGCGAGGCGGCGCAGGGCTTCCCTGCCGTCCTGCGCCACGGTCTGCCCGTTCTGGAATCCGGGCTGGCGCAGGGAAAAACCGTGGATGAAGCGGGTTCCGCCGCCCTGCTATCCATGATCGCCCACACCGAAGACACCAATCTGATCGCCCGCGGCGGGATCGACCGACAGAAGCGGGCCGCGGCGGAGCTGCAGGCGCTTCTGCGGCAGGAGCCCTATCCGGCCAGAGCGGCGGTGGAGGCCCTGGATCGGGCCTATATCGAAGAAAACCTGTCCCCCGGCGGGAGCGCGGATCTGCTGGCGCTGTGCTTTCTTCTTCACTTTCTCAAGGAGGCGGCGGAATGAACGAATTCTATATCGCCCAGGTGCTGCCCGGCGACCTTGCTGGCATGGAAGCGGTGGATCGGCTGCTGGAGCATGAGGGGCTCCGGCGCGACGAACACCTGGATTACACCTGCGCCATGTATGATGCCGAAGGCCGCGCCGTCGCCACCGGCAGCTGCTGCCGGAATACCCTGCGCTGCTTCGCGGTCAGCGCCGGCCACCGGGGCGAGGGACTTCTGAACCGGATCCTCACCCATCTGATCGGATATCAGGCAGAACGGGGCAATTACCACCTGTTCCTTTACACCAAGCCGGACGCCGCAGCCTTTTTCGGGGATCTCGGATTCCATGAGATCGCCCGCGTCCCCGGCAGTCTGGTGTTCATGGAAAACCGCCGCAGCGGTTTTTCCGGCTATCTCCGGCAATTGGCGCAGACCCGCCGGGACGGCGTCAGCGCCGCGGTGGTGATGAACGCCAATCCCTTCACCCTGGGGCATCAGTATCTCGCCGAGCAGGCGGCCGCCCACTGCGATGCGCTGCATCTGTTCACCGTCTCCGAAGACTTGAGCGAGTTTTCCTTTGCCGAGCGCAGAAACATGGTCCGCCTGGGCACAGCCCACATTCCGAATGTGATTCTGCACGACTGCGGCCCGTACATCATCTCCGCCGCCACTTTTCCCGGCTACTTTCTGAAAGAGGAAGCGCAGATCGTCGAGGCACAGGCCCGGCTGGATATCGAGGTCTTCAAGCGGATCGCACAGGCTCTGAACATCACCGAGCGCTGGGTGGGCGAAGAACCGGCCAGCGTGACCACCGGGATCTATAACCGCGTCATGGCCGAGGCCCTGCCCGAGGCCGGGATCCGCTGCATCGTGCTTCCGAGGAAAGAGGCAAACGGCATACCCATCAGCGCCGGCGCCGTGCGCGAATGCCTCCGGCGCGGAGATACGCAGGCGCTCAAAGCCCTGGTCCCCGAAACCACATTTAACTGCCTGACAAATCCCGCGGCGCAGTAATCCATAATCGAAAGGCGCTGCCATCAGAAAACGCTCCCGCACCGGTACCGGTGCGGGAGCGCTGATTTTCATTGGGTTTCATTTTCCCTCCGCCGCCCTGCAGAGGAACGTGACCGCCTGACTGCGGGTACAGACGGCGTCCGGTCCGAAGGCGCCGGGGCTCATGCCGTTCGTCACCCTGTTCTCCACGGCCCAGGCCACGGCCCTCTCGTAGTAGGCGCCGTGCTTCAGATCCGCAAACTGCGCCGCGGCGCTTTGGGCATTCCCGGACCCTTTGAATCGCCACAGGAAGGTCACGATCTGCGCTCTGGTGCAGAAGTCGTCCGGCGCAAACTTCGTTTTGCTCACGCCGTTGGTGATCCCCTTCTCCACTGCCCAGGCCACGGCCTTCTCATAATAGGAGCCGGCCTTCAGATCCTTGAATCCGGTCGCGGCCCGCCCGGGCTCCGGGCAGCCCGCCGCCCGCCACAGGAACGTGACCACATGCGCGCGGGTGCAGGGCCTATCGGGGCCGAAATGCGTCGGGTCCACGCCGTTGGTGATCCGGGGGGACGCCCGCAATGCCCAGTAGACCGGGTCATAATAGAATCTGGTGTCGTCAAGAACGTCCCTGAACAGGATCTGCGGCTTCGGCTCCAGGGCGTCGACAGCATCCCTCACGGCTCTGGCGGCGGCGTCGACCACATCCTGACTGCCCGAAACCGCTGTCGCGGCTCTTTCCAGGGCGATGTCCAGCGCGGAAACGCTGTCGGGGGTAAAGCCATCCATGCGGATGCGGAATGCGCCGGCAACCTCCTTTTCCAATTCGGACAGATCCGTCAGCGGCACATAGTCCGGATCGTTTTCTCCGCAGCGGCGGCAGGCGCCGTTTACATAATCATGCCCCAGCGCCGCGGTCTCATCGCCGGTCCTGCTGTCGCCGCACCGGGTGCAGACATATGCGGTGAAGCCCGGCTGTGTACAGGTGGGTTCCGTCACCTTTGCCGACGCATCGTGTCCCAGCGCCTGGGCGACCTCGTCGATCACGGTCTGCCCGCAGGTGCATTGCCGGAGCGTATAGCCCGCCTTTGTGCAGTCCGGCGGGATGCGCGTTGCGCTGAAGCTGTGCACATGCTGCTCCGGCGGCGCCTGGGAGGGCGTGTCATATTCGCAGATAAATCCGTAACTGCACAGGCTGTCCGACGGGTACGAAGGCGCATCCGGGACCGAAAGCCATTCGCCGAACTGCGTCGGCGGCGCGGCGGGCCCGCGCACCATGGCTCCGAAGCCGCCTCCGTCCACCGATTCCGGGCGGCCGGACGCCCAGTTGCCGTAAGCAGAAAAATCCTCTCCGCTCACCCAGATCCATTGATCCTGCGCGCTTTCATCCGAACAGCCGATGAAATATGCCGCGTTCCTGCCGTTTCCGGCAAGGCTTTCCACGGCGGCCTGCTCCTCAAAGGACGTGATTGCCGCCAGATGCCCGCCGCGTTCCTCACAGAACCGCTCCGCATCATGCCAGGACAGGCCGTATTCGTATCTTGCATAGCTGTGACCGGCGAAATCGATCCGCTCTGCCGGTTCGGTATCGTCATCCGCCCAGGCGGCGGTGAGCAGCGCCGAGGAAAACGCCGTATCTCCGCCCACCGGCTGACCGCTGGCGTCAAGCCAACCGTTAAAATAGAAGCCTTCCCTTTCCGGCGCCGGCAGGCTGCCGTATACGGAACCCGGAAGGATCTGCTTGTGCTGCGACAGATACGCATCCGCGTCCGTATAATGATTTACCGTCATGCCTTCCCGGTCAAAGGCAACGAAGTCCCCCGGGGCAATGCCCGACACAAACTCCGCCTTCGCACCATGCCCGTCTCCGCCGGCCGAGAGCACGAAGCCGCCGAACGGGACGATGATTGCTTCTTCCGCCCCGCCGGCCGTCTGTTTGTCAACGACGAGGCCGTTTGCGTCAACGGCGACCGCAGCGTCTGATTCCACGGCTTCACCGTCGCGGGTGTATACCGCCAGGGTCTCTTCTCCGGCGGGCGCATCGATCCGGTCCACCGTCTCCGCCCCGCATGCGTCCGCGAAGCTGCCGCCGGCGGGATCAAAGGTGATCTGAACCTTTGGGCTGACCGTAAAGGCGACGGGCTCGCTGTCGGAACTGATCCTGCCCGTGCCGTCTTCGCCGGCGCATTTGGCGTTCTCCGCCCGGAGCAGCACCCGGTAGGTCCCGGCTTCAAGGCGCTCGGTACACCCGCTTTCGGCGGGCTGCTCCACAAGGTAATCGGCCTGCCATGAGCCGTCGGGGTCCTGCCTGTCGATATGCAGGCCGCATTGGGTCGCCTTGGGCACGGGATCCCAGCGGAACGGGATCGGTTCATACTCCGCGTACTCACCCTGCGGGCTGTGCAGCACCGGCTTCCCCGGCTGCTGGCAGACAGGACAGCTCTCAATTTCGTTGGAAGCGCCGACGTCCGTCCAGATCTCCCCGCAGTCGTCGCAGCGGTAACAGGCCGGATGGGGATGCTGCTTCTCAAAGCGGACAAACGCTCCCCTGCTGTGGGTATGACTGCCGACCACGAAGCGGACGCTGTCTCCGTTCGTATAGGGCCAGTCCGCATCCTCCGCGTTTACCGCCTGCAGCATAACCCGGTAGACGCCGTCGGGCAGACGCAGCGTCTGCCCGCTTTGCGCGTAATTCCGGATCTGCGAGCATCTTTCCCAGGTCCCGTCCGGGCGCATCGCGTCAATATATAGATTATAATGGGTCGCGTAATAGGTATCCTCCCAGCGGAAAACCACGCTCTGTCCGCTTGCCCAGCTTCGCCTGAAGTCCGTCAGGACCGGCTTTCCGGGATGGGGATCGGGCCCCGGGCCCGGCGTCAGCTGGACCGTTGTCACGTTTCCCGGATCATAATAGTTCCATTTCACGTGATACCAGTCATTGTTGTGGGAATTGATGACCGGCACGCCGGCGGAATTCCAGCCGACACAGATCACCGCGTGCTGATCGCCGTAGAACACGGGGCTTCCCTTCCATACGGTGCTGTTCGACGCGGCCCGTTTCACGCCCCGGTTGGCCGCCATCCAGTCCCGCAAATAAGGAACATATGTCCAGGTCCCGCTCCGGTCATGCGCGCCCGCATAATACCAGCCGTCCGTTCCGTAGGGCGTTCCCTTGACCTGGGGCATGCCCCCGGCGCTGATGCTCTGGGAGGTATAGTTGGCGCAGTCGCCGCCGACGGAATTATAGTTGGCATAGGCTTTGTTGTAATAGTTCTCATAAACCGTGCCGCCCTGGGCTTTGTTATAGACGTATTTGTCGGCATACGCCGCGGCGGCGTCGGGGCTGTAGCGGCTGTAAAAAAGGCCCTTGCGCGCCGGACCGTTTTCCTGCGCCTGCATCGGCAAACCCGTGTCTTCGTCATCCGTTTCGGCGGGCGTCCAGTGCATTTGCTCCAGCTCGCTTTTCGTACTGTCGTTCAGGGTGCAGATCCCCAGGAAATCGGAGGCGTCGTATTCATCCGAAGCGATTTCAAAGCCGCCCTCCGCCGGAGCCAGCACGATCTTATGACTGACGCCGCAGCCGGAGACGTCCGTGGTCTGCACGCCGTCGCTCAGATCGTCATAGTCGAAGAAAACCCACTCGTATACAAACACGGTGTACGAACCGTCGGCCCGTTCCAGGATATGCGTTTGATCGTAAAGGGTCGTGATCCGGGCGTCTGTGATTTTCAGTCCTGCCCGCGCTTCAAACGCCGCGACCGCTTCGGAGAGGGAAACATCGGCGCCTGGCTGCCCCGTCCCCTTCCTCGGGAGCCCTCCGCGCCCGGTCCAGCATTTTTCCCGGGCGTCAAAATAGTCGTCCAGCAGCGCTGACGCGGATTGGGCGGATTTTTTCGGGACCAGATCCGCGGGGAGGCGGAGCTCCGCCGCGGGATGATCCCCGAACCACGCCTCTGACAAAGCGCGGCAACTTCCATCTTCCCCGGCTTCCGCGGCCAATACCCCTGCCGGAAGCAGGGATACGATCAGGCACAGGCAAAGGCCGAGCGAAAGGATTCTTTTTTTCATCGTTGCTCCTCCCTTCGGGTCACAGTCGGGTCGTCCGGACAGCGGATCATTGCCGCCGCAGTCTATGTGTATTTTAGCATGTTTACATAAAAATGGCAAATCGGGCAGGGACGCGCCGCAAAAATGCGGCGCGCAGCCGGGCAAAAGTCCGGTTTATGGGACATCATCCGGCGTATAATGACAGAATCAGACATGCTTGAAGCAAAACGGTTTTAGATGGGAGAAACGACATGGAAAACGAAGATCTGTTCCGGAAGGCGGACCTGAACGCCGCCCAGACGGAGGCTGTCACCTCCACCGAGGGCTTCATCCGCGTCATTGCGGGGGCAGGCAGCGGAAAAACCCGGGCCCTGTCCCACCGGTTCGCCTTTCTGGTGGGCGCGCTGGGCATCCCGCCGGGGAACATCCTGTGCGTGACCTTCACCAACAAGGCCTCCAATGAGATGCGCCAGCGCATCCACAGCCTCACCGGCGACAACGACACCGGCTATATCAACACCTTTCACGGCTTCTGCGTGTCCGTCCTGCAGGAGGACAGCTACTGCGTCCAGTATCCCAGGAGCTTTCTGGTGCTGGACAACGCCGACATCGACGCCATGCTGAAAATCATCTATGAAGAACGCGGCCTCACCCTGCGGGACATGACCTTCTCCAAGGCGCGTGACATGATCGAGATCCAGAAGCTGTTCAGAAAGCCCGACTACTATCTGGATATGATCGGTATGAGCCTCGACGCCCTGCGCCGGAAATACGAGCAGGCCGCCAGCGTCAGCGACGTGATCTTTTACGGGTACCTCTATCAGGAGAAGAAATGCTTCGGTCTGGACTACAACGATCTCATCAAGTTCACCCTGTACATCTTCCAGAGGAACGAAGAAATCAAGCTGAAATGGCAGAAACGGCTGGAATACATCATGATCGATGAATTTCAGGACATCGACGGCCTGCAGTACGAGCTCATGGAGGCGCTGTGCGGCTATCACCGCAATCTCTTCATCGTGGGCGACCCGGACCAGACCATCTACACCTGGCGCGGGGCGGATGTGAAGTATCTGCTGGACTTCGACGCCCGGTTCCCCGGCACAAAGACCATCATGATGACGGAGAACTACCGCTCCACGCCCCAGATCCTGGCGGCGGCCAATTCCCTCATCGACAAAAACCGCGCCCGGATCAAAAAGGATCTGATCCCCATGCTGTCCGACGGGGAAAGCGTCCTGTGTCACCACGCGAAAACGGCCAGGGACGAGGCGGAATGGATGGCCTTCCAGATGAACGAGCTGCACGACAGGGGCGTCCCCTACCGGGATATGACGGTGCTCTACCGGGCCCACTATGTGACCCGTACCGTGGAGGAGATCTTACTCAAGCGGAAGATCCCCTATACCATCTACAGCGGCGTGCAGTTCTTCGGCCGCATGGAGATCAAGGACGCCCTGTCCTATCTGCGCATGATCGCCTACAAGGACGATCTCTCCTTCCGGCGGGTGGTGAACATGCCCAAGCGCAATATGGGCCGCCGCCGCATGCGCTTTTTGGAGGAAGCAGCCGCGCGTTTCGGCTGCAGCCTCTACGACGCCCTGCTGCGCACTTTGGACGACGAGATTTTCAAGGGCACAAAGGCGGCGCGGTTCGTGGGCCTGGTCGAAGCCTTTTCGGCCAATTACGCCGAGCGGCCCATCTCGGAGGTACTCTCCGCCCTGCTCAACGACAGCGGCTACGAGGAAGCCCTGCGCACAGAGGGCAGCCAGGAGCGGCTGGACAACCTGGCCGAGCTCAAGCAGTCGGTCTATGAATACGAGACCACCTGCGGCGAGGAGGCGACTCTGGAGCACTATCTGTCCCATGTGGCACTGTTCACCAATGCCGACGGCCAGGAAGCGGGGGACAAGGTGAAGCTCATGACCGTCCACGCCGCCAAGGGACTGGAGTTCCCCTACGTCTTCCTGTGCGAGATGAACGAGGGCATCTTCCCCTCCCGGAAGACCCGGACCCTGCCCGGCATGGAGGAGGAGCGGCGGCTGTGCTTCGTGGCCATGACCCGGGCACAGAAGCGGCTGTATCTGTCCGAGGCGGAGGGCAGGAACATCGACGGCTCGCCGCGCTATCCCTCCCGCTTCCTCCTGGACATCGATCCGGCGCTGCTGGAATTCACCGCGCCGCCCCGGGAGGGGCTGATCAAAGAGGCCCGGGAGTTTGCCGCGCTGAGCGAGCAATACCTCCCCGCCGATCCCGATGCCGAACGCTTCCGGCCGGGGGACCGGGTGCGGCACGCGTTTCTCGGAGACGGCACCGTTGTGGACATAGACTGGGTCAAGGAGGCCCATGTGGTGCAGTTTGACCGCATATCCACCCCCAGGTCGATCTCCTTCCGCGTGACCCTGGTCAAAACCGAATGAGGCGCGCGGCATGCCCGCTCAGCCCGATCAACAGACCGATCCCTGTTCCGGCACCCAGGTGCCGGAACAGGGATCGGTCTGTCAGCGCAGCAAATACGCCCTTCATATCCTTTTCGCGATCTTCAGTGCGATCAGAAGCTTTCCCAGATCATGATTGGCGGCAGGAAGCTCGCTCAAATCATATCCGCTTTCCGCAAGAACGTCGCCGCCCTCGAGAAAATCAAACAACTCCAGTCCGTAAAAATCGCACAGAGCCTCGACGCCGGCCAATTCCATCTCCACCGCGATACAGCCCTCCCGCTTTCTTCTCTGCACCAGGCCGGCCGTTTCGCGAAGCATGGAGTCCGTCGTCCAGACCCGGCCCCTGACATAGGGAATCCCGAGCTCATCAAAGATCGCGGAAAGCCTGTCCGCGTTCCTGACGGAAATATAGTCGGCCGGCGGGGCAAAATAATAGGAGCACCCTTCGCCGCGGTAGCATTCCGTGGGGAGGATGAATTTCCCGATGGTTTTCTCTCTGTCCAGGCTGCCGCAGGAGCCGAACATGATAAACTTTTCGGCTCCGGTTTGCCAATGAGCCTCATAGCAGTTTCCGGAAGCGACAGCGGAACCGACTCCCGAAAGATAAAACGCGATCCGCTCCCCTTCATGGGAAAAGCAATAGATGCCGATATTGCCGTTGCAGGCTGCGATCTCCCCGATCTTTTCGCAGTCATAGCTGCGGAGCAAATAATCATGGATCACTTTGGAGAAAAGGATCAGGCATTTATCAACGAGATGCTTCTTTTCCCCGTAAAAATGCTCCAGGCTGACGATGGGTTCCGTGTCAACATCAAAATCGTGAGTAATCATTGTTCTCCTCCGGCATCTGCCGGCGCTTCTGCGCCGATCTCCGCCCCGGTTTGCATGGCTTTGTTCGCCCTGTTGAAAGCATTATATATTGGATCGTCCAGAGAATCAAGCGGGGCTGCTTTCGCAGCCCCGCCGTTTTTTGTTCGGTTTGATTTCGAAGTCAGTCCTTCGTCGCGCGGTACAGGAAGGTCACGACCTGGCCTCTGGTGCAGGTGGCGTCCGGGCCGAAGGCGGTGTCGCTCAGGCCCTTGGTGACTTCGTTCTCCACCGCCCAGGCCACGGCCTTCATGTAGTAGCCGTTGGGGTTCACATCCGTGAACGGCGTCTGCGTACTCTTGGGCGCGGGTTCGTTCTTGAAGCGCCACAGGAAGGTCACGATCTGGCCTCTGGTGCAGGTGGCGTCCGGGCCGAAGGTCGTGTCGGTCATACCCTTCGTGATCCCCTTCTCCACGGCCCAGGCCACGGCCAGCTCATAGAACGCGCCGGGCTTGACGTCAGTGAACCCGGAGGAGGTCGTCACGACAGGCGCCGGGCAGCCGGCGGCGCGCCACAGAAATGTCACAACCTGGCCGCGGGTGCAGTCTTTGTCCGGGCCGAAGTGGGTACCATCGATGCCCCTGGTGATCTGCGGCTCGTGCATATAGGCCCAGTAGACGGGAGCATAGTAGAACTTTGCGGGATCCTGTACGTCTTCGAAAATCGGCTTCCTGACAAATCCGGCGATGGCGTCCTTCAGGGCTTTTTCAGCGGCGTCGACATCTGCCTGTGTCGCATTCGGATCCTTGACCAAAGCCTTTGCCTGGTTGTACGCATCTAGGAAGGCCTTCGTTGTTTCGTCGGTAAATCCCCCGAGCTCAGCGGATTCGGCTTCTGTAAGAACAGCAATCAGATCATGCTTGTTTACATGGCCTTCGACAAGCTCCAACGCCTCAATTGCGTCGTTCAGGGTCTTTGCGGCGGCGCCCAATTCCCTGATGGTCCCGCCTTCAAATTCCTGTTGCGCATTCTGCTTCGCTTCTTTTGCGGCTGCCAGTGCTTCCTGCAGGGCAGCATAGCTCTCAGGCGTATAATCTTCTGCAAGGTATTTTTCAGCGGAGCTGATTGCATCATTGAGTTTTGAACAGGTATTATAATATTCTTCCCGATCATCCAGATTGGCGATGGCGTCCCGGACTGCATCCGCAGCGGCATTCACAGAAGCTTGATTTGCGGTATCGTCGGCCTGCACAGCCTTGGCATTTTCGACAGCACTGTTTAGCACGCCGACGGACTTCGCGGTGTATGGATCGAGGTCGATTTCTTCTGCGTCCTGGATAGCCTCGTTCAGCGCGGTTTTGTCCACCACGGGCTCAGACTTCTCCACCAGGGCTTCGATGGCGGCCTCAAGCGCCTCGGCGGCGGCGTCAATGGCAGCCTGGTCCGAGTGAATGGAGATATTCGCCTGCTTCGCGGCCTTCAGGGCCTCTTCCAGGGCAGCCACCGTCTCATCCGTGTACCTGGACTTATCGACAGCCTCGGCATCCTCGATCGCCTTCTGCAGCGCGGCTCTGTCCAGAACCGGGCCGCCGGGGCCGTCGTCCTCGAAGGTCAGCTCCTTGAGGGTGTACTCATAACTGTTGTTGCCGCCCATGCCCCAGGTGCTGGTCTTATAGGCGTCGATCACGATGTATTCCGCGTCGATGCCGGTGTTCTCCAGCTTGAACAGTTCGGTAAATGCCTCGCCGTCGGTGGAGCGGTAAGCGGTATAGGTGGTGTCCTCCTTTTCCAGGCGCAGCCAGTAGGTGCCGGTGGCGGTGAAGCCGGTCTGCGGGGTCTGCTGACCGCCGCCCGGGAATCCGCCGCCGCCCTGGATCGTCGGGGTGGCGATGGTGCCGTTCTGGCGGAGGAAGTCCTGCATCACGGTGTTGGTTCCGCGGATGCCGGCCATGTTCTGATAATCCTCCCCTGCCATGGCCAGGAAGGCAAAGTATTCGTTCATGGCCCACTGGACGCCGTTCTGGTTGAAGTCGAGCTTCAGGGTGGCGGTCCAGTCGTCCCCGACGGGAACGCGGATCAGATCCTTGGGCGTGGATTCGGTGGTCTGACCGCCGCCGCCGGGAATTCCGCCGCCCTGGAGGGGCTCGAAGGCGTCGGCGGTGCTGGTCAGCTTGACGCCGGTGCCGGGCACGAGCTCGTAGGCGTCCCTGCCCATGACCTCATACTTGGCCTCATCCTCTTTCACGGTGAAATCCACGTCGTCCATGCCCTGGCCGATTTCCTTGGTCTTGATGTTCAGGGCAAAGGAGCCGGTGACCTTGGTGGTGCGGTAACCGTTGATCACCTCGGTGTCCGCGGGACCCTTGAGATTTTTGTAGTTGCCGGCGGGCGCGGGCTTGATGCTGGAAACTTTATATCCCTCGTCCACGTTGACAATGAAGTTGACCTGGCCCTCGCCGGAGATGTCGATGTCGCCGGTCTTGCTGCGGGCGTAGGCAAACTGCGCGTTTTCCTGGCCTTCGGCGGCCAGATCCTGGGTCGGGAACACCGTGACGGTGCAGTGCTCGTCACAGTTGAAGTCCGCGCGGAAGGCGCTCAGGCCGCACTTGATGCATTTGCCGTCTTCTCCCCACTCGTGCTCGCACTCGGAGGTCTCGATGGTGATGGTGACGGGGCCGGTGACCTTGGTGACGCGGTAGCAGTTCTCCACGCCGGTGTCGTCGGGGCCCTTGATGTTCTTGAAGTTCTCGACGGGCTCCACGGTCACCTTGGAGACGTGGTACGGCGCATTGACGTCCACGCGGAAGTTCACCTGGCCGTTGCCGGTGTCATCGATCTCGCCGGTGACGCTGTCGCGGGCAAAGGCATATTTTGCGCCGATTTTGCCGTTGACGCCGTCCACGGCGTCCTGCTGGGTGTCGAAGACGGTGACGGACGCGTTGGTGCCGGGGACAAAATCAGCCCGGAAGCCCTGATCGAGATAGGCGTCGTCCTCATAGGTGTTCGTGAACCACAGGGAGCGGGCTTTGACGTACTCGGCAAGGTTGTTGACGTAGTTGGGCCAGTCGGTCTTGTTGTCACCGGTGCGCAGCATGCTCTGCTCGTACTCGGTGCCGCGCTCGAGCACGGTGTCGCTGCCATAGTTGTGGTTGTTGTAGTTGACGGATTCCACCTTGTTGTGGTTCATCATGGCGGAGGCCTCAATGTCGGCGCGCATCTCCGCAAGCATGGCGGGCGCGTTTTCAAAGACCTCGCGGTTGTTGTTGTACTGCCGCTTGACCTCTTCCATAAAGTCGGCATGACGGCCGATAGTTTTATAGATGGAGGTCTTGTACTCGGTGATCTCGGTGATGAACGCGCCCTTGCCGGAGCGGCGGTCGCCCACGGAGCCCAGGTTGCCGTTGGTCTGGGTGGAGCCCATGCCGTTGTCCAGGTCCCACAGGGGGCCGGCGAACAGCTTGTCGGCGTCGGTCTGACCGTCGCGGTGGAACAGGATGGAACCGGCGCAGATATCGTAGCTCTTGACGTACTCGTGCATGAGGTACATCTTGGCAAAGCTCTCGATATCGATATATTCGGTGTAGTACTTGCCCTTGGAGTTGTAGCCGTCGGTGGAACGGATGGCGTCCCAGGCGTCCTGGAGCCATTCCTTGATTTTGTTGGCGGCCGCGGTCATGTTGGCAGGGCTTTCGTCCACCGCGCCGTCCACCATGAGCAGGTTGTCGCCCATCTTCTTGACGGAGATCAGGTTGTAGTCGTTGCCTCTGCCTTCGAGGCCGTCGAGAGAAAACTGGGGATCGCCGCCGCTCTCAACGGAGTCTTCCTTGTAGTTGTCATCCTCGATCAGATAGCCGTCCTTGGTGACGAAGGAGTCGTACTTGGGCGTGACGGTGTAGCATCCCTGGTACTCACCGTTCATCCAGACGTCCGCCGAGGCGGTGTCGTTGCCGATGCCGAGCTGATGAGACATCTGCAGGCCGGTGCGGTTGCACAGCAGGCTGTGGTCGGCGACCTCGGCGAGGATGGACCACTTCTTGGTCTTCTCGGAGTCGATGCCGAGGATGGTGACCTTTTTGTCGAGAGTGAGGTTGTAGGCCTTCTTGTCTCTGGACTGGGACCAGGTGTAGTTGCCGCGGCCCTTGATCTTGTCCAGCACGAACTGCTCGCCGTCGATGAAGATCATGCCGGTGCAGGACGTCTCATGATCAGGGTCGTTGTCCATCGCGCTGATGGAACCCTTGCTCTCATCAATATCGATGAAGATGGCGGGGACAGTCGCAGAGCCCTGCCAGGTCTTGACCGTGAAGGTCGCGGTGGACGCGCCCTTGGTGAAGGTGTAGGTTTTGCTCTGACCGACCGCGGGCACGGGGCAGGCGCCGCTGGCGTAGCTCTTCCCGTCCACCGTGGCCTGCAGGCCGTCGGCCCAGGAGAAGAAGCATTTGGCGGGGTCCGCGTTGCCGGGCAGATAGAGGTCGTAGCTCGTCGAGGAGCCGCCCCATCCGCCGCCGGATGAGCTCGCCTTAAAAATATCGATTCTTGCGGGGATGCTGTTCGTCTCCGACGGCTCCACCGACAGGATCGTCGGCAGATCTCCCTCCGCGGCGCCCGCCGTCAGGGCGATGGCCGGAAGCAGGGAGCACACCATGCAGAGCACAAGCAGCATGCTGAGCAGTCTTTTCTTCATGATTCGTTCCTCCATTTTATGTTTAGGGAGCTGCTTTCTCCCCAAAATACAAACAGGACCGGATGCGTTCATCCGGTCAAATCGGAATCTAAACTGGCCTTTATTTTATAATAAAATCGAAAAAAACGCAAGGAGAATTCACCCGATGCATTGTGAAAAATGTATCATTTTCCGGCGCCCGCGTCCGTGTCGATCCCGGGGCGGATTGAAAAGCCGTATAAGCGCGCATCCTCTCAACGGAGCGATCGCACAAACGGCGCGCCGTTATCCTTCCTCGCCCATCTTTTCGGTCAGATCCCGGAGGCTCTTGTCATGCTGCGCCTGAGAAATCGCCCCGCGTTTCAGAAACTGGTCCAGGATCGATTTTTGCGCAAGGTACAGTTGATGATTCTTCTGCGCATAGGTCAGAGAATCCCATTGATTTTTGCTGTCATCGCTGTTCAAAAAACCCATAGTTCTCCTTTTCTCCGGAAGTCGGAGCATACATTCCATGATCTGTTTCTTCCCTTTTCGTATCCGGCGTGTCATGCTCGTCAAGCTCCCGGCAAACCGTGGTGCCGTACTGCCTTGCCATTGCCCGGATGCGGACATAATACGCGCCAGCCCGCAGCCATGTTTCCGCCGCGCGAATGCCTTCGATTTCCATCCGATCACCTTCCGCGCGTTTGAACACGCGGAAGCGCCCGATGGATTCAAGTAATTATATAATGGATGCATGCGATAATCAAGGTGTCCATTGGGCGGCGCGATATGCAAAGGATGCGGCGCAGAAAAGAAAAAGCGCAGCCCGCCGCCATTTGGGGATCTCTTCGTAAGGCAGCAATTCCCGGCCGCTTTTGCGGCCGGGAATTGCTGCCTTACGGATGCTTCCGCAACATTTTTTCAGCTTACAGAATATCGATGTATTCGCCGTTCAGCGCTTTGTTCATGCTTCTGACGGCGCAGAACTTTCCGCACATCGAGCAGCTGTCCTCCTGTTCCGGGGCGCGGCTGTCCCGGATCGCTCTGGCCGTTTCGGGGTCCAATGCACATTCCCACTGCTTCTCCCAGTCAAAGGTTCTTCTGGCTTCCGCCATCCGATCGTCCGCGTCCCTGGCATGGGGCACCTTCTTGGCGATGTCGGCGGCGTGCGCGGCAATCCGGGATGCAATGATCCCCTGTTTGACGTCCTCCACATTCGGCAGCGCCAGATGCTCTGCCGGGGTGACATAGCAGAGGAAGGCCGCGCCGGAGGCCGCCGCGATGGTGCCGCCGATGGCGGCGGTGATATGGTCGTATCCCGGCGCAATATCCGTCACGATGGGGCCGAGCACATAGAAAGGCGCCCCCAGGCAGACGGTCTGCTGCAGCTTCATGTTGGCCTCGATCTGATCCATCGGCATATGGCCGGGGCCCTCCACCATGACCTGGACGTCCCTTGCCCAGGCGCGTTTGGTCAGCTCGCCCAGGCGAACAAGCTCCTCGATCTGACACACGTCCCCGGCGTCCGCAAGGCAGCCGGGACGGCACGCGTCGCCGAGGGACACGGTCACGTCGTATTCGCGGCAGATATCCAGGATTTCATCATAATACTCATAGAAGGGATTTTCTTCGCCGGTCATGCTCATCCACGCGAAAATCAGGGAGCCGCCGCGGGAGACGATATTCATCTTTCTTTTGTGTTTCCTGATCTGTTCAATGGTCTTGCGTGTGATGCCGCAGTGCAGGGTCACAAAATCCACCCCGTCCTCCGCGTGCAGACGGACGACGTCAATAAAATCCCTGGCAGTCAGGGATGCAAGGTCTCTCTGATAGTGGATCACGCTGTCATATACCGGTACCGTGCCGATCATGGCCGGACACTCCGCCGTCAGCTTTTTGCGGAAGGGCTGCGTCCTGCCGTGGGAGGACAGGTCCATGATGGCTTCCGCCCCCATATCCACAGCGGCCCTGACCTTCTGCATTTCCGCATCATAGTCCCTGCAGTCCCGGGATACGCCGAGATTGACATTGATTTTCGTTCTGAGCATGGACCCTATACCATTGGGATCGATGCAGGTATGACGCTTATTGGCGCAGATTACGACCTGCCCCTGTGCGACGAGGGCGCGGATTTCCTCTTCGCTCCTGTATTCCTTGGCGGCAACCGCCTTCATTTCCGGAGTAATGATGCCTTGTCTTGCGGCATCCATCTGTGTCGTGTATGTTCTCAATGCCTGTAATTCCTTTCAAACAGATTCTTTTTCTGCGGCAAACGCCGAATTCAAATCGAAATGATGCATCAGCGGGCCCGGCCCTTTCCCCAGATCCAGCATGGCGGCCAGCGCGCCGGAGACATAGGCCTTTGCTCTTCGGATAGATTCGGCAAGCGCAAAGCCCCTGGCGAGATTGGCCGCGATCGCGCTCGACAGCGTGCACCCGGTCCCGTGGGTGTTGGGATTCTCGATCCGTTTCCCCGGAAACCACGTCAGTTCCCCGGCGTCGCAGAGCAGATCGTCGGCGTCGCCGATGCTGTGCCCGCCCTTGAGCAGGACGGCGCAGTGATGGGCTTCGCCGATCTTTTTCGCCGCCGCGATCATGTGTTCCCTTGTCTCGATACGCAGGCCGGAGAGGATCTCCGCTTCGCGGATATTGGGCGTTGTGACAGCGGCAAGGGGCATCAGCGTCTGCGTAAGGGCCTGCAAGGCGTCGTCTTCTATCAGTACGGCGCCGGAGGTCGCCGCCATGACGGGGTCAACGACCACGTTCCGGGCCCGATAATACCGCAGTCTGTCCGCGATCACGCAGATCAGTTCGCCGGATGAAACCATGCCGATTTTCACGGCATCCGGAAAAATATCCTCGAAAACGGCGTCGATCTGCTGCTTTAAAAAATCGGGCGTCGACGTCTGGATGGCTTTTACGCCGGTCGTATTCTGTGCTGTAAGCGCAGTGACCGCGCTCATTGCATATACGCCGTGCATGGTCATCGTTTTCAAATCTGCCTGAATTCCGGCGCCTCCGCTGCAGTCGCTGCCTGCAATGGTCAATGCTGTTTTCATTTTTGTCTCTTCCTCCTGTCTTCAGCATCGTTTTTTTACTGCGGCATAAGGTGGTGCCCCCAATATGCCGCGTCCGGCGTTCTTCAGCCGAAAAGAACCTCCTTTGCCCTCGCCCGCAGTTCTTCCGCGGCCGTTTTCGGATCCTCCGCCTTCATGATGGCGGAGACCACGCAGATGCCGGCGATCGGGATCCCGGCAAGCACGTCGATATTCTGCCTGTTCAGACCGCCGATGGCGTTTACGGGAATGTCCACGGCCATGCAGATCTCCCGCAGGGTCTCGACAGAGGTCAGCACGGTTTTCACCTTTGTGGTCGTGGGATAGATCGCGCCGACGCCCAGATAATCCGCCCCCTGCGCCGCGGCATCGCGCGCCCAGGGTACCGTTTTGGCGGTCGCGCCGATGATTTTTTCATCGCCGAGGATCCTTCGCGCGGCGGCAACGGTCATATCCTCCGCGCCAAGATGCACGCCCTCGGCATCAACGGCAAGGGCAACGTCCACGCGGTCGTCGACGATCAGCGGAACGCGGTAACGCCGTGTCAGTGCATGGACCTTTTCGGCAAGCGCAATATATGCGCGGGTACTCTTGTTTTTCTCACGGATCTGTACAATACTCACGCCGCCCTGCAGGGCAGCGTCCACCCGGCGGAGAAATTCATCCTCGCCACAGGCCGTGCTGTCCGTGATGAAATACATGCTCGTATCAAAGGGTTTCAATTTGTATCTCCTCCGCTTCCGTCTCCGCGCCGGGCTGTGCCTCCGTCAATGTCGAGAGCGCATCCAGCAGCCGCGCCTGAAAGGCGCCGCTGCCGTCCGGCGTTTCCGCCCTCCTGCCGCAGCGGCCCAGATCCGAGCTTGCGGCGGCAGCGGCGTCCAGCCCGGTGCAGGCCGTCAGATACACGGCGCACAGCGCCCCCAGCAGACAGCCTGTGCCCGTAACGGTGCAAAGCTGCGGCGTGCCGCTTTTGATCCGCACGACCCTTTCCCCGTCGGTGATGATATCCGTCTCGCCGCTGGCAAGAATCACCGTGCGGTATTTCCCCGCCAGCGCCGCGGCGGCTGCGCAGACCGCATCCGCCGCGAGGGCGGCGTCCGCATCCACCCCGGCGGCGTGATAAGCGGCATGATGCAGCGCGTAGATTTCCGAATAATTGCCCTTGATCACCGCCGGAACGGCTGTCTCCAGCAGCTGAAAGATGAAATCGCGGCGGAACCCGGAGCAGGCGGCGCCCACCGCGTCGAGCACCGCAGGAATGCCCTTCTCATTCGCGGCTTGCAGGGATACACGCATCGACTGCATCCTCGCGTCGGTGATGCTCCCGAGATTCAGCATCAGCGCATCTGCCGAAGCCGTGATCTCCCGAACCTCCGCCGGATGCTCGGCCATGATCGGGCGGGCGCCCGCCGCCAGGATCCCGTTTGCGCAAAGATTGATCGAAATCGGATTGGTGATGCAGTGGATCAGCGGGCGTTTCGTGCGGACAGCCTTCCGGATCTCATTGAGCTTCTGCATCCGTATCCCTTCCCTTCCGGACCACGTAATAGATCAGGCCCGCGGCCGCAGCCGCCGCCGGAACGACATTTGCCAGCACATTCCACATAGGCGACGTCAGCGCAAACACGGCGGCGGCAAGCTTGAGCATCACCCAGAGGATCGCGCCCAGGGCAGCGACGGTCAGCGAATCGGACAGGATGCTGCTTTGATCGCGATAGCTCACCGCCCCGAGGGACCGCTGCATCTTCGCCAGCACGCCGTTCGCCGCCAGCTTGCGCAGAAACACATAGGCGATACTGCCGCCGATGAGCGTCCCGCAGATGAACGAAGGAACGTAGAACAGCCAGCTCAGCCCCTCCCTGCCCCAGAGGAACGTCATGACCGGATAGGATGCGATCGCGCCGATGATCCCCGTCCCGATGATCTCGCCCAGCACGGCATAAATGATCCTGCCTTTGGACATGCGATAGAACAGGCCGGACAGGAACGCGCCAAAGATCGCGCCTGTCAGCGCAAGGGGCGGGATCCCCATGATCAGCATACGAATGATGCCGATCAAAGCCGCACAGAGCAGGGAATACCACGGCCCGAGCAGTACCGAGCAGATAATATTGATCAGGTGCGCCATCGGACACATCCCCTCCACCCGGAGGATCGGCGAAATAATCACGCCCACCGCGATCAGCAGCGACAGGACGGCCAGTCTCCGGACGGCGTCAGTCTTTTTCATTGCAGTTACCTCTTTTCCCAGAATTAACAAGGCTGAATTGCAGGCCGGGGCGCTCGCCTTTTTCCGCCGTCCGCGGGCGCGGCCCCTCCTGCCGAAAAAACAGAAACAGGAGACGCCGCTGCACGGGCGCCTCCTGTAAAAAATCCGCAAGCAAGTATGACTTCCTACGGCGGCATTACCCGCATCAGGTAATAGGGTCGAAGTTGGATGACTTCCTCTCAGCCTGCAGACACAAGCTCCCCTGTTTCTGTATCAGTTTGATACTATACTCCTGTTTTTCCGATTGCACAAGTCTTTTTTTCAGCCGACGCGCCGCGCATCGGCGCCGCAGGGGCAGAATTGGAAATCTCCGGCGCCGGTTTTTCTGTCTTCACCGCGATTTCTGCCCGAAAAAAGCAACGGATAACATATTTTTGCAGCTTCGAAAAATTATGAACGAGTGTTTTGAAAACAATTGTTTTTGAATAAATATTCTATTGTACGCAGCGCGCAAAAAGTCAGGCTCCGGTGCTGCGCCTGCCGCCCCCGGCACGCTGAAACGCCGCTTCATTTGTCAAAAAAACCTGCGCAAAGTATCGTCCGATCTCGTACTGAAACCGTCTCATTTATCTACAAAAAGCGAATTTTTCAACGTCGAATTCGTTCTGCAACGCCTGTTTTCGGTCATTTTTCGACATTTTTTATTTAGATTCGGTCTCATTATCGAGCGCATTTTTCCGGATGGGAGTCGGAATCACGAAAAAGGCAAAAAAACTGCACAAAACAGGCGTTCACTTTTTAAACACAATGCCGTTTTCCGTCCGCTTATTGCAAAGAATGTTGAAATTTTATAAGTGAAGCAGTAAAATTATACAGTCTGATCTTGTGAGAACGACCGTTTCACACGCGTCGTTGACGGCAATTGCCGACGTCTGCAGCGGAGCGCGGTTGTCTTCGCCTTACCGCCCCTGCAGAAGGCCGGGATTGAGAAGGCTCACGGATTCACGCGGACGCCCGAACGGGTGCCTGTGCGTGAGAATCATCACTGAAAAGAGGTGAATGTCAAATGCCGCCTGCACGCGGCGATTAAAACACCTGGAGGAAGATCCATATTTTATAAGGAGGAACAAATGAAGAAAATCAGCAAATTCCTTTCCCTTGTGCTGGCCGCCTGCATGATCTTCGGCATGCTGCCCGCGCTGAGCGCATCCGCTGCGGATGCCGAGGCCGGCAGCTTCATGGAGATCGCAGTCAACGGAAACAACCGCTACCTGAGCACGGTGGGCTCCAACGCCTTCAACGTGTTTATGTACGACAACACGTTCTCGGGTACGTTCGGCGATCAGCACATGGGCGGCATTGAGTTCTCGCTCAATGGCATGCGCATCGCCACCAACGGCGATCTGCATCTGCTGCCCACGCCGGAACAGTGGGATGCCACTCCGGCGCCCAGCAGAGGCACCAAAACCTATGATACCGAGACCAATACGATCACGGTCCCCATGACCTTCAGCGGCGCCACCGACGGCTCCCTGAAGTACGATCTGATCGCATCGCCCACCGCCAAGGGCATGAAGCTGCAGATGATCCTGCGCTCTGATATGCCCGAGAGCCTGAAGGGCAAAGCCAGATTCAATCTGGAGCTCCTGCCCTCCTCTTATAAAAATAAGAGTTATCAGACTGACCTGAACGGCGACGGCGTGTACGACAGCTTCGGCGTCTTCCCCCTGCATCCCCAGGATGCCATGGTCGATACCGAGCGTCCGAATCTGCCCAGCCAGGCCTGGTATGTCCAGGATTGGAATGCAGATCGCGGCGACGATCAGCCCACCCCCTTTGCCGCCGGCTACGGCTTCTCCCTCGCTCCCGAGGATGGAACCGACGGCGCGGCTATCACCTTTACAGCCAACACCGAAGACAAGATCGAGCTGCTCGACGGCCGCAACAGAGCCCAGAACGGCTGGTACGTCCTGAGCACCGTCATCTCCGCGACGAAGTCCGGCGAGACCGCCATTGAGTGGATCGTCGAACCCAGCGTCAAGGAGGGTTGGGTCCGCGAGCCCAACGTTGGCTTCAGCCAGGTGGGTTATTCCCCCGCACAGGAAAAATTTGCCGTGGTCGAACTCGATAAATACGACAACGACTATCCCAAGGAAATGTCCCTGTGGCGTGTGAACGCCGACGGCTCCGAGGAAAAGGTCTGCGAAAAGACCCTCGGCGAGACCACCGCCTGGATGCGTTTCAAGTACGCCCGCTTCGACTTCTCCGAAGTCACCGAAGCCGGTATGTACCGGATCCATTACGGCGATTACGTCGGCGATATCTTCCCGATCACGAAGGAAGCTTACGACAGAGTCTGGCACACCACCCTCTCCGGCTTCCTGGCGGTCCAGATGGACCACATTGCCGTCCGCGAGGGCTATAAGATCTGGCACGGCGCCTCCCATATGGACGACGGCGTCATCGGCGACCGCAGCGCCAGCTGGTTCGACGGCATGAGCATGCGGGGAATGCCCGACGCCATCCGCGCCAAGGGCTACAAAGGCGAAGACCATGTCGAGGGCCTGAACAAGGGCGGCTGGTTCGACGCCGGTGACTTCGACCTGCAGATCAGCCGTAACGTGCAGGTCCTTGGCTATCTGGTCGACGCAGGCGAGATCTGCGGCCGGATGGACAACTACGACGACCTGTCCGTTGAATGGGACGACGCCACCGGCGGTCTCGTCGAGATGCACCGTCCCGACGGCATCCCCGACGTTGTCCAGCAGTGTATCCACGGCTCCAAGCAGCTCCTGGCCGAGTACGAGTGCCTGGGCGGCACCGGCGGCACCATGGAGGTGCGCACCCTGCGCCAGTACACCCATCTGGGCGATCCGTCCTCCGACACCGACGGCTGGATCTATGATTCCACCCTGGGCGAGGACGAAGTCGTGGAGCGCGACGGCAAGGTCTACTCCGGCGTGCCCGACGACCGCTACTTCCTGACCGCCGGCGGCGGCGGCAGCTTCTCCGCCGGCCTGAGCCAGGGCATCGTCAACAGCTTTGCCGGCACCGCCTACATGGCCGTTGCCTATCCCGCCACCCAGGAGTATGCGCAGCATCTGTTCAACGTCTGTATCGACCGCTGGAAGGCCAGCAACTGGTCCTCCAACTGGGATACCGTCGTGCAGTTCGCCCTGGCTTCCGACGCCTTCGAAAAGGCGGGCGTTGCCTACGACGATCAGGACACCCTGAGCGCCGCCTACTTCAAGGGACTCCTCGACGGCCTGGTTGACGCCAATATGGACGTCAGCAGACACATCAACCTGCTGGCCCTGAAGGACCTGATGGACGATGATTTCTGGGCCCGCGTGGAAGCATCCGTCGAGGCGCAGAACGTGACCGTGAACAACCAGCCCTACGGTGTGAACTTCACCTCCGGCGCGAGCTGGGGCGCCAGCCCGAATACCTATTCCGGCGTGCGCAACATCTCCTTCATGTACTACCACTTCCCTGAGAAGAAGTTCGAGCAGAACATCCTTCGTTCCGTCGACTACCTCATGGGCCGTCATCCTGCGACCAACAAGTCCTGGATCTCCGGTGTTGGTACACAGTCCGCCATGCACCCCTACAACTCCAACCGTGCGGAAGAGAGCTACATCCCCGGCTCCATCCTGCCCGGCCACATCACCTTCTCCGACTACGTGGAGTCCATGGACGACTTCAGCTATCTGTGGTTCGAGGGTGAGTCCATCATCAACTATCAGTCCTCCTGGCTGCCTGTCGGTATCGCTGCGGGCCATATCGCCCACAACGAGCCCGAGCCCGAGGTTGCCGCGACCAAGGACTTCGAGAGCTCCTTCGACGCCGAGCTCGTCACCAAGACCGGCTCCGGTATGTTCGGCGGCAGCAGCTCCAACTACTACTTCTCCGACGACGGCTTCAACATGATCATGTATGCCACGGACTTTGACCGCACCTTCGGCGATCAGCACTGCGCCGGCATCGAAATGATCCAGGACGGCCGCCGCATCGCGACCAACGGCGACATCCATCTGCTGCCCACCCCGGAGCAGTGGGACGCCACTCCCGCCCCCACCAAGGGCACCATCACGGCCGACGGCAACACCGTCACCGTTCCGATGACGATCCCCGCCGAAACCTTCGAAGGCGGCGCGGAGAATCCCGCGGTCAACTATCAGCTGATCGCTGAGCCCGAGCCCGGCGGCATCAAGCTGACCGTCAAGCTCGATGAGCCTCTGCCCGAGGATCTGGTGGGCAAGGCCGGCTTCAACATGGAGTTCCTGCCCGCAGTCTTCATCGGCAAGAGCTATCAGTCCGATACCGACGGCGACGGCGCCTATGATCAGTTCGGCGTCTTCCCGCAGGATCCGCGCGACGAGATGGTCGACATGGAGCGCGCCCGCACCAACAACCAGGCCTGGTACGTCCAGGAGTGGAACGAGCAGCGCGGCGACGCCCAGCCCGTCCCCTTTGCCACCGGCAACAAGATGACCTTCGCCGCCGAGACGGACGACTACCGCATCCGCATCTCCTCCGACGACGGCCTGGCCCTGTACGACGGCCGCAACCGCGCCCAGAACGGCTGGTTCGTCCTGCGCACCCTGATCCCCGAGGACGCCACCGAGATCGTATGGCACATCAGCCCCGACACCAACGACGGCTGGGTGCGCGAGCCCAACATCACCCACAGCCAGGTCGGCTATGAGCCCGAGCTGAGCAAGGTGGCTGTGATCGAGCTTGATCCCAACTACGAAGGCTCCGCCGAGGCCAAGCTGCTGAAGCTCGAGTCCGACGGCACCTACACCGAAGTCTTTACCGGCGCCCTTGGCGAAGCCAAGCCCTGGCAGAGATACGTCTACAGAGACTTCGACTTCTCCGAGGTCAAGACAAGAGGCATGTACGTCATCGAATACGACGGCGTCCGTACCGATCCGTTCCCCATCGACAAGGGTGTGTATTCCAAGATCTGGACCGAATCCATCGGCAACTACATGGCTGTTCAGATGGACCACATGCGCATCCGCGAAGGCTACAAGATCTGGCGCAACGCCGCCCATATGGACGACGCGCTGCAGGCGCCCACCGGTGTTTCCTGGTTCGACGGCCAGGCCATGGGCAATGCCACGGATTCCAAGTACGAAGCCTACGAGCACATTCCTTACCTGGATCAGGGCGGCTTCTCCGACGCCGGCGACTTTGATATCCAGGTGGCGCAGAACCTGGGTGTTATCAACTCCCTGACCCTGGCCTACCAGGCCTTCGGCGAGGACTACGATACCCTGGACTGCAACTGGGATACCCACAATGTTGAGCTGCACCGCTCCGACGGCACCGCCGACCTGGTCGAGCTTGCCAAGCACGGCGCGCTGAACATCTACGGTCAGATTCAGGCCAACGGCTACACGGCCACCGTCATTGAAGTCCCGACCCTGCGTCAGTACACGCATCTGGGCGACGGCTCCAAGGACACCGACAACCGTGTCTATGACGCAGCCCTGGCTGACGGCGCCGTGGAAGGCCGCCGCAGCGGCAAGCGCGACGACCGTCTGGCCTTCTTCCAGACCAAGAGCGCTTCCGGCCAGATGAACGCCATCCAGGCCATGGCCGGCGCGGCGAGCATCATGGACGATTCCGATCCCGACAAGGCCAAGTTCATTGAGGCTTCCGAGGAACTGTGGAACGAAGATCCCAGCGTCCACGAAGGCGTTGAGACCACCACCACCATCAGCTTCGGCGACTTCAGCTGGACCACGACCTCCGGCCCGATCGACTGGAACGCTGCGATCGCTCTGTTTGCGGCGACCGGCAAGGACGTCTACAAGAACCGCATCCTCGAGTGCTTCGACTATGAGATGAACACCGAAGGCGGCGGTGGCGGCTTCTTCGGCGGCGGCAGCGGCTTCGGCAGCTCCGGCTGGCGTGTCGTTACCGTGCTGGATCAGCTCGGCGACGAGGCCAAGGCCAAGTTCGAGGCTGCGCTGGACGCCTACGCGCCCACCATGGGCCAGCCCAACGCCAGCAACCCCTTCGGCGTGTCCGACACCATGGGCATGTGGGGCGGCTCCGGCGGCGTTGTCAACGGCGCCACCACGGCGGCTGTGCTGCACAAGTACTATCCTGACAAGGTTGACACTGCCTGTGTCTTCCGCGCCATCAACTACATCCTCGGCACCCATCCGTACAACTCCACCTCCTGGATCTCCGGCGTGGGCACCAAGAGCGTGACCAAGGGCTACGGCTCCAACCGTGCGGACTTCTACTACATCGCCGGCGGCCTGGCTCCCGGCTACGTCACCATCGCTCCGGACTTCCCCGAGCATATGGACGACTTCAACTTCCTGTGGTTCGAGAACGAGTACACCGTGGAAGTCACCGCGAACTGGATCCTGCTGACCCTGGGCGCGGATGAATTCGCCCGCGAGGAAGACGTACCCTGCGAGCACGACTGGCAGACCAAGGTCACCGAGCCCACCTGCACCAAGGGCGGCTACACGACCTACTTCTGCAACAAGTGCTTCGAGAGCTATGTCGGCGACGAGACCGAGGCCCTCGGCCATGACTGGGACGACGGCGTCGTCACCAGACCTGCTTCCGCCATGTTCGACGGTGTGAAGACCTACACCTGCCGTCGCTGCGGCGAGTCCTACAAGGAACCCATCCCCAAGACCGGCGGCACCATGGAGGCGGCCCCCATCGACTTCAAGGATCCCGCTGACAAGGAAAAGTATGAGATCGTCGGCCAGACCCAGTCCGATGTGGAAGAAGGCGTTGGTCTGACGCTCATCTGCACCCGTAAGTCCATCGAGCCTGCGAAGCGGCCCAACACCGGCGATTATCTCGGCGCGGAAGACGTGGTCGAGATCCCCGTCAGAGAAGGCGACTGGACCGCAACCCTGAAGTTCGACTTTGATCCCGCCGGCGGCGGCTCCAGCTATGCGTTCTTCGGCTTCTTCGCCTCCCAGGGCGACGACTACCAGAACATGGTCGGCATCCGCGGCGGCGACAACGCCATGCAGAACTTCGAACGCCACGACGGCACCGTCACCCATGAGGACGAGGACGGCGTGAACTCCGCGCCCGGCTTCTCCACGGCCGGTACCTTCTGGTATCAGATCGCCAAGATCGGCGACAGCTACATCTGCCTGCGCTCCAGCGACGGCGTGACCTTCGACGAGATGTTCTCCTATGATGCATCCGGCATCGAAGCCACCAAGCTCATCATTGACGCTTACAGCGCCAGCAGCCGCGGCAACGGCAGAAAGTACATCCTCGACAACCTGACCATCGAGTACCCCGTTCCCGAACCCGAATGGATCGAGGTTGACGAAGTCGAAGAAGGCGGAACCTATATCATCGTGGCCGACGGCCAGTATGCGCTCAATGGTGAGATCGGTGCAACCGCTGTCACCATCGACGGCAACAAGGTCGTGAGCGAAGTCACCGAGGATATGCTGTGGACCTTCGATCCCGCTGAGGGCGTCGATCCGGCCGCCGACGGCAGCGATCAGTACTTCATCACGAGCAGCGGCGGCAGCTACCTGCGCCGTGTCTCCGGCGGCAGCGTTCCGGCGCTCGCCGAGTTTGACGCCGCCAACGCGCGTTATTTCCCCTGGTCCCTGATCGACCGCGAGGCGGAGGATGAGGGCTTCACCCTCTATCAGAACGGCAGCAGCAGATATGCCGTGACCGGAGCCGAGACGGGCTTCACCGTGGCCCGCGTTTCCAGCTCCTCCGGCAATATCAAGACCGCCGGCAGCTCCATCCGTCTGTATGCCAACAGCGCATACATCTGCGAGCACGAGTGGACCTCCGAGGTCACCGAGCCCACCTGCACCGAGGACGGCTACACCACCATGACCTGCTCCAAGTGCGGCAAGACCAAGATCACCGACAAGGTGCCCGCCCTGGGTCATGACTGGGTCGACGGCGAGATCCTCGTCGCCCCCACCGCCACCGAGTTCGGCAAGCAGGAGATGATCTGCTCTCGCTGCGGCGAGAAGACCACCAAGACCCTGCTGCCCACCGAGCTGGCGGAAGGCCCGACGATCGTGGCTGACCCCGACTCCCCCACCGGCTATACCGGCCGCTTCGTCTACAAGAACGAAAACGCCACCTCCGTCGTCTTTGCCGGCGATATCGCCCTGCTCGACGATGTGAAGCGTGAGGAAGACCAGACCGTCTACAGCCCGTTCGAATACAGACCCGGCCTCATGCGCGGCGCGAGCTTCACCGCCGACATGCAGAACCTTGGCAACGGCTACTGGTACTACGAGGTGCCTCTGGCCTGCGGCGCCAACCAGTACTGGTTCTATGTCAACGGCAACACCAACACCATGGTGCCCGATCCGGCCAACACCCCGATCTGGAGCCCGACCGCCCAGCAGAAGAACGGCTACAACTATGTCTATGTCCCGTACGACGAGAAGCAGGACTACGAGCCCATGAAGCTCCGCGAAGCCGAGAATCCCAGAACCGACGGCAAGGTCGGCACCTGGGGCTACGTTCCCATCGAGATCGGCGGCACCACCCACCATATGGGCGTGTATCTGCCGTATCAGTACGATGAGAACAGAGAAGAGCCCTACAAGCTGATCTTCGTCCTGCACGGCTACGGCCAGGACGAGTCCGACTGGATGAACATCGGCTCCGTCCAGAAGATCATGGACAATCTGGCAGCCGAGGGCCGCACCGAGCCCGCCATCATCGTCTCTGTTACCACCAACAACAACGAGATCGGCAGCCAGAGCGACAACTACTCCAACCTGATGAACGTGATCCTTCCGTTCCTGGAGGAGAAGTACAACATTTCCGACGATCCGATGAACCGTGCGTTCTGCGGCCTTAGCATGGGCTCCATGAACACCCAGAACATTATCAACGGCGGCGCCGACCGCTTCGGCTACTTCGGCCCGTTCTCCGGCGGCATGCGTGTCAACGCCACGGCTCCCGGCCTGGATAAGACTCACATCTTCTTCGGCACCGGCTGGCATGATTCCACCGTCCGTCCGGATCACACCGGTCACATTCCTCTGCAGCAGGCCGGCTACTTCGTCGAATACAGAGTGGTCACCGGCGGCCATGACTTCAACGCATGGTGCCAGCTGTTCCGCATCTTCTGCGAAGAGTACGCCTGGCAGCCGTGGGCATTCGGTGACGGAGAAGCTCCTGCCGTGGATTACACCGCGCTGGACGCCGCCATTACCGAGGCTCTTGCCGTGGAAAAGGACAAGTACACCGATGAGACTGTGGCCGCTCTCGAGGCTGCCCTGGCCTCTGCTCAGACCGTGCGTGCCAGCGAGGATGCCGATCAGGCTGCCGTCAACGCAGCCGCCGAGGCTCTGACCGCTGCCGTCGCCGGTCTCGTGGAGAAAGGCTCGTCCGACGGAACGTACAAGCTGACCGATGAGATCATCCCCGGCGCCAACTACATCATCGTTGCCGACGGCCAGTATGCTCTCAACAGCCAGATCGGCGCAACGGCCGTCACCATCGGCGAAGGCAAGATCACCAGTGACGTCACTGAGGATATGATCTGGGTCTTCGAAGATGCCGAGGGCGTTGATCCCGCCTCCGACGGCGCCGATCAGTACTTCATCACCAATGGCGGCAGCTACCTGCGCCGTGTCTCCGGCGGCAGCGCTCCGTCGCTCGCCGAGTTCGACGCCGCCGGCGCCCGCTACTTCCCGTGGTCCGTCACCGACCGCGAGAACGATCCCGGCTACACCCTGTATCAGAACGGCTCCAGCCGTTACGCCGTTACCGGCGCAGAGACCGGCTTCACCGTCGCCCGTGTCTCCAGCAGCAGCGGCAACATCCACACCGCCGGCAGCTCCATCCAGCTGTTCACCGACGCCCAGATCTGCGAGCATGACTGGGTCGCCGAGGTCGTGGAGCCCACCTGCACCGAGGGCGGCTACACCAAGCTGACCTGCTCCAAGTGCGGCAGAGTCAAGATCACCGACCGGGTGCCCGCTGCGGGCCACGTCTTTGACGAGGAGTCCACGGTCGTGGTCGAGCCCACCTGCACCGAGGGCGGCTACACCACCAAGGTCTGCACCGTCTGCGGCGAGACCGTCGTCACCGCCACCACCCGTGCCAAGGGCCACACCAAGGATCCCGAGGCCGCCGTCGTGACTCCGCCCACCTGCACCGAGGCCGGCTACACCACCTACATCTGCCCGGTCTGCGGCGAGCAGTTCGTGAGCGACAACGTCGCCGCTCTGGGCCATGACTGGCAGGATGGCGACATCCTGGTCGCGCCCACGGACGATGAGTTCGGCGTGCAGGAGCTTGTCTGCTCTCGCTGCGGTGAGAAGACCACCAAGTCCCTGCTGCCCACCAAGTACACGGCAGGCCCGAAGGTCGTGGCAGATCCCGAATCTCCCACCGGCTATACCGGCCAGTTCACCTACTACGATCCGGACGCCGAGACGGTCTACTTCTGCGGCGATCTGATGCTCAGTGACATCACCCAGTCCGGCAGCAGTGCCGCGACCTACAGCCCCTTCGAATACCGTCCGGGCCTGATGCGCCGCGGCGGCAGCCAGTTCAAGGAGCCCATGACCGCCATCGGCAACGGCTGGTGGTACTATGAGGTGCCTCTGGCGGCTGGTGCAAACCAGTACTGGTTCAACACCAATACCGTCACCCGCATGCTGCCCGACCCGAACAACCACCCGCAGTGGAGCCCGGGCTCCAACTGGAACACCAAGGACGCCTACAACGCGATCTACGTTCCCTACGATGAGAAGCAGGACAACGAGATGCTGCGCGACCGCGCCAAGTATGAGAACCCGAGAACCGACGACAAGGTCGGCACCTGGAGCTACGTCCCGTACGATCTGCCCGGTCAGCCCGGCTGCTACATGGGCGTGTATCTGCCCTACGGCTACGACGCAAATCGCGAGAAGCCGTACAGATCCATCTACGTGCTGCACGGCGCCGGTCAGGACGAGTCCGACTGGCTCGGCATCGGCTCCGTACAGAACATCATCGACAACCTGTACGCCGACGGTGCGATCAAGGAAGCTCCCCTGCTGTTCGTGCTCCGCAACACCCGCGTCGGCGCAGGCAACCTCGAGGCCACCCTTGCCTTCGTCGAAGAGAACTACAACGTCTCCACCGACCGTATGGAGCGCGCCATCTGCGGCCTGTCCATGGGCGGCATGATGATCAACAACCTGCTGAACGACGATAAGAACCGCGAGGAGCCCAGCTTCGGCTACTACGGCCTGTTCTCCGGCGGCCAGCCCAGCAACGCGCTGTCCTCGCCGCACCTGCTGAAGAGCTACTACTATGTGGCCAACGGCTTGTACGAGGGCAACATCTACAACCAGGCTCTCGTTGACTCCGGTGCGTTCTGCGTCTTCAAGCAGTATCCCGGCGCCCACGACTTCAATACCTGGTGCCAGGAATTCGCTGACTTCTCCAAGAACTACGCCTTCCAGCCCGCGGCCTTCGGCGACATCGCTCAGATCGACACCGCCGCCCTGGAAGAGGCCATCGCCGACGCAAAGGCCGTTGACAAGACCCTTTACACCGACGAGTCCGTGGCTGCTATGGAAGCCGCGCTTGCCGATGCCGAGGCCGTCATGGCCAAGGAAGACAAGACCCAGGACGAGGTCGACGCCGCCGCCCAGGCGCTGAATGACGCCGTTGAGGCGCTGGTGGTTGAAGACGTCCTGGCCTACCTCCAGAAGCTTGCCGAGGATGCCCAGGCCCTGGCTGAGGAAGCCCTGGCCGCCGCCGAGGCCGCCCAGGCCGCTGCCGACGCCGCTGCCCAGTCCGCTGCGGAGGACAAGGCCGCCGCCGAGGCTGCCCAGGCCAAGGCTGAGGAAGCCCAGGCCAAGGCCGAAGCTGCCAAGCAGGCCGCTGAGGACGCAAAGGCTGCCGCCGAGGCTGCCGACGCTGACGCCGCCGCCAAGGCGCTTGATGCCGCCGCCCAGGCCACCGAGGCTGCCAAGCAGGCCGCCGACGCCGCCCAGGCACAGGCTGCCGCCCAGGCCGCCCAGGAGAAGGCCGAAGCCGCCCAGGCCGCCGCTGAGGCCGCCAAGGAAGCTGCCGAGGCCGCCGAAGCTGCCGCCGGCGCCGACAAGGCCGCTGCTGAGGCCGCCAAGGAAGCTGCCGAAGCCGCGCAGAATCAGGCCGAGGCTGCCAAGCAGGCCGCTGAGGCTGCCAAGCAGGCCGCTGAAGCCTCCAACACCGCCGCCGCCGAGGCTGCCGCCAAGGCTGCGGAGGATGCCGCGAAGGTCGCCAAGGCCCTCGAGGACGCGACGAAGCTCGTAGCCAAGGCTGCCGAGGACGCCGCTGCCGCCGAGAAGGCCAAGGAGGCCGCCGAGAAGGCAAAGGCCGAGGCCGAGGCCGCCGCCCTTGCCGCGGAGAAGACCAACGCCAAGACCATGGCCGTCGTTGCAGCCCTGGGTATCGATACCAGCGACTTCACGCCGGAGCAGATGGAAGCCTTCGAGAAGATCCTCGACGATGCCGCGGAAGCGATTGAAGCCGCCACGGATTCCGAAGGCGTCAAGAAGGCGCTGGAGGATGCGATCAAGGCACTTGACGAAGTGGCAGACGACGAGCCGCTCTTCAGCGACGTCAACGATCCTGAAAAGTTCTACTATGATGCGGTCTACTGGGCATTCAATGCCAACCCGCAGATCACCAAGGGTACCGACGATACCCACTTCGGCCCCGACAACGCCTGCACCAGAGGTCAGGTCGTGACCTTCCTGTGGCGTGCCGCCGGCTGCCCGGCGCCCAAGAGCACACAGACCCCGTTTGAGGATCTGAAGAAGGACGCCTACTATGAGACGGCAGTGGCCTGGGCCCTGGAGAACGAGATCACCAAGGGTATTGATGACACGCACTTCGGTCCGGAAGCCACCTGCACGAGAAGCCAGATCGTATCCTTCCTGTGGCGCTTCAAGAACAAGCCGGAGCCCAAGAGCACGAAGACCCCGTTCACCGACCTCAAGCCCGACGCTTACTATGAGTCTGCCGTGGCCTGGGCCGTGGAGAACGAGATCACCAAGGGCCTGACCGAAACGACCTTCGGTCCGGATGCCACCTGCTCCAGAGGCCAGGTCGTGACCTTCCTGTACCGCGCGACTCAGAAATGATTCCGCGGCGGAAGCATACGATTTGACTGACCGATCACCCCGCCGGGACTGCCCTGGCAGTCCCGGCACCGGGCAAAAACATTTGTGGTGCTCATGGACGCCCGCACAATTGTCTTTCTGTTTTTCGCCTCCATCAGAAATGAACCGCGTTGTTTGATTCACCGTGTGTCAGATTGTGTTTTCATGTTTCCCTATTTGTCGCATGAGATAATTGGAGTTTGACGAACAGCCATAAATCAAAAACACAGACAGGCGGCGGAGACCGGTTCTCTGAATCGATCTCCGCCGCCGAAGCTTTTTGTGCGTCCCGCAAACCAGTCCGAAGAAAAAGCACGCGATCGCGTGCTTTTTCTTCGGGATCCTTTCAAAACCATCGGCGCCGCCGGTGGTTTTCTCTATAAAATAAACCATGGCAGTCCGATCGGACTGCCATGGTCTTTCTGTCAATTACTTATAAAGCTGTCAGCGTCCGTCATCCGCTCAGTGCGCCGAGCCGTAGACTTCCTCCTGCGTGTAATAGCCGGTCTCGATCAGGTACTCCTCAATGGTATCCGTGGTGCAAACTTTGGGCGAACAGGTAATGGTCGGCACCTCAAGTGTCGTTTCGCCGTTGAAGAACGAATCCTGGAGTTTCGGTTCGTCGCCTCTCATGATGTCAATTGCTATCGCGGCCGCATAGGCAGCGAGCATCTGGGTGTCCTTGATCACGGACATGGCCTGCTTGCCGTCGAGCATGTTGTGGACGGAAACGATGTCGCAGTCCTGGCCGGTGAGGATGGGATACACATCATTGCTGTAAACGCCCTCAAGCGCAGAAGCAACTCCCTGCGCGGTGGAATCGTTGGATGCCAAGACCGCATGAAGCGGTTTGTCGGAATAGTACTGTTTCAGCAGCTGCTCGAACCGGGTCCGGGCATTCTCCGAAGACCACCCTGCCGCAGCGACGTCTTCAAAGGCGATCTGTCCGGAAACAACGTTCAGCGTCCCGGCATCAATATACGGTCTGAGCACGCTCATGGCGCCGTCATAGAAGACGTGAGCATTGATATCATCCGGCGCGCCGCCGACGAGCTCGATATTGTAGGTCTTGTCACCGGCGTTTTCGAGATCCAGCTGATCAACGATGAAATCTCCCTGCGCGGCGCCGATATCGAAGTTATCAACGGTCGCCAGATAGTCTATGGCGCCGGCATCCATAATCGGCCGGTCAAAGTCGATCACCTTGATGCCCGCTTTTCTGGCCTTTTTCAGGGTGGGGGCCAGATATTCGCCGTCAATCGGGGCGACGATGATGATCTTATAGCCTTTCGCGATGATCTCCTCAATCTGGCTTTTTTGCGTCTCAGCGCTGTTGGAGGCAAAGAACAGTACCGCGTTGTAACCGCGTGTCAGCAGCTGTTCCTTCACCTTGTACCCATCCCTCTTCCATCGCGTCAGCTCATCCGTCGGCATGAAAATGCCGACCCAGTCGATGAGTTCGATCGGTTCCGCAGAAGGCTGCGGGGTCCTGTAGAGGAAGGTCACCACCTGCGCTCTGGTGCAGGGGCTGTCGGGGCTGAATTCCGTTTTGGAGGTGCCGTTGGTAATCCCGTTCTCGACCGCCCAGGCGACCGCATCCAGATAGAAGCCGCCGGCCTTCAGGTCGACAAAGGGCGTGTTCGCATTCCCGGCAGCAGGCCTTCCCTTGAAGCGCCACAGGAAGGTTACGATCTGACCGCGGGTGCAGGTGGAATCCGGAGCAAACAGATCCATCGTCATGCCCTTGGTGATCTCGTTCTCCAGGGCCCAGGCCACGGCCTTTTCATAGTATGCGCCGGATTTTACATCTCTGAAACCGGGATCGGTGTTGACCGGCTCCGGACAGCCCGCGGCACGCCACAGGAAGGTCACGACCTGGGCGCGGGTGCAGCCCTGCCCCGGGCTGAAAGTCGTTGCGCTGGTGCCGTTTGTGATATTGTTAAAAACCGCCCAGTCGATTCCGGCATGGGCCCAGTTGTCCTTGGCAGGCATGTCCGTAAAGGCCCGGCTGATGCAGATTTCGTCTTCCTTCCGTTCAAAGCAGCGGGTGCATACGTACTCTCCGAATCCGTGCTCCGCCGTTGGCTCAGAATAAACTTTGGCGATCTCCCAGTTATGATGCGCCTTGATCGGTTCGTACATCTGGGCACCGCAAACAGAGCACTGATACCCCATGGAACCGTCTTCCGTGCAGGTTTCAGCTTGCGCGACCCAGCTCCTGCTGAAGTTGTGCAGTGATTTCGCATTCATCTTTTTAAAAATGTCCTGAATGCTCAGTTCGGAGTTTTCCCGGAGGATTTTGTCCGTGTACTCCAGCACTTTTTTGAGTTCCTTTATGCAGTCCGTACGGACTTTGTTTTGTGAGGCAGCCGCATCACAGTACATGACGTCGAACCCCTCTTCCAGCGTCCGGTCTGTCAGCATTGTGCCTACCATCACCCCGTCATAGTTCCCGTGCGAATCCGCTGATCCGTCGCTTTTCGCGGATTGGGATTCCATGACAACTTCGACGACTTTATCTGATGTGGACGTCAGCACGATCGACGTCATTCGGGCAGAGTAATCGGAATACGCGCTCAGATAGGCAAGAATAATGCGATCCTGCTTTCCGGGATCCACAGCATCCTGAAAAACAACAGCAAAACCTTCGTTGTCATTTTTCTCAATTATCTGGCCCCAGCCTCTGTAATTGCCTATATCTTCCTCCTGCCCCTCACCATATTCCCCCTGCTTCGCCCAGTTTATGATTGTCTGATAAGCGTCATTGTATCCCGCTGCGGAAACCTTCACCAGCGGAAGCATGGAAAGGCACAGAAGGAAGCAGAGTATCCTTCTGACGGCGGTCCTTGTTCTTTTCACTGTTTTGTCCTCCTGTTCTGTCCTGTGAATAAGCGTCTGCCGTACAGGCTTGTACATCCTGAACACGCGATTGCATTCTATCATATTCGAACATAAAAAACAATCCCAAAAGGCAAAAAACCCGACTATTTGTTTTCAATTGTATGCGTGGCCGTTCCTCTGACAACCGGAATCTTTGCATCCGCCTCCCGGACTCCTTTGCAAAGATCCCCGCATTCCTCCGGAGTTGTACGTTCCATCACGGTCGTCACATTTTCATAAAGAAATCCCGACCACTTTCGTGATCGGGATTTTTGGAGGTGCCACCCGGATTTGAACCGGGGAATGAAGGTTTTGCAGGTCTTAACCGAACTATCCAAGATCCTTTTATTTATAAAGATTCTCGCAGGTTAGAGGGTCAAAAAAACCACACAAATAACCACAAGATGAAACGAAAATGAATTGATATTTACGGCCCTCATCGTCAGGCAGCATTTATCTCTATCCTCTGGTTTGAATTCATACGATCATTGTTAATTATATGCGTATTCTGCCGCTGTCATTATGCCTCCCTATATCAACCTATAGATAAGATCAAGTGCCTTGTTTATATCCTCAACTCGAATCTTGACAATACGTAAATCCGTTTTTAATCGCTTTACACGATGATATCTTCTTGGCATACCGCCATTAATGTTCATTGAATAATAATGAAACACACTCGAATTCACATTCAAATAGTCGATGCAACTCGATAGAATACTGAAATCTGGCAAAGGAAAAAACATACTTGACAGCCTAACATCAGATACCCGTATAGTGATTGGCTGATCCATGACATCGCAATCTTCGAAAAAACTCATGAAAACAGTTGCATTCGCAATATGAAGATGCGTTAACCGCCTAACAATTTCCGAGATCGTATTATCAGGCAATGCTTGAGTATATCTGAAATCGCGAAACAGCTCATTGCTGATCACAACAGAAGGTTCAGTCTTATAGCAAGTCTGATTCTTGGAAACAAGATTCAGATTGTAAATCAGCTTCCCGAAAGACTGTTGATCGATCAAATCATCTCTATTACATGGCAGTGAAAAAAGCATTCAGCATTATCCCTTCTGCATTCCATGCTGTCGGCGGACTGATTCTGTTTGCAGTACTGGTGGAAATTTCATACTAGTCTTCCATTATAAATAATAATACAGCACAGGCGAAAAATATGCAACATTTTTCATAGATTATTAGTCTCTCTGACAGTTTGTCTTCTTATCGCACACTAACAAGAATGGGATTCACTAAAGTGTTTAACGGTTCCAACTACTTTCTCTTGCTTCACACCCCCCTGTAGATAACTAGAGCTTTAATTTGCCATCTGTTACTATATAATGACATTTAAAGAGTACATCTAACGTTTAATGGAGAGTGAATGAAAATGATAGAAAGAGATTGGGGCTTTGTCCGAATTGAGCTTGCAGAATATCTCGACGCACATCAGATTAGTAAGAATCAATTGGAAGTGTATGCTGACCTGCAACGATCACAGCTGATTTCTTACTGTCGAAATCAGGTACAACGGCCTGATTTAGGCGTTTTAGCGAGGATTTGTAATGCGCTTAATTGCGGTATCAGCGATATTTTGAAGTATTATCCTCCGAAGCCATAGTAGATACTAACTGATTACGTATCTGATTTAATGGAGAGAGAAAATGGAAAACGTGTTAACAATAAATAGTCTCAAGCAAAAGGCTGAAGAAGCTATGAAAAAGGCTCTTGATTATATGTATTCACATAGATGTAAATCCATATGGACCGATAATCCCAAGGGTGGATGGTATGAGCAATGGAAGGATGGCGTTTATTCTGGCCTGTATGCCACTACAGCTGCACTTACACTGTTCTCTTTTTATTATGATCAATATTCAGAAATGATTCAAGAGCTTGTTCCGGAACTTGAATATATGTTTAAGGAGTCAGCTTCAACCTTACCTGAGGAACAACAGAATAAATATGTTATGATTCGTAAAAAGAGGCTGAATGCAAACCAAAACATTACGTTAAAGATGATTTTTCATCTTTATGCATGTTTGGCACTGCAAAAAAATGGAGCAAATACCAGTGATCACCTTAATCAAATAATGGAAAAGAATAGGAGGATTGTAGAAGCAGCCTTTATTACTGAAACTGGAATGGTTCAGCCCGCAATAAAAAATGAAAATGATAGCAGCGTTTTGACAACAGCATATGCATATATCCTTATGTCAAAACAGGGCTGTAGTCAAATCATAAAACCAAAGACACAGCCACTGTTTCTTTCCTATATTTGCGAATATTGCGATTTTGCAAAAAGGGAACAAAATATGTCGTTTCCACGGAATGATACTAATAAATTTGAACGCTATCGTAAAAAGAAAGATTTTGTTGCTGCTTTGTTCGCACTCTCAAACGCTATTTACACATGGCGCGATGACACCAATAGCGTTAAAAATGTGACAGATGCCGTGTTTTATTCTTTGAATGATAAGGAAATTCGGTCTGGCTTTACCATTCGGGAAACATATCGGGTTAACACTGATACGGATTTCACATGGGAAACTCTTTTGGCAGATTCCCGGTTACTATACTTGGACGCAATTTTAAAGCTTATGATTTCTGATATTCTTCCCTTTTCTCTTTTTGAACTTTTTATGGATGATTTGGAAGAAATCATTGATACTATTGAAGAAAAATCAATGTACCTCTCCTGGGATGAAGCGCCAACGTTTTCCCACCACATTCGCGGCTTAAATGTTCTGCATACTCTGACAGAGTTTTTGAACATCCATGAGTCGAATAATGCTTGTTTTATGAAAATATCTCCCTATATTGTCCAAATGGAGCATCGGTCCATAGATCGGTATAGTGTGGTGATGTTTATGTCTTTTTCCGAAGGAGATGCAACGCAGATCTCAAAAAATACTGTTTCTTCTGTGGAAGAATTGTTAAATGAAGCAGGCTTCAATTTGTGGCTGTCAACAAACGAGCCCTATGATGCAGCGATTATGGATCGAATATTGGATCGCATGAGCCAGGCACAGTTCATCATTGTGGATTGCAGCGGAAAAAAGGCAAATGTATTCTATGAGGCCGGTCTTGCACATGGACTCGGGAAAAAAGTGTTTCTTTGTTCTGCAGATCAGGATGAGTTTCCATATGACACCACTGTAAATGATAATAATCTCAACAACTATCGTTATGAAAAAACGGGAAAGAATTACCCATACGAAGATCTCCAATCGGCACTATTTGAGTTTATTAAAGATAACATAAATAGTTTTTACATGACGGAAAAAGAAAAAACAGAAGTCCAGAAAAAACTGGATGATTATTGGGCGAAAAAGGAAGAGCTTCGCAAGCTTTGAAAGGCATTGGATGGAAGGAGAAAATAATATGTTTATTTGTCCGAACGCATTCTGTATTTCTCAAGATCTCCACTCATCGAATGGCTATCACGAGGTGGTTATGATTTACAGCTACTCAGAAACCTTTGAGAAAGCTGAAAAAGAAGCTTTACATTGTTTTGTACGAATTGTAAAAACTGTAATTGAAGAACTAAATAAAACAATACAAATCGGAACATGGGCATTAAAGCTTATTAATGTCAATAATAAAGAGTTAAAAAAAGATTGTGAAACCTTATATAACGCAGATATAGCTATTGTTGAGTGTACTAGGAAAGACGCAAATGTTTTTTACATGCTTGGAATGGCCCATGCGCTCGGCTGTCTCGTTTGCCCATGCTTTAGGGCTGATACAGTCGAAGAAAAGGCCGAAGGAAACACGGAGACGGGCAAGAAAGCAGCAAGAGATACAGGCATTAAGATTCCATTTGATGTACATGGTCGGCAAAGCTTAATATACAGAGTTGTAAACATAGAAGATCAGGAAGACCTTAAGGAGAAGTTAATTAATTGGATTAATCATTGCATCGGTTTAAATGAGTGAGGAATTATGGATGATTCGATCGATTCAAGATACTTGTGCGTTCTGCGCTGAAATAAATCAAATCCCTAATTCATGTAATTATTTTCTACAATATATGGGGAAACAACTCAATCAAACGTCTAGAATCGTGATGGAGACAGATAATTTCGTTGTGTTTCCGACCGTTGGATGCTTCGTAGAGGGATACCTATTGATTGTATCCAAGGAGCACTATTCCAGCTTCGCATGTTTGCCGGCAACGATGTTGGAAGAGCAGACGACTTTAATAGCAGCGGTGAAAACACGACTTCAAGATGTTTATGGAAAACAGGTAATCTGTTTCGAACATGGCAGCGCTTTTTGCGATGTATCCATGGGCGGATGTGTTGACCACGCGCACATGCATCTACTCCCTTATGACTGTAGTTTAACAGAGGAAATACTTCCTTACGCATTGAAGTATAGGCAAATACACTCGTTTTCAGAGCTTTGGCCTTTAGGCAATAATAATATGCCATATCTTTATTGGCAAGATATTGACGGGCTCATGTACGTAGTGGACGATGGTTTTGTGCCGTCCCAGTTTTTTAGAAGAATTGTTGCAAATCACTACAATATGCCCGAAAGCTGGGATTGGCGTCAGTTCCCATATGTAGATAAGATGATTAAAACAATAGACGTGTTTTGTCATCAAACGGAAGTGATAAATAATGATACAGAGTAACCAGCAGATTTATGTTGACAATGCTGCCTCAACGCCTGTTCGAGATGAAGTGGTTGCAGCAATGCAACCTTTCCTTCAGACTGTTTTTGGAAATCCATCCAGTATCCACAAGTGCGGCATATATGCTAGAAGGAATATCGATGAGGCCAGAGAACGGATTGCATACTGTTTAAAATGTCATCCAGATGAACTATATTTTACCTCAGGAGGAACAGAGTCAAATAACTGGGCAATATTCGGTATGGCGATGGCATCGGAAAAGAAAGAACTGATCACTAGTCAAATCGAACATCCGTCAGTTCTCAACGCAATTAAAGCTTTGGAACGATTTGCATACAAAGCAGCCTATCTCAAAACAAACTCCTTTGGTGAGGTCGTTCCCGAGGAATTGGAGACGCTTATCAATTTGAATACCGCGCTGATAACGGTTATGCTAGCCAACAATGAAACCGGTGTATTGCAACCAGTCGATAAAATATCGGAGCTTGCTCACTGGCACAATATACCTTTTTTCTCTGATGCGGTTCAGGCGATTGGAAACGTTGAACTAGATTTAAGCAAAGGATTGTTTGATGCCATGAGTTTTTCCGGCCATAAACTTGGTGGGCCAAAGGGTATCGGTATACTATATCTTAGACGAGGAACCAAAATAGAACCGTTCCTTCATGGTGGCGGTCAGGAGAGAGGTTACAGAGGCGGCACAGAAAACGTACCGGGGATTATGGGCCTCGCGACAGCAGTCGAGTTGGCAATAAACGACCTAAAGAAGAAACAATCTGTGCAGTCAATCAAATTGCGCCTACTTGAAGCTTTGCACGATATTCCGATGGCCCATCTCAGCGGCCGCCTAGACAATACTCTTCCGGGAACATTACATATCTGTTTTGATTACGTTGACGGCTCAGATCTTGTTCGGTATCTGAGTATGAATGGCATCTTTGCTTCATCTTCTTCCGCATGTGCCTCAAACGCAAAAGAGCCGTCCCATGTTCTGCTTGCTATGGGCATCCCGTATGAACTGGCGAGAGGCGCACTTCGAATCTCCCTTAATGAGCGCAATACGATCGATGAGGTTTTATATCTTGCCCATGTTTTGAAAACAGCGGTTTCAACACTCAGAAGCATGAATGCGGAGTATAGGAATATGTATATGAAAAAGTGAGGCGCCAAAACGGGCGCCTCCTCTTATTATATACGGATCGGGAAAACTCCCGACCCGTACAAATAATACCAGGCCGCTAATATTAGCGGCCTGGTGGACGTATGCTTGATCTACAAAAAGCTCTTCGTGGGTCAGTTTATAGATTATCCTTCGTGAATCTAAGCAACACATTTCTATTGGTACAGTTATTTACTTTAGATCTGAAAACTCTTTGATAGTCTGACTCTGTTTTCCACACGCAAGGCGTGTCTCAGGACATTTGCCGTACATGAAACAGTTTGGACCAACCTTTTGAAACAACTCTGGATAATTACTCCTGGCGAGCTTTAACATTGCTACAACGATGTTTTTAATTTCCCACTGTGCACGGTTACAGGAACGCAATCGAATCATATGAATCAACTCTCGACCATTTACCGTAGATAATATGTCTGCCAAATTACCACTGAGTGCAAAATAGTATTGATATTTTAGAAGTGTCGGACGAGTTCTGATTGTCTTTCGCATGTCTGCAATATCCGCAAGTACAACTTGATAGCGGTGTAACAACTCTGGATTCTTAGCAATTGTATTTGGAACAATTATTTTATTGTAATTGATTTCGGTTAACGGAGGAATTATTAAAGACTGCATTCTATGTCGCACAATGTGGGTGATACCGGACAAAGTAATGTTCCTGATATGGAAAGTATAAGTAAGCTGCTCAAGTTCACGATTCCGGTTGGTCTGTAATATCTCATCAACAGCCACTACATTAAGTTTCTGTGGGTGATAGCATTGAGACGCTATTTGCAAAATCTCCTTGGGCTTTGTCGGTGCCTGAAGCATTTCGACCTTACCAATCTCTGATTCTGTCAGAATTTCCAATTCACCCATCGCGGGATAACTGAAATCCCTAGCGTTATTCAAATGCCAGCTATCTCGCATATTCTCAACGACTAAATTCACAATAGGAAATACTGACGCGGTTTGCTGCAAAATTTGGTCTGCCAGATCACATAATTCTGGGATAGCCGCCATCCGCCCATATCTTATTTCGGAAATGATGCGAATCAACTCACGAGCATTCATCGTGCAATAAAAGTTGCTATTGAACGAATATGGAAGCAGAAAACGAGCGTCTTCTTTAGGAACCCCGTTTTCCAACATTTCATTGTATGCCGCGAAAAGCTTATCCATATATGCGTGGTAAATCTGCAAATCGCTGCTTTCCAGATCCTGGGGAGTATAATAGCCAAGGCCGCTGAAGTCAACGTAGCGCCTTGATTTTACGGTAAAGGAGGCAAGACGACACTCAATGAAGAATTCCTCTGTAAATGCAGAAACGTTCTCCAGAGCAAAAGTAAACACAGCATGCTCAATAATAGACGTATGTCCTGAGCTCAAAACTTTGGCAATCAGATTTTTGTTTTTTTCCGAATCAGTCGCCTTATCAAAAATCTCAATTGCGGTTCCTTTTGTCGTGGATATTCTTGCAGCGCTTGCGCACAATGCGTCGTTGTTGAGATTCCAGCTAATTAGTTTAACAATCATTTTTTCCACCTTTTTTACTGTTGTGATGACTCACTCACATATTCTAAATAAATCTTTTTCGTAAAAGCTCCTCTTTCTGCTTCTTTCTTTTTTCGAATCGCTTCAAAACATTCATAAGAAACGCCCTTGCTCCTCAGTATTGCTAGGATAACCTCGTAAATATCTGCCAACTCTTCTACACTTCCATCCTGAATATATTCATTAGTTTCTTCAAGGAGTTTGTTTTTCAAGCAGTCTGCAAATTCTTCATCGTGAAGAACACGAGTAATCGCTTCGCAACCCTTTTCATGAATAATTTGAGGGATTTTGTCACGTACTAATTTGTTATAATAAATCATTTCAGTTTTCAATATTAGATAGTTCCTCTAAAGTATTGCATATTGCAATGTAACGTCTGTCGTTCTCTTTTCCTTCTCCGAAGTATTGTAACGTGGACTGTAGTGTTTCCTGCGCTTTATCAAATAATCTGTTTTTATAATTACAATGTCCCAAAGTGAACATTGCATTTATTATTTTACCGTATTCGATTGGTTTATTTTCATATAATTGAACAAAAATCTTAATTGCATGTAAATAACACACTATTGCGTCTTTAGATCGGTTCATTTCTTCATAAATAATCCCTTTATTCATGAGGCATATTGCGTGCTCATCAACGGTAATATCAGAGACCATTTTTTTGAATTCCGGTTTATCGCGCGATTAATATGCAATAATGCTAAATTATAATCACCAGTTTTACGATAATTAAAACTCAGCAGTTTTTCTATTTCAATTTCGTGTAATTTTAAGCTGTCCTCAAGATATGCTGATTTCAGAAAAGATATAGCTTGTTCATAATCACCATTTTTTTGAAGTTTCCTGGCATCATCTAAATAAATCTGAACTTGGCTTTGCATATTATTACTCCTATTTCTATAATTACGATAATTCCATTCCTAGCCAAATTGCATCTTATTATATACTATAGTATACACTATGATAGATGTTTTTTCAACTTTTTTCCCAGTTAAATATCGTAATAAATAGCTGTGATTCCGGTCGCATACTGATAAATGTTGACATTTGGAGTCTCTGCCCTCTCAAAGTGTTCCCTACCCTCAACCCGAACAAAAAATAGTTTCTCATTTCAAATTTCGTTAAAACAAAACCAGAAGTTGATAATTAATCACGCCTCAATTTATTCTTACCTGGTTATAATAAAAACCATAGCTCAGATTTGACAGTCTTATTGTAGAATGATGTGCTACAGATCATTGAACTGCCCACAACACTTGATAGAAAGATTCTATTTATCGAACTAGATTGCATGTCATTTTGATTTTTGGTATTATAGAGAAAATAATAAATAATCATCGGTTTCTGATTATGAAAGGAAGAATGGTATGGCTTACACAGCGTTATCAAAAATGAGCGAAGAAAACAAAAAGAGGTTTGGGAAGGATGTCGGCCCCGCTATACCCGAGAAGCATTTCAATGAAGATGGCTTTGACTTTAAAAGCGCTGTATTGCGGTTTTTGCACAATCGGTGCGAAAATTTACAATTCGATGCAGGCAAGACGAAAGAAGAAGATGATAATAATATCTTGCTTGGCAAGAGTATGAAAGAACACCAGATCCCGTTTAATATGCAAATGGACATCAACCGTTTGTGTCTTGAACGCGAACTTGAGCGCTTTATTGATTCCGGGGTCGCCGAGGATGCATACACTGTTTATTTCTGCTATATGGAAATGTTCTTCGGTGATTATAGCAGCAGCAAGAAACGTGTAGAACTCCTTTCTGAATTTGAAACCAACGGCTCATCTCTACTGATGAAACATCGCGACCATTATTCCCACACCGTTTATGTTTTCTCACTAGGCCTTGCAATTTATGAGACAAATGCATACTTCCGAAAAAAATTTAAGGAATACTATAATTTTGATACGGATGAAAGCAACACTGCAGAAGATCACATGGCAGCGCACTTCTTTTTGGAATACTGGGGGCTCACATCTCTATTTCACGACATCGGCTATCCCTTTGAAATACCATTTGAGGAGGTTTGTTCCTATTACGAAGTCGATAACATCAAGCGTAAACGCAACTCCGTCCATATTGTCTACCACAATGTTAACCAACTGACCAAGATACCTGTTAAAATGAGGGAGCATCTCGAAACTCTCTATGGCCAAAAATTCACTGACACTAATAAACTGTTTGCACATGATATATTCAATAAGCTTGGTGTAGCCTACGATATTAACGAGAGCGCCCTATGTAATATAATAAAGTGCAAACCAACTAAGCCGGATAAGTATGGTCTTTATATGGATCATGCATGGTTCTCGGCAAATCTTCTCTTTCAAAAGCTTTTGAGCTTTTGGGATCAGGGCATCGAGGATAGACATTACCCCATAAAAAGGGAACACATTGATGCCCTGACTGCAATTCTGCTTCATAACAGTATATTTAAGTTCAGCATAGCTTTTTACAAAAAAAAGGATGAAACCGGGGCCAGAAAAACACCCAACTCCCCTTTAAAAATTACTCAGCATCCTTTGGCTTATCTTCTGATGCTTTGTGATGAATTGCAGTGCTGGGACAGAGCCTCATATGGGAGGAACACACGGCAAGAAGCCCATCCTTTCAACGCAGAATTCGATTTTTCCAAGGGGCAAATCAACGCAATCTATGTATATGATACTGACGAATGGGAAAAAATCGATCAATATAAGGACAAATATATAGGATATCTGCAAAAATGCTTGGCACATTTTCCTGATCCTGAAAAGCCAGAGCTAAAAAGCTTCAGCAAGATGTATGAAAATGAGCAAAGTTTTCTCGAAGAGATACATAAGATCGTCGAAATAGACAAGAACAATCTTACGGTCAGCATTAAAATGGCACCGGTGGATCGTAGTGTCAAGCATACCTATCTTTCCGTCAGCAACTTTTTACATTTGTATGACTTTGCTGTTGTGTTGAATGCAAGATACAACTATAATGGAAAAGAAGATACTGTTAATACAAAGAAGCTTGAAGAAGAGTTTGAAACACTGTCTCTGGAGTATCAGTTGTCAAATATCAACCAAGCAAAATCCTTCAGCAAATATCTCAACGCGATTGGATGTTTCTATACCGACAGACCTGTAAGCTATCGGATTCTAGATCATTTTGAGGAATCACAGACTGCTGTTTTTGCCCCTATGGAGCATAAGCGTTGGGTACTCGAGCATCAATGGATGGGCTGGAAAAATGGGGATCTTTATTTAGATAAAGAGGCGCTAACAATAATAGATCGATCATTTTCCGGCAAAGATTTAAGAGAACAACTTAGAATGCATAAACTTGCCATGGACGGCAATCTATCTGATAGCGATATCAAGAAGCACTATTATACACTGACTGACGAAGACAAAGGAAAGGACTGGAAACCGTTTAACAGCATGCTTAAGTTGATCAAAAAGTATGATGGATTACGGATCTATCAGTTGGACTAAGTTTATACAGCTAGTCTGCTGATAAGAAACGGTCAAAAACTCCAATTACAACTGATGCCATTAAACGACTTTGGTCATGGAATAATATAGTCAATGACTCGTGAAAAAAGTTCATTATTCTGGAATTATCGCTGTATGTGTCTATGTCGCCGCAGTTGTGTATTTGGAGATGCTTTGCAAGACAAGAACAATGACTACAATACTTAAGAATACCTAACATTAAGACAGGCTTCTGGACAATAATCAGAAGCCTGTCTTGTTTACACTATATCTTCATTGGTTCGTCTAATCATTTTCTATTTCATACTCTCAGTTTATAATTTAACTATAAGTGTATTCCAATTATTCTCTGAACATACTACCATTTATTGCGATGGGAAGAAATGCGCATTTCGTTATTTCTAAGCGTTTCCTTTGCCGCCGTAATAATGTCTAATAACACCTTTTGTTCGTAGGAAGAACAGTCCGCCAGCAAATTGCTAAAGCTACATTGAGTAATTACTGCAGTGTTTTCCAAGCTGTCCTGTAACAATTCATCAGCTGTCGTATTAAGGGCATTTGCAAGTTCAATATTTCTACGAATATACAAACGGCAATCGAAAACTTGTGGCAGACTACCTGGGTCATAGTATTTCTAATATTACTGAGAGAGTCTATGTAACGACTACCGATCGATTTATGGAGGAAACAATCCGCGATTTCGCACTGTAAAATAACCATAAAAATAACCACAAAAAGCGGTCAGCGTGTGGTTATAGTATGGATAGCACAAGGACAAGAGGCCAAAATGCGTGATTATACCAGCCAAATTCAACAGCAGTCATTCTGTCGAAATCTAATTATTTAGATATAAAAACCACCGAAATTCCATAAAATCACCAAAAAATCCGACCATTTGCATGGTCGGATTTTTTGGAGGTGCCACCCGGATTTGAACCGGGGAATGAAGGTTTTGCAGACCTTTGCCTTACCACTTGGCTATGGCACCGTATGAAATAAGGAACGCATATGCGTTCCTTATTTGTTTGGAGCGGGTGACGAGGCTCGAACTCGCTACCTCCACCTTGGCAAGGTGGCGCTCTACCGGATGAGCTACACCCGCAAATGGTGCCTCCGGTCGGAGTTGAACCAACGACACGCGGATTTTCAGTCCGCTGCTCTACCAACTGAGCTACAGAGGCATATGTGGGGTGATGTGAATCACCCCGTTTTAAAATGGCGACCCGGAACGGACTCGAACCGTCGACCTCCAGCGTGACAGGCTGGCGTGCTAACCGACTGCACCACCGGGCCATATATGGTGGAAAGTACAGGGCTCGAACCTGTGACCCCCTGCTTGTAAGGCAGGTGCTCTCCCAGCTGAGCTAACCTTCCAAAACGCCGCCGCATCGCAGCGGACGTAGCTTATTATACATAGAAGGCGCTTTTTTGTCAAGCTGTTTTTTCTATTTTTATAACCCCTCCAGAATCGCTTCCAACTCCGCCGGGGTGAACACATAATCCGCGTCGCAGAACTGGCAGGACATGTGCACGTCCTTCCCCTCGCGGGCCATTTCGCCCAGCTCTTCCCGGCCCAGACTGATGAGCGCGGCAGTGACCCGCTCCCGGGAGCAGTAGCACCGGTACGCCACCGGCTCCGGCTCAAACAGCTCCACCTCGAAGTTTTCCAGCACGGCGCGGATGATCCCCGCCCCGTCCAGGCCGTTCTCAAGCATGTTCGTCACGGCGCCGGCGTTCATGATGCCGATCTCCACCCGGCTGATCACGTCCTCCGGGGCGCCGGGCAGCAGCTGCACCAGATAACCGCCGGCGCACCGCACGCTTTGGTCAGGGTTGACCAGCACGCCCAGGCCGCAGGCGGTGGGGGTCTGCTCGCTGTGGGCAAAGTAGGCCGCGATATCGTCGCCGATCTCCCCGGTGGCCAGGGCTACGGAGCCCACATACGGCTCCTTCATGTGCAGGTCCCGGATCACGGTCAGCATGCCGTCGGCGCCCACGGCGGCGCCCACGTCCAGCTTGCCGGGATACTTCTCCATCAGGCTGATCACCGGATTGTCCACATAGCCCCGGACGTTTCCGTGGGCGTCGGATACCGCCAGGATCGTACCCAGGGGCCCGCCGCCCTTGAACTGCAGGGTCAGGGAGCCCTCCTCGATCTTCTGCATGTTGCCCATCATGGAGGCGGCGGACAGCACGCGGCCCAGGGCCGCCGTGGCGACCGCCGTCGTATGGTGGATATTTCTTGCGCGCTCCACAAGATCGGTGGAAACGACGGCCACAGCTTTCACAAAGCCGTCGCTCGACATGGCGCGGATGATATGGTCCATTTTGTTACTCCTTACAAGCGGAAAAATAAATGCGCTGCTCTCCCTCCGCAGGCGGCTCCATGCGCCCGTCGCCGAACACGCGGATATCGGCAAAGCCCGCATCATGCAGCCAGGTCTCCAGTTCCCGGCGGGTATAGGCGTATTCCCGGTGCTCTTCAAAGCTGCGCTGCCAAAGCGCCCCCTGGCGCAGGAACAGATCCATACCGTAGGAGCAGATCCGCGCGGCCTCGTCAAAGGCGCCGCGCCAGACGCAGTAGACGTCCTCGTCTTCGTCCAGGAAGACCTGCCCGTCCATGGCCCGGAGCTTTTCCGGCGTATTCACATCGAACAGGAAGATCCCGCCGGGGCGCAGGGCCGCCCAGATCCGCCCCAGCGCCTTCCGGCATGCGGCGGGGTCCGTGATATAGTTCAGGCTGTCCAGACAGCACACAACGCAATCCACGGGCTCCGGCAGGGCGAGACGCTCCATGCGCTGGCAGATGAAAAACGGGACGTTCTCCTCCAGCTCGTTCGCCTTCTCCGAGGCGACGGCGAGCATATCCTCGGACATGTCCGCACCGATGACGCGGTAGCCCCGTTTTGCCAGAAGAACGGACAAGGAGCCGGTGCCGCAGGCGAGGTCCAGCACCGTCTGCGGGTGCTTGCCCCGGGCTTGCAGCAGCGCCTCCAGGAAGTCCAGTATCCGGGAATAATCCACGTCCCATGTCAGCCGGTCATAAGCCTCCGCCAGAGACGTATAGGCGTTCATTCCTCCTGCTCCTTCAGCTTGCGGAACAGCTCCCAATAGGAATCTTTGCCGTAGTGCAGGCTGCGGTTGACGCGGCTGATGGTGGCGGAGCTGGTGCCGGTCAGTTCAAGGATATCATTGTAGATCTTCCCCTCGCTCAGCAGCTTGGCCACCTCGAACCGCTGCTCCATGGCCTTCATTTCGGACATGGTGCACAGGTCGCAGAAAAAGTTATAGCACTCCTCCGGGGATTCCAGAAGCAGGATCGCCTTGTACAGATCATGATCGGGATTCGTCTGTTTGTTTCGGCTGTTCACGTTCCACGCACCTCCAGTATGGATTCTTTTTTCTCTATTATTTTAGCAGATTAAACCGTAAAAGTAAAGCGCCTGGAGAAGAATTTTCGGGCGAAAAAGCAGCGGCTCCGGAAATCACGGAGCCGCTGCGGGCAGTCTTGGATTTACTTGTTGAAGATGGAGAAAATGGCGTCGATGTCGTCCACATCCTCGTCGGTGGCGATGGGCGCCTGCTCTGCGGGGCGATCGGCAAAGAAGCCGGGCTTCGCAGCCACCTGCTCCTTGTCGCCGAAGCCGGTGGCGATGACGGTGACGCGCATCTCATCCTCATAGGCGTCGTCAAAGGCGGCGCCGAAGATGATGTTGGCCTCGGGGTTGGCGGCTTCCATGACGATATTGGCGGCAGTCTCCACGTCGTCCAGGCCCAGATCCGGGGCGCCGGTCACGTTGATCAGCACGCCGGTGGCGCCGTTGATGGAGGTCTCGAGCAGCGGAGAGGCGACAGCCATCTGCGCGGCGACCTCGGCCTTGTCACGGCCGGCGGCGACGCCCACGCCCATGTGAGCGCGGCCGGCATCCTTCATCACGGAGGATACGTCGGCGAAGTCGAGGTTGATGATGACCTTCTCGGAGTAGCTCACCAGCTGGGAGATGGAAGAGACCGCCTGCTTGAGCACGTCGTCGGCAATGCCGAAGGCGTTGGCAAAGGTGATCTTCTGGTCGGTCACATACTTCAGCCGATCGTTGGGGATAATGATCAGCGAATCGACCTTGTCGGACAGCGCGGCAATGCCGGATTCGGCCTGGCGCATACGGTTGGCGCCTTCAAAACGGAAGGGCTTGGTCACAACGCCGACGGTGAGGATGCCGGCCTCGTGAGCCAGATCCGCAATGATGGGCGCTGCGCCGGTGCCAGTGCCGCCGCCCATGCCGGCGGTGATGAAGACCATGTCCGCGCCCTCAAGGGTCTTGGCAATGACCGCGCGGGATTCCTCGGCAGCTTTCTTGCCGGTGTCGGGCTTGGAGCCCGCGCCCATGCCGCCGGTCAGCTTCTCGCCGATCTGCAGCTTGTTCGGGCATTTGGACTTGTTCAGGTCCTGCCTGTCGGTATTGACCGCCACGAATTCGACGCCGTCGATTCCGCTTTCGATCATCCGGTTGACAACGTTGTTGCCGGCACCGCCGACGCCGATGACCTTGATATTGACAACCTTATCTGCATAAACTTCGGACATATGCTCTCCTCCTATGTACGCTGTCGATTCTATGGTCTTCATAATCGCCCTAAAAAAGCCTGGGGATATGATACACACATTTATACTCTTTTATTCTAACTGCAAAATCCGTTCTGGTCAATAGAAATTCTTCTGTTTTGGAAAGATTTTATTCTTTTTTAGCTGGACCAGGGGATGAACGTCGCTTTTTTTGCCTCCTGGAAGGTCAAATCGAGCACACCGCTCTGATAGCTGTCGAGCTGTGCAAGGGCCGCAACCATGTACTCAAGCTTGTAGCTGAGCTCCGAGGTGCCCCCCAGCTTCACCTGGAAGCGGGTGCCGTACCAGATCTGCAGATCGTAGATCGAGCTGACGTCCACCGAGGTGATGGACCGGATGTCGTCCTCTTCGGCAAGCTGACGCACGATCTGCAGGGCAGCATCCAGCCGCTCGGCTGCGCTCGCCTCCGGCGGCCGTTCCTCGGCCTCCTCTTCCTCGGTCTCTTCCTCTTCCTCGTTTTCTTCCTTCTCCGGCGCGGGGGCCTCGGGTTCCTCCACGGCCTTCGCCTGATCGCCCGTCTCCCCGCTTTCAATGCGGACGCCTTCGATTTTCAGATAATCCCCCGCGTCCTTGCCGGTAATGCGCTCAATGAGCCGCCCGCCGGAGTTGATGAGCCAGAAGCTGCCGTCGTCCGCGGCCACGGCGAAGGTGGTCTCCAGCTCCACGACCTCGATCTTCACCGTATCGGGAAGGCCGATGCCCACCCGCACCTCGTCGATATAGGGCAGCTGGGCGCGGATCCGGCTGGCTGCCGTGGTCTTGTTCACCAGCAGCAGGGCGCTGCCCTCGGAGATACCGGAAGCCTCCTGGATCTCTTCCCGGGAATACATGGAGTTCCCCACCACAGAGATATTCCGCACCCGCAGGAAGGCCATCAGCACCAGGCCGATGAATACGGCGACTGCCACGCTGGTAACCAGACGCCGAACGAAGGTCCGGCCAAAGATCTTTCCCAATGCGACACGTCTGCGGGTCGGTTTTTTTCGACTGCGCCGCGTTGCCTGCTTCGGCCTGTTCCGGACCGTGCGCTGCGGCGTGCTTTTCCTGGCCGTGCGCTGCGGCGTGCTTTTCCTGGCCGTGCGCTGCGGCGCGCTTTTCCTGGCCGTGCGCTGCGGTGCGGCGCGCCGAGTCGGCTGCCGCTTTTGTCCGGGCCGCTCGGTAACTTGGTTGCTCATTGATGTTTCCTCCAGTCACTCCGCGTCCAGTCGAGCCTCGGCGCCCAGGCCGCGGAGCTTTTCGCAGAGGCGCTCATAGCCTCTGCCGATGTGCTGTAATTCCGTAATATGACTGACGCCCTCTGCGCCGAGCGCGGCGATCACCATGGCAGCGCCGCCGCGCAGATCCGTCGCCGCCACGTCGGCGCCGCGCAATGCGCCCACGCCCCGGATACGGGCCTTCGTGCCGGACACGGCGATATCCGCCCCCATTGCCCGCAGCGCGTCCACGTGGCCGAAGCGGTGCTCAAACACCGTCTCTTCGATGTACGTCGTCCCCTCCGCTTTCAGAAGGGCCGCCATCAGCGGCGCCTGGGCGTCGGTGGGAAAAGCGGGATACGGTCCGGTGCGCACGGGTGCGGCGGCATGCAGCGCCTCACACGCCGCGTGCAGCGTCTGCCCGCGGGATTCGATCGACATGCCCGCACTTCGCAGGCAGTCGATGACGGGGGCAAGCTGATCGGGGCACACGTTCCTGACTGTCACGGCGCCGCCGGCGGAGGCCAGGGCACACAGCCAGGTGGCCGCCTCGATGCGGTCCGGCGGCACCCGGAAGCGGACATCCCGGAACCTTCGGGGCGGGACCAGACGGATGACGCCGCTCCCCTCCCCGCTGATCTCCGCGCCCATGGCGCGCAGGAACCCGGCCAGGGCCGCCACCTCGGGCTCCCGGGCCGCGTTGATCACAGTGACGGGGCCGTCGGCGCCCATGCCGGCGAGCAGGATGTTCTCCGTGGCGCCGACGCTGGGGAACCGCAGGCGCAGCGTGCCGCCGCGCAGGGCCTCACAGGCACAATGCACCCGCGCGCCGTGCTCGGTCACTTGTGCGCCCAGCTCCCGCAGGGCGGACAGGTGCAGATCGATGGGCCTGCTGCCGATGCAGCAGCCGCCGGGCAGCCAAAGCTGCGCCCGGCCGCAGCGGGCCAGCAGCGCGCCCAGAAAGATGACCGAGGAGCGCAGCCGGAGCATCTTCTCCCGGGGGATCTCCGCACAGCGCATCGGGCGGCTGTCCACCTCAATGACGTCCGCGTTCCGATACACGCGGCAGCCAAGATGCTCCAGGATATCCACCGTGGCGTCCACGTCGGACAGCGCCGGGCAGTTTTCCAGGCGATAGCGGCCGCCGTGCGCCGCCGTGGCGGCGAGCAGAGGCAGGACCGCATTCTTTGCGCCGCTGACGCGGACGCAGCCGGTCAGAGGACGACCGCCCTCGATCGTCAGAATCTTCAAACTCATCCCTCCGCATCGTCGGGTTTCCCCATCCTATGCGAAGGTTCTTTTTATCGTGCGGCCAGCTCCCGCAGGATCGCGTAGATCCGTTCGGCGGAATCGAGCACCGCCATATCCTGCAGGGCCCGGCGCATGCCCTTCAGCCGGTCGGGATCGCTCAGCAACTCCCTTGCCAGGGCGTAGAGGCTGTCGCCGTCGCACTCGGATTCCCGCACCACCACGGCTGCGCCGCGCCGGTCCAGGATCCGGGCATTCTTTTCCTGATGATTGTCCGTCACGTTGGGCGACGGTACGATGATCGCCGGCACGGCGCTGGCCGCCACCTCGTTGAGCGTGGAGGCGCCCGCCCGGCAGATCACCAGATCCGCCGCCGCCATGAGCTCCGGCATGTTGTAGATATATTCCCGCATCTCGATCCCGGGGTGGGCATTCAGATCCACGCCCATATCCCGGATCAGATCCGGCATCCACCGCCAGCCGTAGGAACCGGTGGCGTGGATATGACGGAATTCATCACGCGCACTCTCCAGCTGGATGAAGCGCGCGATTTTCTTGTTCATTTCCCGGGCGCCCAGGCTGCCCCAGCAGGAGACGATCAGCCGCTCTTCTTCCCCGATGCCCAGGGCGCGGCGGGCGTCGGCCCGCTTCGTGAAGATGAACTCCTCTCCCACGGGCATGCCGACGGCGCTCACCTTCGCCGGGTCGGGATACTGCTCCTTGCATTCGTCGTAGCATACCAGGATCCGGTCCACCTTTTTCATGACCATGCGGGTGGCCAGGCCGGGCACGGCGTTGGATTCGTGCACCGCGGTGGGAATGCCGCGGCGCGCCCCCTGACGAAGGGCCGGAAAGCTGGCATAGCCGCCGGTGCCCAGGATCACGTCGGGCCGGAATTCCTTCAGGATCGCGTCCACCCGGCGCAGGGCCCCGCCGATCTGCAGCGCGGTCTTTCCATTGTGGAACAGGGCCTTGGGGGTCAGCTTACGCTCAAAAAAATCGATTTTGATGGTCTCCAGGCGGAAGCCCTCCCTGGGAACGAGGGTCTGCTCCATGCCGTCGACGGCGCCGATAAACAGGATCTCACTGTCGGGACGGCGCTCGCGCAGGAGCTTCGCCACGGCCAGGGCCGGGTTGATGTGGCCGCCGGTGCCGCCGCAGGTAAAAATCACTCTCATCCGGCTCTTCTCCTCTTCTTCCGCCGCTTCACGACCATACGGTTGGTATTCTGACGTGAAACGCTCAGTATCATGCCCATCTCGGCCAGATTGACCAGCAGCGCCGTGCCTCCGTAGGAGAAGAAGGGCAGCGAAATGCCGGTGGAAGGCAGAAGGTTCGTCACCACGCCGATGTTGAGCAGCACCTGCAGACCGATGAGGGTGGTGAGGCCGGCCGACAGAAGCGCGCCGAAGCGGTCATGCGCATGCATGGAGATCCAGTAGCCGCGCAGCACCAGCAGCGCAAACAGCACCACGATCAGCGTTGCCCCGATGAAGCCCAGCTCTTCACACACGATGGCGAAGATATAGTCGTTGTGCTCCTCGGGCAGATACAGGTACTTCTGCCGGCTCTTTCCGAAGCCGAGGCCGGTCAGTCCGCCGGAGCCGATGGCATAGCGGGACTGGATGACCTGGTAGCCCTCGTCGGAGGCGAATTCCTCCGGGTGCAGCCAGGCCTTTATTCGGTCGCCGGTGTAGCCTCTGGTCAGCAGATAGATCGCGATCAGTCCCACGGCAACGATGGCCAGGCCGATCAGCCAGCGTTTGCTGGTGCCGCCCAGCAGCATCATGATCGCGCCGGTCATAAAAATGATCAGCGTCGCGGAAAGATGGCGCTCAATATACAGAAGCAGCGCGATCACGGCCAGAATGCCGAGATACGGCGCGACGCCGTAGCGGAAGGTGTGCATCCGGTCCCGCCAGACGGACATCAGGGTCGCAAAGATCATGACGACGCCCACCTTGGCAAGCTCCGAGGGCTGGAAGTTGATGCCGAACAGGCGGATCCAGCGTTTCGCGCCGTTCTCCTCCATGCCGATCACCGGAACCATGGCCAGCAGGAGGATGGAGCCTGCCAGGATAAACACGCTGAAAAAGCGGAACGCCTGGTAATTGATCCGGCTGATGAACCACATGGCGGCGATCCCCGCCAGAGCGAAGCCGCCCTGTCTGACAAAATAATACGAGGAATTCTGAATGTCGGAATCCGCATAGGCGCTGGCATAGCTTGCAGAGAAGAGCATGATAACGCCGATGACCACAAGCAGCACCGTCAGCAACAAAAACGGCAGGTCAATCAGACCCCGTTCATCCTGCTCCGGGGCAAGGGCCTCGGGATGTTCGGTTTGTTTGGCCATGGGTCCCTCCTTTCCGCGGAATGCGGCGGGCTCAGAGGCGCGCCGCGACGCCGAACCAGGCGACGATACAGGCGATGCAGGTGATGGCGGTGAATACGGCGAAGATCTTCTTCTCGCTCCAGCCGCCCATCTCAAAATGATGATGGATGGGGGTCATGCGGAAGATGCGCTTGCCGTGGGTCAGCTTGAAATAGCCCACCTGCAAAATGACCGAAAGGGTCTCGATGATATAGATGATGCCCACCAGGATCAGCACCAGAGGCAGATCCAGGGCAAAGGCCATGCCGCACACCGCCGCGCCGAGAAACAGCGAGCCGGTATCCCCCATGAACACCTTTGCCGGGTAGAAGTTGTAGCACAAAAAGCCCGCAAGGCCGCCCAGCAGGCAGGCCGGGAACAGGCCGAGGGTCAGCTTCTTCGCCGCGATGCACGCAACGGTGAAGAAGAGCATCACCGGGATGGTGACGCCGGCGGCCAGACCGTCGATGCCGTCGGTGAGGTTGACCGCATTGACGCAGCCGACGATGATGAACATGGCCAGGGCAATATAGACCGCCAGAGGCAGGTGCCAGGAAACATTGAAGAACGGCACGTAGAGATCGCAGGTCAGCTCGCCCAGGCGATAGAGGATATAGACGTACAGGGCGCTGGCCGCCAGCTGCAAAAGCAGCTTCTGCAGGGCCGTCAGGCCGAGATTGCGCTTGTATTTGACCTTGAAAAAGTCGTCGAGGAAGCCGATGACGCCGAACACCAGGGAGAACGCCAGCACCAGCAGATGGGTCCAGTCGCCGCTTTTCATGCCGCGCCACCCAAAGGGGATGATGAGCAGCAGTCCGGCCATGAAGATGAGGCCGCCCATGGTGGGGGTGCCGGATTTGCTGTTGTGCCAGGTGGGTCCGATCTCCCGGATGGACTGCCCCGCCTTGAGGGCCCGCAGGGCCGGGATCAAAAGCTTTCCGACCAGCAGGGCCGCCGCAAACGCGCAGAAAGCGGCCAGGATGATATATATAATCTCACGGTTCAGCATTCGCTTGACTCCTTTTGTATGTTACTTTCCTTCCAGGAACAGCTCCAGAACCTGCTCCATTTTCATGCCGCGGCTTCCCTTGAACAGGAGGGTATCGCCGGGCTTTGCCACGCGGCGCAGAACGGCGGCCATTTCCTCGTGGGTGTCGAATCTGGCCGTGGCCTTGTTGTTGATGCCGCCGGTGATGGCGCCGATGACCACGCGGTCGGAGTGGGGCCCGTAGGCGTAGACCAGATCCGCCTTCTCGGCAGCCAGGCGGCCAAGGCGGTAATGCTCTGCGATGGAGCAGGTGCCCAGCTCCAGCATGTCGCCCAGGGCGGCGATCCTGCGGCCCTCGCCGCGATGCTCGCCCAGCACGTCCAGGGCGGCCTTCATGGATTCGGGGCCGGCATTGTAGCAATCCTCGATGATGGTGAAGCCGGCCCGCTCGTAGATGCTCTGACGGCTGCCGGTATTCCGGAACCGGGACAGGGCGGACTGGATGCGCTCCGGGCGCACATTTTCCGCCAGGCCCACGGTGATGGCGGCCAGGGCGTCATAGACGATGTGCATGCCCTCGGCAGGCACGAAGACGTCGAATTCCTGACCGATGCCCGTGACGCGGAAATACATGCCGCCGTCGGCCTGCACGATGTTGGTGGCGACGATGTCGCAGGCGGGATTCTCGATACCGAAATAGATGGGCTTTTCGCTCAGCTGCTCGCGCTGGTTCCACAGCAGAGGCTCGTCGCCGTTGAAGATGGCTTTGCCCCCCGGCATGAGGCCCTCCAGGATCTCCATCTTCGCGCTGAGGATGCCCTCCCGGGAGCCCAGATGCTCGATGTGCATGGTGCCGATGTTGTTGATCAGCGCCACATTGGGCCGGGCGATGGACGTGAGGTAAGACATTTCGCGGAAATGGTTCATGCCCATTTCCATGACTGCCATCTCGCAGTCGGCCTCGATGGACAGGATGCTCAGGGGCAGGCCAACATTGTTGTTGTGGTTGCCCTTTGTGCGGCAGGTGCGGTAGGTCGTAGCCAGAATGTCGGCGATCATTTCCTTGGTGGTGGTCTTTCCCACACTGCCGGTGATGCCGATGACACGGCAGCTGTGGCTTGCGCGGTAGCCCCTGGCCAGTGCGCCGAGGGCCACCAGGGTGTCGTCGACGAATACCGCCGGCACGCCGGGGCCCATCTGCTTGTGGGTCATGACGGCGCCGGCGCCCTTCTCCAGGGCCTGACGGACGAAAATATGGCCGTCGAAGCTCTCGCCCTGCAGCGCGATGAACAGCTCGCCGGGCTGGATCGCCCGGGTATCCGTGCTGATGCCGGTGATCTCAATGTTGGCGTATTCCGGGGCGACGGAGCCGTCGCACCACTGGGCCACCTGTTTCAGTGTCAGCATTTCATTCCTCCCGCGTCAGGCGCGCCAGGCAGTCGGCCACGACCTCACGCTCGTCCAGATGGTGTTTGACATGGTTGATTTCCTGATAATCCTCGTGGCCCTTGCCCGCCAGCACGATCACGTCGTCCTTTTGCGCGTGGGCCATGGCCCAGTAGATGGCCTCGGGCCGGTTCTCAATGGTCACATAGGGGGTCTTCGTCCCCTCCACGCCCCGAAGGATATCGGCGATGATGGCGTTCGGGTCCTCGGTGCGGGGATTGTCGGAGGTAATGACCGCCAGGTCGGCGTAATCCACGCCGATTTTGCCCATGATGGGCCGCTTGATGGGATCGCGGTCGCCGCCGCAGCCGAACAGGGCGATGACCCGGCCTTTGCAGAAGCCGCGCACCGTGCGCAGCACGTTTTCCAAAGCGTCGGGGGTGTGGGCGTAGTCCGCCAGCACCGTATAGTCGGTGCCGGGGGTGGGGATGACCTCCACACGGCCCTTGACGCCCTTCGCTTCGGCCAGCGCTCCGGCGATCTCGGTCAGGGAAAGGCCCAGCGACAGGGCGCAGCCGATGACGGTGAGGCAGTTATAGGCCGTGAACTGCCCGGGGATGCCCAGACGCACGGGGCAGGTCTGTCCGCCGTAGACGGCGTCAAATTCGATCCCGTCGGCGTGCAGGGCGATATTCCGGGCCGTGAGCTCCGCCCCGGAATCGATGCCATAGGTCAGCACAGGACATGCCGCGTGCTTTTTCATGAGCTCCGCCCAGGGATCGTCGGTATTCACCACGGCCCGGTCGCAGCGCTCCATCAGGATGGCCTTTGCCTCGGCATAGGCCTCCATGGTCTTGTGGAAATCCAGATGGTCCTCGGTCAGATTCGTAAAGGCGCCCACGGCAAAGCGGATGGCGCCCACCCGCTCGAGCACCAGGGCATGGGAGGAGACCTCCATCACCACATGGGTGCATCCGGCGTCGCGCATTTCGGCGAACAGACGGTGGAGCTCAAAGCTCTCGGGGGTGGTGCGCTCTGTGTGCAGCACCTTATCGCCCACCATATTCTGGATCGTGCCGATGAGACCCACCCTGGCGCCCGCCGCGCGCTCCAGAACGCTTTTGAGAAGGTACGTGCTGGTGGTCTTGCCGTTGGTGCCGGTAATGCCGATGATCTTCATGGCGTCCGCCGGATGGCCGAACCAGTTGGCGCCGAGCTGTGCCAGGGCCAGGCGGGTAGACGCCACCAGGACATAGGCGCAGGGCGTTTCCGGCGGCCGCTCCACGATCGCGGCGCAGGCGCCGTTCTCCAGGGCGGCGGGGATGAAGCGGTGGCCGTCGGCGGCGAAGCCGGAAATGGCCACGAACAGAGCGCCAGGCGCACAGGCGCGCGAATCGTAACAGACGTCCGAGATTTCAAGGGCCGGGTCCGCGTGCAGTTCAAGCACGTCGATGCCGGACAGTAAGGTATCAAGCCGCATATACAGGCCTCCTGATGGTTTAATCCTGGGCCGAAGAGTCGGTGAGCTCCACCGTGACGGTGGTGCCTCGCTCGACCTCGGTTCCCGGGGGGATATCCTGATAGCTGACGGCGACGGATCCGCTGTCGCTCTTGGAGCCGCGGGTCTGCAGATACAGGCCGTCGATGCTGTTTATTGTACTGCGCGCCTCGTACTGTGTCAAGCCGGACAGGTCCGGAACGGTCACCAGGTCCGTGGGCTTCTCCTCGCCGAGATAGACCAAAACCGTGGAATTGCCGGGCACCTCGGCGCCGGACGACGGGATCTGATCGGTGACGACGGCGCCCTCACCGATAAACTCCACCTGCAAATGCTCGCTGAGCAGATTCTTCTCGGCCTCCGCGCGGCTGAGGGCCGTCACATTGGGCATGACCATATTGACATAGTGAATATCCTCCTCCTCGTAGTGGGGCGTCACGCCCAGATACGGGAGGATGTCGGTGAATACGTCGCGCACCACAGGCGCAGCCATGACGCCGCCGGAGATATAGTAGCCCGCTTCGGGCGAGGGCGTATCCAGGGCCACGAGTACGATATACTGCGGATCGTCGATGGGGGCGACGCCCACAAAGGAGACGATCTTGTCGTCCACAGGCCGCCCGTTTTCATCGAATTCGTCGATTTTTTCCGAGGTGCCGGTCTTGCCGCCGATGGCATAGCCCACCACCTGCGCATTGCTGGCGGTGCCCTCGGTGACGACGCTCTCCATCAGCTCACGCATGGTGTGGGAAGTCTGCTCGCTGATGGCCTGGCGCAGGACATGGCGCTCCTGCTTTTCGATCACATTGCCGTTGTCGTCCAGCACTTCGCTGACCACGAAGGGCTCGAGCACATAGCCGCCGTTCACCACGGCGGAGATGGCCCGCACCAGCTGAATGGGCGTGACCTTGAAGGTCTGGCCGAAGGCGGCGGAGGTCAGGGACGCATAGGTCTCGGGATTGGCGATGGCGTCGTGGGTAAAGAAGTAACCCGTGCCCTCTCCGGGCAGGTCGATGCCGGTCTTTTCCAGCAGGCCGAAGGCCTTGACGTATTCATACAGCTTCTCGCCGCCCAGGGCGATGCCGATGTTGGCAAAGGCAATGTTGCAGGAATTCTGCAGGGCCTGGGCGGTGGTCTGCGCGCCGTGGCCCTGGGCGTACCAGCAGTGCAGGATCTGGTCGCGGCGCTCGATCTTTGCCTCGCCGCCGCAGAACCAGGTGTCGTCCAGACTGACGGCCCCCTCCTCCAGCGCCGAGGCCAGGGTGATGGTCTTGAAGGTGGAGCCCGGCTCGTAGCCGTCGGAGACGGTGCGGTTGCGCCACTGCTTGAGTCTGGCCTCCATGACGCCCTGGTTGTACTGATCGATCAGGGTCTGATAGCTTTCCGGCTCCTTCTGCTCCTCTTCCCCGTCTTCTTCGCCGTCTTCGTCTTCTTCCTCTTCCGGCGCTTCGTCTTCCTTCCGGTCTTTGTCCGCTGCGGGCGCTTTCTCCCCGGTCGCCTGCTGCGCTTTCAGCTTTTCCTGCGCGGCGAGGATTTCTTCCCGGGTCTTCGCCTCCAGCGCCTTTTCGTAGAGCTCGTCGAGCTCGGTTCGGGTCTTCTCGTCATAGATCTCCAGATAATCGTTCGGATCGTAGCTGCCCATGTTGGCCATGGCTTTGATCTCGCCGGTATTGACGTCCATAACGATGCCGAAGGCGCCGTTTTGCACCTCGTACTTCTCGATGGCCTGCTGCATGTTCTTCTCCAGGAACATCTGCACGTTGTTGTCGATGGTCAGCACCAGGTCGTGGCCGTTGGAGGCCTGGTAGTATTTTTCATAGGAGTAGAGCATCTCCGTGCCGCCGTTGCCCCGGGTCTTCACCACGGCGCCGGCCGTGCCCTTGAGCAGGCCGTCGTAGCCCGCCTCCAGGCCCTCCGAGCCCTGATTTTCATCGTTGGTAAAACCGATCACCTGGGCCGCCAGCGTGCCGCAGGGATAGCTTCGCTGGCTGTCCGCCTCCAGATGGACGCCGCCGAGGTGATTGTCCAGGATGAATTGCCGGACCTCATCGGCCAAAGCCTCGGGGATCTTCCGCTTGATGATCTTGTAGAGCATTTCCGTATCCGCCGCCTGCTCCCGCACGAAATCGGCGTCCACGCCCAGGATATCCGACAGGCCTTCGGCGATCAGATCCACATCCTCCTCTTCCCTGGCGATCCACTCCGGATCGATAAACACGGTCTCCACGCTGACGGAGTTTGCCAGCAGGTCCATGTTGCAGTCATAGATCTTGCCGCGATTGGCGCTGACGGAGATGCTGCGGGTCTGGTTGCGGATGGCCTCGCTCTCATATTTATCATGCTGCAGGATCATCATCTGGAACAGCCGTCCCACCAGCGCCAGAAACGCCAGGCCCACAATGCAGCCCACGACCACCGTGCGCAGCAAATAGGGCCGGTTGGTGGTCTCCCTGGAATATTGACTTCTCCGTCTGCGGGGCCGCAGCGGAATGACATTGTTTTTTCGTTTTTTCATCGTATCACCCAAATTGCAAACATGGGCGGAGAAGTTATCACCGCCCATGATCGTCTGTCATCCAACGCACAGCGTTCGATAGCAAAATATATTTCGTTGTCAGCTGAAGTATTCCTTCAGGGTGCGGACGCTTCGCACGATGGCGTTCCATGCCGTCTGCACCACGTTTTCCGATCCGACGCCGGTGATCACCGCGCGGTCGGTGCCCTGCAGATTCAGCAGGATCGTCTGTCGGCTGTTCGGCTCGGTCATCCCGAGGGCAGCCGCTCTCTGGCCGATGGCGTCCAGATCGACCTTGCTGTCATAAATGGCCTGCAGCCGGCCGTGGTACTCCTGCGCGACCTCGATCTGATCCTGCAGATCGGCCACGGCGGCAGTCTCTTCATAGAGCTGCACATAGCCGCACATAACGAACACCAGCATAAACGCCACAGCCAGCATTCCCGCCACGGCCAGGGGCGAAACGGACAGCTTCGCCTTGGGCTTCGGCCGGGATCTGGGCCGGGATCGGGGCTTGCGCTCCGGCTCCGGATATCGCCGGGCGGCGCCGCCGTACTCCAGCTCTCTCGGTGAATAGCGGACGTCATAGGCCGCAGCGCCGTTGGTGCGATAGACAGGCCGGGCGCTGCGCCGGCGGCCGCTTCGATCATTGCGAGCCATGATCAGCCGCTCCTTTCTCTTCTTTTCTTTCTCTACGCGCTGAATCTACAGCTTCTGCGCCACGCGCAGCTTTGCGCTCCTGGCGCGGGGATTCTCCTCCAATTCTTTGGGATCGGGTACAATGGGTTTTTTTGTCAGGATCCGGATCTGCGGCTTCTTTCCGCAGACGCACACCGGAAACTCCGGCGGGCAGGTGCAGCCCCTTGCGGCGGTCTGCATGCCGTTCTTGACGATGCGGTCTTCCAGGGAATGGAAGGTGATCACCGCCAGGATGCCGCCGGGATTCAGCCGCCCGATGGCGGCGCGCATCATTTCGCTGACGCCGGAGAGCTCATCGTTCACTGCGATGCGGATCGCCTGAAAGCTCCGCTTGGCAGGATGCTGCTTTTCCCGCAGAGCCTGCGCAGGCAGCGCGCTGCGGATCACGTCCACAAGCTCCAGGGTCGTCTCAATGGGACGTGCCGCCCTGGCGCGCTCGATGGCAAGCGCGATCTGCGGCGCATACCGCTCTTCGCCAAATTCGTACAGGATCCGCCGCAGCTCCTCCCGCGGCCACTCGTTCACCACCGTCCGGGCGGTGAGGGAGTCTCCCCGGTCCATGCGCATATCCAGCGGCGCGTCCGTCATGTAGGAAAAACCGCGGCTGGCGTCGTCCAGCTGGGGCGAGGATACGCCCAGGTCAAAAAGCATGCCGTCCACCTTTTCGATCCCGAGGCCGTCGAGGATCCCGTCCAGCGCCCGATAATTGGCATGAACCAGGCTGACCCGCTCCATATACGGCGCCAGGCGCGCCGCCGCGGCCTCCAGCGCCTGGGCGTCCCGGTCGACGCCGATCAGACGTCCGGTCGTCAGCCGCTCGGCGATTTTCAGGGAATGGCCGGCGCCGCCGAGGGTACCGTCGAGGTAGATCCCGTCGGGGCGGATCGCCAGCGCTTCAATGGCTTCGTCCAGCAGGACGGAGGCATGATAAAAGTTCATCAGAAGCCCAGCTCCTTCATGGCGGAGAGCAGGTTCTCGGGGTTGAGCTGCACCTGCTCAAGCTGGTCGTAGGTCTCGGCGTCCCAGATCTCGGCGTGGGTGCCCTGGCCGACGAAGACCACATTCTGTGTGATATTTGCATAAGCGCGAAGATCCGGCGGGAGCAGGAATCGGCCCTGCTTGTCCGGCTCGCATTTGACCACATTGGCCAGCAGAAAACGGAGCGTTCCCAGCTGATAGAAAGGCACGGCGTTGTACTTCTCCATGAAGCTGTCCCAGCTGGCCTGGGTATAAACCGTGAGGCATTTGTCCAGGCCGAGGGTCACATAGAACGCCTCGCCCAGCTCGTCGCGCAGCTTGGCCGGCACGAACAGACGGCCCTTCGGGTCCACCGAATGGCGATATTTTCCGTACATGCTGCGCACCTCTTTCCTTTTTGCTCATTTTTCATCCATTTTGCTCCATTTCGCTCTTTTAGTATACCCCCCCTCTTCAAAAATTGCAAGAGCATTTACGGATTTTTTTTGCAGAAATTTCAGGTTTTTTTCAGGCAAAACGCGGGAAGTTATAATTTTTGAACATTTGTTTGTTTATTCAAAAAAAGAGACCCCCGCCGATTCCGAAAATCAGCGGGGTGCTTTACAAATCGCCGTTATTTCTGTTTTCTCACGGGATCGCAGATATCGCACAGAGCCTCGGCAACCTCCATGCGCAGCTCCGGCGCGCGGGTGAGATCCGCCAGGGAAACCATGCCGGCAAGCCTGCCGTCCCGCTCCACGGGAAGGCGTCGCACCTGCTGGGCTGCCATGCGTTTTGACGCCGTCTCCAGGCTGTCCTCGGGATCCACGGTCACGACCCGGCGGGTCATCACCTGCTTCACCTTCAGCTCCGCCGGATCCTCGTCCGCAGCCACGCAGCGCAGAACCACGTCCCGGTCCGTGACCATGCCCCTGAGTTTTCCGTCGGGGCTGCACACAGCCAGTACGCCCAGATTGTGCCGCGCCATCAGGCGGCTCGCCACCGCTACGGTCTCGTCGGGCTGTACGCAAATCACTTCCTTCGTCATCACGTCCTTGACCTGCATAGAAACCTCCTTTGATCCTGGCCCGCCGTCGGCGGGCGCTTTGTAAAAGTATTCCACCAAATCGCGGATTTAATCCTCCGCGGAAATTCTTTTATGGATCTCAGCAGCGGCCTTCTTGCCCGCGCCCATGGCCAGGATCACCGTGGCAGCGCCGGTCACCGCGTCGCCGCCTGCATAGACGCCGTCGCGGGTGGTCATGGCGTTTTCATTCACGATCAGACAGCCCTTTTTGTTCGTCTCCAGGCCGGGCGTGGCGGAACACAGCAGCGGATTCGGGCTGGTTCCCAGGGCCATGATGACCGTATCCACCTCCAGCGTCACCTCGCTGCCGGGGATGGGGATGGGACGGCGGCGGCCGGAAGCGTCGGGCTCGCCCAGCTCCATGCGGATGCATTCCATCTTTTCGGCGCGGCCGGCCGCGTCGCCGAGAATGCGCACGGGATTGTGCAGCAGGAGGAATTCCACGCCTTCTTCCTTCGCGTGCTCCACCTCCTCCGCCCGGGCGGGCAGCTCGGCTTCGCTGCGGCGGTAGACGATATATACCTTTTCGGCCCCGAGGCGCAGGGCGCAGCGGGCCGCATCCATGGCCACGTTGCCGCCGCCCACCACCGCCACGCGGTTGGAGCGGATGATGGGCGTATCGTAGCTCTCCTCATAGGCCTTCATCAGGTTGATGCGGGTAAGGTACTCGTTGGCGGAGTAGACCCCCTGCAGGGCCTCGCCGGGGATGTGCATGAACATGGGCAGGCCGGCGCCGGAGCCGATGAACACCGCCCGGTATCCCATTTCGAACAGTTCGTCGACGGTCAGCACCCGGCCGATGACCATGTTGGTCATAAACTCCACGCCCATGGCCTTCAGCTTTTCCACCTCGCCGGCAACGATGGCCTTGGGCAGGCGGAATTCGGGGATGCCGTAGACCAGCACGCCGCCGGGGGTGTGCAGCGCCTCAAAGACGGTGACGGCATAGCCGCGCCGGGCCAGGTCGCCCGCGCAGCTCAGTCCCGCGGGGCCGGAACCCACCACGGCGATCTTCACGCCGTTGGATTCGGCAGGGACGGGGGCCTCGTTCACATTCTCCCGAAACCAGTCTGCGGCAAACCGCTCCAGCCGGCCGATGGCCACGCTCTCGCCGTTCTTCCCCCGGACGCAGCGGCATTCGCACTGGCTCTCCTGGGGGCAGACCCGCCCGGACAGGGCCGGCAGGGCATTGGCGCCGAAAATGATCTCGTAAGCTTCTTTGTAATTGCCCGCGGCGATTTCCCGAATGAAATCCGGAATGCGGATATTCACGGGGCAGCCTTCCACACATGCCGGATGCTTGCAGTTCAGGCAGCGCCGGGCCTCCTCTGCGGCCATCTCCGGGGTATAGCCCAGGGCGACCTCGCGGAAATTGCGGGCCCGGACCTCCGGCGCCTGCGCCGGCATGGGAACTTTGGTTTTGGATAAGTTCGGCATGGCAAGTCCTCCTCAGGGGATCAGCTTCCGGCCCAGGGCGTCCAGACGGCACAGATGGGTCTGCTCGGTCTGCTTCTCCCGCTCCCGGTACACGCTGTTGCGGTTGATAAGCTCGTCAAAATCCACCAGATGGCCGTCAAAGTCCGGTCCGTCCACACAGGCGAAGCGCACCCGGCCGTCCACGGTGACGCGGCAGCAGCCGCACATGCCGGTGCCGTCCACCATGATGGGGTTCAGGGAGACCACGGTCTTCACGCCAAAGGGCTTGGTGGTCCGGGCGACAAATTTCATCATCGGGATCGGGCCGATGGCCAGGACCTCGTCATACTCCCGCCCGGATTCCAGCAGCTGCTGCAGCTTGGCCGTGACGAAGCCGTGCTCGCCGTAGGAGCCGTCGTCGGTCATGATGTAAAGATGGTCCGAGGCAGCCCTGAATTCCTCTTCAAGAATCACGATGTCCCGGCTGCGGAAGCCCACGATGGCGTCCACCTCCGCGCCGGCCGCCCGGAAGGCAGCCGCCGAGGGCAGGGCGATGGCGCAGCCCACGCCGCCGCCGATGACGCATACGCGTCGCACCCCCTCCACCTGGGTGGGACGACCCAGGGGGCCGACGAAATCGGCGATGGAATCGCCCTCGTTCAGTCCGCCCAGCAATTTGGTGGACAGACCGACCTTCTGGAAGATGACCGTGACGGTCCCCTTCTCCCGGTCGTAGTCGGCGATGGTCAGGGGCACCCGTTCCGAGCGCTCATCCACCCGGAAAATAATGAACTGGCCCGCCCGGGCCTTGCGCGCCACGAAGGGGGCTTCGATCTCCATGCGGGTGACCGCTTCGTTGAGCTCTTGTTTCTTGACGATTCTGTACATGCTGTCTCCTCAATAAGAAAGAAGTCAAATGGTTTCCATCCATGCTCTGATATCAACGGCCGTCTCGGCCGTAACTTTTTCCCAGCGGAAAGCCTCTGCCAGCTCTTCCGCGCGCACGGGCGCCGGCGTCGGCTGCAGACCCGCCGCGCAGGCGAGAAGGCCCACGATTTGTTCGGCGGAATAACGCTGCCGCAGCGCGCCGAGATCCAGGTCGCCGTCGCGCTTGGAAAGCCGCCGCCCGTCCGGGGCGCAAAGCAGGCTCACGTGATAGAATTCCGGGGCCTGCAGGCCCAGCAGCCGGTAGAGATAGAGCTGCCGGGGCGTGGAGTGCAGCAGGTCGCAGCCCCGCACCACCTGGCTGACGCCCATTTCGGCGTCGTCCACCACCACCGCCAGCTGATAGGCATAGACCCCGTCGGACCGGCGGATGATGAAATCGCCGCAGTCCCTGGCCAGATTTTCCCGCACCGGGCCCATGCGCCCGTCGCAGAATTCCACGTCCTCGTCGGGCACGCGCACGCGCCAGGCAGGCGCTCTGCCCGCGGGACGGGCGTCCGGCGCCAAATCCCGGCAGGTGCCGGGATAGACCGTCTGGCCGTCGGAGGCGTGGGGCGCGGAGGCGGCATGGAGCTGGGCGCGGGTGCAGTAGCAGGGATACACCAGGCCCATTTCCGCCAGCTGTTCAAACGCCGCCGCATACCGCCGGGTCCTGGCCGACTGGGGCGCGCTTTCCAGGTCCCAGTCAAGGCCCAGCCAGAGAAGATCCCGCCGGATCGCGTCGGCATATTCCTGCCTGGAGCGATCCGGATCAAGATCCTCGATGCGCAGGATCATCCGACCCCCTGCCGCGCGCACGGAAAGCCAGGCAAGCAGGGCGGAATAGGCGTTGCCCAGGTGCATGATGCCCGAGGGACTCGGGGCAAAGCGGCCGACCGTTTCGGGCTTCATATCAATAATAGGGGGAGTAAATGTCCTCAGAAGAGACGTCCTCCCGATAGGGGTTGAAATGTCCGTTCACCAGGTCCGCCGTGGTCTCCGGCCAGAGCACATAGAACGAGCCGCCGTCGATATAGGCCGCCTCGCCGGGCAGCGTCTCGGTATACATATTTTTGGTGCCGACGATTTTGATCGCCTTTGCGATCCAGGCCAGTTCCCGGGCGCTGAGGTCCGTGGTGGTGTTGGCCGACAGCACAACCGCGGCCGCGGGCGCTCTCCAGATCCGGCCGATGCCCGACCACTGCCTGATCGCCTCGCGCATAAAGTCGCGCTGCACCTGCACGCGTTTCAGATCCGCCTCGGCATAACCGGCGCGGAAACGCACCAGCCACATGGCCTGCTTGCCGTTGAGCTTCTGCTCGCCGGCCTTCAGATCGATATAAAGATCCTGGTAGGGGTCCTCATACTGCATATCGCAGGGCACGTCGAACCGGACGCCGCCCATGACGTTGACGATCTTCTCAAAGCAGTCCAGGTCCACCAGAATATAGCCGTCGGGCCGGTAGCCGATGCACTCGGCCGCATAGTCCATCAGGCGCTCCATGCCCTCCTTGCCGCCGCCGGCCACACCGTAAACCGCATTGAGCTTCGGCACTTCGAAATCCATGCTGGTATAGGTGTCGCGGGGCAGGGACAGCAAATTCAGCTCCCCGGCGTTTTGATCCACATACAGGAGCATCATTGTATCGGTGCGGGCGCCGTCGGCGTCGGTGCCTGCCAGAAGGATGGCGCTGCAGCCGTCGCGATGCACGCCGAGGCTGTCGCCCTCCGGCTGCTTCGCAAAGATCCACAGCGCGATCATCGCCAGGATAAGCAGGATCAACAGCCAGATCAGGAACTTCAAAAAGCCGTGCTTTTTCTCCTTTTTCACGGGTGCCTCCTCCCGGACGGGCTGCGGCGCGGGACGGGCAGGCCGCTCCGGGCGGCGGGGCCTGCGCTCGATCCGGTCCAGCACCTCCTGCCGGTCATAGTTCTTTCCGCGGGGCAACTGCTGCGTGGCGTCCGCCCGGTCGTAGCTCTTTCTGCGGGGCAGCTGCTGCGTGGCGTCTGCCCGGTCGTAGCTCTTTCTGCGGGGCAGCTGCTGCGTGGCGTCTGCCCGGTCATTGGAGCGCCGCGCCTTGGGCGGAGGGTTCCGGTTGGCGCGTTTGGCGGCGCGGGAAGCATAGTCGGTATTGTAGGCACGGATGGCCGCGCCGGAATTGGTCTGGGGATCGTAGCGCATTGCCGCGGCTTCTTCGTCAAATTCAGGCGCGCCGCCGGGCTGCTGCACGCCGTAACCGTTGGCGGCGTTGCGGTATTCCACCGGATCGTCGGGGAGGTCGGCGCCGTCCAGGCGCACGTCAAACGTCTCATCCTGGACGCCGTACTCGTCGTTGAGAAGATCCTCCACATTTCGGCTCAGTTCGTCATAATCAAAGGGATCCAGGCCCATAATCGGCCACCTCCTTTCGTTTCTTTATTTTATCGCGCTTTTCCCGGCCTGTAAACAAAAAAACGAAAATTCGTGAATTCGCTGTCTTTTTCTTTGCCATTGCGCCGGGAATGTGCTATTGTATATAACGAATTCCGGAACAAATTGTTCCACGGAAAGGATCGAGCCAATGGACGTCGCCATCGCACCGTGCCAAACCTATGACCGTGACAGCTGCCTTTCCGCCCTGCGGGCGGTGCTCGCCCCCTTCGGCGGACTTGCCTGGGTACAGCCGGGAATGAAGATCGCCGTAAAAACAAATCTGGTATCCATGCTCAAGCCGGAAGCCGCCGCCACCACCCATCCGGCCCTGCTTTGCGCCCTGACGGAGCTGCTGCGCGGGCGGGGCGCCGAGGTGATCGTCGGCGACAGCCCGGGCGGTCTTTATACCTCCGCCTACGTCAACGCCGTATACCGCGGTACGGGGGTCACGCAGGTGGAGCGCTGGGGCGCCCGCCTCAACCAGGACTTCTCCCAGGCCAAGGGCGAGATGCCCGACGCTGCGGTGATGAAAACCTTCCAGTACACCGCCTGGCTGGACGGCTGCGACGCGGTCATCGACTTCTGCAAGCTCAAATCCCACGGCATGATGTCCATGTCCGCCGCGGCAAAAAACATGTTCGGCACCATCCCCGGCACCATGAAGCCGGAGTACCACTTTCGCTTCCCCAACGCCCGGGATTTCGCCGACATGATCGTGGATCTGGCGGAATACTGGAAGCCCCGGCTGAGCATCGTGGATGCCGTGGTAGGCATGGAGGGCAACGGCCCCACCGCCGGTACGCCCAGGGCCATCGGCTGCCTGCTGGCCGGCGAGAGCCCCCACAAGGTGGATCTGGCCTGCGCAAGCGTGCTGGGCATTGCGCGCAGCGAGATCCCGACCCTGGAGGCCGCCCGGGCGCGCGGCCTCATTCCGGACAGCGTGCAGGATCTGGAGATCGCCGGAGACATCAACGCCTTCCTCGTCCCGGATTTCCAAAAAATCGAAACGAAAAACGGCATTCTGTTCCAGGACAACTTCCACACTCCCCTGGGCAGGTTCCTCTCGCCCTTTATGATGCGTCACATTGCTTCCCGGCCGCAGGTATGCAGTCCGGAGTGCATCGGCTGCCAAAAATGCGCCCAGGTCTGCCCCGCCAAGGCCATCGGGATGCGTCGGGGCAAGCCGAAGATCGACCGCAGGCTCTGCATCCGCTGCTTCTGCTGCCAGGAATTCTGCCCCAGGGGCGCCATGAAGGTCGTCCGCCCGCCGCTGGCAAGGCTCCTCAATAAGTAAAAAGCAAAACAGTACCGGCCGGAAATACGGCCGGTACTGCTTTTTTCATTCCTGGGCGGCTTCAACGCATTCGCAGCCTGCGCCGCGGGGATAGAAGGTCCCGTATGGAAATTCAATGCGTGAAAACACGTCGCAGGGGTCCTCCTGGCAGGCGCCTTCGTCGCAGCAGGACTTCTGCGGCACGCAGTATCGCGTCCCGGACAGGGTCAGCTGGGCTTCCCGCTCCAGGCGGATGGTGGAGAACTGGCCGACGGTGACCAGCAGCCGGCGTCCGTCGCCCTCTGTCACCAGCGGCTGCGGGAACAGGTCCCGGATCTGCTCCGGGATCTCCACAAGCTCCTGGGGCGTGTCGCCGCCGCCCTCCAGCACCCGCGTGGAGAGCACCATCGGGTCGATGACCTCCACGATGGCCTCCGGCGGCTGCTCCGTGCCCGGCACGGCCAGGGCCGGACCCGTGCTGGAAAAGATCTTTGTTCCGCTTTCTCCGCCGAAGAGCACCACCCGCTTGCTGAATACCGCCAGTCCGTCCAGCTCGCCGGCGCGCACGCCGCCGGCGCTGACGTCGCCGCGCACCCGGTAATAAAACGTCAGATCCACCGAGTAGAACCCCCGCTGGAAGCCCAGCTCCTCCACATCGATGGCCGCCGTCAGAAGTTCCGCGCTGCGCGCCCGCGCTCCGGCAGAGCGATCGAGCAGCGCCTGCGCGTCTTCGGTCAGATAGACGCGCAGATCCTCGACGCAGTCCTTATCCAGACATACGTCGGTGATCCGATTGGTATGGATACACATGGCGCCGGCGCGCTCCGGCGTCGGCCGCTCCGAAATCTGTTCAGCCATGGGATCGCCTCCTGTTTTGTCGTAAAGCCAGTCGCTTTCAACCCCATTCTATGACGCCCGGCCCGGTTTGTGACGGCGAAAAAGGAAGCGGCGTGCCGGAAACGTCCGGCACGCCGTGCAAATCAATCCTCCGCCGAGGCATTCGCGCCCCTGCGGAACAGCAGGGTGATGCACCACAGGCCCGCCAGGCCCACCAGCGAAAAAATCACGCGTGAAAGCCCCGCCGTCTGCCCGCCGAAGATCCATGCGACCAGATCGAACCGGAACAGGCCGACCAGGCCCCAGTTGATCGCGCCGACAATGGCCAGGATCAGAGCCAACGTATCCATTTGATGACCTCCATTTCCGTATTTGCACCGCTATTTTGCTCCAGCGGCCGCATAAATATGCGCAGATTCGAAATTTTTCTTGAAATTGTCGGCAAGATGTATATAATAGAACAGGTTGGGCGCATACGGCCCGCGCGCATTTCTCGTAAAGGTGGTTTCCCATGAATTGCTTTTCCGCATCCGACATTCTTCTTCCGCAGGTCAAAAGCCTTGAAAAATGGGCAGTCATTGCCTGCGACCAATTTACCTCCGAACCCATCTACTGGGATAGAGTCCGCAAGCTCGCCAAGGGCGTGCCCTCTGCATACCATCTGATCCTTCCGGAGGCCGAGCTCGGCACGCCCCGGGAATTCGAGCATATCCGTGAGATTCACGAGACGATGGAACAATATCTCTCCGACAACCTGTTCCGCACCTATCCCCACAGCTATATCTATATCGAGCGCACCCTGGAAAACGGCTCCATCCGCCGCGGCCTGCTGGGCATGATCGACCTGGAGGATTACGACTTCAACCCCGGCTCCTCCTCCCCCATCCGCTCCACCGAGCGCACCGTGCTTGAGCGCATCCCGCCCCGCCAGCAGATCCGGCGCTACGCCAGCATCGAGCTGCCTCATGTGCTGCTTCTGTGCGACGATTTTGAGCACAAGCTCATTGAGCCCATCGGCGAAAAGAAGGATCGCCTGCCCAAGCTCTACGACTTCGAGCTGATGCTCGGCGGCGGCCGCATCGCCGGCTGGCTGGTCAGCGGCAAGGCGGCGGAGGAATTTGACGGCATCCTGACCGAATACACCGCCCACGTGGGCGAAAAATACGAAGGCATCCCCGGCACGCCCATGGTGCTCGCCGTGGGCGACGGAAACCACTCCCTGGCCACCGCCAAAACGTTCTATGAAAAGCTCAAGTCCGCCAACCCCGGCAAGGATTTCTCCGGCCATCCCGCCCGCTATGCCCTGGCGGAGCTGGAAAACATCCACGATCCCGCCCAGGTCTTTGAGCCCATCCACAGAGTCATCTTCAAAACCGATCCCCGGAAGCTGCTGGCCTTGCTGGAGCAGACCTGCTGTGCTGACGACGGCTATGCGGTGGATTGGTACATCGGCAAGGAACACGGCACCGTCTATCTCGACAAGAGCAAGGGCACCCTGGCCGTGGGCATCCTGCAAAGCTTCCTGGACGACTATCTGGCCGAAAACGACGGCCGCATCGACTACATCCACGACGACGACGTCCTCATCGGACTGGCAGATCACGACGACACCATCGGCTTCCTTCTGCCCGCCATGGAAAAGCGTCAGCTCTTCCCCAGCGTCATCGCCGACGGCGCCCTGCCGAGGAAAACATTCTCCATGGGCCACAGCCGTGAAAAGCGATACTATCTGGAAGCCAGAATAATTCAGAAATGAAAACGATCCGCGTTCTTGCCCCCGCGAAGCTGAATCTGACCCTGGATATCCTGGGCCTGCGTCCCGACGGCTACCACGAGCTGGATATGCTGATGCAGGCCGTGTCCCTGTGCGACAGCATCGAGATCGCCGCCGATACCGGCGGGGCCAGGGCGCTGATCTGCGAAGATCCCGCCGGCAATCCTCTGCCGGATATCCCCGCAGACGAACGAAACCTTGCCTGGCGGGCGGCGGACCTCTTTTTCCAAAAAACCGGCATCCCCGACAGCGGTCTGTCGATCCGCATTGTCAAGCGCATCCCCGCCCAGGCGGGCCTTGCCGGCGGCAGCGCCGACGCGGCTGCCGTCCTGCGGGGGCTGAACGCCCTCTGCGGCAAGCCGCTGCGCCCGAAGCCGCTGTCGGAACTCGGCGCGGACTGCGGCAGCGACGTTCCCTTCTGCATCCGGGGCGGTACGGCCCGGGTGCGCGGCCGCGGCGAACGGGTACGCCCCGTCCGGCTTGATCCGGTCCAGCATTATGTGATCGTTAAGCCTCCCTTCGGCATCTCCACCGCCGCCCTCTATGCCGCCTCCGACACGCACGTTCCCGCGCGCAGACCCGACACAGACGCGCTGCTCCGCTGTCTGCGGCAGGGCGACGCGGAAAACGCGGGCGCGCAGCTGTGCAATGTGTTTGAGCCCCTCGCCGTTCAGCTTCATCCCGAGATCGGGCAAATCAAAGAAGCGCTGCTCGCCTGCGGCGCCTGCGGCGCCCAGATGACCGGCTCCGGCTCTGCCGTCTTCGGTCTGTTCTCCGGTCCGGACGCGGCAAAACGCGCCTGTGAATCGCTCAAAGGCGGAGAAAACGCCGTTTTTTATGCTCACAGCGTATAATATGTCATACTTCCGTCCATCCTCTGAAAAAAGGATGGACGGTGTTTTTTATGCGAAAAAAACTCATTCTGACCGGATTGGCGCTGGTTTTGGCCGCCTTGCTCGGCTGTACGGGACTTCTGATCCAACAGCGGGCCCTGGCGGACAAGCTGATCCGCTTCCATGTGGTGGCGGACTCCGACGCCGAGGCCGATCAATCCAACAAGCTGGCGGTTCGCGACGCCCTGCTGGACACCCTGGCGCCCATGGCAAAGCGAACGCAAACCCGGGCGGAAATGCTGCATGTCCTGAGGGATTCCCTGCCGCAGCTCAAAGCGCAGGCGGAGCAGACGCTGCGCCGCCTCGGCTGCGCCGACGCTGTGGAGGTCACCCTCGGCCGCGAGATCTATCCCACCCGCGTCTACGACACCTTCTCCCTGCCCGCCGGGCCCTATACCTCCCTGCAGGTGCGCATCGGCAGCGCCCGGGGGCACAACTGGTGGTGCGTATGCTTTCCCACGCTGTGCCAGAGCGCCTGCGCAGAGGATCTGGAAGCGGTGGCGGCCGGGGCGGGGTTTACAAACAAAGAGATCCGCCTCATCACGGAGGCGGATCACTATGAAATCAGATTCAAGGTGCTGGAGTGGCTTGCGAAGCTTCGCCGAGCCGCTGTCTGACGGTCTTGACCGCCTCGGCATAGGGGATATCCAGAACGAAGGCGATCTCCCCCAGCAGCAGGTTCTCCGCCTGCTTCCAGTAGCGCATGTCCGTCACGCTCAGCGAGCGCCGGCTGCCGGCCAGGATCTGCTGCTTGCACCAGATGGTCTTGTACAGCCGCAGAAGGCGCTCACAGTCGTGGGAAGCGATGATCTCCTGATAATAGGGCGCCAAAAGCCGTGCGTCGGCGGGCAGATCGGCGCAGACCGGCAGCGCGGGCAGCGCCTCCAGCAGGGCAAGCACGGCCTCCCGGGAGAGGGGCGGGCGCATATAGACCTGGGTATCCACAGGGATGTAAATAGAATCGGTCTTCCCGACGGGCACGAGGGTATAATAGAGCTGCGTGCGGCTCACACCCGAGAGCTTCGGGTGTCCCACGTCCGCGACGCGGCAGACGCCCTCCATCCCGTAGACCAGATAATCGCCGACCTGATACATAGAAACCTCCGAACTATTTCGCCGTTATATCGCTTCTATATACAGTTTACCACAGTTTTTTCGTGATTTCTAATGAAATTTTCAAAAAAATGGATTATTTTTTTCCGGTGGAGCCGAAGCCGCCGCCGCCCCTGGCCGTATCACTGAGGCTTTCGGCGACGGAAAAGGCCGCCTGCGGCGCTTTCGCCAGCACCAGCTGGGCGATGCGCTCGCCGGGCTCGATGCTCTGGGGCTGTGTCCCGTGGTTGTGCAGGGCCACCAGGACTTCGCCGCGGTAATCCGAATCGATAACGCCCACCTTGTTGGCCGGAGCCAGGCCGCGTTTGCCCGCCAGCCCGCTCCGGGCGTAGACCAGGCCAGCGTATCCCTCGGGCAGCTCCATGGCCAGACCGGTGGGGATCATGACGGTCTGTCCCGGCTCGACGGTCACCGGCGCATCCAGGCAGGCCCGCAGATCCGCCCCCGCCGCCGCGGCGGAGCCGTAGACCGGCAGGGCGGCGTTCTCCCGCAGGAGCTGCACGCGCACCGGGAGTCTGCCCTCCGCTTCCGGCGCGGTTTTCAGGAAGAATTCCCGCAGCGCCTGCTCACAGGCGGGCCGGTCGATGAGGAAGCTCTCTCCGTGGCCGGCGCCGTCGACATACAGCAGGGTCTTGTCCGACACGCATGCGTCATAGCTGCGCTGGGTCATCTGCCAGGGGATCAGGCTGTCCGCCTTGCCGTGAACAAACAGCACCGGCAGCCGGCACCGCGAAAGGGCCCGCTCCGTGGAATAGCCCCACAGGGAGAAGCCCGCCAGGAGCCGGCACCAGAGCTCCGTCAGATACAGCATCGGGAACGGAGGCACCTTCATGATATCGCGCATGACCTTGCGCACGATCTCCGCGGGAGATGTAAATCCGCAGTCGGCCACGATGCCCCGGACATTCGCGGGGAAGACCTGATCCGACGCCATGAGCACCGTGGCTGCGCCCATGGAGATCCCCTGCAGATACAGCGGATGCGCCGGGCCGAGACGGGCGGCCATTTCATCCGCCCAGGAGAGCACGTCCCGCCGCTCCTTCACGCCGTAGGTGATGTATTTTCCCTCGCTGCCCTGGTGGGCGCGCTCGTCGACAAGCAGAAGCTGATAACCCATCTCCCGCAGCAGGGGCACGGCGCAGCCGAAGTCTACGTCGGCAAAGGAATGATAGCCGTGGAACATCAGGATCGTGGCCTTGGGCGACTCCAGCGGCAGGAGGCGGCCGTGCAGGCGCAGGCCGTCGCAGCTCGTGATGTACAGATCCTCCGCCGGGATCTCTGCCAGGGCTCTGGCGTTTTCATAGAGGAGCGCGCCGTTTTTCGCATAGATGCCCTTCTGATAAGTCTTCGCGTCCAGCGGATCGATCCGCCGGCCCCAGGCGCAGGCCACCCGGAGTCCGGCATAGCCCGCCGCCAGCGCCAGCAGTACCAGCACAGCGAAAATGATTGCAATGATCAACGCCCGCACCTCCCGTTCGGTTCTTTGGGTCCATTATAGCACATCCGGCAAAAAACGCCAACACTTCACCTTGAAAAACCATGGCCGTTTCGCTATACTATTAGAAAAAGCGATCCCTCCGCGAAAGGATGTGTTCCCATGTTTTCCGACGCCCCGCGATGCCGTTACGGCAAGTCGCAGCTGCTTGAGGTCGTATGTCAGCTCCGCTTCCCCGCGATCCTGAAAATTGAAAACCAATCCCCCTATGAATTCCAGGAGCTGATCCGCAAAGATTATCCCAACTATTCCTATAAAGAGGAGCAGCCCCCCGCCAAGCCGAATACCAAGCCCGCCACGGTGAAGAACCACCAGTTTATCTCCCTGGACGGCGGCTGGAAGGTCAACCTGACCCAGAGCTTCGTCTCCCTGTCCACCCACCGCTACACCACCTGGGAGGACTTTGCCCAGCGGCTTGACAAAATCATCGCCCATGTGATCGGCGTGTACCGCCCCGCCTGCTTCAACCGCGTTGGCCTGCGCTATATCAACGCCATCAGCCGCGAGCGTCTCGAGCTGGAGGGCGTCGGCTGGCGCGAGCTGATCCAGCCGGGCTATCTCGGCCTCATGGCCGAGGAGGACGCGCCCGAGGGCGCCTTCGGCAAGAACGAACAGAATGTCAACATGTCCCTGCCCGGCGGGGCGCGATGCAACATCAAATGCGGCCACGGCACCCTGCACAAGGTCAACAACAAGACCCGCGAAACGGTGGACGAGCCGGTATATATGCTGGACATCGACGTGTACATGGACGGCAATATGGAGCTCAGCCATGTGGCCGCCGGCCTCAACATCGTCCACAGCCATGCCGACAGCATCTTCCGCGGCGCGATCACCGATGCCCTGCACGACGCCATGGACCCGCAGGAAATCTGAGCCCCCGGAACAGCCGGACCCTGCCCGCGCCCCGGCTTCGGAGACAGCTTCTCATACATTCGGAGGCTGTCTCGGCCGTTCTATCGTCAAATTGCCAAAAAATCCGCCCTTTCGGGCGGATTTTTGCACTTGTAAATTGGGAAGTTTTGACGTATACTAACAAGGTATTTATTCACCCGGAAAAGGAGGGCGTGTTATGAACAGCTGCTACATCCCCGAAGGTTACAAAAATCCGCTGTCTGTCTACGAGACCCAGCGGGCCATTGAATTCATCAAGCACAATTTCCTGCGAAATCTGTGCCACGCCCTGAATCTGAAGCGGGTCTCCGCCCCGCTGTTCGTAGAGGAATCCTCCGGTCTGAACGATAATCTCAACGGCTATGAGCGCCCCGTGAGCTTCGACGTGCCCGCCGTGGGCGCGGAGAGCCAGGTGGTGCAGTCCCTGGCCAAGTGGAAGCGCTACGCGCTCAAGCGCTACAACTTCTTCCCCGGCAACGGCCTCGTCACCGACATGAACGCCATCCGGCGCGACGAAACCCTGGACAATCTGCACTCGGTCTACGTGGACCAGTGGGACTGGGAAAAGGTCATCACCCGGGAAAACCGCAATGTGGAATACCTGCAGGGCGTCGTGCGCTCCATCGCCAACGCCATTTACGTCACCAACGAAACGCTGAAGATCGAATTCCCGCAGCTCACGGTGGATCTGCCCCGCAATGTGCGCTTCGTCACCACCCAGGAGCTGGAGGATCTGTATCCCGATCTGCCGGGCGGCAGCGACCGGGAGACCGCCTACCTCTCCGACCACCGCGACAGCGTGGTGTTCCTCATGGGCATCGGCGGGGCCCTGCGCTCCGGCAAGCCCCACGACGGCCGCGCCCCGGACTACGACGACTGGGCCCTCAACGGCGACATCCTCTACTGGAACGACGTGCTGGGCCGCAGCTTCGAGATCTCGTCCATGGGCATCCGCGTGGATGAGGAATCCCTGGACCGCCAGCTCACCGCCGCCGGCTGCGACGACCGCCGCAGTCTTCCCTTCCACAAGGCCCTGCTCGCCGGCGAGCTGCCGCTGACCGTCGGCGGCGGCATCGGCATGTCGCGGCTGTGCATGCTGATGATGGGCTGCGCCCACATCGGCGAGGTGCAGTCGTCCATCTGGGACGACGAAACCCACCGCATCTGCGACGAAGCGGGCGTCATGCTGCTGTAACGCTTTCATACGAAAGGAGACAGAATTATGGATCTGATCAACATTCGTTCCCTGTTTGAATCCCCGGAAACCTACGCAGGCAAGGAGCTGGAGCTCGGCGGATGGGTGCGCAACCTGCGCGCGTCGAAAAACTTCGGCTTCATCATGCTCTCCGACGGCACCTTCTTCACCCCGGTGCAGGTGGTCTACGGCTCCGAGCTTGAAAATTTCGCCGAGATCTCCAAGATCAACATCGGCGCCGCCCTCATCGTGCGCGGCGAACTGGTGCTGACGCCGGAGGCCAAGCAGCCCTTTGAGATCCAGGCGAAATCCGTGGCCGTCGAGGGCCCCTCCACCCCGGACTTCCCCGTCCAGCCCAAGCGCCACTCCATGGAGTACCTGCGCACCATCTCCCATCTGCGGCCCCGCACCAACACCTTCCAGGCCGTGTTCCGCGTGCGCTCCCTGGCGGCCTATGCCATCCATAAGTTTTTCCAGGAACGCGACTTCGTCTATGTCCATACCCCCATCATCACCGGCTCCGACTGCGAGGGCGCTGGCGAGATGTTCCAGGTCACGACCCTGGATCTGAACGACGTACCGAAGACCGACGACGGCGCCGTGGACTATGCCAGGGACTTCTTCGGCAAGAGCGCCAACCTGACCGTCTCCGGCCAGCTCAACGGCGAGACCTATGCCATGGCCTTCCGCAACATCTATACCTTCGGCCCCACCTTCCGCGCCGAGAACTCCAACACCACCCGCCACGCCGCGGAATTCTGGATGATCGAGCCGGAGATCGCCTTCGCCGACCTGGACGACGACATGCGCCTGGCTGAGGACATGATCAAGTTCATCATCCGCTATGTGCTCGAGCACGCCCCGGAGGAAATGAAGTTCTTCAACAGCTTCGTGGACAAGGGCCTGCTGGACCGGCTGAACCACGTGCTGAACTCCGATTTCGGCCGCATCACCTATACCGAGGCCGTGGAGCTCCTCAAGGAGCACAACGACAAGTTCGACTACCCCGTCTACTGGGGCTGCGACCTGCAGACCGAGCACGAGCGCTACCTCACCGAGGTCATCTTCCAGCGTCCGGTGTTTGTCACGGACTACCCCAAGGAGATCAAGGCCTTCTACATGAAGCTCAACCCCGACGGCAAGACCGTCGCCGCCATGGACTGCCTGGTGCCCGGCATCGGCGAGATCATCGGCGGCAGCCAGCGTGAGGACGACTACGACACCCTGCTCGCCCGCATGAACGAGCTGGGCCTGCGCCCCGAGGACTACGGCTTCTACCTGGACCTGCGCAAGTACGGCTCCGCCCGCCACGCCGGCTTCGGCCTGGGCTTCGAGCGCTGCGTCATGTACCTCACCGGCATGGGCAATATCCGCGACGTCATCCCCTTCCCCCGCACCGTCAACAACTGCGAGCTGTAATACGCCGGCGCAGCCCGGGGCTTCCCCGCGGCTGCGCCGTTCTTTTTCAATACGAGGTGACGACATGGCTTTTGACTACAAGAAAGAATATAAGGAGTTCTATCTTCCGAAGAACGAGCCGTCCATCGTGACGGTGCCGCCCATGAACTATATCGCCGTGCGCGGCAAGGGCGACCCCAACGATCCCGACGGCGAATACCAGGCCGCCATCGGGCTGCTCTACGGCATTGCCTTCACCATCAAAATGAGCAAAAAGGGCGATCACCGGATCGAGGGCTACTTTGACTACGTGGTGCCGCCCCTGGAGGGCTTCTGGCGGCAGGAGGGCGTCGAGGGCGTGGACTATGCGCACAAAGAAACCTTTGAATGGGTCTCCGTCATCCGCCTGCCGGATTTCGTGACCAGAGCAGATTTTGACTGGGCCGTGGCCGAAGCAACCCGGAAGAAAAAGACGGATTTTTCCAGGGTGGAATTTCTGTCCATCGATGAGGGGCTCTGCGTGCAGTGCATGCACCTCGGTCCCTATGACGACGAGCCCGCCACGGTGGAAAAGATGCACGAATATATGCTGGCGGAAGGTTGCGTCCTCGATTTTTCCGACACAAGACGCCACCACGAAATCTATCTGAGCGACGCGAGAAAAACCGCGCCGGAAAAGCTGAGAACCGTGATCCGCCATCCGATCAGAAAAATCTGAACTGCTGTGCGCGATCCGTATGCCTTGCACAACAAAAAAGTGCAGCCCGATCGGGGCTGCACTTTTTTGTTTTCAGCTTACTTTCCGCACAGCTCGGCGGTATCCTGGGCGATCATGAGCTCCTCGTTGGTGGGGATGACCCAGACCTTGACCTTGGAATCGTCGGTGGAAATGAGGGCCTCTTCGCCGCGGACCTTGTTGCGCTCGGGGTCGATCTTGACGCCCATGAACTCCAGGCCCTTGCAGATATTGGCGCGGTTGGTGCTGCCGTTCTCGCCGACGCCGGCGGTGAACACCAGGCAGTCCAGGCCGCCCAGGGCGGCGGCATAGGCGCCGATGTACTTGCGGGTCTCATAGCAGAACTTGTCCAGCGCCAGCTGGCAGGCCTCGTTGCCCTCCTTCGCGGCGGACTCGAGGTCGCGGAAGTCGGAGGAAAGACCATTGGACAGGGCCAGCACGCCGGACTGCTTGTTGAGCATGTTCAGGCACTGGTCGGCGCTGAGGTTGTACTTGTTCATGATGAACTGGGCCACGCAGGTGTCGATGTCGCCGGAACGGGTGCCCATGGGCAGACCGGCCAGAGGGCTCAGGCCCATGGAGGTATCCTGGCACTTGCCGTCGGCCACGGCGGACAGGGACGAGCCGTTGCCCAGGTGGCAGACGATGATCTTGAGCTCGGAGGCGGGCTTGCCCATGAGCTCGATGGCCCGCTTGGAAACAAAGCGGTGGGAGGTGCCGTGGAAGCCGTAGCGGCGCAGATGGTCTTCCTCATAGTACTTGGTGGGGATGGCATAGCGATAGGCCTTCGGGGGCATGGTCATATGGAAGGCGGTATCGAACACGGCCACCTGGGGCTTGCCGGGCATGACCTTCTCACAGGCCTCGATGCCCTTGAGGTTGGCGGGGTTGTGGAGGGGGCCCAGGGGGATGCAGTCGCGGATGGCCTGCTTGCAGGCCTCGTTGATGATGCAGGACTCGACGAACTTGTCGCCGCCGTGCAGCACGCGGTGACCCACCGCGTCCACCTCGTCCAGGGACTTGATGACGCCGTAGCGCTCGTCCACCAGGATGTCCAGGACGGCGGAAATGGCCTCGGAATGGGTGGGCATGGGGATGTCGCGGGACACCTTCTCGCCCTTGGCGGGGATGCGGTGCGTCAGACGGCCGTCGATGCCGATGCGCTCACAGAGGCCCTTGGCGCTGACCCAGCCGGTATCCGGGTCCATGAGCTGATACTTCAGAGAGGACGAGCCTGCGTTGATGACAAGAATATTCATAGTTACACCTCAAAAAAAAGTATGCTTTCGCATGATTTTGTGATAAAATAAAGCACCGACAGTTATTGTATAATATTTTGGCCCATCATACAAGCCAAAAATCAAAATTTTTCGGAAAAGGGGCAGGTAAAATGCGCACCGCCGCCATCGTTTGTGAATACGACCCCCTGCACCTGGGCCATGTGCGGCAGTATCGCCTGGCGCGGCAGGCCCTGGGGGCGGATGCGCGCATCGTCTGCCTCATGAGCGGCAGCTTTGTCCAGCGGGGCCGTCCCGCCGTGATCGACGCCCCCACCCGGGCCCGGGCGGCGGTGGAGAGCGGGGCGGATCTGGTGCTGGAGCTGCCCCTGACCGCCTCCCTTTCCAGCGCCGAGGGCTTCGCCGCCGGCGCCGTGGACGTGCTGGACCGGCTGGGCGCGGTGGACTGCCTGTGCTTCGGCTGCGAATCCGGTGACGGTAATTTAATTATGTCAACCGCTGAACGCCTGCGCTCCGGGGCGTTTTCCGAAGCGCTGCGCGCCCGGCTGCCGGAGGGAAAAAGCTTTGCCGCCACGCGGCAGGCGGCCCTGGAGGCCGTCGGCGGGGACGGGACAATCCTGCGCAATCCCAACGACATCCTGGCGGTGGAATACTGCAAGGCCCTGCTGGCCCGGGGCAGCGGCATCGAACCCCTGGCCGTCCGGCGCGAAGGCGGCTACCACGATACGGGGATCGACCCGGTCAATCCCTCCGCCACGGCCCTGCGGGCCGTGATGCCGGATCCCCGGTGGCTGGACCATGTGCCGGAGGCGGCGCGGCCGCTGTTCGCGGAGGCGAAGCTCCACCGGATCGAATGGGGCGAGCGTGCGATCCTGGCCCGGCTGCGGGCCATGGACGACGGCGAATTTGAAGCCCTCCCCTACGGCGCCGAGGGCCTTTGGCGCAAGCTGATGGCAGGGAGCCGCAGGGCCGGGAGCCTGGAAGAACTGATCGCATCGGTCAAGTCCCGCCGCTATGCCAGAGCCCGCATCGAGCGCATGATCCTGTGTGCGTTTCTGGGCGTTCGGGAGGCCGATCTTGCCGCGCCCGCGCCCTACGTCCGTGCCCTGGCCTTCAATGGCAGGGGCCGGGAGATCCTGCGCGGGGCGCGAACCGGCGGCGATATCGCGATCCTGCACCCCGGCGAAGCGGGCGAGGGACGGTATTTCGAGCTGGAGCAGCGGGCCGCGCGGCTCTATCCCCTGTTCCTCCCTGCACAGGAATTCCCGGCGATTCCCCAAAAGCCGCGGGTTTTTTGCGCGCCGGAGGACTGAAAACCAGAAAAAAGAGAAAAAAGTGCTTGCATTGCCGCGCATCTTGTGGTAAAATCATCAAGCCTTAAAAAGCCAAGGGAAGAGCGCGACGCTCTTTTACAGATTTTGAAAGATGAGGTGTATCCCATGAAGGAAGGTATCCATCCCAATTACCAGCAGACCACGATCCGTTGTGCCTGCGGCGCGATCATTGAGACGGGCTCCACGAAGAAAGATATCAAGGTTGAAATCTGCTCCAAGTGCCATCCGTTCTATACCGGCCGGCAGAAGCTGGTCGACACCGGCGGACGCGTAGAGCGCTTCAACAAGAAATACGGCCTGAAATAATCGATCGGGGCCCGCACCGCAGACAGGTGCGGGCTTTTTTCATCCATTCCTTTTGGGACTGCCCCGAAAAATTGGAAATACTGTCAGATTTGAGACGTTTATGGAACAACATATCATCGACCGGGCAGTGCTGGTCGGTCTGAACGCCGACTGCTTCCGCCCCGAGCAGGCCGCCACGGAGCGCACCCTGGAGGAGCTCCGCAGTCTGCTCGAAACCGCCGGCGGCGAATGCACCGCCACCGTGCTGCAGAACCGCCACGCCCCCGACGCCCACAGCTTCATCGGCGAGGGCAAGGCCCAGGAGGTGGCCGAGCTCGTCCGGGCGACGGACGCCAACATGGTCATCTTTGACAATGAGCTCTCCCCCAGCCAGATGCGGGCACTGGAGGAGCTGACCGGGGCCGTGGTGCTGGACCGCAGCGCTCTGATCCTGGATATTTTCGCCCAGCGGGCGCGCACCGCCGAAGGCCGGCTCCAGGTGGAGCTGGCCCAGTACCGCTATCTGCTGCCCCGGCTGTCGGGCATGGGCACGAGCCTGTCGCGCCTCGGCGGCGGCATCGGCACCCGCGGCCCCGGCGAAACCAAACTGGAAACGGACCGCCGCCACATCCGCCGGCGGATCGAAAAGCTGGAACAGGAGCTGGAGGCCGTGCGCCAGGTGCGCGCCACGGCGCGGGAGCGCCGCATCCATGCCAGCGTGCCCGTGGCGGCCCTGGTGGGCTACACCAACGCGGGCAAATCCACGATCCTCAACCGCCTCACCGGGGCGGAGATCCCCGCCAATGACCGCCTGTTCGACACCCTGGACACCACCACCCGCCGTCTGAAGGTCTCCGATACCCTGACGGTGCTGCTGTCGGACACCGTCGGCTTCATCGCCAAGCTGCCCCACCACCTGGTCAGCGCCTTCCGCGCCACCCTGGAGGAGCTGGAATACGCCGATGTGCTCCTGCACGTGATCGACGCCTCCGACCCGGATCGGGCGGAACATATCGCCGTGGTGGATCGTCTAATAGAGCAGCTGGCAAAGCCCGGCACGCCGGTGATCGAATGCTACAACAAGTCAGACCTGGTCCCCGAGGACCGCATCCCCCACCGGAGCGAGTGCGTGCGTGTCAGCGCCGCCACCGGCGAGGGCATGGACGAGCTGCTTTCCCTCATCGAGACCACCCTGAACCGGGGCCTGCATCACTGCAAACTCCTGCTTCCCTATGCCCAGGGCGGCAGGATCGAGCAGCTCCACGAGAAGGCCCAGGTCCTCTCCTGCGAGTACACCGGCGAGGGCATCGCCGTGGAAGCCATCGTCCCCGAGGCCCTGTTCGGGCAGTTGAGGGATTGGGTGCAGGAGTAACGCACCGGGATTTCCATACGATGGTGTGAGGGAACCGGGGGGCGCAGAAAATACAGTGCAAAATGAGGACAGGAACCATGCTGCGGACAAGAAAAACCCGTGATGCTTATTATTGGCTCGTATTGACGATCATCTTTTTTGCAATTGCCGTTTGCGACGTTGTTCTCCTTCTATGCCGCGGTTCGAGGGATCGTTCAGCGCTTTATGCGTCTGTCTTGTTCTTAGCCATTTTATTAGGTTTCTGCCCGCTTTTTGTAAAAACGACGGCAGGATTGTTCCGTGAATATCAGCTTGCGCCGTCCGGGATCACAGAGTATTCCGTTTTTCGCAGAAAACGTGCCATTGCCTGGAACGATTATCCCTATGCCTATATCATCCGGACGGGGCCGATGTTTCGGTTGCCGCATTCCTGTATGCAGTTTTTTCTGTTTTCAAAAAGTCCGCTGCCTGCGCGTATGAAAAAAGAAAAACACAAATATTCATCCTATTATAGTAAAAGGCCGAAAGAATACATCATCTTCGGATACTCGGAAGAAATGGAACAGAAAATCCGTGAAATGCGGCCGGAAATCACATTCATAAAGCGGGATTTGTACCGCTGATTTCGGCAGAGTACGGAACCGCGGACACCGTCACCGTATGCGGCAGTCATCCGGCTTCGAAATCAGATGAAGGAGAAAAAAGAATGAGCAAGAAAAAGACAACCGCCATCATTGCAGCGCTCTGCGTCGTCGTGCTGGCGCTGCTTGCCGTCATTGCAGCGATGGCGGTCCACCAGTCGCACTTCAAGCGCTATAAAAACGTCATTTCCCAGCAGGAGGTCGAGCAGACCCTGTTCGCCCAGCCCATCTCCGCCGAGCGCGACGGCGAATACCGCATCGGCATCAAGACCGCCATCAACGGCGATTTCCACGCGGAGCTGACGATCTATCAGGCCAGAGGCGGGAAATATGAGCCGGTGTTTACCTGCCCCGCCGTCGTGGGCAAGAACGGCCCCGGCAAGCAGTCCGAGGGCGACACGAAAACGCCCCTCGGAACCTGGGAGATCGGCGAAGCCTACGGCATCAACGACGACCCCGGCAGCCTGCTGCCATATACCAAGGTCACCGACGATATGTACTGGTGCGCCACCGGCTCCAACGGCAAAAAGTACAATACGCTGATCTACCGCAGCGACGATCCCGACGCCGATTACTCCGAGGACGAGCACCTGATCGACTATCCCGTCGTATACAACTATCTGCTGGATCTGGGCTACAACCGCGCCGACGCCCCCTATGCGGGCAACGCCATCTTCCTGCACTGCTGGAGAGGTCCCGACTCCCCCACCGGCGGCTGCGTGGGCGTGTCGGAGGAGAGCATGATCAAGATCCTGCAGACCGTCACCCCGGGCACTTCGGTCACAATTTACTGATCCGGTAAGACTGGCCGCTTCTCTCATCCGGAGGGAGCGCCGGACGGGCCGGCCCATCATCGATCATTCACTGTATAGGGGAAAGCAATGGAAGAATATCTCGTACCCTCCGGGGAGGGCATCGACGAACATACCGAAAAGCGCTCCCGCTTCATCGGGCATATCTGGCGCACCGACACGGAGGAGGAAGCCCTGGCCGCCATCAAAGCCACAAGGGAATCCATGTGGGACGCCCGGCACCACGTCTACGCCTACATCATCCGCGGCGGGGCCATGCGTTACTCCGACGACGGCGAGCCCCAGGGCACCGGCGGCATGCCGGTGCTGGACGTGCTGCGCCGCCAGGAGCTGCAGAACGTGTGCTGCGTGGTCACCCGCTACTTCGGCGGCATATTGCTTGGCACCGGCGGCCTGGTGCGGGCCTACTCCAAGGCCGCGGCCATGGCTGTGGACGCCGCGGGCGTCAGCATCATGCGCCTGTGGCAGCGCTATGAGATCCCCTGCCCCTATCCCCTCTTTGAGCGGGTGAAGCTGGAGGTCGAGGCCCACGAGGGCCAGATCGCCGCCGCGGAATACGGCGCGCAGGTGGATATGACCGTGCGCATCCCGATGGGCAGGGCCGACGCCTTCGCCGTAAGACTCACCGATCTTTCCTCCGGGAAGCTCGTCCCCGTCGACGCCGGTACGGAATATCTGCCCGGCCCCTACAAAAGATAACAAAGGAGGCGTCCAGTATGACGATCCGTGAACGCATCGAGCGGCAGGAGCATGAGATCCTCTCTCCCCTGGCGTCCTTTGCCGACCAGTCCCGCGGCCGCGCCAATCCGGAGGCGGAGCGCGACAGCCGCACCTGCTTCCAGCGGGACACCGACCGCATCATCCATTCCAAGGCCTTCCGCCGCCTGATGCATAAAACCCAGGTCTTCCTCCAGCCGGAGGGCGACCACTACCGCACCCGCATGACCCATACCCTGGAGGTCTCGCGCATCGCCCGGGCCATCAGCGTGGGCCTGCGGCTGAACGAGGATCTCACCGAGGCCATCGCCATGGGCCACGACCTGGGCCACACCCCCTTCGGCCACGCCGGCGAGATCGCCCTGAGCGAGGTCACCGGAAAGCCCTTCCGCCACAACGAGCAGTCCCTGCGGGTGGTGGACATCCTGGAAAAGGACGGCGCCGGGCTGAATCTGACATATGAGACCCGCATGGGCATCCTCGGCCACAGCTGGAGCGCGGACCCCCCGGACTTCATGGAGGGCCACGTGATCCGCTTCGCCGACCGCATCGCCTACATCAACCACGACATTGACGACGCCATGCGCGCCGGGATCCTGTGTGAATCCGACATTCCCAAGGAGATCTCCGGCATCCTGGGCCATTCCCACTCCGAGCGGATCAACACCCTGGTGGAGGAGCTGATCACCCAGACCGGCATCAGCAATACCCTGCGCATGCGGCCGAAGGTGGCCGAGGCCATGGACGCCCTGCGCACCTTCATGTTTGAGAAGGTTTACCGTAATCCCGTTGCCAAGGGGGAGGAATCCAAAGCCAGGGATATTCTAAAAAGCCTGTATGAGCACTACATGCGCCACCCGGAGCAGCTCCCGGAGAACTTCCGGCCCCAGCTGGATTTCGACGGCATCGAGCGGGTGGTCTGCGACTACATCGCCTGCATGACCGATAAATACGCCATTTATCAGTACGAGCAGATTTTCATTCCCAGCGGTTGGCAGATGCGCTGACGCATCACCGGCCCGGAAACGGGAAACAGTGGAAAGGAGGGGTACAACATGGCTTTTCCCGCCGCATTCATCGACGAGCTGATCGTGCGCAATCCCATCGAAGACGTGGTGAGCCAATATGTGGAGCTCAAGCGCAAGGGCGGCCGTCTGTTCGGCCTGTGCCCCTTCCACGGGGAAAAGACCGCCTCCTTCTCCGTCTCCCCCGACGCCCAGCTCTATTACTGCTTCGGCTGCCACAAGGGCGGCGGCGTGATCAACTTTATCATGGACATCGAGGGCCTGAGCTATCCCGACGCGGTGCGCTTCCTGGCCAATCGGGCGGGGCTGGAGGTGCCCGAGGACGAAGCCTACCGCAGCCAGTACAAGCTGCAGGAGCGGCTCTGGGCCCTGTGCAGGGACGCCGCCCGCTACTACCGCAGGCAGCTCTTCTCCCCCGAGGGGAAGCAGGCCGTGGAGTACATCGTCGGCCGCGGCCTGTCCCGGCAGACGGTGACGAATTTCGGCCTGGGCTTCGCCCCGCCGGGCTGGTCCGGCCTGCTGGACGCCATGAAGGAGATGGGCTACAGCGTCGATGAGCTGATGGCCGCGGGCCTGGCCCTGCGCTCGCAGAAGAGCGGCGGGGCCTATGACCGGTTCCGCAACCGGCTGATGTTCCCCATCATCGACATCCGGGGCAACGTCATCGGCTTCGGCGGACGGGTCATGGACGATTCCACCCCCAAATACCTCAATTCCCCGGAATCGACCATTTTCAACAAGCGAAAGAATCTCTTCGCCATGAACGTGGCAAAAAAGAGCAAGCTGGGCTATATCATCCTCACCGAGGGCTACATGGACGCCATCGCCCTGCACCAGTACGGCTTTGACAGCGCCGTGGCCTCCCTGGGCACCGCCCTGACCGAGGAGCACGCGAACCTTTTGAGCAAATACACCGAGCAGATCGTGCTGACCTACGACTCCGACGAAGCCGGACAGAACGCCACCCGCCGGGCTGTGCCCATCCTGGAAAAGGCGGGGCTGAAGGTAAAGATCCTGCGCATGGAGGGGGCCAAGGACCCGGACGAATTCCTCAAAAAATTCGGCGCCGACCGCTTCCGCCTGCTGCTGGAGCGCTCGGAGAACCACGCGGAGTATCAGCTCCAGACCCTGGAGCGCAGGTACGACCTGAGCCTGGACGAGCAGCGCGTCGCCTTCCTCTCGGAGGCTGCGCAGATGATCGCCGGCCTTCCCAGCGCCATCGAGCGGGAGGTCTACGGGGCCCGGGCGGCCCAGAGCGCGGGGATCACCCCGGAGGCCATGAAGATCGAGGTCAATAAGGCCTACCGCCGCCGTCTGAGCCGGGAGAAGAAGGCCCGGGAGCGCGAGGCCATGGCGCCCGCCGCCCATGCCCAGCCCGAATCACGCTCGATCCGCTACAGCAATCTGCGCTCGGCCATGGCCGAGGAGGGGCTGCTGCGGATGATCCTGCGCGAACCCGCCCTGCTGGATCAGACCGGAGACCTCGCGCCGGAGGACTTCTCCTCCCCCCTGCTGGGCCGGGCCTACGCCGCCCTGCGCGAGCGCAGCCGGGAGGGCCTGCAGGTCTCCCTGGCGGCCCTGGGCGAGAGCTTCACGGCGGAGGAGCTGGCCCATCTGACCCAGATGAGCCAGAAGAAAAACGAACTCGTCTCAGAGGACGCCTTCCGCGACTATCTGGGAATCATATTGGACGAATCGGCCAGATCCGGCGTCCGCACGGATCAGGATCTGCTGGCCCTGCGGGACCGGCTGAAGCAAAAGAAAGGATATGGAGGGTAACGCAATGAGCGACAAAATCGAACGCACCGAACTTGAGCAGGAGGACCTGTTCCAGAAAAAGCTGCAGGAACTCCTGGAAAAGGGCAAAACCACGAAAAAAATCCCCTCCAGACTTCTCATCGAGACCCTGGATTTTCTCGACGCCGATGAGCAGACCACCGAGCAGATGTACGACGCCCTGGAGGCCGCCGGCATGGAGATCGACGTGGACGACGTGCTGGAGATCATCGGCAAGGCCGACGACCTGGAGCCCACCAGCGAGCAGCTGAGCCAGGAGGAAGAAAAAGAGATGGTCGATACCGAGGCCATCTCCGAGGGACTGGCCCTCACCGACCCCGTGCGCATGTATCTCAAGGAGATCGGGCGGGTGGCCCTGCTCACCCAGGAGGAGGAGCAGGTCCTGGCCCAGCGCATCGAGCAGGGCGACGAGGAAGCCAAGAACCAGATGATCGAGGCCAACCTCCGCCTGGTGGTGGCCGTGGCCAAGCGCTATGTGGGCCGCGGGATGCACTTCCTGGATCTGATCCAGGAGGGCAACATGGGCCTTTTGAAGGCGGTGGAAAAATTCGACTACCGCAAGGGCTACAAATTCTCCACCTATGCCACCTGGTGGATCCGCCAGTCCATCACCCGGGCCATCGCCGACCAGGCCCGCACCATCCGCATCCCCGTGCACATGGTGGAGACCATCAACAAGGTGGCCAGAGCCTCCCATCAGCTGGTGCAGGAACTGGGCCGGGAGCCCAACGCCGTGGAGATCGCGCAGTATCTGGACCTGCCTCTGAGCAAGGTGGAGGAGATCATGAAGCTCTCCCAGGAGCCCATCTCCCTGGAAACCCCCGTGGGCGAGGAAGACGACAGCCACCTGGGCGACTTTATCCAGGACAACGAGGTTTCCGAACCCATGGAGGCCGCCGCCGCCAACTCCCTGCGCGAACAGTTGGAGAAGGCCCTGCATATGCTCACGCCCCGGGAGGAGCAGGTCCTTCGCCTGCGCTTCGGCTTTGAGGACGGCAAGACCCACACCCTGGAAGAGGTGGGCAAGGTGTTCAACGTCACCCGCGAGCGGGTGCGTCAGATCGAATCCAAAGCCCTGCGGCGCCTGCGCCATCCCTCCAAATCCAAGGCTCTGCGGGATTTCGTCAACTGAAAAACAAAAATCCGCTCTTGACATTATAAAAAAAAACCGTATCATATCTATGTAGATTTTGCGAACCATTCCGATGGAGGATACTGATATGTTTGAAAAGATTGCGAACTACCTTTCCCGCCAGATGGATGTGCCCGTGGAGAGCATCACCAACGACACCACCTTTGAAAGCCTCGGCATCGACTCCCTCGACACCGTGGAAATGCTCATGGACCTCGAGCAGGAGCTCAATGTCGACCTGGAGCTCGAGGAAAAGCTCAGCACCGTGGGTGAGTTTGTTGCCTTCGTGGAGGAGCGCATCGGCTGATCCCACACAATCATTCATTGACCCGTCACAGGCCTCCGGCCTGTGACAAGGTCGCACTAGCCGGGGAGATAGCGGTGCCCTGTAACCTGCAATCCGCTACAGCAGGAGTGAATTCCTACACCCGGGCATATGCTGTATTGTCTGACCCACGTAAGCGGCGATGAGGAACCGGTCCCGCGCAACGTGACCCCGGGAACCATGTCAGGCGGGGAACCGAGCAGCATTAAACGGACCGTCGCGTGTGCCGCGGGGGTGCCGTTTCCGAGCTGGCTGCGCGGGTAACGGATATAGTATATGTTCAAATGTAGGTGTGCGATCTTGTCACAGGCCGGAGGTTTTTTAACCCAGCCAGGAGGTGAAGTACGTGTACCAGGCGCTGTATCGGAAATACCGTCCCCAGACCTTTGACGAGGTGGTGGGGCAGATCGGCGTGACGCAGACGCTCCAGGCCCAGCTTCAGTCCGGCAAGCTCAGCCACGCCTATCTGTTCACCGGCTCCCGCGGCACCGGCAAGACCAGCTGCGCCAAGATCCTGGCCAAGGCCGTCAACTGCGAGCATCCGGAAAACGGCAATCCCTGCAACAAATGCCGCGCCTGCCTGGCCATCGACAGCGGCAGCTGCATGGACGTGCTGGAGATCGACGCCGCCTCCAACAACGGCGTGGACAACGTCCGCGCCCTGCGCGACGACGCCATCTATCCTCCGGCGGAGGTGAAGATGCGGGTGTACATCATCGACGAGGTGCACATGCTGTCCATCTCGGCGTTCAACGCCCTGCTCAAGCTCATTGAGGAGCCCCCCGCCCATCTGCTGTTCATCCTGGCCACCACGGAGCTGCATAAGGTGCCTGCCACCATCCTCTCGCGCTGCCAGCGCTTTTCCTTCCGCCGGCTCCTGCCGGAGGATATCGGCGCGCGCATCAACGAATGCGCCCTGCGCGAGGGCATTGAGATCGACGATCAGGCCATCGCTCTTTTAAGCCGTCTGGCCGACGGCGCCATGCGCGACGGCATGAGCCTGCTGGACCAGTGCGCCAGCGCCGCCCAGGGCCGCGTCACGGCGGACACCGTCTACCGCTGCCTGGGTCTGGCCGGAGAACGCAGCACTGCGGAACTCCTGACTTATATTGCCGACGGCGATCGCGAAAAGCTGCTGTCCGCCTTCTCTTCCCTTTACAGCTCCGGCAAGGATCTGGGGGCCATGGTGGACGAGCTGACCGGCGCCTGCCGGGACCTTTTGATCATGAAAACCGCGCCGAAGGCGCCCGCCCTGATCTCCGGTGTGATCGATCCTGCGCTGCTGACTCGGCTGCTGCCCCGCTTTACAAGCGAGCAGCTCCTGCGCATGACCACCCTTCTGCAGGATACGGCCTCCGGCTTCAACCGCAGCGCCAATCGCCGCATCGACGTGGAGCTGTGCCTGCTCAAGCTGTGCGATCCGCGCCTGGACGCCGATCCCGCGGCGCTGACGGACCGTCTGAGCCGTCTGGAGGCCCTGGCTGCCTCCGGCACGCTTGCCCGGCCCGTTGTCCCGACGCCGCCGGAAAAACCGGACGCGCCTGCTCCGCAGGATGAGGACGCCCCGCCCTGGGCGCAGGATGCGCCGCCTCCGCAGGATGCGGATGCCCCGCCCTGGGCACAGGACGCGCCGCCGGAAAAAATCCCCGCCGCGCCGGCCGGGCCGGAATGCCCTGCGCGGAAAGCGCCGCAGCAGCCCCCCGTCGAACCCGCTGCACACGCCGCACAGGAGGATTTCTGGAAGAAGCTTTGCACCGTCATCCTGCCCACCCTCTCGTTCCGGGACCAGTGGATGTTCCGCCCGGAGGCCCGGGAGCGGGTGCACGGCCGTCTGGACGGCAGCATACTGCGCGTGAGCGCCTGCGACGTGTTCACCATGGGCATGGCAGAAAAACTGAAAGATCCCATCGCCCGGGCAGCCCTGCAGCTCGCGGGCGCGCCGGTGCGCGTTGTATTCGCCGTGGGCGATGAGAAAACCGACGGCGGGCAGGATGCCTTCGCCCGGCTTCTGGACCGGGCGAAAGAGTATCCCGATATCATTCACATCAAAGAATAAAGGAGAATCATTATGGCAAAGGGCGGATATCGCGGCCCCATGATGGGCGGCGGCATGAATATGAACATGGTGCGTCAGGCCCAGAAAATGCAGCAGGACATGCTGAAAATGCAGGAGGAGATGGAGTCCCGGGAGTACGAGGCCACCTCCGGCGGCGGCATGGTCAAGGCTGCGGTCAGCGGCAAGCATGAGCTGCTTCGCCTGGAGATCGATCCCGAGGCCGTGGACCCCGACGACGTGGAAATGCTCCAGGACATGGTCATCGCCGCGGTGAACGAGGCAATCCGCAAGGCGGACGCCGAAAACTCCGCCAACATGTCCAAGCTCACCGGCGGTCTGAACCTGGGCGGGCTGTTCTGAGATGCGGTATCTTCCCGCCGCCCTGGAGCGGCTGACAGAACAGTTTGCACGCCTGCCCGGCATCGGCGCCAAGAGCGCCCAGCGGCTGGCGCTGTATACCCTGAGCATGCCCCGGGAGGACGCCGAGGCCTTCGCCCAGGCCATTCTGGAGGCCCGGGCGGCGGTACACACCTGCCCTGTGTGCCAGAATCTGACGGACCGGGACCTGTGCGCCATCTGTGACGATGACCGGCGCGACCACGGCGTCATCTGTGTCGTGGCGGAGCCCCGGGACGTGATCGCCATGGAGCGCGCCCGGGAGTATACCGGCGTGTACCACGTGCTGCACGGCGTCATCTCCCCCCTGAACCACGTGGGCCCGGACGATATCCGGGTGCGCGAGCTTTTGGCCAGGGTCAGCGAGGGCGGTGTGCGCGAGGTCATCATGGCCACCAATCCCGACACCGAGGGCGAGGCCACGGCCATGTACATCTCCCGCCTTCTTCGCCCCCTGGGCGTGCGTGTGACCCGCCTGGCCTACGGCATCCCCGTGGGCAGCCAGCTGGAGTATGCCGACGAGGTGACGCTCCTGCGGGCTCTGGAGGGCCGCCAGGATATTTGATGCGAAGGGCCGCGGCAAAGCGCGGCCCGAATATGGCTTGCCCCCGGCGACCCCTTGCCGCGGGGCTCAAATCACACATCAGCCTCCGGCTCCCGCCGGAGGCTTGGCGTATCGGAGTACATTATGAACAAAATCATGACCCGCATCTGCGCGGCGCTGCTGGGCTTTCTGCTGCTGGTGTCCGTGGGACTGTTCACCGTGGACGGATGCTGCTTCCGCCGGAGCTTCTATGAATCGGAATACGCGAAGCTGGATACCGCCCGGGAGATGGGCATGGCCCACGGCGACCTCATGGAGGCCACCGATACCCTGCTGGATTATCTCAAGGACCGGCGGGACGATCTGGATCTGCGCACAACGGTGAACGGCGAGACCGTGGAGATGTTCGACGCGCGGGAAAAGGCCCACATGACAGACGTCAAGGCTCTGTACCGCACCGCCATGTCCGTGGCCCGGATCGCCGCGATCGCAGCCGCCGCTCTGGCGCTGCTGCTGATCCTCTTTGCAAAGCGGCACCGGAAAACCGCTCTGCGGGGCATACTCGCCGGCTTCGGCGTCTTCGGCCTCCTGCTGGCCGCGGCGGCCGTGTATGCTGCGGCGGATTTCTACCATTTCTGGCGCAGCTTCCACGAGCTGCTGTTTGACAACGACCTCTGGCAGCTCTATCCCGACGAACGGCTGATCCAGATGGTTCCGCAGCAGTTTTTCTCCGACCTGGTAATGCGCATCGTGGCGGTATTCGCCGGGATTGCGGCCGTCCTCACCGCCGCAGATTTAACAGCTCAGAAAAAAATGAAATAACGTCAAAAAGCCCTCGGCGCTCCGTTTGGGAGCGCCGGGGGCTTTGGTTTATGCATTGTCATATCAGGGAATAGGTCCGGATGAACTGCTTCGGGTCTGCGCCGGAGCGGAAATAACGCAGCAGGATCTCGGCGCAGGCGCGGCTGTCGCTGCCGGCGTGATGATGGGACAGGGGGATATTATAATAGCAGCACATCTCGTTCAGCCGGTGACCGATCCCCGGCAGGAGCCGCCGGCCCATCTGCACCGTGCAAAGATAGCGCGCATACCGCCGCCACGGGATCTCATAATCCCGGAGGCATTTTTTCAGCACGCCCAGGTCGAACACCGCGTTGTGGGCCACCAGAAGCCCGCTTTCAAACACCGGCGCGATCTGCTGCCAGAGCTCCGGAAAGGTCGGCGCGCCGCGCACCGCGTCCTGGTCCAGGCCGGTCAGGCGGGTGTTGAAATCATCAAAAAAGGTTTCCGGGTTCACCGGCGTATAGTGCTCGCCCACGATCCGCCCGTCCTCGACCACCGTGATCCCGATGGCGCTCATGCGGTCGTTGTAGCGGTTGGGCGTCTCCACGTCAAAGGCGATATATCGGTAGGAAGCCATCGTCCCGCCCTCTACGAATGCGCCGCGAGGAACGCCCGGACCTGGGCCTCGTCCCGCAGCGCCGTCCCCGCGCCGGAGGCGGTGGTGCAGATGGCCCCGCAGGCGCCGGCAAAGCGGAGCGCTTCCAGGGGCCCGGCGCCGCGGAGGATCTCGGCGGCAAAGCCCGCCAGGAAATTATCCCCCGCGCCGGTGGCGTCCACCGCATCAATGGGGAAAGCGGGCAGGGAGATCTCGGGATCGCGGAAATAGCAGCCCTCCGCGCCGCGCTTGATGATCACATGGCCCACGCCGTATCGCAGAAATACCTCCGCCATCTCCTCCGGCGTATCCTTCCCGGTATAATACCTGGCCTCATCCTCGTTGGGCGTGATGTAATCCACCAGGGGCAGGATATCCGCCAGGTCATCCAGGGTCAGCGGGCGGAAATTGGGCAGCTTGGTGTCGGCAAACACCAGAGCGCCATTGTCCCTGGCCCGGTGCAGCACGTCGGAGATAACACCCGCATCGTCAAAGGGCGCCCGGAACAGGGAGCCCAGGATCACGGCCCGGGTCTGCGAAAAGCATCCGGCATACCGCTCCGGATGGAAGTTGTACCGGTGGGCGCCGTTGGTGATGGATTTCCGGGTGCCGTCCGCCCGGACGAACATGGTGGTCACCGGCGTGGGATGCTCCGCCGAGCGCACGATGAGCTCCGTTGCCACGCCGCCGCGCCGGAGGGCGTCCTCCACGATCTGTCCCGCGCCGTCCTCGCCCAGGAAGCACAGGATCGCCGCGCGCAGGCCGAGCTTGGCCGCGGCGACGGAATCATTGACTGCCTCGCCGCCCGCGTGCAGAGTGCACGCCTCTGCCCGATAGCCGGACACGGTGATGGGCTGGGGATCAAAGCCCAGGATGATGGAGTCCACCAGGGCCGTGCCGATACAGATCACGTCATATTTCATGGCTGTTTCCTCGCAGCTTGCATCAAATAAAGAACTTCCGCTCCAGGAACGCCCGCAGGGGCGGGATCAGGGAGGCGATCAGCAGGAACAGGCCGACGGCGCCGAAGGCGCTCACGCAGTACAGTGACCACAGGAACATCTGCGTGCCGAAGGTGATGTGCTCGAACAGCTCGATGAGCATGCAGCTCAGACCGACGCAGATGATCAGCACCGCCGTCAGACGAAGCCGGCCACGGCGGACCCGGCGCATCAGCGCGACGATCACCAGGAGGATCGCCCCCAGCAGCAGCGTGACGGGAAAGGCGAAGGGCAGGAACCAATGGCCGCCGGTGACGCCGTTGACATAGACCAAAAAGCCGCAGATCGCCGCGATATCCACCGACAGGAAGATGAACGGATGCCACCGCCGGAACCAGGCCGGCAGGATCGCCACGATCCATGCCAGGGCAAGGCCCAGCAGCACATAGCCCGACCAGCTTGCCCTGCCGTAGGTCTTCAGGCAGAGGATCAGGCAGATCATCCCCGTCGCCGCCATAACTGCGGTCAGCAGGGCCAGCAGCACAAATTTCCCGTGGCGCTGCTCGGCGGGATAGCGGTCGGAATACCGCGCCTCCCGGGCAGCGCCGTCATCATATAGTACCGGCGTATTGCACAGCGGGCAGGCGCCCGCGCCGTCCGGCAGCTTCACGCCGCATTTGACACAGTACATGGCTCAATCCTTTCTTTCGTTGCTCTCGATCTCCACGGGTACGCCCAGCTCCACCAGGCGGGAGAAAAACAGCCGTTCCAGCTCCGATTCGCGGATGCTGCGGATCATATTGATGCAGGTCCTGCCGCCGTAGCTGAGCACGGAGCAGTTGTTGGGATAGGTATACTGCACGCCGATGATGAATTCAAAGCGCGAAATGTATGGCTCCATCACCGCGGGGACGCTCGCCCGGCCGAGATTCGACACGTTCAGGCAGCCGCCGCTTTCTCCCCGCGCGCTGTAGACCAGGCGCATGACCAGGGTCTTGAGGGGCAGGGGCGCCAGCCGCAGCGCCAGACTGCGCTGGGGATTGACGTTGGCGGCGATCTTGGCGGACATCTTCTGCGGCACGGCCTCGGCGGCAAGCTGATGGGTCATTTGCCGGCAGATCTCAGCCAGGGAATACTCGCCGTCCCGGGGGTCGAAGCCGATGTTCACCGTCAGGGCAAAATTGCGCATGGTGTCCTTGCCGTAAAGCTGCCGGAGATTGACGGGGACCGTGATCTTTATGGGCTTCCATTTCCGCGGCGGGCATTCGGCCGCCTGACGGCGCTGCACTGCCTCGGCCATCACCGCCGCCAGGAACGCGCTGACGGAGACGCCCTGGGCATGGGCGGCGTCCAGCAGGGCCCGGGTATCCACCACGCCGGTGATCAGGTGGCGGAAGCGGTCCGGCTCGGGGGTGCCCCGCAGGCGCAGGACCTTCTCCTCCGCGCCGCCGGCGGCGCGGGGGCCGGCGCACTCCTGGAAGCAGTCGCGCAGCTCCTCAGGCCGCGGCGCTTCGCCCGGATCGAGGACGCCGTCCTCCGCCGGGATCTCAAGGCCGTATTTGATCGAAAGATACCGCGCCGCCAGATTTTTCACAAATATCAGGCCGCCGGTGCCGTCGGTGACGGAATGGAAAAACTCCACGGCGATGCGGTTGCGGAAATACAAAACCCGCAGGCAGCTTTTCCGCAGCTCGGACCGGCTCATATGGGTCAGTGGGTAGGCATATTCCGGCTGGACGCGCACCGGTTCCCGGATCTGCTCCAGAAAATACCAGAAAAATCCCGTGCGAAGCCGCACAAACATGGTCGGAAACCGTGGCTCCAGCGCCTTCACGGCCTGTTCCAGGACCGCAGGATCCACGTCCTCATGCAGGGTGACGGACAGGCGGAAGCAGTTGTTCCAATGCCTGCGCATGATGGCCGGGAAGATCAGCGCGGCATTATCCAGGCGGAACCATCGGCGCGTCCGAGTGCGGCTGTGTTTCGGCATATGATCCTCCCCTTTCCCATCAGTCGCCGGAAAACCCGGCGGGATATTATTATAATACACTCCGGCCCGACAATCAACGCCCAAAGCAGAATTTGGTCGGCGCCGCAGATACGGCAAAGACGCGCCGCAGATGCAGCGCGTCTTTGCCGCCTTGCGGCATTCGTTTTATTCCGCTGTTTCTCCGGACGCTCCCGCCTCAGTCTCATCGGCGGCGGGAAGCCGTCCGTATCGCTCTGTGATTTCCCGGATGCGGCGGATCAGCGTCTCGTTCACCGCCTCCGGCACCAGGCGCCAGCGCCAGTTGAGCTCGTTGACGACGCCCGGCTCATTCATGCGGGCGCTGTATCTTGCGGGCAGATAGTCCTGCATCTGGGCCATGAACAGCTCCGCGACGCTGCCCATGCCGCCGCGGATCACGCCCCAGGCGATCCCCTCGCGCTCCGTCAGCGCCAGGTATTTTTTTGCAAAATCGCGCTCTTCTTCGGGGATTTCGTCGTACCACTGCTTTAGCGGGGCGTTGTCGTGGGTGCCGGTGTAGCAGACGCAGCGGCTGTCATACCTGTGGGGCAGGTATTGGCTCGGCTCCTGCGGCTCAAAGGCAAATTCCAGCACCTTCATGCCGGGAAAACCGGAATCCTCCCGCAGCTTCAGTACCTCCGGCGTCAAAAAGCCCAGGTCCTCGGCGATGAAAGAAAGTTCCGGCATGGCCCCGCGCACCGTTTGGATGAACTCCATGCCCGGGCCCGGGCGCCATTCGCCCTCCCGGGCGTCAGGCGCGCCGTAGGGCACGGCCCAATAGCTCTCGAAGCCGCGGAAATGATCCAGGCGCACCACGTCGTACATCCGCGCCGCCGCGTGCAGCCGGCGCAGCCACCAGCTGTAGCCCGTGTCCGCCATGGCCTGCCAGTCGTACAGAGGATTGCCCCAGAGCTGGCCGTCCTCGTTGAACTGATCCGGCGGACAGCCCGCCACGGCAGTGGGCGTCAGATCTTCATCGAGCTGGAACAGCGCAGGATTGGCCCAGACGTCGGCGGAATCCAGGGGCACATAGATGGGCACGTCGCCGATCAGCCGGATCCCCTTTTCGGCACAGAAGGTCCGCAGGTCATCCCACTGACGGAAGAATTCATACTGCAGGAAATAGTGGAACGTGATCTCATCGCGCAGCTCCGCAGAAGCCTTCTTCAGAGCGGACAGCTTCCGCGACCGGAGCTCCGGCTCCCACCCGGTCCAGTCCTCGTCTCCGTTTCTCTCCTTGAGCGCCATGAACAGGGCATAGTCCCGGAGCCAATCCTTCTCGTCGGTGACAAACCGGATGAAATCGGGGTTGGGCCACTCAATGAACCGGGCATAGGCCAGACGCAGAACGGAAAGCCGCTTTGCATACAGGTCGGCAAAGTCCACACGGGACGGATCGGCCGGCGCGGACGCGGGAAGCTCCTCCGGCTTCAGCAGGCCCTCCTCCGCGAGGGTATCAAGGTCGATGAAATAATGGTTGCCCGCAAAGGCGGACAGGGACTGATAAGGCGAATCGCCGAAGCCCGTGGGATGCAGGGGCAGCACCTGCCAGTAGCTTTGGCCGGCACGCGCAAGAAACTCCGCGAACTGCCGGGCCTGCTTCCCGAACGTCCCGATGCCGTAGGGCGACGGCAGGGATGAAATATGCAGAATGATTCCGCTGGCTCTCATGATATCGTCTCTTTTCCGGGGCATGGTATGGGAACTGCCCCGTTTTTATTATTTCAGAAAAAAAGCCATTCGTCAAGTAACGCGCGCCCCGGCCCGCTCCCAGCCGCCGAAGCAGACCCCGTCCAGCAGCCGCAGGGCGATCTCCCAAATGCTGAGCCGCCGGACGTTCTCCGCCGCCACCAGCGCAATGGCCGCGATCTGCTCGTCTCCGGCATAGATGCGCAGCTCCCCCAGCCGCTGCCCCGCCTCCACCGGGGCCTGGACCTCCGGAAGCACCTCCGTCTCCTGGCGGATGACGGCGCGCTGGGCCTTGCTCACCAGCAGGGGCTCGTCGGACTCCGGCACCGGGATCAGCGCATCGGCCGCCCCCAGCCGGACCTTGACCGGCGTCGGCTCGGGTGCCGGCGCGGCCAGGGCATAGTTGGCGAAGCCGTAGTCCAGCAGCGCCTTGGCAGAGGAAAACCGCTCTGCCGAGGATGCGCAGTGCATCACCGCCGCAATGAACTCTATGCCGCCGCGCTCTGCCGAGGCGCTGAGGCAGTGGCCGGCGCCGGAGGTGTAGCCCGTTTTCAGGCCTGTCGTCCCCTTGTAAAAGCGCACCAGCTTGTTGGTGTTGGAAAGGCCGAATTTGCCGCCGCGCACCGTGTCCATCCAGATGGTGGTGTATTTCCGGATCGCATCGTGCTTTAAAAGCTCCCGGGACATGATGGCGATATCCCAGGCCGAGCTTCTGTGCTCCGCCGCCGCGGGATCGTCATCCAGACCCGTGCAGTTGACAAAATGGGTATCGTTCATGCCCAGCTCCCGGGCCCGCGCGTTCATCCGCTCCACAAAGGCTTCCTCGCTGCCCGCCACATGCTCTGCCAGGGCGGTGGCGCAGTCGTTGGCGGAGGAGACCACCACGGATTTGAGCATCTCGTCCATGCTCATGCCCTCCCCCGGCTCCAGGTACACCTGGCTGCCGCCCTTCCCCGCCGCGTGCTCCGAGGCGGTCACCGTGTCGTCCCAGCCGATGGTGCCGTCCTCCAGGGCCTCCATCACCAGCAGCAGGGTCATCACCTTGGTCACGCTGGCCGGCGGCAGCGCTTCATGGGCATCCTTCTCATAGAGCACCGTGCCCGTGGCGGCATCCATCAACACCGCCGAGGGCGCGGGAATCTCCACCTCGGCCGCCTTTGCCGGAAAACACAGCGCAAGCGCCAGAGCGGCGCAGATCCATCCTTTTTTCATCGAATCCCTCCCTTGTGGATAAGCTATGCCCCGTCCTTCCGGGACAGAACACGGAAAGTTTACATTTCCTTCAAGTTTCGCTCTGTCCTTTTTGTGCCGGATGTGATATAATAGCCAAAATGCCGTAATATGGCTCTGAATCCACTTGCAGGCGACTGCCCGTCGCTTTTGAAAGGAAGCAATGCTATGGGACTGATGGATAAACTGTTCGGAACGCGCTCAGAGCGCGAGGTCAAGCGCCTGGAGGCGACGGTCAAAAAGATCGAAGCGCTGGAGGCGCCCTATTCGGCGCTGTCGAACGCTGAGCTGCAGGCAAAAACCGACGACTTCCGCGCCCGCTTCGCCGCCGGCGAAACCCTGGACGATCTGCTGCCCGAGGCCTTTGCCGCGGTGCGGGAGGCCGCCTGGCGCGTGCTGGGCATGAAGCCCTACCGGGTCCAGCTCATCGGCGGCATCATCCTGCACCAGGGCCGCATCGCCGAGATGAAGACCGGCGAAGGCAAAACCCTGGTGGCCATCCTGCCGGCCTACCTCAACGCCATCGCCGGACGCGGCGTACACATCGTCACCGTCAACGACTATCTGGCCAAGCGCGACTCGGAGTGGATGGGCAAGGTCTACCGCTTCATGGGTCTGAAGGTGGGCCTGATCGTTCACGGCCTGAACGGCAATCAGCGCCGCGAGGCTTACAACGCCGATATCACCTACTGCACCAACAATGAACTGGGCTTCGACTACCTGCGCGACAATATGGCCATCTATGCCAGCGAGCGGGTGCAGCGCGGCCACAACTTCGCCATCGTGGACGAGGTGGACTCCATCCTCATCGACGAGGCCAGGACCCCGCTGATCATCTCCGGCCGCGGCGAGGCCTCCACGAAGCTCTACGAGATGGCGGACTTCCTGGTCAGCCGCATGAGCAAGCAGGTCTTCACCTCCACCGACGAAAAAGAGGAGCAGGACGACTACGACTGCGACTACATTGTGGACGAAAAAGCCCGGTCCGTCACCCTGACCGCCAAAGGCATCAAAAAGGCCGAGGAGTTCTTCCAGCTGGAGAACCTGGCCGACATGGAAAACACCACGATTTCCCACCACATCAACCAGGCCATGAAGGCCCGGGGCCTGATGAAGCGGGACATCGACTACGTGGTGAAGGACGGTCAGGTCATCATCGTCGACGAATTCACCGGCCGCCTCATGTACGGCCGCCGATACAACGAAGGCCTGCACCAGGCCATCGAGGCCAAGGAAGGCGTGGAAGTGGCCCACGAGAGCAAGACCCTCGCCACCATCACCTTCCAGAATTTCTTCCGCCTGTATACCAAGCTCTCCGGCATGACCGGCACCGCCCTGACCGAGGAGGAGGAATTCGCCAGCATCTACGCCATCGATGTGGTGGAGATCCCCACCAACCGCCCGGTGGTCCGCGTGGATCATCCGGACGTGGTCTACAAGACCCAGGCCGCCAAGTATCGGGCGGTGATCCGCCAGATCCTGGAATGCCATGAGAAGGGCCAGCCCGTGCTGGTGGGCACCATTTCCATCGAAAAATCCGAGCTGCTTTCCAAGCTGCTGTCGCGGCAGGGCGTGGTTCATACCGTTCTGAACGCGAAATACCACGAAAAAGAAGCCGAGATCGTGGCCCAGGCGGGCCGTTTCGGCGCCGTGACCATCGCCACCAACATGGCCGGCCGAGGCACGGATATCGTGCTCGGCGGCAACCCGGAGCAAATGGCTCTGAACGAGCTGAAAAAGCGCGAGGACATGACCGAGGAGCTGCTGGCAGAGGCCAATTCCTTCGCCGAAACCACCGATCCCGCCATTCTGGCGGTGCGGCGGGACTTTGACGAGGCCTACGAGCGCTTCAAAGCCGAGACCAGCGAGGAATCCGAGCGCGTCCGGGCTGCCGGCGGTCTGTTCATCATCGGCACCGAGCGCCATGAATCCCGCCGCATCGACAATCAGCTCCGCGGCCGTTCCGGCCGTCAGGGCGATCCCGGCGAGACCCGCTTCTACCTGTCCATGGAGGACGACGTCATGCGCCTGTTCGGCAGCGAGCGCATGATCGCCATGATGGACACACTCAAGATCGACGAGGATACCCCCATCGACGCCAGGATCCTTTCCAATGCCATCGAAAACGCTCAGCGAAACGTGGAAAGCCGCAACTTCCAGACCAGAAAGAACGTGCTGGAATACGACGACGTCATGAACACCCAGCGCAAGGTCATCTATGACCAGCGCCGTCAGGTGCTCGAGGGCGAGGACCTGGGCCGCACCATCGAGGGCATGCTGCGCTACGTGGTCAGCACCCGGGTGGCCGAAGCCTACGGTCACATGAGCTATCTGGCCGACCGGGCGCAGCTCGACGAGATCCTGAATCAGTTCGAGGGCGTCTATATCCCCAAGGGCTCTGTCACCGTCACCGACACCGAGCTGGCCGGCCTCCAGGCCGATGAGCTGGAAGAAAAGCTGATGGACGCCATGCACAAGGTCTACCGCGAGAAGGAAGCCCAGTACGGCGAGGCCACCATGCGCGAGGTGGAACGCGTGATCCTGCTGCGGGTGGTGGACGAATACTGGATGGACAACATCGACGCCATGACGGATCTGCGTCAGGGCATCGGTCTGCGCGCCTACGGCCAGCACAATCCCGTGGACACCTACAAAAAAGAGGGCTTCGAGATGTTCGAGGGCATGACCAATGCCATCCGCGAGGAGACCATCCGCAGGCTCTATACGTTCCAGCTGCGCACCGACGAGGAGGTCAAGCGCCAGAAGGTCGCCACCATCACCTCCGAGGGCGGCGCAGGCGACAAGACCGTCAAGCGCCAGCCCGTGCGCAAGCAGGTCAAGATCGGCCCCAACGATCCGTGCCCCTGCGGCAGCGGCAAGAAATACAAAAAGTGCTGCCGCGACAAGGATCTTGCCAATCTGGGCAAGCAGTGATATGAGCTTCACCGTTCACCGTGACGGCGCGCTGGAATACCTTCGCGCCGACGCCCTGGCGGGGGCGATCCACTGCTTTTCCACCCGCTTCGGCGGCGTGTCCACAGGGTATCTCAAAAGCCTGAATCTGGGCGTCCACCGGGGCGATACGCCGGAAAACGTGGAAAAAAACTACGAGATCCTGGGCGCCGCCGTGGGCTTCCGCCCGGAAAATCTCGTCTTTACCCATCAGATCCATTCGGACATCGTCCGCCGCGTCGGCGCCGCCGATCGGGGCGAGGGTCTTGCGCGCCCGGTGCCGCTCGACTGCGACGGCCTGATCACCGACGAACCGGACGTCGCCCTGGCGGTCTTTTCCGCTGACTGCACCCCCATCCTCCTCCATGATCCCGTGCGCGGCGCCGTGGGCGCCGTCCACGCCGGCTGGCGCGGTACGGCTGCCGGCATCGCCGCGAAGGCCGTGGAGGCCATGACCCGGGAATTCGGCTCCGATCCGGCGGATCTGCACGCCGCCATCGGCCCCTGCATCGGCCAATGCTGCTTCGAAACAGGGCCCGAGGTGCCCGAGGCCATGCGCAAAGCCCTGGGCGGGGCCGCGGAAGACGCCATCCGCCCCGCGGGCGAGAAATATTATGTCAACCTAAAAGAGCTCAACCGGCTCTGGCTGCGCCGGTGCGGCGTCGGGCGGATCGACGTCAGTCCCGATTGCACCCATTGTCAGCCAGACCGCTTTTGGTCGCACCGGCACACCGGCTTTGAACGGGGCGCCCAGGCGGCTATCATCCAGCTTTCGGCCAGAAAGGAGTGACGTGCCTTGGCCAAACGCCTGATCCTGCTTGCGCTGTGCCTGGCGCTGATCCTCTCGGGCTGTGCCTCGGGAAAGCAGGAAACAAACGATCCAGCCAGCGAACCCAATGACATTATCTCCGACGCCGTGACGCCGGAGAAAGAGCCCATCACCACCAACTTCGGCCTGGCCTACCAGGCCCAGTTCGGTCTGAACCCCTACCAATGCACCAGCCTCACCAACCGCACCATTTTGTCCCTGCTCTACGAAAGCCTGTTCACCGTCACCTCCGGCTTCCAGGTGGAGCCTGTGCTGTGTGAGTATTACGACGTCTCCAGCGACCTGAAGCGCTGCACCGTGCACCTGGTGCCCGAGGCGCAGTTCTGGGACGGCACCCGGCTCACCTCCGCCGATGTGGCAGCTTCCTACAAGGCCGCCATGAACTCCCCGGTCTATGGGGAGCGATTCTACGCCCTGGACAGCATAGAGACCCCCGACAGCAGCACCGTGGTCTTCAACACCTGGATCCCCTACGAAAATCTGACCCTGCTGCTGGACGTGCCCATCGTCCAGGCAGACACGGTGGATTCCGCCGTGCCCCACGGCACCGGGCCCTACCGTCTGGTCCAGGAGCGCTATACCAACACCCTGGTGCGAAACGGCTACTGGTGGCAGGATACCTATGACGCGGTGGTCTCCGTGCCGGGCATCGACCTGGTGCCCACCGCCACCCCCACAGATGTGCGCGACGACTTTGAGTACGGCGTTACCAGCGTGGTCTGCACCGACCCCAATTCCGCCGCCTATGTGGACTATCACTGCGACTATGAGCTGTGGAACTGCTCCACCACCATCATGGATTACGTCGGCTTCAACGTCTACCACGGGCTGTTCAGTCTGACGGAGCTGCGCGTGGCGCTGACCTACATCATCGACCGCAAGGCCATCGCCACAGAGCTCTATCATGGCTATGCCGAAGCGAGCGTGCTGCCGGCCTCTCCCCTTTCCAGCTATTACGATGAGACCCTGGCCGCCCAGTACGACTATAACCCGGAGAAATTCATCAACGCCGTGCGTGCCACCCACGCAAAAACCTCCGAAGCCGTCTTCCTGGTCTGCAACGCCGATCCCCGCAGGGTGGATGCCGCGGAATTCATCGCCGCAGAGGCAGAAAAGTATGACATTCATCTGATTGTGGACGCCGTCAACGAGCGCACCTATCTCGATCGCCTTTATACCGGCGATTTCGACCTGTACCTGGGCGAGGCCCGGCTCTCCCCCACCTTTGACCTCTCCCCGTTCTTCGATGGCGGAAGTCTTTGCTACGGCTCCATTTTCTCCAACGATCTGACCGGCATGTGCCGCGACGCCATGGAGAACTCCGGCAACTACTACACCCTGCATTCCTCCGTCATGGCCAACGGTATGCTGTGCCCGGTGCTGTTCAAGAGCTATGCCGTCTACGCCACCCGCGGCGTCATCAGCAATATGTATCCGGCCATCGACAATGTTTTCCACAGCTCCAACGGCCGCACCCTTTCCGACGCCATCAACGCCGCGCCGGAGCAGCCCGTCTCCCCGGATGCACAGACAGCGAACGAGACGGAAACGGAGGATGCGTCTTCCGGGGAAGCGGAGGAAGAACAATCCGACGAATACGACGAATCGGAGGAAGAAGAATCGGATTACGACTACGATGAGGACGAATCCGAGGATTACGATTCCGAGGAGTATGATTACGAAGAGGAAGAATCTGACGACAGTTGACAAATCCGCGCTGACTATGTACAATCGAACCAGGATCCGCCATAATTGCTGACTGGAGGTTTCTATGTACAACGCTGACCCCGAACGTATCCGGCCGCTCAGCCCCCGCGCCTATATCGGCTATGGACTTCTGTACTTGATCCCCGTATTTGGTCTGATCTGCGCGATCGGTTTCGCCGTCAAGGCGCGCAATTTCAATTTGCGCAGCTATACCCGCGCCTTTTTGATTTCCTACGCGGCCCTGGCTGTCCTTGCCTGCGCTGCAGCGCTGATCCTGTTTTCCAGGGGGCAACTCGTCGACGTCATTCGGCGAATCCCCCATGCATTCAAAGTACTTTTCCCATAACACAGAAAAAGGAGGAAGCATATGTTCTGTAAAACCTGTGGCGCAAGTCTGCCCGACGGCGCAAAATTCTGCACTGCCTGCGGTGCTCCGGTGATCCCGGAAGCTCCCGTACTCACCCCCGATCCCGCGCCGACCAAGGCTGAGCCCATTCTGGATATGCCGGAGCCCACCGCGCCGATGTACACCCCCGTGGCTCCCGAGGAGCCCGCGTATGCCTCGCCTGTGTATGCCTCGGCGGACGCCCTCGTTCCGTCAAATGTCTCCGATTCCGTCTTCAACTGGGGCCTCGCGGGTCTGATCTGCTCGCTGTTCATCTCGATCCTCGGCATCATCTTCTCCGCCATCGCCATGGGCAAGGCCAAGCGCTGCCTCAACGACTATGGCTTCCTGCCCCAGCAGGCCAAGACCGGCCGCACCCTGGGCATTATCGGCCTTGTGATCGGCATTGTCTCCACGGTGCTCGGCATCCTTCTCGCATTCGTGCTCATCGGCGCCATGGCTTACAGCACAAGAATCCTTTATTGATCAACCCCTGTATCCGCCCAATTCTCACTGCGGAAACAGGTGCGGTTGGGAGGCCGTATGAAAAAACTGATTGAAGCGCTGCGCGAACGGCTGAAGCAGACGGACAAGCGCGCCCTGCTTCTGCGGATCGGGATGATCGTCCTCTGTGCCGCCGTGCTGATCGGCCTGATCTATCTGGCCTTCGGCCAGGCGATCCCGGAGCTGATCCCGCTGCTGCGCAGCGGAGACGAGGAAAAGATCGCCGCCTACCTTGGCAGTCAGAACCGCATCAGCGGCATCCTCAGCACGGCGCTGCTGGCATTTCTGCAGCCGATCAGCATCATCCTGCCCGGTGCACCCATTCAAATCGCCGCAGGCATCGTCTACGGAACGCTCAAAGGCTTCCTGATCTGCCACATCTCCTATGTGATCTCGAACCTTGTGGTGTTCTATCTCGCCCGCGTCCTGGGCCAGAAGATGGACAGGTACGTGTCGCGCTTCTCGGAGAAGGTCAACTTTCTCCAGGACGCCCAGTACCCGGCCTACATGACCGCCATGGCCTGTCTGATCCCGGTGGTGCCCAACGGCATCATCCCCTATGCGGCAGCCCGGACCCGGATGCGGTTTCACGAGTTTTTGATTGCCGTTGTGCTGGGCAGCTTTTTCCCGATCCTCGTCATGTGCGCCATCGGCAAGCGCATCCTCCACGGCGAATACTTTTACGCCGCGGGTCTTCTCATTTTCTGTCTTCTCGTTGTCATTGTTCTGACGCTGCTGCGCCGCCAGGTCGTTCAGCTGATGCACAAGGTCGGCCAGCAGATATTGAGCTGGCTTCGCAAAGCGGATGCGCCCCATGAAACCCACGATATCCCCCCGCTTCAGGATGATCTGCCGTAACCGGATTCATTCATCCTGCCCGCTGTGCCCCACGGCACAGCGGGCGTTTTTTTGCAAAATATGAATCCTCCTTCGGCAAAATCCGGGAATGCTTCCTCTCCCCCACCGTTCTGTCACATCCCGATATAAAAATGCGGGGCTGCAAGCGCAGCCCCGCATGGGTTTATCGGTGGATCTGATTCTTTGCTTCCGCCGCGGGATCAATCCCGGGTAGCGCGGTACAGGAAGGTCACGACCTGGCCTCTGGTGCAGGTGGCGTCCGGACCGAAGGCGGTGTCGCTCAGGCCCTTGGTGACTTCGTTCTCCACCGCCCAGGCCACGGCCTTCTCATAGAAGGCGCCGGCCTTGAGGTCGGTGAACGGGGTCTGCGTGCTCTTGGGTGCGGGCTCACCCTTGAAGCGCCACAGGAAGGTCACGATCTGGCCGCGGTTGCACTTGCCGTCGGGCGCGAAGGTGGTGTCCGTCTGGCCCTTGGTGATGCCTTCCTCCACGGCCCAGGCCACGGCCTTCTCATAGAAGGCGCCGGGCTTCAGATCCGTGAACGGGGTCTTCGTGCTCTTGGGCTCCGGCTCACCGGCGGCACGCCACAGGAAGGTCACCACGTGGCCTCTGGTGCAGGGGTTGTCGGGGCCGAAGTGGGTGTCGTCGGTGCCCTTGGTGATCTGCGGGCTTGCCAGGAACGCCCAATAGACAGGATCAAAGTAGAACTTGTTCTCATCCTGCACGTCGTCAAAGAGGAAGCCGCTGCCGGTTTCGTCGAAGGTCAGGCTCTTGAGGGTGAAGGTATAACCCTCGGTCATGCCGGTGTAGGCGTCGATGAGAAGGGCGTCGGCATTGATGCCGGTATCCTCATAGGAGAACATCTCGGTGAATTCCTCGCCGTCGTCGGAGCGCAGGCAGGTGTAGGTGTCTCCCTGTTTTTCAATGCGGATCCAATAGTCTTTGACCGTGTCCAGGCCGGGTGCAGACGCCAGATCGCTGTCAGCGGTGATGGCGCCGTCCTGGCGGATGAAGTCCTGGAAGGCCTTGTCGCCGCCGCGGATGCCCGCCATGTTCTGATAGTCCTCGCCCTGGGCGGCATAGAACCCGAAGAACTGGTAGTAGCCGTTGGACGCGCCGGCGGTATCGAAGCCGAAGTTCAGGGTGGCGGACCAGTCGCCGTGGACAGGCACGCGGATCATATCCTCGGGCGTGTTGGCCTGGTCGCCTTCGTTGCGTCCGTTGCAGTCCTCGACGGCATTGCGGGTGGTCTTGATGACCAGGCCGTCCTCGGTCTGTTCGTAACCGGTCGGGCCCAGGATCGCATACTGCCCGTCGCTGAAGGAATCGGCGGTGGTGAAGTCAACGTCGTCGGGGATGTCGGCGCCGATGCGGCGCAGCTTCTTGGTCTTGGTGGCGTCGCAGCGGGTGCAGTGGAAGGTCATGAGGCCGGGCGCCTGCGTGGTGGGCTTCACGGTTTCCTCGCCCTCATCCCAGTCATGGCCCAGGGGGTCGTCTCTGCCGTCGATGATGTCTTCATAGCTCACGCCGCACTTGGAGCAGGTGTATACGTCCTTGCCCCACTCGGTGCAGGTGGGATCCACATGGACGCTGGTATAGTCGTGCTCGCAGTCGCCGGTGCGGATGAACTGGATCTCATGGTGGGAGGGTCTGGCTTCCTGGATCTCCTCAACATAGAGAAGGTCGGCGTTGTGGTCCAGCTTGGCCTGGGACGGATCGGGATATGCGCCGGTGATGTGGGCGTAGTCCAGGATCAGCTTATCGCCCTGCAGACGGGCCTCCAGGCAGTAGCCGGGGCCGTAGTCGGAGCCGCTGGGACCGGCGTCCTGCTCGGCCGCGTTCTCATTGAGGCAGCCGGCGTTGAGGTAGTTGAACTTGATGCGCTTGTACTCGGTGGCGCTGATCTGCAGCACATCGTTGCGCTCATGGAAGGTGTGGCGCATGGCGTCCTGGTGGTGGTTGTGACCCCAGACGAAGCAGATGTCCATCTTCTCGGAGTACTCGTTCAGCAGATCGATCATCTGACCGGCATTCTTGGTGGTGCGCCACGCCCAGTTGTAGGCGTAGTGCAGGGGCCAGTGGGTCTGCACGAAGATGACCTTGCCGTTGCCCACCTGGGTATCCAGGAAGGTGTGCAGCTTCTCGATGTCCTCCGTCTTGAATTCCTCCTGGCCGGTGCCGTTCATATGGGCGCCGATGTGGAAGATGGCAAAGTCGTCGCTGTTGTAGCTGTTGCAGACGCGGGGCTGGCCCAGGAGCTTCTCGATCATTTCTTCGCTCTGCTGGCTCCATTCCCACTCGTGGTTGCCGGAGCCCAGGGCCTGGAAGGTATCGGGCGCGCCCTCGTAGATGATGTCATGCAGCACCTGGTAGGAATGGGGCCAATCCGCGTTCTCATTGGTGCTGGATTCGATGTAGTCGCCGCCGCCGCCGACAACCTCGGGGATGAAGTTGTCCTCGGACTTGAGCAGGCCGAACAGCGCCCGCAGGTTATGGAAGCCGTTCTCCGCTCTTTTGGCGGAGTGCACGTCGGAGATGAACAGGATCTCGTTCTTATGGGGCTTCTCGTTGCCCGCGGCGATGGGACGGGTGCGGGTGGCGTCGCAGCGGGAGCAGTAGGAGGTCAGCTCGCCGCGCTCGGTCTCGGTGAAGTCCTTGGTCTTGGTGTACTCGCCGAAGTCATGACCCAGAGCGTCCACATAGTCGGAATTGTAGCTGCGGCCGCACTTGGTGCAGGTATGCACGGTATAGCCGCGCTCGGTGCAGGTCGGGTCGATGACTTCATCCACGTACTCGTGGCTGCAAATGCTGTATTCCTTCTCAATCGTCAGCGACTGCAGCCAGTACTGGTAGCCGACCGAACGCCCGGAGTAGGCGTCGATGACGATCATGCTTGCATCGATGTCGGTGTCTTCATAGGTGAAGACCTTCTGGAATTCCTCTCCGTCCTCGGACAGGTAGCCGGTGTAGGTGGTGCCCGCCTTCTCCAGCCGGTACCAGTGGTATTCGCCGCTGGTCAGGCCGGTGGATACCTTCATGCCGTCGATGGAGGACTCGTTGACGCCGTCCACTTCCTTGAAGTTCACGGTGGAGCCGTTGCCGGCACGGATGCCGCAGCCGTTGTCGTAGTCCGCCATGCCGTACAGGCAGAGGAACTCATACTGGCCATTGGAGCCGGAGGTATCGACCTTCAGGTACAGCGTGGCCGTCCAGTCGCCGGAGACCGGCACCTGGATCGTATCGCGGGGCGTATTGGCGGCGTCGCCGCTGAGCTGGCCCTTGCAGTCCTCGATGGCTTCGTTCGTGGAGATCATGTAGAAGCCTTCGCCCTCGATGATAGACGAATCCGTCTGGTTGTCGACGGTGAATTTCTCCGCGTCGGCGGGGTTGGTGAAATCGATCACCTCGGTGACGGTTCCGCTGCCCACCTCATAGAGCTGAATGGAGCTCTGATAGGTCTCGCCGTCCCAGCTGCTCTGGGAGACGCCGGGCGCATTGAAGCCGTTTTCCGTGCCATTGAAGGAGAAGGGATAGTCGTTGCTTTGGTTCGTGTTGAAGAAGACCGTATAGGTCCCGTCCGAACGGGGATAGAAAGAAATGGTGGTATAGGGCACCTTGCTGGGCGAGCCGCCGACCTGCAGGGGGGCCGTGGCCGTGGAGCCGGAGCGGCGGTTCAGCATCTGACCGGCCTGATCGTAGAGGTAGAACATGGGCAGGTCATAGAGCTTGCCGTCAAAGGCATCGTCAGCCGGCTGGAGGGTCCAGAGCATGTCCTCGGTCACGGGGCTGGTGATCACGCCGTCCTCAACGGTGACGGGCGTAGAGCCCAGGGTGTTTGTGGTGCTGTTTGCGTAGCTGCCCCAATCCACAGATTGATTGTTCAGGGCGAACTGCCCGTCGGCGACGAGGACGTAGGTCTTGCCGGCCTCGATGGTCTCGGCCAGGACGTAAACCCCGTCATCCGCGCCGGCCGTCAGAGTGACCGCCGGGAAGATGCCAATGAGCATCGCCAGCGTCAGCAGCACGCTGAGCATCCGTTTGGTGTTCATTTTCATCAATTTTATCTCCTTTCCTGTAAAAGCAGACCTTGTCTGCAGAATTAATAAAGCAATTATAACATATTAGGTGGCGTTTGTACACCCGTTTCTTGTATATAGTATCTAAAAAATATCATTCCAAAACAAGGCCTTGGGAATATGTCATTTAATTAACGAATGATAAGCTTTTTTTTGGCAGAATTACCAATGCCGAAGCGGTTCTTTGGGGCACCGTTCATAAAAGCAGCGAAAAAAATTCAAGAAAAGTTCACAGGAATTTTAGCACTCTCCTATTGACAGTGCTAAAAAGAGTGCTATAATGAAATCAGAACAAAGGAATGAAGATCGAATGAACGACCTCCTTCCCCTTGCTCCGGTAACAGGATTATGAATGATTCAAAAGGAGGAATGACTTATGTTGCCGAGTATTTTTGGAGAGAGTTTGTTTGACGACTGGATGGATTTCCCGTTTAAGGGATTCCCGGCGGAGGTGGACCGCAAGCTCTACGGAAAGCATGCCGCCCGCATGATGAAGACCGACCTCAGGGAGCACGACGACGGCTATGAGCTGAGCGTGGATCTGCCGGGCTTCAAGAAGGAGCAGATCGAGCTGAAGCTGGAGAACGGCTATCTGACGATCACCGCTGCCAAGGGCCTCGAGGAAGAGGAGAAAAACAAGAAAGGCAAGGTCGTCCACCAGGAGCGCTTCACCGGCTCCATGTCCAGGAGCTTCTATCTCGGCGAGCAGGTCACCGAGGAAAACGTCAAGGCCAAATTCGAAAACGGCGTACTGACCGTCGACTTCCCGAAGGCCGAACCCAAGAAGCTGCCCGAGCGCAAAACCATCCTCATTGAGGGATAACAGGACAACCTCCCAGCGCCCCGCAAAAGCGGGGCGCTCTTTTTGTCATACCTTCCCGAAATATGGGTGCGGTTGCAATCCCCGCACGCCGATGATATAATGAATTTGTACTTCGATCCGCCCTGCAGGCGGTTTTATGCAGCATGACCTGACAAAGGAGGCACACGATGGGAAAAATAACCACGGAAGGCATCGCCACGCGCCGGGTCGCCCCGGACCGCATGATCCTCACCCTTTGCTTCTTTCAGCGCAGCGCCGAGGTGGACCGTACCGTCACCGACGCCCACGGGCAATGCGAACGCTTTCTCGATGCGCTGGCCGGGGCCGGCTTCCCGCTGAAGCAGGTCCGTCTTTCCGGCGACGAGCTCGGCAGGACTTATGATGAGACGCCTCAGTTCGTCGCCAACCGCACCGTGGAGCTGCGGACAAAGCCGGACCTTTCCTTCTGCACCTGGGTCTATGAGCTGATCCGCCGGGAGAAGTTCAGCGCCACCTGCAATGTGCGTTTTGAGCTCTCCGCGCCGGAAAAGCTCCGCCGGGAGCTTCTGACGGAGGCCTTCGCCGACGCGAAGGCGCGGGCGGAGCTGCTGGTGGCCGCCTCCGGCGCCAAAATCACCGGCGTGGATTCCATCGGCGGGGATACAGACGACCGTCCCGCGCCGATGCTGGCCCGGGCAAAGGGCGCCGATTTTGAGAATGTTTCTTCCCCCACCCCGCTGACCGACAGCCTTCAGGCCGCGGAGATCGAGCGCAGCGAGCGCGTTCGGGTAACCTGGCTGTTTGCATGATGTCCCGCTTTCGCCCGCTCTTAAAACACATCGCGCCGGCGCTTGTGTTCCTGCTCGTCGTGTGTCTCCTGTTTGTGTTCGCAAATCCCGACGGCAAACGAACGGCTGGCGTTCCCAGGCAAAGGCGCGATCCGCCCCTGCCGCAAGAGACAGAACCGCCGGCGCCGCCCGCGCCCGAAGCATCCGTTCTCCCGCCGGATGAGCCCGAACCCCAGACGGCCGCGGACGAGCCCGAGGCGCCGGACAACGCCGACCGTTTTCTCGACGTCGCCCCGGAAAAATACTATGCCGAGCCCGTCGCCTGGGCCGCCGCCCAGGAAATCACCTCCGGCACGTCAGCTGACACCTTCTCCCCGGACGAGGTCTGTACCCGTGCCCAGGCGGTCACCTTTTTGTGGCGCGCCGCGGGCCAGCCTGCGCCGCAATGCACGATCAATCCCTTTGCAGATGTGCCCGACGGGCAGTTTTATACCACCGCCGTTCTCTGGGCGGTGGAAAACGGCATCACCGCCGGCACCTCCGCGCACCGGTTCAGCCCGTCGCTCACCTGCACCCGGGCGCAGGTCCTCACCTTTCTGCATCGCGCCGCCGGCGCTCCCGACGTCCCCGGCGAAAGCTTCACCGACATCCCGGCGGACAGCTATTACTCTATCCCGGTGAACTGGGCGGTGGAAAACGGCATCACAACCGGCGCAAGCGCGGAGCGTTTCGAGCCCGGCCTGCCCTGCACCCGGGCGCAGACCGCCACATTCCTCTTCCGGGCAAAAGACATCCCGATCATTCCCCGTGCGCCTTCGTTCTCGCAGCATTTTTCCCTTTATTATGCGGACACGCCACTGGACAGCGGTCTGGAATGCGATGGAAACCGCCCCTATATCAGCCTGCGTCTGCTGCATGAGCGCTTTGGCTCGGATCCCAACGCCATCGCATCCCAATGCAGCTGGCCCATTCGCTACGGTTCCGACGGGCCGTATATCGCCCTTTCCGACGCGGCAGGGCTTTGCCCCGTCGGTGTGACATTCCAGGATACGGACAACTCTGTCCATCTCTACCGCCTGGAGGACTTCGCATGGCCGCCCGCCGCCGCGCCCGAGGGGGCATCCAGGGCATATATCCGCCTGGAGGATATCATGGCCGACGGCGGATACAACGGACGGTTTACCCACGAAAATCTGAACAAGCTTCGGTTCTTCGGCGCCTATCTGCGCGGCCACGCCGACGGATTCTATATCGCCTGGATCCCGCTGTACGTGAATCCGAAAGAGAACGTCCAAAACGACGTCTCCCGGGATCTGTCGTTCTACAACGCGGACTTTGTATTCACCCTCGACTGCCTTGTGGATGACGGCGGCCGGATCGGACTGCACGGTCTGACCCACCAGCACGGCGAGGAGCTCTCCGCCGACGGCTTTGAGTTCGGCAGCAGCTTCGATTATTCTCCGGCGGAGGTCCTCGATCGCTTCGCACAGGCCGAGCGCATCTGCAAAAAGCTGGGCTACACCTGGCACTTTTTTGAGTTCCCGCACTATGCCGCCTCAAGCTTACAGAGGGAAGTGGCCGAGGAGTGCTTCGACGTCATATATCAGCAGTACTCCGACGCCGATGACGACCGCATCGTGGCCCGCAGCATCGGCGAACGCACCTGCCTCTGGGTTCCGACCCCCGCCGACTGCGTCCACAACCCCTATGATTCCGACGGGATCGCAGAACGCCTGACTGCCTCCCACGACGCCGGGCAGGAAATCAGTCTCTTCTTCCATCCCGCCATGGACTACCGCTGCATGACGGTGGAAACCCAGGATGACGTTATGCGCTTCACCTACGACGAGCAAAACGGCATTCTGGCCAGGATCCTCGGTCTGACGGATTCCTGGGGATACCGCTTTGGCACATTCGATTAACAAAGAAAAGCCCCGGCCTTGGCCGGGGCTTGCTGTTTATTGAACTTCGCGCGACAAACGGGTCTGATCCGCAGCCGGGTTCTGACCCGAGAGAATCCACAGGTCCGCTTATTCCTCATCATAATATGATTCTGATTGCTAAGGCTCCCCCTCTACGTCAAAAGGCTCGCCGTACTGTTTGATATAGTCCAATTCCTCCTCCGTATAAAGAGAAAACAAATTGACATTTGTCACGGGCCTGTCGGTGGGTACGATGCAAACGAATCCCGGGTTGCCATCTGTATTTCCATAAAGATCATACCAGAGATACAATGTTGCGTCAGAGCCATTATATTCCACCCCGGACAATACGGCGTGGGCGCAATTACCGCAATATCTGGATCGGCTTAACACAATGTAATTCAAATCCGGATCATGGTATTTCTCTGTAAGCTCCCACCGCTTACAGTATTGGTGATACTCTGTGTAATTCATGACCGTGGTGCAGTCGAGGCCTGTCAAATCCTCCTGCCAGAATGTCTGAATGTCATGCTCACCATCGTATGATTTTTCCGAAATATAATAGTCCGTATTATGGTAATGCTTTATAACCACGGCGCCGTCAAACAGCGTTTTGTCATCGTTTTCATGCCGCGCTTGATATTCCCTGTAGATTTTGTTCGCAGCAAATAACAGGCCCAAAAGTGCAACCACAGCACACAGGATAATGACAAGATGCTTTTTCTTTAATCGCTTCATGCTTCCATCATATCCTTTCTTGGATAGCTGCAGCGTTGGCAGTGACGCGTTCTGAAAGAGGAACCGCTGCTATATATGATTATACGTTCATATTATTTCTTTGTCAATTGGTAACGCGAAAAAGAGTTTTCAATCGTCTGCGGCGTTGGAACAGCAAAAAGAGGCTGTGAAGTCCGGGAGCCCCTCGACTCCTTTTCTTCACAGTCTCTTTTTTTTTGCTTATTCCGTGACGGCCCAGCAGCGCACGGGCAGGCCCACCGCGCCTTCGATCCGCGGCCAGGCGACAAACAGCACCGCGCCCGCGGGGGCCACCTGGTCCAGATTGCGCAGCACCTCCACCTGGAGCTTGCCCTTTTCCAGCACATAGCGCTCGCAGGCCAGATCCTCCGCCTTGGCGGCCTCCGCGGAGGCGTCGGTATCCAGGGCCTCGTGGCCGTTGGCGGCGGCATTTCGCACCTCGTAGATGTACTTCAGCGCCTCCAGCGACCAGCCGGGGAAATTCTCGCTGCCGTCCTCGGCAATGCCGGAGAGGGCGTCCATATCCGGCCAGTTTTTATACCAGTCGGTGCGCAGGGCGACGAACGCGCCGTCGGGGATGGGGCCGTACTTGGCCTCATAGTCCCGGATATCCTGGGCGGTGACGGCGTAATGGCAATCCTCGGCCACCTTCTGCGTGATATCGATGACGCACAGGGGGAAGACCGCGTCCTTCACGCCGAAGGCGTCGGACAGGGCGGCGCCCTTGCTGAAATGGCCCGGGAAGTCGATGTGCGTGCCGAACTGGCCGGGGAATTTAAACGTCTGGATCCGGCATTCGAGCATGGGGTTGCCCCAGTCGAAGACCACCTTGCCCAGCTCCACCGAGCCCTCGGGGATGCCGCTCCAGTAGGGGCTGTCGTTGTTCAGGGAATGGGACAGCTCCACCCATTTCAGTTTCTTCATCTTTTCCAGTGAATCCCAAAGCTGATACATGCAAAACCCTCCTTCTCGATTTGTTACTGATAAATCCATTGTATTGCAATGAAAAGGGATTTGCAAGGGGTTTTTGCCCGAAAAACCCCGGGACCATGCCGATCCCGGGGCGTTTTCCGCAAAACGGATTCTATTTGATCTCTCTGACCCGCTCGTTCATGGCCTTGATTTTCCGCTTGATCCCCCCGTACATGACGATCCAGATGAGCGCGTAAACGGCAACAAAGATCCCGATGTATTTCAGGACGCCGCCCGGACTGTGCTCCATCCAGCGCATCCCGTAGGCGATGGGGAAGGTCGCGGCGGAGCAGATCACCAGGTGAGTGAGCGTCATGCGCAGCAGGCTCCAGTCCGTCTCCCAGACCGCCGACGCGCCGGCAAAGGCCGCGCCGTACAGCATGGAGAAAACCGCCTGGGCCAGAACGGCGTTGATCTCCGTACCGAAATCGGAAACCGCCTCCGGCACAACGGCATAATACCGGCCGTCCCCTACGATCAGGGAAATTACGATCGTGATCAGCGTGCTGATGGCCAGCCCGATGGGCGCGCCGATCAGACAGCGCTGAAGGATTTTCTTTTTCATGGTTTGCCTCTCCTTTCAGATTCCCAGCACCTCTTTGATTTTCGGAACATACCGCCGGGAGACATAGGCCTTGCTCCCGTCGCTGAGGGTGACGCAGATCGTTCCGACCAGGCTCAGGTCAAAGCTTCGAACCCGCTTCAGGTTGATGATTTCGGAATTGGAAATGCGCACGAAGGAAAACGGGCGCAGCCGTTCCTCCAGTTCATACAGCCGCAGCCGAAGCACGTACTCTCCCCCGGCTGTGACGGCGTACACCCTGCCGCCGGAGGCATAGACCCGGAGCAGCTCCTTCTCATCCAGGAGGGTCACGGTGTCTCCCCGGAATCCCGCGATGATCTGCCGCTCGTTCTCCGCCAGCTTCCGCACGAGGTCGTTGACCTCATTCGTGATCTTATCCGTCAGGATAAGAACCTTCGGCTCGGTGACGGTCTCGTCGATTTTCACTTCAAACTGCATCGTCGTCCCCCTCTCCGTGTCGCTTCTGACTGCATTATAAGAAAAAAACACCGGGATTTCCACTGATTTTCGATAAGTGGTCTTCCTGCCGGTACAGGCGGCTGAAATCCCGCACGCGCCGGGGATATCCCTCAGGCAATGACCTTCTTCATTTTGATCGGATAGCCCGCCCCCTGTAAGCGGAGGAGGGAAAACTTTTCTTTCTTCACGGAAACAAATCCGTGCTTTTCATAAAAGCCTATGGCATTCACATTTTTCGAGAAAACCTCAGTATACACGGCGTCATAAACCTGGAATGAACACGCCTTTTCCATCAGTGCGGATCCGATCCCTTTGTTTCTGGCGTTCGGATCGGTGACGAGCGTATCTATGTATAAATCCCGCTCTCCGTTTACGGCCTTGCTCTGAAAGACAGCGTTCATTTGCTTGCTGATGATCCTTCCTTTTTTCTCCCCGAAGATCTTCCGGCAAACTTCCGGCCTAAAATCGATCGGACGTCGTTTAGAAGTCCCCAGCCCCATCAGTCCCAGAACGCGTTCCCCTTCCAGATAACAGAAAAACCATTCCGGATCGAAGATCTCGATAAACAGTGTTTTCTTCAGCGCTTCATCCCCGGAAAAAGTCATAAAGCGTCCAAAGCCGATCAGGAAGAGCTCCACCGCTTCCTTCTTTTGCTCCACGGTTAGCTTCCCGTATTCCTTTATCGTTTTTTCCATAACCCCTGCTCCTCAGATATGAAGACCCGCAAGCAGAAAGCAAACCGCGGATATTGCCGACATGGGGGTCATGATGAACTTTTCTTTTTTGCTTGGGGAAAAGAGATTCATCCCCGTGTTGCCGAGGAAAAAACAGGCAAACACGAAGCAGACGATCTTCGTTGTTCCTGCGCTCATAAAAAACGGGAGTATTCCCCCCGCCGCCAACAATATATACAGGGCAAACATCTGTACGGCGAGCTGACTGGCCGCGATGGGTCTGAGCTTCTTCGGCCATACCCGAAACCTTCCTCCCATGGTCAGCTCGCCCAAGGGCAGGCCGCATATAAGGAGAATGCTCAGCGCGATAACGACAGCCAATAAAAATGCTCCGAGGTAAATATACATGAAACTCTATCCTTCCAATTCCTTTTCCAGGATTTCTTCGTAAAAATCGATGTCAGATTGAACGCCCTTCAGACCGTGCGCAAGCAAATACATCTGATATGCGTACAGATTCCCGATCACCTTCTCCGGGTCGTTTTCGCCGGAAACTTCCTTGAGATGATCGACGGCGGCGCCATCGCCGCATATCATCTGCGTGCTTTTTTGGATGACAGCTGTTTGATTCTCATCGGTTAAGCGTTTGATTTCGCACAGCTTTCGGTATTCAGCCTTCAAGTCGTCGATATACTGCCGCAAAAAAGCGATGCGCTTTTCCGCGGGCGCCATCCCCAGGAAAAAGAACTTCCCCTCTTCCATGGTTTTCATTTTGCCGACGTTGATCGGCGTTCCAAGCCACGCTTTATAGTGGGCTACGCCCTTGGCCGTGATGCAATATCTTTTCTTGAGGATGTTGTTTTCCGTGTATTCGCTGACCGTGATATCCCCTCTATCCAGCAGTTTCTTCAATGCCGCCTGGATGCTCCCAAGGCTGTCGCTGCAGACTGTTGAAAGCTTCTGCTGTATATACGCGCGTATTTGATAGATCGTCATTTCTTTTAATATAAGCAGGCTTAAGATGATATTCTCCATGCCCCCGCCCCCCTTATGTTACTATTAGTAATGTCATTCTATCATAAACAACCGCCAGTGTCAAGAAGCGGATCCTCCGGTTTGATTTCATCACGGCAGTATAACATGGGCGCTGCATCGCGCTCGCTTCTCTGCAGTCAAATGCGATCCCCGGCAGGATCGATTTGGTTCACGCAGGCCGGGACAGCGCAGGGCAAAAAGAAAAACCCCGGAACCAACGGTTCCGGGGTTTTGAAAACCGTGATATTCGATCAGCGCTTGGAGAACTGGGGAGCGCGACGGGCGGCCTTGAGACCGTACTTCTTTCTCTCCTTCATTCTCGGGTCGCGGGTCAGGAAACCGGCGGCCTTGAGGGCGCCGCGGAGCTCGGGGTTGACGCCGAGCAGGGCGCGGGAAATGCCGTGACGGATGGCGCCGGCCTGGCCGGAGACGCCGCCGCCCTTGACGGTGCAGATGATGTCGACCTTGCCCACCAGCTCAGTGGTGACCAGGGGCTGACGGACGACCATCTTCAGGGTTTCGAGGCCGAAGTATTCGTCGATATCGCGGCCGTTGATGATGATGGAACCGGTGCCGCCCTCGTAAACGCGGACTCTGGCGATGGAGGACTTACGTCTGCCGGTGCCGTACTGATACTGTCTCTTGCTTTCGTACATGTTCTCTTACCTCCAATCAGTCCATGGTCCAGGGCTCGGGCTTCTGGGCAGCGTGCTTGTGCTCAGCGCCGGTGTAGAGCTTCAGGCGGGTCATAGCGGCGCGGCCGATGGAGTTCTTGGGGAGCATGCCCTTGACGGCCAGCTCCATGGCGAAGTCGGAACGCTTCTCCATCAGGTGGCGGTACTTGGTCTCTTTGAGGTTGCCGATCCAGCCGGTGAAGTGGTAGTACTTCTTCTGGTCGAGCTTCTTGCCGGTCAGGACAGCCTGATCGGTGTTGACGATGATGACAAAGTCGCCGCAGTCAACGTTGGGGGTAAAGGTGGGCTTGTGCTTGCCGCGGAGCAGGTTGGCGGCGATGACGGCGGTGCGGCCCAGGGGCTTGCCGGCGGCGTCGATCACGTACCACTTGCGCTCTACGGTTTCTTTTTTCGCCATAGTCGTGGACATAGTGTTTCCTCCGTATTCATCTATCTAAAATGTTTTGACAAATCCATGCGCGGGGGCTACAATATCCCCAGGCGCGCCTGTTTTTTATATCACATCCAATTCCGAATGTCAACGCCTATTTTTTAAAATTTTATTTTCATCCGAAAGAACTCACGAATCCGCTTGTTTTCTCCCGTTTTCTCTCGGATGCTCACTTTCGATTTTTCCACTATTTTCTGCAGAATCAGGAGAAAAACCATGAATAAACTGCTTGGGCTCGTCCGCCGCTGCGCGGAGGACTACCGCATGATCTCCCCCGGCGACCGCATCTGCGTCGGCGTGTCGGGGGGCAAGGATTCGCTGACCCTTCTCGTGCTGCTGGCAAAGCTGCGCGACTTCTATCCCGCCCCCTTCGAGCTGTGCGCCGTGACCATAGATATGGGGCTCGGCATGGACTTCACGCCGGTGGCAGGGCTTTGCCGGGAGCTGGACATCCCCTATGAATGCGTCCGCACGGAGATCGGCCCCATCATTTTCGACTACCGCAAGGAGAAAAACCCCTGCTCCATGTGCGCCAAGATGCGCCGGGGGGCGCTGAACGAACAGCTGAAAAAGATGGGCTGCGCCAAGGTGGCCCTGGGCCACCATCACGACGACGCCGTGGAAACCTTTCTTATGAGCCTGCTGTTTGAGGGCAGGATCAGCTGCTTCCAGCCCGTGACCTATCTCGACCGCACCGGCGTGACCCAGATCCGGCCCATGCTCTATCTCAACGAGCAGCAGGTGATCCACTTCGCCGACGCGCAGAATCTGCCCGTGGTGCACAACCCCTGCCCCGCCGACAAGCACACCAAGCGCCAGGAGATCAAGGATCTGATCTATCGCCTGGGCGCCGACTATCCCGACATCAAGGATCGGATCTTCGGCGCCATGCAGCGCTTTCCCCTGCCCGCGTGGGGCGTCAGTGACTCAGAATAAAATGCGCTATGAGCAGACCGCCGATGCCCGGCAGGCCCAGCGCCCCGGAGACGGCGACGGTGAGGATATTCAGCTCAAACAGCATCCCTGTCAGAGGGCTGAGCAGATTCAAAACGACCAGGCTGCCCAGACCGCCGAAAAAACCGAAAACCAGTCTCCATCCGGGTCGGGCCGGCAGCCCGGACAGGCGCAGCAGCAGCGCCATGACTCCGAAAAGCACGACCGCACGCAGCATGAGCATCCCTCCCCTTTCGTCCAAGCATATGCGGAAGGTTTTTCCGGGATAACCTGCGAAATCCGGGGCAAGCTACCGTCGGGCCGGAACACCGGCCAAGGGCGCCGCGCAAACAGCGGACGGCGCGAACGGCTGCATCCCGCAAAGCTCCGGCTGCGCGTGAAGCAGCCAGGGGGCTTTGCGCGGGTATCACGGCATCATGAACGCAGTTTTACCGACAAATGCGCCGGCCCCTACATATCATCCGGAGGATCGGACGCGCCGGGATGATCCGGCCGTTCCCCCGCCGTTTTGCATGCAGCGCCGGGCAACTGCGGGTTGCTTGCGCGCTCCGGCATCCTGTGCTACCATGGAGAAAACAAAAAACGGAGGGAACGAAATGGAAATGAAACAGCTTTTGAAGCAGCTGCGCGAGGCGCGCAATCTGACGCAGACGGAGCTTGCCCAGCGCGTGCTGGTCACCCGGCAGGCGGTCAGCCGCTGGGAGACCGGGGAGACCCAGCCCAACACAGAGACGCTGAAACTGCTTTCCCGGGAATTTGACGTATCCATCAACACCCTGCTGGGCTCGCCCCGCGCCCTGGTCTGCCAGTGCTGCGGCATGCCCCTGGGCGAGGACGGGCAGATCAGCCGGGAGCCCGACGGCAGCTTCAACGAGGACTACTGCAAATGGTGCTATACAGACGGCGCGTTTACTTATAAGTCCAAGGACGCCCTGCTCGATTTCCTCATGGGACACATGCCGAATCCGGAAAACCTGTCCGACGAGGCGCGCCGGAGCAGCTATGACGGCTATCTCTCCGGCCTGAAGCACTGGAAATAATGGGACGCCGCCGGTCGCTTCTTTTCCGGCTGTGGTTCCCTGTTATTTCTCGTTGTGGTATAATCGCGAGGAAGCGGAGGCAGCGTTGAGGGGAGTTGTGGTTCCCTGTTATTTCTCGTTGTGGTATAATTCAGAAAAAAAAACAAGCCCAAAAGCAAGGTTGTGGTTCCCTGTTATTTCTCGTTGTGGTATAATAATTCCGAAGAATTGTTTGGCTATATGTATGTTGTGGTTCCCTGTTATTTCTCGTTGTGGTATAATCTGTAGGGTGCAAGTACATCTGCTACATGGGTTGTGGTTCCCTGTTATTTCTCGTTGTGGTATAATACGCTGAAGTTCGTGGGATCGTTCCACTTGGTTGTGGTTCCCTGTTATTTCTCGTTGTGGTATAATCGAGTCAGCTCCGACGATCAGCTGGAGTACGTTGTGGTTCCCTGTTATTTCTCGTTGTGGTATAATCTCATTCGCTTGTTTGTCAGCAAGAGTCCTGTTGTGGTTCCCTGTTATTTCTCGTTGTGGTATAATCCGAACAGACTGGCCTGCTGATCACCGTAGGTTGTGGTTCCCTGTTATTTCTCGTTGTGGTATAATCACAGGCCTCTTGCAGGAATTGTCCCGTCTGTTGTGGTTCCCTGTTATTTCTCGTTGTGGTATAATCGCCGTAGTTGACCTTGTTGTAGTCCGGGTGTTGTGGTTCCCTGTTATTTTTCGTTGTGGTATAATAGGCTTAACAGGGCGCGCAAAATCACAAACATTCAGCACGGCTTTTCCGCCGTTTCTTTGCTGAATCCGCCCAAAACGGAACAGCTCCCAAGACTGGGAGCTGTTCCGTTTTTTTGTTATTTCGTTCTTTTCCCGGTAAATCCATTCGCACCGGGAAAGAATTTTAAAATTCCATCAATTGCGCCTGGGTCTGTGGTGTATCATAGACCGTTGACGGCCCCACCAGGATCTCAATGGCATTGAACTGCTTCTCCGTCACCACCAGCATCCGCACGGCGCCTTTACGGGGCAGCGCACGGTATAATCGATCCTTATGCGTCTGAACCGAGTCCGCCCCGGCGCAGATGCGGGCATAAACGGAATACTGCACCATGTGATACCCGTCCTTCAGCAGGAAATTGCGAAACCGCGTCGCCGGAACGCACGCTCTCCGCCAGATCGTCCAGTTCATCCGCGCCGCTCTTTCCCAGATAGCGCAGGCATGCCGCCTGATTTCGTATCTTCTGCTGGACGATCGTCTTCCAGAGCTGTTTTTGCAGAGGTTTTCCCAACTCGATCTGGGCGCGGAGCAGTTTTTTCTTCCTGCTGAACTGATTGAATGCCAGAAGCTGCGCTGAGGGCATATGCTGGGCGTCACAGAGGAACACCGTGACGCCCTGCACGGCGAGCTCCTCCATGGCAGCAGCAGAAATCTGGATCTGACGGGACTCCAGCATCAATGTGCAAATATCTTCCAGCGGGATCAGGATCTCCTGCTCCTGCTTGATACAGAGCTGATTGTGCCGGATGCTTAGCCGGGCAGGCCTGGATACGATGATATTCCGGAATTCCATTTCAACGGAATCCCATACGCTTCTCCGGCAGACGTACAGGAGAGTAATTACCCAGCACATCCACCTGATACTTTTCGATTAGCGACAGTGTTTTTCCCAAACCACGTCCTTCGTAACTGCGGTCATGCAGTTGAACCGAAAACGCAGCAGAAGCCCTATCAAATTCGCAAAAGTAAAAGAGGGAGTCTTTAACACTTCTAACTGGTTCACCCGTAGAACCCCTTGGAGCTTTAATAATGATTTCTTTTTCCCTTGAGACTCGAATCATATCTCCTGAATACATGGAGAACAAAAAATCCTCATCGCGCATGACCTTCCACTCAGAATAGGGTTTATGTGCCACTGGCGCTCGGTTTGGGAGTTGATCCTTGACCGTATCCGAGATATATATTGGGACAAAATAATAGCCGTCATCCTCAACGTGGAATACATCCACACGGATCATGCCGGCGTTTGCGGCAAGACCGCCATTGACCTGCACATTCAGTGGGCTAACACTAACAATCTTGACCTTCTTCACCAGAGGCCCGGGCGTGCCGTCATGCTTCGGCTTGTGGAAAGGTTCGGCAAAGGCCTTCTTTGGGTCGTTGCCGAATTCGCGCAGTCTTGCTTTCAGCGCTTCATAAAGCAGGGGATCGTCCTCCGGGCGGTAGTAGCCCGCGATCTCTCCGTTTTTATCCAGCTTCAGATTCGTCAGGTCTGTTTTTGTCACGGTGGAGCCGGGAACCTTTCCGCTGCGGATCGTCTCCATATGGGCGGCGCCGGTGACCTTATGCCGCGGCATCCGGGATACGAACACAGGGCGCAGTTCCTCGTCACTGTCGTACCCCGGAAGATTCAGATGCTCGATCTCCGCCCGGGGATCGTCGCTGAGGCGGGCATCCAGCTCCTTGCGGAACATGGGCCAGGGCTCCGGGAACCGGGGCGCATACTTTTCGTCGAAGGCTTCCTTTGTCATGACCTCCCCGGTCTCGTAATCAATATAGCCCTGTCCGTCCCGGTAGAGCTCACAGCGTTTAGCATAATTGGTGACCTTATGCACCATTCCCGGAGAGATACAGGCGATCACAGCAGCGTCCGCTGCGTGGTGCAGATCGCCGTTCTCGCGGATCTTGTCGATCCCCAGGCGCTTTCGTACCTGCGCCGTGATCGCACCGGAAACGGTCTGGGTCTTCCGTTTGTAATTCCCCGTCTGCGCAAATTCCAGATTACCGTCGATCAGGCGGAAGATTGCGCGGGAAAGGTACTGGGTATCCACCAGATTGCGCTGCCGGAAGCCCTCGCTCTGCTCTTCGCTGACAGAGCGCATCAGAAGATTCTTTCTCTTCTTGAAGCTGCGGATCTGGGTGCCCACCAAAGTTTCAAACCGGTTCCAGCGTTCCGCATCGCCGCCGAGATAGGCAAAGGGAATTCGGTTTCCTTTCTGGCGGTTTTCGCTTGAGAGCACAAGCACTTTGTTGGCATAGCTGTCATCGAAGGAAATACTGTACGGGATGATATGATCCACGTCGACATAGCCCGCCTCAAACAGCCGGGAAATATCCAGATTTTTTCCAGAATAAAGGCAAACGCCGTTCTGCTCCTGAAACAGCTTGAACTTCACAATGTCCAAACCCGTCGGATCGCCGCCGGTTTTGTACTCGCGGATCAACGCGCGTGCCTGCTCATTTTTTGCCGCGTTTTCATTGATCCGCTTTTCCTGCTTGTTTCGTTCGTCGAAGGACTTGCCCAGTTCCCTGGCCAGCTCGATCCGGACTGTTTCAGGAGGGCCGTATTCCCGAACGATGGCGTTGATTACCTTGATCGACTGCGAGATCGCCCGCCGGACCACCGGATTGGTGATTTCACCGGCCATGTCGATGCGCAGCTTTCGCGCGCGTTCCGTATCCTGTTTCCCGTCATGGCTGCCGTAGACCTCCTTGCAGGCCTTGTCATAGGTATACCCCTGCTCCAGGTAGGGCAGCAGCTTCTGCATCGCAAGCGCGGATAAATGACCGGCTTTTGAGGTAGACAGTTCAAGAATGGCGGGAATATATTTCTCCGGGATCGCCGCTTCACGCAGATGCACCGTGCGGTTATCATCGCTCTTATAGAGCAGTAATACCATTGCGATCTGATCACGCTGCTCGACGCTCAGTTTTTCGACGGCGCCCTTCTCCACCTTGTTCAGGGCAGATCGCAGCTTGTGATAGAACGGCATCATGCCGATTTTTTTCTTTTCAATTTCCTCTTTGGATTTTTCTCCGTAATAGAGATGGTTGAAATAGAGATCATCCGGCAGATCGAGCTTTTTGCGCAGCTGCGTATATGTCGCCGAAGCGGAAGCAAAGGCCATGTCGATAAATATCTTGCGCTGCTCTTCATCCAGAAATTCCGCAGGCTGGCCGCGTCCGACGATTTTCAGATTGTTGGCAGTCTGCAGGAGGCGAAAATACTCCGCAGTATAGCTGGCCTTCGGCGCGCGGTCAAGCTCTTTTTCAAAGGTGCACTTTCCGAGCATCCTGCCGATCTGGCTGCCGCCGTACGGGCTGTCGCCGCCGGGCCCTTCATCAAAGTTGCGCTGACTGCTCCAGATATCTGTATAAGCCGCTTCAAATTGCTCTGACGCCCAGGCTGCTCCAAGCTCCCGCTGCTTGGCAAAAATCAGACCCAGTTCTTCCAGAAGCATGCTGCGCTCTACGGTCACCTTGTATTCTCCAGGCTGATTATGTACGACAAGAATCTGCCTGCCGTCCGGCTCTGTCCGTTTGAACAGCGGATCGCGCCAGAACATTTCGCCGACCGTGCGGTAACCGTTTTCCTCCATGCGCTGCCGGTTCGCGGAAATGGCAGACTTGACCTTTCCGCTCTCTGCCGCGTCTTTAGCCTCCTCGGCTTTGCTGTTTGATTTATATCCTCTGCGCTGAGCGAAATGGATCAGCAGGCGGACCGCTTCATCGTCGCTCAGGCGGCGATCCAGCGCCTCCACGCGAAGCTCATAAACAGACTTATCAAACGCGCCTGAGCCTAACAGCGCATCCTGTTCCGGCCTTGACATCAATCCGGAATCTTCAATCAGCCATTTGATTCTTTCCTTACGGTGGCGGCGCCTGCGGATTACACGACGGGCACCTCTTGCCTGCCGCCTTGGCAACGCCAGGGACGCTCCGGTCTTTGGTTGTTCGGCTCTGTCAAACACACGAACACCCAACCGCTCAATCTTGATGGGTTCTCCGTTCAGATCGTTCTGAATGACCGCAAAGCCGACAGAAGCAATGCCAATGTCTAATCCCAGAGAATAGCGGATACCTTCCATTCCATTCGCCTCCTTGCTCAGGTGATGCAAAGATGCCCCAGCCAAAAGGCCGGGGCAGAGCTTTGAGGTGTGATACCTTATTGTGGTAACACATGTTATCTCTCGTTGTGGTATAAGAGATACTACAATTATATACATCTTATATAACATTGTCAAGAACAAATGTTCTTTTTTGTAGATGTTGTCAAAAAATACTGATCACAAAAACTGCCTCCGGGATCATCCCGGAGGCAGTTGGTCAATTCAGGATCGCCGAAAGATTATCCATGATCTTCGCGGCCACGTCCGGCTTGTTCATGGTATAGACGTGGACGTTCCGGACGCCGTTGGCATAGAGATCGATGATCTGATCCGTGGCGTAGGCGATGCCGGCCTGCTTCATGGCCTCCGGATCCTGGCCGAAACGATCCACCAGAGCCAGGAACCGGTGGGGCATGAACGAGCCGGACAGCTCGATGGCCCGCTTGATCTGGGTGGCGGAGGTGATGGGCATGATGCCCGGGAAAATGGGCACGGTGATCCCCGCCTCGCGCACGCGGTAAAGGAAGCTGTAGTACAGGCTGTTGTCGAAGAACATCTGGCTGGTCAGGAAATCGCAGCCGGCGTCCACCTTTTCCTTCAGATGGGAAATGTCCTCCCGGCTGTCGACGCTCTCGGGGTGCACCTCGGGGTAGCATGCGCCGCCGATGCAGAAGTCCCCCGCGGCTTTGAGCTCGCGCACCAGCTCGCAGGCATGGTGATAGTCCCAGTCCGAACGGTCGCTCCCCTTCTGCTCCGGGGTCAGATCGCCCCGCAGGGCCATGACGTTCTCAATGCCATGGGCCTTCATGTCGGCAATGCGCTCCGCCACCGTCTGCCGGGTGGAAGAGATGCAGGTCAGATGCGCCAGGGTGGGCACGCCGGTGGTCTTGTACATATTCTCCGCGATGGCCAGGGTATAGCGGCTGGTGCCGCCGCCGGCGCCGTAGGTGACGCTGACAAAGGCCGGACGCAGCGCCGCGATTTTTTGCGTCGTGGCCAGCACGTCTTCCAGCGTGGTTTCGGTTTTCGGGGGGAACACCTCAAAGGAGAGGGTGAGCTTATCCTTTTTCAGTACGTCTGTCAGTTTCATTTCGCGCCTCCGGTCTTTTTTGTTGTTCCGGGCGGCAGTCCGCCATTTGACCATGATTATAGCGCAAATTTCGGCAGTCTACAAGGGCCGCCGCAGCCCTTTTTTCATTTTTTCTGCCGGAACAGCCGATAAAAAACCGGCAGGACCGCAAAAGCAGTCCCGCCGGAGTTTATCATTCCGGTTTGAACCGGGGAATCAGTCCTTCGTCGCGCGGTACAGGAAGGTCACGACCTGGCCTCTGGTGCAGGTGGCGTCCGGGCCGAAGGTGGTGTCGCTCAGGCCCTTCGTGACTTCGTTCTCCACGGCCCAGGCCACGGCCTTCATGTAGAAGCCGCCGGGATTCACATCCGTGAACGGCGTCGTGGTGCTCGCGGGGGCGGGTTCGTCCTTGAAGCGCCACAGGAAGGTGACGATCTGGCCACGGGTGCAGGTGGCGTCCGGGCCGAAGGTGGTGTCCGTCAGGCCCTTCGTGATCCCCTTCTCCACGGCCCAGGCCACGGCCCTCTCATAGAAGGCGCCGGGCTTCAGATCCGAGAACGGCGTTGTGGTGCTTGCGGGCTCCGGCTCGCCGGCGGCGCGCCACAGGAAGGTCACCACGTGGCCTCTGGTGCAGGGGTTGTCGGGGCCGAAGTGGGTGTCGTCGGTGCCCTTGGTGATCTGCGGCGTATGCTCATAGGCCCAGTAGACGGGATCGAAGTAGAACTTGGCGGGATCCTTCACATCCTCAAAACGGAATGTGTCGGGCGTCTCCTCCCGGGCGGGCAGATCGATCTGCACCTGTCCGTAATCCGTGCCGTAGCGGCTGTCCGTCTGTTTGCCGTTGATGGTGAAGACCGTGTCCTCATCGAAGAAATATCCTTCCTTCGGATTGAACTCCACCCGCAGGACATAGGTGCAGCCGGTCTCAAAGGTACTGGAGCCTGTCAGCTTTACACCGGGCTGCATATCCCAATACCAGCCATACAACGATACGGTATACTGCTCCGTATCCAGGGCCGCGGGCGACATATCGGGATGCCCGCCCGCCACGGGAACGGCGACCGTGCATCCGGCCGTCTTCACGGGCTTCGGCGCGACCAGCGGCTTGAACGTGATCTCCACGGTTCGGGTGCTGCCCTCGGGCTCGCCGCTCTTGAGCACGCTGATTCTCTCGATGCGCTCCGGGTCCACGTCCTCCGCCAGAACGCTGACGTCCTCGGCGAAGGTGCATCCCTCATCCGGCGCGATCTCCATCTGCAGCACGTAGGCGATATCTGCGCGGAAGGGCTCGTCGGCGGTCATCCATTTCCAGGCGCCGTCGTTATAGCGCCAGCGGCTGGACACCTCGTTCTCGCCGAGGATCGAATAGAACACGCTGCCGGGCACGCCCAGGCTTGCCTCGGGCAGGGCCTCCAGGGCCGGGGCCTTTACGCCCCGCACCACGACGGAGCTCACCTGACTGGAGACGGTGAACTTGTAGGTCGCGCGGAAATAGGTGTCGCTCCAATTCTCCGCGGTGCAGGTGCTCCCGTTGATCTTTGCAACCACGTCGTCGGCAAAGCGGCAGTCGTCGCCGTAGATATAGAAGTCCACGGTCGCCTCGTACTCTCCGCCGGGCCGCAGATTGGCGTTGCCCGCGCCGTGGGGCCCGGTCAGGCCGCTGATGCGGGCCGACCAGTCCCTGGTGCCTTCGGGGGTGAGGTCGATCATGGCCAGCAGATAGCCCGGCTCCTCTGAGAAGCCGACGGAGACCGAGTGGAGCTTCTCATAGATGCGCTCGGCCCGGACGAACAGTGTGAACTTTCGGTTCGGAACGGTAAAGCTGCCGGTGCAGATCCGGTCCGCGCCCTCGGTGAGGGAGATCTCCTGTTTGTCGTCCTCGCCAAACACCAGGTACGCTTCCTTGAAGCGGTAGCGCTCGCTCGGCTGGAGCTCCAGGCTGGCCTCCGCGCCAACGGTCATGGTGTATTCGTCGTTGTTCCAGGCCTTGATCCCGTTGATCAGCAGGATGCCGCGATCATCGAAATCGGTGGTCAGCCGGACCGTGGACCGGGGCTGATCCACATAGTGATAGGTGACCGTGTTGCTGTAATCGGAGACCTTGTAGCCGTTTTTCTCATAGGCGCAGATCTGGAACGTATAGTCTCCGTCGGGCGCATCGACCATCTCCAGGGCCGTGCGCAGATCCAAAGTCGTGCCGCCGTAATAGCTGTCGTTGAATTCTTCGGGATTTCCGTACTGGTCGATATAGTAGTACTCGGCGGGATTGCCCTCGGTATCGATGTACTCCGGCCAGCTCAATACATCGCCGGTCAGCGTGATGGTGATGGGCTCCATGCGGAAGCGGCCGGTCCTGCTTTCCGACAGCGGAGACCAGGCGCTGGACGCAAGCTCGCCGCCGTAGGGCCCGTAGGCATTGACGCGGAAGGCGTAGGCGTCCTCCAGATGGTACAGCGTGCCGGACAGATCGACGCTGGTTTCCGACCGGTTCGAATCGTAAACGACGTACCGCTCGCCCAGGGAAAGCACCTGGATGCGGTAGCCGGCTGCGCCCTCCACCGGATCCCAGACGGCGCTGTTCCCTTCCCAGCGCAGGTTCGTCGGCGCAGCCAGGGCCTCCCTGCCGGTGTAATACCAGGCCACCGCGCCGCAGGCGATCGTGGAGTCGGCATCGTCACTGGCGGTAACGATGCAGCTGTACCAGCCGGTCTGTGCCTTACCGTCATCCAGCGCCGCGCGGAAATCGAAGCTGCATTCGTCCTGCTCGCCGCCGTTGAACTTGTCGCCGTGATAGACGTAGTAGTGATCCGCGCCGGGGTAGGCGTCCCAGGTGACGACGCCCTGTGCGGAGACCTTCACGTTTTCCAGGGCGGGATAGTCCCTGTCATAGGGCTCCGGCGTCACCGCATTGGCCTGGGGAACCTCGAAATCGTAGCGGACGAACAGATACCGGTCGTCGTCATTGCGCTTGACGACCTCGGCCTTTTTGCCGTTGACGGTGACCGTGGGCTCCTCGCCGAAGCGCTTCCAGCCGTCCCTGGGCTGGAGCCGGAACGTGACCTGCCACTTCTGCCCCGGCAGCAGATAGTCCGCGCCGTAGATGCTGAGCGCGTCCGAGCAGCACCGGTCCTGTACGTAGGTCCAGCACTCCCCGTCCGGCGTCAGCTCGTTGAAGCTCATGCGGGCGCCGGGAGTTTCCGGGAAGCTGATGTCCACCGGGCCCACCTCCTCCCAGTCCCATTCGGTCCGGAAGTAGAGATTGAAATCCTTATCCGGCGCCCGGAAGCGGCAGGTATAGACGCCGTCGGACCCGCGTTCCAGGGCGATGGCGTCGTAGTGATCCTCGCCGTCATAGCGCAGGGCCACGTCCTCCAGGACGTAGTGGTCCCTGAGGCGGATCGAGAGATTATAGAGCTTGTTCGCCGTCAGGGAATAGCTGGTGTAGCTCGAGATGTTCGTGCCGTTGATCCGCACAGAATCCGTATAGCCCCTGCTGCAGCTGTAACCTTGCAGGGCGACCGTGGTGCGAGAATTGGCCGTATATTCGTAGGTCACGGTCTCGCTTTCATGGGAAACCTCGCATCCGTCCTTGGAATAGGCGGTGACGCTGAACCGATACTCGCCGTTCTGGGCGTCGACGAGCTCCAGCATGTCGCGCAGATTCACGCTCGTGTCCGTGTAATCCGTATTGTAAAGGTACGTCGGCCCGTCGAACTGATACAGATTGTAGTGCGCGGCGGGATTGCCCTCGGTATCCACGATCTCCGGCCAGCTCAGCACGTCGCCGTCCAGGGTGACGTTCAGCGGCTCGCGGATAAACCTGCCCTGCTTCGGCTCGGAAACCGGCGACCAGAAGCTGTAGGCCCTGTCGTCCTCCGGGACGGTCAGAACGCGGAACACGTAGTTCCGCTCCTTTTCCTGCACAAATGTGCCGAGGTTGAAGGTATTGGTTTCCGCATAGTATTCGGTCTCGTTATATCCGTCGGGATAGCTGCTGACGCGCACGAGGTAGGCGTCGGCGCCCTCCACCGGATCCCACACGGCGGTATGGCCGTCCCAGCGCAGATTCTGCGGCGTCGCGATGCGCTCGGCGCCGTCGTAATACCACGGGATCCAGCTGTAGGCGAGCACGCCCCAATCCTCCGTCTCCGCTTCGACCTCGACGGCATACCAGCCGGAGGGGGCGCGCCCTTTCTGCAGGGCGGCGGCCAGGTCGAAGCTGCGTTCCGTGACGGTATCCGAAGAGAAGAACGAAGAGCCGCTGACGGTGTACATGGCCGCGCCGGGGTAGGCGTCCCATGTGATCATGCCGCTGCCGGAAACGGTCAGATTGGGGATCCGATCCCAGGTCGGACTGTGCTCAAGGCCGAAGGGCTCGTTCGGCACGGTGAAATCAACGGCGACGTACAGGGCTCTGCCGTCGGCGTCACGGCGGATGATCTCCGCGTCTTCTCCGTTGACCTGGACCTTCGTGTCCTCGGCGAAGCGCTGATAGCTGTACTCAGGTTTGAACTGCAGGATCTGCCGGACGCTGTCGCCGGGGAGCAGGAATTCCCCGTAGCATGCCTGCTCATTGGCGTTATAGGTCATTCCCGTGCTCGCTTTGCAGTTCTCGCCCGAGGCGATCTTCATCCAGTTCACCCGCTGGCCGGGAGAAATGGAGAAGGAAGCGGAGGCGGAATGGAGATCCTCGTAGTCATAATCCATCTGCACCTTCAGCGAGAAATCCTCGTTCGGGACCTGGAAGGTGCCGGTGAAGCTGCCGTCGGTCTGCTTCCGGAGCTCCCCTGCCTCGTGCTCCTCGCCGCCGTAACACACGAGCAGTCCCTTGGCCAGGTAATGCTCCGAGGGGATGATACGGACGGGGATCGAATCGCCGACGATGCAGGTGCGCGAATCGCTGCTGTAAACGGCCGAATTGTACAGGCACAGGTAGCTCAGGTAACCGCCGCGCGTCTGATAGCCGGTCATCTTCACGCAGGGACGCTCCTCGGCGGTGTACTCGTAGGTCACCTCGTTGCTCACATCGGAGACCTCCAGGCCTTCGCGGCATTCGGCCTCGAGGCAGTATTTATAGGTCCCGCTGGGGGCGTCGCTCATCTGCAGCAGCTTTCTCAGATCCGTTGAGCCGCCGAACAGATAGCTGCTTCCAAGATATTCGGGATTGTCGCTCTGGTAGACATAATATCTGTATGCCTCGTTTCCCTCCGTGTCCACGTAGGGGGTCCAGCTCAGCGTATCGCCGGACAGGGAGATCGTCAGATCGCCCAAGATGAAGCGGCCCGGGATGGAGGCGCCGCACTCGGCATATTCGCTCTGCGCGCCCGTCTCCGAGCCGTTGACCTGGACCCGGAAGCTGTAGTTCCAGTCCTTATGCTGCAGGCTGCCGGAGGCGTCATAATACGGCTTGTCCGTGTTGGCGGAGGTGATGTAGTCGTCCGTATCCGACCGGTAGACGTAGACGTAATACCCATTGTCGGCCTCCTCCACCGGGTCCCAGCGGCAGGTATAGCCGTCCCAGTGCAGATTTGCCGGCGCCGGATGCCGCTCCAGGCCGGTGTGGGTATAGGTGATCTCGCTGCAGGCGACTTCCTCGTAGTCGTCGTTTTCGGCGTAGATGCGGGCCGTGAAAGTGCCGGAAGGGGCGTAGCCGTCCCGCAGGCGCTGTGCAAAGTCAAACCTGCATTCGGTGTCGCTCGCCCAGCCGCCGGACCAGTATTCCCCGCCGGATAAATAATATCTGGCGGCGCCGGGATAGGAATCCCAGGTGATGACGCCCTCAGCAGAGATCCGGAGGTTCGTCAGATCCGGCAGACCGTCGGCGGCAAGGGCCGTTAGCGCGCCGGCGGGCAGCAGACCCAGAACCAGGCACAGCGCCGCCAAAAAGGCAAGGATCCGTCGTTTCATGTGTTTCTCCTTTCTTTCATTTCTCAATTCTTCTCCAAAAAACGCAGACCGTTTCTCCCGGCGTTCCCACGCCGGGAGAAGCGGTCTTTCTTGTTTACGGATTTGTCGCGCGGTACAGGAAGGTCACGACCTGACCGCGGGTGCAGGTGGCGTCCGGACCGAAGGTCGTGTCGCTCAGGCCCTTGGTGATCCCGTTCTCCACGGCCCAGGCAACAGCCTTCAAGTAGAAGCCGTTGGGGTTCACGTCCGTGAACGGCGTCTGCGTGCTCTTGGCCGCGGGTTCGCCCTTGAAGCGCCACAGGAAGGTCACGATCTGGCCTCTCGTGCAGGTGGCGTCCGGGCCGAAGGTGGTGTCGCTCAGGCCCTTGGTGATGCCTTCCTCCACGGCCCAGGCCACGGCCTTCTCATAGAAAGCGCCGGGTTTCAGATCCGTGAACGGGGTCTGCGTGCTCTTGGGCGCGGGTTCGCCGGCGGCGCGCCACAGGAACGTGACCACATGGCCGCGGGTACAGGGGTTATCCGGGCCGAAGTGGGTATCGTCGGTGCCCTTGGTGATCTGAGGCTCTGCATAGAAAGCCCAGTAGACGGGATCGAAGTAGAACTTGCCGGGATCCTTCACGTCCTCAAACAGGAAGGTCGGCTTCTTCTCCAGGGCGTCGATGGCGTCATAAATTGCCTTCTCAGCGCTTTCGATTTCACTCCATACGACATCTTCATCTTTGGCTTTGGCAATGACAGCCTCTGCAGAAGCAACAGCCATTTCCAGCGCTTTGACAGAATCCTCCGAATACTTGCTCTTGTCGATTTTTCCGGCAGCGGCGACGGCCTCTTCCAGGAAATATGTCGGATACATGAAAGGAATCTCCATGTAATCGCTGTACGCGTTCTCCAAAGCTGCGGCAGCTTCGTCGACGGAGGCCTGATCCGCGTCCTCGTCAGCCTGTACAGCTTGGGCAGCGGTTAGCGCCTTTATAAGCGCGTTATAATCCTCCTCTTTATAACTGGGGAACCCATCTTGTGCAGCTTTCACAGCCTCGCTGTCTGCGCGCTCAATCAACTCTGACAGGTAGGTCTTGTCGACCTCAGGCTCGGCTGCGCCGGGCTTGGGCAGGACGGTGGTGGACATGACGTCATAGTTCACGTCGTAATAGGTCAGGCTCACGGTCTTGTCCGGCGCGATGTAGGCGATCATGCCCTTGGGCTTGGTGAACACCGCGTGGACGTCGTATTCGTCGTCGGTCATGCAGCCGGCGGAGCAGTAGGTGAATTCGATGTGCGGGATATCCATGCCGGAATCGTCGATGTTTCTCCCGTCGAACACGATGCCGTAGTTCGGGTCCTCCTCGGTGTGGTTGTGGCCCCAGAGGAAGATGATCTGCAGCTTGTCGGCGTATTTATTCAGAACATTGATGAGATCGTCTCTTCTCTGCTCGGTGCGGTTGAAGTTGTGCAGAGGATAGTGGGACACGATGAAGATCGGCTTGTTGGGCGCGGTCTGGAGATAGTTGTCCAGGGCGGTGATATCGGCGGCATTGAAGCTGTTGTTGGTCTGGGCCGCGCTGAGGCTGTAGATGACGTAGTCGTCGGACTCCTCAATATATCCCGCCTCGCGGACGCGCTTCGCCACCGGGTTGGTATCCTTCAAGTTGGCATACTGACCGTTTGCCCACTCGTGGTTGCCGTTGATGAAGAAGCCGCCGCCGAGGACCTTTTCGTGGTTGGCCACGGTATCCATGCCGACGACCACGCGATCCCAGTAGTTGGCGCCGGTGATTGCCGTGTTGGCGTCGCCCATGTCGCCGCAGGAGATCAGCTGATCGAAGGAAACGCCGCCGAAGTCCGCCGACGCCTTGGTGAGCCAGCCGTCCAGGCGCTCGGCAGATTCCGTGGTCCCGATGACCTCGCCGGATTCAGAATCCACGGCAAAGTCTGAACGGAACTTGTGGTGGATGTCGCAGGTGATGGCCAGGTAGGTGCCCTTCGACGCCGGCGCGTCCAGCTTCTTCCACAGCTGCACCGCGGCGGCGTCATCCTCCGTGCCGATGGCGAGGGCGCCGTCCTTGACGGTCAGGTAGCCGCTGCCGATCTGCAGCTTGCCGCCGCCGTAATTCGCCGCGTCGGGCGCATTTGCCGGATCCAGGGCAGCATTCAGGCCGCCGGTCTCGCCGGAGTACAGTTTCCCGTCGCGGAACTGCCACGCGCCCGCATTGCCCACGTCGCGGGTATGGATGCCGTAGAGTCCGAACTCCTCCAGGGCAAGCTGATCGGCGATCACATAATCGGTGATGATCGATTTCTCCGCTTCGTCGGCAGTGATGGCGTCGCTGAGGAACCTGGTGCCGTCGGCATTGCAGATGTAGGCCTGGAAGGGGCTCTCCGGCAGGGCCGTCAGCTTGTTCCCTTCGGCGTCATACAGCGCAATGGGATCACCCGCCGTTCTGTTGACGGCGAAAGCGCTCCCGTCGAAGAGAATGTAGTATTTGCTGCTGGTGTTGTTCTGCATCTGGACAGCGCCGTCGCTCATGGTGATGGTCCAGGAGGCCTGCGCCGTCACAGAGGCGGAGTTGCAGTTCATGGCAGAGCGTGTCGCAACCAGGTAGCCGGGGCCGCCCTTGACGCTCCAGCTGTCCTCCACGGTGCCGTCCCGGGTGAAGGTAAACAGCGTTCCCCCGCGGACAGTGGACTCGTCCCGGACGCCCAGGACATACTCGCCGCCGGCCTCCAGCGCGCCGACTTTCTCATAATAGGGGGCGGCGGCCATGGCGCCGATGGGCAGCAGACCCAGCAGCATGACCAGGACAAGCGCAGTACATACGATCCTTTTCTTCATGGTCCTCGTCCTTTCCGGTATTTCAATTTGAATACTTCTTCTTTTGCTGTCCCGCGGTGATTTTCAGCATGAGCTTATCCGGGACAAATCGCCCGAAAAACACAGCCAGTTTCATTTTTGCCGTCGGGACGATCACGGTCTTTCTTCGTTTCATGCCTGCAAGACATTCCGCAACGCATTGCCGGGCCGAGATCCCCTTCAACGAGAAGACCACGTCAGCCACACGGTTGAACTCCGTATCCACGGGGCCGGGACAAAGGCAGCCGACATACACCTTGCTCCCCTGCTCCCTCAGCTCCGTGGCCACGGCCTTCGTCAGCGATACCACATAGGATTTGGAAGCATAGTAGGCGGCCATATACGGCCCGCCCGGCAGCAGTCCGGCGGAGGAGGCGACGTTCAGGATCGCGCCGCCGCCCCGGGCGTGCATCCTTTGCAAAATGCCCTTGAACAGGATATGCATGGCGACGTCGTTGACCCTGATCATCGTGATCTCTTTGTCCAGATCCGTCTCCAGGAAGCTGCCCACGGCGCCGAAGCCCGCATTGTTGATGAATACGTCGATCTCAGTATCCGCCACATCCTCCAGGAGCTTTCTGCACTGTGCTTCATCGGCAAGATCTGCCGTAATGATCCTGCAATCCGTGTCCAGCTCATCTTTCAGTGCAAGCAGACGTTCTGTCCTTCTCCCTGTCAGGATCAGGCCATAGCCCTCCGATGCCAGGGCTCTGGCAAACTCCATGCCGATCCCGGAGGTCGCTCCCGTAATCAAAACCGTTTTCATGCGTGTTTTCCTCTTTCCCATGCCGGTCGTCCTGCCGCACATCGCGCCGGTCAATCCCGGAAAAAGTATATCTGCGGCACGGACTTCAATGCAAATTCTACAAATTTCCATTTTTAGTATAGCATCGTTTTCGTCAATACGCAAGATATTTGCAAAAATCAGAAAAAAATCCCTGCCAACCCGTGTTCGGGTTGACAGGGATAAAACAGCGCTTCACCGCTGCGCAGATCCGGGGCCGAAGGTCCCTTCCCCGCGCCTTCGCCCGGCGGCTTCATTGCCCGGAGAGATATGCCTGCTTCCTTCTCCGGTCCTCCGCCTCCAGAGAGTCGGAATTATGGATGCCGCCCAGGAATTCCAGATGGTGGCGGAACTCATGGCGCAGGATACCGCGCAGAAGCTCCTTTGCCCGCGCTGCGTCCGCCCGGGGATAAGCCCGGTCAAAGGAGCCCTTGAACATGATGATCTGCCGGATGCCGGAGGCGACCTGATACTGTCCCAGGGTATAGAGATCATCCGCCCGTGCATAGTCCGGGATCACCAGCGCCTCCGACACGATCACGCCGCCGGAGAGGTCCCGAAAGAACTCCTTCGGCAGCTCATCCATCAGCTCGGAAATGATATTTCTGTATTCTTCAATGCTGATCATACGCTCCTCCTTGCCGGCGATCATAACACGTGATACGTTTTCTCATTTTGCCGCGATCGTGCCGATTTCGGATGATTGCGAAATGCCCGCAAGAACCGCATCCACATGGGTTTCCAGATACCTGCTTCTGCCCCGGATCAGACCTTTTTCAGCCAGCATCTGTTCGATTTCAGACGCGATCTCCTCGGAAAGGGATACGATCCGGTCCTTATAATTCAACCGGTTCGGGTGGTACCCGGTCCCTTCCCAGGCTTCCGGCCGGATACGCTCCTCCGAAAGCTCCCGGAGCTTTTCCGAAAGAGTCCCTTCCCGATCCAGCGCGCCGAGGGCGCGAAACGTCCATTTGTAATACGGCGGATACTCTCTTTTCAGCAGAAAAAACAGTTCCATAGCCGAGCTGATGCCTCTTGCCCTGCACAGCTCGGCAGCCACGGTATCGCCCCGGGTCATGCAGCGCGCATAATTCACCTGAAAGGACGATGCGTATTCGTGCAGCTGTTCTGCGAGCCGGACCCGCCAGACCCGGTCCGGATAATAATCCAGGAGATACTTGCGGAATGCGGTAAACACGCCCGGATCATCCCGGAACACCTCTCCGTTCGTGGCCGTTTTCAGGCACGAATGATCCAGCCGGTACCACTGCTCCTGCGTCATCGTGCCGCTTTCCGGGTCGCACTCGATATTCAGGATATTGGAATAGAACTCGCGGATGGTCATGACCCCTCTTCGTTCCCGAAGCCGGTCTGTATAATACGCGCGTTCCACGCTGTCCACAAGCTCGTTGTAGGCGACGGAAAGAGAATAGCCGAAGCGATCCATGTCTTCCTCGGTGACCCAAAGGCACACGCCCGTCCCGAAATCGTGATCCCGGGAAATCTCATCATCGTATCCGAAGCAGTCCGAGCCCTCGCCGGCGATTCCGACCGCAATACGGTCCTCATATTCCGGAAATTGATTGTGGATCAGCTCCGCAACATAGTGATCATAAAACCATCTGTTTTTTTCCAGTACATTCTTCATGGGCGAACCTCATCTCTTTCATCCGCAGCCTCGATCCGTCGGCAAAGCGCTTCCCCGGGGGTATCCCTGCGTTCCGTTTTCTCCGATGCGGGCGGGTTTTTCATGAAACCACGAGCCTGCTGATTCATAACCTTCTCAGCAGGCTCGTTTGATGCAATCAATCCAGGGGTTTCATTGTCGGGACTTAATGATTAAACCAATGATTCTCTATAAAAACATCTAAACCGATGTAATCAAATCCATTTGCAGAAAACTCCCCGTCAATACTCTATATTTGTTTGTCAAGATTTGTTTTAGCGCTGGCATACGCTTTGGCATATTTGGTATACAGAGAAGAAGTGTTACCTTCTGCTGCTGTACTATCTCCTTGATTCCATGCACATTATATCACATTGTCCACTAATATCAATCCATACCAGTCCAAAACACATCCTATCATTTTCATAATTGTTATTATTTACAATTGTGACCGCTATTTTATCAAAATATTATTGCACCTTGCCAGAATTCATGCTATAGTAAATGTATCAAATTATTTAGAAGGAGGGTGATCAATCATGGTTTATACAGTGACCTTCAACCCGGCGATCGACTATGTCGTGTACATCTCCGGCGGGCTGAAGCTGAACGATATCAATCGAAACGCGTCTGAAGAGTTCCAGTTCGGCGGCAAGGGCATCAACGTGTCCAACATGCTGCGCACGTTGGGGCTGCCCACGGTGGCGCTTGGCTTCGTGGCCGGCTTCATCGGGGAGGGCCTGGAACGGGGTCTGGCAGAGATGGGCCTGGACACAGACTTTATCCACGTGGTGGAGGGCATGACCCGCATCAACGTCAAGGTCAAGGCCGGCGAGGAAACCGAGATCAACGGCATCGGCCCCACCATCACCGAGGCCGACATGCAAAAGCTCTATGCCAAGCTCGACGCCATCAGCCCCGGCGATACGCTGGTGCTGTCCGGCTCCATCCCCAAGTGTCTTTCCGGCGACAGCTATGAGCGAATCATGGCCCGGCTGGACGGCCGCGGCATCCGCATCGCGGTGGACGCCACCCGCGACCTGCTGGTCAACGTGCTCAAGTATCGCCCCTTCCTGATCAAGCCCAACAATCATGAGTTGGGTGAAATCTTCGGGCGGGTCCTGAAAACCGACGAAGAGATCGCCGAATGCGCGGCAAAGCTGCAGGAGATGGGCGCAAGAAACGTGCTCGTCTCCATGGCGGGTGACGGCGCCCTGCTGATGGACGAGGCGGGCGTGTGCCACCGCATCGGCTGCCCGAAGGGCAAGGTGCTCAACTCCGTCGGCGCGGGGGATTCCATGGTGGCCGGCTTCCTGGCCGGATATCTGGAAACCGGCGACTATGACTACGCTCTCAGGCTCGGCACCGCCGCCGGAAGCGCCACCGCCTTCTCCATCGGTCTCGGCTCCCGGGAAAAAATCGACGCATTGATGGCATCCATTCCATAATACCAACGCAAAAGGAGGTAAGAGATGAGACTCATTGAATTGTTCAGCCGGGAGGCAACCGAGCTGAACGTCAAGGCAAAAGTAAAAGAGGAAATCATCGACAAGCTGGTGGATCTGCAGGCAACCCACGGCAACATCACCGACAAGGCCGCCTATATGCAGGCTATTTTTGACCGCGAGGCGGAGTTCTCCACCTGCGTGGGCAACGGCATCGTCGTACCCCATGCCCGCACCGGCGTCGTCACAGCGCCGAGTCTGGCGGTGGCCCGCCTCGCCGAGCCCATCCAGTACAACGAGGAGGACGACGAGAAGAGCGATCTTTTCTTCATGATCGCCGCGCCCATGAACGGCAGCCTGCACGTGGACGTGCTGGCCCGTTTGATGACCCTGCTGGCGGAGGATACCCTCGTGGACAAGCTCCGCGCGGCCAAGACGGAGGAGGAATTCCTCGGTCTGCTGGACAAGGCGGAGCAGGAAAATTTTGGCAGCGAGAGCTTTACCGAGGAGCCCGTCGCCAAGGGCGGCTTCCGCATCCTGGCCGTCACCGCCTGCCCGACGGGCATCGCCCACACCTACATGGCGGCGGAGAATCTGGCCAAGGCAGGCACAGCCTTGGGCGTTCCCATCAAGGTCGAGACCAACGGCTCCGGCGGCGCCAAGAATGTGCTCACCGCCGAGGAGATCGCGAACTGCGACGGCATCGTCATCGCGGCGGATAAGAACGTGGAGATGGCCCGCTTCGACGGCAAGCCCGTGGTGATCACCCGCGTGGCCGACGGCATCCACAAGCCTGAGGAGCTCATCCGGCGTGTGCTGGACGGGCAGGCCCCCGTCTACCGCGACACCGGCGGCGGCGCGAAGGAGGCCGGCGCCTCACAGTCCGCCGGCAGCGCCTTCTACAAGCACCTGATGAACGGCGTCTCCCATATGCTGCCCTTCGTTGTGGGCGGCGGCATCATGATCGCCCTGGCCTTCCTGCTCGACGACTACAGCATCAACCCCGCGGGCTTCGGCTCCAATACGCCCCTGGCGGCCTTCTTCAACACCGTGGGCGGCGCGGCCTTCGGCTTCATGCTCCCGGTGCTGGCGGGCTTCATCGCCATGTCCATCGCGGACCGTCCGGGCCTGGCAGTCGGCTTCACCGGCGGCGCACTGGCAGTATCCGGCGTGTCCTTCGCGAGCATCTGGAACGGCGCGCCCCCCGTATCCGGCGGCTTCCTGGCCGCACTGCTCGCCGGCTTCGCCGCGGGCTATATCGTCAAATTCCTGAAAAAGATCACAGAGAAATTCCCGCGTTCTCTGGACGGCATCCGTCCGATCCTCATCTATCCCCTGGGCGGCATCCTGATCATCGGCGTCGTGATGTGCGCCATCAACCCGCTCATGGGCGCCATCAACACCGGCCTGAGCAACATGCTCAACGCCATGGGCAGCACCTCGAAGGTCCTGCTGGGCCTGGTGCTCGGCGGCATGATGAGCATCGACATGGGCGGTCCGGTCAACAAGGCGGCCTACGTCTTCGGCACCGCGGCCCTGTCCAACGGCAATTATGACATCATGGCCGCGGTCATGGTCGGCGGCATGGTGCCTCCCCTGGTCATTGCTCTGTCCACCACCTTCTTCCCGAAGAAGTGGACGAAGGAAGAGCGGAACAACGGTTTCGTGAACTACATCATGGGCCTGTGCTTCATCTCCGAGGGCGCGATCCCCTACGCCGCCGCCGATCCCGGACGTGTGCTCCCCTCCTGTATCATCGGCTCGGCCATCGCCGGCGCCCTGTCCATGATCTTCGGCTGCACACTGATGGCCCCCCACGGCGGCATCTTCGTCTTCCCCACCGTCGGAAAGCCCCTCATGTACATTGTGGCGCTGCTGGTGGGCTCCGTCGTCGGCGCGCTGGTGCTCACAGCGCTGAAAAAGAATAAAGAAAAATAAACAGAAATAGCAAGAAAACCCGGAAGAATTGGGGGAACAGCCCAATTTCTTCCGGGTTTTTATATCAAAGTCAGTGCCGGCATAAAGCGGCAAGGGGAGCTTGCCGCAGGACGCCAACAGGAAAGAGAGCGATGCCAAATATTGTGTAAAGCCCGAAATATGGCGTAAAACAACGGCTGCAAATCCGGTTTCCCGGGCTTATTCTGCATCAGGCACGCTTTGCGCAGCGCCCTCGCTCCCGATCAGATCCATTGTGCCGATCAGCGTGACGGCCGCCCTGTAGCAGTTCTCCAGCCCCTCGGGATTCATATTGTCGCAGGAGTCTCTGCGCGTATGATAATAGTCCTCAAGCACGTGGTTCAGTCCCGTGACGCCGACGGACCGAAAACCGCCCTGTGTGAATGCGGCGCTGTCTGTTGACCCGCCGAACAGCGGGACCTTCCCGGTCCTGCACGGAACGCCGGCCTCCTTCGCAGCGGCAAGGAACCTGCCGCAAAGCTCCGGATCTGACCTGACGGTGCCGTTCAGATCCCGTTTGTTGACCATCAGATGGCGCGGATCGTGAATCGTGTCGAAGCATACGACGTATGTCGGCACATCGCGGTATTCCTCCCGATGCGCCTGGACCCACGCCTTAGCGCCGCGCAGTCCGGCCTCCTCGGAACCCGTCAGGATGACGCCGACCTCCGTATGTTCCAGGCGGACACCAAGTCGCTCCATTTCTCTGAGCACCGCAATTCCCATGTAACATCCGGAAAGGTTGTCATTTGCGCCGTCAACGATGCGCCTTGGCTGATAGGTCATGGCAAGCAGCGCGAAGAACGGGACAAACAGCAAGCCCCATTTCCCGGCCGTATGCGCCCATGCGCCGGCGCCGAGAAGAACACAGGCAGACAGCCCGATATAGAAAAACACGCCTGCCGTCGCCATGACGCCGGGAACCTCGAACACGATGCCTCCGAAATAGTAATTCAGCGGAAATTCCCACGCCGCATCTATGTGGCCGTTCAGAAAGACCCGCTGCTTTACCTCTCCGGTGCATGGGCGTACTGCTGTGATATTTGTGCTCTCTCGTTCGGGGAACAGCGGGTCGATCACCCTTCGATATAGGACAAAATGGAAAAGGAACAGCGCGAAGGACAGGCAGCCAAAAAGAATACTCAGCCGCGGCCTTACGAAAAAGCAGATCGCGCACAGCGTGTCCAGTACGGCAGAGAAGTAAAAATACCCATAAAAGGAGCTCGGATGCTCCCGGAAAGACTCCTCCCGGACCTCGCTGCAACCGCAGTCTTTTTCCAGCACACCGGCCAGATAGTCCGCCGCCTCCCGTTCCCCTTCGCTTCCCGGCGCACGCTTTTTCATATCGCGGCAGATATGGGTGATCTCCCGCTGCATGTAGGCCACCGCTTCGCGGCTGTTCTTCAAAAGATCGTTCCGTGTTCCTGCCATGGCGTGCTCCTCAGGCGTCGTTTTTGGATATGCTCAGAAAGCGTCGCAGGTCCGCAAGCGTCTTTTCCGCTTCCCTGCGGCCGATCCTGTAAACTCTCTCCAGCTGTTCCGGATTCTTCTCCGCCCGGCCGATGCCCAGGGGCTCCGGGGGCTTGATCACAAAAGAGATCCCCTGCCGTTCCCGCTCCCGGATCTGCTCCATCTGCCGGTTATACATCTCATGCCGCACGGCCATGGCCTCCGCCACGGCGGGATATTTTTTGAGCATCCGCTTCATCAGCGCAAACGCTTTGCTTTTGTGCTTCCGGTATCCGTCTGGTTGTGTCAGTACGATCAGGTTGCGATTGAAACCCAGCTGCTCCATAAACCCGAAGGGAACCGCATCCGAGATCCCTCCGTCCAGCAGCAGATATCCGTCAACAGAAACCGGCCTGGAAACCAGCGGCATGGAGGCCGAAGCCCGCATCCATTGAATATCGGTGTGTCCGCCGTCGACGCATTTGTGATAGACGCATTTGCCGGTGGAAACATCGGTCGCCCCCACGTAAAATTCCATCGGATCAGTGCGGAACGTCTCCCGGTCAAACGGATCGAGCAGGTCCGGCAGTTCCCGGTAACAGAAATCCGCACCATACATATCCCCGGTTTTTATCAGGGATCGGAAGCTGCAGAATCTCGGATCTGCGCAGTATTTTTTGTTGTACCGGATCGCCCTGCCGATTTGCCGGGATTTGAAATTGCAGCCGAAAACCGCGCCGGCGGAAATGCCTGCGGCGCCGTCAAAGCGGGCGCCGTTTTCCATCAGAACGTCGATCACGCCGCAGGTAAACATTCCGCGCATCGCGCCGCCTTCCATGATCAGTCCTGTTTTCAGCCGGAACACCTCCATCATTCAAACGTGCAGACGCCTGGTGAACGCATGCCGTCGATCCGATTCTTCGTATGGAATTCTTACCTCTATACCTCAGTGGAATGGTATGGTAAAAGTTAGTGGTCAATGCGGCCATATGCATACCTTCTGCTGCTGTACTATCTCCATGATTCCATGCACATTATATCACATTGCCCACGAATATCAATCTATACCAGTCCAGAAGTGCGATTCTGAAAAAGCACTCTGCCCGCATAATTGACAGGCAGAGTGCTTTTTTAGGAAATATCCAACTTTATGCTGCTGTTCAAATAGGAATCCAGCGTTTCAAATTCTTTTTTCTGATGATTTTAATCTGTTTTCGGATTTGAAATCAATTAGCTATTTCTTCTCCCCGTTTACAAGAACCACATTAATGATAAAGTCCCTCATGGTTCATAAGTCTTTATAAGTTGTTATATCTTTATGCCCAACTGACCATGTACCATCTTGTCCAACAATGAAACACATACAGATACATAAGTCGTCATATGCCGTTAAAAGGCTTTAAAAGTCGACAGGTTTCATTGTCGGGAACAGGATGACCTCGCGGATGGAGTCGGCGCCGGTCAGAAGCATGACGCAGCGGTCGATGCCGATACCCAGGCCGCCCGTGGGGGGCATGCCGTACTCCAGGGCGTTGAGGAAGTCCTCGTCCATCATGTTGGCCTCCTCGTCGCCGCGCTCGCGCAGCTCCATCTGCTTGACGAAGCGCTCGCGCTGGTCGATGGGGTCGTTCAGCTCGGAGAAGGCGTTGCCCATCTCACTGTGGCAGATGAACAGCTCAAAGCGCTCAGTGAGCCGGGGATCGGCGGGAGAACGCTTGGCCAGGGGGGACACGTCCACGGGATGCATGGTGATGAAGGTGGGCTGGATCAGCTGCTCCTCCACCTTCTGATCGAAGCACTCATAGAGGAAGTTGCCCCAGGTGTGGTCCTTCTCCTCGCCCAGCTCCACGCCCACGGAGGCGGCCAGAGCCTCGGCCTCGGCGTCGGTGGAAATTGCCATGAAGTCGACGCCCAGGTACTCCTTGACGGCCTCGGCCATGGTCATGCGGCGCCAGCCGGGGGTCAGATCCACGTCATAGCCCTGCCAATTGACCTTGTAAGTGCCCAGCAGCTCCATGGCCGCCGAGGACAGCAGCTCCTCGAACAGATCCATCATGCCGTGGAAATCCGTATAGGCCTGATACAGCTCGACGGTGGTGAATTCGGGATTGTGTTTGGGGTCCATGCCCTCGTTGCGGAAGATGCGGCCGATCTCGTACACCCGCTCCAGGCCGCCCACGATCAGCCGCTTCAGGTGCAGCTCGGTGGCGATGCGCATGTACATGTCGATATCGAGGGTATTGTGGTGGGTAATGAAGGGGCGGGCGGAGGCGCCGCCGGAGATGGTGTTGAGCACGGGGGTCTCGACTTCCATATAGCCGTGGGAGTCGAGATAACGGCGCACGAAGCTGACAAACTTCGAGCGGATCTCAAAAATGCGGCGCACCTCGGGATTGACGATGAGATCCACATAGCGCTGGCGATAGCGGGTCTCCAGGTCGGTCAGGCCGTGGAATTTTTCGGGCAGGGGCAGCAGGCCTTTGGCCAGCAGCGTGGCCTCATGCACGCGCACGGAAATTTCGCCGCGCTGGGTGCGGAACACGTCGCCGCTGACGCCCACGATGTCGCCGATGTCGTTCTTGCGGAAGGCATAGAAGCTCTCCTCGTCCATCTCGTCGATCTTGACGTAGAGCTGGATGCGGCCGCGCAGGTCCTGCAGGTCGCAGAACACCACCTTGCCCATGCCGCGCTTGCTCATGAGGCGGCCGGCGATGCGCACGGTGCTGCCCTCCATGGCCTCGAAGTTGTCGCGGATGGCGTCGGTATGGCAGGTCACGTCAAATTTGGTCTGCACAAAGGGATCGTGTCCCTCCGCCTGGAGCTCCGCGAGCTTCTGACGGCGCACCTTGACCTGATCTGTCAGCGAAAGTTCGCTCTGTGGTACGAATTTAGCCAATTTCGGTTCCTCCTGCCTTACTTCTCTACGGAAACGACCTCAAAGCTGAGGGTGCCGACGGGGGCGTCCACGGTTACCTTATCACCCTTCGTCTTGCCGACCATGGCGCGGCCGAAGGGAGAATCGTCGGAAATCTTGCCGTTCATGGGATCGGCCTCCTGGGAGCCCACCACCTGATAGGCTTCCTCTTCACCCGTTTCCAGATCGCGCACCACCACCCGGCAGCCCAAACCGATGAAGCCGGAGAAATCGTCGCTCTCTTCAATGATGATCGCATGGTTCAGAATGTTATCGATCTCGGCGATGCGGCCGTAAAGCTTGGCCTGCTCGTTTCTCGCCTCATCGTATTCGCTGTTCTCAGACAGATCGCCGAAGGAGCGTGCCTCCTTGATCATTTCGGTGACTTCCTTGTCGCGGACGGTCGAGAGATACAGGCGCTCCTGCAGAAGCTCCTCCCGGGTCTGTTTGCTGATCTTGAATTCCTTCGCCATAGCAGTTCCTTTCCTTCCTTGAATTGTGTAGTGATTATAGACGCTTGCACGTCGCTGTGTCAAGGCCTTTTGTTTGAAGAAAGCAGAATCATTTCAAAGACGCCAGCGCTGCCTGGAGCTGCTCGTCCTCCTCGGGATCGAGCTTGTGCATCGCCAGCTGCATCTGGTCGTCCTCGCTGAGCTCCACGGTCTGGTCCGGAACCAGTCCGCCGACGTCGGCCAGGCTGACGCCGTTGGGCGTGAAATACTTGCCGATGGACAGATTGATGGCAGAACCGTCGGACAGGGGCTTCGTCACCTGGAAATAGCCCTTGCCGCAGGTCTGGGTGCCGAAGGTCTCCGCCACGCCGTACTCCGACAGGGCAGCGGCAAAGAATTCCGCAGCGCTGTAGGAGTCCTGGTTGATGAGCACCGCCATGGGAAGATCCACACAGTCGGGGTCGGATTTGTCCACGCTCTCGCGGCCCAGATAGTCCTGTGCGCGGAACAGGGTACCCTCCGGCAGCAAAAAGTCGAGCAGACGCAAAAGCTCCGATTTCAGTCCGCCGGGGTTGAAGCGCACGTCGAACAGCAGGGCCTTTGCCCCCTGGGACTGCAGGCGCTTCACGCTGGCGATGGCCTTTTCCGCGGACGTGGCGTCGAAATTATAAATGGCGATATAGCCCGTGTCGCCGATCATCCGTTCGCTGACGACCTCGGTCTGCAGGCTGGCGCGGACAATATTGAATTCCAGCTCCTTGCCGTCGCGCAGCATCTTGATCTGCACCTCGGAGCCTTCCTCGCCGCGAACGAGGTTCCGGATCTCCGGCAGGCTGAGCCCGGCGCAGTCCGTGCCGTCCACGGAGACGAACACATCGTCCACCTTGACGCCCGCCTGGAACGCGGGCCCTCCGGGGACGACCTCCATCACGCGGACGACGTTCTCCTCCTCGACCTGCACAGTGACCCCGATCCCCACATAGGCATTGTTGATCTGCTCCATGTGCAGCTCCATTTCCTCGGCGGGAATATAGTAGCTCCAGCGATCGCCGGTGGCATAGACCATTGCCTCGGCCACGGTGTCACACATGACGTCCTCATCCACCTCGCCGATATAGCATTTGTCGAGCACCTCATAGACCTCCTTCGCCTTTTCCAGCGCCGGGCTCTCCGGCGCCGGACGGCGCAGCAGGCTCTGGGCGCCCAGGGTGGTCAGGATGCCGCCGAGAAAGGCGGCAAGGAGCGCCGCGGCGATGATCGATTTTTTCAAAAGAACTCCTCCTTCGCACGCGGGATGACAGAACGCTTCCCGCAGCCAAGCCGGCTGCGGGAAGCGATAGAATTGTAAATAATCAGCCGATGAATGACATCGGGTTGACGGTGCTGCCGTTGTAGTAGACGGTGTAGTGCAGGTGCGGACCCGTGGACCAGCCGGTGGAACCGACATAGCCGATGGTCTGCCCGCCTGCCACGCCCTGCCCTTCGCTGACGCAGTAGTTGGTCATGTGACCGTAGAGGGTAGAGTAGCCGTCGCCGTGGTTGATGACCACGTAATAGCCGTAGACGGACGAATAGGCCGCCTCCGTCACGACGCCGCCGCGGGCGGCATAGATCGGAGTGCCGTAGTCCGCGCCGAGATCGACGCCGGTATGGAAGCTGTAGTAGCCCTGGGTGGGATGGATGCGATAGCCGTAGGCGCACGTCACATAAATGGAACTCAGGGGGTTGTACCAGCCGCCGCCGGCGCTGCCGGCGTAGCCGCCGTCATCGTCGTAGTCGTAGCTGCCGCCGCCGCTGCTTTCCGCTGCGGCCGCCTTGGCCGCTGCCGCGGCTGCCGCCGCCTTTTCGGCTGCTACGGCCCTGTCGTACTCATTCTCCTGCTGGGCGATCTTGGCCACCAGCTCCTCCTCGAGCTGTTCGTAATAGGCCTGGCTGGCGTCCATTTCCGCCTTGTCGGACAGCAGCTCCTGGATGAGCTCGTCGGACTCGGCGCGCTGATCGCTCAGCGTCTGTTCCTTCTCCTCCAGCTCCTGCTGGGTCTGCACCAGCGTCTGCTTTTCGTCCTCCAGCTCGATGCGGGCCTGGGAAATCTCCTCGGCGATGGCCTCCAGCTTCTTCATCATGAGCTGGTCGGAAACGGCGATCTCGGAGATCATATTGATGTTGTCCAGAAGATCGGCAAAGCTGCGGGATTTGAACAGGATGGCCCAATAGGACACGCTCCCCTTCTCCTCCATGGAGCGGATGCGGAGCTTGTACTGATCGTAGAGTTCGCTCTCATGCTCCAGCGCCTCGTCGAGCTCGGACTGCTTGGCGGAGATCAGGCTGTTGTACTCCTGGATCTGGGCGGTCTTGTTGTCGATTTCCTCCTGGGTCAGCTCGATCTGCTGATCGAGAGCCAGCTTCTTATCGACCACGCCCATGGTCTCCTGCTTGTTTTCGGCGATTTTCGCCTCCAGCTCCGAGCGCTTGGCGGAAATCTCGTCTGCCTCGTCCTTCAGATTATTGATCTGCTGACGGATCTCCGAGGAAGACGCGCCGTGGGCGATCGTGGACAGCGACGCCAGCAGGCCAAGCAGCAGCGCCAGCACCAGAACGCTCGCAATGATCACAACGATCAGGCGTCTGTTTTTATACAATGGGATACACCTCCCGGGGTTATACATCGAGGAATTTACGAATGGACATCAGGCTGCCGAACACGCCGACAAACAGGCCGGCGATGGCAAAGGCGGGGATCATGACCCACAGCGCATCCCGGAACGGCACGAAGTGGATCATCTTCAGCGAATCCGCCGCCTGGACATTGCGCACCAGCAGATCATACAGGCCCCACTGCAGGCCGAATGCGATGGCCGCGCTCACGATGCCGATCACGAAGCCCTCCACCACGAAGGGCAGCCGGATAAACGAGTCCGTGGCGCCGACGATCTTCATGATGGCGATCTCGTCGCGGCGGTCGAGCATGGCGAGCTTGATGGTATTGGAAATGATGAACAGGCTCACCACCAGCAGGATGGCGATGATGGCGATGGTGACGATCTGCAGCACATGCTCGAGGGAACGGAAGCCCTCCTCCAGCTCATAGGGTGCGCTGATGTCCGCCACGCCCTCGATGGGCCGGATGGCCTCGACCGTGGTCTCCATCTGGGCGTTGTCCACCAGGGTGACCACGAAGCGGTGGCGCAGGGTGGTGGAATCGATGCCGGCAAAGACGGAATCGTCGTCCTGATTTTCGATGAAATTCTCCAGGGCCTGCTCCCGGGAGACAAATTCGGATTTGTTGACGTTGTCGATCAGATTGATCTTGGAGCCGACGCTCTTGGCCTCGGCCTCGGTGAGGTTCTCATCCACATAGACCAGGATCTCATTCTCCTGCTCCAGCTCGCGCACCATCATGTTGAGGTTGTAGAGGATCAGGGAGAAGCTGCCCATGATGATCAGGCAGGCCACTGTCACGCAAATGGCTGCGAAGGACATAAACCCGTGGCGGAAAATGCTGCGGATACCCTCACGAAGCAAGTAACCGATGCTTTTATTCTTCTTCATTGATATAGTACCCATCCATTCCGTCGCTGACCACATGACCTGCGTCGATCGCAATCACCCTGCGGTGGAAGCGGTTGACCATCTCGGCCTCGTGGGTCACGATCATCACCGTGGTGCCCAGGGCGTTGATCTGCTCCAGCAGGAGCATGATCTCCAGGGATTTCACCGGGTCGAGGTTGCCGGTGGGCTCGTCGGCGATGATCATCGAGGGATTGTTGACCAAAGCGCGTGCAATGGCAACGCGCTGCTGCTCGCCGCCGGAGAGCTCATCGGGCAGATGCTTGCCCTTTTCCTCCAGGCCGACAAGCTGCAGCACGTAAGGCACGCGGCTGCGGATCTCGCGCTCTGATGCGCCGATCACGCGCATGGCAAAAGCGACGTTTTCATAGACTGTTTTCTGGCGGACCAGGCGGAAATCCTGGAAGATGACGCCCACGGTCCGGCGCATATAAGGGATCTGCTTTTTCTTGATGCGCTCTAAATCGAAGCCGTTGACGTGGACCGATCCCTTGGTGGGATGCAGCTCCGCCGTCAAAAGCTTGACGATGGTGGATTTGCCGCTGCCCGACGGGCCTACGAGAAAGACGAACTCTCCATCGTTGATCTTCAGGCTGACGTCCTGGAGGGCTTTGGTGCCGATCTCGTAGACCATCGTGACATTTTTAAATTCGATCATAGTTTGCTCCTGCTGATCACAGCATCCTGTTTTCCCGGGAATTGAGGTACTTCTTGACCATCAGCGCCACCTTGAAGATGATGGCATGGTCGAATTCCCGCAGATCCAGGCCGGTCAGCTTTTTGATTTTCTCGAGACGGTAGACCAGCGTGTTTCTATGTACGAACAGCTTTCTGGAGGTCTCGGAAACGTTGAGGTTGTTTTCAAAGAACTTGTTGATGGTGAACAGGGTCTCCTGGTCGAGGGTATCGATGGAATTCTTCTTGAAGACCTCGGACAGGAAGATCTCGCACAGGGTCGTGGGCAGCTGATAGATCAGGCGGCCGATGCCGAGATTTTCATAGTTGATGATGTTCTTCTCGGTGTCGAAGACCTTGCCGACCTCGATGGCGACCTGGGCCTCCTTATAGGAGTCGGCCAGCTCGCGCAGATGGCCCGAAACGGTGCCGATGCCGATGGTGGTCTTGGTGAACAGCTCGCTGCGCATGGCGTCCTCCATGGACTGGGCGATGCGCAGAAGCTCGGCGCTGTCGGTCTCCGGGGTGATCTGCTTGACCACGGCGATATCGGTCTCATTGATGGACAGGACGAAATCCTGCTGGCGATCCGGGAACAGGCTCTGCAGAACATCCACCGCCGCCACATCGGCACGGCCGATCTGGCGCACGAGGAATACCGCACGCTGCAGCTCCGAGGGGAAATGCAGCTCCTTGGCGCGGATATAGATATCGCCGGGAAGGATGTTGTCCATAATGATGTTCTTGACGAACGTACCCTTATCGTGCTTTTCTTCATAATAGGTGCGGGCGCTGTTGAGGGCGACGGCGGCCATGGTGCACAGGGTGCGGGCCTGGGCGTCCTCGCCGTCGACGAATACGGCAAATTCAAAATGGGCGCCGTCTCCGGTGAGCGGACGCAGCGTCATGCCGCCGAAATGGACGACGGCCTCGTCGGCGCCGCTCAGGCGGATGATGCACTCTGCCCATTTTTCACCAACGACGCTGGAGTCGGTACAGGACACGACGCTGCCGTCGGCATCGATCACACCGATCCTGCGATCGGTTGCTTCTTTCATCTGAAGAATGACATTCTGGAACATGCGGCTGGACATGGACGTTGCCTCCTCTGTGATCGCTTTTTTGCATTTTTAACAAAAGGTTATTCTTATCATACTATCTTTTGTCCGTTTTTGCAAGTCCTTTTTTGACATTTTCTTTCAAAAGTGAATGTTGAATTTGTGGAAAACTCCCACAATCTCGTCATAATGAATGAAACGCGCCACATGCGAGAGGGCAAATTGCGAAATTATTCCATGCAGTTTTTTTCGTTATTTTGACGGTCAGCCAATAAACACACCTCTTCCGGGCTCAAAACGCGCACCTGGCCGAGTCCGAGCTCTCCCAGCCGGAGCGGCCCCTCCCGCACCCGGCGCAGATAGGTCACGAACATGCCGCGGGCCGACATCATGCGGCGCACCTGATGATAGCGCCCCTCGCTGACGGTGATAAGGCTCTTCCCGAGGCCGATGCTCTCGAGCTTCGCCGGGCGGCAGCGCGTGCCGTCGCGCAAAAGCATGCCCCCGGCAAACTGGGCGATATCCTCCGCCGTCACGACGCCCTCGTGCTCGGCATAATATTCCTTCTCCACCGCATGGCGGGGCGAGACGATCCGGTGCAGCAGGTCGCCGTCGTTGGTAAACAGCAGAAGGCCCTCCGTCTCCTTGTCGAGCCGTCCGATGGGCTTGAGCTGGCGCCCCTGCAGCTCCGGCGGAAGCAGCTCCATGACCGTGGCCTTGCGCGCATCCTCCGTGGCGGTGATGTAGCCCGCGGGCTTGTTCATCATCACCACAAGGGTTCCGGCCTCGCGCACCGTCTCCCCGTTCACGGTGACAGTACAGGCGGTCTCATCGAATTTATAAGCATAGTCTGTGACGCACACGCCGTCGATGCGCACCGCGCCGGCGCGGATGATCTCCCGCAGCTGGCGGCGGCTGGCGACGCCAGCCTGGGATAAAAACTTGTCAAGCCGGATCATAGGGCCTCCGTTCTATCTTCCCTTCCCCGCTCATAGGCTGTACCACCTGAAAAACATTCCGTGGGGGGAATCCTTTATGGTTGTGATGACCGCAAAACTGTCAAAAAAGAAACTTCTGATTGCCGCCGCTGCCGTTGTGCTGGCAGTTGTGCTGGTGTTCTGTCTGAAAAACGCAAGGCCGGCGCCGGATGACGTCCCGGCGAACTCGCATGCGGCGTTCCTGTCCTCCTTCGGCTACAGCATCGAGGACGCGCCCGTGCAGGTGGGGCAGGTGCAGATCCCGACGGAGCCGTCGGAGGTCTTTGACCGCTACAATGCGCTGCAGAAAAGCCAGGGCTACGATCTGAGCGCACTCGCCGGACGCAGCGTCACCCGCTATGTCTATAAGCTCTCCGGGGCCGGCGAGGGCGAATGGTACGCCACGGTGCTGGAATACCGGGGCGAGATCGTGGGCGGCGACGTGGCCGACAGCGCCCCCGGCGGCCGGATGCACGGCTTTGCGCAAAGCGCCTAACGCCTAAAATGATTATAGCGTAAAACCGCGCAAAAGAAAAGAGTTGACACGGCCCGCGCCAGGTACTATACTATCGGTAATCGCATATTGATCTTCAGGGCAGGGTGAAATTCCCGACCGGCGGTAAAGTCCGCGAGCGCTTCGGCGCATGAACCGGTGTGATTCCGGTACCGACAGTACAGTCTGGATGGAAGAAGATATGACTTTTTTCTGCACGTGCGCCTGAATGCCCTCAGGCGCACTTTTTTTGAGGTGAAACCATGCAAATCCTGAAAGAAAACCTGTCCTTCGTACTGACCGTCGCCGCCATTTTTGCCGGACTTGCCATCCTGGCCAGGCTGGCGGAGAAAACCATCTGCAAAAACTTCATGCGCCCCAGAAACGCCAAGTACATCGCCGTGTGCGCCATGTGCTCCGCCCTGGCGGGCATCCTCATGCTGCTGGAGATCCCCGTTTTCTTCGCTCCCAGCTTCTATAAGATCGACCTGAGCGAGCTGCCGGTGCTGTTCTGCGGCTTCTGCCTCGGCCCCGTGGCGGGCGTGATCAGCGAATTCATCAAGGTCGTGATCAAGCTCCTGCTCAAGGGCACCAGCACCGCCTTCGTGGGCGACTTCGCCAACTTTGCCGTGGGCTGCGCTCTGGTCCTGCCCGCCTCCATCATTTATCATGTGAAGAAGACCAAGAAAGGCGCCGTGATCGCCCTGATCGCCGGCACGCTGTGCATGACCGTCTTCGGCTCCGCCTTCAACGCCTTTTATCTGCTGCCCAAGTTCTCCCAGCTCTTCGGAATGCCCATGGAGGCCATCATCGGCATGGGCAGCGCCGTCAACTCCTCGATCAGGAGCGTCGGTACGCTGGTGCTGTTCGCCGTGGTCCCCCTGAATCTGCTCAAAGGCGCCGTCGTGAGTCTGCTGACCTTCGCCCTTTACAAGCGTGTTTCCAGGGCAATTTTCCGTTAAATCCCATTTTTTCCGCACATTCGAAGGCCCAGGGCATCCCGCCCCGGCCTTCGATTTCTTTTGTCAATTTCCCCGAAAATAATTGTTATGTAAACTGTTTTCCGCGCGTTTTTTTCACACATTTCTGTGGATTACTCCCCCATGGCGTGGAAAAAGCCCCCGTTTATCCGGGGGCTTTTCGCCTGATCTGTGGAAAACCTTGTGGACAATGTGAATAACCAAAATGCCCGAAATAATACCAGACCGCTATTATGGAAACCGTTCAAAATCCGGCGCAAACCGATTTACAGGGAAAACCGTTCGCGGTATTCGTCGAACGTTTCCAGGAATGCGGGCGACTGCTTGTCCAGGAGCTGATCCAGATATTCATGGGTCGCAAAGCTGTCGTCCGCCAGCTCGATCATCGCCACCGCCACATTGGAGCAGTGATCACCCACGCGCTCGAGGGATGTGAGCAGATCGTTGAGCACGAAGCCCTGCTGGATCGTGCACTGGCCCTTCTGGAGCCGTTCGACGTGGCGGCTCTTCACCTTGTCGCAGAGCTGGTCGATCAGCTCCTCCAGGGGCTCGATCTGCACGGCAAGGGTCAGATCGTTTTCGACGAACGCCTGCATCGTCAGACGCATGATCTCCCGGACCGCCATGCAGACAACGGACAACTCCTTCTGCGCTTCCTCAGAGAAGGAGATCTGCTTTTCGTTCAGCTCCTTCGCGCTCTCGGCAATGTTCATCGCGTGATCGGAGATGCGCTCAAAATCCGTGATGGTGTGCAGATATTTCGACACATCCTCGTTCTGCTGCTTGGTGAGCTCCCGTCCGGTCAGTTTTACAAGGTAGGTGCCCAGCGCATCCTCGTAGCGGTCGCCGTCGGCTTCCAGCTGCTCCACCTTGGCAAAATTCGCTTCTGAATAGCGGACGAGCAGAGCAAAGGCTTCGCCCAGCGCATCCTTGGCGCATTGCGCCATATCGTTGATGGTCAGTCGGCTCTGCTCGATGGCGATCGCCGGATGGGCGATGAAACGCTCCTCCAGCCGCAGCGCCGGCTGCACCTCGTCCGCTTTGCCGCGCACGAGCGCCTTGACCATCGTCTCCAGCAGCTTGGTGAACGGCAGGAGCAGCAGCACCATCGCCAGTCGCAGGACGGTATTCACGAACGCCAGGGAGAAGGGATTCATGATCCTCTGCATAAAGGGGAAACGGATGATCGCGTTGACGAGATAGAACAGCACGGCGCAGATCACGACGCCCACGACCTCCGAAACCAGATAGACCAGCGCCGTGCGCTTGCCGTCGGTCTTGGCGCCGAGCGCCGAAAGCAGCACCGGGAAGGCAGCGCCGATGGCGATGCCCATCAGCAGCGGCAGCGCCGCCTCGAAGCGCATCGCTCCGGTGACGGACAGCGCCTGCACGATGCCGACCGCCGCGGACGCCGACTGCAGCAGCGCCGTGAAGGCCGCGCCCACCAGGATGCCGAGCAGCGGATTGGAGAGCTTCTGCAATGTGCCGACGAACCATTCCTGCTTTCCCAGGCCGGAAACCGCGCCGCTCATGGTGCTCATGCCGAACATCAGCACCGCAAAGCCCAGCAGAATATCTCCGACGCGCTTTCTGGCCGTCTTTTTGGAGAACATCCGCAGAAGGATGCCGGCCACAGCGGCAATGCCGGTCAGGGTCGCGGTGGAGAGCAGCTTGCCGATGCCGGAGCCTGTGCCGAGATAGCTCAGGCTGATGACCCAGCCGGTGACGCTGGTGCCCAGGATGGCGCCGAGGATGATGCCGATGGCCTGCCGCAGCTTCATCATGCCCGCGTTCACAAAGCCGACCACCATGATCGAGGTCGCGCTGGAGGACTGGATCACGGCGGTGACGCCGGTACCGAGCAGCACGCCCTTCAGGGGCGTATTGGACAGGCGGTACAGGATCAGCTCCAGCCGGCTTCCGGCAACTTTTTTGAGTCCGTCGCCCATCAGCGACATACCGAACAGGAACAGCGCAATTCCGCTGAACAGGGCTATGATTTCCGTGATTCCCATTTTGACACCTCTTTCTGTATCGATCATCCCCGTCAAAGGGGCAGGGCCTGTATCCTCCCTCTTCGATACGGCGGAAATGACCGCAAGCGCCTGCGCGCAGAGCGCGCAGATAATTATCATAAAAATGTCGAGTGTTCATGATGCAAAAGCCTTATATAAAAGCCTTTTTGAACACTCGACATGGAGCTGATGGCCGGACTTGAACCGGCGACCTGCTGATTACGAATCAGCTGCTCTACCGACTGAGCCACATCAGCATATTTCATTTTTGCGCAAATTAGTGTATCATATTTGCGGCGTTTCGTCAATCCCCGGAACGCGGGTATTTGTATTTCTCTTTTTTGTGCGAGCGAATGTATTTCATTTCAATTCTGCAGCACGTGAACGCAGATATGCCTGTAATATTTCTTCGACGTCGTTTTCATCCGCAGTGTATCCCTCGTGCATTTCGTTGCAAATCCACATGAAATAATCCGAAATGGCTTCTATAAAAGAAGCCAGGATCTCCTCGATCGTGCTGTGCTCTGTCCGCACCGGCAGGCGAATGACGGGAATATCCTCCGGATTATCGAAAACAGGATAATCCGAAAAATCTGCCCAGTAAAAAAGGTAACCTACCCGTTTCCCTTCCCGGCTGACAAGATAGTGCCTGTATTCAAAGTCCACCCACAGGGTGATCGGCAAATGATACCTTTCCTCGACCCACTGAACAAAAGAGCGCATTTCCCGCTGTGTTTCCGGCGGGATTTTGGGATCAAATCCAATATCGAAACCGGATTCAATCGTCTCTGAAACCCGGAGCTGAACAGATTGCGCTTTGTCCCAGATATTCATGTTCATCCCTCCCCTGCTCATGTTTTAATTGTAACAGATCGCGGCGGCACGGTCAATCAGGACTTCTCTTTTTTGATGGACAGGGTGGGATTCTCCCGCGGGCTAGCCAACAGTCCACCGGACTGTTGGCTGCGGCTTCGCCGCCGCCCTGTTCGAATTCCGGCCCTCGGGAGCCTTCCCAAACCGGAAAAAAGGATTCTCCCGCGGGCTAGCCAACAGTCCACCGGACTGTTGGCTGCGGCTTCGCCGCCGGCCTGTTCGAATTTCGGCCCTCGGGAGCCTTCCCAAACCGGAAAAAGGATTCTCCCGCGGGCTAGCCAACAGTCCACCGGACTGTTGGCTGCGGCTTCGCCGCCGCCCTGTTCGAATTTCGGTCCTCGGGAGCCTTCCCAAACCGGAAAAAAGGATTCTCCCGCGGGCTAGCCAACAGTCCACCGGACTGTTGGCTGCGGCTTCGCCGCCGCCCTGTTCGAATCCCACCCTGTGAATGCCATGCCAAAAGGAAAAGGACGCCCTTTGGGCGTCCTTTTCCTTTTGGCGGACAGGGTGGGATTCGAACCCACGGTACCCTTGCGGGTACACCTGATTTCGAGTCAGGGCCGTTATAACCAC
>SVKO01000003.1 GCA_015068455.1 Oscillospiraceae bacterium | reverse complement strand
AGATCGTGACCTTCCTGTGGCGCTTCAAGGGTGAACCCGCACCCAAGAGCACGCAGACCCCGTTCACCGACCTCAAGCCCGGCGCCTTCTATGAGAAGGCCGTGGCCTGGGCCGTGGAGAACGATGTCACGAAGGGCATGACCGAAACCACCTTCGGTCCGGACGCCACCTGCACCAGAGGCCAGGTCGTGACCTTCCTCTTCCGTGCAACGAAGGACTGAGTCCACAACCCCCATCGGCTTGATTTGAGCATCAAACCAAGCTGACATAGGCACAAACCCCGGCGGGGCTGCTTCGGCAGCCCCGCCACTTTTTTATCCCCATGCCGATCTCCGGCGTTTATAATTGACATTTTTCCTGCCAATGGTAAAATAGTGATAAAGCATACAACATTTCTCTTCTCTAAGACGTTTCATAGATAGAGCGCTTAATATTGGAGATCCAATGAACATTGAATTTCAGCAGGTGGTGGAGGACTATGCCCCCGGCATGTATCGCCTGGCGTACAGCTACTGCTCGAACCGATCCGACGCCGAGGACGTGGTGCAGGAGGTGCTGATCAAGTACCTGCAGCAACCGCCCCGATGCGACGGACCCGAGCGGCTGCGCGCATGGCTGATGACCGCCACTGCCAACAAATGCAAAGATCTGCTTCGCAGCAGGCGGCGGCGGAACACGCAGCCGCTGGCGGAAGCATGCGCGCAAACAGGCATGAACGACGACGCGCTGGCGCTGCATACTGCTCTGATGCAGCTCCCTCCGGGACAGCGCAGCACAGTGTACCTGTTCTACTATGAGGATATGCCCACGCGCCAGATCGCCCAAACCCTGCATATTTCCGAAACTGCTGTGCGCTCCCGGCTCTTTCAGGCCAGAAAGGCCCTGAAAACCCTGCTTGGAGGGGATGCAAATGGATGATTTAAAGCAAAAGCTGCAAACGTATTATGAACAGGCCGCGCCGACGGAGGAATTCATGCAGCATCTGCTGCATCTGGAGGAAACGACGGATACTCCCCCCGTGCTGCGCCGCCACAGCCGCAGGAAATACCTGATCCCGCTGGCGGCGATGCTGGCGGTCGCGGTGGCCGTCGGCGGCGGATGGCGCTATTTGAGGCAGACCATGCCCCAGGATCCGCCGGAGCCCGCTCCGCAATCCGCCAAGCCCGCACAGGAGCAGATCCCGGCGCCGGACGCCGGGACGAAGCCTTCCCAGCCGCCGGCCGCCGATCCGGGTCCCAAAAAGCTCGCCAAAAGCGGGCAAGCCGGCAAACCCACAGACGTTCCGGAGACCGGCAAGCAGCCCGAAGTCCCGTCTGCGGCGCCGGACGGCGGCACAGAGCCTTCGGCCAACGGCACACAGCCCGAAAAGCCCGCCTCCGATCCCGCACCGGCGGGCAGCGATCCAAAGCCCGCCGAACCGGCGAGCGATCCCGGGTCGCCGGGCAAGTCCGATTCCCCCGGGAAGGAAGAACCGCCCGCCGAAAAACCCGATCCGCCGAAGGAGGAGCCGCCGGAGGAGATCCCCGACCCGCCGAAGGAGGAGCCTCCCGCGCCCATCTCCCTGTCCGCCGGCTTCTATTCCAGCGGCGGGCAGGACTACGTCACCGTCACCAACAACGCCACCGGCGAAACCGTCACCTTCGATGTGACCGGTCTCTGCCCCGCCCCGCGTCAGGGGGATCCCGTCGAGTCGGGAAATTTCGGCTTTGCATCAGAGGATCAGACTTCCGAATCCGAAATGGATTACAATCTCCAGCGCAGCGCCTTCGGCTGCGACATTTCAATTTCCGTCACGCGAGACGCCGCGGGCGGCGCGTATGTCTACGCGCGTCCCGTGTCGTAACCGAGAAAGGAGGACCCGATGAACCGAACCAAACAAATCACCCGGCGGATCCTGGCCATGCTCCTGTGCCTTGCGCTGCTCACCGGCCTGCTTCCGGCCGCCGCACTGGCTGCGGATTATCCGGCGTCATACGACGCGCTTGACGGTCTCGTCCCGGGCGAGGATTACGTGGACGGCGAGCTGATCATCTCGATCAAGTGCACGCCCGAAACGCAGGAAATGGCGTTCTGGCCCATCTACTGCGAGGACTGGGAACAGGTCAACGAGCAGTATCAGCAGGCCGGCAAACGTCCGATGGCCGGCAGTCCCGCATCGTTCTGCGAGCAGCTCGGTTTGAACGTTCCGATCGTAAAAGCGGAGCTGTTGAATCGCCCGCCGGATCCAGTATGGCTGCCAGACGGATCCTTACATCCGCCCGGCAACTTTAATCCGATGTACCATTTGACCCTTGGCGACATTTCCGTGGCGGACGCCCTCGACGCACTGAGCGGCAATCCGCTGCTCGAATACGCAGAGCCGAACCTTCTCCGCCCGGTTGACGACGAGCCCGACAAGCCCGCCACCATCCAGGATCAGATCTGCGCCGATTATTACGCTTGGCTCAAGGACCCTGATATTTCCTTTGAGGACGTGTGCATTGAACAGTATCTTGGCTGTTTCAACGATTATCACATCGTGGTGATGGGCAAACTGTTTGCTGACTTCCAGATGTTGCTGGAACTGAATGTCGGCGGCTTCATCTTTGAATTTCCCTCCACCGGCTACGGTTCTTTGTTCCTGGCTTACAAAGACGGCGTCTTTACCCCGGTGGAGGAGGCCTATGAGCAAGGACTTCTGACCGTCAAAGACATATACGACCTGTACCAGGCCTTCTATCGGGATGCGCAGCCGCCGCGCTTCCTGGACGTGCACGACCCCGATGCATTCTACTTTGAGCCCGTCTACTGGGCCTACGGCGCCGAGATCACGAAGGGTGAGAGCAAAACCCGCTTCGGCCCGGACAAGAGCTGCACCAGAGGCCAGGTGGTGACCTTCCTGTGGCGCGCCGCCGGGATGCCCGAACCGACAAATACAGAAACCGGTTTCACCGATCTGAAGCCCGGCGCCTTCTATGAGACCGCCGTGGTCTGGGCCGTGGAGCAAGGGATCACCAGGGGCCTGACCGACACGACCTTCGGCCCGGACGCCACCTGCACCCGCGGTCAGATCGTCACCTTCCTGTACCGGGCCAACGGCGCGCCGGAGTTCAAAAAGGGGAACAACCCCTTCAAGGACGTCGCAAGCGGCCAGTTCTATGCCGACGCCGTGGTCTGGGCGGTGGAAAACGGCGTCACCAAGGGCAAAACCGATAAGGAATTCAGCCCGAACGCCACCTGCACCAGAGGCGAGGTCGTGACCTTCCTCTACCGCGCTTCCAACATGGCAGCGCCCATTGATCCCGATCCTGATCCGAAGCCCGGCACGAAGGATCTGACGGAGGGCTACGCGTCCAGCCTCGATACCGCGCCCGGCCCCATCTCCGACGAGGCCGCCGACGCCATGGCGGACTTTACGCTCAACCTCTTCCGCGCGGCGGGCAACCCCACGGACAACACCGTCCTTTCTCCCCTCTCCGCCCTTTATGCCCTGGCCATGCTCTCCAACGGCGCGCAGGGCGAGACCCGGACGCAGCTGGAGCAGGCCTTCGGCATGGACGTGCAGACCCTCAACGAGACCCTGCGCTCCTTCACCGCCAATCTGCCGGACAAATACGGCTCCACCGAGGTCAATCTGGCCAACTCCATCTGGATCCGCGACGGCTTCCGGGTGCTGGAGCAGTACCTCCAGGACAACGCCGACTATCTGGACGCTTCCGTCTTCCAGGCCCCCTTCGACGATCAGACCGTGGAGGACATGAATGCCTGGATCAACGAGCAGACCCGGGGCCTGATCCCGCAGATGATCAACGGCCTCGAGCCCTCGACCGTGCTGACCCTGATCAACGCCCTGTATTTCTGCGGCAAATGGGCGGCGCCCTACATGTCGTCCAAATCCGAATACTTCTACCCCGGCGGCGGAAAAGTCCAGCGCGCCGACATGCTCCACTCCACCGAGAACACCTACCTGCACGACGATCAGGCCGCCGGCTTCGTCAAGCCCTTCGACAGCAGCAAGTTCGCCTTCGCCGTGCTCGTGCCCAACGAGGGCGTCAAGCTGGAGGATTATATTGCCTCCCTGGACGGCGCCGGGCTGCGCAGGCTCCTGCAGGGCGAGCGCGGTTACCGGGTCCACGCGGTCATGCCGAAGTTCAAGACGGAAACCCTCGTCGGCCTCAACGAACCTCTGCAGGCCATGGGAATCCGCAACGCCTTCGACCCCGGCAGGGCCGATCTCAGCGGCATTGCCGAAGGGTTGTGCGTCTCCCAGGCCAAACAGAAGGCTGTGATCGAGCTGGACGAGAAGGGCGTCAAGGCAGCCGCCGTGACGGTCATCGACGTGGAGGCCACGGCGGTTCCGCCGGAGCCCACCGTCACCGTCACCGCCGACCGGCCCTACCTGTACATGATCATCGACAAAACCACGAATCTGCCCCTGTTTATCGGCACCACCGCCCATACCGACGGCGAGGAGGTGGACGATCCCGATCCCATCCCCATCCCGGATCCCAGGCCCGTGGAGCCGGACCCCGTGCCCATGCGCGATCTTATGGAGGGCTACGCCTCCGAGCTCGAGGCAGAGCCGGAGCCCATCTCGGAAACCGCCGCCGACGCCATGGCGGACTTTACTCTGAACATGTTCCGGGCCGCGGGCGACCCGAAGAAGAACACCGTCCTGTCCCCCCTGTCCGCCCTCTATGCCCTGGGCATGCTCTCCAACGGCGCGCAGGGCGGCACCCGCGCCGAGCTGGAGCAGGCCTTCGGCATGCCGGTGGCCGAACTCAACGAGGCCCTGCGCTCCACCACCGCGAACCTGCCCGAAGGATACGGCACCACCGACGTGCATCTGGCCAACTCCATCTGGATCAAAAACGGCTTCGAGGTTCAGCCGCAGTTCCTGCAGGACAACGCGAATTATTATGACGCCGGAGCCTTTGAGGTCCCCTTCGACGAACAGACCGTCCGGGATATCAACAACTGGATCAGCGAGCAGACCGAGGGTCTGATCCCGGAGATGATCGACGAGCTCAGCCCGGACACCATCATGGCCCTGGTCAACGCCCTGTACTTCTGCGGCCAGTGGGACGAGCCTTACGAAAAGACCGAGGCCGCCCCCTTCCACCTGGCCGACGGAACGACACAGACCGCGCAGATGATGCGCTCGTCCGAGCGGATCTACCTGCACGACAGCCAGGCCCAGGGCTTCCTCAAGCCCTTCCGCAGCGACAAGTATGCCTTCGCCGTGGTCGTGCCCAACGAGGGCGTGGATCTGGCGGACTATGTCGCAGGCCTGAACGGAACAGGTCTGCGCAAGCTCCTGAAGGGCGAGCCCTATGACGCGGTCTATGCCGCCATGCCGAAATTCCAGGCCGAGACCTTCGTGGATCTCAACGAGCCCCTGCAGACCATGGGCATCCGCGACGCCTTCAATCCCGCCGCGGCGAATCTGGACGGCATCGCCCCGGGCGAGGGCCTGTATGTGTCCAAGTCCATGCAGAAGGCCGTCATCGACGTGGACGAAGGCGGCGTCAGCGCCGCGGCCGCCACGGTGATCGCCGTGGAGAAGTACGTTTCGATCCCGCAAAAGACCGTCAAGGTCACCGCCGACCGGCCCTTCCTCTATATGATCATCGACCGCACCACGAACCTGCCCCTGTTCATCGGCACCACAACCAGCGTGGAGTGATCTTTTCCTTTGAAAAGGGGCCGTTGCAAAATGCATTTTGCAACGGCCCCTTGCAAGATTTCCGGCAGTTTGCCGGAAATCTTTTTGATTGAACGCGAAGGGCGGGCCTTGCCCCCCTTCACTCTTCCCCCTGCTGCTCTCTTTTTGCAGCTTTTCCTTCTGTTTCGGCGTGTCGCTTTTTATTTTGCAACACGCCCTTTTCTATTGTGGCCGCCGGAAAAGGATGGTATAATGAGAAAAAAACGGGAGGCAAGTATGAAAATCACCTATGCGCACCACAGCGGCTTTCTCGTTGAGCTGTCCGACTGCTGCCTGATCTTCGACTATTTTGAAAAAGGCCTGACCCATCTGCCGGATAAACCGGTCCTGGTCTTCGCCTCCCACGCCCACCATGATCACTATGATCCCGCCGTTTTCGACCTCGTGCGGCCGGAGCTGGCCATCGTATCAAAGGACATTCCCCCGCGCCGCCGGCCGGAGGGCGTGCAGGTCCTGCCCGTCGCGGCGGACCGGGACTACGAGCTGCCCCACGGCATCCGCCTGAAAACCCTGCGCTCCACCGACGCGGGCGTGGCCTTTTATCTGGAAACGCCGGAGGGAACCGTCTACCACGCCGGCGATCTGAACGACTGGGTCTGGGCCGGGGAGCCGGAACAATCCAACCGGCAGATGACCGGCAATTATCGCCACGAGATCGACAAGCTCCGCGGCCTGCCGGTGGATTGTGCCTTCGTTCCCCTGGACCCCCGGCAGGAGGACGACTACGCCCGGGGCCTGCTGTACGTGCTCACGGTCCTTGCCCCGAAGCATGTTTTCCCCATGCACTACTGGGGCCAGCCCGAAATCATCGACCGGTTTCTGCGGGAATACCCGCAGTATAAGGATTATGTAAACTATTCGGAACACTTCAAGGAGGGCTCCCCGTATGAAATTTAAAATGGTACACGAGAATTACAACGTCTCTGATCTGGACCGTGCGCTGGAATTTTATGAAAAGGCCCTGGGGCTGACCGAGAAGCGCCGCAAGACCCGCGACAGCTTCATCATCGTCTACATCGGCAATGACGCCTCTGATTTCGAGCTGGAGCTCACCTGGCTCAAGGATCATCCCCAGCCCTACAACCTGGGCGAATGCGAATTCCATCTGGCCTTCCGGGCGGAAGATTTTGAAGCCGCCCACAAGCTCCACAGCGAAATGGGCGTCATCTGCTACGAAAATCCGTCCATGGGCATCTACTTCATCCAGGACCCGGACGGCTACTGGCTGGAGATCGTCCCGGTGAGATAAGTCCCTTCTGCAAGTTTCCTCTCTGAAAATGCCAAAAATCCGCGCCCTGGGCGCGGATTTTTCTCATATAATTTCAGCCGCTTATTGCTTTACTTTTCCTCCCGTTTGCGGTAAAATAAACCCAAACCGCACCGGCGCAGCGCAAAAAATGTGGGGTTTTTCGCTGCGAAGCATTGCCTCCGACGCGTGCTTCATCCTTTGATTCTTGCAGCCGGAGCGAGAAAAAATCGCATAACACACATTTGAACAGGAGAATGATACCATGGAGAACAACGCATACCAGGCAATGAACGAGCGCGGGCTGCGCGACGCCTATGCAGCCGTCCGGGGGCAGTACGATGCGCTCCGGGAAAAGAACCTGTCTCTGGATATGTCCCGCGGCAAGCCCGGTCTGGAGCAGCTCAATCTGTCCGCCGGTCTGCTGACCGCCCTCACCGATCCCGCCGACTGCGTTTCCGACGGCATCGAAGTGCGCAACTACGGCTTCCTCAGCGGCATTCCCGCCGCCAAGCAGCTCTTCGCCGAGATCCTCGGATGCCGGCCGGACGAGTGCTTCATCGGCGGCAGCTCCTCGCTGACCCTTATGTACGACCTCGTCTCCAAGGCCTTCACCCACGGCCTGCTGCACTCCAAGCAGCCCTGGTGCCGGCTGGAAAAGGTCAAGTGGCTCTGCCCTGTGCCCGGCTATGACCGCCATTTCCGCATCACCCAAAGCTTCGGCTGCGAGATGATCAACGTGCCCATGACCCCCGAAGGCCCGGATATGGACCTGGTGGAGGCACTGATCCGCGACCCGGAGGTCAAGGGCATGTGGTGCGTGCCCAAGTACTCCAACCCCGACGGCATCATCTATTCCGAGTCCACCTGCAAGCGTCTGGCCCGGATGAAGCCCGCCGCCGAGGACTTCGCCCTTGTATGGGACAACGCCTACTGCGTCCATGAATTTGACGGTCCCTTTGTCCCCTTCCCCGACATCATCGGCCTGTGCCGCGACGCGGGCAACGCCGACATGGTCTACGAATTCGCCTCCACCTCCAAGATCACCCTCCCCGGCGCGGGCATCAGCGTCATGGCCGCCTCGGTGGACAATCAGACCTATCTGCAGCGGCTGATGGGCGTGCAGATGATCTCCGAGGATAAGGTCAATCAGCTGCGCCATGTGCGCTTCCTCAAGAACAAGGAAAACGTCCTGGCGCTCATGCAGCGCCATGCCGAATTCCTGCGGCCCCGGTTCGCCTGCGTGCTGGGCGCCCTGGAGACGGAGATCGCCCCCCTGGGTCTGGCGAGCTGGCAGCGGCCGAAGGGCGGCTACTTCGTCTCGGTCAACACCCAGCCGGGTCTTGCCCGCCGTACCCTCGCCCTGTGCAAGGAGGCCGGCGTGGCCATGACCCCCGCCGGCGCCGCCTTCCCCCGCGGCATCGACCCCAACGACTCCAACATCCGCATCGCCCCCTCCCTGCCCCCGGTGCAGGAGCTGGCCCAGGCCATGGAGATCTTCTGCGCCAGCCTGAAGCTGGCCGCCCTGGAAAAGCTGCTGGGCATCAAGCCTGTATAACATTCAACCGAAGACGGTTTTGCACCGTCTTCGGTTTTTATTTGCTCAATGAACTGTTTTGCGCTATAATCAGGCTGTGAGGTGATTATCATGCTGATCGAATCCTACTTTCGCTCCGACCGGGAGCGGCGGGAGATTTTTCCCGTGGAGATGGCCGGCTTCCCCTGCATCTGCCGCCGCAGCGAGTTGCGCAAGCACCGGCGCAGAACCATCCCCTGGCACTGGCACAACGCCTTTGAAATCACCTACGTCGACGAGGGCGCCCTGGTGTACCGGACGCCGGAGCAGACCGTAACGATACTCAAAGGCGAAGCGCTGTTCACCAATTCCGGCGTCCTGCATACCTGCACGGCGGCGGACCCGGAGGGCTGCATCTACTATACCCACCTGTTTGAAATGAGCTTTCTCTCCGGCATGTACAACAGTGTGTTCGAGGAGAAGTATTTCCTGCCCGTCAGCAGGAATTCCGCCTTCCAACTCTGGCTGGTGAAGCCGGACAGCCTGCCCCGTATGCGGATGATCGAGGCGGTGCTGCGCGCCGTGGAGCTCCACCGCAGCGAGCCGCCCGAGTACGAATTTGACCTGCGCACGGAGCTGTGCACCTTCTGGCGCGGGATGCTGAACGACAGCGCCGAGGTCCGCGCCAGTATGCCGCAGCGCTCCAACGCCGATACCGAGCGCATCAAGGCCATGATGGACTATATCCAGGAAAACTGCGCCGAGCGCCTGACCCTGGACCAAATCGCCGCTTCCGCCAACATCAGCCGCCGGGAGTGCACCCGTTGCTTCCGCCGCTGCATCGACTCCACGCCCAACGAATATCTGAACGCCTGCCGCCTGCGTATGGCGGCGGACATGCTGCTCCGGACCGGAAAGGGTGTGCTGGAGATCAGCGAGGCGTGCGGCTTTTCTTCCGCCAGCTATTTCGGCAAGGTGTTCCGCGGGGCCACGGGCCTCACGCCCCGGGAATTTCGCGCCCAAAATCGATAATGGCCCGATTTTGCGATTATTCGGCAATTAATTCCCAATAATCGCCGGATATCCCTTCTCAGCGCCCGAACAGCCCGGCCCTATTATAATATTTTTCGTCCATAAATCGCTTTCGCTCCAACGTTTTCACTGCTATAATATAGCCGTAAAACCTATGAAAGGAGCGAACCATTATGAAAATCAGAACACCGCAGGATATGGAAGCCTTCCGTGCTGCGCTGAACAAATGCAGCAAGACCGTATGGCTCATCGGCCCCGGCGGCGAGCACTATGATCTGAAGTCGGATCGGGAGCTCCGTCAGGGACTCGACCGGCTGACCAGAGACGATGCAGACACTATGGAACTGTTCGCCTCCAACTACGCCGACGAGATGGTGATGATGGATTTCTACAGCCGCCACGTCGCCTGAGTTGCCCGGTCCGCGATCTGATTGATCGCCTTCCATAAAAAAACAACGCATGACTCCGGTTCCCGGGGCCATGCGTCTTTTTTATTTTTATACCGCTTCTCCCTCTAATGTTTTCGTGGCGAAGGCGTTCAGGTCCTGGCCGGCGGTGTTGCCCGCCAGATATTCGTAATAGCCCTGGGCGCCGATCATGGCGGCGTTGTCTCCGCACAGGGAAAGGGGCGGGATATAGAGCGCCGCGCCGGCCTCCGCCGCCGCTGCGGCAAAATCCGCCCGGATGCGGGAGTTGGCCGCCACGCCGCCGGCGATGGCGAGCTTTTTGTAGCCGGTATCGCGCAGGGCCTGCATGGTACGCGGCACCAGGGTATCGCTCACCGCCCGGGAGAAATCCGCGCACAGATCGGGAATGTTCAGCGCCTCGCCCACCTGCCCTGCGTGATGGATGAGGTTCAGGGCAGCCGTCTTGAGGCCGGAGAAGGACATATCCAGGGGGTTGCCCGAGAGCTTGGCCCGGGGCAGGTCATAGCGCCCCTCGACGCCCTGCCGGGCCGTGCGGTCCAGGGCCGCGCCGCCGGGATAGGGCATGCCCAGCACCCGCGCCACCTTGTCGAAGCACTCCCCCGCCGCATCGTCCCGGGTGCCGCCCAGGATGCGCATGCGGGTATAGTCCTCCACCGCCAGGATCATGGTGTGCCCGCCGGAGACCACCAGGCACAAAAAGGGCGGCTCCAGCTCGGGGAAGGCCAGATAGTTGGCGGCGATGTGGCCGCGGATATGATGCACCGGGATCAAGGGCACGCCCAGGCGCAGGGCAGCGGCCTTGGCGAAGTTGACCCCCACCAGCACCGCGCCGATGAGGCCCGGGGCATAGGTGACGGCCACGGCGTCGATCTCCTGCCGGGTCACCCCTGCCCGCGCCAGGGCCTGGTCGGCCAGGGCGTAGATGCACTCGATGTGCTTGCGCGAGGCGATCTCCGGCACCACGCCGCCGTAGATCCGGTGCAGCTCCACCTGGGAGCTGATACAGTCGGTCAGCACCTCCCGCCCGTCGCGCACCAGGGCGACGGCGGTCTCGTCGCAGGAGGATTCCACCGCAAGAATTAACATGTTCACCAGTCCTTTCGGAGGATGAGGGCATCCTCCGGGGGATGTTGATAGTATCTGGGCCTTCTGCCCGCCTGGCGGAAGCCCAGCTCCTCATACAGCGCAATGGCCGCTTCATTGGAGGCGCGCACCTCCAGGGTCAGGCAGTGGTTATCCTCCGCCAGCTCCCAGAGCAGCCGCTCCACCAGGGCTCTGCCGACGCCCTGCCGCCGATAAGCGGGGGCCACGGCCAGATTCATCATATCGCTCTCCCCCAGCACGCTCTGGCTGCCGATGTAGCCCGCGACGGTGTCCCCGTCCAGGGCCGTCAGCCAAAGGCTGAGGGGATTTTCCAGCTCATGCAGCAGGGAGGCTTCGTCCCAGGGTGCGGAAAAATTCTCCCGCTCCAGCTGCGCGATCTGCGCCACATGGGCGCGCTCCATCGGTACGATCTTCATCACTTCGCCTCGTACCAGCTCGCGCCCTGCTTGGCCTCGGCCACCAGGGGCAGAGAGAGCTCCGCCGCGTGCTCCATCTCGCGGGTGACGATGCTGCGCACCAGTTCCGCCTCCCAGGGCGGGCACTCCACGATCAGCTCGTCGTGCACCTGCAGCACCAGCTGTGCCTGCAGGGCCTCCCGCGCCAGGGCGTCATAGACCCGGAGCATGGCCAGCTTGATGATGTCCGCGGCGCTGCCCTGCACGGGGGTGTTGAGGGCAACCCGCTCGGCGCCCGCGCGGACGTTGAAATTCGAGCTCTTGAGCTCGGGGATGTTTCTGCGGCGGCCGAAGATGGTGGTCACATAGCCGTCGCGCTTCGCGCCCTCCACCACGTCGTGCATATAGCGCCGCACGCCGGCGAACCGGGCAAGGTAATTGTTGATATAGTCCTCGGCCTCCCAGACGCTCACGCCCAGGTCCTCGGACAGGGACCACTTGGAGATGCCGTAGACGATGCCGAAATTCACCGCCTTGGCGCTGCGGCGCATGGCGGGAGTGACCTCGTCCAGGGGAACGCCGAAGACCTGGGACGCGGTGACCCGGTGGAAGTCCTCGCCGGACAGGAAGGCCGCGCGCATGTTGGCGTCGTCGGCGATGTGGGCCAGGACCCGCAGCTCGATCTGGCTGTAGTCCGCGTCCACCAGCACCCAGCCGGGCCGGGCGACGAACATCCTGCGGATCTCGCTGCCCAGCTCCGTGCGCACGGGGATATTCTGCAGGTTCGGTTCCGTGGAGCTGAGTCTGCCCGTGGCGGTGACCATATTCTGCAGGCTGGTGTGGATGCGTCCGTCGGGCGCAATGACCTTCAGCAGACCCTCGGCATAGGTGGAGCGGAGCTTCGTGAGCATCCGGTACTCCATGACCCGCTCCACGATGGGATGGCGGCCCCGGAGCTTTTCCAGCACCTCGGCATTGGTGGAGTAGCCGGTCTTGGTCTTTTTGACCGGGGGCAGCTCCAGCTTTTCGAACAAAATTTCCCCCAGTTTTTTGGTGGAATTGATGTTGAATTCCTCGCCCGCATCGGCGTATATGGCCGCCTGACAGGCGTCGATGCGCTCCGTCAGCATGTTTCCGAAGTCTGTCAGCGCCTGTCTGTCCACCGCCACGCCGGCGTCCTCCATGGACGCGAGCACGCGGCACAGGGGCAGGTCAATGTCGTAGTAGACCCTGTCCAGATCCAGGGCGAAGAGCTTTTCCTCCAGGATCGGGCGCAGCTGCCACAGGGCGAAGGCCTTTGCGGCGGGATCGTCCTGCAGCTCCCGGGAAAGATACTGCAGGGCCAGCTTGTCCAGGCTGTAGTCCCCCGTGGTGGGGTCGAGCACATAGCCCGCCAGGGCCGCATCGAAGAAGCCCTCTCCGAAGGGCAGATCCAAAGCGTTCAGGGTATGGCAGAAATTTTTAAGATCGCACACGGTTTTCGGGGTGTTCCCGCCGAACAGCGCGGCGAAATAATCCTTGTTTTCGGAAATCGGCACGCAGATCACGCCCGCTTCGCAGGCCAGGGCGATCTCCCCGTCCCCGATCCACAGAGCGCAGGCGGTCTCCGCCGGGGGCAGAGCCTCCAGCGTGTTCATCTGCTCCTCTGAAGCGGTCTCAACGGCGCAGTCGTTTTCAAAGGCGCAGCCGCGCAGGCCGTAGCGGTCGATGAGGCGGGTGAACTCCAGCTTCACGAACAGGTCGTAGAGCTGCTTCCCCTGCACGCCCTTGCGCAGGCAGTCCTCCGGGGCAAATTCGATGGGCGCGTCACAGCGGATGGTGGCCAGGTCATAGGACAAAAAGGCCATGTCCTTCCCCGCCTCCAGCTTCTCGCGGAGCTTGGGCCGGATGGACTTGTCGTCCAGATGCTCGTACACGCCCTCCAGGGTGCCGAAGTCCAGAAGAAGCTGGGTGGCTGTCTTGGGGCCCACCCCCGCCACACCGGGGATGTTGTCCGAGCTGTCGCCCATGAGACCCTTGAGGTCGATGAGGCGGATGGGCTCGAAGCCGTACTGTGCGCGGAAGGCCTCCTCATCGATGAGCTCCTCGCCCTTGGAGGTGATGAGCCGGACGTTGACGTGATCGTCGATGAGCTGCAGGCTGTCCCGGTCGCCGGTGGCAATGACGCAGTCCCATCCGGCGGCTGCGCATTTCTTCCCCACCGTGCCGATGACGTCGTCCGCCTCCCAGCCCTGGCAGGCGAAGATGGGGATATTCATGGCCCGCAGCACGTCCTTCATCACGGGCATCTGCTGGGCCAGCTCGTCCGGCATGCCGTGGCGGGTGGCCTTGTACTGGTCGTACATCTCATGGCGGAAGGTGGGGCCGTGGAGGTCGAAGGCCACGCACAGGGCGTCAGGAGCCTCCTCGTTTTCCAGCCGCTGCATGATATTCAGAAATCCGAAAATGGCGTGGGTATAGAGCCCCTCCCGGGTGGTCAGGGGACGCACGCCGAAAAAGGCGCGGTTGATGATGCTGTTGCCGTCGAGGATCATCAGCTTCATGGCGTTGCCTCCGGTGAAATAATCAAATTCTCTTCCACTTGGCGCCCTGGGCCGTATCGATGACCTCGATGCCCCGGGCCTTGAGCTCGTCGCGGATGCGGTCGGCCTCCGGCCAGTTCCTGGCCTTCTTGGCCTCGGCGCGCGCCTTGACGATGGCGTCGATCTCGGGATCGCCCTCGCCCTCGATGACGATCTCGCCCACGGTCTTCACCGTGGCGGCCTCCTTCGCCTTCTGGGCCTTGGCCTTCTCGATCAGATCCAGGGACAGCACATAGTCGAAGTCCGCGATGGCGGCCAGCTTGGTGGCGTCGTTGGTATCGGCCTTGAGGGCGTCATAGACCGCGGTAATGGCCAGGGAGGTGTTGATGTCGCTGTCCAGAGCCTTTTTGAACTTCTCCTTGAGAGCGGCAAGGGCGGCCTCGTCCACGGGGGCCTTGTCGTCAAAGTCCAGGGCCGCGATGCGGCCGATGAGCTTGCCGTAGGTCTTGGCGGCGTTGTCCAGGTTTTCGTAGGTGAACACCAGATTCTTGCGATAGTGGCTCTGCAGGCAGAACAGGCGGTAGACCAGCGGATCATAGCCCTTGGACTCCAGCAGGGATACCGTGAGGAATTCGCCGGAGGACTTGGACATCTTGCCGCTGTTGGTATTCAGATGCAGCACATGGAACCAGAAATTGCACCACTTATGGCCCAGGTAGGACTCGGACTGGGCGATCTCGTTGGTGTGGTGGGGGAAGGCGTTGTCGATGCCGCCGCAGTGGATATCCAGATCCTCGCCCAGATGCTTCATGCTGATGCCGGAGCACTCGATGTGCCAGCCGGGATAGCCCACGCCCCAGGGGGATTCCCACTTGAGGGCCTGATCCTCGAACTTGGACTTGGTGAACCAGAGGACGAAGTCGTTCTTGTTGCGCTTGTTGGTGTCCTCCTCCACGCCCTCGCGGACGCCCACAGCCAGATCTTCTTCGTTGTGTTCGTTGAAGATGTAGTAGCGCTCGAGCTTGGAGGTGTCGAAGTAGACGTTGCCGCCGGCCAGGTAGGCGTAGCCCTTTTCGATCAGGGTGGAGACGATCTTGATATACTCGTCGATGCAGTTGGTGGCGGGCTCCACCACGTCGGGCCGCTTGATGTTGAGCTTTTTGCAGTCGTCAAAGAAGGCGTCGGTGTAGTAGGCGGCGATCTCCATGACGGTTTTATGCTCCCGGCGGGCGCCCTTGAGCATCTTGTCCTCGCCGGTGTCGGCGTCGGAGGACAGATGGCCCACGTCGGTGATATTCATGACGCGCTTGACGTTGTAGCCTTCATAGCGCAGGGCCTTTTCCAGCACGTCCTCCATGATGTAGCTGCGCAGATTGCCGATGTGGGCAAAGTGATAGACCGTCGGGCCGCAGGTGTACATCTTGACGATATCGGGGTTGTTGGGAACGAACAGTTCCTTTTTTCTGGTTGCGGAATTATACAGATACATGGCGATTCTCCTTTAAATGAAAACCCGCCCCTTGCATGCAAGAGGCGGGCAAAATGCACGCGGTTCCACTCTCGTTTCGGAGCCCAGGCTCCCTTTCGGCACTGACGCAGCCGCCTGCGGGGATCTCTCCCTCGCTCCCGGACGCACTTCGCAGCGCCCCGGCCGGACGCGCTTTCAGCCATGGCGCATCCTCTCTGCTGCCGGTGCAGCACTGTTACTCTTTCCGATCCACGCGATATTCAGTTGGAACTATAGTAGCATGAAGAAGGGGGCAAGTCAATCCTTCTTCTTGAGGTTCAGCACATCCCAGTTCTGCACGAAGTACTCGACGCCGGAATAGAGGGTAGTGACGACGATGACGGCGATCACGATCCAGTCCAGCCACTTCCACTGGTAGAACACGATCATGAAGCACAGACCCACCATGGTGGCGAAGGTCTTGATCTTGCCGGACATGCCGGCGGCGATGACGCGGCCGTTGCCCACGGCGACCAGGCGCAGGCCGGTCACGGCGAATTCACGGGTCAGCACGATCATCAGCGCCCAGGCGGGGAAGATGCCCCACTCGCAGAAGATGGTCATGGCGGAGATCACCAGCAGCTTGTCCGCCAAAGGATCGAGGAATTTGCCGAAATCAGAAACCTGGTTGCGGGAACGGGCGATCTTGCCGTCCACAAAATCCGTCAGGCTGGCGATGATGAACACGGCCAGGGCAACCCACTTGAGGGCGTCGACTGTCTTGCTCAGGTACAAAAACAGCATGAACACGGGGATAAGGATCACGCGAACCAATGTGATTTTACTTGCAGTTGTCATGATTATTCTTCCTCCCTTGCGGCGGCGCCATACAGTTCACCGTCGATTGATTTTTCTATTCTGACCGGCACAAAGCTGCCGGTTTTTACGACGTTTTCACTGGTAAACCAGACTTTTCCGTCGATTTCCGGTGAGTCGGCGTAGCTGCGGCCGAAATAGAGGTCCCGTTCGGGGTCGCAGCCCTCGGAGAGGATCTCCATGGTCTTGCCGATCAGTCCCGCCTGATACGCATCCATGATGCGCGACTGCAGCTCCGTGACGATGTCGGTGCGGCGCACGGCAACGGCCTCGTCGGGCCGCGGCATTTCGGCGGCGGGGGTCCCCTCCTCCGGGGAGTAGACGAACACGCCCACCCGCTCCAGCCGGAATTCCCGCAGGAAATCGCACAGCTCCTCGAATTCCGCCTCGCCCTCGCCGGGCAGGCCGGCAATGAGACTCGTGCGGATCACGGCGTCGGGCAGCTTTGCCCGGATCGTCCGGAACAGATCCTCCAGGTACGCCCGGGTGCCCCGGCGGCGCATGGCCTTGAGGATGCCGTCGTTTACATGCTGGATGGGGATATCCAGATAGTTCACCAATTTGGGTTCCCCGGCGAACACGTCCAGCAGCTCCGGCGTGATGGACTCGGGGTAGAGATAATGTACCCGGACCCAGTGGACGCCCTCGATGCGGCACAGCTGTCGAAGCAGCTCCGGCAGCAGCTTCCGGTGCCCCGGCAGATCCACGCCGTAGAGCGTGGTATCCTGGGCCACCACGATGAGCTCCTTTACCCCTTCCGCCGCCAGGGTCCTGGCCTCGCAGAGCACCTCGTCCATGGGCCGGCTGCGGTAGCGGCCCCGGAGCTGGGGGATCACGCAGAAGGCGCAGCGGTTGGAGCAGCCCTCGGCGATTTTTAAGAAAGCGTAGTGGGCGGGGGTGGTGAGGATGCGCCCTGTCTCGGGCACGGGGGCGTCGATGTCGCCGAATTCCGACACCGTCTGCCCCTCCATCACCTGCCGGGCCGCGGACGCAATGTCAAAATAACTGCCCGTGCCCAGCACGCCGTCCACCTCGGGCATTTCTCTGAGTATTTCTTCCTGATATCGCTGGGCCAGACAGCCGGTGACCAGGATCTTCCCGATCCGTCCGGCCCGCTTCAATTCGCCCATGGCGATGATATGGTCAATCGCTTCGCTCTTGGCCGCGTCAATGAAGCCGCAGGTGTTGATGACCACGAGATCCGCGCCGTCGGGGTCTGCCAGGACCTCGTGGCCCGCCTCGCGCATGCGATACATCATCTGCTCGCAGTCCACCTGATTCTTCGCGCAGCCAAGGGAGATAAAGCCTACGCGCATCTATTCCTCCTCCATTGCTTCCAGCTCCGCGCCGTATCGGCGCAGGCCGGCGGAAATATCGCTCCAGTCGAAGCCCCGGCGCACCAGCGCGTCGGAGACGCGCTTGCGCTCTTTCTGATCCGGCGCGCCGCGCAGGTTGGCGCGCAGATAGTCGTCGATGGCTCCGTCCGGCTCGGGCACGGCCTCCATGGCCTCGTCCCAGTATTCCCGGGGGATCTTCTTCTCAAAGAGGATCTGCCGGATGCGCCGCGCTCCGTAGCCCCGGCGCACGCCCCGCTCCACGATCTGCCGGGCAGTCCTGGCGTCGTCCACCAGGCAGAGCTCCTGCAGCCACTGCACCGCCTCGGCGGCGTCGGCCTCCGATGCGCCCTTGCGGCGCAGGCGGTCGCTCAGCTCCCGGCCGGAGACGGTCGTGGCGGAGATGATGTTCACCGCCCGCTGCTTCGCGTCGGCCTTGCGCTCGGCCTCGCGCACCCGCCGGAACTCCGATTCATCCAGCTCCCGCCCGGTATACAGACACAGGTCCGCAATCACCGAGGGCGGCAGCTTCATGGCCGAACCGTCGGAGAATTCCACCCGGTACCGGCCCCGCCGGTCGGGGGACGCGGCGATCGAAGCGACGGTCATTCGTCGCCGAAGTCGTCGGCGGAGATATCCACGGGCTGGGCCGCGGCACGCGGCTGCGGCCGGCGGCTGGCCTGGCGCTCATAGAGCTTGGCGCGGATCTGCTGCTCCACCTGGTCGGCCACCTCGGGGTGGTCCAGGAAATACTGCTTGACGCTGTCGCGGCCCTGGCCGATGCGCTCGTCGCCCATGGAGAACCAGCTGCCGGACTTGCTGACGATGTCCATATCCACCGCCAGATCCACCATCTCGCCGAACTTGGAGATGCCTTCGCCGTACATGATATCGAAGATCGCCTCACGGAACGGAGGCGCGACCTTATTCTTGATGACCTTGACGCGGGTACGGTTGCCGATGACCTCGCCGCCGTTCTTAATGGCCTCGATGCGGCGCACGTCCAGGCGCACGGAGGAATAGAACTTCAGGGCGTTGCCGCCGGTGGTGGTCTCGGGGTTGCCGTACATGACGCCGATCTTCATGCGCAGCTGGTTGATGAAAATGACAACGCAGTTGGTCTTGGAGATGGTGCCGGCCAGCTTGCGCAGGGCCTGGGACATCAGCCGGGCCTGCAGGCCCATGAAGCTGTCGCCCATCTCGCCCTCGATCTCCGCCCGGGGCGTCAGCGCCGCCACGGAGTCCACGACCACCGCATCCACCGCGCCGGAGCGCACCAGGGCGTCGGCGATCTCCAGGGCCTGCTCGCCGGTATCCGGCTGGGAGACCAGCATGGAATCGATGTCCACGCCGATGGCGGAGGCATAGACCGGGTCCAGGGCGTGCTCGGCGTCGATGAAGGCCACCTCGCCGCCGCGCTTCTGGGCCTCGGCCAGAATGTGCAGGGCCAGAGTGGTCTTGCCGGAGGACTCGGGGCCGTAGATCTCGATGATGCGCCCCTTGGGGACGCCGCCGATGCCCAGGGCCGCATCCAGCGCCAGGGAGCCGGTGGGGATGGCGTCCACGTTCATCTCCGGGCGGTCGCCCAGACGCATGACCGCGCCCTTGCCGAAGTTCTTCTCGATCTGATGCAGGGCCGCCTGCAGGGCCTTTTGCTTGTCCCCTGCGGGGGTGGGAGATTCATAGGCCGGTTTCTTTGTTGCCATAGGTTCTTCCTCTCATTTCTTCCGGGCAAGGACCGCCCGGATCACATTTCTCAGGTCTTTTCTTGTTGTCAATACCTCATACCCGTGCGCGTCGAGCAGGGCGCTGACCGCATCCTGCTGGCCCATGCCGAACTCGAAGCAGATAAAGCCGCCCGGATTCAGCGCGCCGGTGTAATTGTCCAATATTGCCCGGTACAGATCCAGGCCGTCCGGGCCGCCCCGCAGGGCAAGATGCGGCTCGTAATCCGCCACCTCCGGCGGGAGATCATCCATCTCCGCGTCCGTGATATAGGGGGGATTGGCAACGATCAGATCGAACTTGCCGAGAAACGCCGCCGCCGGCTTGCACACGTCCACCTGCAGGCAGGTGACGCGGCCGCCCAGATGCAGATCCTGGACGTTCTTCTTCGCCACCCGCACCGCCGCGGGGGACACATCCCCCAGCACCACCCGGGCGTCCTTCACCCGCCGGGCCACGGCCAGGCCGATGCAGCCCGTGCCGGTGCACAGATCCAGCACCCGGGGTTCGGCGTGCAGATGCATGGCCGTCTTGATCGCCAGCTCCGTCACCGCCATGGAATCGTCCCGGGGAATGAGGGTATCCGGCGTGACGGTGAGGGTCATGCCGGCAAAATCCCACTGCCCGATGATGTAGGCCAGGGGCTCCCCCGCCAGGGCTCTTTCCAGGTACTGCCCCATCGTCTGTTCGATGGCCTCGGAGGCATAGATGTCACAGTCGGCGATGATGGCCTCCGGCGTCTTGCCCGAAGCGGCGCTCAGCAGCTGCCGCGCGACGCTGCCCGACTGCTCGCCGTAGCTCTCCTTCAGGGCGCGCCGGGCCTCCAGATACAGATCCGCGTATTTCTTTACCATTCGTCCGCGCCCTCGGCCTCCGGCGTCACCAGCTCGAGGGAACGGATGGCCACCTCGATCATGGAATCGTCGGGCTCGTTGGTGGTGAAGTTCTGCAGCCACATGCCGGGCCAGGAGATGGCGCGGGTAAACCAGTTGTTGTGGCGGCCCACAAAGCGGTTGATCTCATAGCTGATGGCCACCACAATGGGCAGGAGCATGAGCTTGAACAGCACCTTGAGGAGCTTGTATTTGATGTGGACAATGGAGGTGAACACGGAGAATACCAGAATCGAAATGACCATCACCACAAACAGGAAGCTGGTGCCGCAGCGCGGGTGCAGCCGGGTCATGGGACGGACGTTCTCCACCGTCAGGGGGAGCTTGGCCTCATAACAGCGGATGGTCTTGTGCTCGGCGCCGTGGTAGGAAAAGACCCGGCGCATATCCTTCATGCGGGATACAAGAATCAGATATGTCAGGAAAATGGCCACGCGGACGACGCCTTCACAGAGGTTCAGCACCGCCTGGTTCCTGACCCAGAACAGAGCGTATTCGGAAATCAGCATCGGCAGCAGGAAGAACAGGCCGATCGAGAAAGCCATGCCGATCACCAGTGCAATGTAAATGATCGCCTGCTTGGCTTTTTCATTGCCCAGCTTCTTCTCCAGCCACAGGTCCAGCTTGCTCGGCTCCTCCGGCTCATCTCCCTCCTCCTCGGGGAAAAAATCCGCGGAGTACATCAGCGCCTTGACGCCGTTGTACATGGACGAAAAGAAGGTCACCACGCCGCGGATCAGGGGCAGCCGGATGATGGGGTTTTTGTCCTTGTTGAGCTTCAGATCCTCCACCTTTTCCACGATGCCGTCCGGCGAACGCACCACGATGGCCTGCTTATAGGGGCCGCGCATCAGGATGCCCTCGATGAGGGCCTGACCGCCGATCATTGTTTTGAATTTTTCCTGGGGTTGCTGGTTGTTGTTCATAGATACCTCTTTTGCAGACAAGCGCCGCATTCCGGCCGTCTGCTTTTATCCGTTTTCCGCGGCGGGCAGCCGGACGATGACCTCCGTGCCGCCGCCTTCGGCGTTGCGCAGGGTCAGCGTGCCGCCGTGGCGGGTGACGATCTCATCGCACACCGCCAGGCCGATGCCGCTGCCGCGGGCCTTGGAGCTGCCCTTATAGAATTTCTTTTTCACATGGGGCATCTCCTCATCGGGGATGCCCGGCCCGAAATCACGGATGGTGATGACCACGTCGCTGCCGTCCATACCGATGGCTGCGGTGATGCGCTTGCCCTCGCCGCCGTGCTTGGCGGCGTTGTCGAGAATATTCAGGAATACCTGGCGCAGGCGGGCGCCGTCGCAGGTGATTTCGGGGATGGGGTCGTCGTTTTCCAGATAGGTGAGTTCAATGCCCTCCTGGCGCAGACGGCTGCCGTACATGAAGACCGTATCCTCAAAGTCGGCGCGCAGATCGCAGGGCTGCATATTCAGGGTGAAGCGGCCGTCCTGGATACGGGTGAACTCCAGCAGCTCCTCCACCATGCCCGTCAGGCGCCGCGCCTCCCGGGAGATGATGAGAAGTCCCCGGCGGGTATCGTCCTCATTCATCTGATCGGCGGCCAGCAGGGTCTCGCTCCAGCCGGAGATGGCCGTCAGCGGGGTGCGCAGCTCATGGGACACGGAGGAGATGAATTCGCTCTGCATCTTCTCCGTCCGGGCGATCTGGTCGGACATTTCATTGATGGTACGGGCCAGGTCGCCGAGCTCATCGTCATAGGTGGTGCTGATCTGAGCGCCGTAGCTGCCGTCTGCGATGCGCTGGGCAGTGGCGCTGATCTCCCGTACAGGATCGAGAATGGAGCGGATGAAGAACCGGCTGCTGATGAGCAGCATGGACAGCAGGGCCGCCGCCACGAACAGCAGCACCAGGGCAAAGCGCAGGATCTGCCGGTCCGCCCGGGACAGGCTGGACACATAGCGTAGCACGCCGATGGTCTCCCCGTTGGTATACTCCACCGGGGCGGACACCGCCAGGATGCGTTCGCCGGTCTGCGGGCTTTTGCCGGAAAAGACGGCAATATTCCCCAGCGCCATGGCCTCGTCAATGTCGGAGGTGCCCGGCGCGCTGCCGGCCCACAGGCCGGAGCTGGAGGCGACGATGCCGCCGTCGGCGCCGATGAACTGCATCTCCATCTTGTTTTTATCTTCAAATGTCTGCGTAAGCATCACGCAGGACTGGTAATATTCGTTGTAGCTCAGGTTGATGTAGTTGCTGAAGAAATCCGAAGCCGTCCGGGCCTTGGCCTCCATGCCGGAGCGCATATTGGAATAATAATAGCCCTGCACCGTGAGAAAGGTCACAACCACCGACAGCACGATCAGCGCCACCAGCCAGCTGACGATATTCGTCATCCAGCGGCGCTGGATCCCGCTGTGGTTTTTGTGTCCGTGCTCGTTTTCCATCAGATCCCCCATTTATAGCCGTAGCCCCAATCCGTGGTGATGTAGACGGGATTGGCCGTGTCGTCTTCGATTTTGAGCCGCAGACGGCGGATGTTGACGTCCACGATCTTGAGTTCGCCGTCATAGTCCCGGCCCCAGACGGTGGTGAGGATCTCCTCGCGGGACAGGGCCCGGCCGGGATTGTGCATAAACAGCTTCATGATGGCATACTCCACCTGGGTCAGGCGGATGCGCACGCCGTTCTTCTCCAGGGTGCGGTTGCGGGTGTTGAGCACGAAGGGGCCGTGGCTCAAAAGCTCCGCGTCCTGGCCGCCGTCGCCGCCGATGCGGCGGTAGAGGGCATCGATGCGGGCGGTCAGCTCGGCGGGTGAGAAGGGTTTGGTCACATAGTCGTCGGCGCCGGTCATGAGCCCCGTGACCTTGTCCATCTCCTGCGTGCGGGCCGTCAGCATGATGATGCCGATGGATTTGTTGGTGGCACGGATGCTGCGGCAGACCTCAAAGCCGTCGATGTCGGGCAGCATGATATCCAGGATCGCCACGCCGATGTCCGGGTTCTCCTTCAGCCGCTCCAGGGCCTCGGCCCCGGTGCCGGCCTCGATGGTATCGTAGCCGGCGCGCTTCAGATTGATCACCACAAAGCTGCGAATGCTGACCTCGTCCTCTAAAATCAGTACTTTTTTCATGCCTTCTCCTTTACACTTCTACACTTCACCGGAATTCCAGTCGGTCGAAATAAAGTGGAACGCCTGCTCCAGCTGCGCCCGGGTGATGCTGTCGTCGTAAATCTGCCCGGCGTAGAATACGTCGCCCTTCTCCCCCAGGGGGAAGCGTCCGTCTGACCGGGCGAGCTCGGCCGCGTCCGCGCCGGTGAAGGCATAGATCACGAACCGCTCTGCGGGAGTGCCGGCGCCTGCCCGGAAGAACCGGTAACAGGGCAGCTGCTGGGGATCGCGGACATAGTCCACAGCCAGGGATTCCTCCCAGTCCGGCAGCAGCTCCACAAACCAGCCGTCGGTATGGTTGTGGAAGGTGGTCAGCTTATATCGCCGGGAGCCGTCGGTGCGCAGATTATACCACTGGATCTTATTGTATGCAGGCGCCTCGTCGCCGCCGAGCTTCGGCAGCGCCACGGCGCGGGGCAGCTCGATCAGGCCGTCGCCGTCCACATCCGCCGCGTACAGGCCGCGGTGGCGGATGCGGGAGAGGTCGTCGGGATTGTCCCCCAGGGATGAGACATTGGTAAACACGCCGTCGGAAAGAACAAACACGTCTGTCACGATGGTGGATTCCTCATAGGCGCTGGCCACGAATACCGCAGGCGTATTTTGCTGCATCATGCCGCCGATGACGCGCCGGATGCTCTCGGGCGTCAGCGCGGCGCTCATGTCCGCGGAGCCCACCAGCTCCAGCCCGGTACCGGTCCAGCTGTAGTACTCGGTCAGGCCGACGCCGGCATCCTCGTCGGTGCGGAAGACCAGCAGGTCCTCCAGGCCGTTGCCGTTCAGATCCGCCAGGGTATGACGGATGCAGCTGACGCTCAAAAGCTCCGACGCCTGCCCGCCGTCCATGGTATAGACGCTCAGCGTCTGGGGCAACTGATCGCTGACCTGCCGCCCCACCACCAGCTCCAGGCCCAGGGCCGTATCGATCTGGCGGAAATCCACGCTGGCGAAGGCGCTTCCGTCGCCCTCGATCACAGCGTATTCTTCATAGCCCGCTTCGGTCTTTTTATAAATATAGATCTTCAGGGGCTTTTCCCCCTGGGTGCGGAGGAAAACGATGGCCTCCTTCTGGCCGTCGGAGTCCAGATCCGCCAGCTGCACCGCCTGACGGCGGTCGCCGGCCACCGGGGCGGAGTATTCCGCGCCGGTATCCAGGACGGCTTCGATCTGATTTTGAAGCGTATAGTATTCGTCTGACTGCCTGGGCAGGGCGTACAGATCCTCCGCCGACTGGAGGCAGCCGCTCAGGGGCAGGATCATCAGCGCCGCCGCAAAAACGAGCAGCGCTTTTTTGATGTGCATGGCAGCCTCCCCCCTCTCAAACGTTCTTTTTATTATAACATATTTTTTGCCGAATGGCGATATTTTTGTCGCCGGTTTGAAATAATATTTTACGGTTATCGGAGCACCACACTGTCGGCTCCCAGCAGATCGGACAGCTCCCGGAGCATATCCGCGCGCACGGCGCATTTCGCGGCGTATCGGGTGCGGGTATCGGCGAAGAACAGCACCGTTTTCCCCTGTCCGGGGAACATATTGAGGATCGCCTTCACCTTCCCCAGCCGGGGATCATCCTGTCCGGAAAGGCGCAGATAGAGCGTCTGCTCTGCCGGCGCGGCGCCGGGGGCGCTGTCTGCCACCTCGCCGATGGGCCGCACGCGGTTCACGATCATCTGGGGTTCCTTTTCGTCCCGCACGGAGAGCCTGCCCGTGACCACCACGGCGCTGTTCTCGCTCAGAAGCGAGCCGTACTGCTCCAGCGTATTGGAGAAGGCCAGCATCTCGATGGCCGCCGCGTCGTCCTCCAGGACCACATAGGCCATCATGGAGTGGTTGCGGGTGGTCTTCATGCGCACCGACTGGACGATACCGGCGACGGAAACGATCTGCTCGTCGGAGAACCGGCCGTCATCGTCGGAGAAGCTGGCCATGATCGCGCCGATGGATTCCACCCGGGCGCCGCGCAGGGCCTCACGATACTCGTCCATGGGGTGCCCCGTCAGATACAGGCCGGTGGTCTCCTTCTCCATGGCCATGCGTTCGCGTTTGCTCAGCTCCGGCACATCCGGCACGGGGATGGCCTCGCTCTCCTCCCGGCCCATGTCGAACATGCCGATCTGGCCGGATACATTTCGTTTTTTGTTGTCGCTGACGGCGTCCATCAGCGGCTCATAGATCCGCAGGAGCTGGCTGCGCCGCAGGCCGAAGCCGTCCATGGCCCCGCATTTGATCAGGTTTTCCATGGCGCGCTTGTTGAGTTCGGTATCCGACAACCGCCGGCACAGGGCTTCAAAGGTGGAATAGGGGCCGTTGCGCTCGCGTTCGCAGACCACGGTCTGGATCAGGCCCTTGCCGATGTTTTTCACCGCCGCCAGGCCGAAGCGGATGCCGCCGGGCTCCACGGTGAACTTGTCCTCGGAGCGGTTGATGTCCGGGGGCAGCAGGGCGATGCCCATGTCCCGGCACTCGGCGATATAGCCCGCGATCTTCGTCGAGCTGTCCAGCACCGAGGTCATCAGCGCCGCCATATACTGCTTGGGATAGTGGCACTTGAGATAGGCCGTGTCGTAGGCCACCTTGGCGTAGCATACGGCGTGGGCCTTGTTGAAGGCGTAGTTGGCGAAATCCAGGATCTCATCGTAGATGGCCTGAGCGACGGATTCCGGCACCCCGTTTGCGATGGCGCCGGGGATGCCCCGCTCCGGGTCGCCGTAGACGAAGCCGCGGCGCTCGGCCACGATGACATTCTGCTTTTTCTTGGAGATGGCCCGGCGCATCATGTCCGCCTGGCCCAGCGTATAGCCGCCCAGCCGGCGGAAGATCTCGATGACCTGCTCCTGGTAGACGATGCAGCCGTAGGTGACGGCCAGGATCGGCTCTAAAAGCGGGGTCTGGTAGCGGATCTTCTCCGGGTGGAATTTATTGTCGATGAATCGGGGGATGGACTCCATGGGGCCGGGGCGGTACAGGGCCACGATGGCCGTCAGATCCTCGATGGAGTGGGGCTTCATATTGACGCACACGCCTGTGATGCCCGCGGATTCCAGCTGGAATACGCCCTGGGTCCTGCCCTCGGAGAGCATGACGAAGGTGGCGTCGTCGTCCTCGGGGATGCGCTTCATGGAGAACTCCGGCACGGTGCGGCGAATCTGCCGCTCGGCGTCGTCGATGACCGTGAGGTTGCGCAGGCCCAAAAAGTCCATTTTCAAAAGGCCCAGCTCCTCGATGGTGGTCATGGTGAACTGGGTGACGATGGTATCGTCGTTGCGTGCCAGAGGCACGTAGTCGCTGACGGGATCCTTCGTAATGACCACGCCGGCGGCATGGGTGGAGGTGTTGCGGGGCAGGCCTTCGATGGCCCGGGCGGTGTCGATGAGCTTCTTCACCCGCTCGTCGTCGTCATACATGGCCTTGAGCTGGGGAGAGACCTTCAGCGCCTCGGCCAGGGTCATATGCAGCGTGGAGGGAATGAGCTTGGCCACCACGTCGGTCTCGGCATAGGTGAAGTTCAGCGCCCTGCCCACATCGCGGATGGCGCCCCGGGCGGCCATGGTGCCGAAGGTGACGATCTGCGCCACATGGTCGGCGCCGTACTTGCGCGTGACGTAGTCGATGACCTCGCCGCGGCGGTTCTGGCAGAAATCCATGTCGATATCCGGCATGGAGACGCGCTCGGGGTTGAGGAAGCGCTCGAAATACAGGCTGTATTTCATGGGGTCGATGTCCGTGATGCCCAGGCAGTAGGACACCATGGCGCCCGCCGCGCTGCCGCGGCCGGGGCCCACGGGGATCCCCTGGCCCTTGGCGTAGCCGACAAAATCCCCGACGATGAGGAAATAGTCCACATAGCCCATTTTGCGGATCATGGACATTTCATATTCCAGCCGTTCCCGATATCCTTCGGGCGGATCCGGGTAGCGTGCGTTGAAGCCCTCGGTGCAGAGCTTGGAGAAATAGCCCCAGCTGTCGTAGCCCTCGGGGCAGTGGAACAGGGGCAGATGATAGTTGTTGAATTCGAACTCCACCCGGCAGCGTTCGGCGATCTTCGCGGTGTTTTCGACGGCCTCCGGGGCCTGGGGGAAGAGGGCGCGCATCTGCGCCTCGGACTTGAGGTAGAATTCCCGGGTCTCGAAGCGCATGCGGTTCGGATCGTCCACGGTCTTGCCCATCTGGATGCACATGAGCACATCCTGGAGATCGGCGTCCTCCTCGGTCAGGTAGTGGGCGTCGTTGGTGGCGACGAGGGGCAGACCGGTTTCCCGGGCCAGGCGCAGGATGCCCTGATTCACCCTCGTCTGCTCGGCGATGCCGTGATCCTGCAGTTCGAGATAGAAGTGCTCCGGCCCGAAGATCTCAGAAAGCTCCAGGGCCTTCTCCTTCGCCCCGGCATAATCATCGTCCATCAGACGGCGGGGGATCTCCCCTGCCAGGCAGGCGGACAGGGCGATGAGGCCCCCGGAATGCCTGCGCAGCAGCTCCAGATCCACCCGGGGCTTGCCGTAAAAGCCCTCCTGGAAGGCGCGGGAGACCATCTGGCTCAGATTCCGGTAGCCTTCCTCGTTTTCGCACAGCAGCACCAGGTGCCTGGCCTCGCTGTCGAGGCCGTGGACGCGGTCGCGCATGCCGCGCGGGGCCACATAGACCTCGCAGCCGATGATGGGGCGTATGCCGGCGGCCTTGGCGGCCTTGTAAAAATCAATGACGCCGTACATAACGCCGTGGTCCGTGATGGCCACGGCGTCCTGCCCCAGCGCCTTGACCCGCTCCATGATCGAGCCGATGCGGCATGCGCCGTCGAGCAGGCTGTATTCGGTATGGACGTGAAGATGAACGAATGCCATAGCTACTCCTTTGCCAGCTCCACTAATTTGCGCATTCTGTGATTGATGGCCGACTTGGATACCGGGGGATTGCTCATCCCGGCCAGCTCCGCAAGGGTCGCCTCGGGGTTGCGCAGGCGCATCTGCGCGGTGATCTGCAGCTTCTCCGGCAGGGTCTCCAGGATGCCCCGGCGCTCCAGCAGCCGGATCGCGTCGATCTGATCTCCGGCGGCGTTCACCACCTTGGATAGGTTGGCGGTCTCACAGTTGACCCGGCGGTTGACGCCGTTGATGAGCTCCTTTTCCATCTTGGCCTCCATCACCGCCATGGCGCACACCGGCGCGCCCAGGAAGGTGAGAAAGTCCTCGATGCCTTCGCTCTGCTTGAAATACAAGATGCTGCTGCCGTTGCGCTCCACGGTCTTGGCCCGGAAGCCGAGATCCAGCAGCAGGGCGTCGGTCTCGCGGCTGACCATCCGGTGGGATGTGGCCAGCTCCAGGTGATAGCGCTTGGCCGGGTCCGTGGCGGAGCCCCCCGCCAGGAAGGCGCCGCGCAGGAAGCTGACGCGGCAGCAGTCGTCCTCCAGCATGCCGTAGTTGACATGCAGGGCCACGCCGCCCTCATGGGAGATGCCGAAGGCGTCGAAAATGGCGCGCAGCTTGGCCGGGTCGCCGATGTGGAAAATCCGCTTGCCGCCGGTCTCCACGGGGAGCTGGTCGAATTCCAGGCCGAAGGCCCGCTTGAACAGGCGGGGCAGCCGGGCGCTGAATTCCGGATTTTCCGTGACGATGCGCAGCTGGTCCGGCCGGAAAGTGTTGCAGTAGAGCACCACGCCGTAGGCCTCCGCCAGAGCGCAGCAGCGCCGGCTGATGGGGGCGCGGCACAGCTCGGCCTTTGCATTGGATGAAAAGGACATGGCTCACTGCTCCTTTCTGCGCTTGTGCGTACTTACAGTCGCTTGACCTCCGGTTCGAGCACGATGCCCGAGGTCTCGTAGACCCGGTTCCGGATCATTTCGATGGTCGCCAGTACGTCTTTCTCCGTGGCGCCGCCGATGTTCACGACGAAGCCGGCATGTTTGCTGGATACCCTTGCGCCGCCCACGCCCTGGCCCTTGAGGCCGGCCTGCTCGATGAGGGCGGCGGCATAGCCGCCCTTGGGGCGCTTGAAGGTGGAGCCTGCCGAGGGCAGCTCCAGGGGCTGGGAGGCCCTGCGCCGGGCATTGAGCTCCTGGATCCGGGAGGTGATCACCGCCCGATCCTCCGGGGCCAGCCGAAACTCCGTCTGTATGATCACGCAGGGGATCGACTGGAACGCGCTGGTGCGGTAGCCGAAGCCCTGTTCTTCTCCGATATATTCGCGGATCTCTCCGTTAAAATCCATCACGCGGGTTTTTTCCGCGATCTGCCGCAGCTCGCCGCCGTAGGCGCCGGCGTTCATAAAGATGCCGCCGCCCACGGTACCGGGGATGCCGTGGGCAAATTCCATGCCGCCGAGGCCCTGGTCCCGGGCGAACAGCGCCGCGCGCGCCATGGGCACGCCGGCCATGACCGAGATGGACGTCTCGTCCAGGCGCTCCATGCCCACCAGGCAGTCGCGGGTGCAGATGATGAGGCCCCGCTTGCCCTCGTCCGGCGCCAGCACGTTGGTGCCGGCGCCCAGCAGCACCGGCGTGATCTCCGCCTCCGCCGCCGCACGCAGGGCGACGGACAGCTCCGCCTCCGTGCGGGGAAACGCCATCAGCTCCGCAGGGCCGCCGATGCGAAACGACGTGTGCTTCGACAGGGGCTCCTCCTGCAAATATGGGACGTCGGCAGCCGACAGCCGCCGGATCAAGGTTTCCATATCCAATCAACTCCTCCGGGTGTGTACAGTTTGATTCTACCACACCCGCCGGTGTGATACAAGATTCTTACTCATTCATCGCCTGATCGAAGTGGCGGTTGATCTGCTCGGTGAACTCCACCGCCGCGTTGTAGCCCATGCGCTTCTGGCGGTTGTTCATGGCCGCCACCTCCAGGTTGACCGCCAGGTTGCGGCCCGGGGTGACGGGGATGGTGATGGAGGGCACCTTGACCCCCAGCAGCTCCACATACTGGTTCTCCAGGCCCAGGCGGTCATAGATCTCATGATCCGACCAGGGCACGATGTTGATGATCAGATTGATGAAGGTCTCCTCCTTGATGGAGGCCATACCGAACAGCTTCGCCACGTTGATGACGCCGATGCCGCGCAGTTCGATATAGTTGCGGATCAGCTCCGGCGCGGTGCCCACCAGCCGGGTTTCGGAAATCTTTTTGATCTCCACCGCATCGTCGGCGATCAGACGGTGGCCGCGCTTGAGAAGCTCCACCGCCGCCTCGCTCTTGCCGATGCCGCTGTCGCCCAGCAGGAGCATGCCCTCGCCGTAGACGTCCACCAGCACGCCGTGGCGGGTGATGCGGGGGGCCAGATGGTTTTTCAGCGCCGTGATCAGGAACGACACCACATAGGAGGTGGACTCGCTGGACAGCAGGATGGTCACGTCGTACTTCTGCGCCTGCTCCAGGCATTCCGGATGGGGCATGTTGCCCCGGGCGATGATGAGCGCGGGGATCTTATAAGAGAAGAATCTGTCAAAAACGATGGAGCGGCCCTCGCTGGAAAGCTTGTCGAGGTAGCTCATCTCCACGGTGCCCATGACCTGCAGGCGCATGGGCTCAAAGTGGTCGAAGAAGCCCGCCATGGGCAGACCCGGACGGGACACGTCCTCCACGGTGATCCTGATTTTTTCATAGTCCGACGCGCGGTAGCAGACGCTCAGGCCCGCCTCCTCCACCAGCTGCGTCAAAGGAACGGTATAGATATTCTTCACGGTCAATCACCTCTTTATTTGTAAAACCATTATATTGGAAAACGCGCCGGGTTTCAATCCGCCCGGGAAAAAAATTAAAATAATTTTATTTTTTGCTTGCAATTCGCGGGAATATCTGATATTATAGCATCCGATGCCCCGCAGGGGGCTGATTTCTTCACTTTATCTATGGATGGGAGGTGCAGCCAATGGCAAAGTGCGATATTTGCGGCAAGGGTGTGACGTTCGGTATCAAGGTGTCTCATTCCCACAGACGTTCCAACAGAATGTGGAAGCCCAATGTCAAGCGTGTCAAGGCGGTCGTCGACGGGACTCCGCGCCATGTATACGTCTGTACCAGATGCCTTCGCTCCAACAAGGTCGAGCGCGCCGTCTGATCGTTCCCATTTTGCACAGTAAGCAAAACCCGGACTTTCCTGAGAAAGCCCGGGATTTTTGTTTTTCACAGTCAGATCCGTAGGGGCCGCGACGGCGGCGAAGCCGCCTAGTCCCTTGTGGGATGCCCACATCGGCCCGCTTCCATAGCGCCCGTAGGGGCCGCGACGGCGGCGAAGCCGCCTAGTCCCTTGTGGGATGCCCACATCGGCCCGCCTGCGTTGCTCCAAAAAAGCCCCCTCGGGGAGGGGGCTGTCAGCGAAGCTGACTGGGGGAGAATGCCGCAGCAATTGCCCGTACGCGCCATAACCGGCGCGAATCAGGGTCCAACTGCCCGCCGATCTCCCTCAGTCTCCGCCTTTGGCGGAGCCAGCTCCCTCCCGGAGGGAGCTATTTTTTGCTGCGGTGCAGACTGGCACAAAGGGACTGCGAGTCTACGAACGATGTGCACAGAAAAAAGCACCGGTTTCCCGGTGCTTTTATATTGCATATTACGACCAGCCGGCGTCTTCGATCTCGACGGTTTTATTCCGCAGCATGAGGCCCTTGATGGCCTTCTGGGCGGATTTCCCGTGGTAGAGCACCTCGTAGGCCTGCTCGGCGATGGGCATCTCCACCCCCGCCCTGCGGGCCAGCTCCAGGGCAGACCTGGCGCAGTAATAGCCCTCCACCACGGCGCCCACCTCTGCCATGGCCTGCTCGGGGGTCTTTCCCTGCCCGATGAGCACGCCGGCGCTGTGATTGCGCGAATGATGGGAGCAGCAGGTGACGATCAGATCGCCCACGCCGGTGAGGCCGGCGAAGGTCTCGGGCCTGGACCCCATGGCCATGCCCAGGCGGGCCATCTCCGTCAGGCCGCGGGTCATGAGCAGGGCCCGGGCATTGTCGCCGTAGCCCATGCCGTCGCCGATGCCGGCGCACAGGGCGATGACGTTCTTCAGCGCGCCGCCCAGCTCCGCGCCCACCACGTCCGGCGAGGAATAGACCCGCAGGCGCACCGAGGCAAAGGCGTCCTGGATGCGCTCGGCAAGCTGCCGGTCCTCGCAGGCCACCACAAGACCCGTGGGGATGCCGCGGCTGACCTCCTCGGCATGACTGGGGCCGGAGAGCACCGCCACCCGGCAGCCGGTCTCCTCGGCGATGATCTGCGACATGCGCAGCCCGGTGCCGGGCTCGATGCCCTTGGCCGCGCTGATCAGCACGGCGTCATCGTCCAGATAGGGCGCAAAGGCCCGGCAGGTCTCCCGCACGGCAAAGGACGGAACCGAAACGACGACGAGCTTATGGCCCTGCACACAGGCCAGGTCCGACGAATGCCGGATCGTATAGGGCAGGACCACCCCGGGCAGCCGGGGGTTGAGCATGGTATCGCGCAGGGTCTGCGCCGTCTCGGGACGGCGGGACCAGAGCATGACCCGGTGGGCGTTGCGGTTCAGATGCACCGCAAGCGCAGTGCCCCAGGCGCCGCTGCCCAAAACACAAATCGATTCGCGCAAGGGCTCAGTCCTCCTTGTCGCCCTTCTGGCGGATGGTCAGCCGGATGGGCGTGCCCTCCAGGCCGAAGACGGCCCGGAGCTGGTTTTCCAGATAACGCTGATAGGAGAAGTGGAAGAGCCTGGCGTCGTTGCAGAAGACCACAAAATGGGGCGGCTTGATCCCCACCTGGGTCATATAGTAGATCTTCAGGCGGCGGCCCTTGTCCGAGGGGGGCTGGACCCGGGCTGTGGCGTCGGCCAGGATATTGTTGAGCATGCCGGTGGTGATGCGCATGGCGGCATTGTTGCTCACGGCGTTGATGACTTCGAACAAACGGTTCACCCGGGCGCCGGTGAGGGCGGAGAGGAAAACGATGGGCGCATAGGTCATATAGCTCAGATCCCGGCGGATGTCGGCGGTCTTCTCGTCCATGGTTTTGGTCTCTTTTTCCACCGTGTCCCATTTGTTGGCCACGATGACGCAGGCTTTGCCCGCCTCGTGGGCCAGGCCGGCGATCTTGGTATCCTGCTCGGTGACGCCCTCGTTGGCGTCGATGAGGATCAGGCACACGTCGCTGCGGTCGATGGCGGCGATGGTGCGCATGTTGGAATACTTCTCAATGGCGTCGTCCACCTTCGACTTGCGGCGCATGCCGGCGGTGTCGATGAAGCAGTACTTGCCGTATTCGTTTTCGTAGTAGCTGTCGATGGCGTCGCGGGTGGTGCCCGCCACGTCGGAGACGATGGTGCGCTCCATGCCCAGGATCTGATTGAGCAGGCTGGACTTGCCCACGTTGGGCTTGCCCACGATGGCGACGCGGATGACGTCGTCCTCCTCCTCGTCCTCCGTCTCGGGCGGGAAATTGGCCACGCAGAAATCCAGCAGGTCGCCGGTGCCGTGGCCATGGATGGCGGAGACCTCGATGGGATCGCCCAGACCCAGGGCGTAGAATTCATACACGTCCGGATTCGTGGGGCCCACGCTGTCGCACTTGTTCACCGCCAGGCATACGGGCTTCTTGGAGCGCAGCAGCATGTTCGCCACCTCCTGATCGGCGGCGGTCATGCCCACCTTCACGTCCGTCACCATGATGATGACGTCCGCGGTTTCGATGGCGATCTCCGCCTGGCGGCGCATGAACAGCAGCATCTCGCTGCGGGTGCTGGGCTCGATGCCGCCGGTATCCACGACCTGGAATTCGCGGCCGTTCCAGTCGCATTTCCCATAGATCCGGTCGCGGGTGACGCCGGGGGTATCCTCCACGATGGCGGTGCGGCGTCCGGTCAGCTTATTAAAGAGCATCGACTTGCCCACGTTGGGGCGGCCGACAATGGCGACGACGGGCAGGGCCATAGGATCTCCTCCTTTCAAAATCGGTCATAGAAAGACCAAGAGGAAGGCTGCGCCTTCCTCTCCACCGGTAAACGGTATCCGTCTGTCAAGAATTACTCTGCTTCCACCGCAATCACTTCGCGGCCGTTGTAGGTGCCGCAGTTCTTGCAGGCTCTGTGGGGCAGACGCATCGCGCCGCACTTGGGGCACTTGACCACGCCGGGGACAGAGATCTTCCAGTGAGAGCTGCGTCTCTTGTCTCTTCTTGCCTTGGACACTTTACACTTGGGGACAGCCATGGTGACACCTCCTAAGGAATGCAATATTGCATCTATTACTTATTATCGTTCAATAGCCGCTGAAGCGCGGCAAAGCGGGGATCCGCTTCGGGTTCGCAGCTGCAGGGACCGTCGTTGAGATTCGCGCCGCACCGGCAGCACAGGCCCTTGCAGTCGGGCTTGCACAGCAGCTTCGTGTCCATGTTCAGCACGAAGGTGGTGTTGACGATATCGTCCAGATCGGCGCAGCCGTTTTCGAGCACAAAGACCCAGTCGTCCTCGTTTTGCTCGCTGGCCAGCTCCGTCACGAGCACAGCCTCCAGCGGGAAAACCACGTCGCGCTCGAACTCGCGGGCGCATCTGTCGCACACGCCGAACAGGCGGGTGCGGACCTCGCCGCGCATCAGGAGCACGCCGGCGGTATTTCGTACCGTGCCGCTGGCTGTGACCGGCTGCTTTGCCGGACGGCAGCCGCCGAAGTCAAGCTCGCTCAGATCAAGCGACGTCTCAAAGTCCAGGGCGCTGCCCGGGGCTCCTATGAGTTTTGACAAATCCAGCAGCATAGCCTTCTCCGATCTGCAGTCATGCAAAAGACATTATAAACATTCGCCCCCGGTTTGTCAAATGGTTTTTTCCGTTTTCCATAAAAAAAACTTGACTTTTTTGCATTTCCTGCGCATAGTTAAACCCAAAGAAGGAGGCGATGGCATGAAGGAACTGACCGTGGGGAAAAACGACGCCGGGCAGCGGCTTGACCGTTTCCTGGGCAAGGCCGTTCCCCTGCTGCCCGCCTCCCTGGCCCAGAAGTACATCCGCTGCAAGCGCATCAAGCGCAACGGGGCGCGCGCCCGGCGCGACGACCGCCTGTGCGAGGGCGATACCCTCCAGCTCTTCATCAACGACGAGTTTTTCGACGCGCCGAAGCCGGAGAACGCATATCTCAAGGTGGGCGCGCCGAAGCTCCATATTGTATATGAAGACGAAAACATCCTGCTGGTGGACAAGCGGCCCGGCCTGGCGGTGCATCCCCACGACGGGGCGGAGTACGGCAAGACCCTGATCGACCACATCCAGGCCTACCTGTACGCCAAAGGCGAATGGAATCCCCGGGGAGAAAACAGCTTCACCCCCGCCCTGTGCAACCGCATCGACCGCAACACCGGCGGCATCGTCATCGCGGCGAAGACCGCGGAGGCCCTGCGGGTGATGAACCAGAAGATCCGCGACCGGGAGATTGAGAAATACTATCTGGCCGTGGTCCACGGCGCACCCAGGCCCGCCGAGGGCGAGCTCAAGGGCTACCTGTTCAAGGACGCCGTCAAAAACCGCGTCTATGTTACCGACAAGCCCCAGCCCGGGGCACGCACCTGCCTGACCCGCTACCGCACGCTGGACCGGCGGGACGGCCTGGCCCTGGTGGAATGCGAACTCATCACCGGCAGGACCCATCAGATCCGCGCCCAGTTCGCCCACGCGGGCCATCCCCTGCTGGGCGAGGGCAAATACGCCAAGCCCGACAAGCGCTACGGCCGCAGCTACCAGGCCCTGTACTCTTACCGCCTGGTCTTCCGCTTCACCACCGACGCCGGCGCCCTGGAAGATCTCAACGGACGCAGCTTCCGGGTGGAAGCCGTGGACTTCGTCGAGGAATATTTCCCCGGCTTTGCCTATTGAGAAAGGATACGCCATGTACGAGCTCATCCAGGTCGCGCCGCGCACCTGTTATATCGACTGCCCCGCCAAGATCGGAGTGTACCGCATCAGCGATACCGAGGTCTGCCTCATCGACAGCGGCAGCGACGCCGACGCGGCGAAAAAGGTCCTGAAGCATCTGAATGCCAACGGCTGGACCCTGCGCGCCGTCTATCTCACCCATTCCCACGCCGACCATACCGGCGGCTGCGCCGCGCTGGCAAAGCGCACCGGCTGCGCCATCTACGCCCCCGAGGGCGACCTCAGCTTCACCCGGCACCCGCAGCACGAGCCGTCGCTGCTCTACGGCGGCTGCCCGCCCAAGCCCCTGCGGAATAAATTCCTCATGGCCAAGCCCAGCGACGCAAAGCCCCTGACGCCGGAGTGCCTGCCCGAGGGGATGGAAATGATTTGTCTCGACGGCCACTGCCCCGCCATGCTCGCGTTCCGGACTCCCGACGGGGTGTGGTTCCTGGGCGACTGCATGAGCTCCGCGGAAATCATTGAAAAGTACCACGTGAATTATCTCTACGACCCCCGGCAGTACCTGGCGGCCCTGGAGACGGTCAAAGGTCTGGAGGGCAACTGCTTCATCCCGGCCCACGCCCCCGCGCTTCAGGACGTGAAGCCCCTGGCGGATCAGAATATCGCCAAGGTGCATGAGATCGCGGCGCTGATCCGCTCCCTCTGCGCGGAGCCGACCGGATTTGAAGAGATCCTCAAGGGCGTGTTCGATCACTATCAGCTCTCCATGAGCTGGGGTCAGTACGTCCTCGTCGGCAGCACCGTCCGGGGCTACCTGGCGTGGCTGCTGGACGAAGGGCAGCTTTCCGTCACTTTTGCAGAAAACAGGATGCTGTGGCAGCAGGTATAGGATTCCTGCCCCATAGGGAGCGATGCCCACATCGCTCCGCATGTCGCGGCAGAGGCAGAGGCGTCAGGGGACGCCTCCCTACGGTGCAGCTTTGATTGAGGGCAATCAGAAACGAGGGATAATATTGGTACATGATGATCTGGATTTCAGCAAATTCCTGGAGTCTTTTATGAAACGGGAAAACAGCAAACTGGACATTCAGGAAATTCTATCAAGAAAGTACTCCGAGGATGCTGTAATAGATACATATGAGTATTGTATGAAGAAATGCGATTGGGACCCCTCTGTTTTGGCAGACGGCAATATCAAAGACTTCCTTCTGGGTATGCTGTTCCAGGCCGAAGTCGATAATGGCGGGATTTCTCAATTCTTCTTCAACAGTTCGGGTGATCTGTCACAGGAAACTGTTGCCGCTCTCACAAAGGTGGATGCGAAATCCGCCAGGATACTGGCCGAGGCGCTGGCCTGTTTTCCGAACGGTGTCGCGCCGAGGGATCGACAAATTCGAAACGACCTCATGGATCGGTTCGATGAAGAAACCGTAAATCGTTTAGAGTTATTAGAAGAGGTTATTTCCGGTCATGACAGTTCTAAAAGCTATTACGATTTTCTACAGGAACACAAAGAAGATTTTTTAAACTTCTGAATAATCGCAAAAACGAGGTGCAGGCAGCTTGCCCGCACCTCATCGTGTTTTATGCCGTTGCCCCGGCCTTGGTGTAGACCGTCTTGGCGCTGACGCCGGGGAGCCTTCCGATGCGGCCGGACAGGGCGCTGACCTCCGGCTGGGGCGCGTCGAGCACCACGCAGATCACGCTGACGCCCCGGTCGCGGTAGGGGATGCCCATGCGGCCGATGACGTACTTTCCGAATTCATGCAGCAGGGCGTTCACCCGCTCCGCCGCCTCCATATCTTCGATCAAAACCGTTAAAACGGCCACTCTGCTTTCGCTCATTGGTTCCTCCCTGTCCTGCGGCGCCATGCGCCGATGTCGATGGTTCTTGCAAACCCGGCGGATGCGGGCGCATGTGGGCATGCGCCCCTACGGGCCGGTGCGTTTCGGGCGCACGCGGGCCGGATGCTCAGATATTCTCCTCCAGCCAGGCCAGCATGGCGGCGCGGCCTTCCTCGCTCATGGGGAAGGTCTGCTCGGCCTCGATCTCGCTTTTCTCATAGCACAGCGGTCCGTGCCAGAGCTCGGCGCGGATGGCGCTCTGCTGCATATCCACCTCCCGGCCTCCCTTGACGACCTGGGGCGTGATTTTGAAGCGGAGGGCCCCGGCGCTGCCGGTGAATTCGTTGTCCATGGCAAAGGTATGAAGGGTGGGCAGATAGATCATGGTTCCTCCCGGGCGCGTAAAAATCAGAAACATCGCGCCGTTTTCGATATTTTATCAGATTTTGAAAAATGATGCAATAGATGCTTATCGAAGATCATAAATAAGTGATGAAGTTGAATCTTCGGAGGGAAGGAAAGTGTGAAAGGGAACCGTCAGGGTTCCCTTTCACGTTCAATCAAACCGCATTTCAAACTTTTCATAGTTTGAAATGCGTCAGCCGGCATGTCAAAAAATTTTTTGACATGCCGGCTTTGACTTTTCCGCCGGGACATGATACCATGGCGGAGAATTCCCCCGAAGGCAGATGATCCCATGAACCGTAAAAAGCTCCGCGCCAATATTCTGCTGCTGCTGGCGGCCCTTTTCTGGGGCAGCACCTTTGTCGCTCAGCGCATCGCCGCCGGCGCCATCGATCCCTTCCCCTTCCAGTGCCTGCGCTGCCTGCTGGGCGCGCTGGTGCTGTACCTGTGCGTCCCGCTGTTTGACAAATATCTCAGCCGCGGCACCTGGTCGAGCCGGCCCCTGTGGCTGGGCGGCGTGCTGTGCGGCATCTGCCTGTTCGCCTCCACGAATCTGCAGCAGTTCGGCATCAGCCTGGGCACCACCGCGGGAAAATCCGGCTTCATCACGGCGCTGTACATCGTCCTGGTGCCGGTGTTCAGCATCTTCCTGGGCCGGCGCTCCGGGGCGCTGGTCTGGATCAGCGTGATATTGGCGGTGGCGGGTCTGTTCTTCCTGTGCATGACGGAATCCTTCTCCCTGGCCATCGGCGATTTCGTGACGCTGCTGTGCGCGGTGTGCTTCGCGGTGCACATTTTATTGGTTGACAAATTCTCCCCCGGCGTGGATCCGATCCGGCTGTCGTGCATCCAGTTTTTGGTGTGCGGCCTGCTCTCGGGCGCGGCGTCCTTCGTCACGGGCCTGCCCACGGGGGCGCAGATCGCCGCGAGCTGGTTCCCCATCGTCTACGCCGGCATCCTCTCCTCCGCTGTGGCCTATACATTCCAGATCATTGCCCAGCGCAATACCGATCCCGCCGTGGCCTCGGTGCTCATGAGCACGGAATCCGTGTTTGCCTGCCTGTCCGGCTGGATCATCCTGGGCGAGCGTCTGTCCGGCCGGGAGCTGCTGGGCTGCGCGCTGATGTTCTGCGCGGTGCTGCTCAGCCAGCGCGCGCCGGAAAAGCGCGCATAATTCACCCGGCTGTGCAAATACTACCCCTGCAAAAACATGCAGGAGGATCATTATGAAACGAATTTCTGTTCTTTTCGTCGTGCTGGCGCTGATGCTGGGCCTGCTGGCCGGCTGCGGCACAAACGGTCGATACGGCGACGGCTCCAACGTCTCCACCACCGACGACGGCACCGTAAACGGCGTCAACCCGGACGGCGAGGGTCTGATCGACGATGACGCCGTCCCGGACGGCCGCGTCGTCACCGGCACCGGCGTCACCGAGGACGTACAGCCCCATACCGGGTCCCGCTGATCCCATCAAACGGCATGACAGACGTCATGCCGTTTCGCATTGGTCAAACACAATAAATATCTGTTGCATTATTTGTCGATATCGGATATAATATAGCCACAAAATCACAAAGGAGGTCAAATTCATGGCTGTTCAGTTTACCAAGGATACCATCATCGGCAGCGTGCTGGACGTCGCTCCCCAGACCGCCCCTCTGTTCATGGCCATCGGCATGCACTGCCTGGGCTGCCCCGCCTCCCGCGGCGAAACCATCGAGCAGGCCTGCATGGTCCACGGCGTCGACTGCGACGGATTCCTGGCCCAGATCAACCGCTTCCTGGAGGCCTGCGAGGCCAACAAGAGCGCCGAGTAACAAGCACCGAAAGGAAACCTGCGGGTTTCCTTTTGCTTTTTGAGAGGAGTTTTTATGTCCATCCCCATCTCATCCCGGCTGCGCGCCTGCGCCCGGCTGGTGCCCCGCGGCGCCCGGGTGGCGGACGTGGGCGCGGACCACGGCTATCTCGGCCTCTGGCTGCTGGCGGAGGGCCGGGCGGAGCACGTCTGCGCCTGCGACCTGCGCGAAGGCCCCCTGGACAGCGCCCGCCGCAACGCCCAAAAATACGCCGTGGACGACCGGATGGACTTCTGCCTGTCCGACGGACTGCAAAACGTCCCCCGGGGTTCCTATGATACGGTGGTATGCGCCGGGATGGGCGGCGAGCTGATCGTCAAGATCCTGTCCGCAGCCCCCTGGCTGGCCGATCCGCAGTACACCCTGATCCTCCAGCCCCAGACCGACGCCGATTCTCTGCGCGCCTGGCTGAGCGAACACGGATTTTATGAGGACTGCGCGGCGCTGGCCGCGGACGCAGGCTTTATTTACTGCGTCCTGCGGGCACGATTCGGGAAAACCGAGGCCCTCAGCCCCGGGCAGCGCTTCGTGTCCCCCGCCCTGTGCTCGTCTGATTCTCCCCTGCTGGAGGAATACATTTCCCGCACCGTCCGCACCCTGCGGCGGATCGCCGCCGGGCTGGAAAAGGCCGACGCCAACCCCGAACCGGAACGCCTGAACTATTACCGCTCCGCCATCGCCGAGCTGGAAGAAATGGAGAAGCACTATGCCGACTGTCAATGAGATCCGAAACCGGTGCCTTGCCTGGGCGCAGCCGGACTGGAAAGAAGAATGGGACAACGTGGGCCTGCTGTGCGGCAGCGCCGGCGCGGAGGTCTCAAAGCTCCTTGTGGCTCTGGACGTGACCATGGCCGTTGCAAAAGAGGCCGCCGAATGGGGCGCGGAGCTGATCGTCAGCCACCATCCCCTGCTGTTTTCCACCAGCAATCTGAGCGACGAGACCCCCGAGGGGGCGCTGCTGCTCTATCTGGCGCGCCACCGGATCGCCGTCGTCAGCCTGCACACCAATCTGGACAGCGCCCCCGGCGGCGTCAACGACGTGCTGGCCCAGCGTCTGGGCCTTCAGGACATCAGCACCTTTGACGGCGGGGACCACGGCATCGGCCGCATCGGCACGGCGCCGGAGCAGGAGCTGGAAGCGTTTGTCCGCTTCGTTAAGGAGCGCCTCGGCGCGGGCGGCGTGCGCTATGCGCCCGGCGGGCGCCCCGTGCGCCGGGTGGCCGTGGGCGGCGGCTCGTGCATGGATTTCCTGCCGCAGGCCATCGCCGCCGGCTGCGACACCTTCGTCACCGGCGACGTCAAGTACCACCAGTTCCAGCAGGCGGCGAAGCTGGGCGTCAACCTCATCGACGCAGGCCATTTCCCCACCGAGGACCCGGTCTGCGAGGTCCTGTGCGGCTGTCTGCGCGGGCAATTCCCCGAAATCGAGGTCAAAAAATCCGGGATCCACGGCGATTGCGTGAAATTTGCCTGATCGGGTGTTGATTTTCACGCCGCAGATATGATACACTATTACAGCTAAAGCATGCGCCGCCCGGGCGGCGTGACATAGACCAATTACGAAGGGACGAATCGATATGTCTGGTCATTCCAAATGGCATAACATCCAGAAAACCAAGGGCGCACAGGACGCCAAGCGCGCCGCGGCCTTCACCAAGATCTCGAAGGAAATGATCGTGGCCGTCAAAGAGGGCGGCAGCGCCGATCCCAACTACAACTCCCGTCTGGCCACCGTCATCACCAAGGCCAAGGCGGCCAACATGCCCAACGACAACATCAAGCGCGTGCTCGACCGTGCCGCCAGCGCCGGCTCCGGCGACGCTTACGAATCCATCACCTACGAAGGCTACGGCCCCGGCGGCGTGGCCGTGATCGTGGAGACCATGACCGACAGCCGCAACCGCACCGCGGCCGCCGTCCGCCATCACTTCGACAAATTCGGCGGCAATCTGGGCGCCTCCGGCTGCGTGGCCTGGTCCTTCGACCGCAAGGGCGTCATCGTCATCGACAATGAGGACGGCGACTATGAAGAGGACGACGTCATGCTCGACGCCATGGACTGCGGCGCCGACGACTTCGAGCCCGAGGAGGACTGCTTCACCATCTACTGCGCCCCGGAGGACTTCAACGCCGTGGCGGAAGCCATGGGCGCGAAGGGCTACAAGTTCGCCTCCGCCCAGATCGAGATGGTGCCTCAGAACTACCAGAAGCTGGAGGATGAGGAGCAGATCAAGCTCATGGAGCGCCTGATCGACGCCATGGAGGACGACGACGACGTCCAGAACGTCTGGCACAACTGGGATCAGGACTAAAATATCGACACAACAAACCCGCCGCGCATCGCGCGGCGGGTTTCAAATAGATCGGAGAAAACACAATGCAACGGAAAGAGAAAGACATGTACCTTCCCTTCTGGGTGTGCGGCGCCGGGATTTTCTTTCTGGCCGTCTGCCCGGTGTATCTATATTGGTTTCTCATAGAAACATCCGCCTGGCAGTGGCTGCTGGGCTTTGTTCTGTTTTTCGTCTTAGGGGTGTCGGCGGTGCTGTGTTGGCGGAACCAAAGCGCCCGGATGATCAGCGACAGCGCCTTCATCTATCAGACAATGTTCGGCCGGAAGCACGAATACCGCTTCTCCGATATCCGGGATCTGAAACACGGCAGAGGTTCTATGACGCTGATCCTGGAGCACGGAAAGGTTTACATCGACAGCTGCGCCATCAAATCCACCCGCTTCATCAACGCGATCAACGCCGCATTGAAAAAGGCATAATTTTACGCCGCCGCGCATCCGCGCGGCGGTTTTCTCATAAAAATAATGACCCGTTCTCCTTTTCTGAGAATGGGTCATTTCTCGTATTCGGCGATGTCTTCCAGACGGCAGTCCAAAATCTCACAGAGGCGATTGAGGGTAAACGTACTGATGTTTTCATTTTTGCGCAGGCGATCCAATTGGCCACTGCTGAAGCCGTATTCCTTGATCAAGCGATATTGAGAAATACCAACTTCCTTCATTCTTTCCCACAGTCGGTCATAAACGATCATACACATCACCTAACCTTAATTTAAGATTATGATGTGTTGTTTTGTTGACACCGGCAAGTTTTCCAACTATAATAGTAGAAAGCATTTGTATCACTTGTTCAGACTATCTGCAGTTTAAATTTTCATAGAATCAAAAGAGTTGATGTATATGTGGAAACAAATTATTGCGGAGGTAAAGAAATGAAAAAAATAATCGCTCTTATTCTTGTTCTCGTAATGTTATTCTCATTGACTGCATGTGGATCACGCCCTTTAAACGATGAAAGATTTGTTAAGAATATGCAAAAAGGGCTTGAAGCAAGGTGGAAGATTTCTTCGAATCTGCCCGATACGTATAAATCAAATGCCGAGGAAAAAGAAAGCTATATTCAATGTGTGAATGCTGAACTTAACGCTATTGGTGATATTTCTGAATATTCCTTTGAGAATTCCGAATTAAAAGAGCTTGCAGAAATGTATAATAGCGCTTTGCAAACGCAACTTGAAGGAATAAAATACTTCGGTGCTGACGATAATAAGTTTAATATGCTTTATGGGCAGGATGGGTATTATAATCGTGCGAGAGTAATCTGTAAGTTGGTAGATAATTATGGTTTGATGGTTTCCAATAATTACACCGATATGCTTGATGATTTTGTCTCAACCGGACGAGTAAGACTTGAATTAGATGAAGAAATCACCGCAATGGAAGGTATTATAACAGATGCGGTCGTTTTGGAGTGTCTTGGTGGTACTGATTATGAGTGTTTTATCACTAATAATACAAGCTATGATTTATCTGAAGCACAAATTGACTTTAATCTATTCAATGATAATGGTGTTCTTGTCGAGACCCAAACTGCATATATGAACTCATGGCCAGCAGGAAGCACCAATCAATGCAGTATCTATGTTAGTAAGGAGTTTTCAAAAGCAGAAGCAAGGATTTCTCTATTCAATGACAGTTTGTTTGATTATTTGCGGACAGAATATCATCCGGTCGAGTATGTTAATGATATGATAATTGAAATCAACCTAAAAAATTCCTTGCCGTGTAGTGTTGACTATACCTCATTTAAATCTTTAACCACCACTTGTCAAGTTACTTCATTCGATTATGAAATAGGCTATTGGTACGATGGAAAAGCGTCTGTTGAATTATCTATTTCCGGCAGTAAAACATACGATGAAGAAGGAGATTCCTATTCTCGTGGAGTAGAAGTCGGCTGGAAATTATACGATGATAAAGAGATAGTTGTTGATTCTGGTACTTTCTGGTCAAGTGATATAAAAGTCGGTGAATCGTTTAAAGACGCCTCAACTTATGTTTCTGATCTTGCACCTGGAACTTACACCCTTGAGTTGTTGAATGTTGAATAATAGATAATCATCCCAAAGTATTGATAATTCTTCGCTAAACCCAACCCTTCGTTCTTCTTGAAGGGCCGAATCTGATCTAACTACTATAGTGTGTACTCTTTCTGTCATTTTCCTGATGGCTCCAGCGACGTAATCGCGGAAAAATGATGAACCGGGCGGGATATATCCCGCCCGGTTCGTACATCATCATATCATTTCAAGCGTTTGCGACAGTTTTTGTGCAAAAATGCGGGGTTTGCAAGAACAAATCCTTGAAGTTTGTACAGCATGCGAATTGAATATTTATTCTATTTGCCCTATTATTTTTTAGAATAAAACAAGAATGGAGAGTGCGTTATGGACAAGGCCTATCTGGTATTGAGCGACGGCTCCGTATTTGCCGGCAAGCGCATCGGCGCCCCCGGTGACTGCGTGGGCGAATTGGTGTTTGCCACCGGCATGGTTGGATATCTGGAAACGCTGACCGATCCCGGCTACGCCGGACAGATCGTGATGCAGACTTTTCCTATGATCGGGAATTATGGTGTTATGGAAGCGGATTTTGAAGGGGACTGCGCGCTGCGCGGTTACGTGGTGCGTGAATTGTGCGCCGACCCCTCCAATTTCCGCTCTCAGTATGATTTGGACACTTTTTTGAAGAACAAGGGCATCCCCGGCATCTGCGGCCTGGACACCCGCGTGCTGACCACCCGCATCCGCGAGCAGGGCGTCATGAACGCCGCCATCGTCTCCGAGCTTCCCGCGGATCTTGAGGCCATCAGCGCCTACCGCGTGTCCGGCGAGGTGGAGAAGGTCAGCCGAAAGGAAACCGAGATCTTCCCCGCCGAGGGCGAGCAAAAATACCGCGTTGCCCTGCTGGACTTCGGCGCCCGGCGCTCGCTGATCCGCGCCCTCACCAGCCGCGGCTGCGAGGTCGTGGCCATGCCCCACGACACCTCCGCCGACGACATCCTGGCCTGCTGGCCGGACGGCCTGGTGCTCTCCGACGGCCCCGGCGATCCCGCGGAAAATGAGGCCGCTGTGGCCCAGATCGCCCGCCTGATCGGCATGAAGCCCATCTTCGGCATCGGCCTGGGGCACCAGCTCCTGGCCCTGGCCCAGGGCGGCCGGACCTATAAGCTGCCCGTCGGCCACCGCGGCGACAACCAGCCGGTGCGCGACCTCGTGACGGGCCGCACCGTCATCACCAGCCAGAACCACGGCTACTGCGTGGACGCCGAGAGTCTGCGCGACGTCGGCACCGAGCGCTGGCAAAACGCCAACGACGGCACCTGCGAGGGCATGGAATATCCGGGCTGCTTCTCCGTGCAGTTCACCCCCGAGGCCTGCACCGGCGCACGGGATACGCAGAAACTCATGGAACGCTTCATTGACATGATGGGAGGGAACGACTGATGCCGAGAGATCATTCCATTCAAAAGGTCCTTGTGATCGGCTCCGGTCCGATCGTCATCGGCCAGGCCGCCGAGTTCGACTATGCCGGCGCCCAGGCCTGCCGCGTCCTCAAGGCCGAGGGCGTCAACGTGGTGCTGGCCAACTCCAACCCCGCCACCATCATGACCGACAAGCACATGGCGGACGAGATCTATCTCGAACCCCTGAGCGAAGATACCATCAAGCGCATCATTGAGAAGGAAAAGCCCGACAGCCTGCTCGCCGGTCTCGGCGGCCAGACGGGCCTGACCATCGCCATGCAGCTCAGCGCCGACGGCTTCCTGCAGAGCCACAACGTGCGCCTGCTGGGCACCCCCGTGGAGGCCATCGACAAGGCCGAGGACCGGGAGCTGTTCCGCAACGCCATGCAGGAGATCGGCCAGCCCTGCGTGCCCTCCGGCATCGCCAACGACGTGGACACCGCGCTCAGGATCGCGGACGAGATCGGCTATCCCGTCATCGTGCGCCCCGCCTTCACCCTGGGCGGCACCGGCGGCGGCATCGCCAAGGACGCGACGGAGCTCCATCTGATCGCCCAGATCGGCCTGGACCTCAGCCCCATCACCCAGATCCTGGTGGAAAAGTGCGTATCCGGCTGGAAGGAAATCGAATTTGAAACCATGCGCGACGCCCTGGGCAACGCCATCGCCGTGTGCTCCATGGAAAACGTCGACCCCGTGGGCATCCACACCGGCGACTCCATCGTGGTTGCCCCGGCCCTCAGCCTCTCGCCGAAGGAATACGGCATGCTGCGCAATGCGGCCCTGGACATCGTCTCCGCCATCGGCATCGTGGGCGGCTGCAACGTCCAGTTCGCCCTGGACCCCGAGAGCTTCGAATACGCCGTCATCGAGGTCAACCCCCGCGTCTCGCGCTCGTCCGCCCTGGCCTCCAAGGCAAGCGGCTATCCCATCGCCAAGATCACCACGAAGCTGGCCCTGGGCTACAGCCTCGACGAGATCCGCAACGACATCACCGGCCAGACCTGCGCCTGCTTCGAGCCGACGCTGGACTACGTGGTCGTGAAATTCCCCAAGTGGCCCTTTGACAAGTTTGCCGGCTCCAGCCGTACCCTGGGCACCCAGATGAAGGCCACCGGCGAGGTCATGTCCATCGCCCCCAGCTTTGAAATGGCCCTCATGAAGGCCATCCGCGGCGCGGAGATCTCCCTGGATACCCTGGAGTGCCCGCCCCTGGACGACGCGCCCATCGCCGAGCGCCTGCACCGCGCCGACGACCGCCGCATCTTCACCGTCTTTGAGGCTCTGAGCCAGGGCGTCAGCGTGGACGAGATCTACGAGATCACCAAGATCGACCGCTGGTTCCTGTATAAAATCGAGGGCCTGGCGAAGTTCCAGAAGCAGCTGCGCGAGCAGCCCCTGACCGACGAGCTCTATCTGGAAGCCAAGCGCCTGGGCTACACCGACAAGGCCATCTCCCGTCTGACAGGGGTGAAAACGCTGCCGGAGCACCATTTCGTCTACAAAATGGTGGATACCTGCGCCGCCGAGTTCCCCGCCCAGACCCCCTACTTCTACTCCACCTGCGACAACGTCTGCGAGTCCCGGAGCCTGCAGCGCTCCGGCAAGCCCGTGGTGCTGGTGCTGGGCTCCGGCCCCATCCGCATCGGCCAGGGCATCGAGTTCGACTACAGCTCCGTGCACTGCGTATGGATGCTGCGCTCGCTGGGCTACGACGTGGTCATCATCAACAACAACCCCGAGACCGTCTCCACCGACTACGATACCGCCGACCGCCTCTACTTCGAGCCCCTGAGCCCGGAGGACGTGATGAACATCATCGAGGTGGAGCAGCCCGTGGGCGTCGTGGTGGCCTTCGGCGGCCAGACCGCCATCAAGCTCACCCAGACCCTGGACTCCGCCGGCATCCCCATCCTGGGCACCAGCGCCGAGGGCATCGACCTGGCCGAGGACCGCAGCCGCTTCGACGCGCTGCTGGAGCAGTTCGGCATCCTGCGCCCCAAGGGCATGAGCGTCACCACCCTGGACGAGGCCGTCAAGGCCGCGGAGAGCCTGGGCTATCCCGTGCTGCTGCGCCCCTCCTACGTCATCGGCGGTCAGAACATGACCATTGCCTATGAAGAGGCCGACACGGTGCAGTATATGAAGACGATCCTGGCCGGCGGCATCGAGAACCCCGTGCTCATCGACCGGTATATGCCCGGCACCGAGCTGGAGGTGGACGTCATCTCCGACGGCACGGACGTCTTGATCCCCGGCATCATGGAGCACATCGAGCGTGCCGGCGTGCACAGCGGCGACTCCATCGCCGTCTATCCCCCCTACAACCTCACCGACCGTTTCCTGGATATCATCTGCGACAGCTCCCGCAAGCTGGCCCTGGCCCTGGGCACCAAGGGTCTGGTGAACATCCAGTACCTCATCTTCCGCAACCAGCTCTACGTCATCGAGGTCAACCCCCGCGCCTCGCGCACCGTGCCCTACATCAGCAAGGTCACGGGCGTTCCCATGGTGGATCTGGCCTCCCAGGTCATGCTGGGCAAGTCCCTCAAGAGCCTGGGCTACGGCACGGGCCTCTACCCCACCCCGCCCTACTACGCGGTCAAGGTGCCCGTCTTCTCCTTCCAGAAGCTCATCGACGCCAACGCGGTGCTCGGCCCCGAGATGAAGTCCACCGGCGAAGTGCTGGGCATGGGCAAGACCATGGCCGAGGCCCTGTTCAAGGGTCTGACCGCCGCCGGCACCGCCGTGCCCCTAACCCAGGGCGGCGACAAGCCCGGCATCTACCTGAGCGTGGAGGAGCGCGACTACCAGGAGATCCTCTCCCTGGCGCAGAAGTTCTCCGACCTGGGCATGGCGCTCTACGCCACCCCCGGCACCGCCGAGGAGATCGCCCTCATGGGCATCGACGTCACCGCCGTCCCGCCGGTCTCCAAGAGCGACGAGCTGTTCGGCCTCATGGAGGAGCGGAAAATCAGCTACCTGGTCTACACCGGCGCCCTGCATGACGGCACCCTGGCCGACTACCAGGCCATCCACACCCGCGCCATGCAGCTGGGCATCCCCTGCCTGTCCTCCCTGGACACCGCCGGGGCCCTGGCCCAGATCATCGCCAGCCGCTTCAGCGAGGCCAACACAGAGCTGGTGGACATCAACCACATGCGCCGCCGCAGAGGCCTGCTGCGCTTTGCCAAGATGGAAAGCTCCGGCAACGACTATATCTTCATCGAGAATTTCGACGACACCCTGCCCTGCCCCGAGTCTCTGTGCGTGACCCTCTGCGCCGAGCACTACGGCATCGGCGCCAGCGGCATCGTGCTCATTGAGAATTCCGACATTGCCGACGCAAAGATGCGCTCGTTCAACCGCGACGGCTCCGAAGGCAGACAGGCCGGCAACAACCTGCGCTGCGTGGCCAAGTACCTGTACGACAAGGGCATCGTCCGCCGCGAGCAGATGCGCATCGAGACCGCCAGCGGCGTGCAGCGCGTGGAGGTCTTCCCGCGCGACGGCAAGGTCAGCTCCGTCAGCGTGGAGATGGGCGTGCCCACCTTCGTGCCCGCCGAGATCCCGGCGAAATTCGACGCTCCCAAGGCCGTCAAGGTCACCGTTCCCGTGGACGGCGTCGACTACGAGGCCACCTGCCTGTCCATCGGCAACCCCCACTGCGTGGTCTTCACCGACAAGCCCGACGCCGTCGACCTGGAGAACCTGGGTCCGAAGTTCGAGCACCATCCCCTCTTCCCCGAACGGATCAACACCGAGTTCGTCCGGGTGGTCAACCGCACGACCATCCGCGTGCGGGTCTGGGAGCGCGGCAACGGCGCGACCCTGGCCTGCGGCACCGGCGCCTGTGCGGCGGCCGTCGCGGCTGTGGAAAACGGCCTGTGTGACTGCAACACGGACATCCTCGTAAAAATGCCCGGCGGCGATCTGATCGTCGGCGTGTACGACGAGGGCGTGACCCTCACCGGCGACGCCATGATGGTCTTCGAGGGCAAGCTGGAATACTGATCAATCAAACCAAAGCGCTCCGGGAAAACCCGGAGCGCTTTTTTCCTTGCATCCGATCCAAAATGATGCTATCTTATTCACAAGAGACCACGATGGAGAAACGTTCCCCGTGCTACAGTCTTTATGAATTGGAGATTTTATATGCTTAACTTAAAGAAACTGCTGTGCATTCTGATGTGTTTTTCCCTGTCAATAGTCTTACTAAACATGGCAATTAATGCGGAAGAACTTATGACGCTTGAAGATTTGGATGTTAAAATCATTGATACGCCTGTAATCCGCAGCGATTTATACTTTGCCGATGTTCGAGACGATGGCTGGTTCGCTCTGGGGACATGGAATACCACCGTCCGCGATCCCAACTGTATTCGGGAAAAGTTTTTCGATATTTATAATGCAGAGGGCGAGTTTCAAAAAACGGTGCGGCTTGTCTCTCAAAAACCCACTTATTTTGAGCTGACAGAAAATGCGTTAAACATCTACATTTATCCCACTGAGATCATCTGTGATTTGACCAGCGGAGAGCTGCAAATTTGCCATTCCAATCTCTCAGAAGAAGAAATACGGCAGCTCAACACGAAAAAGCGGTTTCCTGTCGGAGAATGGACATACATGTTCAAGGGGATTACCCGGCCATATTCTGCTTTTTACCGGACAAACGGAAACCAAACCCAGCTTTTAGTTAAGACGGAAGGAAACGCCCCCACCGGAACGCAGGCTCTTATTATAAGCGGTATTGCTGCAATAGCGTCGCTTATCGCATTATCCTTTGTTGTCGTTTTCCTTCGTCGCTCGAAGAAGAAACAAAATAGCATGCCGACAAAGGATTGATTTAGTACAGGGGACGTTCCCCTGTGTGATTGATTGATAACCCTGCGCGCTCCGGGAAAACCCGGAGCGCTTGTTTTCTCTCCTTGCATCCGATCCGAAATGATGCTATCATATAGACAAGAAACGACGCGAAAGGGGCGGTATTTATGTCGATCGACGTTTTGCAGGCAAAGATCCACAAGCTCAAGAGCCCGGTCATGGTGGGCCTGGACCCATCCCCCGCGCTGATCCCGCCGTCCCTCATTGAGGGCGAGGGCGTCGCGGCCATGGCGGATGCCTACGAACGCTTCTGCGAGGGGATCCTGGAGGCTGTCCACGGCGTCGCGCCGGCGGTCAAGCTGCAGGAGCGCTGCTTCCTGGCCCTGGGGGCCGAAGGCGTGGCGGTGATGCAGCGGCTGATGGAAAAGGCAGCCAAAATGGGCTTCTATGTGCTGCTCGACAGCAACTATGCCAGCGTGGAGCACATCTCCCAGCTCTACGCCGACGCTCTGTTCGGCGAGAACGCCCCCTATACCTGCGACGGCGTCACCGTCAACGGCTACCTGGGCGGCGACAACGTCAAACCCTTCCTGCCCTACTGCCGGGACGCGCGCAAGAACCTCTTCTGCTACGTGCGCACCTCCAACAAATCCAGCCGCGAGGTGCAGGAGCTGATCTCCGGCGACCGCCTGGTCTACACCGCGGTGACCGACCTCATCATGCGCTGGAGCACCGACCTGTTCGCCAAAAACGGCTACTCCGAGATCGCCGCCGTGGTGGGCGCCACCCAGCCCGACGCCATCCGCTCCCTGCGGCAGAAGTATGACCGGATCTTCCTTCTGGTCATCGGCTACGGCGCCCAGGGCGGCCATGCCCGCAGCGTCCAGTACGCCTTCGACCGGCTGGGCCGCGGCGCCATCGTCAGCGCCTCGCGCAGCATCCTGGGCGCATGGCAGGCCGCCGGCGACGAAGCGCATTACGCCGACTGCGCCAGAGCGGCCTGCGTCAAGATGCGCGACGACATTCTGAAATATCTGCTGGTGATATAATGACCGATATTTATCTGATCCGACATGCCGAGGCGGAGGGCAACATCTACCGCCGCAACCACGGCCAGTACGACTCCCTGCTCACGCCCCTGGGCAGGGAGCAGGTCGGTTATCTGGAAAAGCGGTTCGAAAACATCCGTATCGACGCCTGCTTTTCCAGCGACCTGACCCGGGCGTGTATGACCGCCCAGGCCATCTGCCGCCCGAAGGATCTGCCTCTGCACCGCTGCCCGGAATTCCGGGAGGTCAATTTCGGCGTGTGGGAGGACAAGCCCTTCGGCTATATCGACCATTTTGACAAGGAGGCCATGGATCAGTTCCGCCTGGATCCCCGCACCCTGCATGTACCCGGCGGCGAGACTTTCCCGGAGTACACCGGCCGCTTCATCGGCAAAATGACGGCGCTGGCGAAGGAATACGACGGCAAAACCATCGCCATCTTCTCCCACGGGGCGGCGCTGCGGGGCGTGCTCATGGAGCTGTTCCGCTACGGCGAGGGCGGGCCCGTGCCCGTGTGCGACAACACCGGCGTCAGCCATATCTTCTATGAGGACGGCGCCTATCGGGCCGACTACATCAACGACAATTCCCACCTGCCCCGGGAACTGTCCACCTTCGGCCGCCTGGGGGAGATCCTGGGCGAGGAGATCCTCAAGAAAAACATGTGGTTCGAGCCCGCGGGCGGCGACCTCTCCCTGCTGCTGGATCTCTACCGCGAGACCTGGGACAGCATTTACGGAAATGAGGCGCATCTGCAGCTTTCCGCCGTGGAGTCCTTCGCCGCGGTCACCCCGCCGGAATACTGCCAGAACGCCTTCCTGCAGGGCGAGCCCGCCGGCGTGATCCTCATGCGGCGGGGCGGACGGATCGTCTTCCTGGCGCTGACCGAGCCTCTGCGCGGCCAGCGTCTGGGCTCCCAGCTCCTGGGACAGGCGGTGAGCCGGTTCCGGGCAGAGGGATGCAAACGCATCACCCTGGCGGTATCGAAGCGCAATGAACGCGCCCTGGCCTTCTATCGGAAATACGGCTTCCGGGAGATCGGCCAGACCCCCGGCGCCGCCGAGCCGCTGATCGAGATGGCCCTGGACATCGACGTGAAAAACGCCGACGTGCCGCCCATCTCCGAAATATAAAGAACCCCGTTTTCTGCGAAAGGCAATTCTATGAAAAAACGCTGTGTTTTACTGTGCCTTATACTCATTGCCGTTGTTTTGAGCTCTTGCAGTCAAAACGTGAACAAAGCGTATCCGTCACAGGATCTGGTTGTTGACCAGAACCGCTCCTGGTTTGATGATTTTGTGATATCCGACGGAACAGTCCGGATTAAATGCCATGTTTGTATTTTGAATCAGACCTCTGAAACAAAGAACGCCTGTCTGACCGGCGATTTCTCCGAAGATCAGAAAAACGGCTTCATCAAAGAAAACAAACTGATCGCGCAGCAGGAGCAAATCCCGGGACAAATCCAATTTGAATTGATACCCGGAGAAAACGAATTTGACGTCCTGTTTGTCGGAACGTCGGCAGACAGCGATCAAAAAGCGAATCGTCTGCTTCCCGCGATTGAAATCATTCCAATCAATCACGCATAAACAGGCAACATGACTAGCGGCGAACTGTATCTGATCGCCGCAGCGGAAAAAGCCCTCTTTTGCTCTAAAGAGGGTGCCGAGCGAATCGAGGCGGAAGATTTAACCGATTCAGCCGTCCGCGGGACATTTCATTTTTGGCTTTCACAACTGAGGAATAATAAAAAACGCCTGCCGCAGAGGTTTCTGCGGCAGGCGGATTTTCTTATTTCAGCATCTCTAAGAACTCCGCCTCGGTCAGGACCGGGATGCCCAGCTCGTTCGCCTTGCGCAGCTTCGAGCCGGCGTTCTCCCCGGCCACCACGTAAGTGGTTTTTTTCGACACGGAGCCGGACGCCTTGCCGCCGAACAGCTCGATTTTTTCCGTGGCCTCGTCCCGGGTGAACATGGTGAGCGCTCCCGTCAGCACGAAGGTCTTGCCCTCGAAGCGGTGGTCCTCCACCGTTTTGAGCGCCGTGAAGTTGACCCCCGCGGCCCGCAGCCGCTCGACCATCTCCCGGGCGGCCGGGTCGGAAAACCACTGCACGATGGATGAAGCCGTCTCCGGGCCCACGTCCCGGATGGCGGTGAGCTCGTCGACGTCCGCCGCCATGAGCTTATCCAGGGTGCCGAAGCGGGCGGCCAGCAGCCTGCCGGCCTTCGCGCCCACCTGGCGGATGCCCAGGGCGAAGATCAGACGGCCCAGATCGCGGCTCTTGCTGTCGGCAATGGACTCCAGCAGCTTCCGCGGGGCCTTCTCCCCCTTCTGCCAGAGTCCGGCGATCTCGTCAAAGGTCAGATAATACAGATCCGCCGGGGAATGCACCAGGCCCCGCTCCAGGAGCTGATCCACGATGGCGCTGCCCAGACCGTCGATGTCCATGGCGTCCCGGGATACGAAATGGGCCAGGGTGCGCGAGAGCTGGGCAGGACACCGGTCGCCGGTGCAGCGGGTGGCGGCGCCGTCCGGGTCACGCTGGGTGGGCGCGCCGCACACGGGGCAGCGCTCGGGCAGCACGTAGGGCACGGCGCCCTCGGCATGGGCCTCCACGGCCAGGATCTCGGGGATGATCTCCCCCGCCTTGCGGATGCGCACCGTATCGCCGATGCAGATGCCCTTCTGGGTGATGAAATCCTGGTTGTGCAGGGTGGCGTTGGTCACGGTGGTGCCCGCCAGACGCACCGGAGCCACCACGGCCTTGGGGGTCAGCACGCCGGTGCGGCCAACCTGCACCACGATGTCCAGCAGCTTCGTGGCCTTCTCCTCGGGGGGATATTTGTAGGCGCAGGCCCAGCGGGGGAACTTGACGGTGCTGCCCAGGGCCTCGCGCTCGGCAAGGTCGTTGAGCTTGACCACTGCGCCGTCGATGTCATAGGCGTACTGTTCGCGGTTGTCTCCGATGCGGGCGATCTCCGCCTCGACCTGCTCCATTTTTGTGCACAGGGCATAGGGGATGACCCGGAAGCGCTGGCTTTTCAGATAATCCAGCGTCTCGGCATGGGTGGCGAATGTTTTTCCCTCGCACAGCTGCACATTGAACACGACGATATCCAGCTGCCTTTCCGCCGCGATCTTCGGGTCGAGCTGCCGCAGGGAGCCCGCGGCGGCGTTGCGGGGATTGGCAAACAGGGCTTCGCCGTTTTCCTCCCGCTTGTCGTTGAGCTTGTGGAAGATCTCCTTGGGCATGAACACCTCGCCCCGGACGATGAGCCGGGGCAGCGCCTCGGGCAGCTGCATGGGAATGGAGCGGATCGTCCTGAGGTTGGCCGTCACGTCCTCGCCCACGTTGCCGTCGCCCCGGGTGGCGCCCCGGACAAACTGGCCGCGGACATATTCCAGGGCCACGGAAAGACCGTCCACCTTGGGCTCGACGGTGTATTCCGGCGCGGTGGACTCCCGCACACGGGCGTCAAACTCCCGCAGCTCTTCAAAGGAGAAGACGTCCTGCAGGCTCTTGAGGGGCACGGGATGGGTATACTTTTCAAACTGGCTCAGGGCCTCGCCGCCCACGCGCTTCGTGGGGGAATTGGGGCTGGCGTATTCCGGCCATTGGGCCTCCAGCTCCTCCAGCCGGCGCAGGAGCCGGTCGTATTCATAGTCGGGCATGGCGGGGTCGTCCAGCACGTAATAGCGGTGGTTGGCCTCCTCAAGCCGCGCGGTCAAGGCGCGGATCTCCTCTCTTGGATCCATGTCAGTCTTCCTTCCCTTCTGTCTGAATCACGGTGCTCGGCACCTGACCGATCAGTATCGTCTCCGCCACCACCACGCCCGAGTCCACCCGCAGCGTCTGCGTTCCGGCGGGCGTGAGCAGGGTGACGTTCATCGCCACCTCCATGGTGATGCGGTGCATGGTCTGATTGATGCCCGCCGCCTGAAAGCTCGAGTGAAACTCGGCGTCGGAATTGCTGACTGTCAGCACCCGCACCGGCAGCCGCGGGCCCTTGCCGGAAAACAGCGCCGGCAGCAGGATGCTCCCCAGGGGAACGCCCAGCTCCGTCTCACCCTCGTCGAGGATGCGCTCGTTGATGATGGCCAGGGTCTCGTTTCGCAGACGGCCCAGCTGATTCATATCGGTGCGCAGCGCCAGGATCCGGCCCCCGGCGTCGCGCTCCAGCACGATCAGATCGTCGTAGGAAATATCCTCCAGCTCCATCTGGGCGGTGATGGCCTCGGCGATCAGGTCGGAGGCCTCGTCCGTCGCTTCGGCCGCAGCCAGATCCTCGATGGCAGGCAGCAGCGAGCGCCAGGCCAGGACCAGCGCGGCCAGGACAAGCAGCGGCAGCGCCAGCCAGATCCTTCGCCGTCTTCTGCGCTTCATCGGCATCGCCCCCTCAGGGGAGCCTATGCCGCTTACAGCTTTTTCATGTGCGCGGCGGCGTAATTTGCCATGAGGCGCTTGGTGCCCTGCTGATCGAAGGCGATCTCCAGCAGGGCGTCGTTGCCCGTGGGCAGGACGGAGAGCACCATGCCCCTGCCGAATGCGTCGTGGTGCACCATATCGCCCTGCCGGAATTCCGCCGCCGCCTTGGGCGCGCTCTGGGGCCGGGTATAGGCGGGCGCCGCCGGGCGGGCGGGACGGGCTGGGCGGTAGGTATAGAAGCTGCCCGCAGCTTCGGCAGCCTCCGGGGCGTACTCCCGCTCCACGGGGCACTCCGGCGGTATTTCCTCAATGAACCGGCTGGGCCGGTTGGCGGTGGTGTGGCCGTAGAGCATGCGCTGCCGGGCGTGGCTGATGGTGAGGGACTGCTTGGCCCGGGTGAAAGCCACGTAGCACAGCCGCCGCTCCTCCTCGATCTCCGCGTTGTCGCCGATGGCGCGCATGCCGGGGAACAGCCCCTCCTCCATACCCACCAGGAATACATGGGGAAACTCCATGCCCTTGGCCGAATGCATGGTCATCATCACCGCGGCGTCGGCGTCGGGATCGTACTGCTCGATGTCGGTGTACAGGGCGATCTCCTCCAGGAAGCCGCCGAGACTGGGCTCCGGAGCGTTGTCGCAATAGCTGACGATGGACGAGCGCAGCTCCTGCACGTTTTCCAGGCGCACCCGGTCCTCGGGGGTGTTTTTGGCCTGAAGCATGGCGGTATAGCCGGTGCGGATCAGCAGCTCGTCATAGAAATCCGGCAGGGGCATCTGGGCCAAAAGGGAGGCGCACAGCTCGATCATGTCCGTAAATGCCTGGAGCTTGGCCCGGGCTTTTTCCAGAGCGGGATAATTGCGGGCCCCGCGCAGCACCTGATAAAGGGGGATATCCGACGCCTCGCTCACGCGCTGGGCGATTTCCAGGGTCTTGGCGCCGATGCCCCGGGCGGGCATGTTGATGATCCGGCGCAGGCGCAGGTCGTCCGCGGGATTCTGGATGACCCAGAGATAGGCCAGCATATCCTTGATCTCGGCGCGGTCGAAGAAGCGGGTGCCGCCGATGATGCGGTAGGGCACCTGCATCCGCTTGAAGGCCTGCTCCAGGGCGTTGGACTGGGCGTTGTTGCGGTAGAGGATGGCGCAGTCCCTGACGCGCCCCCTGTCCCGGATGGACCGGGCCACAAAGGCGGCCTCGTCGTCCTGATTGGCGGCCTCATAGACGGTGATGGGGCTGCCGGCGGCGTTCTGCGTCCAGAGCTTTTTGCCCTTGCGGCCCTTGTTGTTGGCGATCACGCCGTTGGCCGCCGTGAGGATCGTTTTGGTGGAGCGGTAGTTCTGCTCCAGCCGGATGACCTTGGCGCCCTTGTACTGCTCCTCAAAGGAGAGGATATTCTCGATCGTCGCGCCGCGGAAGCGATAGATGCTCTGGTCGTCGTCGCCCACCACGCAGATGTTCTCATAGCGCCCCGCCAACAGGGAGGCCAGTAAATACTGCAGATTGTTGGTATCCTGATACTCGTCGATGAGCACATAGCGGAACTTGCGCTGATAAAATGCGCGCACCTGCTCGTCGCCCTGCAGAAGGCGCACCGTCTGCAAAATCAGGTCGTCGAAGTCCATGGCGTTGGCCTCGACCAGACGATTCTGATACTCGGCATAGGCCTGGGCGATGCGCTCGAGGCGGAAGTCCCCCGCCGCCTTCGCCATTTCGGCATAGCCATCGGGCAGCAGGAGCTGATCCTTGGCTTTGGAGATCTGATTGAGCACGGTCTTGGCGGGGAAGGACTTGTCGTCCAGGCCCATGTCATGGATGACGTCCTTCATCACCCGCTCGGAATCGGCGGTATCGTAGATCGTAAACCGGCCGGTGTAGCCCAGCTTCTCCGCGTCGCGCCGCAGGATGCGGCAGCAGGCGGAATGGAAGGTCATGGCCCACACGTCGTTGGCTTCCGCCCCCAGCATGGCCTCCAGGCGGCTCTTGAGCTCGCCGGCGGCCTTGTTGGTGAAGGTGATGGCGATGACGTTCCAGGGGGCGGGGGCGTCCACCCGGCAGATATCCAGCACCCTGGGATTCAGCTCCCCCTTCGCGGCGCAGTCCTCCAGGTATTCCACATCCTGCTCGCAGACCCAGTCGGGGATGGCGTCGCTGTCGGAGGCGGCGCCGAACCACAGAAGATTGGCGATGCGGTGGATGAGCACCGTGGTCTTGCCGCTGCCGGCGCCCGCCAGAAGCAGCAGCGGGCCCTCGGTGGTCAGCACCGCCTCCCGCTGCCGGTCGTTGAGATTTGAAAACCGTCCGGCGATCAGCTTTTTTCGCGCAGTTAAGTATCGTTCATTCCATTCGTTTGTCATAGGGGGCTCCTGTCGAAAAATCTTTTCTTCATTTTAACCGAAGCCCGCGTGTTTGTCGATAGGTCAAATTGCTAAAAATACTGCCGCAGCAGCCCCAGGGCCTTCTTCTCGATGCGCGACACCTGCACCTGGCTGACGCCGATGATCCCGGCGATGCGCTCCTGGGTCAGGCCGTGGAAATAGCGCAGCTCGATCACCAGCCGGTCCCGCCGCCCAAGCTGCTCCAGGGCCTGCGCCAGGGCGATGTGCTCGATCATGTCCTCCTCGGGATTGCCCGCGGTGAGCACCTGCTCCAGAGAGAAGCCCTCCTCCCCGGTCTGGAAGGACTGGGCGCTGCCGGTGGCTCCCTCGGCGCAGGCGATCTCCTCCGGCGCGAGTCCCGTCTCGGCGGCCAGCTCGGAGAGGGTCGGCTCCCGGCCCAGGGTCAGCGTCAGATTTTGCCTGGCGGTGCGGATGGCGTTCGCCCGCTCCTTGAGTCCCCGGCTGACCTTCACGGTGCCGTCGTCGCGCAGAAACCGGCGGATCTCCCCGGCGATCTTGGGCACGGCATAGGTAGAAAACTGTGTGCCGTAGGCCGAATCAAATCCCTGCACCGCCTTTAAAAAGCCCACGCAGCCCAGCTGGTACAGGTCGTCCGGGTCCACGCCCCGGCCGAAGAACCGCTTCGCCACCGCCCAGACCAGGCCCGTGTTCTCCAAAATCAGCCGCTCGGAGGCGTCACGGTCCCCCGCCTGGGCCCGCCGGATCAGCTCCGTCACGCGCCGCCCCGGCGCACGATCTTCCGGCGCAGGTACACCGTGGTGCCCCTGCCCGGAGTGGAGACCACCCGCAGATGGGTCATGAAGCTCTCCATGATGGTGAAGCCCATGCCGCTGCGCCCGGCCCCGCCGGTGGTGAACATGGGCGCTCTCGCCTGCTCGACGTCGGCGATGCCCACGCCCCGGTCCCGGACCATGATCTCCAGAATGCCGCCCTCCAGGATGCGCAGGCGCATGATGACCGTCCCGACGCTGTCCGGGTAGGCGTGGACGATGCAGTTGGTCACCGCCTCGCTTACCGCGGTCTTGACGTCCCCCAGCTCGTCCAGGGTGGGGTCGAGCTGAGCGCAGTACACCGCCGCAACGCCCCGGGCAAAGGCCTCGTTGCGCGAGAGGCTGGGGAATTCCAGCGTGATCTGATTATCGTACTTCATGCAGTTCCCTCCTTTTCAGTTCGATCAGCCGGTCCAGTCCCGACGCCTTCATGACCTTGTAGGGCTGCGGCGGGATGGATAGCAGTTCCAGCACCCCGTCCAGCTCCCGCATCCTGCGCAGGGCGAACAGCACGATGGCGATGCCGCTGGAATCCATGAAGGCGACCTCGCCGAAATCCAGCACGCACCGGGCCGGCAGATACAGCTCCACCTTCCGCTCCAGAGCCTGCATGATCTCCCGGGCGCTGTGGTGGTCGATCTCCCCCGTCAGGCAGATGGTGAGCTGCTTTTCCTGTAAAAAGCTCGTCAGATTCAATATGTTTCCTCCCTTCCGGGCTCAGTATAGGCCATGGTAAAAAAAACTTCCGTCGAAACGGAAATGGGCAAAAAAATCAGAGGACGCTTCTTTAAAAAAACGTCCTCTGTTTTGTTTGTAATGCCTCTTGGCTTCCTGTGAAAAAGAGCTGATTACGTCAATCAGGCGATGACTGCGAGGAAGGCTCCCCTGCGTAAAGGAAGGCTTTGGAGCTTACTCGGACATGACCTCTTCCCAAAGCAGAATTATCGCCCCATGATACTCCGGCAATTCCGTAAGAGCGTCAGGATCCTCCGGCACAGCGTTTATCTCCGCCCTGTAGGCATCATAATCAAAGTTGGGATCGTCGCTCAGCATCAGGATCTTCTCCTTGCCGGTGTCGAATTCCAACATATAGGAAAAGACGTTGCTGTAATAGGACAGGTCTCCAAAACCTGTCCGGCTGAAATCCTGGATCGTCCGGAACTTCGAGCCGTCATACTGGAGAGAAACAAATACCGGTTTGTCTGCGTATTCCTCCCCCGCAAAATAATACGCCGCCATGACGTCCGCCGGCTGCCCGGCCTGCGCCTTGGCATAGAAATCGTCCCACAGGCGCTTGTTGTACAGCCGCATTTCCTGATCCGTCACCACGATCGGCTCGGCGCACAGGACGTCCGCCGGCACGCTCGGGAAGTCGCCGAACAATTCCTGAAATTCCTCCGGGACGTCCTCCCCCTCTTCGGCCGGGATCTCCAGGCAGAAAAGGCAGGCATAGCACGATGAATCATATTCCTCCGCCGCGGGGACATATTTCCCCTGCAGCCGCATCTTCTGGCAGCACCAGTATTTCCCGGGCCCCAGGCGCTTCAGCTCCGAAAGCCAGTCTCCGCTCAAATCGGCAAATTGTGAGATCCTCTGCATCGAAGGATCGGCGTAAATCTGCAGGCCTTTTTCCAGGACCTCGGCATCCTCGCGGCATGTAAAGAAGAGATGCTCGTCATAGCGCACAACGGGGATCTTTTGGGCATCCTCCCGGATCACACTCTCCGGATCCAGGCCGTCCGCGGAGATTCCGCTGCCGTCGTCCTGCCATTGCGTCGACCAGAGGAACGACTCATAGGCGTCAAAGTCCCGGTCTGCGCAGTGAATGGTGAGCAGCGGGCCTGCCAGCCGCTCCGGCGCTGCCTGGGACATTTCGTCCTCCGGCACTGCCTGGGACAGTTCGTTCTCCGGCGCGGTCTGCGGCTTTTCCCCGGCGCCGCAGGCACACAGGAGCAGCACGACGGCAATCACGACGCACAGCAGCGCCAACGCCGCGAGGATATTGACGATCCGGTAGGTCTTTTTTCGTTTCATGACCGCCTTCCTTTCTCAGATGCTCTGTAAACATACGTTCATTCTCTACGCTCATCATACACCCTTCCCCTGTGGGAATCAAGCCCTGCCGCACGGGCAAATGTATCTTTTCTTTGAACATTGACAGGGCAAAGAAACGGCGCGCTGCAAATGCAGCGCGCCGGATAAGCTATCGTTCTTCCCGGAAATAGGGCAGGCCAAGGGAGGCGGGGGGCTGGTCCTCCTTCTTGCGGCGGAGAGACACCACCAGCAGCACGATCAGCGTGACCACATAAGGCAGCATCTTGAACAGCTCCTTGGAGCTGCGGGTCAGGTTCGGGATATAGAAGTAAGCCCAGTAGAGCATGCCGAACAGGTACGAGCCCCAGATGGAGCGCAGGGGCTTCCATGTGGCGAAGATGACCAGCGCCACGGCCAGCCAGCCCAGGGCCTCGATGGTGCCCTGGTTCTCCCAGGTGCCGCGGATGTAGTTCATCACATAGTAGGTGCCGCCCATGCCGGTGATGCCGGCGCCCAGGCAGGTGGCCAGATACTTGTACTTGGTGACGTTGATGCCCGCGGCGTCAGCGGTGGCGGGGTTCTCGCCCACTGCCCGCAGACTCAGACCGGAACGGGTCTTGCCCAGGAAGTACCACAGCACAATGGCCAGGGCCAGGGCCACATAGGTGAGGAAGCCGTAGGAGAACAGCAGGGTCCCCAGGCCCAGGCTGCCGGTGACCCGGTCCAGGGCGTTGACCAGGCCCTGGGGGTAGGCACGGAAGGCCTCGGAGGTGGCCGCGACGGAGACCTGGCCCACGCCGCCGGCCAGCTTGTTGAGGCTGCCGCCGAAGAAGTTGCCGATGCCGGAGCCGAAGATCGTCAGGGTCAGACCGGTGACGTTCTGATTCGTGCGCAGGGTGATGGTCAGAAACGCGTAGATCAGGCCGCCCAGCGCCGCCGCCAGGAAGGTGGCCAGCAGGCACAGGATCACGCATACGGCAATATTCGGGCTCACCCCGGCCCGGACGCAGTAGACGTTCTCATAGGCGAAGGTGGCGCACAGGCCGGCGATGCCGCCGAGATACATGATGCCCGGCACGCCCAGGTTGAGGTTGCCGCCCTTTTCCGTCAGGATCTCGCCCATGGCGCCGAACAGGATGACGGTGCCGAAGATGACGGCGGAATGCAGCAGGGTGGGAAGTGACATCAGAAAGCTCATGCTGCCGCGCCTCCTTTCTCCGCCTTTTCATGCTTGCCGCGGAAGCGGAGCTGATAGTTGATGAAGAATTCGCTGCCCAGAATGAAGAACAGCATGATGCCCGTGACGATCTGCGAAGCGTATTCGTTCAGGCCGTAGTCCGTGGCGATCTGCACCGCGCCCTTGTCCAGGAAGGTCAGAAGAGCGGAGATCAGGATCATGATAAAGGGATTCATCTTCGCCAGCCATGCCACGATGATGGCGGTGAAGCCGCGGCCGCCGGCGGTGCTGGTGGAGATGGTGCGCGAAACCGCAGACACCGCCAGGAAGCCCGCGAAGCCGCAGATGGCGCCGGACAGGGCCATGGTGCGCATATAGATGCGGTTGACGCGGATGCCGGCGTAGCGGGCGGTGTTCCTGGAGTCGCCCACCACGGCGATCTCATAGCCGTGCTTGGTGTAGCTGAGGTAGCAGTACATGAGCACCGCCAGGGCCAGGACGATCACCACCGTCCATCCGAAGTCGCCGTTGTTGCCCTTGGAGAACATGTTGCCGATCCAGCCGATCTTGGTCTGGGAGTTGATGGTGCCCACGGTGTTGGAGCCGAAGGGATTCTCCCACTTGGACACGCAGTAGGCGGTGAGCTGGATGGCGATGTAGTTGAGCATCAGGGTGAAGAGGGTCTCGTTGGCGTTGAGTTTGGCCTTGAAGAAGCCGGGGATCCAGCCCCAGATGGCGCCGAAGGCCAGCGCGCTGAGGAGCATGCACACGAACAGCAGGGGCGTGGGCATTTTTCCGGCGAAGTTGATCATGAAAAAGGCGGTGGCGATGCCGCCGACCAGCATCTGGCCCTCGGCGCCGATGTTCCAGAACCGCATCTTAAAGGCGGGGGCCAGGCCGATGGCGATGCAGGCCAGCACCGCCGTATCGCGCAGCATGTACCAGATGCGCTTTTTGGTGCCGAAGTTGCCGGAGATCATGGACAGATAGACCCGGATGGGATTCATATGGACGATGGCGAAGATGACCACCGCCGCCACCACCAGGGCCAGGGCCACGGCGATGAGCCGGATGCCCAGGGCCCGCCAGAAGGGCATGCCCTGGCGCTTGGAGATGCGGATCAGGGGTTCTCTGTGCTCACTGTGCATCGCTCTCACCTCCCAATTGGGTCATCATCAGACCCACCTGCTCCTTGGTGACCTGGCGGGGATCCACGATGCCGGACACCTTGCCGCCGCACAGCACCATGATCCGGTCGCACAGCTCCAGAAGGACGTCCAGGTCCTCGCCCACATAGATGACGGCGACGCCGTTCATCTTCTGCTCGGTCAGCAGCTTGTAAATCGTCAGCGACGTGTTGATGTCCAGGCCGCGCACGGCGTAGGCCGTCATCATCACCCGGGGGGTGCCGGCGATCTCGCGGCCCACCAGCACCTTCTGCACGTTGCCGCCGGACAGGCGCCGCAGGGGGGTGCGGTTGAGGTCCGGGGTGACGACCTGCAGCTCGTCCACGATCTGTGTGGCCTGCTTCTGGGGGAAGCGCTGATCGGTGAAGATGCTCCTGCCCCGGCGGAAGCTGCGCAGCTTGACGTTTTCCACAATATTCATGCCGCCCACCAGGCCCATGCCGAAGCGGTCCTCCGGCACGAAGGCCATGCGGACGCCCAGGTTGATGATGTCCAGGGGGTCAAGGCGGTCGAGGGCCTCCCGTTCCCCGGTCTTGGGATCGATATAGGTGATGGAGCTGCCCTCCTCCAGGGTCTGCATGCCGGAGATGGCCTCCAGCAGCTCCTTCTGGCCGGAGCCGGCGATGCCGGCGATGCCCAGGATCTCGCCGTCGCGGGCGGTGAAGCTCACGTCGTCGAGGCGCAGGACGCCGTCCTTGCTCCGGACGGACAGGTGATCGACGATCAGCCGGTCCACGGGGTTGTCATACTTGGGGCAGTCGATGTTCAGCGACACCGCCCGGCCCACCATCATGTCAGACAGGCTCTGGCGGGTGGCGTCCCTGGTGTCCACGCTGCCGACGTACTTGCCCTTGCGCAGCACGGCCACGCGGTCGGACACGCTGAGCACCTCGTGCAGCTTGTGGGTGATGATGATGATCGCCTTGCCGTCGGCCTTCATATTGCGCATGACGGCGAAGAGCTTCTCCGTCTCCTGGGGGGTGAGCACGGCGGTGGGCTCGTCCAGGATCAGGATATCCGCCCCGCGGTAGAGCACCTTGACGATCTCCACGGTCTGCTTCTGGGAAACGGACATATTATAGACCTTCTGATCCGGGTCGATCTCGAAGCCGTAACGGTCGGAGATATCGCGGATGACCTTATGGATGGCCTCCTTGTTGAGCTTGCCCTTCTCGCCCTCCAGGCCAAGGACGATGTTCTCCGCGGCGGTGAACACGTCGATCAGCTTGAAGTGCTGATGGATCATGCCGATGCCGCAGCGGAAGGCGTCCTTGGGCGAGGCGATGGTGACCTCCTCGCCGTTGATGAAAATCTGACCCTCGTCGGGGTAGTAGATGCCGCCGAGCATATTCATGAGGGTGGTCTTACCGCTGCCGTTTTCGCCCAGCAGCGACAGGATCTCGCCCCGGCGCAGCTCCAGGTCCACATCGTCATTGGCCAGGACGCTGCCGAAGCGCTTGGTGATATGTTTCATTTGGATCGCATACTGGATGTTTTCGTTGTCCAAACAGATCCGTCCTTTCTCTCTTCGGACGCGTTCCGCGTCCGGCCACTACCTTTTAAGAGTATCATATTTTCGGCAGATTGTAAACGATTTTTCCGGCCTTCCCCGGCAAAAAACGACAAAACTATTTTTCTTGCCGGGTGTTGTCCCGGCGGTTTTTTTGCGGTATAATGAAGGCGGCAGTCAGAGCTGCCGAAAACAACCAAAGGAGGTCCGTTTATGGAACAAATGTTTTATATCTGCGAGATCTGCGGCAACATCATTGCCAAGGTGCGCGATTCCGGCGTCCCTGTCATGTGCTGCGGCAAGCCCATGACCAGGATCGTCCCCGGCACCAGCGACGGCGCCTATGAAAAGCATGTGCCCGTCTATTCCGTCGAAAACAATATCGTCACTGTTACCGTCGGCGCAGTGGAGCATCCCATGTCGGAGGCACACTACATCGAATGGATCTCCCTGCAGACCAGCGCCGGCAACCAGCGCAAGATCCTGAAGCCAGGCGATCCCCCGAAGGCCTGCTTCGCCCTGTGTGAGGGCGAGAAGGTCGAGGCCGTATTCGCCTACTGCAACCTCCACTCTCTCTGGAAGGGCTGAACGCAAAGGCCTGCCCGGCGCCGCCGGGCAGGCTGAGAATTCTTTTCGAGGTCATTATGAAGCGTATTTTTTTGATTGTATTAGACTCCTTCGGCGTGGGCGCCCTGCCGGACGCCGACGCCTTCGGAGACGCCGGCGCCAGCACCCTGCGGGCCTGCGCCGGCTCGCCGGAGCTCCATATCCCCAATCTCATCAGCCTGGGTCTGGGCCGGATCGACGGCGTGAACTGCCTGCCAAAGCCCCGCCGGGCCGCTGCCGCCTACGGGCGCATGGCGGAGGCCTCCCGCGGCAAGGATACCACCACCGGCCACTGGGAACTGGCGGGGCTCGTCTCGCCGCAGCCCTTCCCCCTCTATCCCCAGGGCTTCCCGGAAGAGATCCTCGCGCCCTTCCGGGAAAAAACCGGCCGGGGCGTGCTGGCCAACGCCCCCTGGTCCGGCACCGAGGTCATCAACGTCTTCGGCGACGAACATGTGGCCACCGGGGATCTGATCGTCTATACCTCCGCCGATTCCGTTTTCCAGATCGCCGCCCACGAGGACGTGGTCCCGCCGGAGCAGCTGTATGAATACTGCCGCATCGCCCGGGAAATTCTCCGGGGCCCCCACGGCGTGGGCCGGGTGATCGCCCGCCCCTTCGTCGGCTCGGGCAACGGCAATTATACCCGCACCGCCAACCGCCGGGACTTCTCCCTGGAGCCGCCCCGCCCCACTCTGCCCGACGCGGTCAAGGCCGCCGGGCTCGATTCCATCGGCGTGGGCAAGATCCGCGATATCTTCGCCGGGCGGGGGCTTACGGAGTACGTTCTCACCCATTCCAACGCCGAAGGCATGGAGAAAACCGACGAATACTGCGAAAAAGACTTCCGCGGCCTGTGCTTCGTGAATCTGGTGGATTTCGACATGCTCTACGGCCACCGCCGGGACATTCCCGGCTACGCCCGCGCCCTGACGGAATTCGACCGCTGGCTGGGCAGCTTCCTGCCGAAGCTGGGTCCCGGGGACGCGCTGATCCTCACCGCCGACCACGGCTGCGATCCGTCCTACACCGCCACCACCGACCATACCCGGGAATACGTGCCTCTGCTGGTTTACGGCAAGGACCTGCGCACCGGCAATCTCGGCACCCGGGCCTGTTTTGCCGACCTGGCCGCCACGGTTGCCGGGCTGCTGGGGATCGATTTCCCCTGCGACGGGCAGAGCTTTGCGCCCCGCCTTTTGAAAAAGGAGACCTGACATGATCAAACCGAAGGAGCTCGTCGCCCTGGCCGAACAGGCCCGGGAGCGATCCTACTGCCCCTATTCCCGCTTCGCCGTGGGCGCGGCCCTGCTGTGCGCCGACGGCACGGTGTTCACCGGCTGCAATATTGAGAACGCCGCCTTCGGCCCCTCGGTCTGCGCCGAGCGCACCGCGATCTTCAAGGCCGTCAGTGAAGGCCGCCGGGATTTTGCCGCCCTGGCGGTGGCCGGCGGCCCCGCGGGAAGCCCCGTGGAGCGCGAGTGCCCGCCCTGCGGCGTGTGCCGCCAGGTGCTGCGGGAGTTCTGCGCCGATGACTTTCCGGTCTACATGAGCGGCGGAAACGGGACGTACCGCATGCTGCGGCTCTCCCGTTTACTGCCCGCCAGCTTCCGCGCCGAGGAGCAGCTTTTATAGGGACAATGCGATCCATTTGTCAAAAAAATTCACCCGAAAATGCATATTCCGCCGCCCGGTTTTCCACCGTGGGGAGCAGGCAAGTCGAAAAATGGCGGGTTTTGACCGGTCCAGAGGAGCAAGATCCCGAAAAAACGCGCTTTTTTCGCGTTTCAGAGGCGTGTTTTTCCATTTTCCTCTTGCATTAACAAAAAAAGGTTGTATAATAGAGCCAGAAACGATGACGGAGGGATCACAGATGAGCCGTATCGATAAGGAAAACTATTATCTGGACATCGCTCAGACCGTGCTGGAACGCTCCACCTGCCTGTGCTCCCAGTACGGGGCGCTGATCGTCCGCAACGACGAGATCGTCTCCACCGGCTACAACGGCGCTCCCCGCGGCCGCAGCAACTGCATCGACCTGGGCTACTGCATCCGCGAAAAGATGAACATCCCCCAGGGCGAGCGCTATGAGCTCTGCCGCAGCGTCCACGCCGAGGCCAACGCCATCATCTCCGCCTCCCGCAGCGAGTGCATCGGCGGCACGATCTATCTTGTGGGCCGCAACGCCCGCACCGGCGAATACCTGGACCACGTAGCTCCCTGCCCCCAGTGCCGGAGGCTCATTATCAATGCCGGCCTGAGCAAGATCGTCATCCGCAATACCAAGGACAAGTACGACATCATCAACGTGCAGGACTGGGTCTTCAACGACGACTCCGTCCTGGAGCCCACGGTGGATCAGTAAATCCGATATCAACAACACCCGGACGCAGGTCCGGGTGTTGTTTTGTTTTCCTTGCTTTCCCGAACGGTTCGGGCTATACTGGAGCTATAAAACATATGGGGAGGCGACGCAGATGACTGTCTGGGAACTGGTGAGCGCTTTTGACCGCCCGGAGGAGCTCCGGCCCCTCTATCAGGAATACGAACAAATGCTGCTCGCAGCAGATCCGAGCTTCGGCAAATCCCTCGATCAGCAGAACTACGACGACGAGATCGCCCATCTGGAGGATAAATACGGCCCGCCCCGGGGCAGGTTCTATCTGCTCTATCTGAACGGCGAGCTGGCCGGCTGCGTGGGCATGAAGCCCCTGGACGAGACCTGCGCCGAGCTCAAGCGGCTGTATATCCGCCCGGAATACCGGGGCAAAAAGCGCGGCGAGTATCTGACCCGCCGGATCCTGTCCGACGCGAAGCAGGAGGGCTACCAATACGTGCGGCTGGATACGCTTCCCCCGCTCAAGACCGCCCTGGAGCTCTATCGCCGCATCGGCTTTTATGAAATCCCCGCCTATTACGACTGTCTGATCCCCGAAACCATCTTCATGGAATATCGGCTGTGAGCGGAAGCGGCCAGGCACTTGCGCCCATTGCATTTTTACTTCCACTATGATAGAATATGCCCGGATGGGGCGGCGTCCCCGTCCGAGCATAAAAAATCTCTGAAAAGCAGGTGATCGTCTATGGATCGGTCCGGCGCTTTGCCCGGCTTTGCCAAGCTGAATCAGCTCGCCCGCACCCCCGTGGAGGGCGGCGTTCGTCTCGCAGTTGCCGGAGACTGCGCAACCCAGCACATTGCCGCCGCCCTGCGGGGCTACGGCGTTTATACAGACTTCCCAATGCAGGTTTTCGACGCCGACTATGACCAGGTCCGCGCCCAGCTGACGGATCCGGACTCTGAGCTTTACGGCTTCGACCCCGCTTTTTTATTGCTGGTATTCAGTGTGGAACGCCTATGGGCGGACTACTGCGCCTGCGAGCAGCGGGAGCAATTCGCCGAGCAAAAGCTGGCGGAGATCGAGCTCTACTGGAACGCCTTCCATGACCGCCTGCCCGGGGCAAAGCTGCTGCAGTGCAACTATCCCGAGCTGGACGATCGCGTGTTCGGCAATTTCGCCCTCAAGGTGCGCAGCTCCTTCCTCTATCAGCTCCGGCTGCTGAATCTCCGGCTGTGCGATCTGGCCATGGCCCATCCCGGCGTGTTTCTGATCGACCTGTGCGCGCTGCAGAGCCGCGTGGGCAGGGATCAGTTCTTCAACAGCAAGATCTATTATGTCGGCAAGCTGCCGATCCACACCAACTGTCTGCCCCTGGTGGCCAAAGAGGTGCTGGACGTCATCCATGCCGTCCGCGGCGAGATCAAGAAAGTCGCCGTGCTGGATCTGGACAACACCCTCTGGGGCGGCGTCATCGGCGACGACGGCCTGGCGGGCATCCAGATCGGCGAGCTTGGCCTGGGCCACGCCTTCACGGAGTTCCAGGCCTGGCTCAAGGAGCTGAAAAAGCGCGGCGTGCTGCTGGCTGTCTGCTCGAAAAATACCGAGTCCACCGCCAGGGAGCCCTTTGAGAAGCACCCGGAGATGGTGCTGCGGATGGAGGATTTCTCCATCTTTGTGGCAAACTGGGAGGACAAGGCCGGCAATATCCGCATGATCCGCGACACCCTGAACCTGGGCATGGACAGCTTCGTATTCATTGACGACAACCCCTTCGAGCGGGAGCTGGTGCGCTCCCTGGTGCCGGGGATCACGGTGCCGGAGCTGCCCGACGATCCGGCGGAATACGTGAAATATCTCCGGGAACAGAATCTGTTCGAGACCGCCTCCTACTCCGAGGCGGACGCGTCGCGCACCGCCCAGTATCAGCAGGAGGTGGGCCGCGTCCAGGCCCAGCGCCAGGCGGGTTCCTTCGACGATTATCTGCAAAGCCTGGACATGACCGCCCAGGCCAAGCCCTTCGATTCCTTCCACTATCCGCGCATCGCCCAGCTCACCCAGCGCTCCAATCAGTTCAACCTGCGCACGGTGCGCTACACCGAGGACGAGATCCGCGCGGCGGCCGAGGACCCCGACGCCCTGACCCTTTACTTTACGCTGAAGGACAAATTCGGCGACTACGGCCTCATCAGCGTCGTCATTGGCAGGAAGCAGGACGACCGGACCCTGTTCGTGGATACCTGGCTCATGAGCTGCCGGGTGCTTAAACGGGGTATGGAGGAATTTATCATCAACACCCTGGTTAAAACCGCTGCCGAACAGGGTTTCACGACCATTCGCGCCGAATATCTGCCCACGGCGAAGAACGCCATGGTCAAGGATATTTATGAGACCCTGGGCTTCACCGCCCTGGGCGACGGACAATTTGTCTGCGACACCCGCAGCTTCCGCGAAAACAAGACCCGGATCAAAATGGAGGACTGACAATGGAAAGAGAAGAAATCTTCAGCGCCCTGCAGGAAATCTTTGAAGGGCTGTTTGGGGAAGGCGTCCCGACCCTGACCGATGAGACCACCGCGCAGGATGTGGACGGTTGGGATTCGCTCATGCACATCACGATGATCTCCGAGGTGGAGAACCGGTTCGACATGCGCTTCTCCATGAAGGACGTCATCGGCATGAAAAATGTGGGTGAGATGGTCGATCTGATCGAAGAGAACGTATGATTTTCACATCCTTCGCCTTTCTGGCTTTCTTTGCCGTCACCGCGGCGCTCTATTTTCTGCTGCCGGCGCGCTTCCGGTGGATGGCGCTGCTGGCGTGCAGCATGTATTTTTACATCTGCGCAGGTTTCCGGTATGTATTCTATCTGCTGTTTACCGCAGCCAGCATCTATCTCGCCGGCGTGCTGATCGCGCGGCAAACCGAAAAAACGGATCGCTGGCTGAAAGAAACCAAGCCGGACAAGGACGCCAGAAAGCTCGCCAAACAAAAAACGCAGCGCAAGAACCGGGCTGTTCTTGCGCTGTGCGTGTGCGTCAATCTGGGCATCCTGGCGGTGATCAAATATCTGAATTTCGGCAGCAACCTGCTGAGCGTCTTTCTGGGAAAATTCGGCGTCGCCCTCACGCCCCTGCATCTGTCCTTTGCCCTGCCCCTGGGCATCTCCTTCTATACCTTCCAGAGCATCGGCTATCTGACGGACGTATACCGCGGCGTGTGCGAGGCCCAGCGCAACCCTCTGAAGCTCCTTTTGTTCCTGAGCTTCTTTCCCTGCGTACTGCAGGGGCCCATCAACCGCTACAACGACCTGGCGCCGCGCCTGTACGCCGGAAACAGCTTCAGCTATGATCGGATGACCCGCGGCGCCCAGCGGATGCTGTGGGGCTTTTTTGAAAAGCTTGTGATCGCCGACCGGCTGAACACCGTGGTCAGCGCCGTCTTCGGCAACAGCGCGGACTACAACGGCGCCCAGCTCTGGATCGTCGTGATCCTTTACGCCTTCCAGATCTACGCCGATTTTCAGGGTTATATGGACATCGCCTGCGGCGCGGCGGAGGTGCTGGGCATCCCCATTGCAGAGAACTTTGACTCCCCGTACCTTTCTTCCTCGGTGCCGGAATTCTGGCGCCGGTGGCACATCACCCTGGGAAGCTGGTTCCGGGACTATGTCTATTATCCCATCATGCGCAGCGGATGGTTTTCCTCCATCCGCAGGCGCACCAAGGGCCGTCCCACCGCCAAGGCTGCGGACCGCCTGATGACGGTCTTCGCCCTGTTCGCGGTGTGGGGACTGACGGGCCTGTGGCACGGCGCCAAGACGACCTATATTGCCTGGGGCCTGTATTACGGCCTGCTGATCTCCCTGTCCACCCTGCTCTCTCCCCTGTTTGACAGGATCGTTTCCAAAACCGGTCTGGATCGGGATCGGCCCAGCTACCGGCTGGCACAGATTCTGAAAACCTTCTTTACCGTCTGCGTGGGCTATGTATTCTTCCGTGCCGACTCCCTGCACCACGCCCGGGACATCCTGACGCAAATGTTTACCGACGCCGGCGCATCCAAACTCCTGACGCTGGATCTCACCGCCCTCGGCTTGTCTGCAAAGGACTGGAACGTGGCCTTCCTTGGTCTTGCGATCCTGATTTTTGTCGACATCTGCCGCAGCAAAAAGCTGGTGATCCGCGATCATCTGCGCGCCCAGGGCCTGTGGCTGCGCTGGCTGATCTGGCTGGCCGGCCTGTTCGCCGTGCTGATCTACGGCGTCTATGGCCCCGGCTACGACGCGGCGTCGTTCATCTACTTCGGATTTTAAAGGGACGACGATATGGAAAAGAAAAATCGTCCGATCCTCGCCCGGCTTTTCGGCGCACTGGTCTTCCTGGCTCTGGCCGCCGCGCTCTTTGCCTGGTGCACCGGCGTTTTCCGCGACAAGACGAACGCCGAGCTCATCCGCCCTTACTATGATGAGCCGGACAATTCTCTGGATATCGTATTTGTCGGCTCCAGCCACATGATGTGCGGCATCTATCCGATGGAGCTGTATGAAAACCACGGCTATACCTCCTGCGTCTTCTGCTCCTCTGCCCAAGTCATACCCCAGACCTATTATCAGACCGTCGCCGCCCTGGAAACCCAGACGCCCCGGCTGCTGGTGCTGGATATGGGCGAGCTGATTTTCAATACAAAAACCGGCGACAAGTCCTTCGTGCATTCGCAGACGGACAACATCCGGTACTCCTCCAACAAGGTTCGGCTGATCATGGATCTGCTGGAGCCGGAGGACCGGCTGCCGAATTTTCTGAATCTTGTCCAATATCACGACCGATGGAGGGATCTGACAGAGGCGGATTTCGAACCGATCACAAGCCTTACCAAGGGCGCCAGGATCTCCGCCGAGGTCAATCCCTTCGATCCGCCCGAGGTGCCGGACTTCACCCGGACGGCGCCCCTCAGCCCATATACCGACGAGTATCTGCGAAAAACCCTCGACCTGTGCCGGGAGCGGGAGATCCCCGTGCTGCTGCTCTATCTCCCGTCCATTCTCTCGCCGGAGCAGTATTCCCGCGTTTTCTCCGCGCGTGATTACGCGGAGGAATACGGCATCGAATTCCTGAACCTCATGGAGCACGTGGACGAGCTGGGCATCGACTATGCCACGGATTTCCGCGATACAGCCCATCTCAACATGTACGGCGCGGCCAAAACCACCGAATTCCTCGGCGAATACCTGGACGAGCACTATCAGATCGACCGCACGCACTCCGCGGCCCTGACCGAGAAATGGAACGCCGACCTGGCCGCCTACCGCGAGGAATATCCGAAACAGAACCCCTGAAAGGAACCGACACGATACATGATCAAGATCCTTTTCGTCTGCCACGGCAACAGATAAATACAAACAAAATAGTTTTAATTTGTCCTGTTTTATATATTATTTCGTCACTTTCTTAATAGATTTATTTGATTTTAAGGATTGCAAAAATGCCCTTACACCACCCGTACACCAAACACGCCTGATTTGATGTTTTTACACCAATTCGATACAAAAATCGTCATGATTTAAAAAACAGCCGATAAAGAGAACCCGGAGCCTGCCGCATTGGCAAGCGCCGGGTTCTTTTTTGTCGATATGAGGAAAAGAACGTATATATGATTCTTTTTGATAAATTTTTCCCAAAAGCGGCATAAAGACGATTGCTTTCCCAATGAAAGCATAGTAATATCATAACAGGGATCTCCCCCAAAAAAAGAAAAGGAGACTGACTTATGCCATACGAAAAGCTGTTTGCGCCTGGCAGGATTGCCAATCTGGAGCTCAAAAACAGGATCGTGATGCCTGCAATGGGCTGCTCCCTGGCGGAGCATTCCGGCGAAGCCGGCCCCCGCATGATCAAGTACTATGCTGAACGCGCTAAGGGCGGCACAGGGCTGATCATTACCGAAATCACCCGCATTGACGACGAAACCGGCGTCGGCACGCCGAACCAGCTGTCCGTTACCCAACCCTATATGACCGGCCAGCTCCACCGTCTGGTCGAGGCCGTCCATGCCTATGACACCAAGCTGTTCGTTCAGCTGCACCATCCCGGAAATCAGACGCCCAGCCGCCTGATCGGAGGACGGCAACCGGTATCCGCGTCCGACGTGACCTGCCGTGTCATCGGCGAGCAGCCGAGAGCACTCACGACCGAAGAGGTCGAGGGACTGGTCAAAAAATTCGTGATCGGCGCGGTCATCGCCCAGAAGGCCGGCGTCGACGGCGTGGAAATCCACGGAGCCCACGGCTATCTTGTCAGCCAGTTCCTGTCCCCGCACACCAATAAACGCACAGACAAATACGGCGGCAGCTTCGAGGGCCGGATGCGCTTCGCTACGGAGATCATCCTGGGTATCCGCGCCTACTGCGGCCCGAAATTCCCCATCGGCATCCGCATCAACGGCAACGATTATCTCGACGACGGCATCACCGAAGAGGACGCCATTGCCCAGGCACAGTATTTTGAAAAGCTGGGCGTCTGCTATATCAACGTGAGCTGCGGTACCTACGATTCCGGCGCAACCATCATTGAGCCCAACTACTTCCAGGAGGGCTGGAAAAAGCATCTGGCCGCCAACATCCGCAAGGCAGTTTCCATCCCAGTCATTGCGGTTTGCAACATCAAGCATCCCGCCGTTGCAGAGCAGCTGCTGGACGAGGGCTTCGCCGATTTCGTCGGCATCGCCAGAGGCAACCTGGCGGATCCCGAATGGGCTAGCAAGGCCATGCGCGGCGAGGACAAGCTGATCCGCAAGTGCCTCGGCTGTATGGAATGCTTCCGTATCCTCAACGACGGCCTGCCCCTGGGCTGCACGCTGAACCCGGTGCTCGGCCGCGAGTTTGAGTGGGGCGATGAAAAGCTCGTCAAGAACGGCGAAGGCCGCAAAGTGGCGGTCATCGGCGGCGGCCCCGGCGGCTTTGAGGCGGCGCTGACCCTGGCTAAGCGTGGCTTCAAGGTTGTGCTCTTCGAGGCGAAGGAACGCATCGGCGGCACCGTCGCGCTGGCCGCGGTACCGCCCTGCAAGACGATGCTCCTGGAGTTCATCGACACAATGGAAGCCCAACTGGAGCAGGCGGGCGTCGAAGTCTGTGTGAATACTCCCGCCACGTTGGAGGCGGTGAAGGCCAGCGGTGCGGAGGCGATATTCATGGCAGCAGGCGGCCGGCCCATCGTGCCGGAAATCCCGGGAATTGAAACGGCCGTTACCGCAGAGGATGTGCTTGCCGGAAAAGCCGAGGTGAAGGGCGATCAAGTCGTCGTCATCGGCGGCGGCGTGACCGGTCTGGAAACGGCGGAGACGCTGGCGCCGGAGCACAAGGTCACCGTGGTTGAAATGCTCGACAAGGTCGGCGGCAATCTCTATCCTAGCATCACGATGCATCTGGCCCAGGAGATCATGAAGCATGGCGGCCAGATCGCCAAGGGCAAGCAGCTCACCGCCGTCACGGCGGAGGGCGTCACCGTCAGGGACACAAAGAGCGGTGAAGAGACGGCGATTCCCGCCGGCACCGTGATTCTGGCCATGGGCGTGCGTTCAAACCGTCCGGATTACGACGAATTCCGCGCAGCGTTCGGCGAAAAGCTGATCCTCGTCGGCGACACAGCCAGACCCGGCCAGATCTACGATGCGCTGCACAGCGCTCATGACAAAGCTTTCATTTACGGCGCATAATCGATTATCCCATCCAAATACGCACAAAGCCCATGACCGGTTCGCCGGCCATGGGCTTTGTGAAAAAAAGCGGATAAAGAGATCCCGGAGCCTGCCGCATTGGCAAGCGCCGGGATCTCTTTCGTCGATGTATATTTGTTCGCGTACGGCTGAAATGATCAATGATCCATAAGATTCCTAAGCTATAATTTTGAAGCACTCCAGCACCTGCCGGAATCGATCCTGGGCAAGGCCGCAGGTGTCGCGGAGGAATCCTTGCTCGGTTTCCCAGTTCTGAAGACCGCGGTAGTAAAAGGCCTTGAGGTCGTCCGTGATGATAAATGGGACGATACCGGTCCGCAGGCATTCCTTGAACAGCAGCAGGCGTCCGACACGCCCGTTGCCGTCCTGGAAGGGGTGGATGCGCTCGAAGCGATAGTGGAAGTCCAGCAGGTCGTCGAAGGTCTTTTCTTTTTTGACGTTATAGTCCTGCAGCAGAGCTTTGATCGCGGCGGGAACGTCCTCCGGCGCAGTGGTAGCGAAGCCGCCCACTTCGTTTGGGAAGCGCTTGTAATCGCCCACAGCAAACCATTCCTTTCGGCTGTCGGTGGTGCCGTTTTTCAGCACCGCATGGAGCTGCTTGATCAGGCTCTCAGTGACGGTGTGATTGGCAGCGTCGATGATCAGATCAATGCAGCGGAAATGATTTGCGGTCTCCACCACGTCGTCCACCCGGACAGCGGCGTCCACACCGATGGTATTTGTCTCGAAGATCATCCGGGTCTGGTCGTGTGTCAGGCGGCTGCCTTCCATGTGGTTGGAGTTGTAGGTCAGGTCGATCTGGATCTTATGATAGATGCCGCCGTGGAGCTTCGCCGCCTTTTCCTCCCGCAGGATCGTAAGCAGATCCCGCCGCCCGGCATCACTTCGTATCTTGCGGACCGGTTTTTCCGCGTTTTCCGGCACATTCCAGGTCTTCCCCGTGAGCAGCGCTCCGGGAATCCGCCCTTGGGCACAGTAATTGCGCACACTGCGCTCGGACAGTCCCCAGCGCCTTGCCGCCTCCGCAACAGAAATGTAGTTCATATCCCGTACCTCCGCTCAATGCTTCCGGCAATATTATACCTCATTACCGGCAAAATAACAATAATATTTTCGAAATTGTTTTCATCTTATATTGCCGGTACTATTTTCATCCTGAGGCATAGAGCGGGTGTTTTATCGTCTGTTGATTTAAGATTGACGGTAAGTTCGATTCTGTCGAAGCACTGCAGACGTTCATCGGATAATACGGCGTCTTCGGGCCTGTATTTCTGACGGCGTTTCAGGCGATCCGGGTGGTGATTCCGGTTCTGCCCGGCTTTCTCGGATGTGCCGCCGGAGTTGTCATGGCCTGCTTGCCGGTGAGGAATCATTCCCTTATAACCTGCATGACCTCTTCCCGGAAGCGCTCCGGGAACATAAGAACCAACTCCGCATGGGCCAGCCCCTTGAATTCCTTCGGCACCGTCTGCGGGAAGGCCTTGATGGTATAGGCCAGATTATTCTTCCTTGCCTTCTTCTCTTCCTCTCCGTACCAGTATTCGATCTTCGTTTTCACTACGGGAACCGGGTCCGGCATGGAATAGTTGTTTGCGGACCAGAAGACATTGTAGATCGTCCTTGAGGAAAAATGATTCTTCTCAAACGCGAAAATCTTCCGGTAATGCTCTTCCGGATCCTCACCCTTCGGCGTCCAGCGCTCCGGCGGTGCTGCCAGCTTCATGAAAAAGTATGATTTGGTGCCCAGCATGATCATGGCCCAGTCCTTCAGCGCGATCAGACGGCATACTGGCTTCGGATAAGGATATGGCGTGATCCCGGCGTCGATAATGGCCTTGTCCGCGATAATATCCTGTGTGGCAAGGAATCGGATGACTGCCGCGCCGCCCATGGATACACCATAGAGCAGATCCACGCGGCGGATCCGGTTTTCTTTCAGATACGAGGCGGCGTCATCCACATATTTCTCTATCGAAACGAAGGTCGTGCCCAACTCGTCATGTCCGTCTGCAATAAACAGAAATACATGATAATCCTTTGCCAGTGCTTCCGCAGAAGGGATAAAAACCCAGCCGGGCTCCGCTGCACACTGGAACATGGCAACAGTCTTTTCGTGTTCTGAACCGTATTCATTTACCTTCATAAGCCTGCCTCCGATCCGATTGTGCGTTCAAAGCAAACTGCAGATCCATGCCGCAAACGCAGATACAGCCGGGAATATGACAAGAAGCTTCAGCAGCTGGCTTTTGATGTTAAAGCCGTATTTTCTTCCTTCCATAACATCTCCCGCTTCAGGATAGTAATACTGGAAAAAACGGAATTTCAGCAGCCAGAAGTAATCGAAAAACACCATATCGTAGACCTTATATACGGTGAACAGGACCAGGAATCTTATGAAAAACTGCCAGAAGGTGAAGCCGCTCCTGATGCCGTCCCACGCTGCGATCACCAATGCTCCGATGATCATGAGGATACTGAATATCAAAAGCGTCCATCCTATTGTTCTGGCGCCGTAGAACAACTCCGTCTTTCTTGGCCGGATCAATTTCCGGACCTCCTCCGGCGCAGAAGAGAACATCTTCTCATCCTGGATAAACGCCACTGCAGAGAGCATCATCACAGTGACCGCCGCCAGAATCACGATCGATAAAAAAACAGTCAGCAGCATATCATCAGCCTCATATCGCTATCCTCTTTTCTTTTTATATCCGCAGTCACAATACGGGCCGCCGGAGGCCAGCGTGTACTCCCGAACAAAGTCGGATACTCCGCCTGCTTCACTCATGGTGTAGTCCAGATGACACATTGCGGGAACCAGATCATACAAACCAAGTTCCTTCATCAGTGTACAGATACCGCATTTGGTGAACCGGGCTTCGTAGCCGCTCCCATCCGGGTATGGAAGGAACTCCATATTCCAGGAATAGGGATTGCGGTCTGCGGCGTTTAAGGCAGCCGTCGCCTTCATGCCCCGGATGTCTTTATCGCTGAATTTCTGCTTTCCGCCCAAGCGGCAGAACCATTTCATAGGCCGTATCATCATCGCCTGTGCATAGTAATCTGTCAGCCTCTCCACATCCGGCTTTTTCTCCATGCCGAGAAGGAACGCGGAAAGCATTGCGCAGTTCACGATATTCATCCTGAACCGGTCCGCCTTCTCGAATTCAGGCAGCCCGGCGATGATCTCCTGATATCTTGCCTTCGCAGCCTTTGAAATCTTACCGGCTTCTCCTGCACGATATCCAAAGACGGAAATCAGCTTGTCCCGGAACGATTTACTGAATAACACCCACATCCCCATGGGCATGCCAATATACTTCATATCATGCCTCCTGCCTCAGACCGGCATTCCCATAAATTCGTCAATTACCGAAAGCACCGGGAGCGTAAACTGTTCTCCGCCGAACAGCCACTGCTCGTGCTGCATATCGAATTCACGTATATCAGGGTCACGGAAATACTTTTTGTAACGTTTCAGATATTTCTCGCCCATCTTTTTGGCATAGATGAAATGAACCCTGGTATGTTCCACATGGATATCCTCCTGAAGCCAGGTCAAAAGATCGGTGTAGTATTCGTTTTTTATGGACACAGGATCAAATTTAGCGAAGCAGTCGATAAACCGGTCCGCCGTTTCATCGTTCATCTCGAAAGCGGCCTTGAGCTTCTCCTTGCTTTTTGTCTTCTTCTTTTCGCTTTTGGTGAAGCTGGTCAGAAGCGGCACCACCAGTTTTGACTGAAGCCATGCGCTGAATCTGCCGCTCTGGTCCAGATCAGGGCTTCCGAAGATCCCGTGATCTATATGGATGTTCTCCCGTTGGATCAGCTGGCCGACAAAACTGCTGCCCAGAGAAGAACCGATCGTACCATCAATTTTGCCGTCAAAATGTTCCGATATATACTTCTCGAGCTTCTCCGTGACCGTGATCATGTCCGGAAAGACTGAACCGCTGCCGTCAAAGCCATCGTAGTTAACGCAGATCAGGTGATACTTCGCTCCGAGCCTGTCCAGCACGGCTGCGAAATTCGTCTGATAATCGCAGGCGGTTCCAGGCAGCAGCATCAACGTCTTCCCGCTCTTGTTCCCCATCTCATCAAACTGCATTGAACACGCTCCTTAACCTTTACTGCTTCTTGTAACCGGTAAGCATGGTGAGCAGAAAACAAATGACCGTCATCCAGGCAAAAAATCGATGCTTTTTCATAGATATCCATCCTCCTCATTGCTCAATAATTCCGTAAGACAATCCATACTCAGCAGGATCGTCGACGCGTTATGCAGAAGCGCACTTGCCGAGGGAGCCAGGAGCCCGAGAGCGCCAAGCAGGATCAATGCGCCGTTAAAGCCCATCACAAAACGGTAATTCCGATTGATACGGCGCATCAGTGAATCGCTCAGCCGTTTTAACCAAACGAGCTCCCGAAGATCCTCTGCGGCAATCGTCACATCCGCGACCTCCCGGGCGATGACGGCGCCGCTTCCCACAGCGATCCCCACATCTGCCAGGGAAAGCGCTGGCGTATCATTGATACCGTCGCCGATCATGATCACACATCTTCCTGCCTCATGTTCTGCTTTTATGAAGGCTGCTTTATCCTCCGGCAGAACTTCTGCCCGGTATTCGTCAATGCCGAGCTGCCCGGCGATGGCTCCTGCGACTCTCCGGTTGTCTCCTGTAAGCATGACTGCCTTATCGATTCCCTCTGCATGCAGAGCTTCAACGGCAAGACGCGCCTCCGGACGAAGCGGATCGGAGATCCCGATCGCTGCAGAGAGGATACCGCCAATCCCCAGATAAAGCCATGAAACAGACTGGGAAAGCCGATCAAAGCAATCCTGATCTTCGGGGCGGATCCGCACGCCTTCATCTTCAAAGATGAAATGTGCGCTTCCTATGACGGCTCGATGATCTCCGATCTTTGTGGCTATGCCGTGTGCAACGACATATTCCACTTCGCTGTGCATCTCACTGTGATCAAGCCCCTGACCCTCTGCGGCCTTTACGACCGCATTGGCAACGGAATGCGGGAAGTGTTCCTCCAGACAGGCGGCGATCTTCAGCATTTCCTGACCATCTTCACCATTAAAGGCAATTACTTCCGTAACGGTAGGGCAGGCTTTGGTAAGTGTTCCTGTTTTGTCAAAGATCACCGTGTCTGCCTCGCTGATCCTTTCCATGAACTTCCCGCCCTTTACGGTGATCTTGTGGCGTCCGGCCTCCCGCATCGCGGACAGGACGCTGAGCGGCATGGAGAGCTTCAGCGCACACGAAAAATCGACCATTAGCACCGATACGGCCCTGGCAACATTTCGTGTGAGCAGCCAGGTGAGCAGACTTCCCAGAAGACACCACGGCACCAGCCTGTCCGCCAGACTGCTTGCTCTGTTTTCCACGCCGGATTTTAAGCGTTCGGAATCCTCGATCATCCGAACGATCCTGTCGTAACGGTTTTCTCCCGCCTCATGGGTAACGCGTATCACGCAGCTGCCCTCTTCCACGACCGAACCGGCATAGACCGCTGAGCCGGGGCGCTTTGCCACGGGGACGCTCTCACCGGTCAGCGACGCCTGATTCAGCATGACATCGCCCTCCTCCAGAATCCCGTCCAGGGGCAGGATGTGTCCGGTATGAACGATGATCCTGTCTCCGGGGACGATGCTGCTGAGCGGCACGATACGCTTCGTTCCGTCTTCGGCAAGACGCCAGACACGGTCGACCTGCAGGGACATGCTCCTTGCCAGATCTTCGACAGACTTTTTATGCGTCCATTCGTCAAGTGTTTCTCCTACATTCAGCAGGAAATGGACAGACCCGGCTGTATGGTGGTCACCCGTCAGGAGAGAGACTCCGATGGCAATACCGTCAAGGACGTCGACTGTCAGCCTGCCGGATGACAGCACTCTTACAGCCTGAACAAATCTCGGTATGGTTGTCAGAATCGTGATCGCTCTTCTAAGCGGGACCGGCAGGAAGAGCCGTTTTATGCAATGGCGGATGACCTGGAAGACAAGCTTTTCCTTATAATCCCGGTTCATGGCCCGACTGCTGTGTGTCTGCGGATCCAGCATCTTTTCCGCGTTTTCATAGGTGAAACCGGAAAGCATCCTGCAGATTTCAGAGCGATCTCCATGATAGATCACGATAACACCGCAGGTCCTCTCATGAACGGTCACATCATCCACACCCGGCTGAACACGGAGCCATGCATCTATGATATCTGCCTGCTTAAGGCTCATTGACCGCACATCTGCCCTGAGCCGCATCCTGCCGGGCGCCTCATGCATGATCAGGAATCTCATGCCTGAGCACTTTCTTCGATGTACTCTGCTTCCGCAGCCTTTTCACGGTCCGCATTGATCTGCTTCGCGTCGGCAAGAATGTCGGAACAGCTCTCCTGAACAAACTCCACCTGCTTCATCACCTCATCCTTGCAGCGAAGAACTGCGGCAGTGGTGTGCGTGTATACTTTGCGGGCATCCTTGCTGGACAAAATCTTCAGCCCGGCTGAGCCAAAAAGTGTTCCGCCAAGAAACAGTGCGATTTTTCCTCCGATAGACATTTTCATTTCCTCCTGTTTTTTCATTAGTTTTATATCCACAGCCCCATTGCGAACTGTAAATACCCCTGGTTTGTTATGTATTTTCTTTCATCAGCTGAATCATCATCTTCCAGCCCTCCTTGCCTTCTCTGCATATAGGGAAGACCGGATAACAATGGAACATTCCTTCTCCGACGATCATCTTGTAATCAACTTTATATTTCTTCATAGCAGCCTCAAAGGAAGGGGCACAGGCATACAATGTCTCATCACTGCCGTAAATGAAGGTGGTTTTCGGACAGTTCGTAAAATCGCCTTTCTGCAGCCAGATCATATACTCCGGGACACTGTCATCCCCGTGCCGCATGACTTCCACGGCTGTCTTCATATACTGCGCCGGGATGGCCACGTCCTTTTTATCCAGCTCCAGCATCCGCTGCCATTCCTCGTCCGTATCCACGCAGGTGCCCGGAGAGATTGCCATGATGTAGCCGGGCATCGGCGTATCTCCATGGCCGTCGTTGATATACGGCACCATGCCGAGCGCAAGGTTTCCGCCGGAGGACGTTCCGAGCACAGAAGTATTCTCAGCCTTATAGTCCTGCAGCATAATCCGGTAGGTCTCATGGATCATCTCATAAGCCCTGGTCAACGGGTAGTCCGTGCAAAGCGGATAGTAGGGGACGAACACATCCAGTCCGGTCTCCTTCGCGAATTGGAGTGCTTTCTTGATGGAACCGGGTCTTGGTGCTGATATCATCCCGCCGCCGATCAGGAAGAGGTTGGCCTTATTTGCTTTTTTCTTGTGAATCAGCTTCAGTACAGGGCAGCCCATGATTTCGATACGGCTGATATCGAACGCATCGTCTTTCAGATTCGGGATCCGGTTCCTGGCATTCTGCTTTCGCCGGTTTTCCAGGAGCTCTTCTGTACTCATGCCGGTCCACATCTTTTTAATATTCACGGCTTTTACCAGCCGCTTCAGAATCTCGTATTTCAGCGTCATAATGTTCAGACTCCTTCTTGCTGCAGCTATTTCATCAGCAGGCTCATGATCCCGGACAGGATCGCGCTTAGGATTGCAAAGCCCACCGTGCCCATAAGCCATTTCCCGATCTTGTCTTTCCGATTAATATAGGGCTTCAAATCCTCTGTCCCTGGAATCTCCCAGGCCTTCGTATGTCCCACCCAGTACTCATCGATGAAAAGCCGGTCGATCAGATTCACAATAGAGAGGATCGCGAACATCTGCCAGAAACCTTCAAAGAAACCTCTGGCTCCATTGACGGCATACGTGCTTACGATAACAAAGACAAAGTAAATCGGAATGCCCACGCCCTTGAAAAGCTTTCTGTTCTTTCCGATCTTTTCCCGGGTAGCCGGATTATTTCATATGTTTTTAGGCTGTCTCTTCCTGCTGACCAGGAAGCCCTGTTCATCCGATACGATTTCATATTCTGCAGCTATTGGATTCTTGCTTCCCACGACCAGATAATCGCATTTATCGCTGTTGCCGCAGGTACCGCAGCGGATCAGTGTTCCATGGATCTCACTGATCCCGAAGAAGTCGCTGTTGCACAGGAGTGGAAGTACATGAAGCAGTCCGTGTTTTTTGGCAAACTCCGCATTCGGGCACTGCGTGAAGCTGTAGCTCGCCGCATGATGCTCCTTATCATACGGGGCATCAACATTAACAAAGCCTTCCGGATACCGGAGGATATCCTTACGGTCCCTGTTCCCGGACTTTCGGAACACCTTATCAATCAGCCGCATATGAGACGGACGGTTCAGGTCAAAGATCCTCCCGAGCTTTGTAAAAGGCCCCATAAACAGGTTCTGAACAAAGTCCTGCATCTCGGATATCGGCGGTTGATCCGGCAGCGCGGAATAGAGCGCAAAGATCAGAAGACCTCCGTAGATGGCTTTCGCATGCCCGTTTTTACTTCCGCCATAATCCGGCAGATCCCGGAGATAGTTCCGATAGTTCTTCTGCGTCTGCTCCCATATCTTGTCTGCCTCAGCTTCTCCATAACGATCCTTCAGCCAGTCCCGGACCGGCTTTCCATAAGGAAGCTCTTCAATCGTCATATGGCGGGTCATTATCCCATCCTCCATTTCTTTAACTTTTATTTCCTCGCCAGTACAGTGATCCAGGGCTTTGAACCATGATGGTAATGGTTGACCTCGGTAAATCCTGCCTTCCTAAGGGCCGCTTCCAGGCCCTCCGCTGTATACACTTTCATCCCATCAACGATCTTCTCAAACTTGAGCGTACCTGCGTCGATACCGTCTGCTTCATTACAGATCAAAAAGTATCCGCCCGGCTTAAGCACTTTAGCCACCTGCGCAAAGCAGTTTTCGATTCCCGGCCAGAAATAGACCGTATCAAAAGCAGTGGCAAGGTCAAAGCTCTCCTCAGAAAGCTGGAGATCAGAGACGTCGCCCTGCTGAACAGTGCAGCGGCCAGCGGCTATACCTTCATGGTTGTATTCTCTGGTTTTTTCCACGGAAAGCGGGGAATAATCGATGGCTGTTACATGAGCCTGGGGATACTTTTTCAGAAGCTCTCCGGCGTTCCTTCCCGCCCCGCAGCCAAGCTCCACGATCCGGTCCGGACTTAGCTCCGGAAGATGAGAAAAACCCCAGTCCGCCATTTTGGCATGGCCGGAATTCATTGAACTGAGCATGAACTTTCCCAATGTCCCTTCCGGCTTTCTCGTCTGATTAAAGAACTTCTTCATAATTCCCATGTTGCTTTCCTCCTGTATACTTTTTCTTATATGTTGCTCTTATCTCCGGTAATCCTACCTCACCAGAGTGATCAGCCAGCCTACAAGAGCAGCCGGTACCAGCCCGATGATCAGGCCGGGGAACAACATTCCTTTCACATGGAACCATTTCTGATGATAGGCCTTATCCATATGTTCTGTACCTTCCAGCCGGAACATCGGAAGATTGGCAAAGAGCACCCAGTCCAGAAAACAGGTATCATAGATGCCGATCCACGCCATCAGGCCAAACGCCAGCAGGAAACCTTGCCAGAAGGTAGACGCTCCGGCAATCAGGGCACACACGAACAGTATCCCTGTGAAGATCAGAACCCCTAGGGATTTCGTCAGGAGCACACTTTTTGAGCGATAGCTCACGTCGATCTTCTCGTGCGTCTTAAAGTATTCCTCCTGTATGTCGGGCGGATAGTTGTGTATGCTTGTCGGGCTGTATTTCCGTTCTCCTCTGAAATAAGTGAAGATGATGACCGTGAAGATCACGGCAAATACCAGCGCTTCAATCAATATAATCCACCATGTCATGATGCTATTCCTCCTTCTCCAGCAGAGATATCCATTTTCTCTGCCTGTGGGTATAAAATGCGTTTGCCCAAAGCCAGATGAAAAATGTTTTCCAGCCCGCCTGGATCTCGACCCGGTCCGTGTACTTTGTGTGATTATCGTCCAGCGGGATCATGGTGATGTCATGATTCCACATCGGAACACGTTCGTTTCCCTCCCGGCTGCTGACACCCTCCGGTTCAAATCGGACAATATGGATCTTATGAGTACCGAAAGGGATCACACCAAAGAGGCGGAACCTGTAACCGGTTACTCCTTTGAAAACTCTGCATGAACCACAAAGAACTTGTCCCGTTTTGACTTGATGTATTGCTTTGTGAGCCAGCTGTATTTGACTCCCTCTACCGGGTAGCCTTCCAGATAGCTCTTCGTGATGACCTTTGATACCTTGCTGCTCATGGCCGTGAGTTCCTTTTCCGCATCTTCCATGCTGAAGTCCATTCTCGCAGCGTTCTTTGTCATCCTGATCTGCGTATTTACACCCGTTTTCCCTTTCTTACTGATAAAGTCGAAGACGAACAGTCCGCCGGGAAAGTGTTCAGCCATACCTGCGATCAGTTCTGTTACCGCATCAAATGTCAGGTAGTGCAGGACACCTGCCGCCAGAAAGATCACACCGTTTTCCTTTTCGAACGGGATCTCATCGAACCATTTGTGATTTGTGATATCACAGGCCACATTCTTTTCCAGCGTTCCTGTCGGAATGTACTTTTCCCTGCAGACGATTACGTCCGGGAAATCGATGTTGATCCACGGATTGGTCTCATTCCCAATCTGCCTTCTGAGGCAGGAGAGCCCTGCGCCGAGTTCGACGATGGTTGCATGAGGGTGATCTTTCAGATATTCCCGGATCTCGCATGCGAAGTCATACTGGCGGATCGCGCCTGCCAGCGCACCGCATTCCAGGTTGTACAGGATCGTAGGCGGCTTAGTTTCTCCCATTTCCTTCAGGATCCGGACGGCATCGTGATCCGGCAGGATCTGCGGCAGCTTCTTTACGGCGATTGCCCGGCTCCAAAGAGGGATGCACAGCGTTCTTTCTACACTGTCCTTTTTCAGTTCACTCATTCTGCTATTCTCCATTCCCTCAGATATATTTTCCGGCATCCTTTTCAAGCTTTCGGTAGTTTGGGCAGTCAGCCTGATGCGCTTCAAAGAACCGCTTCAATCCTTCATTCAGCGCCGACATTTCCTCTGCAGCGTTCAGTGCGTGGTCAGAAGCGCAGATTTTCCCGATGACAGTAGCGCACATGATCTTATAGACCGTGTAGCACATGCGTCTGTACTTCCTGCTGTGATAATCCTTGTCAGGATCAGGAAGAATCTCGTGCCCTGCATTCTCGATCGCTGAATAGCCTTCTATATTGGCATCGATGATCTGATTCAGATAAGCCTTGTCATTTTTGATCCGTTTCAGGTCTCCGTCACAGTAATAGCAGGCAAAGGCGACCGGCGTTACAAAAGCCGCATGACAGAGCAGATAGTCCTCCATGTTTGACTGATAGGTTGCTTTGACCTTTGTTCCCACAAATATATCCCGAATCAGCTGTTCGTTGGAAGGAGCACCTTTTAGCTGCCCGATCGTGATCTTATGGAGAGAAATGGAAACGACCCTGTCTTTTTCTCTGTGTCCGGCTGCCATGCTGAAACCGAACAGCACATTTTTGCCGGGCAGCTTCTCAGCAAGCTCTTTAGGCGAGAGGTTGTTTCCGACAAAGACGATGCTCTTTGAGCCATTGGCTAAGAGTATAGGGATCACACTCTCCAGCTGCGTATAGCGCATCACAACGAAGACCGCATCGAAAACGTCATCTTCTTTCAGCTCCCGGATAACGGGAATCCGATATGTTTTCTTCCCCGGTGAGAAAATTGGGTCGATGACCAGACCGTTCTTTTCCAGCGTATCCGCCCATTCGCCCCTCGCCAGAAGAGTAACGTCCCTCCCGGAGGAGAACAGGTCAGCTGCCAGATTTGAGCCGATCACCCCGGCACCGATAACAAGTATCCTCATATACTTCCCCTTACGGTTTCACAACATGAAAATCACAGCAGTCACCGCCGGCTCCAAGCGTTTTGGTCCGGATCAGTTTTCCGCCTTTGTATTCTATGGTGGGATAATCCATCACGCACATATGCGGCATCAGGAACATCAGATCTTCCTGCCGGGCGATCTTGCAGACGCCGCACTCCCTGTGTGTCACGTAATATTCCGGAACCGAAAGATCATAGGAAAAATCGAAGACCCAGTCCATGGGATACTGCTTTTTCTTCGATCTTTCGGAGCCATGAACATATTTGTCGATTTCTTTCCGGTCGAAGCAGTTCTTTCCCTTGTAGAATCTCTTCATCGTATCGCATTTGCAGATGGCGTCGATCATCCCGTCGAACACCTCCATGGTGATGTGCTCCGGGTCAGCCTTGTAATAGGCGAAGCCATAGCAGGCCAGATACATAACCGGCGCGAACATATTATCTTTCATGGAGCCCACGGAAGGCGTCCTTACAACCATGGCTTTATACTCTTCCATATGCTTTTTCTTAAACCTGCGCATATCGATCTGCGGAACAGCTTTTGACGTGTATTCATACACAGTCTTCTCAAACATCTTTGAAAAAAGCATTCCCATAATTCCGAACTTCATTTGTTTCCGGCCCTTTCTGAATCATTCCGCAGTTCTTCTGCACTCCGCATACATCAGCGCGATCCGCGCCGCCATCTCTTTGCTGAAGGTGACCTGCCAACCGTTGTTTTTAAGAAAATCCAGATACTCCTGCGCAGACCACTGATGCTCGAAGCGGACGCCTGCGATCCACAGGATCCGGGACCAGACGCGGCTGATAAACGTTCCTTTGTGCTCCACGAAATTCGGGGCGATCAGAAGGCCGCCGGGCTTTAGAACACGTTCGACCTCCGAGAGCACCTTCTCCGGATCGGGGACAATGTGCAGCGCGTTGGCGATCAGGACCGCGTCAAAGGAGTTTTCCTCATACGGGAGCGCCATGGCATCCGCCACTTCAAAGCGCAGATTTTCTGGATATACGCCTTTCTTTGCCTCAGCGATCATGCCGTCCGAATAGTCCGTGGCAAGGACGGACTTCGCAGCGGGAGCAATGTGTTTTGCCAGAAGCCCCGGGCCTGTGGCAAGCTCAAGGACTTCTTTATCTTTAACCATTTCAGGTATTCGCTCGTACATAAAGTCGTAGATCTTCTGATCTGCCTTCATGGCACGTTTATAGATCGGCGCGTAGAGATCCCAAGTCTTTTTATTCATACCTGTTCCTCTTTTTCTACCAGCTTCAATGCGCATACGAGATACATCAGGAGCCACCCGAAGGATTCAAAGCCGGAGTCCAGGCCCTCCGCGATATAATTCATCAACTGCCCGAGAAGCGAAATAGCAACCGGGTTGCAGATCAAGGCGATCTTCCTGACAGGAAGCTTTCCCTTGACAACTAATCCGATCCATCCGATCGTGACGAACACATCGCAGATCACAAAGCCAAGGCCCAGCGGCACCGCGATGCTTTTCAGTACGCGAAGGACCATATCTATAGAAGTCTGAAGACTGCCGGTTGCTTCCATTCCCGCGTTGAACACGACCGGAAGCATGCAGATCCCAATGTGAATGAAGGCGAAGTACAGGATCCCGCCCCAGTTCGCAATCTTAAAGAGCTTATACAGTCTGCTGTCCGCAAGGCTGTATTTTTTCTCCATGACCTTCATCAGTTCTGTTGCCGCCACCGCAAACAAGGCAGCGCAGATAAAGCCGAGAACAGAAGAGACTGCATACCGCCAATCCGGGACCACGTTAGCTGTCATGCCCAGATAAGCGTCCGGGGAATCCGAAAAGCTAAAGGTTCCGAATCCCAGCAGATAATCTCCGAGCATGGCCAGGATCATGGCATATACACCAAACAGGATCTTTTGTCTTGATGTCAGGTTTTTCATCATACGGACCTCCCGATAAACTGCTCAATCTCTTCCATGTATTCCTTCGGATGCGCTGCCATATATCCGCAGTGCTGATATCCGGACCGGATCGTGAGCTCCGCCCTGGGCATATACACGGGGATTGCTTTCCTGGAAAGCTTCAGATCGAAATCCTTTTCTCCGAAGTCCAGATGCAGCTTCTTTTGTTCTTCATCCGTCAGCTTCCGCAGATCATAATGACAGCAGGCGTGGCAGATCGCGTCGATATCTTGCGGCGTGATTCGTTCAAAGTTTTTCGCCATTAACCGGGCAAAATCATCACCGTACATCTTAACCAGCATGGAAGAAGGCTTGCCCTTAAGCTTGGCGGAAAGCTTCTTCCTCTTTCGGAACATCCTGCTTATGAGCCACTCTGCAAAGCCCGCGCTGTTCTTAAGGGCTACACCGTCAAACCAGGCGTGGTTGACAGTAAACTCAGGATCCATGAAAAGCCTGTAAGCCACTGCAACGCCCATGGAAGCACCATATACCAATTCGATATTCGTACAACACGTTTCAAGCAGGAAGCTTTTCAGTGTCTGGAATTCCTCGTCAGCACTGATATAAGCTCCGGCTTTTCCGTGTCCGCCCTGGTCCGGGGCAATGATATGATAAGAACCTCGGAAATACCGGCTCATCTGATCGTGCAAGTCCGATCCGGAAATCATCATCGGCGCAAGAAGGATAACAGTCGGATCGTTCCTGTTTCCGTATTCATTGATAAACATATGAAACACCTCTTACATTTGTTAGCTGCGGCTAACCATTATGCAAAAAAAAGAGAATCCATCTTATCCGCCAGATCCTTCCTCCGCAGGAACACGTTTTGGTTTTCCTCCAGGTGTCAACCGCTCCGGCTTCACGGCATCTTCCGGAACCGCCCATGCATGGCCTAAACGCTCACAACCGGGAATACGGCCGGCCAGAATGTACTGATTGACCCAGCGGACGGAAACGCCCCATTTGCTTGCGATCTCCTGAACTGACAGGTATCCTTTCAATTTTGCACCTCTTTTTCTCCCAACAACAATCCTCTCAGGATGAGACCGCCAACGGCGGTTAGCCGTCTCTAACCTGACTCTATTATATTCCATTCCCGGAATAAATCAAGGGGTATTTGAAATAAAGTGGTGAGAAACTCTGTATGTATCCTTCCGGATCAGTCCCGATACTGCAGCAGGAAGCTGCAGCAATCATCGACACGCCAATGGTCTGCGTTCGGCTCCATATCAGCTTCGGTTGCATATACTGTACTTCAGAAGGCTATGTTAACGGTTCCAGGCATCAACATGGAAAAGCCGGGAAAGCTTTTCGCTTTCCCGGTCCAATAGGTTACTATCTATCTTCTGAAAGACAAGTGATTAACGCTGAACGCGAAAGGGTTGCTAACAGTCATGTTTTATCCTGCTCCCGGCATTCCTCGGAGCAGTATTCGCTGCCGCTTTCATCGGCAAAGAAGGGCTTCATGCAGTACCCGCACAGCCGCAGCGGCGCGTCTTCGTCGGTCAGCATCAGGCTGAGCATAAACCGGATGTTGGCCATCAGCGAATGGAAATCCCAGACCAGTGTGGGCTCGTCCCACAGCGCAACATGGTAGGACGGCACGTTTCCGTCGAAGGAGATCATTGCCCTGCGATAGATTTCCAGAGTCTCCGGGGCCAATTTATCTTTATCTTTCATGTAGAACGTCGTCGCCACCATAAGAAAAGCCCAATCCTTGAACACCTTACACAGCCAGTCATAGCGCTCCCCGTAATTCCGCAGAAAGGTCATGGACATCGCATTCGGCTGATTCTGAAACGTCAGCAGCATTGCAATCTCGTCCTTATCCCGGCTCTCCCAGATGTATTCGAGCCCTTCTTTTTGGAAATCCGGCATGGCAAACGGAAAAAACAGCCTGATATAGTCCATCGTATCCATGGTCTCTTCCCGCAGGAATTCGTTCTTGGGCAGATAGACCTTCTCATAATCGAAAAACCTCGCCGTGGTCGGAAGTGCCGTCATGATTCCGAGCAAGCCGTACTTTTCCGCAAAGCTGTGGATGGCCGCCTTTAGCTCCGACTCTCCGGCATGGCGGAACTGCATCAGTCCGATCTCCAGAGCATCAAGGACAATCGATCTCGAATCCTTCATGGGGTCATAAACGCCGGGCTTCGCATTCTGCGCCGGGTGCAGGTAACAGTGACCGTCCGGAGCAGTCTTCCACACATAACCCGAATACTTCCCCCACCAGGCGCTGGCATGGGCGAATACATCACGCACGTTATGCACTCTCCTTCTTATGTTTCTTCAGCGGCGGCTTAATGCCATTCGGCTTACACTCGGCGAGGAAATCTCTTTCATCCTTGGTCAGACTGCAGCCGGCTGCTTTTCGTTTCTGCAGACTGGCATAGACCTGACGTCGCACCTTTCGCTGCGCAACATCCCGGACCTTGCGGATATTCCGGCTTGTCTGGCCGCGTACAGCGGCCAGATCCTTTGGCTCATACAAACGAAGATAGAGAAAATAAATGATTTCCTTGTGCTCTTCCTTCAGACGCATGACCGGCCGTCGCAGATACTCCTGGCCCGTCAAATCATGCATCTCATACGGGCAGTCATAAAGATTGTCCAGATAATTGCCGCGCATGATCTGCCGAAAGGTGGGATCGTTCATCCATTCAGGGAAGATCAGATCCACATCTCCTCTGTCCTGAATTTTCAGTTCCAGTGGCATATCGCCGCATGACACCTCCCGATTGCGCCGCGTCCGGGCCGCGTTTTTGTCACGGTCATCCCACAGCGCGATCACCTGCTCAAAATCCCGCATGGTGCGCGCAGCCTCCTCGATCCGCTGCATGGCAATTTCTTTCACTTCCCGATCCAGCAAGGCCTTCTCTTCGGCCTTTTTCTCCGCTTTGACCTGCGCATAGACCGGATGTTTTTTTACGTTCTTAAATAACGGTTCGATCTTTTCGGGCGATTCCAGAATCATATCCAGGAACTGTTCGATCTGTTCCGGGGTCATTGCCGCGACGTCTCTTTCTGCGGCGTCCGGTGGCCGATCGTCTCCCGGCCCTTCGTCTTCCCACAGATCAATCTCATCTTCCTCTATAAGACCGTCCGGCCCGAAATCGTCTTCATAGAGGTCTGCCAGCGCCAGCAAATCATCGTCTTCCAGGTCTGAAAACCAATCATCATATTCGTCCATGGCGCAGTCCACCTCCCTTTAGAAAAAACTTAAAAATATTTTTGAAAATTTGTTCGAAAACAGTTCCGTTTTTGGCACTTCATTTTCCTATAAGTAGAGGGACCTTTCGGAACTGGGGCCCCATGCCCTTGTCCATTATAGGGCAGATCGGTGTCCCATTATCCGGACAGCTAAAAATCCGGCGGCTGCAGCACGCAGTCCGCCGGATTTCGTTTTTAAGATAACTGCTCTCACTTTTTTGTGGGGCGGTTTGCTTGACGGAAAGGAGGTGATGAAAATGTCAAGCATTTTTGAGGCTGTGCGCTCGCATGTGCCTGTGCGGGCGGCGGCGGAGCGATACGGATTGGAGGTGAATGATTCAGGTATGGCCCGCTGCCCCTTCCACAACGACCGCACACCCAGCATGAAGCTGTACGCAGATCATTTCTACTGCTTCGGCTGCGGTAAGTACGGCGACGTGGTGGATCTGACGTCGGAGCTGCTCTGCGTCCCGTCCTACGACGCCGCCTGTGCCCTTGCGGAAGAATTCGGCGTGGACGTGGATGCTGCCCGGCCGACTCCTCGGCCGGCGCTGCGGCAGTTCCGTGAGGATCTTCTGCACTGTCAGCGGGTGCTGCGGGACTATCTTCGGCTGCTGCGGCAGTGGCGGATGCAGTATGCGCCGACGGGTCCTGATGAGCCCATCGACGATCGGTACGCGGAGGCCTGTAGGATAATCGACACAGTGGATTATCTGACGGATCTCCTGATCGTCGGATCACTGGATCTTCGGGTGAAGCTTGTGGACGATCTGCTCGCGGGCAATTTGATCGAACGTCTGGAAAAACGGCTTGCAGGAATAAAAACGACTGCTCCCGTATCGCCTGTTGCAGCAGGCGGGGAACAGCCGCTTCCGGATGACCTGTAAGCAGTATAGCCGAATACGCGGGAAATTACAAGTCCCATTGTGTTTTTAACAATACGCATGGAACCGTTCTCAAAGGCCGCGGTGCGGCTTTTGAGAACAGGGCAGCCGGACATGTGCTGCCCGCGCCGGAGAAACGGGAATCGCAATTCCTTTTCTTCGGCGGAGGTCGCCGCAGCGACCGCATCCGCTTCGCAGAACGCAAAACCTGCCTGCAGGTTGCATTTTTGAACGCCTGCGGTCAAAAGTGCTTTTGCGTTACTTTCGCAGAAAGTAACAAAGGCTCTCGCTGCTGACGCAGCGTAAGGAAAGGGGTGATTTGAAATGAAAAGAACCATCAGCGCCATGGTCGGCAAGGGCTCCGTCAACCACAACAGCCGCAAGTTCAAGGCGGAGAATGTGGATGGGGATCGTACACACCTCAACGTGGACTACTGCAACGAACCGATCCGGCAGGTCTACCACAAATTGTTCGACGATGCTCTAAAGCGGTACAACGACAGGCAAACCCGTACCGATCGGCGGATCGACGATTACTATGAAAAGATCCGAACCGGCAAGCAGGAGAAGCCCTTCCATGAGCTGATCCTACAGATCGGCAACCGGGAGGATACCGGTGCGGAAACGGAGATTGGCGCACGGGCCAAGGCGGCGCTGGACGAATACTATCGGGGCTTCCAGGCACGGAACCCCAACCTGTATGTATTCTCCGCCCACCTGCACATGGACGAGGCGACGCCCCATATCCACATTGATTTCGTCCCCTTCATCACCGGGAGCAAGCGCGGCCTCGATACCCGCGTCTCGCTGAAGCAGGCGCTGGCAGCCCAGGGCTTCCGCGGCGGTACCCGGGGTGCGACGGAGTGGGCCCAGTGGGTACAGTCCGAAAAGGAACAGCTTGCGTTGGTCATGGAGCGCCACGGCTTCGAGTGGGAACAGAAGGGCACCCACGAGCAGCATTTGAGCGTGATCGACTACAAAAAGCAGGAACGCGCCAAGGAACTCGCCGCTGTGGAGCAGGCGCTCACGGAGAAGCAGGAGGCATTTCATACCATCGAAGCCCGGATCGAAAACCTGGAAGATGCCGATCATGCTTACAGTGAGATGGCAAGGAAACTGGATACAGATCCGGAGTTCCAGATCCCGGAACCGCAGGGCCTCATGTCGGCAAAGACCTATAAAACCAGATTCGTTGAACCGCTGGTGAACCGGCTGAAGGCTGTGATCAAGGGGCTTCTGGTCAAGTATTTCAGGGCTGTCGATGAAAAACACGCCGTAAGGCAGCGCATCGGATCCCTGCGTCGGGAAAACGAAGATCTGACCTACTGGAATGACCGTATCAAAAATGATAACAAGCTCCTGCGGAAGCAGAACGAGGACTACAAGCTCCTGCGGAAGGTCTTCGGCAGCAAGCAGATCGACGCCCTGGTCGTCCAAGCCAGAGAAGCCCAGCGGACGGGCCGGCAGCCTAGGAACCGTGACCGTGACTACGAAAGGTAGGTCAATCTGAACGCGCCAACCGCTCTGAAAACGTGTCTTTTTCCTGTTTTTCAGCGGCAGGCAAAAAGAGCCGTCTTGACCTGCAATAATCGCAAATCAGCCAACAGAAGCAGCGCCGTCGGACAACGGTTCGCCGGCGCTGTTTCTATCCAAAAATCGGGGTCATTTCTCAGGTCTTGACCCGGGAGAAATATCCCGAAAAACAACACATTTTTGAAAGAGGAGGACAAATGAAAAAAACAGAAAAGTCTACTCAAATCTACTTCAACGAGGGCGATCCCCTGATGGAGATTTCAACCTGGAATACGAATCTCAAGCACCGTCTGAGCAGATACGCTGTCGACCACCCCGACTTCTGCCGGATCGTCGAAACCGACGGAGGCTGCATGCGCTTTCTGATCGACAAGCGCCGGTGTTCTCTGCGGCTGACGGCTCCGTATTCCGAAGAACGCAAACAGGCCGCCAGCGTCCTTGCAAAGCGCCACGGCGTCCATACGAGAGTCAGAAAGGGGGAGATCGCCGATGAATGAACTGCCGGTATGGTACGACGGGAAAAAGATCAACGAAGTTGCCTTCTGCCAGGAATTCCTGCGGGTACATCCCATGGTCTGCGTCAAGGGCAGCTTCTTTACCGTGGATCACCGCATCACCGACGAGCGGGAGCTTAGAAAGAGAATCTACGATATGCTCCGTTCCTATGACCGCAGCGGCGTGGCAAAGCATGTGGACGGTCTGGTGGAGGTTCTGCGATCGGAGGCATACTTGGAGGATCTTCCGGTGCAGACGGATCGGATCCATGTGGCCAACGGAACCCTGTTCCTGGGCGGCGGATTCACGGAGGAGAAAACCTTCTGCCGGAATCGGCTTCCGGTATGCTACGATCCTGCTGCCATGCCTCCGCTGCGCTGGCTGCAGTTTCTTTCGGAACTGCTGAATGGAGAGGACATCCCCACCCTGCAGGAGTTTATGGGCTACTGCCTGCTCCCCACGACCAAAGCGCAGAAGATGCTCATGATCATTGGCAAGGGCGGCGAGGGCAAAAGCCGCATCGGCGTCGTCATGCGGGCCCTGTTCGGGGAGAGCATGGTCAACGGCAATCTGACAAAAGTGGAGACGAACCGCTTCGCCAGGGCAGATCTGGAGCATGTCCTTGTGATGGTGGACGATGATATGAAGCTGGAGGCCTTGCCCCAGACGAATTATATCAAGACCATCATCACGGCGGAGCTGCCTCTGGATCTGGAACGCAAAAGCCGCCAAAGCTACCAGGGCGAGCTGTACTGCCGTTTCCTCGGCTTCGGCAACGGATCTCTGAAGGCCCTCTACGACCGCAGCGACGGCTTCTTCCGCAGGCAGATCATCCTGACGGCACGGCGGAGGGACAAGGACCGGATCGACGATCCCTATCTCTCCGAAAAGCTTATCGCGGAGAAGGAGGGAATCTTTCTGTGGTGCCTAGAAGGTCTGCAGAGGCTGATTGCGCAGAACTATGCGTTTACAATCAGCGACCGGGCCAGGGAGAATATGCGCGAGGCAGTCTCGGACGGCAACAACGCCGTGGAGTTCATGGCCTCGGAGGGATATATCGAGCTGAAGGCCGATGAGGAGATCAGCTCGAGGCAGCTCTACTCGATCTATGAGCAGTGGTGCACCGATAACGCAATGAAGCCGCTCTCCCAGCGCAGCTTCTGGCTGTTCCTTTCCGAGAACCAGGACACCTACAATCTTGAGGCCACCAACAACATCCGCCTGCCGGACGGGAAGCGTGTGCGCGGCTTCTGGGGCATCCGTTCCGTACTGCCCACAATCCTTTGAAATAATAATAAATAAACATCATCAAATATCCGTACTTGCGTACCAGCGTACTGTTTCCGGTACTGATGTACGCAAGTACGGATAATTTCGCGTATTCCCTTATTTATATTATGCTATTACGCTTCTTAAAGAGAGCGGGAAAGGAGGCATGTAAATGAAAAATGACGTTCCCGTCTGGGAAAAGGCAAACCTTACCCTTGAGGAAGCTGCTGCCTACAGCAATATTGGCATCAATCGGCTGCGTGAAATCAGCAACGAGCAGAATTGTCCTTTTGTGTTGTGGGTCGGGTCCAAGCGGCTGATCAAGCGAAAGCCTTTTGAGTCGTTTCTGGAAAAGAGCTATTCCATTTGAATACATTTTTTAATCTATGCAAAAGCGCCTGATTATGATATACTTAGGTTATCAAATCAGGCGCTTTTCTTTTTTTAAGGAGGTTTTTATGTCTGAAAAGCGCAAAGACAAAAAAGGTAGAATACTAAAAGACGGCGAAAGCCAACGTTCCAACGGCAATTATCAGTTTCGATACACCGATTTCAAAGGGAAGCGGAAATATATTTATGCTCCGACTCTGAAAGAATTAAGGGAAAAGGAGTCGGACATTCAAACGGCGATCGACGACGGTCTGGATTACTGCGCCGGAAAACTGACCCTGCTCGAACTGGTCAAAAAATACCTGTCTCAGAAACAGGGAATGCGATACAACACGCGGGTGGGTTACAATTTCGTGCTCAACATTCTGGAGAAAGAACCTTTCTCCTATCGCCAGATCAAGACGATCAAGCCCTCCGACGCCAAAGAGTGGTTTATCAAGCTGAAAAACGACGGACGCCGATACAGCACGATCCAGTCCATCCGCGGAGTCCTGCGTCCGGCCTTTGACATGGCCGTGGAGGAAGACATTCTGAAAAAGAATCCTTTTTCGTTTACGCTGACCACCATCGTTCCGAATGACAGCGTCGAACGCAAACCCCTGTCGCCGGCGGAAGAGAAAAAATTCCTGGATTATATTCGTGAAGGCAAGCACAGCCGAGTGTATTATGACCCTGTTGTGATTCTGCTGGGAACCGGTCTGCGAATCAGCGAATTGTGCGGCCTGACCATTTCAGACCTGGATTTTACCAACCGAAGGATTCACGTCGAACGGCAGCTGGTACGCACAAAATTTGCCGGACCGTGCGAGTATTATCTGGAAAAGCCGAAAACCGAGAGCGGCGATCGGTTTATCCCCATGAGCAATGAAGTATATCAGGCATTTAAACGGGTCCTGCGGGATCGCCCGAAGCCGAAGGTTGAAATCATGGTGGAAGGAAAAAGCGGTTTCCTGTTTTTGGACAAGGATGAAAAGCCCAAGGTAGCAGGTCATTTTGAGCATGCACTGAAGCGGATCGTAGATCATTACAATGAATCCCATATTGATCAGCTCGTTGTAACGCCTCACGTTCTGCGGCACACCTTCTGCACGAAGCTTGCCAGAGCCGGGATTCCCGTCAAGGAATTGCAGTATCTCATGGGTCATTCTGATGTTGGAACAACGCTCAAAATCTACACCCATCTGGACTACGAGGCAGCGGAAAAATCATTTCAAAAGTATTCATCTGCTGCGGGTTTATACTAAAAACGGCGTACACCAGATTTACACCATTTGGCTGTGAACAAGCAAAGAATTACGTAGAATTGCGTAATTCAAAATTAATCATTTTATTTGATTTTTAACGCAATATAGAACTACAAAGGTTTGTATACACATGATAAAGTTACTTTTTGTTTGCCACGGGAACATCTGCCGCAGTCCGATGGCGGAATTCGTAATGAAGGACATGGTGAATAAGGCGGGGCTGGAAGATCAGTTTGAGATCGCCTCCGCCGCCACCAGCACCGAGGAGATCGGAAATCCCGTCTATCCCCCCGCCCGCCGGAAGCTGGCCCAGCACGGCCTGCGCTGCGACGGCAAGCGGGCCCGTCAGATGACCCGCGCGGACTATCAGAACTACGACCTGCTCATCGGCATGGACAGCTGGAACATCCGCAACATGACGCGCATCTGCGGCGGCGACCGGGAGGGCAAGATCCGAATGCTTCTGGACTACACCGGCCGCAGCCGCAGCGTGGCGGACCCCTGGTACACCGGCGACTTCGACGCCACCTGGGACGACGTCAACGAAGGCTGCCGCGCCCTGCTGGAGCATCTGACAAGATAAAAAACAAGAGGACAGCGAACCGCTGTCCTCTTGTTATTCCAGACGCAGGGCGGCCGGATCCCGGCCGCCGCTTTTTGCAATCTGCCAAAGCAGAGCGCTGTCCCCTGCTGTGTTACTTTATCATCCTATTGATTTGCTCCATAGTATTAACAGCTTCCGGATGAATCGGCTGGATCCCTAACTTTTTTGTTAGAATCATTCTGTTTTTTAATCCTTTTGGAGTACAAAAATCCTTTATTTCCCCTGAAAGTGAGAAGAACATCCCATCTCCGAGCGGTTCCCATACCGCCGCATCACAGCATGTTATGTCCGGCGATAAATATTTTTTGCAGTAATCTGATCCATAATAATTGCCCCAATAGATTGCGTTTACTGTTCCGTACTCTGTCGGCTGTGTTCGGGCAAACCCATTCGGTGGATTTCGATCCAAAGCCATGTCAACACTTACTGCCATATCATCCATCCGGGCAAAAAACGGATGAAGCAATTCAATCAGCCTTTTCACACATTTTTGAAAACGAACGCAGAACGCCTCATCCGTCAACTTATCATATGTGAATGATAAATGAAGTGTATTCCATTCCTTTTTTGACCGGGGCAACGCTGGTCCTTTATTGATTGCTTTTGTTATCAATAATCTCCAAAATCCAGTCGCTTGATTTTTCTGTGAACTACACAGCTCTATGGTCAAAACATCTTGATCGCTGTATGCACTGTCAAACAGGTCTTCCCGGTCTGTATGGAACTTGATGTAACGATTGTTTGTAAGGCTGCCTGCAAAAATCAATTTCGGAGGATAAAAGCCGTACTCTTTAATAGTATTCAGAATCCGAAGCGCTAAATCATGTGAATATCTATCGTCGAAATAGAGCAAACATGCAGAGAATTGCGGCTTTTCATAGTTCTCATACATTTCTATGCCACCCTCCTCACATTGACATTTTCAACACAACGGAACGTCCGCCGTGTTGCTATGTATCTTTCTTCGCGCGCAAATAGATACGTGACATGGTTGCAGAAAAAAGAATATCAACAACACTGAAAATAAAAGAAAAGAGAAAAACCGGCATTGGCCATCCGTGAAACGGATCCCGCAAGACCAGCACACAGGCAGCCAGAACAACAGCAAATACCGTATACAATATCGCAAGCAGTAATTCACAATACAAAAACCGCGGAACCATACGCTGTTCGATCCTGTACCGTTTCCGGATCCAGTGGGGCAACACGACATATCGGTCTGGATAATACACGGAATTGAGTCCGATCTTTTTAATATTGTCCTGCGCTGACTTTTTGATCCCAACGTAAGCAAAAGTCAGCATTACAAGAACAAGCAATGCGAATCTGGCTTTGTCCAAGCGATTTCACCGCCTTACGTAATCACAAATCCGCCATTGACGGCCAGGACCTGTCCGGTGACGAAGTCCGCATCCGCCAGGTAGACCATGGCCTTTGCCACGTCCTCCGGGGTGCCGCTGCGGCCGAGGGGCGTGGCCTCATGGAGCTCGCGCAGGTCGTCGGCGGTGAGATTTGCGGTCATATCGGTGGAAATCAGACCCGGGGCCACGCAGTTGACCCGGATGTTCGACGGGCCCAGCTCCTGGGCCAGGGCCCTGGTCATGGCGATGACCGCGCCCTTCGTGGCGGAATAGCACACCTCGCAGCTCGCCCCCACCTGGCCCCACATGGACGCCACGGTGATGATCGCGCCCGCCTGCCGCCGGATCATGCCCGGCAGGGCCGCGCAGATGCAGCGGTACATGCCGTGGACGTTGACCTCGAACAGCCGGTGCCATTGCTCCTCGCCGACGTCGGTGATCAGGCCCTGGTGGGCGATCCCGGCGTTGAGGATCAGCACGTCCACATCGCCGAAGCCGGCGAAGGCCTCAGTCACGGCCTTCGGATCGGTCACGTCGCATTCCACGGCCTCCGCGCCGGTTGCAAGCGCCAGGGCCGCCGCCTTTTCGCGGCTTTTGGCATAGAGAAACCATACCCTGTCGCCGCGCTTGCGGAACGCCCGCACCGCCGCGGCGCCGATGCCCCGGCTGCCGCCGGTGATCACTACATTCGCCATAATGCTCCTCCTCAATGAAAAACGCTGCCGCAGGGTCCGCGGCAGCGCAAATGTTATCTTCTGCGGCTTTTTGTCCTGTGCTCATACTGCCGGATGCCGGCCATCTTGCTGTCGGATTCGGACATGAAGGCCTTGAGCTTATCCTCAAAGGCGCGGTCGTCGCTGGGCGGCAGCACCTCGCCCATGTCCGGCAGCGGATCCCGGCGGACAGGCGCCTTCTGCGCGGGTCTTGGCTGGGGCCTTCCCTGCTGCTGCGGCCGCGGCTGGGCGCGCTTGATGGAGAGGTTGATCCGTCCGGCGGCGTCGATCTCCAGGATCTGCACCTTGACCTCCTGCCCCTCGGTCAGAAAATCGCGCACCTCGTTGACGTAGGAATATGCGATCTCCGAAATATGTACGAGTCCGGACCGCCCCTCCGGCAGCGAAATAAACGCGCCGAAATTGGTGATGGTCTTGACCTTGCCTTCCAGAATTTGCCCAGTGGTGAACTCCATATATGCGCTATGTCCTCTCTGCGGGGGTGTCAGTTGCCTGCGTCGTAAAATGTGATCTCGCCCTCAGAGACCAGACCCAGCTTCTCGCGGGCCACGGCCTCCACGCCCTCGTCGGTGTCGATGGCGTCGATGTTGGAGTGCAGGGCGGCGTTGGCCTGCTGCTGCTCGGTGAGCTGGGTTTCCAGCGCCGCGCGCTCGGCCTGCTTTTGGGACAGCTGCCGCTGCAGATGCACCAGAGTGATCATGGAATAGACCAGCAGGATCGCGATAACCAGTTTCGTGATCAGCGAGGATTTTTTGAACTTGACCCGCATTTCCTGCATCGCCTCTTTTCTTCCTGAGAGCATTTTGAACTGCTCCCATTTTTACGTCTATTATTTTAACCGATTTTTTTGCGTTTGAAAAGGCCTTTTTGCAAATTTTTTTGATTTTTCGCACCATACGCCGCCGAAATACGGCCCAAGCTTCCGCTGCGGAAGCAATGGCGGGGCCCGCGAAGCGCCCCGGGCCGGAAAACCAGGCGCACGCGCCCAGGAGCACGCCGACAAGCATGAACAGATGCAGCTGCCCCGCTCCGCCGTATAGCGCCAGCGCCAGCAGACTCAAAAACACCGTCAGGCAAAACCAGAGATCCGCCGGGGCGTTTCGCTTCCTGCGAAAAAATCGCAGCAGATCATAGTGCAGCCCCAGCGCCATGCCCAGGGCCCCGGCGCGAAGGAACTGCAGCGTCTGCGCCTGGAGGGAGTACTCCATCAGCCCAGCAGCCGCCGCAGGAAGCCGCCCTGCCTCGGCGCGCCTTCATACACGATGGCCGTCACGGTGCCGTCCACCGCCGCCTGACCGCCCTCCGTACTGAGGCTGCGCAGCTGCAGCCCCTCGCCCCGCACCGAGACGAGCCCCCGGTTCGTTCGCAGAAGCACGGAATTTTCGTCGAAGCTGTCCACATCCGTCACCCCCGTCAGGATCAGATGCTGCCGGTCCTCCAGCGTCAGCCGGTGCGGGCCGCTCCCCTCGTCATAGGCCATGTCCATCGCTCCTTTCGCTCTACTATACGCGGCAGAGAAAGGAATATTCCGGTGCAAATACTGCTTGTATGCAGACAGTGAATATGGTATAATATCTGATACACTTCAAGCACTTCAAGCCAAAAATGCGATCAGGAGTTATTATGCAGACGACACTATCCGTCCGCGGCGCGCGGGCGCACAATCTCAAGAATATCGACATCACCATCCCCCGGGACAAGCTGGTGGTGCTCACGGGCCTGTCCGGCTCCGGCAAGTCGAGCCTGGCCTTCGACACCATCTATGCCGAGGGTCAGCGGCGCTATGTGGAATCCCTGTCCTCCTATGCCCGCCAGTTCCTGGGTCAGATGGACAAGCCGGACGTGGACGCCATCGACGGCCTCTCCCCCGCCATCTCCATCGACCAGAAGACCACCTCCCGCAATCCCCGCTCCACCGTGGGCACCGTCACGGAGATCTATGACTACCTGCGCCTGCTGTGGGCCCGTGCCGGCACGCCCCACTGCCCGAAATGCGGCAAGGAGATCCACCGGCAGACGGTGGATCAGATCGTGGACCGCATCTGCGCCCTGCCCGAGGGCACCCGATTCCAGATCCTGGCTCCGGTGATCCGGGGCAAGAAGGGCGAGCACGTCAAGGTGCTGCAGGACGCGCGGAAGTCCGGCTTCGTCCGGGTGCGCATCGACGGCAGCATGTACGATCTGTCCGAGGAAATCCAGCTCGACAAGAACAAGAAGCACCTCATCGAGCTGGTGGTGGACCGGCTAGTCATGCGCGAGGGCATCGTCCGCCGGCTGACCGACTCCGTGGAGACCGCCCTGGGCCATGCCGAGGGTCTGGTTGTGCTGCATCTGGTGGAGAGCGACGAGCGCACCATCTTCTCTCAGAACTATGCCTGCGAGGACTGCGGCGTGTCCCTGCCGGAGCTCTCGCCGCGGATGTTCTCCTTCAACAATCCCTACGGCGCCTGTCCCGAGTGCACGGGCCTGGGCTTCCTGCGCAAGGTGGACGCCGATCTGATCCTCCCGGACAGGGATCGCTCCATCCTGGACGGCGCCATCGAGTGCTCCGGCTGGGGCAACGTGAAAAACGACTCCATCGCCCGGATGTACTTCGAGGCCCTGGCGAAAAAATATCATTTTTCCCTGACCGAACCCATCAAGAATCTGTCCGACGAGGCCCTGGACGTCATTCTCCACGGCACCCGGGGCGAGAAGCTGGAGCTGCACTATGACCGCGGCAACGGCTGGGGCACCCTCATGCAGGCCTACGAAGGCCTGGTGCCCAACATCGAGCGCCGCTACGCCGAGACCCAGTCCGACGCCATCCGCAAGGAGCTGGAGAGCTGCATGGCCCTGCAGCCCTGCCCCCACTGCGGCGGCACCCGTCTGAGCCCCATCTCCCGGGCGGTGACCGTGGGCGGCCTGGGCATCGCCCAATTCTGCGATCTGTCCGTGACCGAGGCGCTGGACTTCCTGGACAATCTGCATCTGGAGGGCGCCAAAGCCGTCATCGGCGAGCCCATCCTGCGGGAGATCCGGGCAAGGCTGCAGTTCCTGCGGGATGTGGGCCTGCAGTACCTCACCCTCAGCCGCGGGGCGGGCACCCTCTCCGGCGGCGAGAGCCAGCGCATCCGTCTGGCCACCCAGATCGGCTCGAGCCTCATGGGCGTGCTCTATATCCTGGACGAGCCCTCCATCGGCCTGCACCAGCGCGACAACGCAAGGCTTTTGGCCACCCTGCAGGATCTGCGGGATATCGGCAACACCCTGCTGGTGGTGGAGCACGACGAGGAGACCATCCGCGCGGCGGACTTCATCGTGGACGTGGGGCCCGGCGCGGGCATCCACGGCGGCGAGATCGTGGCCGCCGGCACCCTGGACGATATCATGGCCGAGCCCCGCTCCCTGACGGGACAGTACCTGTCCGGCGCGCGGACGATCCCCGTGCCGGAAACGCGGCGCGCCGGCAACGGAAAATACCTGGAGGTCTTCGGCTGCCGGGAGAACAACCTGCGCAATATCGACGTGAAACTGCCCCTGGGCACCTTCATCTGCGTGACGGGCGTGTCCGGCAGCGGAAAATCCAGCCTGGTCAATGAGATCCTGTATAAAAAGCTGGCCGCCAGCCTGAACCGCGCCCGCACCCGCCCCGGCAAGCACGACCGCTTCACCGGCCTGGAGCATCTGGACAAGGTCATCTGCATCGACCAGAGCCCCATCGGCCGCTCCCCCCGCTCCAATCCCGCCACCTACACCGACCTCTTTACCGACATCCGCAATCTCTTCGCCTCCACCGCCGAGGCCAGGATGCGGGGCTACAGTCCGGGCCGCTTCTCCTTCAACGTCAAGGGGGGCCGCTGCGAGGCCTGCAGCGGCGACGGCCTTCTGAAAATCGAGATGCACTTCCTGCCGGACGTCTATGTGCCCTGCGAGGTGTGCCAGGGCCGGCGCTACAACCGCGAGACCCTGGAGGTCACCTATAAGGGAAAGAATATCGCCGACGTGCTGGACATGACCGCCGACGAGGCATTGGAATTCTTCGATGCCGTGCCGAACATCCGCAAAAAGATCGCCACCCTGGTGGAGGTGGGTCTGGGCTATGTGAAGCTGGGCCAGTCCTCCACCACCCTCTCCGGCGGCGAAGCCCAGCGCGTCAAGCTCTCAGCGGAGCTCTCCCGCTGCGCCACGGGCAGGACCATCTACATCCTGGACGAGCCCACCACGGGCCTGCACATGTACGACGTGCAGAAGCTCATCCGGGTCCTGCAGGCCCTGGTGGACGCGGGCAACACCGTGGTGGTCATCGAGCACAACCTGGACGTGATCAAAACCGCGGACTATATCATCGACCTGGGCCCCGAAGGGGGCAGCGGCGGCGGGTCCATCGTCGCCAGCGGCACCCCAGAGGACATCGCCGCCTGCGAGGCCTCGGCGACGGGACAGTACCTGAAAAAAATCCTGCCGGAGGGAACGAGCCATGGCTGAGAAACCGAACCACAGCGGACACCGGGCGCGCCTGCGCCAGACCTATCTGCGCGGCGGCATCGACAGCCTGTCGGACGTCAACCGGCTGGAGCTTCTGCTGTTCTATGCCGTGCCCCGGCGGGATACCAATCAGCTCGCCCACGCCCTTCTGCAGGAGTTCGGCAGCTTCAGCGCCGTCATGGGCGCGGACGTGGCGCGGCTGACGAAGGTGGACGGCATCTCGGAAAACGCCGCCGTCCTCATCCAGCTGGTGGGGCAGCTCAGCGCCTGCGCCGAGCGGGAGCGGGCCGAGACCCGCTCCCGGGGCATCCTGGACACCACGGACAAATGCGCGGAATACCTGCTGCCCCATTTCTTCGGTCTGCGGGCCGAGACGGTCTATATCCTGTGCCTGGACGGCAAATGCAAGCTCCTGGCCTGCCGCAAGCTGGGCGAGGGCAGCATCAACGCCGCCGACATCTCCACCCGCAAGATCGTGGAGACCGCCCTGCATCACAACGCCGTGTCCGTCGTGCTGGCCCACAACCATCCCAACGGCATCTGCCGCCCCTCCGCCGAGGACGAAAGCACCACGCTGCGCATCTGGCACGCCCTGGACGCGGTGGATATTCAGCTGGTGGATCACATCATCGTCTCCGGCAGCGACTACTGCTCCATGGCGGACGCCGGCTTTTTTGAGACCTTTCTCAGATAGGAGCTCCCATGTTTTCCATCACTCTCATCACCGTCGGCAGGCTCAAGGAAAAGTTCTACGTCGCCGCCGCGGAGGAATATGCCAAGCGCATCAGAGCCTATGCCAGATTCGACCTTGTTGAGCTGCCCGAGCAGCGCCTGCCGGAGGACCCCTCCGGCGCGCAGATCGAAGCCGGCCTGAAAAAAGAGGGCGAGCAGATCCTTTCCAAGGTCCCGAAGGGCGCCTGGCTGTGCGTGCTGAGCCCCGAGGGAAAGATGCTCTCGTCGGAGCAGCTGGCCGCGGCCCTTTCAGACGTCAAATCCCGGGGCAGAAGCGCCGCCTGCTTCGTGATCGGCTCCTCCTTCGGCCTGGCCCCGGAGGTCAAACGAAAGGCGGACCTGCTGCTGTCCATGTCGAAAATGACCTTCCCCCATCATCTGGCCCGGGTCATGGTCCTGGAGCAGCTCTACCGCGCCGAGGCCATCCAGGCGGGCTCGAAATATCACAAATAACCCGTAAAAACCATCCCGGTCCGGCTTTTTGCCGGACCGGGATGATTTTTTACATTTCTTTTTCCAGTTTGGCGCGGTAATAGACGGCGCTGCCGTGTACGAACAGATAAGCAAGCACCAAAAGCAGGAGCGGCGCTGTTTCCACACCCATGAGCGCGAAGGCGATCAGCAGCGCGCCGAAGACGAAGGTCATCAAATCAAAAGCCCTCGCCTTTGCCCCGGCGGAAATGACGATGTTCCGCTCGTCCTTCTTCTCGACGTCCATTTGCCGGAACCGCGCCGGATCGGCGCGCCGCGCCCGCCGGGCAAGCACCTCGCCCATGCCATGGCCGAACAGGCCGCATCCAAGGCCGATGCCGAGATACGGAAGCACCTTCGCCCCCTTGGATAGCGCCGTCAGGATCAGACCGCCTGCAAATAAAAGCACGCCCAAAGCGATGATCAAACCGTTGACTTTTTGTGACTTCATAGTTCGCCCTCCTCATAGATGAAAATATCCTCGATCGCCATATCAAAATACCGGGCGATCCTGAACGCCAGCAAAATGGACGGATTGTAGCGGCCGTTCTCCAGCGATCCGATGGTCTGACGCGACACCTCCAGCGCCTGCGCCAGCTCCTCCTGCCGGATCCCCCGCGCCTTGCGCAGGGCTTCCAATCGGTTCTTCATGGTGACCTCCCCTCTGACAGTCGTTTTATGGAAAGCTTGCTTTCCATCGCCATCATAGCACAGCGGATTCAAAATGTCAAGTCTACTTTCCATCTTTGCAGAAAAAAAGCCCGGTCCGGAAACCGGATCGGGCTTTTTCAGGAAGCTGTTCTCAGAGCGCTATTTCCGCATGCTGCTCCTCTTTGATGCCGTGCTTTTCGGCATAGCCGGTGAGCATCAGGGTCAGAGCGCCGTCGCCGGTGACGTTGCAGGCGGTGCCGAAGCTGTCCTGCAGGGCGAAGACCGCCAGCATCAGGGCCGTGCCGTCGGCGTCGAAGCCCAGCACGCCGGTGATGAGGCCGAGGGAGGCCATGACCGTGCCGCCGGGCACGCCGGGCGCGCCGATGGCGAAGATGCCCAGCAGCAGGCAGAACAGGATCATCGTTCCCACGGGCGGGATATGACCGTAGAGCACCTTGGAGACGGTCATCACGAAGAATACCTCCGTCAGCACGGAGCCGCACAGATGGATATTGGCGAACAGGGGGATGCCGAAGTCCACAAGGTCCCTGCGCAGATTCTTGCTCTTTCTGGCGCATTCGAGGGCCACGGCCAGGGTGGCGGCGGAGGACATGGTGCCCACAGCGGTCAGATAGGCGGGGCCGTAATGGCGAATGACCTCAACGCCGGAGCGGCCGGAATAGGCCGAGGCGGCGCCGTAGAGGACGGCAAGCCAGATATAGTGGCCAATGAGGACGATCAGGATAACGAGCAGGAACACCGGGAGCTGCTTGGTGATGGAGCCTTCCCAGGAAAGGGCGCAGAAGGTGGCGGCAATGAAGAAGGGCAGGATGGGGATGATGACCTTCTTCACGACGTCCAGGACGATGTTCTGGAATTCCTGCAGCACGTTGGTCAGGGTCTTGGCCTTGGTCCAGACGCAGGCAAGGCCCAGCAGCGTGGACAGCACCAGGGCGGACATGACCGGCATGATCTGCGGGATATCCAGCTGGAACGCCACGGCGGGCAGCTCGCGCAGGCCCTCGGGATCGGTGACGATGTTCATGTGGGGGATGAGGGCATAGCCGGCGCCCATGGACATGAACGCCGCCAGGATGCTGGAGGCATAGGCGAGGATGATCGCAACGACCAGCATGCGCGTGGCGTTGTTGCCCAGTTTGGTGATGGACGGGGCGATGAAGCCGATGATGATCAGCGGCACGCAGAAGGTGATGAGCTGACCGAGGATGTACTTGATCGTGACCACCACGACCATGGCTCCCTTGGGCAGGACAAGGCCCAGCAAAATACCCAGAATGATGCCCAGCAGCAGGCGGACAGGAAGGCTTTTCAATACTTTCATGATGTATGTCTCCTATTCTTCTTTTTCTTCAGTCATCATCAGGATGATCTCCTGATCTGTTTCTCTCATGCCCTCGCGGGCAAGACGTCCAAAGTTGGCGATGGAATTCTCCACACCCTTTGCCACCAGGCCGTCGCCGCCGTAGAACTGCTGGCCTTCCCGGAACATCTCATAGCCGAAGATGCCGGTCTCCACGGCGGTGGCGATCTTGGCTGCGCAGGAGGATTTCGCGCCGTCGCAGACGATGCCGGAGGTGATGGCCAGGGCGTTGACGATGGTGTGCGAGATATCGCTGACGTCGCCTCCGTTGAGGAAAGCGATGCCCGCGCCCGCGCCGGCGCCGGCGCTGACCGCGCCGCAGTAGGCGGACAACCGGCCGATCCCGGTCTTGGCGTGCAGGGTGATGAGGTTGGAGATCAGCAGGGCGCGGTAGAGTTTTTCTTTGCTCGCGCCCAGGCCTTCGGCATAGACGATGACCGGCAGGGACGTGGTCATGCCCTGATTGCCGCTGCCCGAGCAGATGACCACGGGCATTTCGCAGCCGTTCATGCGGGCGTCGGAGCCCGCGGCGGCGAACGCTTTGGCGCGGGTGCGCAGATCGTCGCCGGTTTTCAGCAGGACCTTGCCGATGTTTGCGCCGTAATCATGGCGCAGGCCCTCTTCGGCAATGGCGGTGTTGCATTCGATCTGCCGGTCCAGAATGGGCCGCACATCGTCCAGATCGCAGGTGCAGGCGAAGTCGTAGATCCCCTCCACGGTGAGCAGCGTGTAGTCGGGCATGTCCTCCTCTTCCGCGCCCGTCTCGGCCTCCTTCTCCAGAAGGACCTCGCCGTTGCGCTCGATGCGGACAATGTTGGTGTGCTCGTTGGCGATCCGGACCTTTGCCCAGGATTCGCCGGCGTATACCGTGACGATCATATCCAGCAGATTGTCCGACTCCAGGGGCTTGATCTCCACCGGTGTGGATTCCATGTAGGCCCCCAGACGCTGCTTCGTCTCCTCTGTGACCTCGGAAATGACCTCCAGGCCGGCGTTTTCATCGCCGCCGAGCACGCCGATGCATGCCGCCGCGGCGATTCCGCGTCTGCCTCCGGTATTGGGAACGACGACGCTCTTGACGTTCTTGATGATGTTGCCGCTCGCCTCGACACAGATGCGGTCCGGCTGCGCGCCGAGGGTCGAGCGCGCGACCGCGGCGCAGTAGGCCAGGGCGATCGGCTCCGTGCAGCCCATGGCGCAAATGAGTTCGCGCTGAAGGATCTGCACGTAGGTTTGGTAGACAAGTTGATTCCTCTCCATAGCATTCCTCTTTTCTATATTTCGGAAAATATAATATAGTCGCGAGGTCCATCCCTTTTATACCACAACATACATATCTTTTCAAGTGCAAAAATGTATATTTTTGTTAGATTTGTTTAATTTTGTCCGATCGGCGCTCTGTTTTATCCTCTGTGGAAACCAGTTGCGCCCACCCGGGGAAATATGCTATAATCAAACCGGTAATCAACGAGAAAAAGAAAGGGATTTGCCATGGCGCTGCACAGTCTGGAATTCATCTTTATCTTTCTGCCTGTTTTCCTCCTGCTCTATTATCGCCTGCCGGCGCGGTTCCGCAATCTCCTGCTGCTGGCTGGCAGCCTCGCGTTCTATGTCATCGGCGCGCTTTCCTCCCCCTGGCATGTCCTCGTGCTGCTGGGGTCCGTCGCCGTCACCTGGGCGCTGGGCCTGTTTATCGCGCCGCGGGACACGAAGCAGAGCAGCAGGCCCCTGCTGGTCGTCGGTATCGCAGTCAATCTGGCGATTTTATTCGTGTTCAAATACTGCCCTCCTCTGCTTGCAGGTCTGGGCCGCCTGTCCGGTGCGGGAAAGTCCCTGCCGGAGCTCCGCTGGGTCATGCCCCTGGGCCTGAGCTTCTTTACCCTGGCGCACATTGCCTACCTCGTTGACGTCTATCGCCGCACGATCCGGCCGGAGCCCTCGATCCTTCGCTTTGCCTGCTTCGCGGCCTTTTTCCCCAAGCTGGCCGCCGGCCCCGTCACGCTCTGGCAGGAGATGGACGCGCCTCTGGCCCGCCGGGGGATCAGCATGCCGCGGCTGGATAACGGTCTGCGGGACTTCATCATCGGCCTGGGCCTCAAGGTGCTGCTGGCCGACCAGATCGGCGGCCTTTGGACCCGCATCGGCGAGATGGGCTACGCCGGCATCTCCACGCCTCTGGCCTGGATGGGCTCGCTGGCCTTTGCGCTCATGCTCTATTTTGATTTCTACGGCTACAGCCTCATGGCCCTGGGCGTGGGCAAGATGCTGGGATTCCGTCTGCCGGACAACTTCTACCATCCCTACTGCGCCCGCACCATGACGGACTTCTGGCGCCGCTGGCACATCACCCTGACGAACTGGTTCCGCACCTATCTCTACCAGCCCCTGGGCGGCAGCCGATGCAGCAGCGGACGGCTGGCGCTGAATCTGCTGATCGTCTGGCTGGCCACGGCCCTGTGGCACGGCGCAAGCCTCAACTTCCTGCTCTGGGGCCTGCTGCTGTTTGCGATCCTCTGCTCCGAGCGGTTCCTCACCATGGGCCTGCTGACCGGCGACGGCATCGGCTCGCAGATCGGCTCCCATGTGTACATGATCCTCCTGATCCTGCTGCAATGGACGATCTTCGCCATCCCGAATATGAAGGATCTGGGCGTCTATCTGGGCCGACTCATCGGGATCGGCAGCGCGGCAAACAAGCTGGATTTCGTGGCCCTGCTTGGCTCCTACGGCTGGCTTTTGGCCCTGGGCGTCCTCTTTGCCACCCCCCTGCCGCGCAAGCTCTTCCGGCCCATCCGTTCCCGCCTGCCCGGCACGCTGATTCTCTTCGCCGTCTTCGCCCTGGCGGTCTACTGCATCAGCATCGGCGGCAGCAAGCCGTTCTTCTACTACCATTTCTGAGGAGGCGCCGACATGTATTCTTTCTTCAAGCGTGAGCGCCTGCTCCTGACCCTGCTCGTCCTGTTCGGACTGTTCTTCGGCATCCTGGGCGCTGTGCTGAAATATGCCGCTCCCCAGGAGGACAAATCCGCGCCGGCCATCGCCTACGGATTCCGCGCCCTGCACGACAGCGCGGCAAAAAAGGCCAAAAGCCAAAGCCAGGCGCAGACAAACGCCCCGGAGGCCGATCCGGACACCGCCCCGGCGCAGGAGCCCGCGCCCGCGCCGGAGGATGACTCTCCCTTCCGCACGGTGGATGAGAGCTATTTCTCCGACGCTCTGTTCATCGGCGACGCCCGGGTGGACGGTCTGCGGCTGTACGCCCCCTTCGACGGCGCGGACTATTTCTGCAGCACGGAAATGACCCTGACCGACTGCATGGACGTGAAGATCCCCGTGGAAGGCCGGGGTGAGACCACCCTGCCCCAGCTGCTGAGCCACCGGCGCTACGGAAAAATCTACATCAGCCTGGGCATCAACGAGATGGGCTACGACCTGGACTATCTGACAAATCAGTTCGACACGGTCTTCGAGGCCCTGCGGGAGGCCGAGCCCGACGCCATCATCTATATCATGGCGAATCTGCACGTAACGAAGAGCTATGCCGACGCCGAGGCCATCTTCCAGAGCGACCGTGTGGATGAGCTCAACCGCCGCTTCGGCGAGTATGCCGACGGCCTGCACAGCTACTACATCGACGAAAACGAGATCTTCGACGATTCCGAGGGCTACCTGGTGTCCAGCTACACCGAGGACGAGACCCTGCTCAGCGGCAAATACTACAAGCTCTGGGCGGACTTCCTCTGCCGCAGCGCGGTAGAATAAACATTTTTAACAGAAACCCGCCCCCGCCGCAGCTTGCGGCGGGGGCGGGTTTGTCATACAGGGCTTGCAGGGTCCTCATTCAATATTCCGAACGACCCCGGAGAACAGGATCGAGCCGTCCGCACCGGTGATGACGAACATAAAGGGCCGGTCCAGCACAAAATCAATAATCTCGGGTACCTCCACCGCGCCTTCCGTCACCACCGCCATTTCGGTGTAAGCGGCGCCAGTAACGCCTTTTTCATCGATCTCGACCATGGCGGCATGCTGTGCTTCGGTGAGACGCATATTTTCCGCCTCTTCCGTCAGCGGGGTAAAATCCGCCGTGTCCCGGTTCAGCGCATCGGTCACCCCCAGCGCCCGGATGGTCTCGATCAGATCCGTTTTCGCGGAAACGCGGAACTTCGGAACCGACAGATTCACCAGCGGGTGGTCCCAACCGCCGCCTGTAAAATTCACCGCCCGGAGCACGTCCGGATCCGACAGCAGCGAGTTGACGTCCGTTCCCTCGTCCGGCAGGAAGAAAATCATTTCTCCGCTGTCTTTGAGGTACAGATTCACCGCGGTGAAAGCGTCCGTGCGGCAGACGTCCATGGACTCTGTCTGGTGCATCATATCCACCTCGGTGTCCCCCTTGACGCCGTGGAAGGTCTCTTTGGCGGTGTTCCACTGCCCGAAATCGCTCTGCCAGGAGGCCTTGTAATAGATCGTGGAGACAAGAGCCAGAACGGTATTCTTGTCCAGCTTCAAATCCTTCGTATATTGGCTCAACAGGCCGCCGGTATTCTCATCCGTCCAGGCCTGCAGGGCCTCGTCCATCTCCTTCGAACCGGGCTTGCCCCGGAAGGAGGAGGCGTAATACTGCCCGGCCAGGGTGTTCAGCGTTTCATCCTGATATTGAACGTCGTTATTCAGCCAGATCGAGTTGGCCAGAATGCTTGTCAACATCGGCGTGTCGGCGTAGTTGCCCTCCCACAGCGCGTGAACGTTCTCCCGCAGCGTGTCCATGTCCGAAACGCCCAGCATGTCCAGGATCTGCTGCCGGGTATTGCCTGCGGAGACCTCCGCCAGCATGGCGAAGGCGAAATAGGTATTGAGGGGAGAACAGACCGTGTTTTCCTCGTCGGACACCAGGAGCTTTTCCATGATCGCGGCATCATAGCCGTCCATGCCCTCCCGCGCCGCTGAGGACGCCTTGACCTTTTTCTGGTAATCCAACCACCAGGCCCCGTGGGCTCTGCTCTCCATGAACTGCTTGGGACTCAGTTTTTTTGCCGTTGGCTCGGGATATTGCGCACGAACGGACACCAGTTCCGCGGTTTCGCCGCCTCGACCGTTTTTCAGCCTCGCAGCAGCGGCAAACACGCCCACCAGCAGCGCCACGCAGGCGGCCAGCGCCGCCCAGCGGACCCACGCGGGCTTTGCGTTGGCGCGGTACCACTCCGCCCGCTGTACACTCCGCGCATCGATTTCCCCGATGGCCACGAACAGATCTTCCTTTTTCACAGGTCATAGCCCCTTTCTTCCAGCTCGGCTTTGAGCTTCTTCCGAATGCGGCTCAGATTCGCTGAGACATTGTTTTCGCTGGTCTGAAACCGCCGCGCAATGCTTGCTATGGGATCGGCGTACCAATAGCGCCGCACGAACATGTGCCGCTTTTCCGCGGGAAGCGCCGCCAGGACTCGGTCGATCTCCCGGTACAGCTCCTTTGCCTCCCAGCTCCGTTCCGGATCGTCGTTTCCGGAGACGATTTCCGCCAGCTCGTCCAGCACCAGGTCAATGCTGTGTCCGCCGCGCTTGTCCCTGTGAAGCTGCCGGTACCGGTCGAAGGACAGATTCCGCGTGATCTTTCCCAGAAATGCCGACAGCAGGGACGGCCGGTGGGGCGGCATCGCGCCCCAGGCGTTCAGCCAGGTGTCGTTGACGCATTCCTCAGCATCCGAGGGGTCTGCCAGGATATTGTATGCAATGGATTTACAGTATCCGCCGTATTTCGCCGACGATTCCGTGATCGCCTGCTCGTTCCGGTCCCAGTAGAGCTGAACGATGATGGCGTCCTCCATACCGGATCGCCTCCTTTCACTTGTATACACGACAGGCATAGAAAAATCTGACATTTTTCTCATTATATCATTTTGCGCAAGCGATTGAAAAACGGCGGAGATCCCTCTCCGCCGTTTTTTTCAGTTGTCCAAACCGCTGCCGACCTCTTCCGCAGCGTAATCCGATTCCTCGGTGACGACCTCAGTCCGGTCTGCAACCATGCTCTTCGGATTCACCATAAACAGCGCCGTCAGGATGATCCAGAGGGTGACAATGGCCGCGAGGATGACGGCGATGGTCTTCCAAATCCGCCGGGAGCGGCGGTTGCGGATGGCGAGCTGCTCGTTGATCCGCGAGAGCTGCTCGGCCAGCTCGTTCCGGTCCGGCTCCGGCGGGACCGTGCCGCCCAGGATGGCGTCGGTCCCCACCTCAAATATATCCGCCATGCGCTGCAGCAGCTCCGCGTCCGGCACCGAAAGATCCCGCTCCCATTTGGACACCGTCTGCCGGACCACATGAAGCCGGATCGCCAGCTCCTCCTGGGAGATCCCCTTCTGTTTGCGCAGCCGTTTGATGTTTTCACCAAGCATAAATATGCCTCCTTTGTGTTTCGGATGGGCTCATTTTATGCCCAAACAGCCCGTTGCGGCAAGCAACGCAAACGCACATTCTGCGCAAAACCCGGCTTTTTTATAAAACAGGCTTGCGTGTGTTTTGTCACGATTCCGTGGGCGAGGATACCCAGTATCCGATCACTTTTACGCCCAGTGTCCTTCTCAATTGATTCCGAACATCCTCCGTGTCAGGCAAAATAATCACTTCAGATCGCTTCATAATAGAATACGGACTGACTTCGTCCTTCGGCTCCGGTTCGCCGGTTCTCCAGAGCGTGATGTACTTTTCTTTCCTGATGTTGTATCTCTCTGGGAAATGCATTGTTCTGAGGGAAATCTGAAAGGAATCCGATGCATGGATGCCCCATTCCGTTTCCCCGAACCGCATAAACACAGCATCCTCGGAAAACCGATACTGCGCAAACCGATGCCGCTTATACTTCATGGAAACACGCAGCAGCAGGATCCAGGCAGCGACAATGGTGCCCCAAAAGACTGGGATTATTATGAGATCGGATTTGCCAAGATAATCCCGTAACAAGCTGAAATACACTCCGAGGAAAAAAATACTGATTAACGGCGTAAGGCCCATACCGAGCTTGTATCGTTCCCGCTCATATTCCGAGAAAACATAGTATGTGCTGCATTCCCGGTCGTTTTGCCGCAATTCTTCTCTGTCGCCAAAAAGTGCGCTTAACTGCCGACAGACTTCATCATTGTCCGGGAGAACGAGGATCGGATGGTTTTTCAACGCACGATAAGGATGCAGGACGCCTGCCGGTAGCTCGACATTTTCCTTCCAGAGCACAAAAAAAGACTGTTCAACTTCCGATCCTGTTTCACCGAAACGCAGGATCCTGCGGGCAATATGAACAGCGTCCCCGGTGCTGAGGCTGCGCCTTGTTTTCCCGAGCAGCATACTGACGGAATCCGCCTGGAACGAATAACGTGCGGACCGGCGGGGATAGTCCTTCAATCCGTAGAGCAACGGAATGATCATTAAGACCGCCGCGATGATCCCCCATGCAAGAAGCATGGTTTTTTGATGCGCACTCGTTTTATAATCGAAGAAAATCGCCATGTACAACGGGCCAAAAAAGAGAACTTGCAAAGCGTCGATCCCCAGAGCGATGCCAAGTCGGGAGCGCTCATATTCGGGGAATACATAGTTTTTTTGCTTTTTCTGTCTCTGTGCCACAACGGGTCCCTCCAGTCTCTGCAAACTTAGTCATTTGACGAAAGGAATACCAAATGGTTCCGATCATACGCGAGGACAGGGGACCCGTTTCCCTGCGAATGGGACGCGGATTGCCACGGCTCCGTTGGAGCCTCGCAATGACGCACATGGGGACATTTGCCTTTGCGGGCGGCGGCATGACGGCTGCCGCCCTGCGGCGCATATCGCGGCATGTTTTTACAGCGGGCTCAGGCGGCTGAGGACGTGCTGAAAATAGTCCGGCAGGGGGCAGGTCACGGTAATGGGCTCGCCGGTGCGCGGATGCAGAAAAGTCAGCTCCTTCGCGTGCAGGCACTGGCTGTCCTGGCCCAGCTCCGGGGTCTTGCGGCCGTAGATCGTGTCGCCCAGAATGGGGTGGCCCTTCCAGGCCAGGTGGACGCGGATCTGGTGGGTCCTGCCGGTGTGCAGGCGGCAGCGAAGATGGGTATAGCCCCGGTAGCGGGCCACGACCTCGAAATCCGTCACCGCCTCCCGGCCCCCGGGCACCACGGCCATGCGCTTGCGGTCGCGGGGGTGCCGGCCGATGGGCGCGTCGATGGTGCCGCTGTCAGCCTTCATGCCGCCCACCACGATGCACTCATACACCCGGGACAGGGTGTGGTCCTGGAGCTGGGCCGCCAGGGCCTGGTGGGCGAAGTCGTTCTTCGCCACGATCAGCAGGCCCGAGGTATCCTTGTCGATGCGGTGGACGATGCCGGGGCGGATCTCGCCGTTGATGCCGGAGAGCTCCGCGCCGCAGTGATGCAGCAGGGCATTGACCAGGGTGCCGTCCCAGTGGCCGGCGGCGGGATGCACCACCAGGCCCTTGGGCTTGTTGATCACCAGGCAGTCCGCGTCCTCCCAGACCACGTCCAGGGCGATGTCCTGGGCCTCGATGGCCACGGGCTTCGCCTCGGGGATCTCCAGCGCGTATTCCCGCCCGGCGATCGTTTTATCCATCTTGCGCACGCTCTGTCCGTCCAGGGTCAGCGCGCCGCCCGCGATCAGCTTCTGGGCGGCGCTGCGGCTCAGCCCCTCCACAGTCTCGGCCAGATAGACGTCCAGCCGCTGCCCGTCTTGCTCAGGCCGCAGGATCATTTTTCTTCTCCTTTTTGCCGCTCTTGTCGAAAAACAGGATATAGACGAACAGGGCGACGGCCCCGCAGGTGATGAAGCAGTCGGCAATATTGAACACGGCAAAGTTCATGAAATCCACCTCGATCATGTCCACCACATAGCCCAGGCGGATGCGGTCGATGAGGTTGCCGATGCCGCCGCCGAAGATGGCAGCCAGACACCACAGCTCAAACCGGGACGTGAGGATCTTTTTTTTGATCAGTATCGCCGTCACGATGAGGCCGCCGACACACACCAGGGCGAACAGCCACCGCCCGCCCTGCAGCATGGAGAAGGCGGCGCCGGTATTCTGCAGATAGGTCCAGTGAAAGATCCCCGGCAGGGCTTTGACCGCCGCGCCCAGGGGGATGTGCACGGTCACAATGGCCTTGACGATCTGATCAAGGGCCACGATCAGCGCCATAAAGAGGATCAGAAAGCAATAGAGCATGGCTATACTCCCTTCGTTGATTGGATGAATTATACCACATTTCCCCCCTGCGGGCAACGGGAAAATCCCCGCGCCCATGATATTGCATCGGCGGAAAAAGAATGATATAATATCATTCCGAAAACTTTCGGAACTTTTTGTAAAAATCCTCGTCAAATACCTGCAATACCAAGAACAGGAGGGGTCTGCCATGGAACAAAGACAGTGGATCACCCGCGCCCTGGAGGGCGAGCGCACCGCCAAGGCGCATCTGTTTGAAGAGACCATACAAAACATTTATTATCTGTGCTGGAAGCTGACGGGCTCCGCGGCCCAGGCCGGGGACCTGACCCGGCGCACCTACGCCCGGGCCTTCTCCCATCTGGCCGAGCTCCGGCCCGACGCCAGCTTCGACCGCTGGGTCACCGCCATTGCCGTCAACCTCTGCCGCCAGACGATGAAAAAAGCCCAGCCCTGGCTGTTCTCCACCAACGAGCGGGAGAAGGCCATTCTGAACGATACCTATGTGGCCGACGAGGCCTGCCTGCCCCCGGCGTGCGCCGAGGATGCGAATCTGCGCACCCAGGCCATGCGCACCATCAGCCTGCTGCCGCCCGAGCAGCGCGTGGCCATGGTGCTGCGCTACGCGGCCCTCATGAAGCCCCACCAGATTGCCAAGACCATGGACGTGGACGAGGTCACGATCCTCGGCCGGCTCAACTGCGGCCGCCGCGCTCTGATGACCACCATGCCCAGCGATGCGCCCCAGGCGCTGGTCACCTCGATCTTCGCCGGCGAGGCCGCGGCCCTGCCGGTGCCGGAAGTGCTGCGCGAGAGCTGCATGCAGACCGTCATGAACGCCCAGCCGGAGCCCGCCGCGGCCCCCGCGCCCGCGCCGGTTCCCGCGCCGGAAGCGGAGCCCGAGGACGAGGAGCCGGCGGAACAGGGCTTCCTGTCCAGGCTGACCAAGAAGCAGAAAACCGCTCTGTTCAGCGGCATCGGCGCCGCTCTGGCGCTGCTGGTGCTGCTGCTGGCCCTGGCCCTGCGCGGCTGCGGCAAGGAGGAAAAACCCGCCCCCGCCCCGGAGCCGGAGCCCGCTCCGGTGGAGGAGATCGACGAGAATCTGGAAGCCGCCGCCCAGCTCAAGCAGTACGGCGTGGAAATGCTGCTGACCTGCAACCGCCGGGAGGCGGATGAGCTGCTGGATTCCTGGCGCCCGGTGCTGCCCGACTACGTGTCCGGCGGCGACCTGGACGACCTGGATCTGAAAATCTCCACCGCCAACGACGCGGTGACCGAGGTGCGTCTGCGCCTGGAAAAAACCGATCTGGATATCACCCGGCTCAAGGATCTGGGCCTCGGCTCCGAGCCGGAGCTCGAGGCGGCGGGCAGCGCCATCACCGATCGCTACGGCCTGCACTGCCACCGCCACACGCCGCTGTTCGATCCTTCGCCCCTGCAGACCTCCTCCCTGGGGGCCTATTCCGAAAACTACCGCTACGAGCTGCTGGATGAAAACGGCGACGGCCGCGCCGAGGCCATGAGCATCACCCGCACCGGCGCCGGTTACGACGCCGAGGCCGGCGTCTTCCGTCCCTACGGGCAGAGCCTGAGCGAGCTGCTGGGCCGCTCCAAGGCGGACGTCGAGGCCCTGTTCGGCCAGGGCGAATATGCCGACGACAGCGTTTCGCTCTATGAGATGACCCTGCGCGGCGCCACCGCCGACGACGCCCAGGCCACGGTCCGCGCCGTGATGCAGGCCCGCTCCGATATGGACGCCGCCCATCAGAACGTCAACGCCGTCACCCTGCAGGCAGACGGCTGCTTTGCAGAGCTTCTGCCGGAGCTGCAGCTGCCGGACTCCCCCCTGACCCTTGACCAGCTGGGCCGCAAGCTCCAGTCCATGCGCGGCAAGACGGGCCTCGCCGAGGGCGACGTGTTCACCCCCACCGTCTTTGACGACGGTCAGAGCTGGCTCGTCTACTATGAGGGCGCCACCCGCTACTTCTTCTGCGCCGACGACAGCGCCGACCGGATCGAACGGGTGGAGATCCTGGACCTGTCCGACTGCCGCCTGTGGGACGCCTCCGGGCTGAGCTTCCGGCGCGACGGCTTCGATCTGGAGCAGGTCCTGGGCATGGATCCCTACGAGGCCTATGACAAATTCGGCATCCTCAGCTATTCCACGGAGAACTTCTCCGTCTCCGCCCTGGGCCTTTGGGAGAGCGACGGGCTGATCGCCACCGTGTACAACGCCGCCGACCCCAGAGCTTTGTGGGGCCTGCGCCTCGGCGACAGCCGCGAGAGCATCGAATCGAAAGTCGAAAAAGAAAACGGCTATCTGACCTCCGAGGATGAAAACCTCGTCCGTTACGTGATCCCGGGCAGCCGGGAGCTGGCAGTCACCTACCGCGACGGCAAGGCCGCCATCCTCCAGCTGGAGGACCACAGCCGCCAGCCGGGATACGAACCCCCCGCGCCCAGGAAAAAGTCCGCCCAGGAGCTGTTCGGTGAATTTCTCCGGAGCCAGGACGGGATCAGGGCCTCCTGGTTCGGCGACCTGACCCGCGACGGCGAAGGCGACCTGCTGGTCTGCCGCGAAAGCAGCGGCGGCTGCCTGTGCCAGCTCTACGTGATCCGCGACGGCGCCGTGGCGCCCACTCCGGTCTACTCCCAGAGCCTGACCGCCTCCTCCGGCACCGACCTGTATGTGCTGCGTCAGGATGACGGCCCGGCCATGCTGAGCTATTCCCTGTCCGAGACGCCCGCCTCCCGGCGGTGCTACTGGCGCCTGGTGAGTATCAATGCCGCCGGCGGCGAAGTGGTGCTCGATGAAGGCGACGCCAGCGTCAACCTGTTCGATATGCTCCTGGGTTCCCAGGAGGAGTATGACGCCGTGAAGCAGAAGGCGGACGAATACCGCGACGCGGGCACCTTCCTCTGCGGCACCCAGTCCGGCAGCGCCCAGTTCGGCGACGTGACGGCGGATCTGAGCGAATAAAGAAAGGAGCAGCCCATGCAGTGTCCCTATTGCGCCGCGACGATCCCGGGCGACAGCGTGGTGTGCCCCCAGTGCAGCGTAAGCGTCGAAGACGGCCTGCCGATGAAGTGGTACCGCTTTCTGGTGGGACCCGGTCTGTGGATCGCAGGCGCCGTCACGCTCATTCTGGGCATCCTGACAATGGTCGGCATCCCCTATCTGATCCAGGGCTACGCGCCCGGCACGATCTATGATAACTTTCCGCCCCTGGTGGTGATGGACTTCGCCTACGGTCTGATCCTGCTTGTACTGGCCGCCATGTTTATCGTGGCGCGGTTCCGGCTGGCGGATTTCCGCAAAAGCGGCCCGCGTCTGGTCTGCATCGCCTACGTCCTGGTGATCCTCGCCTCCGTGATCTACTCCGCCGCCTCCGGCCGGGTGGCATCCGGCGGAACGGCGCCGCTTATCACCCTGACGGAGATCAGTTCCATTCTCGGTATGATCGCCGGCGTGACGCTGAACGTGATCTATTTCAAAAAGCGAACACATCTGTTTTTCCGATAATCCGAAAAAAAACGGCGCGGAACGCCTCCGCGCCGTCTTTTTTCTTGCACAGGGAAAAAAAGGAAGATATAATACGGATAACACCACACGAAAGGACGGTCCCATATGAAAAAGCTTTTCACGTGCACCATTGTGCTCCTGGCGGTGCTGCTTCTGCTCACCACCGGCACCCTCGCTTTTGACACGCTCGATCCGCCGAAGCCCGGCGCAGCCGAGGGCTGGTACGTGAGCAACGATGCCTTCAGCATGAACGATCCGACCGGCCAAGGCTGGCTTGACCAGGGAAGCACCCATTTCGAATACGAATTCAACAACGCCGGTCTGCCGGTCAGACGCATCGAGCAGAGCGCCTATCCCGACGGCAGCAGCCAGGCCGATTATCTCCTGGAATACGACGCACAGGGCCGTCTGGTCCGTTCCGTTCAGTCCGACGGCAACCATGAGATGCGCTACGATTACCGCGATGACGGCTCCCATCTGTTGACCTATACCTGGTGGGCCGAGGACGAGACGCAGGCCGACGCACGCACCAGCTACCGCACCTACGATCCCCAGCTGGACTGGTACTGGTACGGTGACTTCAGCTTTGAAATGGACGACAAGGGCATGATCGCCCGCCGCTGGAGCGACCGGTTTGAGTACGTCTATACCACGGAGTATGACGGCCAGGGCCGGGTCAGCAAGGTGACGGTGGTCTGCACCCAGGATCACACCTCCTATACCGACGAATACACCTACACCGACGACGGCTGGTCCATGCGCGAGAGCACCCGCACCGGCTACGAGGAATTCGTTTACGACGCCCGGGACCGGCTGACCAAATACATCTTCGGCTACGATGACGGCGCGCCGGCCTATGTCTATACCTACGATTCCGACGGCAACTGCACCGAGATCTCCAACGGCTTCCGCCGCTGGACCTATGCCTATCAGAAGGCCGTCGCCGAGGAAAAGCCTTCCTTCCTGGATGTGACCGATCCGAAATCCTTCTTCTATACGCCCGTATACTGGGCCGTGAAGAACGGCATCACCAAGGGCACCGGCCCCGATACCTTCAGCCCCGGCGTCACCTGCACACGCGGTCAGGTGGTCACCTTCCTGTGGCGGGCAGCCGGCAGTCCGGAGCCCGCCGGATCGGCCAATCCCTTCGCCGACGTCAAGGAAGGCGCGTTCTATTATAAGGCCGTCCTCTGGGCTGTGGAAAAGGGCGTCACCAACGGCATCGACAGCACCCACTTCGGCCCCGATCGGGGCTGCACCCGCGCCCAGGTGGTCACCTTCCTGTGGCGGGCAAAGAACGAGCCCAAGCCCGCCAGCGACGCCAATCCCTTCGCCGACGTCACCGGCGGCTACTTCCGCAGCGCCGTCCTTTGGGCTGTGGGAAAGAACATCACCAACGGCGTCGACAAAACCCATTTCGGGCCCAACGCCACATGCACCAGAGGGCAGATCGTAACCTTCCTTTACCGGGCGGAGAACCCGGACGCCGCCTCCAGGGGCGGTCTTGTCGGCATCTGCATGCCCACCGCAGCTCTGATGCGCTGGAGAAACGACGGCGAAGCGCTGAAAACGCAGATCGAGAATCTCGGATATGACGTCACCCTGCAGTTCGCCGACAACATGCCCGACAACCAGATCCACCAGATCGAAAACATGCTGGCCGACGGCGCGAAGGTCCTGGTGATCTCCGCCATCGACGGCTACGCGCTCAATCCCGTGCTGGCCAAGGCCAAGGCGGCGGGCGTCAAGGTCATCGCCTACGACCGTCTGATCTACGGCTCCGACGCCGTGAACTGGTATGTCACCTTCAGCAACTGGAAGGTCGGCGTCGCGCAGGGCGAATACATCGAGAAAGCCCTGGATCTGAAAAACGCCGCCGGCAAGACCTACAACATCGAGTTCGTCACCGGCGACCTCAGAGACAGCAACGTCGATCTCTTCTACGGCGGCGCCATGAGCGTCCTGCAGAAGTATCTCGACTCCGGCGTTCTGGTCTGCCGCTCCGGCCAGACCGCGAAGCAGGACGTCGCCACCGAGGGCTGGTCCTCCGACTACGCGTGCGACCGCTTTCATACCCTTCTGACCCAGTATTATGCCGATCAGCCGCTCCACGCGGTGCTGGCCTCCAACGATTCCACCGCCCAGGGCGTTGCCACCGCTCTGTCCGACAGCTACAGCAACGACGTGTATCCCATCATCACCGGCCAGGACTGCGACATCCTGTCCGTCCGGAACATGCTGGACGGCAAGCAGGCCATGTCCGTCTTCAAGAACACCGGAGATCTCGTCGCCAAGACCGTGGAAATGGTGGACGCCGTCATGAAGGGCAATGCGCCCCCCGTCAACGACACCGAGACCTTTGACAACGGCACGGGGATCATCCCCAGCTTCCTGTGCGATCCCCAGGTCTGCACCAGGGACAACATTAAGGAGCTCCTGATCGACTCCGGCTTCTACACCTGGGAGGAGCTGACCCGCTGACCTCCCCAACAAACAAAAAACAGGCCTTCCGCAGAAGCGGAAGGCCTGTTTTTTTCAGATTTCCATGATGACCGGAAGGATCATGGGATTGCGCTTGGTGTTCTTGTAGAGGAAGGCGGACAGGTCGTTCTTCATGCAGGATTTGATGGTCGCCCAGTCGCTGATGCCCTTATTGCGGCAATAGTCCAGGGAATCCATGCAGATCATGCGCATGGCCTCGATGAGGTCCTCGTTCTCCTTCACCAGCACGAAGCCGCGGGTGATGATGTCCGGGCCGGACACCAGCGAGCCGTCCTCCGCGGAGAGGTTGACGCACACGACGATCATGCCGTCCTGCGCCAGATGCTTGCGGTCGCGCAGCACCACCGAGCCCACATCGCCCACGCCGAAGCCGTCGACGAAGACGCGCCCCGCCGGCACGGTGGCGCCGGAGAGCTTGCAGGTGCGGGAGGTGCACTCGATGACCTTGCCCAGATCCGCGATCACCACGCGTTTGGCGGGCATGCCCATGCTCCGGGCCAGCTGCGCATGGCGCTGCAGATGCCGCTGCTCGCCGTGGACGGGGATGAAGTACCGGGGCCGGGTCAGGGCGTGGATGATCTTCAGCTCCTCCTGACAGGCGTGGCCGGAGACGTGCAGCCCCTCCAGCTTGTCATAGATGACCTCCGCGCCCTTGCGGTAGAGCTCATTGATGATCCGCGAGATCGCCTTCTCGTTGCCGGGGATGGCGGAGGCGGAGATGATGACGCGGTCGCCGGGCTGGATGTCCACCTGCTTGTGGCTGGAGAACGCCATGCGGTACAGGGCGGACATGTTCTCGCCCTGGGAGCCCGTGGAAACCACAACCACCTTGTTCTTCGGCAGAGATTTGATCTGCGCCAGATCCACGAGGGTGTTTTCGGGGGGCTTGATGTAGTCCAGCTCCGTGGCCACCTTGAGCATGTTCTCCATGCTGCGGCCGGTGATGGCCACCTTGCGCCCGTAGCGGTGGGCGGTCTGGAGCACCGACTGCAGACGGTGCAGGTTGGAGGCGAAGGTGGTGAGGATGATGCGCTGATCGCAGTTCTTGAACTGCCGGTCGAGGTTGTCCGCCACGCTCTGCTCCGAGGGGGTGTAGCCCAGGCGCTCCACGTTGGTGGAGTCGCACAGCAGCGCCAGCACGCCCTTGTTGCCCAGCTCGCCGAAGCGGGTCAGGTCCATCATGCCCTCCACGGCGGTGGGATCGATCTTGAAGTCGCCGGTCATGATGACGACGCCCACGGGGGTGGTGATGGCGAAGGCCACCGCGTCGGCAATGGAGTGGTTGACGTGGATGAATTCCACGCTGAAGCAGCCGGCCTTGACCACGTCGCCGGGGGCGTGGGTCACGAGCTTGACCTTGTCGAGCATGCGGTGCTCTTCCAGCTTGAGCCGGATCAGTCCGTTGGTCAGGCGGGTGCCGTGCACAGGGGCGCTGACCGCCTGCAGCACGTAGGGCACGGAACCGATATGGTCCTCATGGCCATGGGTAATAAAGAACCCGCGCAGCTTCTTCGCATTTCGGGCAAGATAGGTCACATCGGGAATCACAAGGTCTACGCCGTACATGTCTTCTTCCGGGAAGGCAATGCCGCAGTCGATCACAATCATGTCCTTGCCGTATTCCAGCACCGTCATGTTCTTGCCGATTTCGTTCAGACCGCCAAGTGGAATAATTTTCAGTTTTTCAGCCAATGGATCACAACTCCTTTTCATTTCACCCGCGCCCGGTGGCTGACCGTCGCGGGCAGGATTTCGATATTGCAGAGCCTGCGCTCTTACATTTCTTTTTTGATGCGTGCGCCTGCGCATCCGATATAGTATAGCACATTTTTCCTGAAAAGTATACCCCTTTTTTCTTTTGCCCAGGTTTTGCGCGAAAAAGGCCACGCCGTACTTGCAGAACACGCGGGCTCTGTGGTATAATACAATATCTAATTTTAACCATACCCGGAAACGGAGGGATGCCGCCTTGAACAAGAAGCTCAGCCGCCTGCTTTGGCCCAATATGGTCATATATTTTGTGATCCTGGCGGCCTTTGTCGCGGCTGCCGTCGCGCTCCGGCAGTATCTGCTCGCCGCCGGGGAGGCTCTCGTCTCCGCCGTCGGCTTTATCCTCTTCCGGTTCAGTCGGGTCCGGCGCAAAAAGGCGCTGGCTGAGTATACGCGGCAAAGCGCCGAGCAGCCGGAAGCCGTGGGCGCCATTCCCTTCGCCAGCGCCCTGGTGCAGCCGGAATCCGGCGAGCTCGTGTGGTACAACGAGCGGTTCGCCGAACTGACAGGGCTGCGCGACCGGATGGTTCCCTATCAATTCTCGGAAATCTTTCCCGAGGCCGACCTCGACTGGCTTCAAAACGGTCAGAGCGAGGCGCCCGCGCCCCTGTGCATCGGCGACCGGCGCTATCGCACCGCCGGCGGTCTGGTGACGGACCCGGACGATCCGGATCAATCCGTCGCCGCCATCTATCTGATGGACGAAACCCAGCTGCTGCTTCTGAAGGATGAATACGCCGCCTCCCGCCCGGTGGTCAGCGTCATCCTTGTGGACAACTATGACGAGCTGACCAACAATCTGCCGGATTCCAGCGTCTCCAACATCAATGCCGCCATCGATGAGCAGATCCGCCGCTGGACCGACCGCATCGACGGTCTGCTGCGCAAGGTGGAGCGCAACCGATACCTCTTCCTCTTCGAGGCCCGGGATCTGCCCGCCATGATCGACGAGAAATTCTCCATCGTTGAGAGCATCCGCTCCATCTCCAACGCCCGGGGCGTCTATGCCACCATTTCCCTGGGCATCGGCCGGGACGGCGCCGACTTCACCGAAGGCTATGCCTTCGCCAACCTCGCCATCGAGATGGCCCTGGCCCGCGGCGGCGACCAGGCCGTCATCAAGGACCGCTACAATTTCAGCTTCTACGGCGGCCGCCACACGGAGACCGACCGCCGCACCAAGGTCAAATCCCGCGTCATGGCCAGCTCCCTGTGCGAGCTCATCTCCCAGTCCGGCAGCATTTTCATCATGGGCCATCAGAACGCCGACCTGGATTCCCTGGGCGCGGCCTGCGGCGTCATGTGCATCTGCCGCAAGCTGGGCAAAAAGCCCTCCATCGTCATCGACCGGGAAAAGAACGCCGCGAAAATCCTTCTGGACAAGCTGGCGGATCAGCCGGAATACCGCGGCTGCCTGATCTCCGGACAGGACGCCCTGCTGATGGCCGATCCCAAGAGTCTGCTCATCGTGGTGGATACCAACCGCCCGGACCGGGTGGAGAGCAAGCCCCTGCTGGAATGCATCCACCGCATCTGCGTCATCGATCACCATCGACGCGCCGCGGATTACATCGAGCAGGTGGTCATGAATCTGCACGACCCCTTCGCCTCATCGGCCTCGGAGCTGGTGACGGAGCTGCTGCAGTACGCCGTGGACTCGACGGATCTGCTCCCCGTGGAGGCGCAGGCCCTGCTCAGCGGCATCGTGCTCGATACCAAAAACTTCGGCATGCGCACCTCGGGCCGCACCTTTGAGGCCGCTGCCTTCCTGCGCCGTCTCGGCGCGGATACCGCCGACGTCAAGCGCATCATGCAGAACGACATGGACGCCACCCTGCAGCGCTATGACATCGTGCAGAGCGCCCAGGTCTACCGCGAAACCATCGCCATCGCCGCCCTGGACCATACGGTCAGCCGCGTGATCGCCGCCCAGGCGGCCGACGAGCTTTTGACCATCGCCGGGATCACCACCTCCTTTGTCCTCTATCCCGATCCGGACAGCGGACAGGTGGTCGTCTCGGCCCGCAGCTTCGGCGAAACCAACGTCCAGGTGATTGTGGAAGCCCTGGGCGGCGGCGGCAACGCCGCCATCGCCGGCGCGCAGATCTCCGACAAATCCGTAGGTACCGTGCTCACGGAGCTGATCGCCTCCATCGACCGGTACTTTGAATCCGCCTGATTGCAGAAAGGAGCCGCAACATGAAAGTCATTCTCCAGCAGGATGTAAAGGGCAAGGGCAAAAAGGGCCAGATGATCGAAGTTTCCGACGGCTACGCCAGAAACTACATGCTGCCCCGCAAGATCGCCGTGGAAGCCACGGCGGACAATATCAACACCATGCGCATGACCGACAAGGCCAGGCTCGAACGTGAGACCCGCGAGCGCGCCGAGGCCATCGCCATCCGCGACCGTCTGAAGGAAACCGTCGTGCATCTCAAGGCCAAGGGCGGCGGCGCGGGTAAGCTCTTCGGCTCCGTGACCGCCCAGGAGGTCGCCGACGCCCTGCTGGCCCAGGAGGGCGTGGCTCTGGACAAGCGCCGCATCATTCTCGATGAATCCATCAAGAACGTGGGCGTCTATACCGTCCGCTGCAAGCTGGGCTACGAGGTCACCGGCTCCTTCCGTCTGGACGTACAGGAGCTGTAAATCGCTGACGATTCCGAGACAAATCGAACGGAGGTGGATACCGTGGATGAATTGCTGGGCCGCAGAGCGCCCCAATCCTTAGAAGCAGAGCAGGCCGTTCTGGGCTCCATGCTGATCGACAGCCGCTGCATTGCGGAGGTCATCGGCATCCTGCGCCCGGAGGATTTTTATCTGCAGCAGAACCGGGAGATCTATGAGACGATCTACTCGATGTTCAACTTCTCCGAGGTCGTGGACCCGGTGACCGTGCTGGATAAGATGAAGGAGCGCGGCGTTTTCACCGAGCAGTCCACCGGCTACGTCATGCAGCTGATGGAGATCACGCCCACCGCGGCCAATGTGCGCAGCTATGCGCAGATCGTGCGCGACAAGTCCCTGCTGCGCGCCATCTCCGAGGCCGCCTCCGATATCAATGAAACCGTCTACCAGAACGCCGGCTCCGCCGCCGAAATTCTGGAAAACGCCGAAAAGCGCATCTTTGCCCTGCGCAAGGACAGTGCCGGCGACTCCCTGGAGCATATCGGCACCGTGCTGCTGAAGGTCTTTGACCGGCTGACGGAGCTGGCCGAAAGCGGCAGCGCTTTCCCGGGCCTGTCCACGGGTCTGATGGATCTGGACCGCAAGATCAACGGCCTGAACAAATCCGACCTGATCCTCATCGCCGCCCGTCCCGGCATGGGCAAGACCTCCCTGGCCCTCAACGTCGCCCTGAACGCCGCCAAAAAGAGCGGCAAGACCATCGCTTTCTTCTCGCTGGAGATGTCCCGCGAGCAGCTGGGCATGCGCCTGATGTCCAACGAGAGCTTCGTGGACAACCAGAAGCTCGTCACCGGACGGCTCAGCGAGGACGAGTGGGCCAAGATCGGCCTGGCCTCCTCCGCCCTGTCCCAGACGGACATCCGCGTGGACGACAATCCCACCATCACCGTGGCGGAGATCAACGCCAAGTGCCGCCGCCTGGACAACCTGGCCCTGGTGGTGGTGGACTACCTTCAGCTGATGACCTCCTCCGGCGAGCGCAGCAGCTCTAACGAGAACCGCCAGCAGATCGTATCGGACATCTCCCGCGCCCTGAAAATCATGGCCAAGGAGCTCAACGTGCCCGTCATCTGCCTGAGCCAGCTCTCCCGCGCCAACGAATCGCGGCAGGACAAGCGGCCCATGCTCTCGGATCTGCGCGAATCCGGCGCCATCGAGCAGGATGCGGACATCGTCCTGTTCCTCTACCGCGACGACTATTATCACGAGGACAGCCCGGAAAAGAACGTGGCCGAATGCATCGTGGCCAAGAACCGCCACGGCGAGACCGGCACCGTCCGGCTCCAGTGGCTGCCCCAGTTCACCACCTTCTCCGACCGGGAGTGGCAGCACGATGAACCGTGAGCTACTCGCCTTCGTGCGGGCAAACGGGCTGATCGCCCCGGGGGACCGCGTCACCTGCGCCGTCTCCGGCGGGCCGGACTCCATGTGCATGCTCTGGGCCCTTTTCCGGAGCAGGGACGAGCTCGGCATCACCCTCGCCTGCGCCCACTATGACCACGGTCTGCGGGAAAGCAGCGCCGCGGATGCGGCCTTCGTGCGTGATTTCTGCGAGAAGCACGGCATTCCCTTCCTCTGCGGTCACGGCGACGTGGCGGCGGAGGCCCGGCCGGATGAGAGCATCGAGCTGGCCGCCCGGCGGCTCCGCTATGCGTTTCTGCACACGGCCGCTCCGGAGGGGCTGATCGCCACCGCCCACACCGCCGACGACAACCTGGAAACCGTGCTGCTGCGGCTGACCCGGGGCGCCTCGCTTCGGGGTCTGGGCGGCATCCCCGTCCGCCGGGGCCGCATCATCCGCCCGATCCTGTTTGCCGATCGGGCGCAGGTGCTCGAATATCTGGCGCGCGAAGGCGTCCCCTTCCGCACCGACGAGACCAATGACACGGACTTCTGCCCGCGCAACCGCATCCGCCGGCATGTGATCCCCCTGCTGCGCCGGGAAAACCCCAACGTGGCCGCCCAGGTGCTCTCCCTGAGCCGCACCCTGCGCGCCGAGGACGCCTATCTTTCCGCCCGGGCGCTCGACGCTCTGGACGGGGCAAGGACGCCCGACGGCTGGAGCTGCAGCGCGGTCAATGCCCTTGACCCGGTCCTGCGCAGGCGGGCCCTGTTCGCCATCCTGCAGGCCGTCGGCGTGGCCGAGCCCGCCGAGCGGCACATGGAGCTGCTGGACTCGCTCGTTTCCTCCCCCGATCCGTCGGCCAGGGCCAGCTTCCCCGGCGGCGCGGTGCTGACGCGGTGCTACGATCTGCTCACCCCCGCCGACGCGCCGGCGGCGCTTCCGCCCACGCCCCTGCCCATCCCGGGCACGAGCCGGCTGCCCGGCTTCACGATCACCTGTTCCGAGCCCGGCGCGGCGCAGACCGTTTGGAATCAGCCGGACCGCTTTTCCCTGCGCTTTGATCTGATCCGCTCCGGTCTGTGCGTCCGCAGCCGCCGAACCGGCGACCGCATGCAGCTGCCCGGCGGCAGCCGCAGCCTCAAGCGGCTGATGATCGACAGAAAAATCCCCGCTTCCCTGCGCGGCGCCCTTCCGGTGCTGGCGGCCGCCGACGGCATTGCCGCCGTGGCAGGCGTCGGCGCGGATCAGCGTTTTCTTGCACAACCCGGCGAACTCGCCGTTGAAATCAAAATAGAAAAAGAGGATGAAACCTATGATGAATGACATTGAGAAAATCCTGATCACCGAGGAGGAGCTCAAGGAAGGCGTCGCCCGCCTGGGCAAGCAGATCGCCGAAGAATATGCCGACAAAAACCCCGTGTTCATCGGCATCCTGAAGGGCGTCGTGGTGTACTTTGCGGACATGATCCGCGCCACGCCGATCCCCTGTGAGATCGACTTCATGGTCGTCAGCGCCTACGGCAAGGGCACCTCCTTCGGCACCCTGCTGATGAAAAAAGACGTCTCCGTGGATATCCGCGGCCGTCACGTGGTGATCCTGGAGGACATCCTGGACACCGGGCGCACCCTGTCCCATGTCATCGACCATCTCAAGGCCAAGGAGCCCGCTTCCCTGAAGATCTGCACCCTGCTCAACAAGCCCACGCGCCGGGAGGTCGACATCGAAGCGGATTACATCGGCTTCACCATCCCCAACGAATTCGTGGTCGGCTACGGCCTGGACTATGCCGAGCGCTACCGCAATCTGCCCTTCGTCGGCGTGCTCAAGCCCGAAATCTACAGCTGAACCCCAGGAGGTCCCTTTGAAAAAGCAACCCAGATATGCGATCGGGATCCTGTACGCGCTGGTGCTCGTGCTGGTATTTGCCGCCGTCTCCCGGCTGGCAAAATTCCCCCAGTCCGAGACCGTGCCCTATTCTCAGGTCGTAAAGCTCTTTGAGGACGAGCAGGTCAAATCCTTCGTCATCAAGGACGACGTCATCACCCTGCAGCTGCACCGGCCCTATCATGACCAGACCCAGGTCCGTGCGGAGCTGGTGGATCTGACGGTATTCTATAACGATCTCAACGAGCTGGTCCGCGATCAGTCCGAGCGCGGCATCATTGAGAGCTACAGTTATCCGCCCAATACCCGGCCCTCGGTCCTGGCGCAGATGCTGCCCTATCTCATCATCGGCGTGCTGTTTCTGGCAGCGTGGTTCGTGCTGATGAATCGGGCCAACGGCGGCCAGAACGCCATCCGGTTCAGCCGCTCCGGCGCCCGTCTGGCCGGCGGCAAGGATAAGGTCACCTTCGCCGACGTGGCCGGCGCCGAGGAGGAAAAGGAAGAGCTGGCCGAGGTGGTGGACTTCCTCCGCGATCCGGACAAGTATACCCGCATGGGCGCCAAGATCCCCAAGGGCATCCTGCTGGTGGGCCCTCCGGGCACCGGCAAGACCCTGATCGCCCGGGCCGTGGCCGGCGAGGCGAACGTCCAGTTCCTGTCCATCTCCGGCTCGGAATTTGTCGAGCTGTATGTGGGCGTGGGCGCCAGCCGCGTGCGCGACCTGTTCGAGCAGGCCAAGAAAATGGCCCCCGCCATCGTCTTCATCGACGAGATCGACGCCGTGGGCCGCAGAAGAGGCGCCGGCCTCGGCGGCGGACACGACGAACGCGAGCAGACCCTCAACCAGCTGCTGGTGGAAATGGACGGCTTTGAGAAGAATACCGGCGTCATTGTCATGGCGGCCACCAACCGCAAGGATATCCTGGACCCGGCCCTGCTGCGCCCCGGCCGTTTCGACCGCCAGATCTACATCGGCGTGCCGGATTCCAGGGGCCGCGAGGCCATCTTGAAGGTTCATTCCAAGGACAAGCCCCTGGCCGAGGACGTGGATCTGGGCGTGATCGCCCGGGCCACCACCGGCTTCACCGGGGCGGACCTCTCCAATCTGCTGAACGAGGCTGCCCTGCTGGCCGCCCGGCGCAGCGAGCGCTTCATCTCCATGTCCGACATGGAGGAAGCCATCATGAAGGTCATCGCCGGGCCCGAGAAGCGCAGCCGCGTCGTCACGCCCCATGAGCGCCGCCTCACCGCGATCCATGAGGCAGGCCACGCCGTGGCCATGTACTTCCTGCCCACCTGCGATCCGGTGCATCAAATCACCATCATTCCCCGGGGCCCCACCGGCGGCATGACCGTCAGTCTTCCCCAGGAGGACCGCCTGTATGCCACCCGCCAGGAGATGTTCGAGGATATCGTCGCCTTCCTGGGCGGCCGCATCGCAGAACAGCTCCGCATGAACGATATCTCCACCGGCGCATCCAACGACATTGAGCGCGCCACCGCCAAGGCCCGGGACATGGTCGCCCGCTACGGCATGAGCGAGCGGCTGGGCGCCGTGAGCTATTCCAGCGGCGAGGAGATCTTCGTCGGCCGGGATTATGAGAAGACCAAGGCCTACTCCGAGCGCACCGCCGGCGACATCGACGCCGAGGTCAAGACCATTATGGACGAGGCCTATGCCAAGTGCACCCAGATCCTCACCGAGCACGGCGACAAGCTCGACGAGGTGGCCGCCTTCCTGCTGGAGCACGAGCACATGTCGAGATCCCAGTTCCTGGCCTGCATGGAGGGCCAGGCGATCCCCGCCGGCGACGACGGTCTGCTGGACAGTTTCAAGGAAGAAAACAAATAAATCCGGAAAAGCTGCCTCTGTTTCATGAGGCAGCTTTTTTCCTTGCCCTCTTGCCGCGGGCATAGTATAATAACAAAAAACGAAGGGAGGCGCGGCTATGGAGTTTAAGATCCTTACCGTCGGCGACGTGGTAGGCTCCAGCGGAGCGCACTATTTCTGCAAACGTCTGCGGGAGCTGAAGCGGGATCACAGCATCGATTTCTGCATCGTCGACGGCGAGAACAGCGCCGTCGTCGGCATCCACCCCGAGCAGGCCGACCGCCTGTTCGACGCCGGGGCGGACGTCATCACCCTGGGCAACCACGCCTTCTCCCAGCGCACGATCGTGCCCATGGCGGAGGACTGTCCGTATATCCTCCGTCCGGCGAACTACTCCCCCCTGTCCCCCGGCCGGGGCTGGGGCGTATATGACACCAAGGCCGGGCCCCTGGCGGTGATCGTGCTGCAGGGCCGGGTCGGCATGGACTATACCCCGGACAATCCGTTTCTGCGCGTTGAGCGCATCCTGAAGGAAATCGACGCCAAAATGATCCTGGTGGAGATCCACGCCGAGGCCACCTCGGAAAAGCTGGCCATGGGCATGCATCTGGACGCGAAGGTCAGCGCCGTCTTCGGCACCCACACCCACGTGCCCACGGCGGATCTGCAGATCCTGCCCGGCGGCACCGGCTATGTGACCGACCTGGGCATGACCGGGCCCCGGCACAGCGTCCTGGGCGTCAAACCGGAGATCTCCATCGCCCGCTTCCGGGGGGAGCTCACCGGGCGATACGAGCCCGCCCCCGGCCCCTGCAAGCTGGAGGGCGTCATCTTCACCGTCGACAGCGGCACCGGCCGCTGCATCGCCACAGAAAGGGTAATGATCCATGATTAAATTCCTTCACGCGGCGGATCTGCACCTGGATTCCACCTTTGCCGCCCTCGATCCCCGGCAGGCCGCCCTGCGGCGGCAGGAGCAGCGCCGGCTCGTCACGGAGCTGTGCCGCCTGTGCCGGGAGAACGAATGCGATCTGCTGCTTCTGTCCGGAGATCTGTTCGACGGCCGGCGGGTGTATCTGGATACCCTGGACACCCTGCGCGACGAGCTGTCCGAGTGCGGGGCCCAGGTGTTCATCGCTCCGGGCAACCACGATCCCATCGGCCCCACCTCCCCCTATCTGACCCAGGCCTGGCCGGAAAACGTGCATATCTTCACGAACGCCGGGATCGAGGCCATCGTTCTGCGGGAACCCGCGTGCGTCGTCTATGGGGCGGCCTTTACCTCCCCTTCCATGCCGCCGCTGCTGCGGGGATTCCGCGTGCCGGAGGAAAACATAGATTATGTAAACTTCATGGTACTGCACGGCGACGCTGCGCAGGCCGATTCCCCCTATAATCCCATCACAAAGGAAGAGATCGCCCAAAGCGGCCTGACCTACCTGGCCCTGGGCCACACGCATCTGCGCGGCGCGCCGGAAACCGCCGGCGGCACGGTGTACGCCTGGCCGGGCTGTCCCATGGGCCGCGGCTTCGACGAGACCGGCGTAAAGGGCGTCTATCTCGGCACGGCGGACGGCGGCAGCGTCGAGCTGCGCTTCGTGCCCCTGTCCGTCCGGCGCTATGAGATCCTCTGCGTAGAGGCGGGGGAAGATCCCTATGCCGCAATTCTGGAAGCCATTCCCGAAAACTGCGCCGAGGACATCTACCGCATCATCCTCACCGGCGAGAGCGAGGGCGTGGATATTCCGGCGCTGGAGGCGGCGCTGGGCGATCGCTTCTATGCCCTGCAGCTGCGCGACGAAACCGTCCCGCCCCTGGAGCTCTGGACCCGCTGCGGCGACGAAACGCTGGAGGGCCTGAGCCTGCAGACGCTGCGCCAGGCCCTGGACCGCAGCGAAAATCCCCGCCAGCGGCGGCTCATTGAGCTGGCCGCCCGGCGCATTGCGGAGGTTTGCGAAGGAAGGGAGGCGAGCGCACTGTGAGAATCGAATCCATGACCGCCACCTTCGGCAAGCTGCAAACCCAGACCCTGACCCTGGAGCCGGGGCTGAACCTGCTGCAGATGCCCAACGAGACCGGCAAATCCACCTGGTGCGCCTTTCTGCTGGCCATGCTCTACGGCGTGGACACCTCCGAGCGGAAAACCCGCACCAACCTCCCGGCCAAGGAGCACTACGCGCCCTGGTCCGGCAGCGCCATGGAGGGTCAGCTCCGGGTGGAGCATGAGGGACGCCGCATCACCATCGAGCGCTCCAGCACCGCACGGGCGCCGCTGGCCGTATTCCGCGCCTTCGACACCGACTCCGGCCAGCCCATCGAAGATCTGACCGCGCAGAACTGCGGACAGGTCCTGCTGGGCGTGCCCCGGCAGGTATTTGAGCGCAGCGCTTTCGTGCGGCAGGACGCCTCCGCCATCTCCATGGACGCCACGCTGGAGCAGAGACTCAACGCCCTGGTCACCACCGGCGATGAGACCGTCAGCTTCCAGGAGGCGGAGCGGACGCTCCGCGAGCGCCGCAACCGCTGCCGCCACAATAAAACCGGACTGATCCCCCAGACCCGGGCCCATCTCGACTCCGTCAGCGAACGGCTGGCGCGGCTGGACGCCCTCCACGAGGCCCTGGCCGAGGCAAGACAGACCGAGCAGCAGCTCCGCGCCGAGCGCACCACCGCCCGGATGCAGCTCTCCGCCCTGCAGGCCAAAGAGCTGGCCGAACGCCGGGCCCAGCTCCGGCAGGTGGGCGAGGACGCCAGACAGCGGGCTGAAAAGGCGGATGCTTTGGAGGCCGCCTGCGCCGATCTGCCCCCGGTGGATGCGCTGGAGCACTGGGAACGCGAGCTGCACGCTCTGGAATCCGACCGCCATACCCTGGCCCTGGATCTGGCCAGTCTGCCCCCCGCCGAAGCGCCCCCGGCGGTGCCGGAGCCGCTGCGCGGCCTGGACGACGACCAGATGCAGCAGCGCACCAACGTGGACGGCGCGCGGATGCAGCTGCTGCGGGCTGAACGCCGTCCCCTGCCCATCGGCACGCTGCTGCTGACCGTGCTGCTCTCGGCGCTGGCCGTCGTGCTGTTTATCAACCACAAAACCACCCTCGGCGTCATCGCCGCTTCCCTGGCCGCAGTGATCGCCCTCACCGGCCTCGGCAGCTGGCTCTACATGCGCCGCCGCTGGCTGGAAAACCAGGCCGAACTGCGCCAGATCGAGCACAGCTACGGCGTGGAGGGCACCGATGAACTGCAGGATCTCACCGCCCGCTGCCGGGAGCGCTATGCCCGCTGGCAGCAGGCCGACGCGGAGCGTACCGCCGAGCTCGAGGATATGCACGCCCGGCAGGAACGCCTGGATGCCGAGTCTGCGCGGCTGCTGTCCGCCATCGGCGAGGCCATGGAGCCCTGTTCCCTGGCCGAGGCGCCTTCCCTGCTGCGCCGGACCATTGACCGCCAGGTGGAGTGCGAGAACACCCGCCGGGGCGCCGAGCAGGCCATGCGCCATTACAGGAGCCTGCGCGACGCGCTGGGCGAACTGCCCGCGCCGGGCGGCCAGGACGTCAGCGTGCCGGAGGGCAAGACCGTGGCCTCCGTGCAAAACGAAATTCTGAGCATTGAGTCGAAGCTGCGCCAGGCCCGCTCCGTCATCGACCGGTGCGAGGGCCAGTGCAGCACCCTGGGCGACCGCATGGAGCTGGAAGCCCAGCAGCAGCAGCTGACCGCCCGACTGGACGCGCTGGAGGAGGAATACGACGCTCTGGAGATCGCCCTGGCCGCCCTGGGCAAGGCCAACGAGCATCTGCAAAGCCGCTTCTCCCCCCGGCTCACGGAGCTCTCCGCAGACTATCTGAGCCGCCTGACCGAGGGCGCCTACACCAGTCTCGTGCTGGAGCGCGATCTCGGCGCCAGCCTCTATCCCTCCGGCAATCCCGCCAGCCGGGACGCCGCCTTCTTCTCCGGCGGCACCCGCGACCAGCTCTATCTGGCTGTGCGCCTGGCCGTGAGTCAGCTCCTGTGCCCCGGCACGCCGCTGATCCTGGACGACGCCCTGGTGCGCTTCGACGACAGCCGTCTGGCCGCCGCCCTGCGGGTGCTCAGGCAGGAGGCGGAATCCCACCAGGTGCTCCTGTTCACCTGCCAGAGCCGGGAGCAGGAGGCGCTGAACTCACTGGAATAAACTGCCCGGAAAGGAGTGACGCCCATGGGCAAAAAGCGCAAAAAAAGCACCGCCCACCGGGTGCCGCCCCTCTCAAAGCTGGATAAGGCGATCTATACGGTTATTGCGGTTCTGCTCGTAGTATTATCTATTCTCGCCATTTTCGGATGGATACAGCTTCATGATCGGATCGCTTTCCGGGATCCCGCCGTGATCGCCTATGATCCCGGATCCAGTTATTACGCAGCCCTTCCCCTGTTTCTGCTTCTCTTTCTTGTTGCAGTCATTACCTTGGGCGAGTGTTTTGCCGGTCATCATCCTCTTTTCGGCAATAAAACGATCCGTTACGGAGACTACCCCTGGAAAACCGATATTTTTCCCCTTTTTGGGCCACAGCACAGAACGGTACGCAGAAAGGCGTCCGATCAGCAGTTTCGAGCCAAAATGATCCGGTTTCTGATCGGCGCCCTCGTTGTAACGATCCTGTTTGCCTCTCTTGGGATCTATGGGCGAACCTGCCTGCGGGATGATCGGACCATCGTAAAATACAGCCCGCTCAACCGCCCTGGCGAACCGGTCTCCATTGCCCGGGACTGTGAGCGCATCACCGTCAAAGCGGACTTGTCGGGCGGAAGAACAACCTACTGGGAATACGGTGTGATCCTTTACAGCACAGACGGAGAACACTATATGTTTATGAGTCGGGATTTCGATCTGCGGCACCGCGGACATACCGATTGCCTCAAACAGCTCCTGGCGATCAAGGCGTTGTTTTCCGCAGATCAGATCACATTCCAGGGGACGGAGCTGCTTCCCGACGTGATCGAGCACAACCACCTGGACGAATCCCAGATAAAGCTGCTGGAGGCGCTGTTCGCCCCGCCGTGACGCGGGTTTTCGCAGGCGGGCCGATGCGGGCATATGTTCGCAGTTCTTCGAGTTCGGCCCCTGCGGGTGCGCTGGAATCCTTCGGCGCAGCCACCTCATCCGGCGCTTCGCGCCACCTTCCGCTTTGCCCGCCCTTCGGGCGCCTCAAGGGGAAGGCTTTGATGCAGTGCAAGCTCGCCGGAATAAACTGCCCGGAAAGGAGCGACGCCCATGGGCAAAAAGCGCAAAAAAAGCACCGCCCACCGGGTGCCGCCGCTGACGAAAACGGATCGGGCGTTGTATATAACCGTCATGCTCCTGTCGGCGCCCTTGTTCCTTGGCGTCCTGATCGGCTGGGATCTGCTTCAAAGGCGAATCGCGTTCCGTGACCCCGCCGTGATTGCCTGCAAGGCCAGCACCTTGGCGGTAATGCCTTTTCTCTGGTTTCTGGCTGGCGTTCTCATCTTTTTTGTATGCTGTTTTGCTGCCAAGAAGCCTCTGCTCGGAGATAAAACGCTCTGTTATGGGGGATATCCCTGGAAATATCGCCAGTATCCCATGTTTGGATCTCAACGATGGGCAAATCATCTGCGGCCGACCCAGCGGCGGATTCGAACCGCGGTGATTGTCGTCTTGGCAGTCCTGCTTGCTGTGTCACTCTTCTCGGCGATCCACGGTCTGTACAAACGCACCTGTCTGCGAGAGGACCGAACCATCGTGGAATATGATTCTCTGAACCAGCCCGGTGATTCGATTTCCATTGCGAGGGATTGCGACAGCATTACGGTTTGCGCTTACAAAGAGAATCATCCTGGACACTTGCCTACCTGGGAGTATGGCGTGAAGCTCCACTGCGAGGACGGCCGGCTGTTTGAATTCAATGCCGTGGATTTCAATCTGCTGCGGGACGGCCAAACCAACTGTCTGCAGCAGCTCCTTGCCATCAAAGCGCTGTTTTCTCCGGATCAGATCACGATCGAACGAGCGGATCTGCTTCCGAAAGTAATCAAAAACTTTCATCTGGACAAAACGCAGGCCACCCTGCTGGAGGCGCTGTTCGCGCCGCCGAAGTGACAGCGCAAAGCGGCGGCATGGAGCATGCCGCCTTGACCAAAACAAATGAAAATGCCCGCCACGGGATGTGGCGGGCGTTTTTTTCATACCTCTCGGTACATGGCGGATGCGTCATCCTTGCGGACGTTGTCCGCCACCTGCAGGACTTCGACGCGCACAGTGCGCGCGCCGAAGCGCAGCTCGATCACGTCGCCAACCTTGACGTCGTAGGACGCCTTGGCCGGCCTGCCGTTGACGCTGACGCGTTCATTGTCGCAGGCCTCGTTGGCCACGGTACGGCGCTTGATGAGCCGGGAGACCTTCAGGTACTTGTCCAGACGCACGTCTGTTACAGCTTGGCGCGCAGGGCGCTGCCGGCCTTGAAGCCGACGTTCTTGCTCTCGGCGATCTCCAGGGTCTCACCGGTGCGGGGGTTGCGGCCCTGACGGGCGGGACGGACCTTCTTCTCAAAGGTGCCAAAGCCCAGGAGCTGGACCTTCTCATCCTTGCTCAGAGCTTCCGCCACGGATGCGAGCGTCGCGTCAACGGCGCGGGCCGCCTGGGCGCGGGACATGCCGGCCTTTTCGGCCACGGCTTCGATCAGTTCTTTCTTGTTCATAAATTTACCTCTCTTTGTTTTTCCAGCAGTCGGCCAGCTCGCCGGGAGAAAGCTCATTGGTGGTCTTTCCCCGGTCCGCGGCTTCCCGCTCGATTTTATCGAAACGGCTGATAAACCGCTCGAGTGCTTGATTGAGCAGCTCCTCCGGATCGGCTGCCAGCAGTCTGGCAGCATCCGCGGCTGCAAACAGGGCGTCGCCCAGCGCCTCGGCGCCGGCCTTGCCCGCCTCCAAATCCCGGCGGAGCGAGCGCGTACAGGCCTCCATGGCCTCGACGGCCTCCTGCGCGTTTTCGCGCTTCAGGCCGGCTTTTTCCGCCTTGCCCAGGAGCTTTTCCGCCCGCCAGAGGGCCGGCAGGGTGCGCGACACATTGTCCATGGCCTGGGTATGGGTACGGTAGCCGTTCAGCGACCGCTTGACGTTGTCCCAGCGATCCAGGGCATCATCCGCCGTATCAGCGGTCTCATCTGCGAAGAGGAAGGGGTGGCGAGCCACCAGCTTCTTGCAGATGCCGTCCACCACGTCGTCCATGGTGAACCGCCCGGCTTCGCGCTCGATGTCCGCGTGGAAGGCCACCTGATAGAGCACGTCGCCCAGCTCCTCGCACAGATGTGCGGGGTCGTCCTGGTCGATGCCCTCACAGGCCTCGTAGACCTCCTCGATAAAGTTGCGGCGGACGCTGGCATGGGTCTGCACGCTGTCCCAGGGGCAGCCGTCGGGCGCCCGGAGGGCCTTCGTCAGCGCCAGCAGATCGGAAAAATCATAATGCTCTTTGACGGTAAAATCCATTGCCTCTCCTCATTCCTTGACGCGCAGCAGTCTGGCGATCTTGTCGCCCTTGGGCAGCAGCGCGCAGTCGTCCAGGGTGATGATCTTCATGACGATCACCAGCGCCAGGTAAACCAGTCCCGCGGCGCAGATGGCGCCGAGGCAGCACAGCTTCTGCGAGCCGATCACCCGGCTGATCACGGCGTAAGCGCCGTAGGCCGCCGCGCCCATGAGGGCGGAAGCGACGATGGGCTTGAGCAGGGTGCGCCGGAAGGACGGCAGGGTGGTGATGCGGCGCAGGGCCAGGAAGTTCAGCGCCGTGATGACGGCATAGCAGCACACCGTGCCGATGGGCGCGCCGATGATATTGAAGGTGCGGGTGCCCACCAGGATATAGTTGACGATGATTTTCACGATGCCGCCGATGATCAGGTTGATCACGGGCGTTTTCACGTCGCCGTGGGCCTGCATGACGGCGGTGGTGACCAGCACCAGGGAATTAAAGATGACGGCGATGCCCAGGATCGCCAGCACCGGTCCGCCCGTGGCGAGCTCCGCGCCGGTATAGCCGCGCAGCAGCTGCAGGATGGGACCGGCCAGCACCGCCAGGCCCGTGGCGCAGGGCAGGGCCAGCAGGCCCATGATGCGCAGGGCGGATTCCTCCACCATGAGCACGCTCTTATGATCCTTCAGCGTCAGATGGGCCGTGATGGCCGGAATGGCGGAAATGGTAATGGGCGTGATGAAGGCGCAGGGCAGATTGAAGATCGTCTGGCAGAAGTTGTAGATGCCCTTGAGCACGTCCGCCTCGGCCTGGATAAAGCCCGCGGGGCCCAGGAGCCGCCCCATGATGATCTTCGCGTCGATCAGATTGATGATCTGCAGACCCGCCGAGCCCAGGGTGATGGGAATGGCGATGGCCAGCAGCTTTTTGGCCGTCTCGCTTCTGGTGAGGACCTCGCCGCCCAAGGCCTCCACGTGGCGGTCCGCCGCCCGGTGCTTGATGGCGAGATAGATGACAGAAACCACGGTGCCGATGGTGACGCCCACGATGGCGCCGCCGGCGGCCATGGGGACGTTGTTCCAGCGGTGCATGATGAACCAGGCGCAGCCGAAGCCGATGAACAGCTTGCACAGGGCCTCAAAGACCTGGCTGACGGAGGTGGGCACCATGTTGCCCTGTCCCTGGAAATAGCCGCGGTAGGCGGAGCTGATGCAGATGAACAGCAGCGACGGCGCCAGGGCCAGAATGGCATACCAGGAGTTCGGCGAATTCATGAAGCGGGCGAGCTGCATGCACAGGATCATCATGCCGGCGGTGCCGACGCCGCCGATGGCCAGGAAGACCAGCATGGCGGTGCGGAAGATCCGGCGGATCTGCCGTCCCTGGCCCAGGGCCTGGGACTCGGAGATCATGCGGCTCATGGCCACGGGCAGGCCCGTGGTGGCCACCATCAGAAGCACCGAATAGATGTCATAGGCGGTGGTGAAATAGCCGAAGCCCGCGTCGCCGATGAGATTGCCCAGGGGGATCTTGTAGCACGCGCCGATGATTTTGACAACGGCCGTGGACAGGGCTAAAACAGCGGCGCCGCCGAGAAATGTTTGCTTTTTCAGGGGTTTATCGCTCAATCAAGGTCATTCCTTTCCGGTTTCGTCGGAGAATACCAGGGGGATGGCATAGTCAGTCAGCTCCCGCACCACAGCGTTGAGGTCGATGGTGGTAAATTCGCCGTTCATATAAAGGATCCGGCCCCGCACCATGGTCATCACCACGTCGCTGCCTCGGGCCGAATAGACCAGGTTCGACAGCACATTGTGGCAGGGGATCAGGTGGGGCTGGGCAAAGTTCAGAAGGATGAGATCCGCGTCGTAGCCCACACGGATCTGGCCGCACTCGGCCTCCCGTCCCTGGGCCCTCGCGCCGCAGACCGTGGCCATGGTCAGCGCCGCCGCCGCGGGCAGCGCGCCGGGGTCATGATGCAGGGCGTTGGCCGTCAGCACGGCGGCCTTCATCTCCTCGAACATATCGAGGTTGTTGTTGGACGAATCGCCGTCGGTGCCCAGGGCCACATTCATGCCCGCCTGGATCATGGCCTTGACGTCGGCGCAGCCGCCGGCGAGCTTGAGGTTGGACACGGGGTTGTGGACACAGGTGACGTGATGGGCGCCCAGGATGCGGCGGTCCTCGTCGTCCAGCCACACGCAGTGGGCAGCCGTGGTCCGGGTGTCGAAGACGTGGTGGCAGTTGAGCACCTGGGTGGGGGTCAGGCCGCTGCGCTCGATGCAGCCCTCATGCTCCGCCTTCGTCTCGGACAGGTGGATGTGCATGCCCAGGCCGTTGTTGATGGCAAACTCGCTCAGCGCGTCCCACAGGCGGTAGTCTGAGGTGTACTCCCCGTGGATGGAGGCCTCCACCCGGATGCGGCCGTCGTCATAGCCGTGCCATTTGCGGTGCAGCTCCATGAGCTCCACGCAGGCGGGGTAGGTCTCCACGTCGAATTCGTCGGAGAACAGGGTGGTGCCCCGGGCAATGTTGGCCTTGATGCCGCTCTCCGCCGCCGCCTGGGCGATCTCGTCGCAGAAATAGTACATGTCCGACACCGAGGTGGTGCCGAAGCGCAGGCACTCGGCGATGGCCAGCAGGCTCGCCGCCTTCACCGCCCGGGCGTCGAGACGGTCCTCCCGGGGAAAGATGTAGTCGTTGAGCCAGGTGCTCAGATCATAGCCGTCGGCAAAGCCCCGCAGGATGGACATGGGCAGATGGGTATGGCAGTTGATGAGGCCGGGCATGAGCACCATGCCGGCGCCGTCGATGATCTTTTTCGGCTTCTCCTCCGGGGCGCTCAGGCCGACGTGGCTGATTTTCCCGTCGGTAACGCCCACAAAGGCGTTGGGATAGACGTGCATCTCCGCGTCCATGGTGACGCAGGTCACGTTGGAAAACAATACGTCCATAGTTGCTCCTATCAATGGTTCAGGGGGCCAGGAACTCCTTGCGCAGCAGGGACGAATCCGGCACCATCTCCGGCGCGATGGGCGCGATGGCGGGCAGGGCCTCCAGAATCTGGTCCACCAGCTCCCGCTGGGGCACATCCTGGGGCAGCTGCTCATACATCGGCTTGACGATGTAGCCCAGCACCGGCACCTCGTAGCCCAGGGTGGAATCGATGGTGATGTCCGCCGTGGGGGCGTAGGGGGTGATATACTTTCGCTCGCCGCGCATCACCGAGGCCCAGACCGTCAGGGTGCCCAGGGCACTCTCGTTGCGGTGGTTGAGGTCGCGCACGGTGCGGCGCAGCAGGCGGATCTTTTCACAGTCAAACAGCACCTTACCCTTGCGGGTCAGGGGCGTGGTGGGCGCCACGAAGACGCGGATCGCCTTGGGCTGGCGGTCGGCGATCAGTGGGTTCAGCGCGTTGATGCCCTCGAAAATGACGGCCTCGTTTTCTCCCAGACTCAGGGGTCTGGCGCCGCCGCGGTCGCGCTTGCGGGAGCGGAAGTCAAAATAGGGGATCTTGACCTCCTTTCCCTGTGCCAGAGCGGTCATATGCCGGTTGAGCAGACCGAGATCCAGGCCCAGGGGGGATTCCAGATCCTGATTGCCGTCCTCGTCGACGGGGTAGCGGCCGGAATCGCCGTTGAAATAATAGTCGTCCAGACTGATGATGTGGCAGCGCACGCCGAAGTGGGTCAGATATTCGCCGATGAACTTCGCCGTGGTGGTCTTGCTGGAGCCGGAGGGACCTGACAGCAGGATCACGGGGCCGCGCGCGCCGAGCTGGCGGGCGATGGCCCCCGCAGCGTCATGCAGCTGCTGGCGGTAATCGTGGTCGCACTCCGCGATGAAGGTCCCGGCGCTTTCGCGGATGCGGTCGTTGATATCGCGGTTTTCCATAAGAACTCCTTTCGTGCTAAAGGCTCGTGAGGATCTCTTTCTTTTTTTCCAGCACATCGTCGATACGGGCGATGTACTGCTGCGGGGCTTTGGGGTTGTGCCGGCGCTCCAGGCGCCCGCCCGGAAGCAGGATCTTCGTCATGCCGCCCCCGCCCAGGGCGAGGATGGTCTGCAGCTCCTCCATCATATAGATGTTGTACAGCCCGGCATAGCCCGGTTTCGTCCAGCCCACGTTCTCAAAGCTGCCGGACATATATTTCTGCCGGTAGAGATAGTAGGGCATGTAGCCCGCGGCGCGCAGAGCCCGCTCCCCTTCCCGCAGCATCCGCGCCACGTCCGAGGCCTCCGGCAGCGCCGCCCGCTCGCGGAACAGGGCCGCACCCTTCTTGAGGGCCAGGGTGTGCACGGTGATGTTCTCCGGCGCCAGGGCGATGAGCTTTTCCAGAGAATCTGCAAAGCTGGCCGGATCGTCCGCCGGCAGGCCGGCGATCAGATCCATATTGACGGCCCGGAAGCCCGCTTCCCTCGCCTGCTGAAAGGCGCGCAGGGTGTCGCCGGGGCTGTGCCGCCGGCCGATGGCCGCCAGGGCATCGGGATTCATGGTCTGGGGATTGATGCTGATGCGGTCGCAGCCGAGCTCCCGCAGGACCCGCAGCTTTTCCCCGTCCAGCGTGTCCGGCCGGCCCGCCTCGACGGTGTATTCCAGCAGCCCGGTCAGATCGAAATGGGCGGAAACCGCCTCCATGAGCCGCTCCAGCTGTTCGGCGTTCAGGGTCGTGGGGGTGCCGCCGCCGATGTAAAGGGTGCTGACGGGGCAGCCGTTCTTTTTCAGCCCCTCCCCCACCGTCCGGATCTCCCGCAGCAGGCAGCCGAGGTATTCCTCCAGCAGCGGCGCGCAGCGTTCAATGGACTGGCTGACAAAGCTGCAGTAGGTGCAGCGGGTGGGACAGAACGGAATGCCAATATAGACCGAAACGCTCCGTTTGTCAAGTCTTTTCAGTGCTTCCACCGTGGCGGTCGAGCAGTCGATGCACAGCTTTCGCCGCTCGGGCAGCACAAAGCAGTCGTCACGCAGCATCCGGTCGGCCGAGCGGGCGGTGCCGCCGTCGAGCATATGGCGCGTGGTGAGCTTGGTGGGACGGACCCCCGCCAGGGCGCCCCAGGGCGGCGCTTCCGGCAGCAGCTGCACCGCCGCCAGATAATAGCTTCGCTGCAGGACACGCCGGCGCAGCCGCACCGTCTCCCGGTCGGCGCGCAGGCGGCAGACCGCCCGCGCGGTTTTTCCGCGCCAGCGGATCCGGGTCGCAGCGGTCAGCCAGATCGCGCCCCGGTGCAGGGCGGACACGGCGCCGTCGCCGGAAAACGCGGCGGTCTCGACCGGCTCCATGGGCTCCTCGGGAAACAGGGCCAGCTGAAGCTGCTCCAGGGCGTAGCGGTCGTCATGATTTTGCAAAAACAGCTTCATGGGCTCAGATCCTGCTCAGATAGGGATTCTCCGCCCGCTCCCGATCCAGCGTGGTGGCGTCGCCATGGCCGGGATAGACAAAGAGGTCCCCTTCCAGCGCGGCGATTTTTCCGAGGGAATCCCACATCTGATCCCAGTCGCCGCAGGGAAGATCGGTCCTGCCGATGCTGCCGCGGAAAAGGGTATCGCCGGTAAAGAGCCAGCTGCCCGTTTTCAGGCAGCACGAGCCCGGCGTGTGGCCGGGGGTCAAAATCGCCTGAAGCGAAATATTACCAAAGCGCAGCACGTCGCCGTCGCCGAACAGATCGGTATAGGGGATGGGGCCGGCGGTGATCTGCGGCGGCAGCGCCGTATCCTCCGCCGGGAGATAGACCCGGCAGCCGGTGGCCTCGGCCAGCTTGCCCGCCGCGCCCACATGATCGAAATGCCCGTGGGTCAGAACAACGGCGCGCAGTTCCGCTCCCAGCTCGCCGATCCTGGCCAGGACCCGATTGGCCTCGCCGCCGGGATCGATGGCGACACAGTCGCTCCCCTCCCACAGCAGATAGCAGTTGGCGCCCAGCAGGCCCAGCTGCAGGATATCCATCTGCACCGCCATCACTTCTTCATGAGCTCATCCGTATCCAGGATGAGGGTCACAGGCCCGTCGTTGACGGATTCCACCTGCATGCAGGCGCCGAATTCGCCGTGCTGCGGCGGATAGCCCAGCTCGGCGCAGATGGCGAGGAATGTTTCATACATGGCGTTGCCCAGCTCCGGGCCCGCCGCGCCCATGAAATTCGGCCGGCGGCCCTTGCGGCAGTCGGCAAAGAGGGTAAACTGGCTGATGACAAGCACGCTGCCGCCCACGTCGCTGAGGTCCCGGTTGATCTTCCCGTCCTCATCTTCAAAAATCCGCAGGCCCAGGATCTTCTCGGCCAGCTTCCGGGCATGCTGCTCCGTGTCGTCCGGGCCCACGCCCAGCAGGATCAGAAATCCCGGGCCGATCTTTCCGTGCACCGCGCCGTCGATGGTGACGGACGCGGAGGATACTCTTGTCACAACTGCTCTCATATGGCAGCCTCCTGTTGTTCATTGTATGTGCCCCGCGGGCACGGGATTCATCGCTGGCCGCGGCGCACGTCCAGCACGCCGGAGATGCAGCGGATGCGGTACTGCACCGCCTCCAGGCCCTTGACATTGTCCACCTCGAAGGTCAGCACGAAGCCCACCTTGTTGTCCGGCAGCTTCTTGCTGTTGACCTCGCTGACGCGCACCTTGGAGGTGGACAGCACCGTGGCGATGTCCAGCAGCATATTGTGCCGGTCGATGGTGCGCACCTCCAGGGTGGTGGAGAAGGGCTTGCCCGCCTCGCTGGACCAGGATACGTTGACCCACCGGCCGGCGTTTTCCGGATCGTGCATGTTCTGCACGTTCGGGCAGTCGCGGCGGTGGATGGACACGCCGAAGCCCTTGGTGATGAAGCCGACGATGTCGTCCCCCGGCACCGGCGTGCAGCAGCGGGAGAACTTGATCATGCACGAATCCAGGCCGTCGACGATGACGCCGGAATCCTTGTGCCGGTCGGTCTGGGCGCTCTCCTGCTTGGCTGCCTCGGCTTTGGCTGCCTCGGCTTTGGCCGCCTCCTCCCGGGCGGCGCGGGTGGCATGGATCAGGTCGTCCTTGATGCGGTTGACCGCCTTGACGGCGCTCAGGCCGCCGTAGCCGATGGCGGCGAACAGATCGTCCATGGTGTCGAAGCTGCTGCGGCGCAGGAGCGTGGCCACCAGCTCCTCATTCTGATAGAAGAAGGAGGGCTGGATGCTCATGTGGCGCAGTTCGCTCTCAAAGCTGCCGCGGCCGTGGGCGATGTTCTCCTCCCGGCGCTCGCGCTTGAACCACTGCTTGATCTTGATGCGGGCCTGGTTGGATTTGCACACCTTGAGCCAGTCGCGGCTGGGGCCCCGGGCGGACTTGGAGGTGATGACCTCGCAGATGTCGCCGTTGCGCAGACGCTGGTCATAGGGGGCGATGCGGTTGTTGATCTTCGCGCCCACCATGGTATTGCCGATGGCGGAATGGATGGCGTAGGCAAAATCGATGGGCGTGGAGCCGGAGGGCAGGGAGATGACCTTGCCCTTGGGCGTAAAGACGAACACCTCGTCGTCGAACATATCCACCTTGAGGGAGTGGATATAGTCCTCGGCGTCGGAGTCCTGCTGGCTCTCCAGCAGGCGGCGCACCCACTCAAATTCCTTCTCGTCGCCGCGTCCGGCCACGCCGTCCTTGTACTTCCAGTGGGCGGCGATGCCGTATTCGGCGGTCTCGTGCATGTCCCAGGTGCGGATCTGCACCTCGAAGGGGATGCCCTGCCGGCCGATGACCGTGGTGTGCAGGGACTGGTACATATTGGGCTTGGGGGTGGAGATATAGTCCTTGAACCGGCCGGGGATGATGTTGAACAGATCGTGGATGTGGCCCAGGACGTTGTAGCAGTCGGGGATGGTATCCACGATGACCCGGAAGGCGTAGAGATCGTAGAGCTCGTCGATGGTCTTGTTCTGGGCCTTCATCTTGCGGTAGATGGAATAGACGTGCTTGATGCGGCCGTTGATGGAGCAGCGGATGCCCGCCTCGGTCAGGCGCTCGGAGATGGTGTCCTGGATGGACTTCATGAATTCCTCGGCCTCATCGTGGTGGGTGTCGATGTAGCTCATCAGCTCGTCAAAGCCCTTGGGATCGAGATACCGCAAGCTGGTATCCTCCAGCTCCCATTTGATCTTCTGCATGCCGAGGCGGTGGGCCAGGGGTGCGTAGATATCCATGGTCTCCATGGATTTGGAAATCTGTTTTTCCGGGCTCTGGTACTCCATGGTGCGGGTGTTGTGCAGCCGGTCGGCGATTTTGATGAGGATCACGCGGATATCCTTGCTCATGGCCATGAACATCTTGCGCAGATTCTCCATCTGCTGCTCTTCCAGGGTGGAGTACTCCACGCGGGTCAGCTTCGTAACGCCGTCGACGAGATCCGCCACCGTATCGCCGAACAGGCGGGCGATCTCGTCATGGTTGGAGTCCGTGTCCTCGATGCAGTCGTGCAGGAGGGCGCCGAGAATGGAGTCGGTATCCAGGCCGATCTCCGCCACGATCTCCGCCACGGCAAGGGGATGGATGATGTAGGGGGAGCCGTCCTTGCGCTTCTGGTCGCGGTGCTTGTTCTGGGCGTATTCCACCGCCTTGTCCACCAGCGCCATATCGACGTTGGGCGTATATTGCCGGATGGCCTTTACCATCGCGTCATAGTGTTCCTGAAAGGTTTCCATTGCTTGCACCCCCTTCCTTATATTCGGTCAGATACCGGACGACCCTGCTCTGGTTGAGGTCCACCTTGCGGCCGTCCGAGGTGATGCGGATGTGCAGATATTTCGGATGCCGCCGCAGCTCAATGAGGCCCAGCTCATGGAAGGTGTCCAGGCAGATGCGGGTGCGCATCAGCGAGCAGGCTTTGCCGGTGGCATGGGTGATCTTGCGGCACAGGCAGGCGGCGTTTTCGATCAGCTCGCCGCCGGAGCAGTTTGCGATGAGGTAGCGCCAGACCATGGCAAATTCGCTGCGCTCGGGCAGCAGCTGGGCCGCCTCCTGCCGGGAGATGGGCCCGTGGGCGCTGAGCCGGTCGTAGACCGCCTCCTGGGCGGCGTCACGCTCCCGCTCGGAGCGGCACATGCGCAGATCCACCAGATTGAGCTGCACCGAGCGCACGCCGCGGTATTCGTTGATCTGCGGCGTAAAGGCGACGTCGATGCAGTCGCCCTGGGCCACCGCGGCCTGGCGGGCGGTGGTGGAGAAGAAAATCGCCGCGCATACCGCGCCGGAATCCGCGCGCAGACGCAGGCGCAGGTGCTTGCCGCTGCCCACCTCGCTGAGCTGATCCACATACATGTGCTCCATGCACAAAACGGGCCGGGGGCAGCCGTTGCCGCAGGGCTCCAGCTCCCGCAGGGCGGCGACATTTTCCAGGGTAAGCAGCTCCGGCTCCACGGCGCAGTCCACCTCCAGGGCGGATTTTGCCTCGCCGGAGGCGGCGAAATCCCGGGCCAGCGCCGTGATGGCGGCCCGGAATTCATCGATGCGGTCCCGGCGGATGGTGAAGCCCGCCGCCAGTTCATGGCCGCCGTAGCTCTCCAGCAGATCCGAAAGGGCGCTCAGGCCGGAGAACAGATTGAAGCCGCCATAGGAGCGGGAGGACGCCTTGCCCTTGTCCCCGTCCATGCAGATCAGGAAGGTGGGGCAGGAATATTCCTCGGCCATGCGCGAGGCCACGATGCCGACGACGCCCTGATGCCAGTTCTCCCCCGCCAGCACAATGGCGCTGGGGGGCTCGCTGCCGAGGCGGGAGACGGCGTCGCGGTAGATCTCCGCCTCGATGGCCTGCCGCTGCCGGTTGAGCCGGCACAGGGCGCTGGCCTTCCGGGCGGCGTTGACGGGATTCTCGGTCAAAAACAGTTCCGTGGCGATCTCCACCCGGCCCATGCGGCCGGCGGCGTTGATGCGCGGGGCCAGTACATAGCCCACGGTGGAGGTGGTGATGTCGCGGAGGTCGCAGCCGCATTCATGCAGCAGGGCGGCGATGCCCACCCGCTTCGGGCGGCTGAGCTGCTCCAGGCCCCGCGCCACAAAGGTGCGGTTCTCCCCCTGCAGGCGCATGACGTCGGCGATGGTGCCGAGGCAGACGAGGTCGCCGTACTGGTCGAGCACCGCCTCCTGATCGCCGCACAGGGCGGCGGCCAGCTTGAAGGCGACGCCGACGCCGGACAGATCCGTATGGGGATAGGTGCGGTCGGGCCGATGGGCGTCGATGACGGCGCAGGCCTCCGGCAGCTCCTGCTTGCACTCATGATGATCCGTGACGATGAGGTCGATGCCGAGTTCCCTGCAAAGCTGCGCCTCGGCGGTGGCGGTGATGCCGCAGTCCACCGTGACGATCAGGCGGATCTGCTCCCGATGGAGCTGGCGGATGGCCAGCTCGTTGAGACCGTAGCCCTCCTCCAGACGCCCGGGGATATAACTGACGCACCGGGCGCCGCGGCGGCGCAGGAAATCCACCAGCAGGCAGGTGGCGGTGATGCCGTCCACGTCATAGTCGCCGTAGACCGCGATCTTTTCTCCCCGCTCCAGGGCTCTGTGGATGCGCTCCACGGCCCGATCCATTTCCCGCAGGGCGAAGGGATCGTGCAGCGGCTGATCACAGCGCAGCGAATCGACCGCATCTTCCGGCGTGCGGCAGCCGCGGCTGCACAGCACCCGCGCAGTCAGGGGCGAAAACCCCGCGGCGCACAGCGACTGTATGTCTTCGGATTGACAGCTTGCTACATTCCAGGTTCCGTACTTCATTCCAATTCCACATCCGAACATTTATTTTTTGTTATTATAGCAATTTCCGAAGCGATTCACAAGACGCAAGCGGCCCTTTTTTCCGGGCTGACATGAAAAAATCGCCTTTGCAGGCGGCCAAAGGCGGATCCGGAAGGTTTTTCAGGCTCAATCCCCGGCATCATAAGGCAAAACAAAGGCCCGGAGGCGATCCGCGCGGATCGCCTTCGGGTCCCGTTTGTCCGGATACCCTCTATGAAACGTTTGGGGATTCGTATTATTTATGAAGCGCGTCTGTTCTCATGCTGCATCGGCAGCGCGTTCTCCTCCGCGCGGATCTTCCGGAATGCGCCGGCCATCAGGATCACGCCCAGCAGCAGGATCACCGCATCGGTGAAGAGCTGCGCATAAAAAACGCCCTCGACGCTCCTGGCAAATACGCGGGGAAGCAGCACCACCAGGGGCAGGAACAGCAGCACCTGCCGCAGAACCGTCAGGATCGCGGCGTTGCCGCCCTTTCCGATCGCCTGGAAGAAGGTGATCGTAAGGATCAGCACGCCGTAGGTGATGTAGGTCGCGAACAAAACCCGCAGCATCGGCGCGCCCTCAGCGACGATGGCCGGATCGGTGATGAACATGGAGAGCATCGCCTTCGGCGCGGCCATGATGGGAATGTAGAACAGCGCCGCAAGGACCGTGGCCGCAATCATAAACGCCTTGTTGAAGGAGCGGACCCGGCCGAACTGCTTCGCACCGTAGTTCGTGCCGATCGCGGGCTGATAGCCCTGGCTGATGCCCCAGAGCGGAATAAAGGCAAAGGCCTGCAGACTGAGGGACGCGCCGAGGATCGTCTGCCAGGCGCCGCCGCCGCAGCGCTCGACCGTATTGTACATCACCGTCTGCTGTACCATCGTCATGACCTGCATGAGCATCGCCGAAACGCCGACGCTGAAGACCGGCTTCGCGATCGAACCGACCACGCCGATCCGATGTATCTTCACGTTGTCGCTCTTTTTCGTGAAATAGACGACGGCAAGGATCGCCTGGAACAGCTGCGCCGTAATCGTCGCCACCGCCGCGCCGAGAATGCCGTTCTCTCTGCCGAATGCGAGAATGAGGACCGGGTCCAGGATGATATTGAGGATCGCGCCGGAGCCCATGATCAGCATGGCGGTTTTCAGTTTGCCCTCCCCGCGCATGACCATGTTGGAGGACTGGGCAAAGTTCACGAACAGCGAGCCGAGAAATACGACCTTCAAATATCTGTTCGCCTCGACGAGGATATCTCCCTTGGCGCCGGAGAGCGCCAGCAGGGGCTTGGTAAAGATCAGACCCACGGCCATGATCACCGCGGACAAAATGAAAACAAGCGCGATCAGATTGCCCATGATCTTGTCCACCGTTTCCTGGTCCCTCTTGCCGATGGCCCTGGAGAGGATGGAGGCCGAGCCCGTTCCGATCAGCGTCGCGACGCCGCTGTTCAGAAGCGTGAAGGGATAGGATACCTTCACCGCGGTCATGGCCTCCGGGCCCACCATCCTGCCCACAAAGACCGCGTCCATAAAGTTATAAAGTCCGATGACAACCATACCGAGGATCGCCGGGATACTCAGCGAAAGCAAGGTTTTTACGATGTTGCCGCGCACGAGGTTTTCCCGCGCATTGTTGCTGTTCATATTGATTTCTACCCTTTCTTAATAAGATTCTCAATTGCCGGCTCCGTTTTTCTGTATGCCCGCTTTTTTGGTTAGCTATTGCTAACCACAGGCCGGGAAAAAACGCCTTCTTTGGTTCGGAAACAGAAGGCGTCAGTATCCGAAGAATTCTTTCCAGGCCTTGGAGAAGAACCTGTCCAACGTTTCGGCATAATGCATGGCTTCTTCCCGGGTGAAGTCGTGCTCCACCGTCTGGAAGACCGCGTGGACATTGGTCGTGGTCAGAAGATGCAGCTCTTTTTCCCGAAAATCGGCGATCTCTATCCCCCGGTCTGCAAGAAGTTTCATAAAAGACAGCGTTGTCTTTTCCTCCAGTACGGCCAGATCATGAAGAAAGCTTTCATATTTGGTCCCCTGAGACTTGCAGATGATCAGTCGGAACGCATCCAGATGATCATAGATATACCCGATCGCCAGCTTTGCATCCCTGCCGCTGTCCCATATGCTCAGATCACCCGCGCCGATACACCGTCTCTGGTCGTTTTCCTCCCGGCGCAGCAAAGACGTCAAGCCCCGGCAGGCGGGCTCCACGAGGGCGGAAAACATTTCTTCCTTGCCGGAAAAGTGCTTGTACAGGCCCGATGCGCTCATGCCTGCCGCGGATGCGATCCGCCGCATGGAGGCGTCCTTGAAGCCGAATTTCAGGAATTCTGCCGTGGCGGCCGCGATAATGCTTTCGTGATGCAGATCCTTATCCCTTGCCATAATGGATGACTCCTTTGAATCAGCAAAGCGAACAGTGTTCTCACGGTTACTTAGAGTACACTGTTCGCTTCGGTTTGTCAAGCCTTTTTTCCGCCTTTTTCCATGATCCCGCGGAAGCAAAGGAAGCGTCCCTCCGAAGGAAAGACGCTTCCGTGTGTTTTTGGAAAACGCAATGCCTGTTTCCCGCGCCGCCGAAGCCGCCGCGGGAAAAACTGCCGCCCCGCCTTCGCAATCGGCTGCGCCTGCACGGGCTGGACCCGGCGGTCCTTCAGCCCGTTCTCAGGTTCCCCGTGCGGATCCGCCGCACCAGCAGCGTCAGGCCGACCGCCAGGGCGGCGCCGGCAAAGTCGATCAGGATGTCGCGCACCTGCCCGCTCCTGCCCGGCACATACAGCTGGACGGTCTCATCGGCGAGCGCGCACAGCAGCGCCGCCAGCGCGGGCTGCGCGAAGCCGGCGCGAAGGCACTGGGCCAGCAGCAGCCCCAACAGTCCGAACTCGGAAAAGTGGGCAGCTTTGCGCAGCAGATGATCCGTAAGAAACGGAAGTCCCGAAGCCAGTCGGGCCAGAAGGCCGCGGCTCTCCGCCTGACTGATCTGCGCCGGCATCAGCGAATGCCCGATGATCACCGCCAGCCACAGGGCGCACAGCACCCACCACACCGGCCGGCCGTATCTTCTGTCCATCGTCCCGCCTCCTTCCGAAAGTTTTGTCCATTCTATCACATCGGGCCGCCGATTTCCAGCGCACGGGCCAAAACAGCGCCTGTTTTTCCGCGCTTTCAGATTATAATGAAAAAACGGCCGTAAATTTGGCTGTTTTCAACAAAGAGAATCGACATTTTTCCGTTTTTTGCAGGAAACCGGTTAATCCGGTCGTTTTTTCCTGTTTTAATGCCAATAAATGCCGGTTTTTTCCCGAAAAGAAAGCAAAGAAGGAAAGAAATCCGGCATGTTTTATAAAAATAACAATTGATTTTGCGCCGTTTTTAGAGTATCATTATAATCGGTACGGCCTATTCGATACGAAACGCTTGAAAGCGCTGATTTTTCGTGTCGGTCGCCCCGGCACGTCAGCCGCGCAAGGCCGTTCCAATCGTTTTTTGTGAATCATTTTACAGGAGGATTGATGAAACGTATGGCTAAAAAAGAAACGGTTCCCTTCCGCGGAACAAAGGAGCAGGAAGCTGCCCTGATGGCTGCCATCGAGGAACTGAAGGATCAGCCCGGCTCCCTGATGCCCATTATGCAGAAGGCCCAGGATATCTACGGCTACCTTCCCATCGAGGTACAGACCATGATCTCCGACGCCACGGGCACGCCCCTGGAGAAGATCTACGGCATCGCCACATTCTATGCCCAGTTCACCCTGGAGCCCAAGGGCGAGTACCGGATCTCCGTCTGCCTCGGCACCGCCTGCTACGTCAAGGGCGCCCAGGCCGTGTTTGACAAGCTGAAGGAGCTCCTCGGCATCGACGAAGGCGGCTGCACCCCCGACGGCAAGTTCTCCCTGGATTCCTGCCGCTGCGTCGGCGCCTGCGGTCTTGCCCCCGTCATGATGATCAACGACGACGTCTACGGCCGCCTGACGCCCGACATGATTCAGGGGATCCTGGACAAGTATTGATAGGTACGCTTTTATGAAGTTCGAGCAGATCAGACAGATCCTCAACGCGCAGGTCCTGTGCTGCGAGGAAATCATGGAGGACGAGGCAAGCACTGAGGCCTACGCCAGCGACATGATGAGCGACGTTCTGGCCTTCGTAACGGATCAGACCGTGCTGCTCACCGGCCTCGTCAACGAGCAGGTCATTCGCACCGCCGCCATGCTGGATATGCACTGCATCATCATCGTGCGCGGCAAACAGCCCACGCCCGGCATGATCCAACTGGCTCGGCAGAACGGCATCGCCATGCTCACCACCGGCTTCAACCTCTTTGAATCCTGCGGCAAGCTCTACAGCAGCGGCATGCGGGAGGGCGGCTGACCGATGACTGACGACGCTCTGAAGTTTGAATACGACATCAGCGGAGAGAACTTCGCGTCCGCCGGCGAGGCCACCATGCGCATCAAAAAGGAGCTGCGCTCGCTGGGCTTTTCGCCGACTCTGATCCGTCGCTGCTCCGTCGCCATGTACGAAGGTGAGATCAACATGGTCATCCACGCCAACGGCGGCGTGGCCACGGTGCTGGTCTATCCCGATGCGATCGAGATCATCCTGGAAGACCACGGCCCCGGCATCCCGGACATCAACCTGGCCATGCAGGAGGGCTACTCCACCGCGCCCGATGCGATCCGCTCCTTCGGGTTCGGCGCCGGCATGGGCCTGCCGAACATGAAAAAGTACACTGACGAAATGCGAATCGAATCCGAACTGAACAAAGGAACCACCGTTTACATGAAAATCAACGCCGAATGATCCGTCATTCGGAGCAATGAGGACCCAATGGCAAATTACAATCACTCGGTTTTGCTGGATATCAGCAAATGCAAGGGCTGTACTCACTGTCTGAAGCGCTGCCCCACAGAAGCGATCCGCATCCGAAACGGGCATGCGCAAATCAACGCGCAGAGCTGTATCGACTGCGGCGAGTGCATCCGACTTTGCCCCTATAACGCCAAAACCGCCACCTGCGACAAGCTGGAGTCCATCATGGATTACCGCTATACGATCGCGCTCCCGCCCCCCAGCCTCTACGGCCAGTTCGACCACCTGGACGATATCGACTATATCATCCAGGGCCTGTACGACTTTGGCTTCGACGAGGTGTTCGAGGTGGCCAGGGCCGCGGAGATCGTCTCCGGCTACACCCGCAGGTATCTCCGCCGGCCGGACGCTGTCAAGCCGGCCATCAGTTCGGCCTGCCCGGCGGTCTCCCGACTGATCGAGCAGCGCTTCCCCAACCTCATTGAGAACGTCATCCCCCTGCTGCCCCCCGTGGACGTGGCGGCGCGGATGGCCCGGGAGAAGGCGCTGGCCGAGCATCCGGAGCTGAAGAGCGAGGACATCGGCGTATGCTTCATTTCGCCGTGTCCGGCCAAGGTCAGCTACCTCAAAAACGAGATGGCCAAGGGCCGGTCCAATGTGGACTGCGTCGTATCCATGGCGGACGTGTATTTCTCCCTGGTCAACACCATGGACGGCGCCATCGAGCCCGTGTGCAGCGCGCAGACCGGCATCATCGGCGTCAGCTGGGCCGCCAGCGGCGGCGAGGCCAGCGCCCTGTTCAACGACCGCTATCTCGCCGCGGACGGCATTGAGAACGTCATCCGCGTACTGGAGAACATCGACAACGGCTCCCTGCCGGAGCTGGAATTCATCGAGCTGGACGCCTGCACCGGCGGCTGCGTCGGCGGCGTGCTGGCCATGGAGAACCCCTTCATCGCCAGAGCCCGGCTGCAGACCGTCCGCCACTACCTGCCTGTCTCGCGCAACTGGAACGTGGCCGATGACATGGGCGGCGAAACCTCCATCCCGGACAGTCTGTTCATGCGCGAGCCGCTGCAGTACAGCCCGCCCGCCAGCCTGTCCGACAATATGATGGAGGCCTTCCGCAAGCGCGCCCGCATCCAGCGCATCGTCGAGCGGCTCCCCGCCCTCGACTGCGGCTCCTGCGGCTCGCCCACCTGCCAGGCCTTCGCCCTGGACATCGTCAACGGCAATGCCACCGAGGATGAATGCATCGTCAAGATGCGCGACAAAATGCAGGCTCTGGAGGAGGAAGCATCCCATGACGGTCCGTGAGCTGTGTGAAAAAGCCGGCCTGACTCCCATGGTCATGCCCGCGCCCGACCGTGAGGTCGAGGGCGGCTATGCGGGCGACCTGCTGAGCTGGGTCATGGGCAACGCCTTTGCCGGCTGTGCCTGGGTCACCATCATGACCAACCGCAATATCATCGCCGTGGCGACCCTCATCGAGATGGCCTGCGTCATCCTGGCCGAGGGCTGCGAGCTGGACGATGAGGTGCTGGCGCTGGCCGAAACCCAGGGCGTCAACGTGCTGGGCTCTCCCCTGGGCGCCTATGAGATCTGCGCCGCCCTGTCCAAAGCGCTATGAGACGCGTGTTCACCGATTTCCACGTCCATTCCTGTCTGTCGCCGTGCGGCGACGATTCCATGACCCCGGCCATGGCCGCGGGCCTTCTGAAGCTGGCGGGCTATGACGTGGCGGCGCTCACCGACCATAACGCCGTGGGCAACTGTCCGGCCTTCTTCCGCGCCTGCGAGAGCTACGGTCTGACGCCCCTGGCGGGCATGGAGCTGACCACCGCGGAGGACATCCATCTGGTGTGCCTGCTGCGCACCCTGCCCGAGGCCGAGGCCTTCGGGAGGGCTGTGGACGCCCACCGCATCCGCATCCGCAACCGGCCCCAGTTCTTCGGCCATCAGTATCAGATGGACGCGGAGGACAACATTGTCTGGGAGGATCCGGATCTGCTGCCCAATGCCACGGATCTGCCCCTGGAGGACGCCTACGCCCTGGCCTGCGAGCTGGGCGCGGTGTGTTACCCGGCCCACGTGGACCGGGAGGCCAACGGCATCCTGGCGATCCTGGGCGACCTGCCGGACCGGCCTGTATTCCGGCACGCGGAGTTCCGTGAGCCGGAGCACCGGGCGGAGTACTGCCGGCGGTATCCCCGGCTGCAGGGCCTTCGGCCCCTGTTCGGCTCCGACGCCCACCGGCCCGACGCCATCTGCGACGCGCAGTTCTCCATCGAGATCGCCGGCACCGGCGATGTGGCGAGCGCCGTCATGGAGGCGCTGAAATCCAACGGTTAGGAGAATGCCAATGAAGGAGCTTTCCCTCAATATTCTCGACATTGCCATGAACTCCGTCAAGGCGGGCGCGCAGCATCTCGCCATCGAGCTCGCGGAGGCCGACAATGAGCTCACCATCACCATCCGCGACGACGGCTGCGGCATGAGCGAGGAAGTCGTCCGGCGGCTGTCGGACCCCTTCTACACCACCCGCACCACACGCAAGGTGGGCATGGGCGTGCCGTTCTACCTGCTGGCTGCGGAGCAGACCGGCGGGCGGGTCCACATCGACTCCGTCCCCGCTCCCGATCCGCGCCACGGCACCGTCGTCACCGCCGTGTTCCGCACGGACCACATTGATTTTACGCCCCTGGGCGACATCATTTCCACCGTCACCACCCTGATCCACGGTTATCCGGACATCGACCTGACCTTTATCCATCAGTTCCCGGATCACACCGTGCGCCTGGCAACGGGCGAGCTCAAGGAGATGCTCGGTGATATTCCCATCAACAGCCTCGAGATCCTGAACTGGATCCGGGATTATCTGGAAGAACAATACTCACAAAAGGAAGGATAGCATCATGAAAACACTCGAAGAACTTGCACAGCTCAGAGAGCAAATGAAAGCAAAGATGGCGATCCGTACTGAAGAAGGCAAGCTCCGCGTCGTCGTCGGCATGGCGACCTGCGGCATTGCAGCCGGTGCGCGTCCCGTCCTCAACACCCTGGCTGAGGAAGTCAGCAAGGAAAACCTGACCGACAAGGTCTCCGTTTCCCAGACCGGCTGCATCGGCATCTGCCAGTTTGAGCCCGTCGTGGAGGTCTTTGACGGCGACTCCAAGGTCACCTACGTCAAGATGAATCCCGACAAGGCCAAGCGCGTCGTCGCCGAGCACCTGAAGGGCGGCAAGGTCGTTCAGGAATATACCATCGGCAGTTCTAACGTTTAACAGGAGGGGGCAGACAGAATGATTCGTTCTCATGTTATGATTTGCGGCGGTACCGGCTGTACCGCCTCCGGCAGCAAGACCCTGCAGACCACCCTGCAGAAGGCCCTGGAGGAAAAGGGCCTGCAGGATGAGATCCGCATCGTCGAGACCGGCTGCTTCGGCCTGTGCGCCCTCGGCCCCATCATGATCATTTACCCCGAAGGCGTGTTCTACAGCAATGTCCAGGCCTCCGATATCCCCGAGATCGTGGAAGAGCACCTGCTCAAGGGCCGCATCGTGCAGCGCCTGGTCCACACCGACGAGACCACCGAGGAGTTGGTCACCTCCCTGGGCGACACCAGCTTCTACAAGATCCAGAAGCGCGTCGCGCTGCGCAACTGCGGCGTCATCAACCCCGAAAACATCGACGAGTACATCGCCCAGGACGGCTATGCCGCTCTGGCCAAGGTGCTCACCACCATGACCCCCGAAGACGTCATCCAGACCCTGCTCGATTCCGGCCTGCGCGGCCGCGGCGGCGCCGGCTTCCCCACCGGCCTGAAGTGGAAGTTCGCCAGAGGCTACGAGAATGAGCAGAAGTACGTCTGCTGCAACGCCGACGAGGGCGACCCCGGCGCATTCATGGACCGCTCCGTGCTCGAGGGCGACCCCCACGCCGTGCTGGAAGCCATGACCATCGCCGGCTACACCATCGGCGCCAACCAGGGCTACATCTACGTCCGCGCCGAGTACCCCATCGCCGTCAAGCGTCTGCGCATCGCCATCGACCAGGCCCGTGAGTACGGCCTGCTGGGCAACAACATCCTGGGCACCGGCTTCAAGTTCGATATCGACCTCCGCCTCGGCGCCGGCGCCTTCGTCTGCGGCGAGGAAACCGCGCTGATGACCTCCATCGAGGGCAACCGCGGCGAGCCCCGGCCCCGTCCTCCCTTCCCCGCGGAGCGCGGCCTGTTCCAGAAGCCTTCCATCCTCAACAACGTTGAGACCTACGCCAACATCCCCCAGATCATCCTCAACGGCGCTGAATGGTTCGCCTCCATGGGCACCGAGAAGTCCAAGGGCACCAAGGTCTTCGCCCTGGGCGGCAAGATCAAGCACACCGGCCTGGTGGAAGTCCCCATGGGCACCACCCTGCGCCAGATCGTCGAGGAAGTCGGCGGCGGCATCCCCAACGGCAAGAAGTTCAAGGCTGCCCAGACCGGCGGTCCCTCCGGCGGCTGCATCCCCGCAGAGCATTTCGATGTTCCCGTGGATTACGAGCACCTGGCAGCGCTGGGCTCCATCGTGGGCTCCGGCGGCATGATCATCATGGACGAGGACAACTGCATGGTGGATATCGCCAAGTTCTTCCTCGAGTTCACCGTCGATGAATCCTGCGGCAAGTGCACCCCCTGCCGCATCGGCACCCGCCGCATGCTCGAGATCCTCACCAAGATCACCGAGGGCAACGGCACCATGGAGGATCTGGACAAGCTCGAAGAGCTGTGCGTCTTCGTCAAGGAAAACTCCCTGTGCGGCCTCGGTCAGACCGCCCCGAACCCCGTCCTGTCCACCCTCCGTTACTTCCGCGACGAGTACATTGCCCACATCGTGGACAAGCGCTGCCCCGCCGGCGTCTGCAAGAGCCTGCTGCGCTTCGTCATCGATCCGGATAAGTGCAAGGGCTGCACCGCCTGCGCCAGAAAGTGCCCCGTGAACGCCATCACCGGCAGCGTCAAGCAGCCGCATGTCATCGATACCGCCAAGTGCATCAAGTGCGGCAGCTGCATCGAGACCTGCAAGTTCGGCGCAATCAGCAAGAAGTAAGGAGGCAAATCACATGGATATCACCATCAAAATCAATGGCATCGAAGTGACCGCCCCCGGCGGCACCACGATCCTGCAGGCCGCAAGAATGGCCCATATCGACATTCCCACCCTTTGCTATCTCAAGGACATCAACGAGATCGGCGCCTGCCGCATGTGCATCGTCGAGGCCAAGGAAGGCCCGAGACCCGCCAAGCTGGTCGCCGCCTGCGTCTATCCCATCTCCAACGGCATGGAGGTCATGACCAACAGCCAGAAGGTCATCGAATGCCGCAAGAAGAACCTGGAGCTCCTGCTCTCCAACCACAACCGCTCCTGCCTGAGCTGCGTGCGCAGCGGCAAGTGCGAGCTGCAGACCCTCTGCCGTGAGTACGGCGTGGAGAACGAGGGCAAGTACGACGGCGTCAAGACCCCCAGCGAGATCGACGACTCCGCCGCCCACATGATCCGCGACAACTCCAAGTGCATCCTCTGCCGCCGCTGCGTGGCGGTGTGCGAGAAGGTCCAGGCCGTGGGCGTCATCGGCGCCAACCAGCGCGGCTTCAAGACCAACATCGGCAGCCCGTTTGAAATGGGCCTGGGCGAGACCAGCTGCGTCTCCTGCGGCCAGTGCATCGCCGTGTGCCCCACCGGCGCCCTGCATGAGAAGGAATACATCGACGACGTGCTCGCCGCCATCGCCGACCCCACCAAGTACGTGGTCGTCCAGACCGCACCCGCCGTCCGCGCCGGTCTCGGCGAGGTCTTCGGCCTGCCCATCGGCACCAACGTCGAGGGCAAGATGGTCGCCGCCCTGCGCCGCATCGGCTTCGACCGCGTGTTCGATACCGACTTCTCCGCCGACCTCACCATCATGGAGGAGGCCAACGAGTTCCTGGAGCGCGTCAAGAACGGCGGCAAGCTGCCTCTGATCACCTCCTGCTCCCCCGGCTGGATCAAGTACTGCGAGCACTACTTCCCCGAGCTGACCGAGAACCTTTCTTCCTGCAAGTCCCCCCAGCAGATGCTCGGCGCCGTCATCAAGACCTACTTTGCCGAGACCATGGGCATCGACCCGAAGAACATCGTCTCCGTGTCCATCATGCCCTGCACCGCCAAGAAGTTCGAGATCGGCCGTGACGATCAGTCCGCCGCCGGCGTGCCCGACGTGGACTATGCCCTCACCACCCGTGAGTTGGGCCGCATGATCGAGAAGTGCGGCATCCGCTTCCTGGATCTGCCCGACGAGGACTATGACAACCCCCTGGGCGAGGATACCGGCGCTGCCGTCATCTTCGGCGCCACCGGCGGCGTCATGGAAGCCGCCCTGCGTACCGCCGTGGAATGGCTTACCGGCGAGACCCTCGAGAGCGTGGACTTCGTCGACGTCCGCGGCACCAAGGGCATCAAGGAGGCCACCTACAATGTGGCCGGCATGGACGTCAAGATCGCCGTTGCCTCCGGTCTGAAGAATGCTCACGATCTGCTGAAGCGTGTGGAGAGCGGCGAAGCCGACTACCACTTCATCGAGATCATGGCCTGCCCCGGCGGCTGCGTCAACGGCGGCGGCCAGCCCCAGCAGCCCGCTTCCGTGCGCAACTTCGTGGACATCCGCGCCCTGCGCGCCAAGGCCCTGTACGACGCCGACGCCGCCATGCCGCTGCGTAAGAGCCATGAGAACCCCAGCATCCAGAAGCTCTACGCCGACTACTTCGGCAAGCCGGGCAGCCACAAGGCCCACGAGTGCCTGCACACCTCCTACGTCAAGCGCTCCATCAACAATCATTGATCCTTTCTGTTACAAACGGGGGCTGTTGCAAAACAGCTCCCGTTTTTTCATACAGTGCAATACCGCAATCCCTGCAGCGTTACGGCCGGTTCTCTGTGTTATCTGCGCCGTAGGGGCGCATGCCCACATGCGCCCGCGCGATCCGATTTGACCTGAGGAGCGTTGTTGGTTCCACACGGGTACGGCGAAAACGGGCGGATGAGGGCATCCGCCCCTACGGGTGCAGAGCCATGCAGCCAGCGATAATACATAACACAGCACAGGGGCCGGTTCTCTGTGTTCTGCCGACGGTCATTGATCCCCATATGATCCTCCGCTCCCTGCCAGGCGCAGGGGGCGGCCTTTTCTGTTCGCAGGGGCTACACAGGGCCGGGGTTTTCTGCTATAATAATTTCAGGACTTCCAATGATGGGAGGGATTCGATGAAACAACATATCCGGCGTCTGCTGTCCTGCGCGCTGTGCCTGGCCCTGCTGCTGGGGCTTCTGCCCGTATCCGCCCATGCCGCCAACTACGACATGTTCATCACCGACGTGCGGGTGTGCGACGAAAACAGGGACGATATCCTGGGCGACGGCGTATTCAGCTTCGACGGCGACCGCACCCTGACCGTCCGCGGCAGCTGCCAGACCGAGGATCTGCCCATCATCGCCAGCGCGATCCCGGGGCTGATCATCCGGGTGGCGGCCAACTCCGTGCTGAAAAGCAGCGAGGCCCCCGCCATCGTCGCCAACGCGGACCTTACCATCGTCGGCCCGGGCACGCTGGAGCTGGGCTCCGTGGACAGCTGCGGGATCTATCTGTACGGCTGCGGCGGCGAGATCCGCAACATCGTCCTGCACGCCGCGGGGACCTGGGGCATCGCGGGCGACAAACCGGACGACGAAAAGGAATATCTGCACATTTACAACGCCGACGTCACCGCCGCCGGGGCGGAGGGCGCCGTCTGCGATTTCGGCGGCGGCATCGTCCTGGAATCGTGCAGCCTTGCCGCGCCGGCGGGCGGCGGCATTGGTGCATCCGCCATCGAAGATTCTGAAAAAAATGCCGCAAAAGAGATATCTATCCTCCACACCGGCGCAGAAATACCCCGGATTCACGCGGTTCTCTTCCACAATGCCCGCGGAACGAATCCCGCCGCCCAGTTCGTGAACGACGGTGCATCTGCCGCGGAGCCCGCAGGCCTGACCGCAGAGGGCTATGCCTTCACCGGCTGGTACACCGACGCCCAGTGCCGGGACCGGTTCGACTTCTCCGCGCCGGTCAAATCGGATCTGCATCTGTATTCCGGATGGGAAAGCCTCTCCCCGCCTCCGGTCATTGAACTGGACCGGCTGCAGGCCGCCATATCCGCCGCCGAGCAGGTGGACGCGGAGCGATACACCGACGCGTCCGCCGCCGCCCTCACCGGCGCTCTGGCGGACGCCAGAGCCGCCTTGAGCGCGGAGGAGCAATCTCTCGTCGACGCCGCGGCCGAGGCGCTGGAGGCCGCCCTGGCCGCTCTGGAGGAAAAGCCGGAGGAACCGCACAACCCCTTCTCCGACGTGCCCGAGGGAGCATACTATTATTCCGGCGTTCTCTGGGCTCTCGCCCATGCGCCCCAGATCACCAACGGCGTCGATGATACCCATTTCTCCCCCGACGCCGTTTGCACCCGCGCCCAGGTGGTCACCTTCCTCTGGCGGGCCGCCGGCTGTCCCGAGGCATCGGCGATGGAAAAAACCTTCGCAGACGTCGACGGCGGCTATTATGCCGATGCGGTGGCATGGGCCGTCGAGACCGGCGTCACCGAAGGTGTGGATCCGGCGCATTTCGGCCCGGACAAGCCCTGCACCCGCGCCCAGGTCGTGACCTTCCTGTGGCGCGCCGCCGGCTGTCCCGCACCGGAAAGCACCGGCTTCCGGTTCCGCGACGCGGCCGACGGCTACTATTCCGAGGCCGTGGCGTGGGCCGTGGAGGCCGGGATCACCAGGGGCACGGATGAAACGCATTTTTCTCCCGACGCCGTTTGCTCCCGCGCCCAGGTCGTGACCTTCCTGTACCGCAGCGTGAACGGATGACGCTTCCGGCAAGCCGCGGGGCTGGTTCTGCAGCCCCGCGGTTTTTTTATGAAACAGCCGGCGCAGCGGCCGTCAGATCGCCCCGTCGCGGGATCGTCTGTGCGAAATGACAGAGCGTCCGGACCGCGGCGCGCGGCCGATCGTAATATTTTGCTGTATTTTTCAAAACGTCAAAAAAAATCAGAATTTTGAATTGAAAGAAACGCAAAAACACATGAATATGTCTTGTATAAAAGGGCGAATTTATCGCAGATATGCGCAAAAATATTGATTTCCCCGAATAGCAGGGTTATTATATGAATGGCAAAACCGAATACATTCGGAATAACTAAAATGGAAAAGAGGGAACTGCCATGACACGTAAAGTAATCGCCCTGTTGCTCGCTCTGGTTCTGGTCTTCGCCCTGACCGCCTGCGGTCAGAAGGCCGACAAGCCCGCCGATTCCGGGGAAGCCGCTTCCGGCGGCGACCTGATCAAGGTCGGCATCATCAACCTGGATCCTTCCGAGTCCGGCTATCGCCAGGCCAACGTTAAGGATCTGAACGACACCTTCACCAAGGAAAACGGCTACGACGCCACCTTCGTCACCGCTCCCACTGCCGACAAGCAGCTGGAAGCAGCCAAGGGCTTCATCACCAGCGGCATGAAATACATCCTTGTTTCCGCTGCTGAGACCACCGGCTGGGACGAAGTCCTGTCCGAAGCCAAGGAAGCCGGCATCAAGGTCTTCCTGTTCGACCGTATGATCGAGTGCGATCCCAGCCTGTACACTGCCGCCGTCGTTTCCGACATGCGCCAGGAAGGCGAGACCGCCGTTGCATGGCTTGAGAGCCTCGGCCTGGATGAGTACAAGATCCTGCACATCCAGGGCCAGCTGGGCAGCGCCGCGCAGATCGGCCGCAGCGATCCCCTGACCGAGAAGTGCGAAGCCACCGACAACTGGACCATCGTCCGCGAGGGTACCGGCGGCGACAGCTGGGACCCCAACGAAGCCCGCAAGATCGCTGAGGCCGCCATCGACGCCGGCGAGGACTTCAACATTGTCTACGCTGAGAACGACGGCATGGCCGACGGCGTTGTCCAGGCTCTGGACGCCAAGGGCATCACCCACGGCGTGAACGGCGACGTGATCATCATGGGCTTCGACTGCAACAAGTGGGCCCTTGAGAAGCTGCTCTCCGGCGAGTGGAACTACGACGGCCAGTGCAGCCCCTTCCAGGCCGGCGCCATCGACAAGATGATCAAGACCCTCGAGTCCGGCGCTTCCATCGAAGGCCTGAACGAGCTCAACCAGATCATCTCCGAGGAGAAGGGCTTCGACGCCACCAAGATCACCCAGGAAGACATCGACAAGTACGGCCTCGGCTGATCGCAAATCATCGCTGTATCACCGGCGAACATAAGCAAACCAACGGCGCGGTGTGGAAAAGTGGAGCAATCCGCGATCCACACCGCGTTTTTTAGACAACCGAAATGGAGATGAACGGATGGAAGACAATGTTGTTTTGTCCATGCATGGGATCTGCAAAGCCTTTCCCGGCGTCAAAGCCCTGAGCAATGTGGATTTTGTTCTGCGCCGGGGCGAGATCCATGCGCTGATGGGAGAAAACGGCGCGGGAAAATCCACCCTGATCAAGGTGCTGACCGGCGTTTATGAGAAGGATGCCGGAAGCATCGTTCTGGACGGATCCGAAGCGCATATCCACTCCCCGCAGCAGGCGCAGGATCTCGGCATCAGCACCGTGTATCAGGAGATCACGCTCTGCCCGAACCTCACCGTGGCAGAAAACATGTTTATCGGCCGGACGAAAAAGAAGGTCGTAAACTGGAAAGAATACGAAAAAAAGGCGACGCAGATCCTGGACAGGCTGAATATTCCCGCCCGGGCATCCCAGGAACTGTCCCGCTGCTCCCTGGCGGTCCAGCAGATGGTGGCCATCGCGCGCGCCGTCGATATGAACTGCAAGGTGCTGATCCTCGACGAGCCGACCTCCTCGCTGGATGACAAGGAAGTCGCCATGCTGTTCGGACTCATGCGGGATCTGAAGGCCACCGGCGTGGGCATCATTTTCGTCACGCATTTTCTGGAGCAGGTCTACGAGGTCAGCGACCGGATCACCGTTCTGCGCAACGGCGAACTGGTGGGCGAGTACGAGGTGGAGCATCTGCCCCAGGTCGAGCTCGTCGCAAAGATGATGGGCAAGAGCATGGACGATCTGGCCGAGCTGGAGAGCATCGGACAGAAGGGCGCCGTCAGCGAGGAATGCGTCTACGACGCCCGGGAGCTGTCCAGCGCCGAGTGCCGCCCCTTTGATTTCCATATCCGCCGCGGCGAGGTGAACGGCTTCACCGGCCTGCTCGGCTCCGGCCGCAGCGAGAGCGTGCGCGCCATTTTCGGCGCGGACCGCGTCACCGGCGGCAAGGTAACAATGAACGGGAAGGCCGTCCGCATCTCCAATCCGCACGACGCCATGAAACACGGCATCGGCTACCTGCCGGAGGACCGGAAACGCGACGGCATCATTGCCGACCTCTCCGTGCGGGAGAACATCCTCCTGGCGCTGCAGGTCATCAAGGGCATCAATCATCCGATCCCCCGCGCAAAGGCGGAGGAATTTGCCGACGAGTACATCGAAGCGCTGCAGATCAAGACGGCGTCCAAGGATACGCCGATCCGTTCCCTCTCCGGCGGCAACCAGCAGAAGGTGATCCTTGCACGCTGGCTGCTGACGCATCCGGAATATCTGATCCTGGACGAGCCCACCCGCGGCATCGACGTGGGCACAAAGCTGGAGATCCAGAAGCTGGTGCTGAAGCTGGCCGAGGAGGGCATGAGCGTCACGTTCATCTCCTCGGAGATCGAGGAAATGCTGCGCACCTGCTCCCGTCTGATCGTCATGCGCGACCGCAAGATCGTGGGCGAACTGACGGGGGACGATCTGACCCAGGCGCAAGTTATGAAGACCATCGCGGGAGGTGACGCATCATGAGATTAGGTAAAAAAGCCTCGTCGGGACTCGGGCAGCTGGTGATCCCGCTGGTCGCGCTCGCGATCCTGATCGTTTTCAACCTTTTCCGCGACGTCGGCTTCTTCTCCATCGGCATCAGCGTGAACAACAGCGGCAACAAGGTGCTGACCGGCAACCTCATCAGCATCATCGACAGCGCCAGCGAGCTGGCCATCATCGCCATGGGCATGACCCTCGTGACGGCTGCCTGCGGCGGACAGGATATCTCCGTCGGCGCCGTCGGCGCGATCTCCGGCGCTGTGTTCGTCAAGGTCCTGCAGGGCATGGGCGCCATCACGGTGCCCACGGTGATCGTGGGCGTGATCCTCTGCTGTCTCGCAACGATCGCCTTCAAGCTGTTCAACGGCACCCTGGTATCCGTATTCCGGGTCCAGCCCATGATCGCAACGCTGATCCTGTTTTCCTGCGCCCGCTCCATCGCCTACTGGATCAACGGCGATGCGGCGGTGCAGCTGAACAGTCCCATCATCAGCGCCATCGGCAAGACCCTTCCCGGCATCCCCATCCCGACCCCGATTTTCGCGGTGATCCTGGTGGGTCTGCTGATGTTCCTGGTATTCAAATTTACGAGCCTCCGGCTCTATACCCAGTCCGTGGGCATCAACCAGGGCGCCGCCAGGCTCAACGGCATCAACCCGACGGCCATCAAGCTCATCAGCTTCGTCCTGCTGGGCATCTGCGTATCCGTCGCCGGTGTGATCGGCGTATGCCGTCTCGGTCAGCTCAATCACAAGACGCTGCTGGTCGACATTGAAATGGATGCCATCCTTGCCGTCGCCATCGGCGGCAACAGTCTGGGCGGCGGCCGCTTCCGCCTGAGCGGAAGCATCCTGGGCGCGTACATCATTCAGATGCTGACCACCACGCTCTACGCCATGAAGGTCGCCCCTGTCAATGTGAAGGCCTACAAGGCCATCGTCATCATCATCATTGTTGTGGCCGGATCGCCCGTGGTCAAGGACTGGCTGACCACACGCTGGAACCGTCTTCGCGCCGGAAGCGCGCGGGCAAACGCGCAGAAAGAGGGGGTGAGTTGAATGGCGGGCAGAAACAGGCAACCCCGGCTCGGCCAGCGTGAGCCGCTGACCGACACCATGATGCTCATGCTCATCAGCATCGGCATCTTCGCCGCCATGTACATTGCGGCAATGCTCACCCTGAAGGGCGGCTTCCTGAAGCCGCAGATGTTCTTTGATCTGCTCAACGACAACGCCTATCTCATCATCATCTCCTGCGGACTGACGATCGTCATGATCGGCGGCGGCATCAACATCAGCGTCGGCGGCGTGATCAGCCTGACCGTCATGAGCTGCGCCCTGTTCCTCAACAGCAGCAGCATCCGGAATGACCCTCTGTGCATCCTGGTGACGCTGCTTCTGGCCCTGGGCATCGGCCTGGCCTTCGGTCTGCTGCAGGGCTTCCTGGTCAGCTATCTGGACATCCAGCCCTTCATCGTCACCCTGGCGGGCATGTTCCTGGCCCGCGGACTGACCACGATCCTCTCCGTCAACCCGGTCACTGTGGCCCACGAAGGGTTCCAGACGCTGGTAAAAACCAAGCTGCGGATCTCCTGGCTGGGATCTCCGTCTCTGGACGGCGGCTGGATCCCCGCCAAGATCGAGATCGGCGCCATCGTCGCCATCGCCGTGGTGATCGGAATGTTCCTTCTGCTTCGTTACACGAAGCTCGGCAGAAGCATTTACGCCGTCGGCGGCAACCGCCAGAGCGCCCTGATGCTGGGCATCAACGTCAGGCGCACCGTCTTCTGGAGCTATGTGATCAGCGGCCTGCTGAGCGGTCTGGCCGGTTACGTCTTCCTCATGCATAAGCCCGCGGGCAACGCCAGCGTGGCCATGCGCAGCGAGATGGACGCCATCGCGGCATCCATCATCGGCGGCACCCTGCTTACAGGCGGCGTGGGCAACGTCATCGGCACCTTCTTCGGCGCCATGATCCTGGCCACGATCCAGAAGATCATCGCCCTGAGCCCCCTCAACGCCTCCTGGTGGCAGGAAATGGCCAACGGCGCCATGCTGTGCTTCTTCATCCTGCTGCAGAGCATCATCCTGATGCGCAGAAACAGCGCAAAGATCAAAAAGCGGAACAAAGTTGAACCAAAACAAAAGGCCCCGCCCGACGCTTGCCTTCCTTCCGCAGCAGAATAGCTACACCCATACAACAAAACGGCGCGCTGTAAAACAGCGCGCCGTTTTCTTATTCGATTGCATCCATAAATCCGGTGATCTCCGAGTTTTTCCATTGCCCGGTGGCTGGATCCCGGAGCAGATAGTAGGCACCGGTTTCCGTTTCAGACGCCGGTGTTGGCTGATTGGACTCGGATCGGTACCGGGTGGTGTAGGTGATTTCCACCGCCGCCATGTTTTCCCGAAGATACTCCTCTGTCCATGCCTCAGCCGCGGCGAGCGAGCTCCCGGTCAGGGCCTCCAGCGCCCTCGCCGTTTGCTTTGGACTGTAAACGGCCTTTTCCACGGTGATGCTGGCCACATCATCGAACTGTTCCCAGGCCTTGACCATCCGAATGGTCTCCTCCACCGCCCCGTCGGTATTCGCCGGCTCCGGCGGAGCCTCCTGGGCGGAAGCATTCGGCGGATCCAGGGCAACGGGGTCGCAGGATTCCCAGATCTCCCACTTCCCTTCCCCATCCCGGATCAGGTAAAACCACTGGCCCAGTTTCCCGTCTGCATACCAGGTCTCGGTGTGTTCGTATTCAGCCTCATATACGCAGTACAGGACCTTGAAATCCTCCCTGCTCCCACAGCGCTCGGAAAGTGCCGTGTCCGGCCGGCCGTTCTGCCGGGCGAGCATGCTGTCCTTCGCACCTGTCCATACCTTTTCCGCCTCCTGCGCATCCTCCGTGACGGACACGACGCGCACGGAACGCGTATACTCCTTCTGCATCTGATTCTCGATCGCATCGCGTACCACCGCCTCGGGATCGGACGCCGGCGTCTGCACCCAGCGGTCATTCCAAACGCCCAGCACCATTTTTGCGCCCACGGCGCCGGCCAGTAGAATCAAAACCGCCGCCGCTACCAGCGCAATACGGACAACGGGCCGGGCCTTCCGCTTTCCTTCCAAATATCCCCCGGCTATGCCGGCGCGCAGGATGTCCTCCGCAGCGACCTCGCCCAGGGCCTCAAACAGCAGTTCACTGTTCATGCCAGCGCCTCCTTTTCCAGGAATGCCCGAAGCTTTTTCCTCGTGCGCAGCAGCATGGACTTGACCTTGCTCTGGGTGAAGCCGAGACGCTGCGCAATCTCCGCCACCGGGCACACATACCAGTACCGCAACAGGAACACGTTCCGCTCCGTCTCGCCGAGTCGACCCACGAATCCCCTGACGGCTTCGCCCAGCTCCCGCCGGAGGACGGCGTCCTCCACCCGATCGGCGGCGGGGATGCATTCGTCCAGCTCCTCCATGCTTACGCATACCGTTCCACCACCCCGCTTAAGACTGCTTCGCGCGCGCAGTCGATCGATGGCCTTCCGGCGGGTCAGCTTGCCTACGTAGGCCGCCAGGGATTGGGGTCTCTGGGGTGGGATGCTGTTCCAGGCGGCCAGATAGACGTCGCTGACGCACTCGTCGGCGTCCCGGTCGCTCTGCAGGACGTTTTTCGCAATGCTGCGGCAGTAGGCGCCGTATTTGCGCTCCGTCTCGGCGATGGCCTGATCGGTGCGCGCAAAATACAGTCCCACGATCTGTCTGTCTTCCATAGTTTCCCTCACCTGCCTGTTTTTTTCAGGGCCCCTCACCCATCTACTCGGCGTTTTTCGGAAATGGTCGCAAAAACAAACCACCCATGCGGGTGGTTTGTTTTTTCTATGGGATCAATACATGCCGCCCATTCCGCCGCCGCCGGCAGCGGCTGCGGCCATGGCTGCGTCGGCCGCGGGATCGGGCTTGTCGGCCACCAGGGACTCGGTGGTGAGCACGCAGGAGGCGATGGACGCCGCGTTCTCCAGGGCGGTGCGGGTGACCTTGGTGGGATCGACGATGCCGGATTCCAGCATGTCGGTGTATTCCTCGGTGTAGGCGTTGTAGCCGAAGCCGGGCTTGCCGCTCGTCCGGATCTTCTCAAAGACCACGGAGCCGTCCACGCCGGCGTTCTCGGCGATCTGGCGCACGGGGGCCTGCAGGGCCTTGGCGATGATCTGGGCGCCGGTCTTCTCGTCGCCCTTCAGGGTCTCGATCAGGGCTTCCACGGCGGGGATGGCGCTGACGAAGGCGGTGCCGCCGCCTGCCACGATGCCTTCCTCCACGGCGGCCTTGGTGGCGTTCAGGGCGTCCTCCACGCGGAGCTTCTGCTCCTTCATGGCGACCTCGGTCTGGGCGCCGACGCGGATGACTGCCACGCCGCCGGCCAGCTTGGCCAGCCGCTCCTGCAGCTTCTCACGGTCATAATCGGAGGTGGTGACCTCGATGGCCGCCTTGATCTCCTTGGTGCGGGCCTCGATGGCGGCGGGATCGCCCATACCGTCGACGATGGTGGTGTTGTCCTTGCCGATCTTCATCTGGTGGGCGCGGCCCAGATCCTCGAGCATGGTCTCCTTGAGGTCCATGTTGAGGTCGCTGGAGATGACGGTGCCGCCGGTGAGGATGGCGATATCCTGGAGCATTTCCTTTCTGCGGTCGCCGAAGCCGGGGGCCTTGACGGCCACGCAGGTGAAGGTGCCGCGCAGGCGGTTGACGAGGATGGTAGCCAAGGCGTCGCCCTCCACGTCCTCGGCGATGATGACCATCTTCTGGCCCATCTTCACGATCTGCTCAAGGATGGGCAGGATGTCCTGGATGCTGGAGATCTTCTTGTCGGTGATCAGGATGTAGGGATCGTCGATGACGGCCTCCATCTTGTCGGTGTCGGTGATCATATAGGGGGAGATATAGCCGCGGTCGAACTGCATGCCCTCGACCACGTCCAGGCTGGTCTCGCCGGTCTTGGATTCCTCGATGGTGATGACGCCGGAGGCGGAGACCTTCTCCATGGCCTCGGCGATCATCTTGCCGACTTCCTCGTCACCGGAGGACACGGCGCCGACTCTGGCGATATCCTCGCTGCCCTTGATGACCTCGGAACCGGCCTTGATGCTCTCCACGGCGGCCTCCACGGCCTTCAGGATGCCCTTGCGCATGACCATGGGGTTGGCGCCCGCGGTCACGTTCTTCAGGCCCTCGCGCACGATGGACTGGGCCAGCAGGGTGGCGGTGGTGGTGCCGTCGCCGGCGGCGTCGTTGGTCTTGGTGGCGACCTCGCGCACCAGCTGGGCGCCCATATCCTCAAAGGCGTCCTCGAGCTCCACGTCCTTGGCGATGGTCACACCGTCGTTGGTGATCAGGGGCGCGCCGTACTTCTTGCCCAGGACCACGTTGCGGCCCTTGGGGCCCAGGGTCACCTTCACGGTGTTGGCCAGCTGGTCGATGCCGGACTGCAGCGCCTTGCGGGCTTCTTCACCGAAAATAATCTGCTTTGCCATAATTCAATATCCCTCCAATTACTCTACGATGGCCAGGATGTCGCTCTGGCGGACGATGACATACTCCTCGCCGTCAAGCTTGACTTCCGTGCCGGAATACTTGCTGGTTACCACGCGGTCGCCGGCCTTGACGACCATCTCGATCACGTTGCCGTCCACCACGCCGCCGGGACCGGCGCTGACGACCTCAAACACCTCGGGCTTTTCCTTGGTGGCGGTGGAGAGGATGATGCCGGAAGCGGTGGTCTCCTCGGTCTCGACAGCCTTTAAAAGCACGCGATCGGCCAATGGATTCAGTTTCATAGAATTACCTCCTGTTATTTGACGGCCCGAAGGCCATGATCTATGTAGGTACGGACAAAAAACGACATGTTAGCACTCTTTTAATCAGAGTGCCAACATGTATATGATAATCGTTTTTTCAGAAAAGTCAAGGGGTATTCGCATTTTTTCCCTTCTGACGGGAGAAGTTGCTATTTCCCCCCGTTGATTGTGGATTTTGCCTCCCAGGAAAGGCCTTTCGGGTAGAAAAATCGGATTTTATGTTGAGAAACGGCGAAGCGCACATCCTGCGCCAGGAGCAGCTCTCCGTCGATGTTGACGCGGCTTTCCTCATCGCAGATGACGCGCAGCTCCGATACGCGGAAATGGCGGATCAGCTCGGGATAATTACGGTACTGTCCCTTTTTATACTTGCCGATGATGGACGCCGCCTGCAGCCGGGACACCGGGGCCACCAGCAGCACGTCCAGCAGTCCGTCGTCCAGCTCGGCGTCGGGCACGGGATTGTAGCCGCCGCCGTACCAGCGGCCGTTGCACACGCAGATCATGGTCTGCCGGGCGTCGATCCGCTCCCCGGCGATCTCCACGATGTAGTGCCGGTGGATGCCCTTGATGACGTTCACCACCATGGAAAGGGTGTAGGCGCCGGCGCCGGAGAGCAGGGGGATGCGCTTGTATTTTCCCACGTCGGTGCCGATGCGGGCGTCGATGCCGATGGAACAGATGTCGATGCCCAGGCGGTCGTTGACCTGGATCAGATCGAAGACCCGCTCGTCCGGGTCAAGCAGATTCTCCAGCGCTTCAAAGGCCGCGGGATCGGAGCTGGCCTTGATGAAGTCGTTGCCCGAACCGATGGGATAATGGGTCACCGCGCAGTTGGGGAACCCGGCCGCGCCGTTGACCACCTCGTTGAGGGTGCCGTCGCCGCCGCAGGCATAGATCCGGCACGCCTTCCTCCCCTCGGCCGCCTCCCTGGCCAGGGTCTCGCACTGGCCGGGGGAGCAGGACACGGCGATGGAATAATCCAGGCCCCTTGTCTCACACAGGGCGGTGATTTTTGCGCTCAGCTCCGCGGTGCGGTCGGTCTTGCCCGCCGCGGGATTCAGAATGAAGCAGTGTTTCATGAAGTTCTGTCTTTTCTCTATTTTTTTGTGGGATAATACATATAGACGTTGCACTGCAGACGGCCGTTGTAGAGCTTGCGCTTTTTCGCCGCCCGGGCGCCGTAGTAGTATTCAAACTCCGGCTCGGAGGACAGGATGTACTTTCCCCAGCCGTCGGCGAAGCGCCAGTGCTTGCCCATGGCCCGGTAGAGCTTCTGGGCGCCCTTGCGCTCCATCATCCGCTCACCGTAGGGGGGATTCGTGACGATGATGCCCCGATCCGTGGGCAGGCTCATGCGGGTGGCGTCCGCCTCGCGGAATTCGATCAGCCTGTCCACTCCCGCCTTTTTCGCGTTGGAGATGGCGATGCCGATGCTCTGGGGATCGTTGTCGGAGCCCAGGATGCGGTAGCGTCCGTGGAATTCCCGATCCTTCGCCTCCTCCCTGGCGCGCTGCCAGATCTCCTCCGGGATCGCGGCCCAGTTCTGGGCGGCGAAGCTGCGGCCGAGACCGGGGGCCCGGTTCAGGGCGATGAGGGCCGCCTCGATGACCAGGGTGCCGGAGCCGCAGAAGGGATCCCAAAGGTATTCCCTGCCCCGGTAGCGGGCAAGATTCACCATGGCCGCGGCCATGGTCTCGTGCAGGGGCGCTTCGTTGGCCACGGCCCGGTAGCCGCGCTTATGCAGACTCAGGCCGGAGGTATCCAGGAAAAGCTCACAGATATCTTTCATAATGGAGAAGCGCAGCTGATAGACGCTGCCCGTCTCCGGCAGCCAGTTCAGCCCGTAATGGGCGCCCAGCCGATCCGCCGCCGCCTTCTTGACGATGCCCTGGCAGTCGGGCACGCTGTGCAGCTGACTTGACAGGCTGTAGCCCTTGACCGGGAAGGCCCCGTCGGCGGGGATCCACTGCTCCAGCGGCGCGGCTTTCACGCCCTGGAACAGGTCCTCAAAGCTGTGCACCTCAAACTGGGCCAGGCGCAGCATGACCCGCTCGCCCATGCGGCAGTTGATGTTGGCCCGGGCGATATCCTCCGCCCCGCCCCGGAAATAGACCCGCCGGTCCACCACCTGCACGTCATTCATGTCGAGGCGGCGCAGCTCCTCGCCCACCAGGCCCTCCAGGCCGAACAGGCAGGGAACGCAAAGCATATAGGATTCCATCGGATCACCTCCCGGCAAACGGCGGGAACTTTCCGCCGCACAGCTCGTCTAACTCATGAGCGGAAGAAAAACCGCCCGCAGTTCCATAGATATTATATCTGATTTTTCCGCCAATGGCAATCATAACTTACCGATTGACAAATGCCGAAAACAGTGTACTATGGAAGCAGAAAAAGAAAAGGAGGAGATCGGATGAACATGGTTCTGTTCTGGCTGGTCGTCATGGTGGTCCTGATCGTCGCAGAGGCCGCCACCGTCGGACTGGTGTCGATCTGGTTCGCCGGCGGTGCGCTCGCCGCGCTCGTCAGCGCGTCCCTGGGCGCGAAGCCATGGCTGCAGCTTGTGCTGTTTCTGGCAGTCTCCGCGGTGCTTCTTCTGGCGCTGCGGCCCATTGCCAAAAAGCTCACCCGCGGCAGGGAGTACGCCACGAACGTGGACGCCAACATCGGCAGGCTCGCCATCGTGGTGGAGCCCATCGACAACCTGCGCGGCACCGGCCGGGTCATGATCGGCAGCGTGGACTGGACCGCCCGCAGTGATGACGGAAGCGTCATCCCCAAGGGAGAAAAGGTGCGCGTACTGCGCGTGGAAGGCGTCAAGGTCTGCGTCGCACGGGAACCCGTTAGCGCAGAGGTATAAGAAAGGAGAAACAATATGCAAATCGGAGCAATCATCGGAATCGCAGCCCTGGCGCTGCTGGTGCTTATCATCATCGCGCGCTGCATCTACGTGGTGCAGCAGGCCAAGGCCTATGTCATCGAGCGGCTGGGCAAATTCCACGACGTCTGGGGCGTCGGCCTGCACTTCAAGCTTCCCTTCTTTGAGCGCGTGGCCAAGAAGGTCAGCCTCAAGGAGCAGGTGCTGGACTATCCGCCCCAGCCGGTCATCACCAAGGATAACGTCACCATGCAGATCGACACCGTGGTCTACTTCCAGATCACCGACCCGCGTCTGTACACCTACGGCGTGGAATATCCCATGGTCGCCATGGAGACCCTCACCGCCACCACCCTTCGTAACATCATCGGCGACCTGGAACTCGATGAGACTCTGACCTCCCGCGACGTCATCAACACCAAGATGCGCGCCATCCTCGATGAGGTCACCGATCCCTGGGGCATCAAGGTCAACCGTGTGGAGCTCAAGAACATCCTGCCGCCGGCGGACATCCAGAACTCCATGGAGAAGCAGATGAAGGCCGAGCGCGACCGCCGTCAGGCCATCCTGCAGGCCGAGGGCCAGAAGCACTCCAAGATCCTCATCGCCGAAGGCGAACGCGAATCCGCCGTGCTCCGCGCCGACGCCGAGAAGCAGGCCGCCGTCCTCAAGGCCGAGGGCGAAGCCCAGGCCATCCTGACCGTCCAGAAGGCCCTGGCGGACTCTCTGAAGCTCCTGAACGAAGCCTCCCCCAACGACCAGGTCATCAAGCTCAAGGCCCTGGAGGCCATGCAGCGGGTCGCCAACGGCCAGGCCACGAAGATCATCATTCCCTCCGAGCTGCAGGGCCTGGCAGGCCTCGCCGCCGGCGTTGTGGAAGCCGCGAAGACCGACAAGTAATCATCAATCAATATAAAACAAAAACCCCGGGGCGCCCTCCGAAAGGAGGCGCCCCGGGTTATTTTTTTTACTCCGCGCTCCGGGTCCCGGCGCATGCGGCGGGTTCATTTAAAACAGCTTCTTTCAGGATCCCGTCCAGTCCAGGGAAATACTTCTTCAGCGCCACCGGCCTGCCGTCTCGATTGATAAAGCAGTGGACAGACGACGCGGCTGCCGCCAAAACATTTTTTTCTTTGTCCGTCATGGTATAGGAAAGCGTCAGCCTGACGCCCGTATATCCGACGACGCGCACTTCGATTTCGATTTCATCGCCGTAGGTCGTCGTATGCCGGTATTCGCAGTTGACCGAGACGACCGGCGAAGCGATCCCTGCGTTTTCCAGTATTTTCATCGGGTAGCCGATTTCTGACAGGAAATGCATCCTGGCCTCTTCCATAAAGCGGATATAGTTGGAATGGTGGGTGATCCCCATCTTGTCGGTCTCGTAGTAATGGACCCTATGTATGTATTTGCTCATAACCACACTCATTTCCGGCTGTTGATCAGCTCGCCCAGGGTCGTCTCGCCCCAACTGTAGTTTGTCAGGTAGCTTCCCTTGAACAGCTGCGCATATTCCTCCTTGCCGGAAAGATACTGGTACAGATCGCACTCGACCTTATCCATCACGATCCGGCGCTTTCCGTCCACCGCCTCAACGATTTCGGAGATCCCGTACTCTTCCAGCGTGCTCTTCAGGCGAAGCGCGACCTTCCGGTATCTCGACAGCGTCAGCGGATTGGCAGGCTCATCCTCCCACAAAAAGCCGATCGCCTCCTCCGAGGTGACATATCCGCCTTTGCGGTCCACCAGCAGGGCAAACAGCTCCTTGGACTTTTTGTTGCGGAACGCGATCGGACTGTCGCCGACAAACACATCGAAATACCCGAATGTGCGGATGGATACGGTGCGGTTTTCCGGCAGGGACTGCTTCTGTGCTGCGGAATCCCCTTCCACGGCATAGAGCATCACATAGCGCGAGGCGTTGGCGTTGGGCTCTTTTTCCGAGCAGATGGCCTTGATTTTTCTTTCGGCTTCCGATTTGAAATCAAAATAAGTAAACTCCGCTTCGCCCGTTCTCAGAAGCTCGGCAAAGTCCTCATGGGCGGACTCGCTGTACGCTACGAAATTCTCCAGGGGCGTAAAGCGCTTGGTCAGCGGCAGCCATTCCTCCGCGGTATAGCCGAAGAATTCACACACATTCTCGCTGGCATACAGCGGCTTGACCAGCCCCTCCGGCGACACCTCAAAGGCGGCCAGGCCATCGGAAAACTGCATGACCAGATCGCGCACTGTTTCCTTCAGCTGCGTGTTCTCCTGCTGCAGCGCCGTGATGCTGTCCGGCTCCTTCGTCCTTCGGCAGCAATAAAAGCTCACGGAATCCGTAACCTTGATGAAAATACCCGTATACTGCCGCATGCTGCCGTCCGTGGCGCGGGCGCTGTAGGAGATCTGCGGCGGCTTTCCGTCCGCTCCGTGGAGCTGTTTCTGACAGAAATCCCCGAAGAAACGGCGGACGCCGTCCTGCTGCTCCGGAGATACGGAGGAAATCAGCCACCGTTCCAGCGCATCCTCGATCTGCATCGCCACGTCCTCAAACCGTTTGAAATAGGACGCTTCCTCGCAGTGCAGGCATTTGACGGTATTGACGTCCAGGTTGAACTCAAATATTTTGTCATATACGTCCGCAAGCGCCCGGAGATACCGTTTGCTTTCGGTGGTTTTCTGCGCCTGATACCGCTCCGTGACGTCCATGCAGACGCTCTGAAATTCCGGTTCTCCGCGCTCATTGATGCACTTCGTCACCCATCCGAACACATGTGCCCGGGTGCCGTCGCAGCGGAGCAGCGTCATGTTCCCGGCGATCGGGGCGTCGGCGGAGAACACCCGGTTGAGGTACTTGGAAAACCGGCGGCGCTCCTCCATGGGGATCATCAGAAAAATGTTGCTTTTGAACATTTCCAGATAATCCATTTCCCCGTCTTTTACCTTCGGAAAGTGCAGGAATTCAATCATTTTCTGATTGATATAGGTGATTCTCGGCTGTTTTTCGCAGGTATATCGCAAAAATCCGCAGGGAATGGTCTCATTCAGAAACCGCAGATCGCCGTATTCCTTTTTCATGTCGGTGATATCCGTCAAAACAGAGTATCCGACCAGGAGCCCGCTGTCCGTTCTCTTCGGCGAGACCGTATCCTTTACACAGATCACTGTGCCGTCCCGTTTCACGAGGCGGTATTCCCCGGAAAGCGCCCGCCCTTCCGATACGACTCTGCGGAGGAGGGCGGAATACTTCTCGCGGTCTGCCGGATGCACCAGCTGCAAATAAAGGTCTTTTCCGTCATCAAGCAGCTCGTCCGCCCGAACGCCGGCCAGCGCACATAAATTGGGGCTGACATAGCTCAGGTGCACAGGGGCGGTCAGCACATACTGACGAAAGCCGCAAATCTGATGACTGAGTATCTCCTCCATATTGCTCGGTATGTTGTTCATAGGAACTCCTTTTGCAGAGCTGCCTGCTCTGCCCGTGGGATTGTGAAGTATATTATAGCACGAGATCGCTGCATTCACCAGTCTTTGCTGCGAAGTACGGTCTTTTGAATTTTTCCGCTGATCGTCTTCGGCATTTCCGCGGCGAACTCTATCAGCCGGATCCATTTGTATTCGGCCAGCTTCTGGTTGCAGGAATTCTTGATCTCCACCTCAAGCTCCGCCGAAGCGGTGTACCCGGGGCCAAGGGTGATGACCGCCTTGATCGCCTGTCCCCGGAGGGAATCGGGCACGCCGATGACGCTGCACTCGGCGACGGCAGGATGCTCCATCAGCACATTCTCCACTTCATACGGGCCCACGCGAAAGCCGCCCGTTTTGATGATATCGTCGAAGCGTCCGCGGAACCAGTACCTGCCGTTCTGGTCCATGCAGGCCGCGTCGCCCGTATGATACACGCCGCCTCTCCACACATACCTGTACTGCTCCTCATGATCGAGATATGCGGTAAAGACGCCGGTTTGCTTTCCTTCCCGTTCCGGGACGATCACCACTTCTCCGGTCTCCCCGACCGCAACGCGCTGTCCGTCTTTCCCGCGAAGCTCAATATTGTAAAAGGGGGAAGGCGTTCCCATGGAACCCTCCACCGCCTCATCGCCTTTGAAATTTGCCATCAGCAGGGTCGTTTCCGTCTGGCCGTATCCTTCACAAAGCGGGAGCCCCGTGCGCTCGGTAAATTTGCTGAATACCTCGGGCGAGAGCATTTCCCCCGCGGTGGAGGCATGCTTCAGCGTCGGCATCTCGGGGATGCCCTTGCGCACCAGATACCGGTAAACGGTGGGCGGCGCGCAGAAGGAGGTCACGCCGTACTGATTGATGATATGGGTGAGCTGCTTGGGCTCGAAATTGTCGAAGTCATAGACCATCACCGCGCTCCCCACAAGCCACTGTCCGTACATCTTGCCCCAGGAAGCCTTCGCCCATCCCGTCTCCGCGACGGTGAAATGCAGCCCGTTGTCCTCCGCCTGCTGCCAATACTTTGCCGTAACGATATGCGCCAGGGGATAACTGTGCTCGTGGATGACGCCTTTGGGATTGCCGGTGGTCCCGGAGGTAAAGTACAGCACCATCGGATCCGTCGCCAGGGTGTCGAGCCGGTCAAATGCCGCTTCGGCATGGCTGCTGGCGGCCGTCAGGTTTTCAAAGCCCTCCGAATCACCCTGCACGCACCAGAGCTTTGCCGTCATTTCCGCCGTTCTCAGCGCCGCTTTGACTTTCCCGGGCACTTCGTTTTGCGTCGTGCAAATGACGGCTTTTACCTTTGACGCCTTCAGCCGGTAAACCAGATCGCTCACCGTAAGCATATGGGTGGCGGGGATCATCACCGCACCCAGCTTGTGCAGGGCGATGGCGGCAAACCAGTATTCATAATGGCGCTTCATGATCAGCATGACGCGATCCCCGTGTCCGATCCCCGCATCGCGGAGGACGTTCGCCATTTGATTGCTGTTTTTCCTGACGTCTGCAAATGAAAAGGTATGCTCCTCCCCTTCCACGTTGCACCACACCAGGGCGCGTTTGTCCGGTTCCTTGTCTGCGATCGCGTCGACAACGTCATAACCGAAATTGAAATTGTCGGGATAATTGAGGGTTATCTTTTTCAGTCTGCCGTTTTCATCGAAGATCTCATTACAAAACTGCTTGTATATACTCATGCTTACTCCTTCAGGACCGCGCTGACGCCGAGGCTGCGGAATCTGTCATACCGGTTTTGTGTCAGGTCGACGTCGCCTGACAACGCTTTGATCTCTTCGGCCAGAAGCGCACGGATGCGATCATAGAATTCCTTCCTGCCGATGTCGTTTTCCGAGAGGATGCGTTCGATCACGCCGAGGCTTTTGGCGTCCTCCGCGGTCAGCTTCAGGCTGGCGGCCGCCGTCTCCGCTTTGGCCGAATCCTTCCAGAGGATGCTGGCGCAGCCCTCCGGAGAGATCACCGAATACACCGCGTTCTGCAGCATCCAAACCCGATCCGCTACGGCAAGCGCCAGCGCGCCCCCGCTGCCGCCCTCGCCGATCAGAACGGAAATAATGGGGACGCAGAGGGTGGACATTTCCAGCAGGTTTTCGGCAATGGCCTGCCCCTGGCCCCGCTCCTCCGCCTCGACGCCGCAATATGCGCCCGAGGTATCGACGAAACAGATGATCGGCCTGCCGAATTTCTCCGCCTGCTTCATCAGGCGCAGGGCCTTGCGGTACCCCTCCGGCTGGGGCGCGCCGAAATTGCGGTAATTCCGCTCCTTGGCGTTGTGCCCCTTCTCGATCGCGATGACGGTCACCGGGCGGTCGTTCAGCCTCGCGATGCCGCCGACAATGGCCGGATCGTCGGCATAACGCCGGTCGCCGTGAAATTCGACAAATCCCCGGAAAATCTGATTGATGTAGTCATGCCCGGTGGGCCTGCTGCTGTCGCGGGCAAGCTTCACCCGTGCGTAGGCAGTCTCGCTCATAGAATCGCCCTCCCATCATGCAGTTTCAGCAGTTCAGCCAGGTAGCTTTTTAGACTGACGCGCGGGACGATGCTGTCGATAAATCCGTGCTTCAGTACAAATTCCGACGTCTGGAATCCTTCGGGAAGGGCCTTCCTTGTCGTCTGCTCAATGACCCTCGCGCCGGCAAAGCCCACCGTGGCGCCGGGTTCGGCAATAATAATATCCGCTTCCATGGCAAAGCTCGCCGTGACGCCCCCGGTCGTCGGATCGGTGAGGACGGCGATATACAGCAGCCCCGCGTCGCTGTGGCGCTTGACTGCGGCGCTGGTCTTTGCCATCTGCATCAGCGACAGCAGGCCCTCCTGCATGCGCGCGCCGCCGGAGACCGTAAACCCGACCACGGGCAGCCGGTGCTGCACGGCATACTCAAACAGCGAGGTGATCTTTTCGCCGACGGCGCTGCCCATGCTGCCCATCATAAAATAGGATTCCATGACAAACAGGCAGCATTTCTGTGCGCCGATCGCGGCGGTGCCGCAGACGACGGCTTCCTTCTCGGCGCTTGCAATGCGCACGGTTTCAATCTTGTCGTTATACCCGGGAAAGTTGAGCGGATTCTCCGATCTCATGCCGGAATAAAGCTCGCGAAAGCTCCCTTTGTCGGCGATCAGCTGAATCCGCTGCCTGGCCTTCATGCGAAAATGATAACCGCAGGAACAGACAAGGCCATTGGCCCAGAGGCGGCTCAGCGGAATGTCTTTATGGCAGTTCGGGCAGTTCTTTTCCGGTTCGCCGGCGTCACGCTGCACAGGCGCGGACGTCCGCCCGCCCTCTTCCAACTGGTTCTTCGGTTTCAAAAAGTTCAGCAAAGCCATCTCATCCCCTGTTTCCCATAAAAGTCAAATCATATTTCCCGGATGTAAAGCGCTCGTCCTCCACGATCCGCAGCTGTTCGGCGATATTCGTCGGGATCCCCTCGATCACCAATTCACAGAGCGAGGCGCGGATCTTGCGCAGCGTCTCTTCCCTCGTCTTTGCATATACGATCAGTTTGCCGAGCAGGGAATCGTAATACGGCGACACGTCCATTCCTTCAATCAGGCAGGTATCGAACCGCACGGACGGGCCGCCCGGCACGTGGAGCATCTTCAGCCTTCCGCAGCTTCCGGCGTTGATGCGGCATTCGATCGCCGCGCCGTCCATCCGAACGTCCCGCTGCGTGAAGTTCAGCGCAATGCCCGCGGCAATGCGGATCTGCCACTTCACAAGATCCACGCCGGTCAGCATTTCCGTCACGCAGTGCTCCACCTGCAGCCGGACATTCATTTCCATAAACCAGAAATTTCCCTCCCGGTCAAGCAGAAATTCCAGCGTCCCGGCGCCGACATAGCCAATCTTCTTTACGGCGTCCACCGCAAGCTCGATCATCCTGCTGCGCTGCGCGTCGCTGACCGCCGGGGAGGGCGTTTCCTCCAGCAGCTTTTGATTTCGCCTCTGCAGGGAGCAGTCCCGTTCCCCGAGGCACACCGCATTCCCGTGCTCATCGGCCAGGATCTGCAGCTCCACATGCCTTGCCGGAAAAATGTACTTTTCCAGATATACGCTGCCGTCGCCGAAGGCGCTCGCAGCTTCGCTCGCGGCCTGATGGAAGGCCTCGTCCATATCCTCCTCGCAGCGGATCAGACGAATCCCCCTGCCGCCGCCGCCCGCGCACGCCTTCAGCATGACCGGATATCCGATCCGTTCGGCGGCCCGCTTCGCTTCCTCCACGGAAAACACCGCCTTTGAGCCCGGAATCACCGACAGTCCCGTATGGCGGATCAGCTCCTTTAATTTCGCCTTGTCGCTGAGCCGTTCCATGCTTTCCGGATCGGGGCCGATGAAGACCAGTCCGTTTTTTCTGCAGGCGCGGGCAAAATGGGCATTTTCCGAAAGGAATCCGTAGCCGGGATGGATCGCCTGGGCGCCTGCCAAAAGGGCAGTGCTGATGATTTGATTCTCATTCAGATAGCTCTCCGACGCCTCCGGGCCGCCGATGCAATAGCTCTGGTCGGCAAGCGCCACATGCAGGGCGTTTTTATCCGCCTCGGAATACACCGCCACCGTGGCCACGCCCATCTCCTTGCAGGCACGGATGATACGCACGGCGATCTCGCCGCGGTTGGCGATCAGTATTTTTGAAAACATGGTCTATGCTCCTGTCATTGCGAAGGAAAACTCGGCCGAGACGCACGTTCTCCCGTCCACGGTGACGGTCCCCTCCGCAAAGTAGAACGGATGCTTTGCCCGCCTGATACGGCAGCGGGCTTCCACCGTATCCCCCGGCCTTACGGGAGAACGGAACTTCACATTGTTCAGGCCTGTGTAAACAGGCAGCTGTCCTTCGCCCATCGCGCCGCGCATCAGGACACAGGCGGACTGCGCCAGGATCTCGCACAGGATCACGCCGGGCACGATGGGATTGCCCGGAAAATGCCCCTTCAGGAAAAACTCGTCGCCGCGGACGGTATAGTGTCCGACGGCGGTGCCGTCCAGCTCCTCCGCATCGTCAAGCAGCAGCATGTGGTCCCGGTGGGGCAGGATGCCCATGACCTCTTCCCGGTTCATGCGCTCACCTCCTGATGCGGAACAGTTCTGTCCCGTATTCCACGATCTGGCCGTTGGCGACGCACACCTCTGAAATGACGCCGTCTTCCTCGGCAAGGATCTCATTGAGCAGCTTCATCGCCTCGACGATGCAGAGGATCTGCCCCTTGGTCACGCTGTCGCCGATGGAGACATACGGGGCCGCGTTTTCCGCGGGGGCCGCATAGAACACACCGACGATCGGAGACTTTACGGAGATGTAGTCCTTCCGCTCCGGTGGAGGCAGCATCGCATCAACAGTTTCCGGAACGGCGTACACGGTTTCCTTCGCTGCCGGCACGGAGCGCTCCAGACGGACCTTGCTGTTCTCCTCCGTGATCTCCAGCCCGGTCAGTCCGAGCTCCTTCATCAGCTCGGCATATTGACGAATATCGGTTTCTTTCATCGGATCAAACCTTTCTGAAAGCAAGGCAGGCGTTGTGACCGCCGAAGCCCAGGGAATTGGAAAGGGCCAGGGTAATATCGGCATGCACCGCGGCGTTCGGCACGCAGTTCAGGTCGCAGCGTTCGTCCTGCTCGTCCAAATGGATCGTGGGCGGGATCACCCCTTCGTTCAGCGCAAACAGGCAGGCCAGCGCCTCAACGGCGCCCGCGGCGCCGAGCATATGTCCGGTCATGGATTTCGTGGAGCTGACGAAGGCCTTTTTCGCCTGCTCCCCGCCCAGCGCCTTTTTGATCGCCGCCGTCTCGACAATGTCGTTCATCGGCGTTCCCGTACCGTGGGCGTTGATGTAAACGACGTCCTTCCCGCAGTAACGGGCCTCTTTCATGGCGTCCGCCATCGCCTGCGCGCCGCCGCGGGCGTCGGGATGGGGCGCCGTGATATGATACGCGTCGCAGGTGGAGCCGTAGCCGCAGACCTCGCCGTAAATCCTTGCGCCGCGCGCCTTTGCGTGCTCATATTCCTCGAGGATCAGCGCCGCAGCGCCCTCCCCGATCACAAAGCCGCCCCTGCGCCTGTCGAAGGGCAGGGATGCCGCATCCGGATCATCGGATGTGGACAGCGCCTGCATATTGACAAACCCGGCAATGGCGGAGGGGATGATCGCCGCTTCCGCGCCGCCGGCGATGACCGCGTCGGCATAGCCGTGGCGGACCAGACGCATGGCCTCTCCGATGGCATTGGAGCCGGAGGCGCAGGCCGTGACCGCAGGCATGGCAGAGCCCCGGCAGTCATGGCGGATCGCGATCATACCGGCGGCCATATTGCCGATCATCATGGGCACAAACAGCGGAGATACCCGGCGAGGCCCCCGCTCGAGCAGCTTGGTGTGTTCCGTTTCAAAGGTGCCGATGCCGCCGATGCCGGTCCCGAAAATGACCGCAAAGCGCTCCGGCAAAACCGTGCCCTCCACGCCGCTTTCATCCACCGCCTGCTGGGCGGCGGCCACGGCAAACTGGGCGTAGCGGTCGGTGCGCAGCACGTCGTTGACCTCCATATATGCCTTCGGATCGAAGTCCCTGACCTCGGCGCCCAGCTTTGCTTTGAATTTTTCGGTGTCGAAGCGGGTGATGGGCCCAATGCCGTTTTTGCCGTTTTTCAGGCCTTCCCACGTCTCGGCGGCGCTGTTGCCCAGCGGCGTGACCGCGCCGACGCCTGTGACGACGACTCGTCTGTTTTCACTCATAACTGTTCTCCTCACATGGCGATGCCGCCGTCCACACGGAGCACTTCGCCGGTTACATAGTTTGCGCCCGCAAGATAGGCGGCTGCATCCGCCACATCCTCGGGGCTGCCCATCGCGCCCAGGGGGATCATTTTCACAAGCGGGTTGTCCGCCTGATCCTCCGTCATATCCGTCGCGATGAAGCCGGGCGCGATGGCGTTGCAGCGGACGCCCTTCGGGGCGAGCTCCTTTGCAACGGATTTCGTCAGGCCGATCAGCCCCGCCTTGGAAGCGGAATAGTTGCACTGACCGGCGTTTCCCATCAGTCCCGCCACCGAGGCGATGTTGATGATGCAGCCCTCCCGTCCCCGGAGGAACAGGCCCGTCATATGGCGGATCATATTGAAAGCGCCCTTCAGATTGGTATCCAGAACGGCGTCAAAATCTTCTTCTTTCATCATGGCAAGCAGGCCGTCGCGGGTGATGCCCGCATTGTTCACCAGGATCTGCGCCGTGCCGAAATCCGCTCTGATTTTTGCGACGGTATCCTTGACGGCCAAAAAGTCGGAAACGTCGCATTGATAGGCGGCCGCCTCCGCGCCGTACTGCCTGCATTGCCGGCAGACGTTCTCCGCCGCGGCCGCGTTTCCGGCATAGATCACGGCAATATTCGCCCCCAGCGAGGCGAATTTGCATGCGATCGCCGCGCCGATGCCGCGGGAGCCGCCGGTCACGACCGCTGTTTTTCCCTTCAGCATGCTTCCACCTCCGCAAGATACTCCGCCGTGCTGACGGCCTTTGCGTCGGGAAGGCTCTTTTTGACCATATTGGTCAGCGTCCTGCCCGGCCCGATCTCAATGAACGTATCCACGCCGCCGGACGCCATGTTCCGGACGGTCTTCTCCCACAGCACGGGATTGCAGATCTGGGCGGAGAGCAGACCGGCCGCATCCGCCCCGTAGGGCTCCGCCGTCAGATTGGAGTAAAGGGGGATCCTGCACTCCCTGATCTCCGCGCGACCCAGCTCCTGCGCAAAGGCCTCTGCCGCCGCTTTCATATACGGCGAATGAAACGCCCCCTTCACCTTCAGCGGGATGGCTCTGCCCCCCGCCGCCCTGACGTCGGCGGCGAAATCCGCCATCTGCGCGGAAAGACCGGACACGGTGATCTGACCGGGGCAGTTGAAGTTCACGGGGAAAATGCCGTCGTAGCGGCCGCAGATCTCCCGCACCTGCCCGGACGTCAGCTTTACCACGGCCGCCATGGCGGTATCATGCTTTTCCGCCTCGCGCTGCATCAGCTCTCCGCGGCGGCAGACCAGCCGAAAGCCCGTTTCATAATCAAACATGCCGCTGACGGCGGCCGCTGCCACCTCGCCGAGGGAGAATCCGGCGGCCGCATCGGGCACGATCCCCTTTGCAAGCAGCACCTCTGCCGCCGCCAGTTCCATTGCGAAGAGGCAGGGCTGGGTGTTTTTCGTCTCTTTTAATTCCTCCGCCGCCGCACCGAAGCATTGGGCGGAGGTACCCGGGCGCACCCCGTCGCACAGGCCGAACGCAGCTCTCGCCGCCGGGTATCTGTCATACAGGTCCTTCCCCATGCCGGGATACTGATCCCCCTGGCCGGAGAAAACAAATGCTATTTTACCCATTGCGACGCCCTCCGGAGGATCGGCTCCGCCTCCTCCATCACTTCCTTCACGATTTCCGCCGCCGGCTGCTCTTTCCTGACGATGGCGGCGATCTGTCCGGAGAGGAAACAGCCTTTTTCGCTGTCTCCCTCCTGCACCGCCCGCCGCAGCGCGCCGGCGCCCAGCGCTTCCAGCTCATCGTCCGGCATGCCGCCGTACTCCGCCCGGGCGTAATTCCTGGCAAACGGCGTTCTGAGGCTGCGGACGGGATGCCCCAGGCGCTTGCCCGTGACCATCGTGCAGAGGTCGGTGGCCTTCAGGATTTTCTCCTTGTACGCGGGGTGAACGGAGCACTCATAGGCGCTGAGAAAGCGCGTGCCCATCTGCACCCCCTGTGCGCCGAGCATGAATGCCGCCGCGACGCCCCTGCCGTCGGCGATGCCGCCCGCCGCGATGACGGGCAGCGTCGTGGCGTCGCACACCTGGGGAACCAGCACCATTGTGGTGAGCTCGCCCACATGGCCGCCGCTCTCTCCCCCTTCGGCGATCAGCGCAGACGCGCCGAGGCGCGTCATCAGCTTCGCCATGGCGACGGAGGCGACGACCGGGATGACCTTGATGCCCGCGGCGGTCCATTCCCTGATGTATTTGGAGGGATTGCCCGCCCCGGTGGTGACCACTTCCACCTTTTCTTCCGTGACGACCTTTGCGACCTCATCGGCAAAGGGGCTCAGCAGCATGATATTCACGCCGATGGGCTTGCCGGTGATCTTCCTGGCGGCGCGGATCTGCTCCCTGACGTAATCGCCCGGCGCATTTCCCGCCGCGATAATGCCGAGACCGCCGCCGTTGGAGACGGCAGCGGCCAGTTTCCCGTCAGCGATCCAGGCCATGCCGCCCTGAAATACGGGATAATCGATCCCCAGCATTTCACAAATTGCTGACCGAATCATTCGCCTTACCCCTGTTTGCTCTGAATGAATCGATCCAGGTCGTCGATGGTCTCCACCTTCTGATTCAGCTCGATCTCGATGCCGATCTCGTCCTCCAGATTCATCAGAAGCTCCACCGTATCAAGGGAATCGATGCCCAGTTCTGAAAATTTGCTCTCCGGCTTCACGGCGGAAACGTCACAGCCGGTACGTTCCGATACAATTTTTGCGATCGCGTCAAAATACATTTTTCAATGCCTCCAAAATATTATTCCGGCAGACTGCGCTGCCTGCAGGAATCAATTATACGACCCTGCCGTTCCCGCAAAGAAACCGCTGCGTTCCCTGAGCGTTCCCGGTTTGTAAATTCTTTATGAAATCGGAATCCGTGAGGCAAAGCGGACGGACCGCGCAAAATAATCGGGCGGGCATCGACAGCGACGCCCGCCCGAGCATATAAAAAACCCCGCTGCGGAAGCAGCGGGGTTTGTCTGTGACTGATCAGCCGAACACGGCCAGCAGGAAGCCGGCGGCGATGGCCGAGCCGATGACGCCGGCCACGTTCGGGCCCATGGCGTGCATCAGCAGGAAGTTGGAGGGGTTCTCCTTCTGGCCCACCATCTGCGAGACGCGGGCCGCCATCGGCACGGCGGACACGCCGGCGGAGCCGATCAGCGGGTTGACCTTGCGGCCGGTAAGCTTGCACATGATGTTGCCGCCCGCGAGGCCGCCCACGGTGGAGATGCCGAAGGCCACAAGACCGAGAACGATGATCTTGATGGTCTCCCAGCGCAGGAAGTTGGACGCGACCATCGTGGCGCCGACGGAGGTGGCGAGCATGATGGTGACGATGTTCATCAGGGCGTTCTGCACGGTGTCGGACAGGCGGTCCGTGACGCCGCACTCGCGGAACAGGTTGCCCAGCATCAGACAGCCGATCAGGGGCGCCGTGGAGGGCAGCAGCAGGATGACGAAGATGGAGACGATGATCGGGAAGATGATCTTCTCGGTCTTGGTGACCTCGCGGGTCTGGACCATCTTGATCTTGCGGTTTTCCTTGGAGGTGAAGAGCTTCATGAGGGGCGGCTGGATCAGCGGGATCAGGGCCATGTAGGAATAGGCCGCGATGGCGATGGCGCCCAGCAGCTCCGGAGCCAGCTTGTTGGTCAGGAAGATGGCCGTCGGGCCGTCAGCGCCGCCGATGATGCCGATGGAGGCAGCCTGAGGGCCGGTGAAGCCCAGCAGGATGGCGCCGAAGAAGGCCACGAACACGCCCAGCTGCGCGGCAGCGCCCAGCAGCAGGCTCTTGGGGTTGGAGATCAGGGGGCCGAAGTCGGTCATGGCGCCGACGCCCATGAAGATCAGCGACGGATAGAGACCTGCCTTGACGCCGATGTAGAAGATATCCAGCAGGCCGGCGTTGGAGAGCACATGGCCGTAGCTGTGATAGTAGGGGCTGGCATGATCCAGGAACGCCTCCCACAGCTCGGGATGGTACAGGGCATTGGTCTGGTTCAGCTCCGCGCTCAGGCCGGGGAAATAGCTGACATTGGCCAGCAGGCAGCCGAAGGCGATGCCGACGAGCAGCAGGGGCTCGAACTTCTTGACGATGCCGAGGTACAGCAGCACGCAGGCGATGACAACCATGATGAGGTTCATCCAGCCGCCGGCGGCAATGAATCCGCCGAAGCCGGATTCCTTTGCCAGCTTGGCAAACGTCTGCAGGATGTTAAAAGCAAGGATGTTCATACGTGCCCTCCTTATGCCAGAACGACAAGAGGAGTACCCGTATCGACCGTCGCGCCGACGTTGACCGCGACCTGGGCCACGGTGCCGTCACGCGGGGCAAGGATCTCGTTTTCCATCTTCATGGCTTCCAGAACCACCAGGATGTCGCCGGACTTGACGGCTGCGCCCTGGGAGACGTTGACCTTGAGGATGTTGCCGGGCATGGGGGCCGCGACGACCTCGCCGGCGGCCAGGCTGGCGGCGGCGGGAGCGGGGGCAGCCGCAGGAGCAGCTGCGGGGGCGGGGGCGGCGGGAGCAGCAGCGGCGGGCGCCGGAGCTGCCGCGGGGGCATAGGCTTCGTATTCGTCGACCAGCATAGCCTTGCCTTCGTCGACTTCAACTTCATAGGTTTTGCCCTTGAGGGTTACCTTGTATTTCATCTTACTTTACCTCCCGAATGGATTTGAAGCGCAGCTCGTTGAGCGGCTTTTGCAGCTGATGGGCAACAATGGCCATGATCATGGCGGCGTCCTTGGGATCGACGTCATAGAGCTTGAGCTCGCCGGCGGAGCCGGGGGCTTCCGCCAGGGCGGCGGCAGGAGCGGCGGGCGCTTCGATCTCGGGCGCGGCGGCACGCTTCCTGGCCTGCGAGCTGACCATGATCTTGCCGGTGATCATCACGACGCACATCAGCAGGATCAGGCCGATGAACACGACCAGATAGCCGCCGACGGCGACCAGGCCGGCTTCGCCGATGCCGATGTCGACCATGTCGGCTTTCACTAAGAATAACATGCTTCGTCCTCCTTACGCTTCTTCGATGGAGTAGACGGCGATGTTTTCTTCCTTGGCCTTGCGCTTTTCCAGGAATTCCTTCGCCTGCTTCGGGAAGCAGATGTAGCTCATGATGTCCTCTTCGCTGCGGGCCAGATCGCCCAGCTCTTCCTTCGCCATGGCAAAGTCTTCGCCGGTGCGCTTGCTGTCCTCGATGCGGCAGTCCACAGGCTCCTTGCCTTCGCCGAGGATCTTATCCTGCAGCTCCTGGCTGACGGGAGCGGGGGCAATACCGTACTCGCCCTTGAAATAGTTCTTGACCTCGTTGGAGATCTGCTTGTAGCGCTCGCCCAGCAGCACGTTGGTGACGGCCTGGTTGCCGACCATCTGGCTCAGCGGGGTGACCAGCGGGGGATAGCCCAGGTCCTTGCGGACGGCGGGGATCTCCGCCAGGGCGGCGTCGAACTTGTCCATGGACTTCATATCGGTGAGGTTTGCGATCATGTTGGAGAGCATGCCGCCGGGGACCTTGTAGACCAGCGCCTGGGCGTCGGTGGCCATGCTCTTGGGGTTCAGGGTGCCGTTGTCGATGTACTTCTGCTTGATGGGCTTGAAGTAATCGTTGACCTCCTTGATGACGTCCTCCTTCAGGCCACAGTCGATGCCGTACTGCTGCAGGGCATAGAACATGGTGTCGGTGGAGGGCTGGGAGGTGCCGTTGGAGAAGGGGGAGGTGGCGCAGTCGATGACGTCCACGCCGGCCTCGATGGCCTTGGTGATGGTCATGTAGGCCATGCCGGTGGTGCAGTGGGTGTGCAGGACCACGGGCACATTGGGAAGGGCGGCCTTGATGCCCTTGATCAGGCCTTCAGCCTCATAGGGGCTCATGGTGCCGGCCATATCCTTCAGGCAGAGGGTCTCAAAGCCCATCTCCACCAGCTTCTTGCACATCTCAACGTACTTCTCGACGGTGTGCACGGGGCTCTGGGTGTAGGAGATGCAGCCGGAGGCGATGACATGACGGCCGTATTTCTTGGAATACTTCTTGACGGCCTCGAACGCGGTCTGCAGATTGCGGAAATCGTTCAGGGCGTCGAAAATGCGGATGATATCGATGCCGTTCTTGATGGACAGCTCGACAAACTTCTCCACCACGTCGTCGTGGTAGTGCTTGTAGCCCAGCAGGTTCTGGCCGCGCAGCAGCATCTGCAGGCGGGTGTTGGGCATATGCTTCTTGATGTTGCGCAGGCGCTCCCAGGGATCTTCGCCCAGATAGCGCAGGCAGGAGTCAAAGGTGGCGCCGCCCCAGCACTCGACGGAGTAGTAGCCGGCCTTGTCCATGGTCTCGAGGATGTCCTCGTAGTCGGCATAGGGCAGGCGGGTGGCCATCAGGGACTGGTTGGCATCACGCAGGACGGTTTCCGTGATTTGCACTTTTCTTGCCATAGATTACTTTCCTCCATTTTGAGTCCCGTTTGCCCGGACTCTATTTCCTTCCCCACCCGGCTTGCGCCGGATGGGGAATCATTTTCATTCTCAGGCCTTGGGGCCCGCGGCGATGACTTCCTCGCTCATGAGGGTGTACTTCTTGAAGTTCTCGATGAACTTGCCGGCCAGCTCCTTGGCCTTGGCCTCGTAGGCGGCCTTGTCTTCCCAGGTGTTCTCGACGATCAGAAGCTCGGAGGGCACGCCCTCGATCTCGGTGGGAACCATGACGCCGAAGTAGGGATCCTTCACGAGCTCGGCCTTCTCGATGGCGCCGGTCAGAGCGGCGGTGACCATCTTGCGGGTGTAGGCCAGCTTCATGCGGTTGCCGGTGCCGTTCCAGCCGGTGTTGACCAGGTAGACGTTGGCGCCGGACTTCTCGACCTTCTCGGCCAGCATGGCGGCGTAGATGGACGGATCCAGGGGCAGGAAGGGCTCGCCGAAGCAGGTGGAGAAGGTGGGCACGGGCTCCTTGACGCCGATCTCGGTGCCGGCGAGCTTGGAGGTGAAGCCGGAGACGAAGTAGTACATCGCCTGGTTCTTATCCAGCTTGGAGATGGGGGGCAGAACGCCGTAGGCGTCGGCGGTCAGGAAGATGACGGTCTTGGGGATGGCGCCCACGCCGGACAGCTCGGCGTTGTTGATATACTCGATGGGGTAGCCCACGCGGGAGTTGACGGCCAGGGAGTCGTCGTCGAAATCGAACTCGCGGGTCTCGGGATCCATGACGACGTTCTCAACCAGCGCGCCGAAGCGGATGGCGTTGTAGATGTCGGGCTCCTTCTCGGCGGACAGGTTGATGCACTTGGCATAGCAGCCGCCCTCGAAGTTGAACACGGAGTCGTCGGCCCAGCCGTGCTCGTCGTCACCGATGAGCTTGCGGTCGGGATCGGCGGACAGGGTGGTCTTGCCGGTGCCGGACAGACCGAAGAACACGGCGGAGTCGCCGTCGGCGCCGATGTTGGCGGAGCAGTGCATGGGGAACACGCCCATCTTGGGCAGGACGTAGTTCATGACGGAGAAGACGGACTTCTTGATCTCGCCGGCGTACTGGGAGCCCGCAATCAGGACCAGATGCTTCTCATAGTCGATCATGATGGCAGCCTCGGAGCGGGTGCCGTCGATCTCGGGGATGCACTTGAAGCCGGGGCAGGCGATGACGGTGAAGTCTTCCTGGAAGTTGGCCAGCTGCTCAGCCGTGGGGCGGCGCAGCAGGTCGTTGATGAACAGAGCCTCGGAGGCCAGCTCGCAGATCACGCGGAAGCCCTTCATATACTTGGGGTCGGCGCCTGCGAAGCCGTCGAAGATGAAGACTTCCTTGTTCTGCAGGTAAGCGATGACCTTGGCGTAGATGGCGTCGAAGCCCTCCTGGGAGACGGGCTTGTTGACGGAGCCCCAGGCGATCTCGTCGTGCACGCCGGCGGAATCGACGATGAACTTATCCTTGGCGGAGCGGCCGGTGTACTTGCCGGTCTTGACGACCAGAGCGCCGGTGTTGGAGAGGGTGCCCTCGCCGCGGCGAAGCGCATGCTCGGTCAGGGCTGCGGGTGCCAGATTGCGATAGACAGCGCTGGTGTTGATGATGCCCAGTTTTTCGATGCCGTAGGTTTCCATATCAGTTCCTCCTGAAACAAAAATTATTTAGTAAGAGTTTTGACAATGGGCGCGCAAAAGGGACGAAAAATCCCGCTCACCCTGTCAAAAACCCAATTCTCACCAAGTAAAAATATAGCATAAAACGCTTCGGATTTCTATAGGTAATTATCACAGTGTATCTGTTTTTTTTGAGGGATTACATGGCAATAATGGATACATTAAATCCCGGCGGTTTTTTCTCCCCTTTTTGCGGCACGAAACTGTACGCCCTGTGCCTCTTGATTTTTCCGCGCCGATATTGTAAGATGCTATCAGAACGGCAAAAGGAGGCGTGCTTATGAATCGGCGTGAACGCCGCTACGGGCGGATGTATCTTCCCCCTCTGCTGCTCGGTCTGACGGGCATCGCCCTGCTGGTGCTGGCCTGGGTCCTGGAGGTCCAGAGCGCCGGAGGCGCCGGAGCGCTGGATTCCGCCCTGCGCGCGGGCAGCTTCCGCGACGTATTCCTGCACAGCGGCCTTCTCAAATCCCTGGGCGCCAGAGTGCGTCCCAGCTGCGTGATCCTCATTCTCCCGGCGATCCTGCTGGTTTTGTATCTGATCCGCATCCCGCCGAAGTACGCCCGCATCGCCGCGGGGGTATCGCTGGCCCTGGCTCTGTTCCATCTGGTGATCGCCCTGTACTGCGGCAGCCACACCCCCACGCCGCTGTGCCTCAGGGTACCGGGCTACGGGCTCCTGGCCAATGCGAAAACCCTGCGCACAGACAAGAGCTTCGGGAACGTGCTTCTCACCTGCTCCGACGCCGCATTCGTGCTGAGCTCCGTGAGCGGCATCTTCTCCTGCCTGGTCTATTCCTTCGTGAAGGCCCATTCCGATCGCCGCAACGCCGCCTTTGACCAGAGAAACGCCTACCTGATCCGCCCCGCCCTCGGCGCCGAGCCGCTCCCGGAACCGGAGCCTGCCGAGCCGGAGCCGGAAACCGCCGAGCCGGAACTGCCGACGGTGTCCGACGAGCCCACCCGGGTGCTGGATCTGCCGGAAGATTTTTCCCATCTGCCGGAGGATTTTCCCGATCAGCGTTGACAAATCCGAAACCCTGTGCTACAATCCATTCAAACATTTCATACCGCAAACGCAATGACGGGAAGAAGTAACCCCGGTGCGGGCATTCAGAGAAGAGGCGGTCGCTGCGAGCCTCCATGCCGGCCAGAGTGAAGCAGTCCCCGAGCGGCGGAGCCGAACAGAGTTTCCTCCCAGTAGGTCCCGACGGAATCGTCCCCCGTTAGCCAGGATGCCGGCATGTCGGTGCCGGGATAAGTGCGGGCCTTGCCCGAATTCAGGTGGTACCACGGATTTTTTCCGCCCTGAGCAGTATTTGCTCAGGGCGTTTTTTCATACAATCATCCGAGAGGAGTTAATTCATCATGGAACTGAAATTCTACAACCAGTCAAACAAGCTCAACGACGTCTGCTATGACATCCGCGGCCCCGTCATGGACGAGGCAGAGCGCATGGAGGCCCTGGGCAGCAAGATCCTCAAGCTGAACATCGGCAACCCCGCCCCCTTCGGCTTCAGCGCCCCGGACGAGGTGCTGCTGGACCTGATCTACAATCTGCGCTCCTGCGAGGGCTATTCCGACTCCCGCGGCCTGTTCTCCGCCCGGAAGGCCATCATGCAGTACTGCCAGCTCAAGCATATCCCCAACGTGGGCATCGACGATATCTTCACCGGCAACGGCGTCAGCGAGCTCATCATGATATCCATGCAGGCCCTGCTGGACGCCGGCGACGAGATCCTGGTCCCCGCCCCGGATTATCCCCTCTGGACCGCGTCCGTCACCCTGGCCGGCGGCACCGCCGTGCATTATATGTGCGACGAAGCCTCCGGCTGGTATCCCGATGTGGAGGATATCCGAAGCAAAGTCACCCCGCGCACCAAGGGCATCGTGGTCATCAACCCCAACAACCCCACGGGCGCCCTCTATCCCAAGGAGGTCCTGGAGCAAATCGTCCAGGTGGCCCGGGAGCACGACCTCATCCTCTTTGCCGACGAGATCTACGACCGCCTGGTCATGGACGATCTGAAGCATGTGGCCCTGGCCTCCCTGGCCCCGGACCTGCTGACCCTGTCCTTCAACGGCCTGTCGAAATCCCACCGGGTGGCGGGCTTCCGCTGCGGCTGGCTGTGCCTGGCGGGCAACAAGACCCGCGCCAAGGGCTACATCGCCGGCCTGAACATGCTGGCGAAAATGCGTCTGTGCTCCAACGTGCCCGGCCAGAGCATCATCCAGACCTCCCTGGGCGGCTACCAGAGCGCCGACGAGCTGCTGATGCCCGGCGGACGTATTTTTGAGCAGCGCGAATACATCTACAACGCCCTCAATCAGATCCCCGGCATCTCCGTCACCAAGCCCTCCGCCGCCTTCTATATTTTCCCGAAGGTGGACATGGCAAAGTTCAACATCCACTCCGACGAGCAGATGGCCCTGGACCTGCTGAAAAAGGAAAAGATCCTGGTCACCGCGGGCACCGGCTTCCACTGGCCCGAGCAGGACCACTTCCGCATCGTCTACCTGCCGAATCTCGACACCCTGCACAACGCCATGCGGAAGATGGAGCGCTTCTTCGGCTCCTACCGCCAGAGCTGAGGAGGTCTCCCATGAAAAAGGTTTTGCTCATCAACGGCAGTCCCCGACAGAACGGCAACACCTCCATCGCATTAAAAGAAATCGCCGCGCAGCTTTCGCTGCACGGCGTGGATTCTGAAATCTTCCGGATCGGCGCCGGCCCCATGCAGGGCTGCATCGGCTGCGGCCGCTGCGGCGCCGCCGGCGGCTGCGTCCTGGCGGACGACGTCAACAAGTGCGCGCAGCTCCTGCGGGACTGCGACGCCCTGGTCATCGGCTCGCCGGTGTACTACGCGGGGCCCAACGGCGCGCTGTGCGCCTTCCTGGACCGGCTGTTCTATTCCCACGGGAAGGAATTTGACGGCAAGCCCGGCGCCTGCGCCGTGGTGTGCCGCCGGGGCGGAGCCAGCGCTGCCTTCGACCGGCTGAACAAGTACTTCACCATTTCCAATATGCCCGTGGCGCCCAGCCAGTACTGGAACAGCCTTCACGGCGCCGCCCCCGGCGAAGCGGCCGCCGACGCCGAGGGCCTGCAGATCATGCGCACCCTGGCCGACAATCTGGCCTGGATGATCGATGCCCTGCCGGCGCCGCCGGCGCGGCAGCCGAAAACCTTCACCAATTTTATTCGCTGAGCGCTTCCACCTCGAGGTCGCCGTCTTTGACGGTGACCTCGAGTTTTGTTCCGGGGGCCACGTCGCCGCGGACGATGCGCCGGGCGATGATGGTCTCCACGGTGTGCTGGATATAGCGCTTGAGGGGTCTGGCGCCGAACTGCGGATCGTAGGAGGCGTCGATGATGAAGGTCTTGGCCTCCTCCGACACGGTGCACGAGAGCTGATTCTCGGCCAGACGGCGGTTGAGGTTCGCGATCTGCAGGTCGATGATGTGGGTCATATCGTCCCGGGTCAGGGGCTTGTAGAACACGATCTCGTCCAGACGGTTGAGGAATTCCGGCCGGAAGGACCGGCGCAGCTGGGATTCCACCATGCCTCTGGCGCCGTCGGAGATGTTGCCCTCGTCGTCGATGCCGTCGAGCAGGTACTGGGAGCCCAGGTTCGAGGTGAGGATGATGATGGTATTCTTGAAGTCCACCACCCGGCCCTGGGAGTCGGTCACATGGCCGTCGTCGAGCACCTGCAGCAGCACGTTGAACACGTCCGGATGGGCCTTCTCCACCTCGTCGAAGAGGACGACGCTGTAGGGTCTGCGGCGCACGGCCTCGGTGAGCTGGCCGCCCTCCTCATAGCCCACATAGCCGGGAGGCGCGCCGATCAGGCGGGAGACGTTGTGCTTTTCCATGTATTCGGACATGTCGATGCGCACCATGTTCTTCTCGTCGTCGAACAGGCACTCGGCCAGAGCCTTGGCAAGCTCGGTCTTGCCCACGCCCGTGGGGCCCAGGAAGAGGAACGAGCCGATGGGCCGCTTGGGGTCCTTGATGCCGGCGCGGCTGCGCACGATGGCCTCGGCCACGCTCCGGACGGCCTCGTCCTGGCCGATGACCCGCTTGTGCAGGATCTGCTCCAGATTCAGGAACTTCTCCCGCTCGCCCTCCATGAGCCGCGCCACGGGGATGCCCGTCCAGCGCTCGACGATGCGGGCGATCTCCTCCTCGGTGACCTTGTCGCGCAGCAGGTTCGCGCCCCGGGCGCTCTGGGCCCGCTGCTCCTCCTCCGCCAGGGCCTGCTTGGCCTCGGGCAGGTCGCCGTACTTGAGCTTGGCGGCCTTCTCCAGGTCGTAGCTCTGCTCGGCCTTTTCGATCTCGGCGTTGATGCTCTCGATCTGCTCTCGCAGCTGCTGCACCCGGCCGATGGAATTCTTTTCGTTTTCCCACTTGGCCTTCATGGCGTTGAAGGTGTCCCTGGCCTCGGCCAGCTCCTTCTGCAGCTCCTCGCGGCGGCCCACGGACAGGGGATCCTCCTCATTCTTGAGGGCGGCCTCCTCGATCTCCATCTGGATGATGCGGCGGGAGACCTTGTCCAGCTCCGTGGGCATGGAGTCCATCTCCGTGCGGATCATGGCGCAGGCCTCGTCGATGAGGTCGATGGCCTTGTCCGGCAGGAAGCGGTCGGTGATATAGCGGTGGGACAGGGTGGCCGCCGCGATGATGGCGGGGTCGGTGATCTTCACGCCGTGGAACACCTCGTAGCGCTCCTCCAGACCGCGGAGGATGGCGATGGTATCCTCCACGGAGGGCTCGTTGACCAGCACGGTCTGGAACCGGCGCTCCAGGGCGGGATCCTTCTCGATGTACTGGCGGTACTCGTCCAGGGTGGTGGCGCCGATGCAGTGCAGCTCGCCCCGGGCCAGCATGGGCTTGAGCAGGTTGCCCGCGTCCATGGAGCCCTCGGTCTTGCCGGCGCCCACGATGGTGTGCAGCTCGTCGATGAACAGCAGGATCTGGCCCTCGGACTTGCGCACCTCCTCCAGGACGGCCTTGAGGCGCTCCTCAAATTCGCCGCGGTACTTCGCGCCGGCGATGAGCGCGCCCATATCCAGGGAGAAAATGGACTTGTCCTGCAGGCTGCGGGGCACGTCGCCCTTGACGATGCGCTGGGCCAGGCCCTCGACGATGGCGGTCTTGCCGACGCCGGGCTCGCCGATCAGGCAGGGGTTGTTCTTGGTCTTGCGGGAGAGGATGCGGATGACGTTGCGGATCTCATCGTCGCGGCCGATGACGGGGTCCAGCTTCTGCTCCCTCGCCCGGCGCACCAGATCGGTGCCGAACTTCTCCAGGGCCTCATAGGTATCCTCGGGGTTGTCGTTGGTGACGCGCTGGGTGCCGCGCACCCCCTGCAGGGCCTGCAGCACGGCCTCTTCCGTGATGCCGTAATGATCGAACATCAGCTTCAGCGTGGCGTCGGGCGTGCGCAGCAGACCCAGGAACAGGTGCTCCACGGAGACGAAGTCGTCCTTCATCCGGGCCGCGGCCTGCTCTGCCTCGTGGAAGGCGTTGTCCACGGGACGGCCGATGTAGTACTTCCCCGCTTCCCTGCCGCTGCCGGTGACCTGGGGCAGCTTGCGGATCTCCAGATTGGCGGCGGCCTCCATGCTCTCCGGGGTGATGCCCATCCGCTTGAGCAGCTGGGGGATCAGGCCGTTCTGGCTCTGCAGCAGGGACTGCAGCAGATGGATCTGCTCGATCTGCTGGTTGTTGTTCGCCAGGGCGATATCCTGCGCGCCCTGGATGGCCTCCAGGGATTTCTGCGTATAGTTTTTCGGATTCATGGTACATGCTCCTTTCGCAAAGGATTTAGCACTCCATTATGTCGAGTGCTAACTTTTTCTATATCATACCGCCTTTTCGCCCGGATGTCAATAGATATTACGTAAACCGAAAAAGAATTTGAAAAATATTTTAAACTTAATATTTGTGTAATATCTTTGCTCTTTTTTTCGTAATAATTCCCGGATATTATGTAACCATAAAAGCAGCAACGAGTAAACTTTTTCATTTCCCCCTCTCTCTTATATGGAAGGATCCGTCGGCAAGCTGGTCACTTGCCGGCGGTTCTTCATGTTATTTGGCTCACAAAAAACCGCAGCGGCACAGGAACCCCTTCGCCGCTGCGGTCATTTTATTTTTTGTCTGTTCTGCCGGTCAGATAGTCCAGCGAGACGTCGAACAGATCTGCGATCCGCACCAGGATCTCGATCCTTGGCTCACGGGTCATCAGTTCATAGTTCTGATAGGCCTTCTCCGTAATGTCGCAGAGGGTTGCTGCCTGCATCTGTGTCAGGCCCTTTGCCTTGCGGCATTCCCGAAGCCGTTTTGCTAAAATTTCCTTCACAGCTATCACCTACAATTGTTCTTGACAGAACAATTGTAGGTGATTATACTTTCAAATATACCAACGATTGTTGGTCTTTTAGTCTATGCCACATGTTTTTCAAAGGTTTTCCTGTCATTATGGTAGAAAAAGCGTATTTTGTATACCGGCCCAGAACAGCGGCAGATCTTTATTCGGCAAATCCGGGCGGAAAACGCCTGCAATACCGAATCGTGAAGACGGTCTGTCTGCGACGGATCGATTTTGAAAACTTCTCTCTCGATCTTCTGGCTGACCGTCAGTTCCTTGAGGATCATGCCGCACTTTGCACCGAAAAAGGCGACTGCCTGCTGATCAAAAGCAAAGGGCCTGGCGGAGAACTCCTTGTCATTCCCGACGGTTGTTATGTGCGCTATGCCGCTTTACGACCGAGCATTGTCATTTCTACGCAGCAGATGTGCATGCACCCGCGTGATTGACGGCGGACCGGCGCGGCAGTATAATAGACGTGTCCCCAGCACATACCGATCGAGGAGGCACATATGAAAAACCCCTGGGAAGCGATTCGTCTCGATACCTATGAGGCCCATATGTCCCTGGACAGCGTGCGCCAGCTTCAGGCATTGAACGCGCTGATGCGCGATCAGCTTGAGGCATATCCCGTGCGCACGGCCATGATCCTGGGCGTCGCCGGGGGCAACGGTCTGGAGCACGTCCGGCGGGAGAAATACGAAACCGTCTGGGGCGTCGATCTCAATCAGGAATATCTGCAGGCGGCCGCTGTGCGGCACCCGGAGCTGGACGGCGTGCTTCGCCTGCTGGAGCTGGATCTGACCCGGGAGGCGGAGAAGCTGCCCCGGGCGGAGTTCGTGATCGCGGATCTGCTGGTGGAATATATCGGATATGAAGCATTTCAGCGCGTGCTCCGGCAGGTTGCGCCCCTTTACGTCTCCTGCGTCATTCAGATCAACACGGACGCGGAGGAATGGGTCTCCGACTCCCCCTGGCTGCACGCCTTCGACGGCCTGGACGCCATCCATCACCGGATGGAGCCGGCGGCGCTGAGCGAAAAAATGGCCGAGATCGGCTATCGGCGGATCCTTCAGGCCGCCGCTCCCCTGCCCAACGGCAAGCAGCTGCTGCGGCTGGACTTTGGCGCCCCCGTTGACAACGGATAAACTCCGGGATATAATTTCATTAACATAACGCTTTAAGGAGGTAATGTGATGAACAACAAAGGCGTGGGCGCCGTTTTTTGCCTGATCTCCGCGCTCCTTATGAGCGCCAGATATCTGTCCGCCGCGATATACATGAGCGGCACCATGACCTGGGGCACAGATCTGTTTTCCAACGCGCTCTCTTATGTCGGCGCGCCGCTGCTGGTTTTCTCCATCCTCGCGCTGATCGTCGGCGTCGGATTCCTTATCTGCGGCATTGTTCAGGACAGGAAAAAGGATCAATAATCTCACAACTGCAAAACAGGCGCCGGAAACCCGGCGCCTGTTTTTGATGCAATATGTATTTTCAGCCCGGATCAGTGATAAGCCACGATGAGGCCGCCGCGCTCGGCATAGAAGCTGTCGAGGCCGCGGGTCTTCAGGATCGTGACCTTCGCGTTCGACCACAGCTCCAGCACCCGCTCGCGCAGTTTTTCCGCCAGAGCGGGATTGTGGCAGTGGCTGATGATGATTTCCTTGCTGCGGAAGCCCCGCTCGCGCATATCCTCGATGATGGCGTTGATCACGCGGCTGGCGCCCCGGGTCTTGCCCTTCATGACGATGTGGCCCTCTTCATTGCCGATGCCCACGCCCCACATGCCCAGCTTCTTGGCCACGAAGCCGGTGAACTTCGTCATGCGGCCGTTCTTGACCAGATTGTCGAAGCAGGACAGGGCGAAGACCGTTTTGGTGCTCTTGATGAACTCCGTGGCCTTCTCCGTCACGAATTCGAAGGGCTTGCCCTCCTTGATCCAGTCGATCATATGCCCGATGCAGATCGCCAGGGTCGGACCGGTGGCCAGGGAATTGAGCACATGGATCTTTTTTTCCGGGTGCTTTGCCAGCTCCAGCTCCCGGGCGGCGCTGGCGCTCGAGAAGCTGCCGGAAAGGTCCTTGGAGATGGTGATGGCGACGACCTGCTCGGCCTCGGCATATTCATCCTCCCAGGCCATGGGCGGCGGGCAGGAGGTGCTGCCCAGCTCGGGGCATCGCTCCATGGCGTCGATCATTTCCAGCGTGTCCATGCTTTCATTGTCTTCATATTCCGTATCGCCGATGCGGATATAGAACGGAACGGTGGAAAAACCGGCTTCCTCACAGGAAAAATCCGCGCTCCGCAGATCGCAGGAGGAATCAGATACAATCTTCCATTTCATTGGCTGTACCTCTCTGAGTCATAGGGTTCCGGCCCGCCGTATGCGAGCTTTATCGCCATTATAGCACATGTTTTCAGAAATGGAAGTTTTTTATTTTCAAAAATGAGTGAACGTCGCCGCAAAACGCTTTCTTTACAAATCCGCCCGCAATGGGTATACTCAGAGAAGAAGCTGCAGCGCAAGGGAGGACGTTTTCCATGACCCACGGCGAAAAACGGCGATATCTGATCCAGACGCTTCTGAACGAAGCGCCCGGTTACCGGCGCATCTCCATTCCGTCCGACGAACAGGATCAGAAGGATCTGCTGCGCTCGCTGATGAACGTGCGCCGGCCTGCGCCCATCGGCGACGATTTTCTGCGCATCCAGGATGAATATCTGGAAGAGGTCCTTGCCGAAAAGGGCGTCACGCGCCTTGCCGATCTGCGTCCGGCGGACGGCGCCCTCTACATCTGGCAGGGCGACATCACCACGCTGGAATGCGACGCCATCGTCAACGCCGCCAATTCCGGCCTGACCGGCTGCTACATCCCCTGCCACAACTGTGTCGACAACTGCATCCACACCTACGCGGGGATCCAGCTCCGGAATATCTGCGGGCAGATCATGGCCGAGCAGGGCCACGAGGAACCCACCGGCCAGGCGAAGCTCACGCCCGCCTACAATCTTCCGTGCAAATATGTGATCCACACCGTCGGCCCCATCGTCAGCGGCCGCCTGACCCAGGCGCATCGGGATCTGCTGGCCGCCTGCTACCGGTCCTGCCTGGATGCCGCGGCGGCGCACGGCTGCGCCAGCGTCGCCTTCTGCTGCATTTCCACCGGCGTGTTCGGTTTCCCGCAGCGCGAAGCGGCGAAGATCGCGGTCAGGACCGCCCGGGAATACAACGCCGGCGCAGAAAATGAAATCAAGGTGATATTCAACGTGTTCAAGGATGAAGACGCACGCATCTACCATGCCCTTCTCGGCTGAGCGCGCGCAATGCGATAACGCAAAACGGACCCGATTCCGGGTCCGTTTTTCTCATGCAGCCGGTATATTGACCGTCGGTCATCGGCGGAAATAGCTGCTGATGTATTTTCGATAAGCCCTTCGATCCTCGGGATCCTTCAACCCCTCCGGCACGCGGAACGCATCCAGCAGGCCGGACAGGCCGGCCTTGCGCTTCCCGTGGCGCAAAAGATCCGCGCTTGCCGCCAGATCATTGACGAAAAACCGCATTTTTTTGCCGGTCTCATAGTTCTTCGGCGCATAGGGCACGCGCTCGCCCGCCGCCTCCCGGACATAGCTCTCGCAGAAGCCGGCTCCGGCGAACACCGTCAGCGGGAATGTGCCCCAAACGCGCGGGTTGACCTCCAAAATCCGTCCGCCTTTGAATTCCACCATGGCAAGGCCGACAAAGCCGAAGTGGGCCAGCAGACGCACCGCAGCGTCGATCTTCCCGGCGTCATATTCGGTGATACAGCAGGTGGACGGGCCGCCGGACATGGGGTATTCCCGCAGCCGCCGGTGGCAGATGGCCCGCACCAGCCGGGAACCCTCAGCCAGCAGGACGCTGACGCCCTCGCCGTCCCCTTCCACCTTCTCCTGGACGATGGGATCGGGATCGTATGGCCGGAAGCGCTCCAGGGCGCGGGTCAGCTCGGCCTCGTTGTTCGCCACACAGTAGCGATCCTTCGCCTTGAGGCCGCTGGCCTCGCCGCAATGGGGCTTGACGACCACCGGATAGCGCTCCGGCGCATCCGTATACTGCTTCGGCACCGGCAGGCCCAAAGCCTCGGCGGCCTCATGGACGCGGTTTTTGTCGTTCAGCGCCTCCAATGCCGCCGGATCGGCGATCAGGAAGTCCGAAACAGCGGCGAAATCCGCTTTTCGCCCGGAAACGGTCCTGAGGGTGGCCGCCCCGACGGGCAGAAGAACGGGCCGGTCAAATCGGCGCAAAAACGCCAGCAGCCGGTCGGGATATTCCGCATCCTTCACGGAACCCTCGATCCACGCTCCCCGCGCGAATCGGGAGGAAAACACCGGCGGTTCGGCGCGTTCGTCCGCCCGGGCTTCGGTCACGACCACGTCGTACCCGGCCCTGCCGAGTTCCCGCGCCGCGGCGATGGCAGAGCGGTAGCGCCCGTCGGTAATGATCACCGTGCGCATGTCATTCTCCCCTGTAGGCGCGCAGGATCGACCGCCGGGTATTGTCCGTGACCTGGCCGAACAGGCCGCCGGGCAGCGCGGTCACCGGCGCGTCCTCTTTGGTGCCCCGCGGAAGAAGCTCCGCTTCCGCGCACAGATCCAGGGCGCATCGGTAGGTCGTGGCATGCTTGTCAGACGCCGCCTTCCGGCGGGTCTCCAGCAGCGCTTCCTTCGGGCACAGGAGCATCGCCAGCTCACCCGCGGTCATCTGTGCGTCCGGCCGCAGCCGGTTGTCGGAATAGACGACCGCATGGTCCTTCTGGAGAGTCTCAAAGATTTCAAAATCGGGATCGTCCCTGCCCACGTCGGCAAAGGGGGATTCGCTCAGCAGCTCCTGCACCGTCACGACGCGGTAGCCGTACTTCTGCAGCAGCTCCAGCTGCAGGCGCAGGCCCACCGCCACGGGGGTGCGCTTGGCCATATTGCAGCCGTCCTTTTGAAAGATGATCTGTCCGCAGAAGCAGTCGGGATCCTTCTCCAGCGCCGTGCGCAGCGGCTCGACCATGGCCCGGATCTCCGCCTTAAAGGCGTCGTTTTCATCGCTGCCCGCCATGGGAAGCCAGCCCGCCCCGTCGAAGGAGGCGGCCATATACTGGTAGCCCATCGCGTCGTACACGTCGTAGGAGGTGAGGCTCCCCTCCACCTTATCCACATAGTGGGGCGGGCGGGACATGGTGATCTCATAGCCGTAATTCGTCTTCATATACGCATGCAGGCGGGAAAGGTCCTCCACCGCCTTGTCAAAGGAGCCGAGGAACACCCGCTTTCCGTAGACGAAAGGCTTTTTGCCGAAAATGATGTGGCGGTAGCCGTGGTTGGTGATCTGGTGGCCGCCGTCCAGGATGCGCCGGATCAGCCGGTCGTTATGGACCGCGCCGCCTTTGCCGTCGCAGCCCAAGTCGGGATAGTGGTCGTATTGGATCCCGCCCCAGGCCGCCGAGCCCAGGGCCCCGGCCTCGTCGGGATAGTTGTCGGATGTGTCACCGATGACGTCGAAGGTGCCCTTCGCGCCGAATTCCTCCAGGGTATCGAGGATCACGTCGGTCAGCGAACGGCCTTCAAACAGATCCGGGACGCAGGGCATATCCATGGGGCCGTCGTCAAAGGTCATGGCGAGGATCCGCTTGTCGGTCTTGATCCGCTCGATCCGCCGGGTGTAGGAAACATGATGCACCTCCACCGGCGAGAGGATCTTTTTGGCGATGGCCTTTCCTTTTTTGCCGATTTTTACGATCAGAGACATGGTTGCTTCTCCTTTTTCAGCGGCGGAACAGATCCTCCGCCGCGCATTTTATGGCGAACAGCGCCCATTTTCCATACTTGCCTGGGCCCGCGCCCTGTTTCCTGAGCTTGGTCCACTGGCTCCTTGCCACGTCGATGTGACGGCCGTTCAGGCCGAATTCCGAGCCTTCATCATACAAAAAGGCTTCCCGCACGGCGGACAGGCTCCGCTCTTTGACATGGATGCGAATGAACGCGTTTCCGATCTCCCTGGCCACGTGGGCGTCGGATCCGGCAAGGGGAGCCAGCTCGTGTGTTTGCGCAAAGAAGCTGGCCAGGTCGTTGGCGTCCCGGTTCTTTCTCGCAGCCCGGGCGTTGAAGACCTCCACGCCGTCGAGTGTTCCGATCAGCGGGGTCAGCCGTTCTTCGTCCCGGCTGTGCTGGAAGGGATGGGCCAGCACAGCGAGGCCGCCCGCGGCATGGATCGCATCGATGGCGTCGACGGCGCTGCGGTTTTGGGGGAGCTCCGGCGGAACATCATAAAGAAGGCCCAGGATGTGGCCGAGATCCGTGGAGATCTCAACGCCGGGGATCAGCAAAAAGTCCGCCGGGACCGATACGCCGGTCAGATCCGGGAACGTATCATGGTCGCAGATGGCCACGCCGTCCAGCCCGGCGGCCCGGGCCGCAGCGATGATCTCCGCCGGCGTGAGCCGTCCGTCAAAGGACGCATCCGAATGTACATGCAGATCCAGGGTCAGTATCATCTCGCCCGCTCCTTTCCGTACCTTTGAAAAAAGTATAACACGCATCGGAACGCCGCGCAAGGACTTTCGGCGGCGCATATGTTCTGCCGCCAGGCCTTGCTTCTGCCGGAATGTCGATCCGGCTTCCTTTTTGAGAAAACATGTGTTATACTGTTGCCAAAAAGGAGGTAGTCGCATGAAGAAACTTGTGCCGGTGCTTTTGGCAATCCTTATGCTGGTTGGATGTGGCCGCCGTTCCGATATGCCCTTAAACGGACCTGTGACATTCCATGAGATAACGGCGACAATTCCGTCGTCCTATGTCCGGGATTCTACACAAAGCAGCGAGGATCTATGGGTTTTTGAACACGGCGGGTATTCCAAAATCATCCTCCTCTCCCGGAGGGATATCCAGGGCGATCCGGATGCCGCCATCGACAACTACGTGGCGTATATGCAGTCGGAAGGCTGCGACGCAACCCGCGGGACCTTTCTGTACACGGACGCGGTGCTGTCGACCTATACGAAAGAGAATCAGTTCTGCCAGGAGATTGTGTTCGTGTACAACGGTTTGTTCTATTCCGTCGCCCTTCGGGGTGGCACGGAGGAAGAATTCCAATCGCTGCTGAACGACGTCAACACCCCGGAGACTGCGCCAAAAGCGTCGTAAACCCACCCTTTCACACAAAAACGGTTCCCGTCAACCGGGAACCGTTTATTATTTGCATTTATCGCTTCATTCTGGTCAGGACCGCTTCCAGGCCATCGACCAGGGCGTCGATCTCCCAGGGCTCGGTGAACCGGGACAGGGAGACGCGGATGGAGCCGTCGATGACCTCCGGCGGAAGGCCCAGAGCTTCCAGCACATGGCTGCGCTTGCCCCGGGAGCAGGCAGAGCCCGCGGAGACGAATACGCCGTGCTCCTGCAAAAGGTTGATGGTGTTCTGACTGGGGATGCCGGGCAGCGCGCAGCTCACGATATGCGGCGCGTCGTGGGCGCCCAGCACCTGCACGCCCTCCATCGCGTCCAGTCTGGTGATCAGATCGTCCCGAAGCTGCGCCTGCCGGGCAATGTCGGAGCGCAGGGTCGGCAGCGCCGCGGCGCAGGCGGCGCCCATGGCGCAGATCGCGGGCAGGGGCTCGGTACCGGAGCGGAAATTTTTTTCCTGTCCGCCGCCGTGCAGGAAGGCCGGCAGGGGCAGGTCCGGCCGGACGTACAGCGCGCCCACGCCCTTGACGGCATGGATCTTGTGGCCGGAGACGGAAATCAGATCCGCCCCCAGGGTCCTGGCCCGGAAGGGCGCCTTGAAAAAGCCCTGCACCGCGTCGGTGTGGAAGATCGCCCGGGGGCAGCGGCGGTGCACCAGCTTCGCCATTTTCTCAATGGGCATCACCGCCCCGGTCTCATTGTTCACCATCATGATCGAAACAAAGATGGTGTCGTCCCGCAGGGCGGCGTCCAGCTGCTCAAGGCTGATCCTGCCCAGCGCGTCCGGCGCCAGCTCCGTCACCTCGAAGCCCTGCTCCCGCAGCCGCTGCATGGGATGCAGGATCGCGTGATGCTCCACCGCGGTGGTGATGATATGCTTTCCCTGCCTGCCCAGGCGCTTTGCGCTCGAGAACACGGCCCAGTTGTCCGCCTCGGTGCCGCCGGAGGTGAAGAACACCCGCTCCGGCTCCGCGCCCATGGCCTCGGCCACCTGGCGGCGGGCCAGGTCCAGCCGGCGGTGCGCCTCCACGCCCAGCCGATGCACCGACGAAGGATTGCCCCAGCAGTCGGTCAGCATCTGCCCGATGGCTTCAACGGCCTCGGGGCAGGGCCGGGTGGTGGCGGAATTGTCCAGATATGCGATCATAATAGCTCCTTTTCGCCCGAAACGGGCGGTATTTTTATTTTCCGACGCAGAATCGCTCAAAGATGCGGCCCGTGATCTCCTCCCGGACGCTGCGTCCGGTGATTTCGCCCAGGGCTTCCATGGCGGCCTCCACATCCAGCAGCACCGCGTCCGGGGTCATGCCGGAATCCATGGCGCGGATGGCGTCGTCGATGGCGCGGGCGGCCCGCTCCACAGCCCCCGCCTGGCGGGCGTTGGTCAGGATCGAGCCGTCGGCCTGGGCGCCGGTGCTGAAATGTGCCGCAACGGCGCTTCCAAGCTCGTCCAGCCCCGCGCCGTCCCTGGCGCTGACAACGAACACCTCATCAAAGGGCAGATCCGCCGGGCTCAGGCACTGGGGCAGATCGGACTTGTTGATGATCCCGAAGGCCACAGGGGCCGCCTTGGCCGCCTCGATGGCCTGCCGGTCCTCCGGCGTCAGGGCCTCGGAGCCGTCGCAGACGAACAGGGCCAGCTCCGCCTCCCTCGCCGCGGCCAGACTGCGCTCCACGCCCATGGCCTCAATGGCGTCGCCGCTTTCGCGGATGCCGGCGGTATCGGTCAGGCGCAGCAGCACGCCGCCGAGATTGACGGCCTGCTCCACGGTATCCCGGGTGGTGCCGGGGATCTCGGTGACGATCACCCGCTCAAAGCCCGCCAGAGCGTTGAGCAGGGAGGATTTGCCCGCGTTCGGGCGGCCCAGGATGACGGCCTGCACCCCCCGACGCAGGTACTGCCCCCGGGAAAAGCTGGCGTGCAGCGCCCACAGATCCCGGGACGCGCCGCGCAGGGTGTCGGAAAACGCCGCCAGCTGAAAGGGCGGGATGTCCTCGTCGGGGTAATCCAACACCGCATGGAAATGGCTGCAGATGTCCGTCATGGCGTCGTAGATGGGGTCGATCTTCCGCACCAGGGCCCCGCCCACCTGGCCGGCGGCATTGGCGGCGGCGTCGGCGGTCTCGGCGTCGATGAGATCCACCACGGCCTCGGCCTGGCTGAGATCCATGCGACCGTTGAGGAAGGCCCGCTTGGTGAACTCCCCTGGGCCGGCCTGCCGCGCGCCGGCGGCAAACAGGGCGTCGAGGCCGGCGGCCAGCACCGCGGGCGCGCCGTGGCACTGGAGCTCCACGGTGTCCTCGCCGGTGTAGGTATTGGGGCCGCGGGAATGGACGGCCAGGATTTCGTCGATGACCCTGCCGCGCCGGTCGATGAGCTTTGCCAGGCAGAGCATCCGCTCCGGCGCATCCGACAGCGGCCGGCCGTTTGCCATGCGCAGCACCTTGCCCGCCACATCGGCGCAGCCGTCCCCCGACAGGCGCAGGATGCCGATGGCGCTGCGGGCAGCGCCCGTGGCGATGGCGGCAATGACGTCCATACGATCCCCTCCTTTTTGTCTATTGTACGACGGCCCGCCGCTTTTCTCAAGCGGAAAAGTGCGCGTTCCGTCCGATTTCCGGTCTAATAGGGCAGGATGGGCAGACTTTCGTCGTCCTCCCCCTGCTCCACGGATAAAATCTCGACTTCATAGCTGTAACTGTCGCTGACCTTGACCGTTACCCGGTCGCCGGCGCGGCGGCCCCAGATGGCCTTGCCCACGGGAGAATTTTTCGTGATGCGGCCCTGCAGGGCGTCCTGGCGCATGGAGGTCACCAGCTGGACGTGCTCTGTCTCATCGTCATCGATTAGGTAGATGGCCACCTTGTCGAACAGGCCGATGCCCTCGCCGTCGCCTGCCTCCACCACCCGGGCGGTCCTGATCATGCGCTCGAGGTAGCGGATGCGGCTTTCGTTGCGGTTTTTCTCCCGCTTTGCCACCTTGTATTCGTCGTTTTCGCTGAGATCGCCGAACTCCCGGGCGGTCTGCACGTCCCGGATCAGCTCCGGCCGCAGCTCCGTGATGCGGTGCCGCAGCTCCGCCTCCATTTTTTCAATGTCGACCTTTGTCAGTTCGTCGTACATACCTGCCTCCACATTCAAAAACCGGCCCGAAGGCCGGTTTTTGCGGTTTTTAGAATTACTTCGCGTACTCGATGGCCTTGGTCTCGCGGATGACGTTGACCTTGATCTGGCCGGGGTACTCGAGCTCGGCCTCGATCTTCTTGGCGATATCCCGGGCCAGCAGGACCATGGAGTCCTCGTTGACCTCCTCGGGCTTGACCATGATGCGCACCTCGCGGCCGGCCTGAATGGCGTAGGCCTTCTCGACGCCGGGATAGGAGCCGGTGAGCTCTTCGAGCTTCTCGAGGCGGCGGATATAGTTCTCCACGTTCTCGCGCCGGGCGCCGGGGCGGGCGGCGGAGATGGCGTCGGCCGCCTGCACCAGGCAGGCGATGACGGTCTGGGGCTCCACGTCGCCGTGGTGGGCCTCGATGGCATGGATGACAGCGGGGCTTTCCTTATATTTTCTGGCGAGCTCCACGCCCAGCTGGACATGGCTGCCTTCCATCTCGTGGTCAACGGATTTGCCCAGGTCGTGCAGCAGGCCCGCACGCTTGGCCAGGGCGATGTCCTCGCCCAGCTCGCTGGCCAGCAGGCCGGCGATGTGGGCCACCTCGATGGAGTGGTTGAGCACGTTCTGGCCGTAGGAGGTGCGGTACTTCTGGCGGCCCAGGAGCTTGATGAGCTCGGGGTGCAGGCCGTGGACGCCGGTTTCGAAGGTGGCGCGCTCGCCCTCCTGCTTGATCACGTGATCCACCTCGCGGCGGGCCTTCTCCACCATGTCCTCGATGCGGGTGGGATGGATGCGGCCGTCGGCGATGAGCTTCTCCAGGGCAACGCGGGCCACCTCGCGGCGGACGGGGTCGAAGCTGGAGACGGTGATGGCTTCGGGGGTGTCGTCGATGATCAGATCGACGCCAGTGATGGTCTCGAGGGTGCGGATGTTGCGGCCCTCGCGGCCGATGATGCGGCCCTTCATCTCATCGTTGGGCAGGGGCACCACAGAGACAGTCGCCTCCGCCGCATGATCTGCGGCGCAGCGCTGAATTGCGATCGAGATGACTTCGCGGGCGTACTGATCGGCCTCCTCCTTATAGCGGGCTTCGATCTCCTTGATCTTCATGGCCGCTTCGTGGGTGACCTCGGATTCGATGTTTTTGAGCAGGAACGCCTTGGCGTCCTCCTGGGACAGACCGGAGATCTTTTCCAGCATCTCCAGCTGGCTCTTCTTGATGAGGTTGACTTCCTCCTGGGTGGCGGCGACCGCCTGCTGTCTTCTGCGGAGGTCGTCCTCCTTGCGCTCAAAGGCGTCTAACTTCTTGTCGAGGGATTCTTCTTTCTGCTGCAGGCGGCGCTCCTGCTTCTGGAGGTCGCTGCGGCGCTCTTTGATTTCCTTGTCGTTTTCTGTGCGAGATTTATGGATCTCCTCCTTGGCTTCCACAAGCATTTCGCGCTTCTTGTTTTCGCCGGATTTGATGGCTTCATTGATAATTCTGCGCGCTTCGGTCTCTGCGTTGCCGATCTCCCGCTCCGCAACCTTCTTGCGGTAGCCGATGCCGACCAGGAAAAACACGATCGCGCCAATCAAAAATGCTGCGATGGGCAGCACAATGTGTAACCATTCCATAACTCCAACACACCTCCTTTTTGAAAAATTTGGGCATGCTGAGAATAAGCAAATGCAATTCCGCGTCCCCCTTAGACCCGGAAGCACAAACTAATCTATGCTACATTATAGCGGGAACCGCCGATGGTGTCAAGGAATAATGCACGAAAAAGCACAGGTTCATCTTGTCGAATCATACTAAGCGCCCGGCGCCGTCGGTTGACAATGCAGCACGGTGCGTGATATGATGCACACGGAAAAAACGAACATGCGCCTGTGGTGGAATTGGCAGACACGCTGGATTTAGGTTCCAGTGGGAAACCGTGCAGGTTCAAATCCTGTCAGGCGCACCACAACAGCAGCCGCCCCCCAGCGGGCGGCTGCTGTTGTTTTCGACTGGCAGGATTTGAAAGATTAGTTCCGACAGTCCGGTGGACTGTCGGGCGCCGGCGTCCTCGACGGCGCAACATTTATTTCTGCCATCGGCAGAAATGCAAACAAATCCTGTCAGGCGCACCACCACGTCGTCGCAAGCTCCGTATCGCTTGCGGCGGCGCTTTTTTGCGCCGCCGGTGCGCTCGCTCCGCTGCTCCTCCTTTCCGGATCGAACCCGCTGCGCTGGGCTTCGATCCGGGCGGGGGCGCGGGACTCGAATGTCTCCGGTACACGGATGCCCCAATAGGGGCGGCTGCTGTCGTAATTTGACTGGCAGGATTTGAAAGATCCATTCCGACAGTCCGGGGGACTGTCGGGCGCCGGCGTCCCCGACGGCGCAACCTTTATTTCTGCTGTAAGCAGAAATGCAAACAAATCCTGTCAGGCGCACCACCACGTCGTCGCAAGCTCCGTATCGCTTGCGGCGGCGCTTTTTTGCGCCGCCGGTGCGCTCGCTCCGCTGCTCCTCCTTTCCGGATCGAACTGAATGTTTCCATTTCCGTCGGCGCAGCCGACGCAACTGAGAATAAAACCGCGACAGTCCACCGGACTGTCTTTCCCGCTGCGCTGGGCTTCGATCCGGGCGGGGGCGCGGGACTCGAATGCCTCCGGTACACGGATGCCCCAATAGGGGCGGCTGCTCTTGTTTTTGAATAGACAGGATTTGAATGATCTGTTCCGACAGTCCGGGGGACTGTCGGGGCGCCGGCGTCTGCGGAGAACGCGCTCGCTGCAGGCGGCGTATATTGACCGCGGTTTTTGGCAATGGTATAATGAATCAAAATCTTTTCCGCGGTTCTGACAGACCGCAGCAGCGGAAGGAAGTGACAAAAATGGCCAAATACCGGCGTCGGCTGCTGGCGCTGCTTTTCATAGCGTCGCTTCTCCCCGGCTGCGCGCCGGCGGCCCCGTCCGATCCGCCGCCCGAACCCGCGCAGAGTGTGCCGGAGCCCGCGGCGGAGGCGCAGACGGCTTCACCGGACGCACAGGCGGCGGAGGCCCTTGCCGCCATGACACGGACGCAGAAGATCGCCCAGCTGTTTTTTGTCAGCCCGGAAGCACTGCTCGGTGATTCCGGCAGCGTGACTGCCGCTGACGACTCGCTCCGGGCGGCCTTTGCGGCCTGCCCCGTGGGCGGCGTGCTCCTGGCCGAGGGCAATCTGCGCGGCCCCGCGCAGACAAAGGCTCTGCTGTCAGGCCTGCAGGACATGAGCCGGGACGTGCTTGATCTTCCCGTCTTTTTGGGCGTGGACGAAGAGGGCGGCACCGTCGCCCGCATCAGCGGCACGGGCCGCTTCGGCGTCGACGCCTGGCCGGACATGGCCTCCGTCGCCGACGAAGCCGAGGCCCGGCGCATCGGCGAGGAAATGGGAAAATATCTCCGGGATCTGGGCTTCAATCTGAACTTCGCCCCGGTGGCGGACGTGCTGACGGAGCCGGAAAATACCGTGGTGCGCCGCCGGGCCTTCTCTGACGATCCCGAGACGGTGACGAACCTGTGCGCCGCGTTTTCCGATGGCCTGCAGTCCCGGGGCGTTCTGGCCTGCTACAAGCATTTCCCCGGCCACGGGGCCACGGAGGCCGATTCCCACAAGGGCTTCGCCTGCTCCATGCACACGCCGGAGGAGCTTTACCTGCTGGATCTTCCCCCCTTCCGCGACGCCGCCGGCCGCCGGATCCCCTTCATCATGGTGGGGCACGTCACCCTGCCGAATGTGACCCGGCAGGCATCGCCCGCTTCGCTGTCCCACGAGATCACGACGGAGCTCCTGCGCGGCGAGCTGGGCTTCCGCGGCGTGGCCATCACCGACAGTCTCGACATGGGCGCCGTTACGCAGAATTATTCCGCCGGCGAGGCGGCGGTGCAGGCGGTGCTGGCAGGACAGGATATGCTGCTGATCAACCAGGGCTTTCCTGAAGCGTACGAGGCAGTCTCCAGGGCCGTGGCCGACGGGACGATCCCCCAGACGCGCCTGGACGAGGCCGTGGAGCGCATCCTGCGCGCCAAGTTCGCCTGGCAGGCGGGGCAGTGAGCGGAACGGTTTTCAAAATCAAAAGCAGACGCTCCGGCGTCTGCTTCCCTTTTGCCTTCTTGCGGCATATATGGAAATGTGCTATACTGGATTTGTATGATCCACCCTTTGGGAAAGGAGAAACCGATGTCAACAACCGTACATACCGACGCCGCGCCGGCGGCGATCGGCCCCTACGCGCAGGCCGTCGTCGCGGCCGGGCTTGTATTCACCTCCGGCCAGATCGCCATTGATCCTGCCACCGGACTGCTCGAGGGCGATACCGTCGCGCAGCAGACCGAACGGGTCTGCCGCAATCTGCGCGAGGTCCTCACGGCGGCGGGCGCGTCGCTGGAGACCGCAGTGAAGACCACCTGCTTCCTGACCGACATGGGCGCATTCGCCGCCTTCAACGAGGTCTACGCCAAATATTTCACCCGGAAGCCCGCCCGCTCCTGTGTCGCCGTCAGCGCTCTGCCGAAGGGCGCGCTGGTGGAGGTCGAGGTCGTGGCCGAAAAGCTCTGACGCCTGCAAAAAGGCCGCTGCAAAGAAGTTCTTTGCAGCGGCCTTTTTGTATGCATTGGTAAAATCAGCGGATCTGCCCGTCGCCGGAGATCACATATTTATAGGTGGTCAGCTCCCGCAGGCCCATGGGGCCCCGGGCATGGAGCTTCTGGGTGGAGATGCCCATTTCGCAGCCCAGGCCGAATTCGCCGCCGTCGGTGAACCGGGTGGAAGCGTTGACGTACACCGCGGCGCTGTCCACCTCCCGGCTGAAGCGGGCGGCGTTGCGGCTGGAGGCCGTGACGATGGCCTCGGAATGGTGGGTGGAGTGGGCGTTGATGTGGGCGATGGCCTCGTCCACGCCGTCCACGACGCGGACCGCCAGGATGTAGTCCAGGAATTCCGTATCGAAATCCGCGGGGCCGGCGGGGGTGCCGTCGATGATCTTTGCGGCGGCCTCGTCCAGCCGCAGCTCCACGGCGGGCTTGCCCTCCGCGGCGCGGTCGTCCACGAGCATTTTCTTTAATTTGGGCAGGAATACGCCCGCGATATCCCGATGGACCAGCAGGACCTCTTCGGCATTGCACACCGAGGGACGGCTGGTCTTGGCATTGTTGATGATGCGCAGGGCCATGTCAAAATCGGCGCTGCGGTCCACATAGATGTGGCAGATGCCCATGCCCGTCTGGATGCAGGGCACCTTGGCATTCTCGGTGCAGGCGCGGATCAGTCCGCCGCCGCCCCGGGGGATCAGCAGATCCACATAGCCCACGGCGGTCATGAGCTCTGACGCGCTCCGGCGGCTGGGATCCTGGACCAGCTGGATGAAGTCCGGGTTCAGCCCGGCATCCGCAAGACCGGCGCGCAGGGCGTCCGTCACGGCGTTGGCCGAGGCGAAGGCGTCGCGTCCGCTGCGCAGCACGCACACGTTGCCGCTTTTCAGGCAAAGGGCCGCGGCGTCGGAGGTGACGTTCGGCCGGCTCTCATAGATGATGGCCACCACGCCCAGGGGCACGGCCACCTTGCGCACCCGCAGGCCGTTGGGCAGCCGGTGGGAGGAAAGCGTCGCTCCGCAGGGACAGGGCAGCTTCGCCACGGCGCGGATGCCCTCTGCCATGGCGGCGATGCGGGCCTCCGTCAAAAGCAGACGGTCGAGCATGACGGACGAGAGCTTTTCCTTCGCCGCCGCCATGTCTGCTTCGTTGGCCGTCAGGATCCCGGGGGTATGGGCGATGAGCCGGTCGGCCATTTTTTCCAGAGCCTCGTTGATTTTCCCGGCTTTCAGATCCGCGGCGCCGGCGCAGGCGGCCTTGGCCCGGGCGAGGATTTCCATTGTGGTCATGTTTCTTCCTCCTTTTTGGGGGCGCAGAAGCGGGTGCCGAAATCCACCTCGTCCAGCAGGGCGTACAGAAGGGTGGGATTGCTGCCGTTGGCGATGATCATGTCGCAGCCGGCGTCCATGCAAAGCTTCGCCGCGCTCAGCTTGGTGACCATGCCCCCGGTGCCCAGGCCGGAGCCCTCGCCGCCCGCCAGGGCGTAGATCTCCGGCGTCAGCTCCTCCACCCGCTCGATCAGCTCCGCATCCGGGTCGGTGCGCGGATCGGCGGTGAACAGGCCGTCGATGTCCGACAGCAGGATCAGCAGATCTGCGTGCATCGAGGTGGCCACGATGGCGGCCAGGGTATCGTTGTCGCCGATGGCGATCTCCTGGGTGGCGACGGTATCGTTCTCATTGACGATGGGCAGCACGTTCCACTGAAGCAGCCGTTCCATGGTATTCTTGAAGTTCCGGAAATGCTCCGGCTGCTCCACCTCGCCGCCGGTGATCAGGATCTGGGCGACGGTATGATGGTACTCGGAGAACTCCTTGTCATAGGTGTACATCAGCTCGCACTGGCCCACGGCGGCGGCGGCCTGCTTGCCCTGGATGTCCTCGGGACGGCCGTCGAGTCCCAGCTTGCCCACACCCATGCCGATGGCGCCGGAGCTGACGAGGATCACCTCATGCCCGGCGTTTTTGAAATCGCTGAGCACCCGGCACAGCCGGGAGATCCGGCGCAGGTTGACGTGGCCCGTGGGATAGGCCAGGGTGGATGTTCCGACTTTGATGACGATTCGCATGTTCCTGTCTCCTTTGAACGCGCGGGATAGTGCGTCTTGTTTTGGTGATTGTATCACAATACCGGTGCCTTTCGCAAGCTTTATACGCCGTGCGAATAAAAATGCATGATTTTTTTGTCCCGACCGCCGTGCAAAAGGTAATTATTCCCGTCGCCAAGCGAAAACAAGATGTACTTTTGTACAAACCGGGCGCCGTGTTTTTTGGCAAAGGGGAGATTTTCCGGCGTCTGCGGTGAAATAATTGCAATCATATCGGCCACGAATTATAATTATACGCAGAATGCGGGATTTGCCCGCGGATCGGATGTCCGTGAAAGGAGAAATGATAATGAGAAGAACCATGAAGCGCATCCTGGCCTGCGTGCTGGCGCTCGCCATGATGCTTGGCGTACTGCCCGCCGTATCCGCCGCAGAACCGCCGACGGGCACCGTCGTACTGGCGGATTCCAACGGCGCGGCGCCCATCTACATTGACCGCGACGGCGCCGACTATGACGGCCTGTCCCTGATCTCCATGGCGGTCGCCGAGGACTTCGGCGCCATCACCGGCCAGAGCTCCAAGGTCTGCGCCGTCGCCACGGCCGCCGAGGCCAAAAACCAGGTCCTCGAGCCGGGCATCAAGGACAATGTTGTGGATAAAATCGGTTCCGAGAGCGTCGTCATCATCGCCGGCACCCTCGAGGACAAGCTGATCCGGGATCTGAACCTCGACTGGGACATCACCCCCAGCGGCGAGAGCTTCAAGGCTCCCGATTTCGAGCGTTATCAGATCAAGGTCGTCGCCTCCGGCAGCCAGACCCGCGTGGTCGTGGCCGGCGCGGACAAGCGCGGCACGTTCTACGGCCTGTTCCACATCACCCAGGACCTGGGCGGCGTCAGCCCCTGGATCTGGTGGGCCGATGCGGTGCCCGCCCACCGCGACACCCTGGCCTTCACCCCTGCGGCGCTGGAGACGGTCTCCCGCCGCCCCTCAGTCAACTACCGCGGTTTCTTCTTCAACGATGAAAACCCCAACCTGGACGGCTTCGCCGACAGCCATTACGGCGGCCTCAACTATCTGTTTTATAATGAAGTCTTCGAGCTGATGATCCGCCTGAAGGGCAACTACCTCTGGCCCGCCATGTGGTCCAACAGCTTCAATTCCGACGGTGTGGAGGGCATGTGCAATAACAACGACGCCTATTCCTCCCTGAAAACCGGCAACGAGTTCGCCCGGATGGAGGCGGAGAACCACTATCTGCTGGGCGGCGCCATGTATGTCGATCAGCCGGGCAAGGACGGCGAGAGCGTCAGCGCCCCCGATACCAACACCACCAACTATACCCGCGAAGAATCCGAGGCCCTGGGCCAGGGCAGCCTGCACTCCATCGGCCCCGGCCAGTATCCCATGACCCTGGCCAACGCCGTGCTGGCCGACCGCTACGGCGTGCTGGTGGGCGCCTCCCACCACGAGCCCATGGCGCGCGCCGGCGTGGAATGGCAGAATCTCCAGGGCAGCCGGACCTATAACCAGCCCACGGTGAACAACACCTCCCTGAACGCCTGGAACTATCTGACCAACCCCACCAACATCTCCAACTTCTGGTGCGACGGCATCAAGAGAAACGGCAGCTTCGACAACCTTTTGACCATCGGCATGCGCGGCGAGAACGACACCGCCCTGACCGACGCCAACGGCCGCGAGCTGTCCACCAAGCAGAACGCGGAGCTCCTCAAGGACGTCATCCGCGAGCAGGACCGGATCCTGCACCAGTACGGCCTGGAGGACACGCCCCAGCTCATCGCCCTTTACAAGGAGGTCGAAAACTGCTGGTACGGCGGCGACCGCAGCAACCCGAACAACGCGGACAGATCCGCCGCCCTGGTCTTCGACGATGAGATCACGAGCCTGCTGGGCGCGGACACCAACCGCATCGTCATGTTCTGCGAGGACAACAACGGCTACCTGCGCACCCTGGGCGAGTACGGCGAGAAGGACCGCTTCAACTACGGCCTTTATTATCACTTCGACTTCGTCGGCAGCCCCCACACCTCCATGTGGACCAACACCATGCCCCTGCAGCGCTCCTGGGACAACCTGACCACCGCCTATGAATACGGCGTGGACGACGCCTGGATGATCAACGTGGGCGACCTCAAGCCCATGGAGCTGCCCCTGAGCTACGTGATGGACATGGCCTACGACTTCGACACCTACGGCACGGCCGCCGCCGAGGACACCGACGAGACAATCACCTGGGAGGAATACACCCTGGCCTGGGTCAAGCAGCAGTTTGCCGGCGGCAAGGGCCTGACGGAGGAGGACTTCCAGGCCATCGCCGACATCCTCACCGACTATACCCACCTCAACGGCAACCGCAAGCCCGAGCAGCAGGCGAACAACACCTACTCCCTCACCGCCTACAACGAGGCCCAGGAGACCCTGGCCTTCGCCCAGCGGCTGGAGGAAAACGCGAACAAATACCTCGAAAAATTCAAGGGCACCGACCTGTACGACGCCTACTATCAGCTCATCTACTACACCGGCGTGGAGTCCGCCACGGTCAACCAGGTGCTGATCTACTGGGGCCTGAACCGCTTCTATGCCGGCGCCAACAGCGCCCTGGCCAACGTCTATGCCGACAAGGTGGACGCCATGCTGGCCAATGACCGCGGCTACACCGCGGAGTACAACAAGCTGGGCCCCCAGCTCAACGGCAAGAACAAATGGTACCGCATGATGCTGGCCTCCCCCTTCAACGGCGAGACCGTGTGCGGCATCACCGCCCTGGGCCACCTGAACTACTCCGGCTGGAACCGCGACAGCGCCCAGCCCTTCTCCCCCACCCGCGTCACCCTGTCCGAGAACGGGCAGATGCGCGTGGACGTGCCCGGCAGCTCCCAGCCCGCCAGCTCCGGCACCCTCACCATGCCGAGCTTCGACAGCACCCTGCGCCAGACCTACGCGCTGACCATGTCCAACACCGGCACCGCCGCCCTGGACTATGAGATCACCGGCCTGCCCGACTGGGCCGTGCTGGACGCCCCCGCCGCGGGCAAGGTCTACACCGGCAAAACCATCGGCGTGAGCGTGGACTGGTCCAAGCTCACCGCCGACGCCAGCGGAAGCTTCCAGATCGCCTCCGGCAGCCAGAGCTTCACCGTGAACCTCAGCGCCAAGGTCGTGGACGTGCCCGCCGACGTTCCCGACGGCACGGCGTTTATCTCCAACGACGTGTTCTCCTTCATCGCCACCAACTACACCGACGCCGGCGCCGGCCAGTCCAAGGCCCCCGACGGCAAGGCCGTGGGCTGGGTCTCCATGCCCGGCTACGGCAAGACGAACGGCACCATGAAGCCCTTCCCCGTCTACACCGACGACTGCGCCGCGGGCGAGGGCCCCTGGCTGGATTATAAGGTTTACGTGCCCGCAGGACTGAGCGGAAACTATCAGCTCAACATCTTCTTCGGCCAGGCCAACGACCTGTCCTTCTTCGAGGGCCGGGAGCTGAATTTCGCCACCCAGGTCAACGGCGGCAGCATCACCACCCGCAACGCCCTGCAAAACAATTATATCGCCGGCAACAACTCCAACGGCCCCTGGACCACCAACATCAAAGAGTGCGGCCACGTGATGAACTACGGCAGCGTCGCCCTGCAGGAGGGTCTCAATACCCTGCGCATCTACGCCATGGACCAGAACATCATGTTCCAGAAGATCGTCCTGTCCAGAGCCTCCGGCTTCAAGAGCTCCTACACCGGCGCGCCCCAGAGCTGGCGCAAGGGCGACCCCATCGAGCCCCAGGCCATGGTCCACGATGTATACGAAGACCACGAGCACGACTATGAAACCGTCGTGACCCCGCCCACCTGCACCGAGGGCGGCAACACCGCCGGCGTGTGCAAAATCTGCGGCCAGGCGTCCATCATCTCCACCACCAAGGCCCTGGGCCATGACTGGAACGAGGGCGAGATCCTGATCCCCGCCACGCGGGAGAGCACCGGCCTCAAAAAAATCACCTGCCAGCGCTGCGGCGAGGAGAAAACCGTCCGCATCCCCCGCATCAGCGGCGGCGGCTCGACGAACATCGACTTTACCACCGCCGCCGACGCCGGCAAGTATGAGATCGCCGGCCAGAGCCAGAGCGCGGTGGAGGAGGGCGTTGGCCTGGCGCTGGTATCCAGCCAGGGCGGCATCGAGCCCGCCAAGCAGAGCATCGCCGAGCAGGACATCGATGTGGTAAAGGTCGATGTCTCCGGCGACTGGACCGCCACCCTGGAGGTGGAGTTCGACGCCAACGGCGCGGCCAACGGCTACTATCAGTTCTTCGGCTTCGTGGCCTCCGAAGGCGGCGACAATCAGAACCTGGTGGGCATCCGCGGCGGCGACGGCGCCATGCAGGACTTCATCCGCAAAGACGGCGCCATCACCGAGGAAACCAGTTCCAGCACGCCCGGCTTCGCCAGCGCCGGCACCTACTTCCTGCGCATCGAAAAGGTGGGCGACACCTACACCTGCTATCGCAGCAGCGACGGCGAGGAATTCACCGAGATGTTCGCCTACGACGCCTGCGGCATCGAGGCCGACGAGATCCTCATCGACGCCTACACCGGCATGACCGCCGGCTACAAGTTCACGCTGAAAAACCTTCTGATCGAGGGCATGGGCGGCGCGGCCGAATGGGTCGAGGCCGCGGAAATCGAGCCGGGCATGGCCTACGTCATCGTGGCCGACGGCCAGTTTGCCCTGAACAATGTGCCCACCGCGGCCGGCGGAAACTACAACGACGGCGGCGACTCCCTGGGTGCGACTGCCGTTACCATTGAGGACGGCAAGATCACCAGCGAAGTGGACGACAGCATCATCTGGACCATCGATGCGTCTGCGGACGTGCCCGACGCAAGAGACGGCGCAGCCACCTACTTCATCATGGATCAGGAAGGCAAGCAGCTGATCCGCCGCTCCGGCAGAAGCGGCACCGCGCCGCTGAGCGTGGGCGAGATGAATCCCAACAGTCCGCAGTATGCCATGATCTCCTTCTATCAGCGCCAGGACGGCAGCTATGCGGTCTATACCAACTCCCATCAGTCCACCGACTATAACTTCACTCTGAGCGGCCGCGAGTCCGGCTTCGACGCCCCCGGCGTCGCCCTGAACAGCTGGGACGGCGAGACCTACGGCAGCTCCATCCGCCTGTACACCCTGGGCGGCGGCACGCCGGTCAAGCCCGACAAGGCCGCCCTCAAGGAAGCCATCGAAGCAGCCGAGAAGGTCAACAAGGACGAGTACACCGACGCATCCGTTGCCGCCCTTGAGGAGGCCGTCGCCGCCGCCAAGACCGTCCAAGCCGATCCCGACGCCACACAGAAGCAGATCAACGATGCTGTCCAGGCTGTGAAGGACGCGATGGATGCGCTGGATCATATAATACCCATCGAGCCGACCGCGCTGAATCAGGCCATCGAAAAGGCGGAAAAGATCGACCCGAGCAAATACACCGACGATTCCGTCAAGGCCCTCGAGGATGCTCTCAAGGCCGCCAAGGCGGTCCGGGAAAAGTTGGCCGACGCCACCCAGGCGGAGATCGACAAAGCGACCAAGGATCTGACGGCTGCCATCGAAGCTCTTGTGGAGAAGCCGGATGACGACTTCCTGTTCGAGGACGTGAAGGATCCCGGCAAGTTCTACTTCGATCCCGTCTACTGGGCCTACTACGCCGATCCGCAAATCACCAAGGGCACCGACGACACCCACTTCGGCCCCGACAACGCCTGCACCAGAGGCCACGTGGTCACCTTCCTGTGGCGCGCCGCCGGCGAGCCCGCGCCCAAGAGCACGCAGACCCCGTTCACCGACCTCAAGCCGGGCGCCTTCTATGAGAAGGCCGTGGCCTGGGCCGTGGAGGAAGGCATCACCAAGGGCATGACGGACACCACCTTCGCACCCGACGGCAAGTGCAACCGCGGCCAGATCGTGACCTTCCTGTGGCGCTTCAAGGGTGAACCCGCACCCAAGAGCACGCAGACCCCGTTCACCGACCTCAAGGCCGGCGCCTTCTATGAGAACGCCGTGGCCTGGGCCGTGGAGAACGATGTCACGAAGGGCATGACCGAAACCACCTTCGGTCCGGACGCCACCTGCACCAGAGGCCAGGTCGTCACCTTCCTCTACCGCGCCACCGCAGAATAAGAAGGGACGCTTCTGAAGCCTGAAACAACCACATAAACAAAACCGGCGGGGCTGCAAAACAGCCCCGCCGAACATTGTGAATTCCCCCATGCGATCGGGCAGCCGGACAGTCGAGCGCGCTGTCCCTGCCCGATCGCATTGCATCCATTTCCGGGATGCAGGATTAGTATGCGCAGAGTTTGACGAAATATCGCGGAAAAGATCGGAAATCGCCCTGTTTGGCCCCGGCGAATTTCGGTTGCATTTTCTGAAAAACCTGCTATAATATAGAAAATCAAATCCGCGGGTGTAGTTCATCGGTAGAACATCAGCTTCCCAAGCTGAATAGGGGGGTTCGATTCCCCTCACCCGCTCCATAAAAAGGGACGCCTTGCGGCGTCCTTTTTTATGGAGCGGGTAAAAAGAGGGGAATCGAAAGATCAGTTGCACCGTGCCGGGGGCACGGTGCGCGTCGGCGCGAAGGCCGGCGCAACCTTAATTTTTCCGAAGGAAAAATGCAGACGATTCCCCTCACCCCGACGCCGTATGGGCCATCTTGCTCTGAGGGCACGGTGCGCGTCGGCGCGAAAGCCGGCGCAACCTTAATTTTTCCGAAGGAAAAATGCAGACGATTCCCCTCACCCCGACGCCGTAGAACCATCTTGTTCCGGTGGAGCGATGCGCGTCGGCGCGAAGGCCGGCGCAACCTTAATTTTTCCGAAGGAAAAATGCAAACGATTCCCCTCACCCCGACGCCGTATGCGCCATCTTGCTCTGAGGGCACGGTGCGCGTCGGCGCGAAGGCCGGCGCAGCCTTAATTTTTCCGAAGGAAAAATAAAGACGCTTCCCTCATCGCCTTCTTCATGCAAAAAGACGCCCTTCGGGGCGTCTTTTTTATTCCATTTTTGTTTTTGCCTTTTGCAGCTTACTGATGGACAGGCTGAGGGCCAATGCGGCCGCCAGGGGAACGGCGGCCAGGCGCACCACGGCGTTGCCCTGCATGGCGTAGCCCACGATCAAGCAGATCGCCGCCAGCGCCAAAGTCACGATGCGGGCGTTCTCCCGGCGGCGGATCGCCTTGGAAAACAGGCGGGAAAGGCCATCGTCCCCGGGCATTTCCGCGTCGGGATCGATCGCGCCGAAGGCCATCAGCGCGCCGCGCTGACACAGGAGCTCCCAGCCGTCTTTCTGCCACTGGAGCTGATACTCCGCACGGCTGGCAGGGCCGAGATCGCAGGCGCCGAAGCGCACCTTCATGGGCGGGTCCGCCGCACGCAGCGGGCAGGAAAACGCGCCGAGGCTTGCCGGGACTTCGCTTGCCTCGTCCCGTTCCAGGGCAGGCAGATTCCACAGGGGCCAGACGCCCTTCGTCCCGCCGCTCATCGGTACAGGATCCGCATGCCCTTCTGGATCAGCGGATTGAGCTGGATGACGGCATGATCGCCGATCTTCACATCAGAACCGGTCACGTCCACGCAGGTGTGCACCATGCCCACCCGGCCGATCACCCGGTAGCTGCGCTCCCCGATCTGCACGGTGAGGCTGCGGTGCGCAAAGAGGCCCTTGATGCTGTGCAGGATCGCGCGCAGATAATCGCGGACACGGAACAGGTCGTGGCCGCTCTCGGTGCCGAAGCCATGGAACCAGCCCACGCCGATGATGGCGGCCATGGTGGCCTGCTTGGCCTTCCAGGTGGCGCCGTAGCCCACGCTGGAGCCCGCCGGGAGCCAGCGCAGCTCCTCCACCTCCGCCTCCACATAGCCGATGCGCTTGAGGCCCAGACGGTTCGGGGCGGTGACGCGGCCCAGCAGGGCGGAGCCCAGCCGGACGCCGTCAAGGAACATCTCGGGATAGCGCAAAAAAGCCTCGGAATTGCAGCAGTGGACGACGCCCGTCTCATAGCCGGCGGCCTGGATCTGCCGCACCACCTGCTCAAAGCGTGCAAACTGCTCGCGGGTGACGCGCTCGTTGCAGAAGGCGGAATGGAAATGGGTATAGACGCCCCCCACCACGAGGTTTTTCTGGTATTCATAGACGCGGATGGCCTGATCCACCTGCTCGGGCAGGAAACCGTAGCGGCCCATGCCGGTATCGATCTTGAGATGGACCTCCGCCATGGCGGCACGCTCGGCGGCGATGCCGTTGAGCACCACAGCCGCCTGCAGGGAGCCCACGGTGAAGATGACGTTCATGTCCAGCATGGCGTTGATCTCCTCGGGGTCCTGGGTTTGGCGGAGCATCAGGATGGGGCTGTCGGTGAAGCCCGCCTCCCGCAGGGCGCTGGCCTCGCGCACCTCGGTGACGCAGAACCGGTCCACGCCGTGGGCGCTGAGGATCCTGGCCATGGGCACGCAGCCCAGACCGTAGCCGTTGCCCTTGAGCACGCCCCAGACGGGTACGTCGCCGGCATGCTTCACGAGCTTTTCGATATTCTCGGCCAGCAGCTCCTTTTCAACGATATAAGCCTTCATTTTGCAGCCTCCTGCGCTTGCTCACTGCCCGTTGGAGGGCGTTCCCTTGACGTGGTCGGTCTTCTTATCGCGATGGCGGATCATATAGACCTTTTCCCGGGCCCAGCGCAGCGTATCGAAGCCGATCTGCGCGCTGCGGTTGATGAAGGGCTTGAGGATGAGATCCATCTCGCCGACGAATTCGGTATAGTCGCCGTTGAAGCCCCGCTTGAACTTTACGAGGCCGTAGAGGGGATGATCCTCCGGCACCAGGCCGGGCACCCCGCGGAAGTCGTAGATCCGGCAGTTCTTTTCCACCGCCCAGCGGATCATCTCCCACTGCAGCAGATAGTTGGGCATCAGGTTGCGGTGCTCGTTGGAGCTGGCGCCGTAAAGATACCACACCTTGTCGCCGTACCAGATGGCCAGGGTGCCGGCGATGGGCTCATCCTCGTGGAAGGCCATGTACAGCCGGCAGTGCTCGCCCAGGTTGTCGAGCATGGCGGCAAAATACTCCGGCTGACGGGTGACGAAGCCGTCGCGCACACCGGTGACCAGCATGAGCTCAGAGAAGGCGGGGATCATTTCCTTCCCGCAGATCCGCACCTCCACGCCCTTGCGCTTGGCCAGGCGGATGTTGTAGCGGGTCTTCTGGTGGAAGGAGGCCAGCAGCTCGTCCTCCGTGCGGCCGTTCAGGGCCAGACGGAACACGTAGCGCGGCTGCAGGGCGTCGAAGCCCTTGCCGCCCTCACGGCTGACGAAGCCGAGGGAGTGCAGATAATCGGAGAATTCCGTCTCGGAGGAGGGCACGTCCGGGTCGATCTTGAACACGTAGGCCTTGTTCTCCCTGGCGATCTGCCTGGCGCCCTCGATGAGCTCGGCGATGGTTTCGTGATCGTGAATGTCGCAGACGGGGCCGCGGCAGCTGTAAACGATGGTATAGGGCAGGGCCGGGATCGCCTTGCGGATGAGCATGGAGATGGTGCCGCGGATTTTGCCGTCGTCCCCGCGGCAGGCCACGGCCTCCCATTTCCACATGGGCTTCTGCTTGGCCCAATAGGAGCTCTGGGCGAAATTGCCCTTGGGATGACTCTGGTTAAAGGCCTCGAATTCGGCCAGCGTTGCGTCGGTAATTCGTTCGATCATTTCTTTGACCTGCTTTCCAAAATGTGCATAGTTTTGAGAATTATACCATAGATCCAGTCATATTGCAACGAAAAACCGCCGCTTGCCGCGACGGTTTTCGGGGGATCATTTCGATGGATCGCTTGCCTCCAGGAAATTGCGCGCCAGACGCGCCAGGCGCTCGCGGTTGGCTTTCGTCAGCAGCAGGCACGGCAGGGGCAGCACGTCGCTGCGGATCCGCCGCTGACGCAGGGTGCGGCGGGTGCGCTTCGGCAGGGCGTCGAAGAAGGCGTCGGGATCGCGCAGCTCCAGCTCCAGCTCCCGCTGCCTGCGATCGAACGCCGCGGCGCGGAAATCGCTCCAGGGGAAGAAGCCGTGCAGCGCGGGCTCGGCCAGATGATGGTCGAGGCCCTCGGGGCCCACGCCCACGCCGCCGCCCTTCTTCAGCCGCGGCGCGATCGTCAGCACCCCGGGCAGGGCGAACAGCGCGGCGGCGGGCAAAAGCCAGAGCGGGCTGATCTCAAGGGCCCGGAGGATATCGCCCATCAGGATCAGCATCAGAGCCAGCGCCAGGGCGTACAGCCCGCCGCAGAGCCAGCCGAGTTTCCTGCGCCGGCCCTCATCCTGGGGGATCCAGACCGTTTCCGGACGATAGAAGGCGATGCGCTCGGAGCCGTCGGCCACGCGGATGACGCCGCAGCGCCGGAAGCCGTTCTTCTCCATCGCGCGCTGCATGGCGCGGTTGCTCTCGTGGGTATCGGCCCGGAGCTGACGGCAGCGGGCGGCGCACCAGTCGAAGCAGAAGCCCGCCACGTCCCGGCCCGGCGTGCCCACGGCGATGCGGTGCAGCACGCCGTAGGGCCCTTCGTCGGGCCACCGGCCGTCCGTGATTTCGCGGTAGGTGGGATCGTCCGCCTCCGGCTCGAAGGCGAACACGGCCAGGATCTCATCGCCCTCGCAGCATACGAAGCTGCGGCCCTCGGCGATATCCGCCTCGGCGCGGGTCTCGGGTGCGTCGATGCCCTCCCACTGGGTCATGTTGCCGGATTTGCGCATAAAGTCCCTGGCGCTGCCGTACAGCGCCAGAATGGCGGGCAGATCCCCGGGCTTGGAGCGGCGAATTTCCATGGCGTTCCTCCTGATTTTTCTCCTTTAAGAGTAACACGGCAGGGACGAAATCGCAAGGCAAAATATGTACCCGCGCAGAAGGACTGCGCGGGCGCTTACCAGGCGAAATAGTCCGTCGGATTGACGGAAGCCTCCCCGGCGCACAGGGCGAAATGCAGATGGCTCTCCTGCCCCGCCTCCATGAGGGCGCTGCCGCCGACGCAGCCGATGACCTCGCCCTGCCGCACGGTCTGGCCCGCCTGCACGGTCGTCCCGGGATCCAGATTGCCGTAGCGGGTCAGGAAGCCGCCGGCGTGGCGGATGGTCACAACGGTGCCCAGGGCCTTGTTCTCCTCCACGGAGGCCACGGTGCCGTCGGCCGCCGCGCGGACGTCTGCGCCCACGGCGGCGCGGATGTCGATCCCGTCATGGGTGCGCCAGTCCCGGGTGGTGGGATCGTAGCTCAGATGGTCCATGGCGTAGAGCTGCACCAGATCCCCCTCCACAGGCATGGCGATGGTAAAGCTTGTCTGCGCCTCGGGCGCGGGCTCCCCGGGCGCGGGCGTCTCGGGCTGCGGCCGGGGAGCTTCGTCCACCTTGGCGGCGTCCACGCTCCTGCCGGCGTTGCGTTGGGCGGGCGGCAGGACGTCGTCCGCGTCCGGGCGCTCGACGATCTGGGGCTGGGCGGCGGTGGAAAGGGGCTCGGCCTTCATCTGCTTGAGATAGGCCAGCGCCGACGCGCCGATGGCCAGAATGCAGACCAGGGCGGCGAACCGGACGGTGCGCGCCTTGCCCGCCGGGGAATGATTCGTTCGTTTTTCTTGCATTTGCATGCACCTCCACGGTGAGTATCCCCGTTTTCCGGCAATTTATACCGGGAAAGGAGATTTTTTCCATGGGGACAGGGGCGCGCCCGCCGGGAAGCGGCGCCCCGCGTCAGAAAACGCATGCTCTCGTTTTCAATTGACAGATATTTTGAATGGATATATAATCATAATCAGTTATGGTCCGGCAGGTCAAAAATCGCGAGCAACACACAGAACCGTCCCCTGTGTTGTGAAGATCCGGTAACAGGACATGTTCGTGTTTTTCCGATAGGCGGCACTATGGAAGAATGGCGTAAACAAGGCCCTAATTCAATTTGGACAAAGGCGCTTCAATCTGTTGTAATGGAATGGTGGGAGTAGTGTATGATTGATATTGATTACATTATGGATTTAATGGACTGGAATAGGAGTGAAAACGACCAGGCCAAAGGCTTAGAATTAGCGAAAAATGTCCAAAATTTTAATGTGTTCTTGCAACCATGCAACGAGAAATACAATAAAAATGTTTGGGATAATTGTGCAAAGGTTTTATCGCAAAAAACTGATAAGGAATTAATGCCATATCTAGAAAACCTGTTGGAATGGTTGCAAGATTTGAATTGGCCTGGCGCTTTGATTATTCTTGACAGATTAAATCACTACCGTTATAGTGTTGCGTTCGACCCTTCCTATGCTGAATGCATGAAAAGGGCTGTACTGTTAGAAGATGAAATATGGGAAGAGAATTTAAAACTAATTAAGAGGGAAACAACACAGTAACACAGTCTGCAAATAAAAAGTCAAGCCCCAAATGCGAAAAACTAAAAACAGTTTCGCCGATGAGAAGCGCCAGGACAGAGGACGGTTCTCCGGCCTGATGGTGAAAGACACAGGGCCGGCCTGTGTCAGCGCGTTTGAACCGTCCCCGAATCCATTGGTAAATGAGAAAGAACAGGGAAATATAATATGAAAAGCAGTACAAAAGTTTATTTGCTCCTGATAACACGAGTTTTTTTGCCGCTCATCATAATATCGGTCAATATGTTTATTTTAACATTAAATGGGCATGACTATCGAGCAATAACAATCTGCAGAAAGGCGTCAGAAGGAGAGCCGTATCGATATACAAGGGAATTCAGCGGCGCGGCGGCATTGACGGATTTTTGTGTTAAGGAAAACTATGTGTATTTGCTGTTTGAAGGGACGGGCGTCCTGAAAGTATATGATCTGTCCGGAAAGTATCTCCATTCATATGCGTTTTATACCGAATCGGGTGGGAGAAGCGAGCTTCATGTCACTGCGGATCGTGTTTACTTAGAAGATCAGTCCGGGGATGTTTATTCTTTTGCAAATGGCGAGTTTGAGAGGTATTACGAAAGAGACAGCGCAAACTGTCCGAATCAGTTCCGTGATGATCTAAAAAGGAGCTCTTCCGACGGCGTTCAATATAAGCGAAAATGGGCCTCCATCGTTGCTTTGACACCGGAAGGGGTCCAGAAAACAATCATATCCCGCCCATTCTTTCATGTTTTTTTCGAGCCGAAGGCCTCATACACCATCCATTTCTTGGCTTTTATTTATTTAGTTGTTATTCATTTCGGATCTCGCAGGAATCATAATGCGGGGCAATAATGTTTGCTACACAGGGGACGGTTCTATGTGTTGACTTTGGAGGTCGGAAAACGCTTCTCCGTTCTGACAGGAAAGCCATCGTTTGACCATTTCATTCCACCGAGATTCGGCGGGCGGGGGGATTCGCAAGGGGACACTCCCCTTGCGCCGTTTCAAATAGGGGGCCCGGGGGGAAGAAATCGGAATCTTCCCCCCGGCCGTTTCTTTTGCTCCTTTCTTGACGGGACAAGAAAGGAGCCCGCCGGAGGCAGAACCTAAAAATGCCGGGGCTGCGGATGCAGCCCCGGCTGTTTTTTGTGCAGTTGTTTCGGGATGCAGAAGCGGTCGCTTATTCCGCCGCTGCCCGGTACAGGAAGGTCACGACCTGGCCTCTGGTGCAGGTGGCGTCCGGACCGAACGTGGTTTTGCTCAGGCCCTTGGTGACGCCTTCCTCCACAGCCCAGGCCACGGCCTTCATGTAGTAGCCGTTGGGGTTCACATCCGTGAACGGCGTCTGTGTGCTCTTGGGCGCGGGCTGGCCCTTAAAGCGCCACAGGAAGGTCACGACCTGGCCTCTCGTGCAGGTGGCGTCCGGGCCGAAGGTGGTGTCCGTCTGGCCCTTGGTGATGCCTTCCTCCACGGCCCAGGCCACGGCCTTCTCATAGAAGGCGCCGGGCTGGAGGTCGGTGAACGGGGTCTGCGTGCTCTTGGGCTCCGGCTCGCCGGCGGCACGCCACAGGAACGTGACCACCTGATCCCGGGTACAGGTCTGATCCGGGCTGAAGGTGTACGGTTCCGTCCCGTTTGTGATCCCGTTCTCCACCGCCCATGCGACGGGATCGCCATAGAAGGCCTTCTCCGGTACGTCGGCAAAACCGGCCCGTGACAGGGCTCCGAACACATGGCCGTTTTCCTTCGCGTACGCTTCCGCCGCGGACCCGCTGCTGCCGCGGATCTCCGTGCCTGCAGGCAGTTCAGAGAAGGAAATCCGGCATGTTTCGTTCATGACCGCAAGGTAGTCCATGCTTACGCAGCCGGTAAATGCCCGGGGCCCGATCTCTTTCACACTCTTCGGGACAATGACATTTCTAAGATTGGTGCAGCCTTCAAATGCGGACTCGCCGATGCCGGTCACGCCGTCGTAAATCGTTACGTCCGTCAGGTTGCTGCAGCCTTCAAAAACGCCGGCGCCGATCGTACTGATGGTTCCCGGGATCTCAATCTGCTTCAAGCTGCTGCAGTTCTCAAATGCCCGGCTTTCAATTCCCTGTACGCCAAACTCGATCCCGACACGCTCCAGAGCGGTACAGCCGCTGAACGCCGACGATCCGACCGTCGTCACGCTGGAAGGAATCGTCATTTTTTTTAACGAGGTGCATCCTTTGAAGAGTCCGGTGCTCATGTTCTTCAAATCAGTCGGGAGCAGCACTTCGGTCAGGCTGCTGCACCCAAGGAACGCTTCAGCTCCGATTTCCGTCTTGTGAGACAGAATCTCGAAATTTTCAAGGCTGACACAGTCCGCGAATGCCAAGGCGCCGATGCTCTCCATGTCGCCATAGATGGAAACACGTCTCAGATTCCTGCAGTCAGCGAATTGCTTTTCGCCAATCTGCCTGAGACCGCCCTGGATGTCCAGTCCCGTCAGGCCGCTGCAATTCCGGAACGCGTGCTCTCCGAGCTTTATCACCTCGGCCCGGATGTCGTATCTGCCTGCTTTCCCTTCCGGATACCGGATCAGTTCCGTTTTATCCTTGCTGAACAGAACGCCTGCTTCGCTGCAGAATGCGGAATTTTCCGGCTCCACATTGATCGACTGCAGGCTCTCACATGCTTCGAAGGCATCCGGGCCGATACTCGTGACGCTTTCCGGAATCATTATTTCCGTAATCAACGAACGGCAAAATGCGTAATCGCCGATGTGCGTCAGCCCATCGGGCAGGTCGACAGTCCGGATGCTTTCCAGATAATCATACCAGGGGGCCATCCGTCCCCCGGGATCACCGGCAGGATCATACGCGTAGTCATCCATTGCTCCGCTGCCCCTAATGGTCAGCTTGCCCGTGCTTGTATCAAAGCTCCATTTCAGCCCGTCTCCGCAGGTGCCGGAAGGGCCGTCCGCAGCCAGGGCGGAGATCGAAAGGGCAGGCAGGACGGAAACCATGACCGAAAATAGGAGCAGGATCGCAATCCATCTTTTTCCTGTTAATTTTTCAGCATTCTTTTTCATTTCTTTTCCTCTTTGTGATTGTCTCAGAACAAAGCCTGTGGAGTATGTATGCCTATTATATGGCACATGATTCAAAAGTTCAACATATGTTTTGAATCATTCGAAATGGCGGAAACTTGAGACGGGGCCCGTGACAAGGCCTGTTTTTCCGGTTCCCGGCAAACGATAAGCGCACAGGCGATTATTTCCAAAGAAAAGGAGCGCGTTTCCGCGCTCCTTTTCCGCTTGTTTGCCTACGCCTTGTCGGCGCGGAACAGGAAGGTCACGACCTGGCCTCTGGTGCAGGTGGCGTCCGGACCGAAGGCGGTGTCGCTCAGGCCCTTGGTGACGCCTTCCTCCACAGCCCAGGCCACGGCCTTCATGTAGTAGCCGTTGGGGTTCACGTCCGTGAACGGCGTCGTGGTGCTCGCGGGGGCGGGTTCGCCCTTGAAGCGCCACAGGAAGGTCACGATCTGGCCTCTCGTGCAGGTGGCGTCCGGGCCGAAGGCGGTGTCGCTCAGACCCTTGGTGATGCCTTCCTCCACGGCCCAGGCCACGGCCTTCTCATAGAAGGCGCCCGGCTTGAGGTCGGTGAACGGGGTCTGCGTGCTCTTGGGCGCGGGCTCGCCGGCGGCGCGCCACAGGAAGGTCACGACATGGCCTCTGGTGCAGGGGTTGTCGGGGCCGAAGTGGGTATCGTCGGTGCCCTTGGTGATCTGCGGCGTATGCTCATAGGCCCAGTAGACGGGATCGAAGTAGAACTTGCCCTCGTCCCTGACGTCGTCGAAGAGGAACGGCGGCTCGATGACGGGCTTTTCTTCCAGCGCATCGATGGCGGCCCTCAGGGCCGCGGCGGCGGCGTCGACGGCGGCCTGGTCGGCATCCTCGCCCACGGCCCTGGCGTCCTCCAGGGCCTTCTCGAGGGCGGCCACGCTCTCGTCGGTATACTTGTCCTTCTCGATCTTCTCGGCGTCCTCAATGGCCTTGACCAGCGCGGATTTGTCCACCGGCACGTTTCCGGTCCCCTCGAAGGTCAGGGATTTCAGCGTGAAGGTGTAGCCCTCGGTCATGCCGGTGTAGGCGTCGATGACGATGTACTCCGGGTCGATGCCTGTATTTTCGTAGCGGAACATCTCGGTAAAGTTTTCGCCGTCGGAGGAGCGATAGCAGATGTAGGAGCTGTCGCCGTCCCACTCGATGCGGAACCAGTAGGTGCCTGCGGAGGCCAGACCGGGGCTGGATTTGACGCCGTCGGTGTCGGCGGTGATCTCGCCGCCCACGCGCAGGAAGTCCTGCAGGGCGCCGTCGCCGCCGCGGATGCCGCACATATTCTGATAATCCTCGCCCTCAGCCGCATAGAAGCCGAAGAACTGATAATAGCCGTTGTTGGCGCTGGGATCGAAATCAAATTCCAGGGTGGCGGCCCACGGCACGACGTTCAGCAGCGGATAGCGGATCAGATCCTCGGCCGTGTTGGCCTGGTCGCCGGAGTTCTGGCCGTTGCAGGGCTCCACGGCGTTGCGGGTGGTCTTGATCACCAGGCCGTCGCCGGTGAGCTGCGCGCCCGTCCTGCCGACGATCTCATAGGCGTCCGCGTCCTCCGCGCTCGTGAAGTCGATATCCGCCGGCAGCTCATAGCCGATGGGCGGGATCTTTTTGGTTTTGGTCTCGCCGCAGCGCCTGCATGTAAATGTCCTGACGCCGAAGGCGGTGGTTGTCGGCTCCAGGGTGACGACGCCCTCGTCCCAGTCGTGGCCCACGGGCTCCACTGCCTCATAGGTGGTGTAGCTGCAGTTTTCGCAGGTATCGTATTCCTTCCAACCCTCGACAAGGCAGCCGGGGGCCTGGGCCTCGTGGTGCACGAGGGCGTGGCCCTTGGCCGGGATCTCTGTGCCGGTCTCCACGGTGGCGCCGCAGAGCTTGCAGACCTTGTCGCCGCTGAAGCCGGGGCTGATGCAGGTGGGCGCCTTGTAGTCCCGGAGGACGGTCTCGTGTTCATGCTCGGCGAAGGCCAGGGGCGTGGTAACGGGGCTGACGGCGAATTTATCCACGTTCGGCGCGTAGTTCTTCAGCACGATCGTGCCGCCCTGGCTGCGGCGGTACTCGCGGGAGTCGTCGTTCCAGAATTCGATGACGTTCTCGCCCGCCTGAAGCTCCACCGTCACGGTCTTGACGCGGAAGCAGTCGCCGGAATAGGTGTTGCGGAAGCAGATGTTCTGCGGCCGTCCGCCGTTGACGGACATGGTGAAGTAGCGGTCCACCAGGGCAACGTTGGTGCCGTGGTTGCCGAAGAGCTCATTGTCGGAATAGTAGATGTCCAGCTGATATTTCCCGGCGCCGAGGGGCAGGAAGCCATAAAGCATCGGGGTGACCTTGAGCGTGAGCTTGTTGGATGCGTCGGCGCTGCCCGCCATGCCCTTCACGTAGGTCCCGCCGGAAGCATAGTCGCTCCGGGCCGTCTCGACGGCGCCGGTGAGCTCGCAGTCCTCGGCCTGCACGGTGGTGGTGTTGGAGCCGGCGGTGACGTTGGCGCGCACGGTGATATTGTCAAGCTGCAGATCGTTGGAGGAGGCGTCCAGATCGACGAGATTCATGCCCTTTTCCAGATAGAGCATGGCGTCGATGGTCGCCCATTCGTCGCTGGCGGGGATCGTGACGTCCTTGACCTTGTGATAGAGGGACAGGGCGGTGTTGCGCAGGTAGAGGCCGACGGTCTCATCGGTCTGGCTCCGGTAGCGCAGGGTCAGGTTGTAGTAGCCGTTGTCCTTGACGCACACCGCGAAGCGGATGCCCGCGCCCTGATGGACCTTCATGCCGAGGCCCGTCACGTAGCCGGGGCCCTGGAAGCCCTCCTTGGCGCGCTCGATGCGCACGGGGCTGGACTTGAGACCGCCCAGGACGTTGAAGCTGGCCTCCTCTGCCTCAAAGACCCGATCCTCGCTCTCCGCCGTGGGCACATTCTTCTCCGTGACATAGAGGCAGTCGACGATGGGGAAGCCGGCGGATTCGGCGTTGGGCTGGATCTTGATGGTGTGCTGGCCCTCGGTCAGGATGGGGTTGAGCGGAAGCGTCACGTTGTCGCAGGTGAGCTGCTGCAGGGTGTTGTCCAGGACGATGGTTTCCACGTTTTCCTCGTCGCCGTCGATGGTCACGTCCAGCTTGCCCATGCGGGGGGCGTGGCTGTTCATGTTGTTGGGGTTGGAGCCGGTGTCCATGCCGTAGACGAAGCGCAGCTCGTAGAAGCTCTCCTTGGGCACGCTGACGCTGAAGGTCAGGCTCGCGCCGGTATTGGGCAGACTCGCCAGGGAGCCGCCGGAGGCGGGATAGTTGGTGTTGGAGCTGACGGTGGAAGCGCCGCCGGCCCGCTGGGCGGCTTCGCCCTCATAGACGGCTCTCCAGGGGCCTTCGACCTCGGCGGGATCGCTGTCCTTCTCCACGGGGATGGCGGTGGCGTAGAAGACGTTCGTCGCCAGGGCGCCCTCGGCGGGGATGGAGACCGTGCCGTCCACGATGGGCAGCACGCGGCGATAGACCAGATCCGGGCCAAGGGAGGGGCCGTAGGTGCCGGAATAGGCGGTGGTTCGCAGGGTGACCAGGGCGAACTTGCTCTCTGCGAATGCCTCGGTCTTGTTCAGGCCCTTCATGTACAGGACTTCATCGCCCTGGTGATCGCCGCCGAACAGGGCATAGGCGGTCTTTTTGCCCTCGTCGATGGAGGCCAGGCCGTAGAGGTTCATCTTGGAGGTGGAGGTGCTGCACTTGACGGTCTTGCCGGACATGTCGGCGTACATCTTGTACATCCACCAGGCGCCGTTGGGCTCGTTGGCGTCGGCGGCCAGGTCGTCCAGGGCGTTGCCCACGTGCCAGTAGGCCAGGCAGCCGCTGGCGCGGTTGTCCTCCAGGGTGGCGACGTACTTGATCAGGCCCGCGGGATTGCCCAGATTCTGATGATGGGCGTACTCGTTGGCGCAGATCTCATAATCCTGCAGGCCGGCCTGGTCGCAGATGCTGCGCACGGTGGCGATGTCGGAGTCCATGGAGTTGTAGCGGCCGTCGGTCAGGCAGTGCAGGGTCACCTGGAAGGGGGCGCAGTCGTTCTCGATGCACCAGGGGATCCACGCCCGCAGGAAATTCATATTGTGATTGGCGAAGCCGGGGCCGGAGAACCGGGCCAGGGGATCCACCGCGCGGATGGTCTCGACGAAATCCTTCCAGGCGGCGAACCACACGTCGTTGGCCACGTTCCAGGTATTGGAGCCGTCGTCGGTCTCGTTGAAGATGTTGTACACGCAGTGGCCGGACAGGCCTGCCTCGACGCATTTTTCCGCCATTTCGCGGAGCTGCCGCTTGTACAGGGCGTAGTTGGCGGCGCTCTGGAAGGGGCTCTCCTCATAGTACCAGTTGGCCTTGATGTCCGGGCAGCCCACCTCGATCCATCTGCCGCCGGACTCCAGGAAGGTCTTGGCGGTCAGCACGGCGTCGGCATTGGGATGCTGCAGACCGTCCGGGGCCTTCTGCTCGAAGGTATAGGGCCGGATGGGGGTGAGCAGGTTGGAGGTGGGCACGTCCTCCTCGCCGATGCCGTAGAGGCAGCCCATGGCCATGTGGCAAATCTCGTGGTCCTGCTGGGAGAAATCCGCCGTGAACGAGGTCCAGCCGTCGTAGTCGGCGGCTGAGATCGCGGGCATGACGGACGCGAGCATCGCCAGGCACAGGGCAAGGGCCAGCGTCCGCCGCAGGATGGTTCTTTTCACAGTTCTTCGCTCCTTTCATTTGGAGTTGATTCTGATTCATTTATAGCAGATTTTTCCCGAAAAAGCGATATAAACCCAACCCCTGATTTGTTTTTTGTGAAAGCGACACAAAAAGCGGGACGGGTTTTTTACGTCCGTCCCCGCCTCTTTTCCGCATTTTTACGGTGCGTCCGAATTATTTTAGAGGGCGGGCGAGGGGGCGGTCGGCGCGAACGGTTTCCTGCTTTTCATTGACCGCGGATGGCAGCTATGGTACAATGTGGACAGGCGGTTTTCCGGAAGGAGGCAGGGGCATGAACGATGAAAAAGTAACCGGCTATTGTTATCTGAACGGCCAATTACGTGAGGAAGCGCGTAAGCGAAGAAAAACAGGGCATATCCTGCTTGTTCTCTGTCTTTTAGTCATCTTTGTATCCGCGTTTTTTCTCGGCCCGATTCAGCTCCTTCCCCTGTTGATGCTTGTTTTCTTTGCGGTTTTCATGGTTTTCTACAGACGATTCGGCTATGAGTCAAATGCGCGGTTTGTGCTGTCAGAATCCGGAATACAGACCGAATCGACGAGCAAAAAAATGCGCCGCTCCTTTTCCTGGGCGGAGGTATCCGTAATCCAAATCACAAAAATCGAAGAATCGAAGGGCCCCGGCATATATATTCCGCCCGTGGACTGCTATGTGTTCGTCAAGGGGCGGGAGAACGCGCTGATCCGATGCCAGGCGATGGAGCCGTTCGGGTATATTTTTTCCAATCCAAATCGGATCGCCGTTCCGATCAACGAGCGCACAGAACCCTTTGTCACAGCAGTGGCAGAACGGTACGGCATCCCCATGGAGAAAAGCCTGATTGAGGAGAATTGAGCGAAAAGGGTAATTCTGTGGCAGAAAGTGGAAATACTCTGAGCCGGGGGGATTCGCAAGGGGACACGCCCCTTGCGCCGTTTCAAATAGGGGTCCGGGGGAAGAAATCGGAATCTTCCCCCGGCCGTTTCTTTCCCCCATTTCTTGACGGGACAAGAAATGGGGCCGCCGGAGGCAGAATAGACAAAACAATCTGAAGCTGCCCTCATATTTGCGGCACGCCCTTGGCTCCCTCCGGGAGAGCGCTGTCTTCGCCGAAGGCGGAGACTGAGGGGGCACAGCGAGCGGTTTGATTCTGCGTTGCACCGATTTTGTCCCGTACATGGTCGGTGTACGGCATTCTCCCCCAGTCAGCTTCGCTGACAGCCCCCTCCCCGAGGAGGCCGACGAAACAGGCTGCCGTATACGACTAATTCAGCAGTTATGCAGGGAGAAGGCTTTGGCGCTCTGACAAACAAAAACCCCCGGCCGAGGCCGGGGGTTTGCTGTTTATTGGGATCTGCTGCGGCGGGCGTCCGATCAGCCCTTGTAGCCGATCTCGTCGGCCAGAGCCTTTTCCAGGATGACGGTGGCGTCGCGGTGCATGCGCATGAAGGTGGCGGGGCAATGGGGATCGATCTTGTCCTCGATCAGCAGCTTGCGCATGGCGTCCTGCTTGTTGCCGGCAACGATCATCAGGAGCTTCTGCGCGCGCATGATGTTGCCCATGCCCATGGTGACGGCATAGCGGGGCACATCGTCGCGGCTGGCGAAGAAGCGCTGGTTGGCGTCGATGGTGGAGGGGTCCAGGACCTCCTTGTGGGCGCCGTCGTACAGGGTGTCGCCGGGCTCGTTGAAGCCCAGATGGCCGTCGGGGCCGACGCCCAGGACCTGCACGGCAATGTCAGCCTTGTCCAGCACGGCGTTGAACTCGGCCAGGTTGGCCTCGACGTCGCCGACGCCCTTGGCCACATAGGTGTTGGCCTTGTCGATGTTGATATGGTCGAAGAGATTGTCGTTCATGAAGTAGCGGTAGCTCTGATCGTGGGTGGGCTCCAGGCCGACATACTCATCCAGATTGACGGAATGGACCTTGGAGAAATCCAGGCCCTCTTCGGCGCAGCGGCGCGCCAGCTCCCGGTACATGCCGACGGGGCTGGAGCCGGTGGCGAGGCCGAGGGTGCACTCCGGGTTCTCCCGGACGATGGCTTCGATGATGTCAGCGGCGATGGCGCTGGCCTTTTCGTAATTTTCTGCGATGATCACACGCATGGTTGGCACTTCCCTTTTCAATGAATTTATATACAAAAAAGTATATCGTAGTTGAGGCCGGCTCATACCAGACTTCGATCAAATGCTTTAAAAGCATTTGATAGCGCCATCGGCGCGTCGAAGTCCGCATGAGACGTCTTTTCAGCGCTTTGCGCTGAAAAGCCTGTGCACGGCACAGCAAAAATCAATTAAACTTTTTAATTGATTTTTAGTATCAATATTTGTCGGCGATGTTGTCCCGCTGCTTGTAGATGCTGTTGGCGGGCACGACGCCGCGGACGCAGGACAGCGGATAGATGTTGGAGTCGCGGCCCACGACGGTGCCGGGATTCAGCACGCTGTTGCAGCCCACCTCGACCCGGTCGCCCACCATGGCGCCGACCTTTTTGCGGCCGGTTTCGATCTGCTCGTCGCCGTTGTGGATGACCACGAGGAGCTTGTCGGACTTGACGTTGGAGGTCAGAGAGCCCGCGCCCATGTGGGCCTTGTAGCCCAGGATGGAATCGCCCACGTAATTATAGTGGGGCACCTGGACGTTATCGAACAGGATGACGTTCTTGAGCTCGGTGGAGTTGCCCACCACGCAGTTGTCGCCCACCAGGGCGCTGCCGCGGACGAAGGCGCACTGGCGCACCTCGGTCTTGTGGCCGATGATGCAGGGGCCGTGGATGTAGGCCGAGGGGAAGACGGTGGCGTCCTTGGCGATCCAAACGTCCTCGCCGACGCGGTCGAACTCCTCCTCGGGCAGCTTGGCGCCCAGGGCCCGGATCAGGTCGGAGATGCCCGCCAGGGCTTCCCAGGGATAGGTGAAGCCGGCCAGGTAGTCCGCTGCCAGGGTATGGGTCAGATCATAGAGATCCTGAATGGTATACATTATTTTTTCACCTCGATCAGATGTTTCGACGCGGCCATGGCGTCGATGATGGCGTTGACGTTTTCCTCACAGGCCTCGAAGGTGTCGGCCTCGGCCATGACGCGCAGCACCGGCTCCGTGCCGCTCTTGCGCAGCAGCACGCGGCCGTTGTCGCCCAGACGCTCCGTGCAGGCATCCACCGCCGCCTGGACCGCGGGATCGGCCAGGGTGCCGTCCTTGTCGTCCACCACCACGTTCTTGAGCACCTGGGGATACATGGTGACCTGGCCTGCCAGCACCGACAGGGGCAGATTGGTGTCGATCATGACGCCCATGAGCATGATGGCGGTGATGAGGCCGTCGCCGGTGTGGGCGAACTTGCGGAAGATGATGTGGCCGGACTGCTCGCCGCCGATCAGATGGCCGTTGGCCTTCATGTTCTCATAGACGAAGCGGTCGCCCACGGCGGTCTTTTCATAGTTGATCTCCGCCTTGTCCAGGGCCTTGTACAGGCCGAAGTTGGACATGACGGTGGTCACGACGGTGTTGGAGGGGAGCTGGCCCCGGTCCTTGAGGTACTTGGCGCAGATATACATGATCTTGTCGCCGTTGACCACGTTGCCGTATTCGTCCACGGCCAGGCAGCGGTCGGCGTCGCCGTCGAAGGCGAAGCCCACGTTCAGGGTGTTTTCGCGGACATAGTCCTGCAGACCCTCGATGTGGGTGGAGCCGCAGCCGGTGTTGATGTTGACGCCGTCGGGGGTGTTGTTCAGCACGTAAGTCTTGGCGCCCAGGGCGTCGAACACGGCCCGGCCGATCATCCAGGCGCTGCCGTTGGCGCAGTCCAGGGCCACCTTTTGGTTCTCAAAGGAGCGGGTGGCCAGGCTGGTGAGGAAGCCGATATAGCGGTTGCGGCCGGAATAGAAGTCGATGGTGCGGCCGATGCGGTCGTCGGTGGCCCAGGGGATCTCCCCCGCGTCGCCGTCGATGTAGCTCTCCAGCTCATCGAGGAAGTCGTCGTCCATCTTTTCGCCGATGGCGTTGAGCAGCTTGATGCCGTTGTCGTAATAGGGGTTATGGCTGGCGGAGATCATGACGCCGCAGTTGAAATTCTCCGTGCGGGTGATGAAGCTGACGCAGGGGGTGGTGGTGACGTGCAGAAGATAAGCGTCGGAGCCGGAGGAGGTGATGCCTGCGGCCAAGGCGCTTTCATACATATAGGAGGAGCGGCGGGTGTCCTTGCCGATGACGATCTTTGCGTTCTGACCGCCGCGGCTGAAATACCAGCCCAGGAAACGGCCCGTCTTGAATGCATGCTCTGCAGTCAGCACGGTGCCGGCCTTGCCGCGGAAGCCGTCAGTTCCGAAATATTTTCCCATAAAAATCGTTCCTTTCTCAGGCGATTCTGCAATTTTTGTTTCGGTATCTTTCATTCGATTTTCCTAAATGTTCGTACTTATCATATAATCAAACTGAATTAAAGTCAATACGGGAAACTGCAAAGATTTATTTGACGGCAAAAAATGCCTTTTAGGCAATTTGTGCATGGCTTGCAAGCCTTCCATAATGGCTCCCCGGACCCTCTGAACGGCCGCACAGAACGCGCCGGACGCATTCTGGTATGAATCCTTTGGAAATCGCGGGATCTTTGGAATTGTTCCGAATTTTTCGTCCTGTTTTCCGCATCAAAAGCGGCGCAGTTCCCGCAACCATTTGAAAAACGCATAGTTCCCGCCGGCAGCTGCGCCGCGGCTTTTTTTGCAGCACATGAAGGAGATACTTCATTTTTTAAGGTATTTTTAAGAAAACTGTGTTATGCTTTCGGTAAAGTGACGAATCGGTCAAATGATTCTCAACGGGAGGGCTGCAATATGAAGCTCAGGAAATGGATCTGTCTTGCGCTTGCTCTGCTTCTGCTGGCGGTACTGCTTCCCCGGCCGGAGGCCCGGGCCGATGCGGGGCAGACGGCGGCGCTGACCTTCTCCGACAACGCGATCACCGAGACGGCCCCCGGCGCCGGTTATACCCTCAGCGGCACGACGCTGACGATCACCGCCGCGGGTACCTATCGGATCTCCGGCCAATGCGCCGAGGGCAGCGTCATTGTCAGCAAGGGGCTGCGCAACGTGACGCTGATTCTGGACGATCTGAACCTGACATCCGCGGTCACGGCGCCCATCGTGGTGAAAAAAGAGAGCAGCGTCCTTCTGACGCTGGAGGGCGAAAGTACCCTGACGGACAATGAGGACGCCTCCACGGAGGACACGAACGCCGACTTTGAGGGCGCCTGCATCAAGGTCAAAAGCGGCGGCTCGCTGACGGTCTCCGGCGACGGCACCCTCAACGCTGCGGGCAACGCCAAGAACGGCCTGAAGGGCGCCGCGCAGAGCGCCCTGGTTGTCGACGGCGGCTGCCTGAACGTGCAGGCGGCAAACAACGCCGTCGCCTTCGACGGCAGCGTGGAGATCAATGCGGGCACGCTGAATCTCACCGCCGACGGCGACGGCCTCAAATCCGAGCCGGACGAGACCGACGCCGCGTCCGCAGGCGCCGTCACCATCCGCGGCGGCGAACTGACCATCCGCGCCCAGGGCGACGGGATCCACGCAAAAACGGATCTGACCGTCACCGGCGGCAGCTTCGACATCCGGACCCTGGACGGCTGTCAAAGCCGCTCGTTCAATTCCGACGCCATGAGCTGCAAGGGGCTGAAAGCCTCCGACGGCGCGGCCGAGGACTCGGCCAGCAGCATCACCATCTCTGGCGGCGTCTTCCTGCTTGATACCGCCGACGACGCCATCCATTCCGACGGGGACGTTTCCATCACCTTCGGCACCTTCGAGATCTGCACCGGCGACGACGGCGTCCACGCGGAGGCTGCCCTGACCCTCGGCACAGAGGGCGGCTTTGAGCGCGACCCGGAGATCACCATCCGCGCGAGCTATGAAGGCCTGGAGGGCAGCAAAATCGACGCATATTCCGGCAAATACTATATCGTCGCCGACGACGACGGCATGAACGCCGCCGGCGGCAGCGCCAACGGCGCCGATCCCTTCGGACCCGGCGGTGGATGGCGTCCCGGCGGACCCGGCGGCGGGCCCGGCGGCGGAGCCTCCGGGGACCATTCGATCAATTTCTACGGCGGCGAATGGTACGTGGACTGCAAGGGCGACGGTCTGGACTCCAACGGCGCGCTCAACCTGTACGGCGGCGATTTCACCGTGCTGTCCATGGGCGCCGGCGGCGACAACTCCCCCCTCGACGCCGACGGCGGCATCCTTGTCCAAGGCGCGACGGTGTTCGGCGCGGGCTCGGCGGGCATGAGCGAGCGTCCCTCCTCCGCCAGCCAGAAATACTATACCGACTCCACCCGCCGCAGCGCGGGCACCGTGGTCAATGTCAGCTATGACGGCCGCGTCGTGCGCAGCGAGCAGCTGGTGCGAAATATCAGCTACCTGTTCTGGTCCTCCCCGGAGATGACCTCCGTCGCCTGCACCACCGCGGCGGCCAATGAACTCAGCATCCATCACAGCAACGCCTTTGCCCACGATTGGGACGGCGGCAAAGCCTCCGAAGAACCCGGCGTAACGATCTATACCTGCGCCTGCGGGGCCACGGAGCGCAAGACGGCCGATCCCCCGGAGGCGGCGGACCCCGGCGGCTGCGGCCACGACTACAAAGCCGCCGTGACCGCGCCCACCTGCACGGAGCCCGGCTTCACCACCTATACCTGCGCAAAATGCGGCGACAGCTACACCGCCGATGAAACAGCCGCGTTAGGGCACAGTTTTGCCGACGGCATTTGCGCCCGCTGCGGCGCCGCCGATCCGGACTATGTGCCGCCCGTGGACAGGACGGCGCTTGAAAAGGCGGTCGCCGACGCCGAGGCTTTGAAGGAGGCTGACTACACGCCCGAATCCTACGCCGCCCTGGAGGAAGCCCTGGAGGCCGCCAGGGCCCTGCCTGACGACGCCGCCCAGCAGCAGGTCGACGACGCCGAAAAGGCGGTCAAGGCCGCCATCGAAGCATTGGAGGAAACGTCCGACGGCTTCCTGTTCGAGGACGTCAAGGATCCCGGAAAGTTCTACTATGACGCGGTCTACTGGGCCTATGGGCATACGCCGCAGATCACCAACGGTATCGACGAGACCCACTTCGGCCCCGAAAATCCCTGCACCAGAGGCCACGTGGTGACCTTCCTGTGGCGCGCCGCCGGCGAGCCGGAGCCCATGAGCACGCAGACCCCGTTCACCGACCTCAAGCCCGGCGCCTTCTATGAGAAGGCCGTGGCCTGGGCCGTGGAGAAGGGGATCACGAAGGGTCTGACCGACACGACCTTCGGCCCGGACGCCACCTGCACCAGAGGCCAGATCGTGACCTTCCTGTGGCGCGCCGCCGGCGAGCCGGAGCCCATGAGCACGCAGACCCCGTTCACGGATGTGAACCCCAGCGGCTACTACATGAACGCCGTGGCCTGGGCCGTGGAGGAAGGCGTCACCAAGGGCCTGAGCGACACCACCTTCGGTCCGGACGCCACCTGCACGAGAGGCCAGGTCGTGACCTTCCTGCACCGCGCTGCAGCGGAATAAGCGAACGATTCTGAATCCCGAAACAACCGCATAAAAGAAACCCGCCCGGTGCTGCGTGATGCAGTCCGGGCGGGTTGTCATGTCAGTTTTCGCGTCAATACTTCTCATCGGCGGGCGGGGGATATCCCCGCCCGCCGAATCCCGGTGGAATGAAATGGTCAAATAATGGCTTTCCCTTCAGGACAGAGAAGCGTTTTCTGTTTTCGAGGGTAAACACATAGAATCGTCCCCTGTGTTAGAGAATACTATACTTTGCCAAGATTCTTGATTTTATAAAACATAAAACCAAACCAAAACACCACGAACAAGATAATAAAAATAATTGGAATCCAGCCCAAGATTGCAGGTGCCTTATAAATTATTATACTGGTTCCGTCAGGATCCGTGCGCTCGACCATTGTTGAGGAAACACGGTAAGAATACCCATTTTGTTCAAACACTTTCGCTTTTCCGATCTTGTTGATTCTACCATCAAAATCTGTCTGTGGAAGTTGCGCTTTATATTCGCTTGTATCGTATAACGATTTCAATTGACCGTCCGTGGTTATTGCGATTATTTTATCTTCTCTGTATAGCAGAATCATCAAGTTGTCATTTTCCCACTTGATATCAAATGCCCCAGAACCGCCAAAAGTTAGACTGTAAAGAAATGTATTATCTTTATTGTAGACCGCAACAACATTTTTGTTCAAATTAACGCTGTGATAGTATCCAATTGCATAATACTGATCTTTGTTGAGGGCAAAGCAATCCATCGTACCGTTTAAAGGTCTTTCTTTTATCACCTGAAAATTAATTTCATCTAGAAATGTCTCCATTGCACTCTGAGGAACCTCCTTGTATTTCTCTGTAACCAGTGTAGCTTTGCAAGGTAATACCAAAGAAAACGTGTACATAATACAGGACAATGTCAATAAGAAAGATCGAAGTATTTTAATCCCATTCAAGAATATCATCACACCACCCATCTACAATATCATATATATTACCATGCCAAACATCTAATGTTTCTCCTGAGGTTACATCAAAGCTTTTTCCACCACCCATTCCAAGGTATAATGTTCCTCCTTTGTACTTATCGCAAAAGTCATAAGAGCCACCCACTGCTAATTCATCTGCAACTGAAGCACCTATTGAATAAGACGTTCCTAAAAGATCATTTACAGAGGACGCATTAGTTGCCGAAGTATATAAGCCAATACTTGCAGAACAATTGTCTATATTGACCTTTCCCCAATAATATACAGAAGGGTTAAAAGACGGGGGACGGTTCTGTGTGTTATATCGTTTGTTCGCCGTAACACAGAGAACCGTCCTCTGTGTTATTCGCTTATGGGAGAATCAGAAATAAAACTTAGCAAATTCGAAAAATCTTCGTATTGGCTAAATGCACCATAGAACTCAAAAACCTCACCGTCACTTGAATATGTTCCGATATAGCCAGCAAATCCGTTGCTGCAGTTTAAAATCATATAGCGTCCGTCACTATAAGTCAGCTTTATACATACGCATTTCGGAGAGTCAAAGAAATTGTATTTTGGCAAAATATCTGCTTCAGACAGGCGATCCAAAAAAGAGGGTATGCGGTCTGCCGGCAGTTCTTCCAGAATGATCTCGTTCGAATTATCATACGGTTTTAGCTTTGAGGAATGATCGGAATCAAAAGACTTGAATCGTTTTTGCGCTTCGTTTTGATAATGAATTACTTCGATTTTTACAATTTTGTTTTCCAGCTCACTTTTTTGAAAATGATACATTTGGGGCAAAACTGGGTCACAAGCAGACAGAATCAACATCAAAAAAACTGAAAGTATCATCATAGTCGTTTTTTTGAAACGCAACATGTCAATAAATCCTTTCTTTTATTCAGTTATTGCTAAGAATTAACGTTCTTAAGCAACTGTAATTACTGTTAAATCATTTTAACACAGGGGACGGTTCTCTGTGTTGTTTAACTTTTCCACGATCCTGCGTATGATCATCCAGCTGACTCCGGTCAGTCTTTTGATCGGGCGATGCCTATGAATGATTATATGTTCATATTGTTCCGTTGTCAAACGAAAACGGCGCCTTTGTTTTTAAACGAACGCCGTCCCGGTTACATGCGCAAAAAAACAGCCGCCTGGTCGGCGGCTGTTTTTCATGTTCAGTTCTTCTCCTGATCCGCGTTCTTGTAGCGGTTGTAGGAGACCACCACGCGGCGGTTGGGCTCGGTGCCGGTGGAGAAGGTGGAGATGTCGTCGGTATCCTGCAGCGTGGCGTGGATCACATGGCGCTCGTAGGCGTTCATGGGCTCCAGGGTGATGTTGCGGCGATAACGCACGACCTTGCCCGCCACCTTGCGGGCGTGGCGGCGCAGGCTCTCCTCCCGCTTGGCGCGGTAGGATTCGGCGTCCACGTTGATGCGCGAGCGCTTGGAGGCGTCGCGGTTGATGGTGTAGTTGGTCAGGTGCTGGATGGCATCCAGGGTCTCGCCCCGGCGGCCGATCAGCATGCCCAGGTTGTCGCCCACCAGCTCGACGAGGTAGCTGTCCTCATCGGTCTTGACGCAGTGGGGCACGGCGTCGGAGCCCATGTGACCGAGCAGGCCCTGAATGAACTGCTCGATGCGCTCCTCCATGGAGCCGGGGGCAGCGGGGGCGTATTCCTTCGGCTCGGCCTTGGGCTTCTCCTGGCGGGGCTTTTCCTGCTTCGGGGCCCTGGGCTCGTCCTTGGCGCGGTTCTTTTCGCGGCGGTCGCGGCGGGGCTTCTCCGCCTTGGGTGCCTCGGCCACGGGCAGGGGCGCGGTGACTCTGGGCTTTTCGGCCTTGGGCAGATCCACCACCTTGGCGGCGGGCGCCTGGGGCTTTTCCTTCTTGGGCTTGGAACGGGACGCGGAGGACAGGGCCGCGGAGGCCTTGTTGGTCTCGTCGGGGACCTCGTAGGTCACCTTCACCTTGGCAGGGGACGCGCCGATGCCCAGGAATCCGGATTTTGCATTCTCCAGCACCTCCACGCTGACGCTGTCGCGGTCCATGCTCAGGGCCTCGAGCGCCGCCTGGATGGCCAGATCAATGGTCTTCCCGGTTGCAATATAAGTTCTTTCCATAATCAATTAATCCTCGCATGAATCTCGGCCGGCGTCGAAGGTGTTGCGGCCGTAACGATCGGGTTTATAAGCGCGGCCCTTGCAGAAGGGGCGGTCGGCAATGCCGGACAGAGGCAGATCCTCTTCCTCCGGCGCCAGACCCTGGGCGGCGCGCTGCCTGGCGGCGTATTCGCGGGCGGCGGCAGCCGCTTCCTCGCGCTGCTGCAGGCGCTGCTTTTTCTTGCTGGTGTTCTCGGTGATGCCGTCGGGATTCTCGGCCCGGCGCTGGGCGCGGATGCGCTCCTTCTCCGCCTCTTCGATGGCGCGCTGCAGCGCGGCCTCCTGCTTGACGGCGTCCTCTTCATCAAAGCCCTTGCGGAAGATCTTGGTGAGAACGGCCTCCTGCAGGGAGCTGAACACGCCCTGGGCGATCCAGTAGATGGACAGGGCGGCGGGCATGATGAAGCCGATCCACAGCGACATCAAGGGGCCCATATAGAGCATGCTCTTGGCGGTGTTGTTGACGGCGTCGGCGGACTTGTCGCGCTCGCCCTTCTCATTGGTGATGACGGAATTGTTCAGCTTCTGGGTGGCCAGAGACGCCAGCAGCTGGATCAGCGCAGAGAACAGCGGCAGCAGGAACAGGCCGATATGGGCCCAGTCATAGGCCTCGAGATTCCAGATGCGGAAGTTGGGCGTGGCGCTGAGGTCCAGGCCCAGGAAGCTGAAGTTGACGCCCTTCAGGGCGGTCTCGGAGATGCCGGGCAGGGCGGCGCGGATCTGCTCGGCAAATTCGGGGATGTGGCTGGCGGCCACCATCTGCTGGTAGAAGGCGGAGCGGCTGCTCTCGCCCAGGGCGACGCCGCCGTTCTTGAGGATCTCGATGATCTTGGCGACCTGGTCGGCGTTCAGATGCAGCAGGTAGGTCAGGGGCTGCCGGACCACCGCGTACAGGGGGAACAGCAGCAGCAGGGGCAGCAGGCTCCACAGGCAGCCGCCGGTGGGCTTGACGCCCTCGGCCTTGTAAAGGGCCACCATGGCGTCCTGATAGGCCTTCTTATCATCGCCGTACTTGGCCTCCAGCTTCTTGAGCTGGGGGTTGAGGCGGGTCATCTTCATCATACCCTTCTTGCCCTTGGCGCTGGGGTAGAGAAGAATGAGCTTGACGATCAGAGAGAAAAGGATCAGCGAAACGCCGTAGTTGGAGGTGAGCTGATACAGCCACTCCATGATGTAGCCGAATGGGACCTTGATGATGTCCATCGGGCTGAACGCTAAAATCATAGTATCTCCTTCGTTGGGTGCCGGAAAACCGGCGTTGGTCTTCTTGCGGACAGGCGACCGGAACGGTCGTCACGGGACCGGATCGTAGAAGTCCCGTTTGCTGAATGGATGGCACCGCAAAAACCGCTTGAGCGCCAGCCAGCCGCCGCGCAGGGCCCCGTAGCGCTCGATGGCCTCGAGGGCATACTGGGAGCAGGTGGGGGTATATCGGCAGCGGGCGGGCAGGCCCGGTGAGATGCGTTTCTGATAGAATCGGATCAGTGCAAGAAAAATTCGTTTCATGTTCTGTCCTCCGGCTCCCGGGTCAGGCCCAGCGAGCTGCAGGCGGAGAGGAAGGAGGCCTCCAGGACGGCAAAGGGCGCGCTCAGGCATCGGCTTCTGGCGGCGATGACGATGTCATAGCCGGGACGGAGCCGGGCCTCGTTGAGGCGGTAGCATTCGCGCAGGCGGCGGCGGGCCCGGTTGCGCACCACGGCGCCGCCGAGCTTTTTGCTGACGGTGATGCCGACACGGTTCTCATCGGAGCCGTTGCGCTTGCAGTAGAGCACCAGATAGCGCCCTGCAACGCAGCTGCCTTTGGAATAAAGCCGCCGGAACACATGGTTCAGCTTCAGGGATCTGGAAAATTTCAAGTGCCTCGCTCCTTGCACATGGCATAATACGGGTCGTCCATAAAACGATAGGGCGAATAGAGAGGCTCTATTCACCCTGAAACGATCTCATTTGGCGGTGTGGGTACCGGGGCGGGATCAGGCGGAGAGCTTCGCTCTGCCCTTCGCACGACGGCGGGCAAGAACCTTGCGTCCGTTGGACGTAGCCATTCTCTTTCTGAAACCGTGCACCTTGGATCTCTGGCGCTTCTTGGGCTGGTAGGTACGTTTCATTTGGTACACCTCCTGTAATAATATGCTCAACAGCCGTAACGGCCGCAGCGAGTCAAAATGGGCGCACGAAGCCTGTAACAGGCCGTGCACGGGATATTATAGCGGATTTTTTCCGTTTGGTCAATCCATTTTTTGAGTTTTTCCCGTTTTTTTGCAATTGTTCCAATCCGACAGAGAAAAACTCCCCGGAATTGCGGCGTTCCGGAGAGTTTTTTTCAAAAAGCGGCGGTCCAAAGCCAGTACACGGCGCCATAGATCACGCTGGCGCTCAGCCCCATGACGATCACCGGTCCGGCAATCGAGAACATCTTCACGCAGCTGCCCGGGATGATGCCCTCCGTGCGGAATTCCACGGCGGGGGCGGCAATGGCGTTGGCGAAGCCCGTGATGGGCACCAGGGTCCCCGCTCCGGCGTGTTTGGCCAGGTCGTCATAGAGGCTCAGCCCCGTGGCCAGGGCGCTGAGCGCCACCAGCGAGATCGCCGTCATGGTCCCCGCGTCGGTTTTGCTCAGCCCCAGGGCGGAGAAACCGTTCTGGATCAGCTGGCCCAGGACGCAGATCGCCCCGCCCACCAAAAACGCCAGGGCCGTGTTCTTCCATATGGGTGATTTCGGCGCTATGGAGTTTACATAATCTTGGTATTCCCTCTTTGACATCTGCATATCTTCCACCTCGGGAACAGTATGCCGCTTTCGGCGAAACATATGCGCGCCCATGGCCCTTCGCCTGCCCGGCGGCGGAAATCAGCAGCTCCGTCTACCAAAAACATTCTCCCAAGTTTTTAATTGACAGAAAAGCGGTATGAACGTATAATCATTGTATACGCTGCTCAATAACGCCATGAATCGATAAAGGCGGGGCGGGATAACACAGAACGCCTAACACATAACACAGAATAAAGGACGAAGGACGGGGAACGGTTCTCTGTCTTGAGACGCAAAGACATAGAACCGTTCCCTGTGTTAAAAGCGTTCAAATGAGTGGAGGGTGAAACTATGAAACGATGGAAGAAAATCTTGAAGACGATTCTTATCGCGGTTCCCGCTGCAGTTGTATTGTTTATCCTGGTTGACGCTTTCATCACCTGGCCGGTATATCATTCTTTCACAAAAGACGTTGAATCCTATGACGAGCTTTCTACGGTGTTTAAGGACTCCGAAGACGTCTTTCTGCCGGATGAAGACGATATTCCGACACTCAGTTACACAATTCTTATGGACGGGCGAACCCGCTTCGCAAAACCGGAGACATATTGCATCTTTAAGTCGGAAAACAGAGGCGATATTACCGTGTATTATAACTTGTACTGTGCAGTGAAAGGTGAGACGCCATGCAAAGGCACACAGGAATACAAAGGCGTTGCGTACGACGTGATTTCTGAAAAAAGGCAAGAAGATAACGACCCGGATTACCATGGGGTGTATCTGTCGTTTGACATCGGCGAAGTATTCTATCGCTTTAACGCATTCTATGACAGCGATACACAAAGCCCGGAAGACGAGAAGACAACAGAGGAACAACTCAGAGCGCAGCTTGAAACCTACGCAAAACAGGTCATTGATAAGTACAACGCCTCTCTTGGCTGATGCTGATGGATGATCTTGATTCTTTAACAATTTGACACTGGCGGACCGCCCATCGCTGCACTGCGCGGCGATGGGCGGTCTGTCCTTTTCCGGATCTGCCACGGTGAACGTGCGTCATGTTCTCAAAGAAAAAATGCCGGGGCTGCGTTTGCAGCCCCGGCTGTTTTTTATGCGGTTGTTTCGGGCTTCAGAAGTCCTCTCTTATTCCGCGGTGGCACGGTGCAGGAAGGTCACGACCTGACCTCTGGTGCAGGTGGCGTCCGGGCCGAAGGTCGTTTCGGTCAGGCCCTTGGTGATCTCGGCCTCCACGGCCCAGGCCACGGCCTTCATATAGTAGCCGCCGGGGTTCACATCCGTGAACGGCGTCGTGGTGCTCGCGGGGGCGGGTTCGCCCTTGAAGCGCCACAGGAAGGTCACGATCTGGCCTCTCGTGCAGGTGGCGTCCGGTGCGAAGGTCGTGTCCGTCTGGCCCTTCGTGATCCCCTTCTCCACGGCCCACGCCACGGCCAGCTCATAGAACGCGCCGGGCTTGACGTCGGTGAACTTGGAGGAGGTTGTCACGACAGGCGCCGGGCAGCCGGCGGCGCGCCACAGGAATGTCACAACCTGGCCGCGGGTGCAGTCTTTGTCCGGGCCGAAGTGGGTATCATCGATGCCCTTGGTGATCTGCGGCGTATGCTCATAGGCCCAGTAGACAGGCTTGAAATAGAACTTGCCGGGGTCCTTCACATCGTCGAAGAAGAAGGCGTCATCCTTCGGCTCGAGGCCGGCAACGGCGGCTGCTATATTGTCCATCGCCGCCTTCACGTCGGCCTGGGTCGCGCCGGGGGCGGACAGCACCATTCTTGCCCCGGTGATGACCATTCCCAGGGCCGTGACGGATTCTACGGTGTATTTGCTCGTATCGATCGCCTCGGCGGCGCTGATGGCCTGCTCCAGGGCAGTTTTGTCCACGCCGGCGCCCGGTGTATAGTCCCAGCCGGAGTAGAGGATCAAATCCCCGGTGACGGGCTCGGAGAAGTCATATTTTTCCGTGCATGCGGGATCTTTGAACCAGCCTTTGAAGGTGAAGTCCTTCGCCGACAGGCCCGTGGGCTCCGCGGCACACCCGCCGTCGATCACGGTCTGGGCCGCGGGCGAATCCCCCTGGGAATTCAGGAAGCTGACGGTATGGGCCGGCGCAAAGACCGCCTTGATATCCCAGTCGTTGTTGTCCAGCGTAAAGGTATAGGGGTTGTCCCTGCTGATCAGCTGATCCGTCCCGTCGTCCGTGCGCCATTCCAGGAAGGCATAGCCCGGCTCGGCCAGGGCCTTGATCCAGTGCTCGCCGCCTGGGACGAAGGCAAAGTCAAAGAGGGTCGACCATCTGGGCTCGAAGTCGGCGCAGAAGTAGCCGCAGGGATAGGTGTCGTCTGTGGAGCGGCGAACGGCGGTGAAGCCGTAGGTATCCATGATCTCCAGGGAATAGATCACGAAAACGATGCCCGGCGCGTCGTCGCGCGTATAGCGGCTGACCTCCGACGCACCGTCGATGGTGAGCTGGATGTCCTTGCTGATGATCACAGACCCGGTGGGGCGAAGGATGAACTCGCCGTAATACGTCTCGCCGGGCTTCTGGCCGCCCACATAGGCTTTGGTATAGTCGCCGACGTCCTCCTTCTGCTCCCACAGGCCGGTGGAGGGCTCCGCATTCACGCCGGGAGTCACGCTGTACATGTTGATGTTCGAGGAGCCGTCCACGGGATAGCCGGGGATCCGGGTGGGCACGCAGATCCTGGCGGATTGGAGGTGCTTGTCGCCCGGCACGTCCAGATGGAAGTCAAGGCGCATCCGCCTGCCTTCCAGAACGGCGTGGTCCAGCTCAGCGCCGGAGAACGCCAGGGTCTGCGCCGCATCTTCGGCGAAATAATGGTCTCCGTCCGGCTCGAGCAGCAGCCGGCCGTAATACGTCTGCTCCGGTTCAAACTGCCCGCGGAAGCGCTGGCTGATCTTGCCCACCGCGTCCTTCTTTGTCCACCAGAGCACGGGCTCGTACTGCACCTGCTCCACGGGGGCGAAGTCCGCATAGGGATCAATGACGACGGACGTGTGGAACACGTCGGTCTCGGGGCCGTAGGTGCAGATGCCCACAGCCGGCGCAGGGATGGAATCCAGCCAGATGGCATAGAGCGTGCGCGATTCGGTGAAGGGGAGGCTGCCGCTCATCGCGTCGCTTTCGACGGCATCCACCTGGAAGCCCCAGCCGACAAATTTCGCATTCGGCTGATCCGTCAGGTAGGGCAGCTGCATCCACGCGCCGATGCGCCCGGTGATCGGCGCGGGCGTGTCGCCGTACTCGGTGCAGAATTTTACGGTGCAGTCTGTCTGCTCGACTGCGGTGAACATCACGTAGATCTTGATTTCTCCATTGGGGTCGGACACATCTATGCTGCGGGGCGTTCCGTTTATGGTGCAGTCAAGGGAATCGGCGAAGCAGTAGCCGGCGGCGGGCTGCAGGGACATCGTGCAGCGGTAGAGCGTACCCGCGGAGAAGGTCTCGCCGGGATACAGATCCCAGCCTTCGATGTTCTCCGCCTTCATTTGTGTCCAGTAGGTGTTTGTCGTCTCCACGGAATCCCGATTCAGAAGAGGATGCAGGTCCGGCATCTGCCCGCCCACCGGCGGGGTAATGGAGATGCCGAGGCGATCCACCGTCTGCTTCGGCGCATTCAGGATGCCATAGTAATAATCGACGGTGATGATATCGTCAGAGCTGTCTCCGGGGGTCCCCTTGTCGTCGAGCGTCACAAATGCCTTTCTGCCGTTGACAGAGCCAATGGCGTCGGTATAGGTGAACGCGCCGTCCTTGACCTGAAGCTGGAAGACAACGTCATACTCGCCGCCGTCCTCAAATTCGCCGGTCATCAGTTCGTCGTGCTCATGGACAGTCCTGTAAAACTCCAGGCTGCCCGGAACCAGGGCGAGATTGTCGCTGTCATGGATCACGATGTCCGATTCGCTCATATCCGACACGCTCAGGCCGGCCTCCGGCTCGGGCACATTCGTCACGCAGATGCGCTCGACGTGGGAATCGCGCTCATACTCCGTGAGTTGGAAACTTTTCAGCTGGATCCGGTTGGCTGATTCATCGACATGGTGGAAAACCAGACAGATCTTCCTCCCGGCGTAGGCCGTCAGATCGTAGCGGTAGGACTTCCAGCCTTCGTCGGGATAGGGCATCACCTGGTCGAAGCGCAGATACGGCATGGCCTTCATGCCTTCCACGGTCAGCGGATAGCCGGCGTCGATGACATAAAAATCGGTCCGGGTATACGACGGGCCGTCCTCTGCCTGCACCATCTTCGCGTCAAAGGTCAGCTCAAATTCCTCAAATTCCTGGCTCAGGTCGATGACCGGGGAAACCAGATAATCATCCGAGGAGGTGCCCCACGCGTTGCCATCGCCGAGCTCGCGGGACGAGACCGCAAAGTCTTCTGCCCCCGCGCAGCCTCCTCCCTCGTCTGTGAGGAGGTCGGTCATATATTCAAACCCGAAGCCGTCGCCGTTGGCGTCGATCGGCGTCCAGCCTGCCCATGATTCGCTGTCGGAAAAGTCATCGCTCCAGATCACCTGGGAACCGCCGCCGGCCAGGGCCGTCACCGGGAGCATGCCCAGCAGCAGGACCAGCACCAGCAGGTTGCAGAAAATCCTTTTTTTCATACGTTTCCTCCTTTTATCGACCGGGCCGCAGGCAGAAACCGGAATGGCTTCCGCCGCGGCATTTCGGGCTCCTTCGTTCTCTCCTGGTTTTATTTTACAGGAATCCACCGCCCGTGTAAAGAGCATCGGAACACAAAAAGCGGCGGAGCCAAGGCTCCGCCGCCAGAATATTATACCACCGTGCGCGCTCCATCTGCCGCAGATGGGCGGTCTGCGCAGTCAGCCGGGCGCACAGCGCGAGAAACTCTGTTTTCCGTCCAGCCTCTGCATAAACCGTCAGCTCCGTCAGGCCCCGGGTGATCTCGTCGGTCTCCTCATGACTGGACACCGCGTCGATGAGCGGCGTGTGCGCATCCCAGCAGCGTTTTGCCCGTTCTGCCCAGTCGCGCGCCTGTTCCCTCTCGTCCATCCGGGCCGCCTCCGCCGAGCGCATCAGCAGCGCTTCCGTCTGCCGGCTGCCCGCGGACAGGCGGGCAGATGCTCCCAGGCACAGCGCCAGCAATGCCGCGAGCAGCCCGATCCCCCATAGCAAATGCTTCATTTCCGCGTCCCCTTTCTCTGCATATGCACAACCCCGCTGCCGTCCACCGTCAGCAGAAGCACATCCTTCCGGCGGCACTTTTGCGCGCGCAGGCAGCCGTCCAGCCAGGTTCGGTCCCTGCCCGTCAGTCGCAGATTGTCCCGCAGAATCCTGCCGTCGGCGATGACGGTCACGGGCAGCGATTCATCCCGCGCCTCGATTCCGGCGTCCATGGCGCTGGCGGGGCGGTATTTTGCATACGGGAAGACGGAAAGCTGCCCGTTCGTCTCCAGAATGGCATAGTTCACCGTGGCAGGGTCCAGGATGCCCTGCTCCCGGAGCCGGCCGGTCAGCTCGTCCAGGGTGACCCGGGTGCGTCGAAGGTTTTCCGCCGAGATCCTGCCATGCTCGACCAGGATCACCGGCCTGCCGCACAGCAGCCGGCGCACGCCCAGCAGCTTGATGCTGGCCACAGACAGGATCAGCTCCAGGGCCAGCACCGCCAGGATCGGCACCAGCCCGGAAAACAGGGAGATGGCGTTGTTCTGCATGGGCACCGAGGCCAGATCCGCGATCAGCATCGTCACCACAAATTCCGACGCCTCCATCTGCCCGATCTGCCGCTTGCCCATGGCACGGATCACCAGAATCAGCAGCAGATACAGGATCACGGAACGAATAAACGAGATCAGCACAGTCCCACCTCCCCGGAAAGTATCTGCAGTTTTTCCCGGAAGATGCAAAAAAAGCGGAAAGGGAACCATTCCGGTTCCCTTTCGCCGTCTTAAACTGTGTTTTGTGCCGGTCAGAACGGCAGGCCGTTCAGGCCCATGAGCGCGATGGCAATGAGCGCCGCGCACAGGGCCAGCACCGGGATGCCGCGCACCGGGGCGGGCAGGGCCTGCTCGTCGATCCGGTTGAGGATGCCCGCCAGCAGGAAGCTCAGCAGGGCATAGAGCCCGCCCAGGATCAGCGCGAGCTTGAGGGCCGCCGCGGGAGCCGCGGCCGCCTCGGCGCCGATCAGGCTCAGGCCCAGGATGGCGCCGGCGGCAACGCTCAGCAGCACGCCGCCCGTCTCCGGCGCGCACAGTCCGGGGCAAATATCCTGCTTCGCCAGGGCCAGAGCGCACAGGGCGATCAGCAGCAGCATCACGATCAGCCGCGCCGCGCCGAGGCCAAGGGGCTGGAGAACCAGCAGATCCAGCGCCGCCGTCAGCGCCGCGGAAACCGCCAGGACGAGCCACACGCCGCAGCCTGCCAGGAACCAGGCCTTCGGCTCCTTCGCCGAAGCCGGGCCCGTGCGCCGCACAACGGCCTGCACCAGCAGGGCGGTGGAGAGCAGGATCACAAAAATCTCCTTCACGATTCGTCCTCCTTTCCCGTCAGGCACAGGGCATTGACGATCATCCCCGCAAAGGCCAGGGCCAGGAAGGCCCCGGGGGCGCCGGAGATGGCGGCGATGGGCGCGAAGCCCTCGCCCAAAAGCTGACAGCCGAAGAGGCTGCCCGCGCCCAGGAGCTCCCGCACGGCGCCGATGACAAAGAGCGTGATCACATAGCCGATCCACAGGCCGGGGGCATGGATCGCCTTCAAATCCTTTGCAAAGACCAATATCAGCAGCGCCGTCTGCACCGCCAGGAGCGGAAGCAGCTCCCGCACCGCCGCATAGACGCCCGGGAGATAGGCCTCCGTCAGCAGGCAGGCCAGCGTGGTCAGGGCAGCCGCGATCACCAGGCCGGCGATCAGGCCGGCCTTTTTCGGCAGCAGCCTGCCCAGCGCCCGATGAAAAACGAAGTTCAGCAGCACGAGGGCCAGGGACAGCAGTCCCAGCGCCAGGCCGGCCCAGGCAGTCGATGCGGCAGCCAGGGCGGGACACAGGGCCAGCAGCAGAAGAAGCGATTTCTTTTGATTCATCATCCCCACCTCCTCAGGCGCCCACATGGGCGGTCCAGAAGTCCAGCGCCGCGTTGACGCAATCGACCACGGCTTCGGAGCTGACGGTCGCGCCGGCGGCGGCGTCGATCTCACCGCCGACGGTGAGCCGGTCTGCCTTGACGCCCTTGAACTGCTCGGTGAAGGAGGCGTCGGCCACCTTCATGCCGATGCCGGGGGTCTCGTTCAGGTCCGTGTAGACGATGCCGTTCAGGGTGCCGTCCGGCAAAATGCCGACGCTCAGGCTGATGGGCGCGTCGCGGCCGTCGGGATTGGTCACGCTGACGACGGTGCCAAGCACGTTGCCGGAGGCGTCCTTCGCCGTGATCACCTCGTCGATACGGATGTTGCCATAGGGCCCGTAGATGTCGCCGTCCAGCGCATCCAGAACTTCAGCAACCCCATCGGGCACCTCGAAGGTCTCCGCCCCGGGCAGCACCGCACGATAGGTTTCGGCATTTTCCGCCAGTCTCCGCTGCTCGACAACGCTGCCGGTCAGCATGGACACGCCGACGGCCAGGGCCGCGCACACCGCGACGACAGCCGCGATGGCGCCCGCCGTCCCGGGCAGCCAGGTTTTCACGGGCTGCTCGGGACGCCCCTCCCGGCCGCGGAAGGCGTAGGGCTTCGGCACGATGCACTCATCGAGCACCGGCGTAGCCAGGTTGGCCAGGATCACCGCGTAGCTGACGGAGTCCGCCGAGCTGCCGAAGCGCCGCAGCAGGCCGCTGAGGATGCCCACACAGGCGCCGAACATGAGCTGGCCGGGGCCGGATACCGGACTGGTCACCGGGTCCGTGGCCATGAAGAAGGCCGCCATCAGCACGCCGCCGCCGGCGATCTGCGCCAGCAGGAGGGCGGGGGTCATGTTTTCGCCGAACAGCAGCATGAAGGCCGAGAAGCCCGCGACCGTGGCGACGGGGATCTGCCAGGTGATGCCGCCGGAGATCAGCAGGTAGAGACCGCCCAGCAGCAGGGCGATGGCCGAGCAGCCGATGACGCCGCCGGCATGACCGGTGAGGATACGCACAAGGTCCGCGCTCCGGCCGGCTGCGATGGCGGCCAGGGGCGTCGCCCCGGACACGCCGTCGGCAAAATACCGGGTCATGGGCCCGCCGAAGGACAAAAGCAGGAAGCACCGCGCCGCCAGGGCGGGGTTCAGAATATTCCTGCCCAGGCCGCCGAAGAGGCCCTTCACCACCGCGATGGCAAACACCGCGCCGATGTAGGGGATGTACAGGGGGACCTGGGGCGGCAGGCACAGCGCCAGCAGCAGGCCGGTCAGCACGGCGCTGCCGTCGCGCAGGGTGTTTCCCTTTCCCGTGAGGGCGTTGAAAACGAATTCGGTCAGCACCGCCGAGACGACGCTCATGAGAATGATGAGAAGCGCATGCACGCCGAAGTGCCACACGCCGAACACCGCCGCCGGGAGCAGGGCGAGGATCACGTCATACATCACCGCGCCGGTGGTCAGCGGGCTTCGGACGTGGGGGCTGGAGGAGACATGATATTTTTGATCCATCATCGCCACCTCACTTCCGTCTGGCGCTCAGGATCGCGTCTTTCGCGTCCTTGAACGTCTGCATCAGAGGCCGCTTGGCCGGGCACACCCAGGTGCAGGAGCCGCAGGAGATGCACTCCAGGCCGTACAGCTTCTGTTCATAGCGTTGGAGATCGCCCCGCAGGGCCGCCTCCGCCATCAGCAGGGGCGACAGGCCCATGGGGCAGGCGTGGACGCAGCGGCCGCAGCGGATGCATTCGGTCAGCTTCGTCTCGGACTGCTCCGCCTCATCCTCGGCCAGCAGCACGATGGCGCCGCTGCTCTTCTGCAGGGGGACGTCAAGGCTGGCCATGGCGATGCCCATCATCGGGCCGCCGGACAGGGCCTTCGCGGCTTCCGCGCCCTCTTTGAGACCGCCCGCAGCCTCCAGCAGCTCTGCGCAGGAGGTGCCGGCGCGCACCAGGAAATTGCCCGGCGTTCGCACCGCCGTGCCGGAAACCGTCACCAGGCGGCGGAACAGGGGCGTGGACCGGCAGACAGCCTCATAGATCGCGTAGACCGTGGCAACATTGTCCACCAGGCAGCCCACGTCCGCGGGGAGCTGGCTGAGCTTCGTATCCTTCCCCGCCACCACCTTGACCACGGCGCGCTCGCCGCCCTGGGGGTACTTCACGGGCGCGACATGGATGCGCATTTTTTCCTCGCCCTCGATGGCCTTTTGCATGGCGGCGATGGCTTCGGGCTTGTTCTTTTCGATCAGGATCACGCCCTCGGCGTTGGGGAATATTTTCAGCAGAATTCGAAGGCCCTCGACGATCTCCGGCGCCTTCTGGCGCATCAGGTCGTCGTCGCAGGTGATGTAGGGCTCGCATTCGGCGCCGTTGAGGATCACGTATTCGATGGCGTCCCGGTCCTTGGGCTCCAGCTTCACGGGCGTGGGAAAGGCAGCGCCGCCCAGGCCCACGACCCCCGCCTCGCGGACGCGCGCGATGATCTGCTCCGGACTCAGGCTGTCGGGGTCCACAGCCTCGCCGACGCCCGGATACAATTCATATTTGCCGTCGCTTTCCACCACGATGCACTCGCCGGCGCCCATGACTGTGGCCCGGCGCTCGACGGTCTTCACCGTGCCGGAGACGGAGCTGTGGATGCACGAGGAGATATAGCCGTCGCGCTCGGCGATCTTCTGGCCGACCAGGACCCGGTCGCCCGCACGGACGAGGGGTGTGGCCGGTTTCCCGATGTGCTGCGCCAGGGGGTAGACCAGCTCCCCCCGGGGCTCATATACCGTGTGCGGCGCGTAATGCTTGCATTCGTCGGGATGCACGCCGCCGCGAAATGTCTTTCCAAGCATAGGCGTCACCCGCCTCAGCCGTTTTCGTCGCACCAGGCCACGGCGCTCTGGCTGGCGACGTTGCCGAACACCACGATATCTGCCACGGCGTTGCCGCCGATGCGGTTGCCTCCGTGGACGCCGCCGGTGACCTCGCCCGCCGCGAACAGGCCGGGAATGGGCTTGCCGTTGACGTCAATGACCCGGGCGGAGGTGTCGATCTTGACGCCGCCCATGGTGTGGTGGATGCCCGGAGCGATCTTGATGGCGTAGTAGGGGGGCTGGCTCAGATCCGCATCCATGCCGGTGGTGCGGTCAAAATCCGGGTCCTTCCCGTCGGCCACGTACTGGTTCCAGGTCTTGAGGGTGTCGGCCAGGGTGGCCGGATCGATGTCCAGCTGCTCGGCCAGCGCCTCAATGGTGTCGCCCTGGACGGTGATGCCCGTGGAGACGTATTTCTCGATGGCCTTCAAGCCGTCGCGCAGATGCTGGTCGAAGATGATGTAGGCATAGCTGCCGGGCTGGGCCAGCTCGCCGGCGGAGACCACGTCGCGGGTCAGCAGCTCGTTGATGAAGCGCTTGCCCTCCTGATTGACCAGGATCGCGCCGTCGCCGCGCACGCCCTCGGTGATGAGCATGCTGGTGCTCTGCTCCACAGTGGGATGGAGCTGGATCTGGTCGATGTCCACCAGGTCCGCGCCCACCGCCTCGGCCATCAGGATGCCGTCGCCGGTGACGCCGGGGGCGCTGGTGGTGACGGTGCCCTTGAGATCCGGCTTGTAGTGAACGACCATATCCTCATTGTTGCCGAAGCCGCCGGTGGCCAGGATGACCGCCTTGGCCCGGATCGTATAGTTGGCGCTGTCGCTGGAGGCCTGTACGCCCACCACAGTGCCGTCCAGAGTCATGAGGCTGGTGGCCCTGGTATCATACATCACCTGAATGCCCAGCTCATCCATGGTCCTCAGGAAGGATGTGACCAGGTACGCGCCGACGCCGGAGCCGTCCTCCGGGGAATGGATGCGCTTGTTGGTGGCGCCGCCGGAGAAGGATACCTTGGGCAGGGGCGCGCCGATGGAATCCAGCCAGTCGATGCCCTTGGCGGAATTGGCCGCCATGACGGTGACCAGATCGCGATCGTTGATGTCGTGGCCGCCCTTCATGGTGTCCTCCACGAACTGCTCCACGCTGTCCTCGATGCCCTGCTCGGCCTGATAATGGGTCTCGGCGGCATTCATGCCGCCGGTGGCCTTGGTGGTGTTGCCGCCGGCATAGGGCATCTTTTCCAGCAGGATGACCTTCTTGCCCGCCTGGGTGGCGTTGATGGCCGCCGTCATGCCCGCGCCGCCGGCGCCGATGATGACGATATCGGTCTCCAGCTCCTCATAGGTCTTTTCGCCGCCGGCCTCTTTCGTGACGGTGGGGAATTTGCTCAGATCCGCACCGGCCAGCACGAGGGCGTCGTTCAGCGCTCTGAACACGGCGTTGCTGGTGACGGTGGCGCCGGTCAGGGCGTCCACATTGGGGGTCTGGGCCTCCAGGATGCGGTCGTCGAGCATATCCACGGCGAAGGAGCCGATGTTCTCCGTCTCGTGGCTGCCGTCGATTTTGATGTCGTCGATGGACTTCTCCGAGACGGTGACGGTCACATCCACGTCGCCGCCGAAGCCCTTGGAGGTGCCGGAATAGGTGCCGGGAATGAACAGATTGTCCCCCTCCGCTTTGGGCGCGGCCATGACCTCCTGTCCGGAGGCCTGGGCAACGGCCTGGGCCGCGGCGTCAAGCACCGCCTGGGATGTGAAGGTGGCGCCGGAGACGCCGTCAACTTCGGCGCTCTGGGCCTCCAGGATACGGCCGGCCAGGGTGGGGATGGCCGCGCCGCCCACGTCCGGCGTCTCGCCGTCGCCCTTGATTTCCACATTGGTGATGCCGCCGGCGTCGCCCACGGTCAGGGTGACGTCCACGGGGCCGCCGAAGCCGTTGGCTGTGCCGGTATAGGTGCCGGCCTGGAACTCGCCGGCGGTATCGGCGCTGACGCTGGCGCTTGCCGGTTCCGCAGGGGCCGGGGCAGGCGCGGCCTCTTCGCCGCTCTGGGCCGCCGGCTCCTCAGATACAGGCACGGGCGCTTTTCGTTCGATCGCCTCCATACCCAGCAGCAGGGCGATGGATACAATGCCCGCAATCAGCCCTGCAATGATTTTTCTCTTTGCCATGCCTTTGCTCATGCCGTTCCCTCCCAAGTAATTCTTTTTCCCATATATGCATTTTTCTCCATTTTGTTATTGGTTAAATTATACATGTTTTTATGGTTTCATGTCAATAGTGTTTTGCATTTTCACAATGATTTGCGGTTTTTTCGACGCCGGCGGCGGCTGTGCCGTCGGGAAGCGGCGCGATCCTCCGCCCCTGGCGGGATTGTGCGCAGAAATGGATTGAGAAACGCCCTTTCGCGTGGTATAATGGTAGCGTCCCGGACGGGACAATCCTCTGAATACGCCAAAACCCCTGAAATAAGGAGATGTGATACATGAAACTCGGAATCGGCGTATTCCAGCCTGTTTTCGTATCTCCACGTATCTCCATAAAGGTCCGCAAACCCGTATAAATGTTGGGATCTTTGAAAAATCGGCTTCACGTATCTACATGTAAATCCACGCAAATCCATACCAAATGGGCGTATGAATGGGCGTAAAAAATCCTTGCGAAAAAAGAGTCCAACGCAAAATTAAAAAACGATGAAAACACCTGTACCGGCAGCGGAAGATCAGCGCGGCACAGGTGTTTTATGTATCGGGTTTTTCGACTGCGGAACGTAAAGTTCCACATGCGTCTTTTACCTGGTGGATGATGTCAAAGGCAAAGGAAATGAGGACCAGCCTGGTCCGCCTGTTTCGGGATGTTCAAAGAAGACGCCGGCGAGGTCATGGCCCCGCCGGCGTCGTTTATTTTTCTATAGAATCCGTGCGGATGATGAACCGGACCGATCCGTCCGCCTGACCCTGCGTATCGAATGCGCGATACTCCTCGCTCAGCGCCCGGATGGCCTTCAGGCGCTCGATCAGCGTCTGCACATCGTCGTGATAGAGGGCGGCGAGCTTTTCAATGCCCTCAGCATCAAATTCGTGCATACCGTCCCGGAGCTCGCCCGCCCCTGCCAGAAGCTGGACGATGCCGTCAGTGAGCTCATTTCCGCCCTGCGCGGCACGATTTGCCCCGTCAGCCAAATCGGCTGCGCCGGCTTCCAAGGCGGTAGCGCCGCCTGCAAGTTGGGCAGCGCCGCCGGAGAGGCTATGGGCGCCGCTTTGGACCTCGTTCACCCCGTCTGCCGCGTTGGCGGCGCCATCGGCCAGAGAACTCGTGCCGTCATGCAGCGTTTTTGCACCGGTTGCCAGATCCTTTGCTCCGTCAGCCAACGTTTTTGCCCCGCCGGACAGGGACTCGGTGGCGGTCTCCAACTGTGTCGTGCCGCCATGCAGAGCTTTGGCGCCGCTTTGGGCGTTCTCCGCTCCGCTTTGCAGGGCAGCTGCACCGTCGTCCAGCTTCGCAGCACCGTCTACCAGAGTCTTGGACTGCTCGGACATCTGCTCGAGGCCGCCGTTTAGGGTGCCGAGATGGCCGTCGATGGCATCCAGGCCGGATTCGAGCTGCTGTGCGCCGGCGACGATGTTGTTCGCGCCCTGATTCAGACTCTGTGCACCGGAGCTCAGACGGTTCGCCCCGTCGCCAATGGAGCCGGCGGCGGCGGCAATGGCATCCGCGCCGTCAACAATGGCCTGCAGAGCGCCGTCCGCCTCGGACAGATCCACCCCGATGCCGCCCATGGCATCCCGGGCGGCGCCGAGCTTCCCGAGGGCGTCGGTGATGGCGGACCGCTGGGCGTCTGTGAGATTCTCGTCCTGCGAGATGGTCTGCAGGGCGGACGCCGCGCCGGACAGGTTTTCGGAGGCTGTGCTCACCGCGCCGGACATGACCTGAGGAATGGTGGATAATTTGCCGCGAAGTTGGGCGCTGGCGTCGGAGATATTTTGAGCCCCGGCGCTGATGCTTTGGGCGCCTGCGGCAATGGCCTGCGCTCCTTCATAGATGCCGGGATTTTCAGCGCTGCCGCTGACCAGGCCGGCGCTCATGGTTTTTGCCCCTTGTTCAAGTGCGGCGACGCCTTCATAAACGCTGCCGCCCTGATCGCCCTTGATGGCGGATCGGATGCCTGCGCTGCCCTGCGCCATTGCGCTGACGCTTTCGGGCAGGTCGGAAACCTGCTGCCGCATGGCGCTCAGGCCGTCATGCAGATCCTTTGCTCCGCCGGAGAGGGTGCCGAGGCCGGACTGCAGCTCCCCCATGTGGGTGCTGATGTCCTTGGCCCCGCTGTGGACAGCATGGGCACCGTCGCTGAGCTGCTGTGCGCCGTCGGCTACCCGGCTGGCGCCGCCTAAAAGCGCGCCGCTGCCCTTGTCGACCTGCTTTGCCCCGCTCTCCAGCGTCTTGCTGCCCTGTGCCAGGACGTCCGTACCGTCGGCAAGGGCCTGCGCGCCGCTTGCCACCTGCTTCGCGCCCGAAGAAAGCTGTTCACTGCCATCGCAGAGGGCCTGTGCGCCGTCTGCCAGCGTACCGAGGCCGGTCTGTAAAGTATTCGCTCCGTCGGAGAGCACCTTAGCGCCGGTCCAGAGCTCGTCTGTACCGCCCGTCAGTGCGCCGGAGGCATCCGTCAGCTTTTTGATGGCGTCGGAAAGCTCCTGCTCCCCGGCATCCAGATTTAGATCGTCCAGCAGGTTGTTTTCAATGACGGTCACTGTGGTGAGCAGTTCAAAATCGTTAACATCCGCTTCAATGACGACCTGCTCGGGGATGTCCATCTCCAGGATCGGGTCCTCCTGGCTGTCCAGCGCAAGGCTCTCGCGCAGACCCGGCATGGCCATGCCCACCGCGATCGTCCGATCGCCGGTAGAGATCACCTTGCCGCGGGTGGCGGTGACGTTTTCCGCTTTTTTGCTGTCGAGCATCAAGCCGGAAATCACGGTGAAGGGCTGGTAAAGGGTGACCTCCTGTCCATCCACGGTGCGCCGCTCGGCGGTGTTGTTGTCATAGGAGAAGGTGATGGTCAGATGACCGCTTTTTCCCGCCAGATCCTCCGGCGCAAGCTGCACGCCGTCGAGGACATAGGAAATATGCGTGGTGACAGGCAGGGCCTTGTCTGTGCGGCCGCGGTAGCGGATATCACTGCCGCCCGCGTTCCAGATGAGGCTGCCGTCGGCAGCTTCAGAATAGGTCTGATCACCGTCGACGTTCTCAATGTCCTTCAAGTCGGCGCGGTCGGTGATCGTCTCGGCGCCGTCGGGATTTTTCAGCCATGCGCTGACGATGGTTTCCGTGGGCGTACCGTCGGGCTCGGCGATGACGTAGACGGTTTCCTCCTTGCCGGAGGAATTGGAATGAGTGCCCAGAAGCGCATCCGCGGCTTCGGTGATCTGCGTCTGTTCCTCGGTCGCCGTCGCGGCGTGGACCGCACAGCCCGTCAGGCAACTCAGGAGCATCAGTGCGCTCATGCCAAGGGCAATTTGCTTTCTGCATTTCATGATGAACAACCTCCTGTCAGATTCTTTGTTTGACGCTTGTTTTCTCAATCAGGCCGTCGAAGACCATAAGCAGCGACGGCAGTACCAGCAGCACCGCGCACATGCTCACCAGGGCACCCCGGGCCAGCAGACCGCACATCGAGCCGATGAGATCGATGTCGGAATATCGGCCCACGCCGAAGGTGGCGGCAAAGAAGCTCAGGGCGCTCACCAGCACCGAGGGCATGGCGTAGGTCAGGGCCCCGGTGACAGCGCTGCGTTTTTCCTGCGTGCGCCGCAGCTCCCGGTAGTGGGTGGTCATTAAGATGGCATAATCGACGGTGGAGCCGAGCTGGATCGTGCTGATGCAGATCGGCGCGATGAAGGGCATGGACGCCTTCGTATAATAGGGGATGCCCAGATTGATGAACACCGCAAATTCAATGACCGCCACCAGGATCACGGGGATGGACGCTGAGCGCAGCGTCAGGGCGATGATTAGGAACACGAAGGCGATGGACACCCAGGACACCACGGTGAAATCCCGGTCAGTAATCTCGATCAGATCCTTGGTGCAGGGTGCCTCGCCGATGAGCATCGCATCGGGATCGTACCGCTTGATGACGGAATGGATCTCGTCAATCTGGGCGTTGACCTCGTCGGTGGATACGGCGTATTCCGAGTTCACCAGGATGAGCTGCCAGTGCTCGCTCTTGAGCTTTTCCGTCAGCTCCTTCGGGATGAAGTCCTCGGGGATGGCGTCGCCCACCACGGAATTGTAGCCAAGCACGTTCTGCACGCCGTCCAGTGTTTCGATCTCTGACATCATGGCGGTCGCTTCTTTTGCGCTCATGTCGCTGTCACAAAGGATCATATGTGTGGTGGCCACATGGAAGTGATCCTCCAGCTTCTGCTTTGCCTCCAGGAAGGGCATCTGCTCACCGCCCATGGCGTCGTCGGAGAAGACCTTTGTGAAATCGTAGTACACCGGCGTACGGAAATAGCCGTGGATTGCCGGGATCAGCACGATCACGAACACGACCAGGAAAATGGGGAAATGGCCCGTGATCCACTTGGCAGCGCCGCTCAAATCCGGGATCAGGGAACGATGCATGGTTTTTTCCAGCGTCCGGTCAAACACCAGGATCAGCGCCGGCAGGATCGTCACGCTGCCAAGAACACCCAGCGCGCAGCCCTTTGCCATGACCAGGCCAATGTCCATGCCCATGGTATAGCTCATGAAGCACAGGGCCAGGAAGCCGGCAATGGTGGTCAGGGAGCTGCCCGCCACACTGGTCACCGTGTCGCCGATGGCCAGGGCCATGGCCTCGCGGCGGTCATCCAGCTCCCGCTTTCTGGCGCAGTAAGCGTGCCAGAGGAAGATGGAATAGTCCATGGTGACGGCCAACTGCAGCACGGCAGCCAGGGCCTTGGTGATGTAGGAAACTTCGCCGAAAATGCAGTTGGTGCCGAGATTGTACAAAATCGTCAATCCGATGCCGATCAGGAACACCGGCGGCACCAGCCAGCTGTCTGTCAGCAGCTCCATGGCCGCCAGGGCACAGGCCACGGCGATGCCCACATACACGGGTTCCTCCCGCTCACACAGATCCTTCAGATCCGTGACCAGGGCGGAGATGCCGGAGACGAAGGCCTCCTCGCCGCAGAGGGTCCGGATCTTTCCGATGGCCTCAATCGTCTCGTCCGCGGAGGAAGAGGTGTCGAAGAACACCGCAATCAGCGTCGCGTCGCCGTCCACGAAGGCGTCGCGCAGCCGATCTGGCAGCAGCTCCTTCGGTACGCTCAAATCCGCGAAGCTATCGTACCACAGGGCGCTGTCTACGTGATCCACCTGCTCGATCCGCTGCCGCAGCTCGGACACCTGCTGGTCGGTCATGCCCTCGGCCACGATAAAGCTGAAGGCGCCCTTGCCGAATTCGTCCATCAGGATCTGCTGGCCGCGCATCGTCTCGATGTCGTCGGGAAGGTAGGTCAGCATGTCATAGTTGATGCGGGTGGCGCGCATCCCCAGCAGCGCCGGCAGGATCAGCGCCAGCGCCAGGATCAGAATCACGATACGCAGGCGCACCACCGCTTTTCCGAAGCGATACATGAAATTGCCTCCTTTGAGGAATCACTTTTTTGGTTGCCGGCGGCATCCCATATCGGGATAAATGACCGCCGGTCACTTTCTGCAGCAGATGATACTATGAAAATGACCGTTGGTCAACCCCTTTGAAGCAAATAAATGACCGTTGGTCAAAATTTTGTGAAAACTGCTGCAAAACGCAGCCTGACCACTGGTCATTTTTGAATTGACAAAGGCGATTTCACACGGTACAATAGGAAAAAAGCGGCGTTTTGCCGGAGGAGAGATCCATATGAGCCGCGTCGAGGAAAACAAGCTGCTGAAAAAAAAATCCTTGATGGACACCGCCTTTCAGCTTTTCACCAGCCAGGGCCTGGGCAAGACCTCCATCGCCGATATTGCCCAGCGGGCAGGGGTGGCCAAGGGAACGTTCTATCTCTATTTTAAGGACAAGTATGACCTGCACGAGCGGCTGGTTGTGCGAAAATCCGAGGAACTGTTCTCTCACGCCATGGCCCATTCGGGTTATGAGACGCAGACGACCCCGGAAGATAAGATCCTCGCCATCATCGACGATATTCTGTTCCAGCTGCGCGACGATCCCCTGCTGCTGCGCTTTATCAATAAGAACCTGGGCTGGGGCGCCTTCCGTCAGGTACTCGACCGCTCCAGCGTGGATTATCGCAAGGTCATCACCGGCATCCTGGACGATGAGGCGCCGGATCGAGAGGAGCTGGAGATCGTGGCCTATACCGTGCTCGAGCTGGTGGGCGCAAGCTGCTACAGCGTGATCCTGGAAGGCGCACCCGCGGATCTGGAGCACTATCTCCCCTATCTGCACCGATCCGTGCGGGCCATTTTAACGGAATTCCGCCAAAGCTGAAACAAAACCCTGCACTGTTCCGAGAAGAACAGTGCGGGGTTTCTTTTTCATATAGGGCGGAAAACCGGCCGACATGGGTCGGAAAACCGCCCCACCCGGGGCAGAAAACGGCCCCCAAATAAAATAAAGAGTAAAAAGAACAGAAAGATATGTTGCCGCTGCAGAAAGAAAAGGCACTCCCGGGAAGCCGTTTTGCTTCTCCGGAAGTGTCTTTTTCATTGACCTGTGCACGACGCCTGCGCGGCGGCATTGTCGCAGCAAGCAACGTCTGTGTACGTACAGACCGCTTGTCAGGGAAATCCCTGAGGCCCTTTTCTTACGCCGCCACGGCGTTGGCGTTGAACCGGTCGATGGCCTTTTTGATCCGCGCCCAGAGGGTCAGATCCGTGAAGATCTCCACGATGCTGCCACGGTCGGTGAAGGGCGGCTCCTGCAGGACGCTCAGATCCTTCATCAGCCCGTTGTGGACGATGTACTCCACGATCTGGTTCACGAAATAGATCTGTCGGCTGTCCAGGCTGACGTCGCTCAGATACTTCGCAAACGCCGCCTTGGCGGCGGCCATATCCAGGCCCACGATCTCCCGCACGAATTCGCCCAGGGGCTTTTCGCCGTATTCGGCCTCATATTCCTGCTTCGTGCCGATCTCGCTCCAGAGGATCGCCTCCAGCGCCCTGACGTCTGCCTCGGTCAGCGGGACGTTGCTCCTGAGCTTCGCGATGGCCGCGTTGTCCTGATGCTGGCGGATGTAGAACTCTGCCTTGGCCTTGGTGTAATCCGGCCTGTTTTCGTATCTTCACGTATCTCCATAAAGGTCCGCGAACCCGCATAAATGCCGGGTTCTTTGAAAAACCGACTTCATGTATCTGCATGTAAATCCACGCAAATCCATACCAAATGGGCGTATGAATGGGCGTAAACAACCTTGCGAAAAAAGAGTCCAACGCATAATGAATATGAAAGAAACACCTGTACCAGCAACAATCGATATAAAAACACCGAGATTGATACAATTTAATTATCCCTCCGCCAATTTTGTCGCTTGAGGGGTAAGTTGGCGTTTGAGGGGTAAGTTGTGGGAGTCGGGGTATCCCGGCTGTTTTTATAGGAGAAAGTGTAATGAAGCAAATCTCGAATAAGGAATATGAAAAGTACCAGCAGTACCAAATCGATGTATTACACGGCAGGATTTTGACACCAGATGGTCTCCGAATTATTTGCGCTGGGCTTGATAATGATCCTGAAAAGATCGGCATCCACATGCTGGAGATGAATGCAAAACTACAATCCGAAAAAAGATAAATAATTTTTCAAAAGGCTATTGACAGGGACAAAGTCCCCACTTGTTAGAATGGGCTTCGAAAGGAGGTGCTGTGTATATGCAGACCAAAGACATCACCGATGCGCTCGGTATTACAAGAGAGCGGATCAAGTATTACAAAAAGGAAGGTGTGTTTGTTCCTGAGAATCCCATAGTCAATGGGAAGACCGAGTTTACCGACAGGGACTTCGAAAACCTGAAGCGGCTCGTTATTCTTACTAAGTCTGGCTTGTCGTGTGCGGATATAAAGAAAGTCCAGACTGGTGCAAAATCGCTGCGAGAGGCCATCGACGACCGTCAGAATGCAATTCGTGAGGAAATCGAACGCATGACAGGTTCCTTGGCTCTCTCTGAAGAGCTGTTCGCCGCAGATGTCCAATATGATTCCATGCCGACGGAGGAGTATTGGCAGTTCATCAAACGCAAGGAGCAGGCTGGCGAAATCTTTATGGATATAGACGACGGGTATTATCCAGTCTCGCTATCCAGAGACATTCGATGCCCATACTGTGGAAAAGTTGCGGCTGTTGATCTGGACGACTATGTATATGATCAAAGCAGTGACGAGAAGGAAAGCGGGATGGGGCCGGACATTGTTTACAGCTTCGATTCTGAAGACAATTACGAGTGCGCTGAATGCAGTCATCTGGTGCGGATTAGCGGTTGGATTCGAGAATACCCTATCGGCGCATATGATTCAGAGAGCATTAACATCAACAAGTGGGAGGACTAACGATAATGACGAACGAAGAAAAGAATCTTTTAGAGAAGCTGGCTTCCGGAGCTTTAGACGGAATTGTAGGCGATGATGTAACCACCTCTGGCGGATCTACCGTTTGGAAAGCAATAAAAAATGGGCTTCCAGCGATGTTTAAGCAGGGACCGGGAGGCAAGTTCTTTAACGGCAAAGAGAATGAACGGTATGAAGGCGTTTTGCACACCCTTCAAAAATGGGTAACTGACGACGAAAAGCTGCAGTTTCTTCAGAAGTTTGGCTGGCTCATGAAAGATGCGGATGTAAAAGCGTATAGCGCAAAATTCAAACCGAAAAGGTAATAACAAAGGCACCGAGCTATAGAATGAATGGCCCGGTGCCTATTTTCTTGTGTGCGTTATGCTTTGATCTCGGTGCCGTCCTTGAAGGTCACCCGGATGTCTTTTTTACTGTGAACGGTGATGTAGTCCACCATCGCCAGCCAGTCTGTTTCCCGGAACTCCGTCAGCGGCTCCCGGCTCCGTAGCTCTTTCAGGTAGGTATCGATCTGGTGCCTTCTGGCCGTGCGCTCGACAATCAGGTCAGTGACCTCGGTGTGTCTGGCCTTGGCTTTGTCGAACCGGGCTAACAGACCATCGTAGCGTTTCTGGTATTCTGACTGCGCATCAGGCTGAAGATAAGCCAACGCCGAGGCAGATGCCTCGGCGCCGGGCTGGGGAAAAGAAAAGAAGAGAAACAATGGAAAGGCATACTTGTGATGTGCCGCAAGGCATCAAGCTGCTTTCAATCGTTAATAGTTATCTGCATGGATCTCAAAAAAGCTCTGGGGATGGGCACAGACCGGACAGAGCTGGGGGGCTTTGGTGCCAACCACAATATGGCCGCAGTTCCGACACTCCCAAACCTTGACCTCGCTCTTCCGGAAGACCTCCTGCAGCTCGACGTTCTTCAGCAAGGCACGGTAGCGCTCCTCGTGCTTCTTCTCGATGGCGGCTACCATGCGGAACTTGACTGCCAGCGCGTGAAAGCCCTCCGCTTCCGCAGTGGCGGCAAAGCCCTCGTACATGTCCGTCCACTCATAGTTTTCGCCGTCCGCGGCGGTGTTCAGATTCTCCGCGGTGTCTCCGATGCCGTTCAGTTCTTTGAACCAGAGCTTGGCGTGCTCCTTTTCGTTGTCGGCTGTCTTCAGGAAGAGCTCAGCGATCTGCTCAAAGCCGTCCTTCCTGGCTCTGGACGCGAAATAGGTATATTTGTTGCGGGCCATGCTCTCTCCCGCAAAGGCAGCTTCCAGATTCTTTTCAGTCTGTGTGCCGGCATAGGGATTCTTCTTCGTATCCATTCTCTTTTTGCCTCCTATGTAATTGGTTGATGTCTTGCGTGACGGCTGCGCGGTTATGCCAACGCTCCCCAGATCAACTCCCAGGCCTCCCTGGCATAGCGGTCCGCCTCCAGCCAGTAGGCCTTCTGGCAGATCTCGATGGTCACGTATTCCTGATAACCGGCCTCAGCCAGCTCCTGCAGGTTCTGGAGCAGGGGCAGATTTCCCTCCCGGAAGCCGATGTGCCCGCAGACGCTGCGGCCAAGGCTGTAAACACCGGGCAAACTCTTTTCTCCGACGGTCTTTTCGCGCAGTACGGTATTGCCCAGATGCACGTGTCGGATGTTCTCCAGGCCCAGAATCCGGATATCCCTGGCCACGCTGTCGTCGAACTGAGCCAGCTGCACGGTGTCCAGCATCAGCTTGAAATTGGGGTGATCCACCAACTCCAGGACCTCCCGCTGCTGTTCGGCGGTACTCATAAACAGGGCATCCATTGGCGTCTGGGTCTCCAGAGCCAGCACCACGCCGTTGTCCGCCGCTGCCTGCGCCAGTTCCCGGGCGGAGGACACAAAACGGTCCCGAATCCGTTCCGGCGGCTCCTCCATGGTGCCGTTGCCCGGGCAGAGCAGCAGGGTCGGCGCGCCCAACAGCGCCGCAGCCTCCAGACAGCGCTTCATATGATCCAGACTCCACCGGCGCAGGGAAGACTCCGCGGCGCTGATGTTCACAGGGTAGTTATTCTGTTCCGGGCAGAAGCAGACCACCTTCAGGCCTGCGTCGGCAATCTTTCGGGCAGTCTCCCGCAGGTATTCCTCGCTTTGAATCCCTGGGAGAAAATGGGGCTTCGCCCCCCAGATCTCGATGTTCGTCAGGCCCAAGTCCTGCACGGAGCGCAGAAAGTGATCGAAGGACCAGGCGGTATAGTGATAATTACCGATGGCGATCTGTTCTTTTTTCAGCTTCATAGGCTTCCTCCTCTGAAAAAGCGAAAAGATCCTGTTCTGATTCTCCGCTTTGACCCTCCTGCGTTGCCGATTACTGCGCCAGAAGCTGTGCCGCCTCAGCCTGGACGGCCTTGACCTGCTCGGGGGTCATATACTTGATTTCACTGTTCTCCATGGAGCAGTCGGAGCGCTGGATGTAGACGATCTTGGAGTCTCTCTGGGTGATGGAATAGAACCACTGTCCCATGCCCACATGCGCGACCTTGCCGATCTCCATGGGAGTCAGCTCGATGTTGGTAAAGCCGCCGTCCGCCTCGTCGGCGGTGATCAGCAGGGCTTTGCCTGCCACCAGAATGAACTGTTCATCGGTGGTGTGGTGGATCTCCAGCTTCTCGACGCCGGCGATATCGTTGTCCGGCTTCCAGTTTTTGATGCTGACGCTCCACTCATTGTTCCGATAGACCTGCTTGATGCCTTCGGCGTTGTTTTCAAAGATTTCAGGTTTCATAATCGTTCTCCTTCCGGTTATTCATAGGGATTGAAGATTTGGATGATTTTGGTGGCCTGGGCCTTGCCTCGGGCCATACACTGGGGCACGCTTTTCCCCAGGCTGAGGCCATAGGTGAAGCCGGCAATATAGGAGTCCCCGGCGCCGACGGTGTTGCAGACCGGCACCCGCTCGGCGGTCTCCCGGTAGAAGACCTTTCCGTCCCAGGCCAGGCTACCGTGCTCGCCCAGCATGGCGATCACGCAGCCTGCGCCATTGCCCTGGGTCTTTACCAGGAAATCCCGGATATAGTCGTCGTCTCCGTCATAGGAGAAGAACGCGTAGTCGATATAGGGCAGCACCAGATCGTTGGTCTCGAGGGTCAGGCGCTTGGAGAAGTCGTAGACCCAGATCTGACCGGGCCGCTTGAGCGCCGGGAGATAGCGGTGGACCTTGCACCAGCGCTCGCAATAGACGATATCGAAATCCCGGACAAAGGCCTGGTCCTCCTCGGACAGCTCGATCTCCTCCATGGCGTTGCCCACGAAGGACAGATGCACCCGGTCGCCGTCCACGATGGCCATCTTTGCCATACCGGTGGGCTTGTCTGACTGCTTGATCACCCGCAGGGGAATGCCCCGCTCAGAGCACTTTTCCCGGAGGGCGTCGGCAAAGAAGTCGTTGCCCAGGATGGTCATCTCCGTGATCTCGCCGCCCAGAGCCCGGTAGTTGAAGGCGAAGTCGATGCTGTTGCCTGTGGTATAGAAGCGGTCCTGCTTATAATATACGTCGATGCAGTTGTCCGCCATGGCAATGGTTCTTTTCATGCTGTGCTCCTTCCTTATTCTCCCATGACGTAGACCAGATACCGCCGCCGCTTGATTCCGTCGTACTCACAGAAATAGAGATCCGCGGCGCTGCCCAGAATCAGTCTGCCATCCACCAGCGGAAGCACCGCGTGGTTCCCGGTCAGCAGAGATTTCAGATGTCCCGGCGTGTTTCCGCCGATGGTACCGTAGCTGGGCAAGTAGTGGTTGTGGTTGAAGGGATAGTCCGAGGGGATCAGCCGCTCCAGCTGCTCCTCAATATCCTTTTCCACGCAGGGGAGACTTTCGTTGATGGTGATGCCGGTGGTGGTGTGCTGGGTGATAACGAAGGCGACGCCATTGCGGATGCCGCATTTCTCGGCAAAGTGCCGAACGGGCTCCGTGATGCGGATCAGCTGAAATTCCGCGTCCGCGATCACGGTAAAATACTCCAAAGCGGTTTTCACAGCTTCTCCTCCCTTCCCAGAAAGCGCAGGGCGTTGCGCCAGCAGATCTTTTCCATCACGTCCGGCCGCAGGCCCAGGGCCTCCAGACCCCGCTTGGCCCGAACCGGACGGATACGCGGGCTGTCGGACCCAAACATCAGCTTGTCCGCCAGATTGTGCTCCACCCAGTATTCGCCCATATCCTCCTTGAACACCTTGTGGTAGAGCTGTACCGGTCCGTCGAAGTTCATCAGGGCGGTGTTGGCGTAGGCGTTGGGATACTTGATGAGCAGGGCGGCAGTCTCCTGGACCCAGGGCCAACCCACGTGGGTCAAGCAGAAGTTGATCTCCGGGAACGCCGCAATCAGCTCCTCAAAGTCCGCAGGGCGGGCATAGCGGGAGAAGGCATCCTTCTCCAGGCAGAAGCCGCTGTGGAGCACCACGGGCTTCCCGTATTCCCTGCAGATCTCACAAAGGCGGAAGATCCTCTGATCCCATGGATAGAGGCGGCATTTCGCGGTGTTGAGGGTCAGGCCCGCAAGTCCCAGCTCGGTAAAAGCCCGCCGCAGCTCCTCCGCCGCGTCCTCCCGCCGGGGATCCACAGAGGCAAAGCCGATGAAGATCTCCGGCTCCAGGGCAACTAGCTCCGCAAGCTCCTCGTTGCTGATGGCGCTTTCCCCTTTTTCAAAGGAGCAATCCTCTCCCAGCAGGAAAACACTGCGGATCTCCGCCAGACCCAGCTGCTTCTTCAGCAGGGGCAGATCCACCGGGCTCATCAGATGGTAGTTCATCTCCTCGCAGCGAAAAGCAAAGCGCTCCCGGTCGGCGCAGATCGGCGCGAAAAGAGCCGGATGGATATGGGTGTCGATGACGGTACTCATGGCCGGTAATCCTTCCATTCCTCGGTGTTGGCCACAAGCCAGTCAATGCACTGGTCCACGGCCTTATCCGGGTCGATGTAGTACTGACGGTCGGTGAGCTCGAAGCAGCAGACGCCCTGGTAGTTCAGCCGGCGCAGATCCTCGTAGTACTGCTTCATCGGGAAACTTCCATGCCCGGGGACGGTGTGGCCCCGGTCGTTGAAGTGGACGTAGCCCAGCTTGCTGCCCAGGCTCCTGAAGTAGTCGTCCAGACTCTGACCTGCAAAGGTCATCTGGTCCGTATCCACCATGCCCAGTACGTTGGGCATGCCAAGCTCCCGAAGCATCTGCGCGATGTCCTCGCTGGTGTTGAGGACTTGGGTGGTGGTATCCTTGCATTCCTCCAGGAAGAGGGTCACGCCCTTGCGGGCGCTGTATTCCGCCAGCTGCCGGAGACTCTCCCGGGTATTGTCCCATGCCTCCTGTCGGGGGGCGTCAAAATAGCCGAAGCCGATGCTGATCTGCACGTTGGGGCATTCCAGATACTCCGCAGTGTCGATGGCCCGCTGATAGTAGCGCAGGGAGGACTCCCGGGTTTCCCGGTTCTGGGTAGCGAAGTTGCAGGGGTAGGTGCAGTTTTCCGGCGTGATGGCGTAGACCTTCAGCCCCCGGCGGCGGATCTCCTTGTCCAGCTGAAGCAGATCCCCCAGCGCATAGTCAAAGGGGTTGAGCTGTGGCGCGCTCATATACAGATCAAAGGTGTCAAAGGGCGAGCGCTCCAGTTTGTCCAGGAACTGTTTCGGGCTGTAGCGCAGGTAGTGAAGGGTCATGGGTATGAATTTCATTTGATTGCCTCCAATACATTGGTCAGATAATCCAGATAGGCGTCAGTGGCCTTGTCCGGGTCGATGTAGTACTCCCGGCTGCAGAGCTCACAGGAGCACCAGCCCTCGTAGCCCCGAGCCTTCAGCGTCTCAAAATACTGCTTCATGGGCAGGCCGCCGGTGCCGGGAACGGTATGGCCCGCGTCGCTGAAATGGACGAAGCCGTATTTGTTGCCGAGATTGTCAAAGTAATCGTTGATATCCTCTCCGGCCAGAGCCATCTGATCGGTGTCTGAGAGGCCCTTCAGGTTGTCCGCGCCCACGTCGTCCAGGAAGCGGCGCAGCTCCCTGCTGGTCACAATCAGATTGGTGGTTGTGGTCTTACAGGTCTCCAGGAAGATGTTGACGCCCTTGCGCTTGGCGTAGGTGCACAGCTGCTGGAAGGCCTCCACCTGTCTGGCCCAGCCCGCCTCACGGTCGCCGTCGAAGTAGCTGGAGCCGGGGCACATCTGGATGTTGGGGAAGTCCAGGAAGGCAGCGGTGTCGATCATGCGCTGGTAATACCGGATCGTGGATTCCCAGGTAATGCGGTTGGAGCTGCCCAGGTTCACCGGATAGGCGCAGTTTTCAGCCGTCAGCACATAGGGCGTCAGATGGCGATCCTTGATGTCCCGGTCCAGTTGAATCAGGTCTCCCAGCCGATAGTCGAAGGGATTGAGCTGCGGCGCGGTGCAGTAGATATCCAGACCGTCCAAAGGCGAGCGCTCCATCTTGTCCAGGTATTTCCGGATCGGATAGCGCAGATAGTGATAGCTCATCAGGGTGAATTTCATGGGGTTCTCCCTTCTCCCGCCGGATCGGCGGGCAAATGATTCAGAAGAAATGGCGTATCCACAGATCTGCTTGGCAGGCAGGGATACCGCAGATACGCCGTTTGCGGGGGGAAAATGAGAGACAAGCAGAATGTCGGATCAGAAGATGATCACGCCCAGCACATAGGCGACCACGGCGTTTACCACAGCCATGACAAGTCCGGGCAGCAGATAGCTGGTGTTGAAGACAAACTTGCCGATCTTGGTGGTGCCGGCGGTGTCGAAGGCGATGGCAGCCAGGCTCTCAGAAGCGGCGGGGATCAGGAAGTGGGAGCCGATGGTGGCCCAGCCGGCCAGCAGCACGGGAGGCGCGATGCCCAGGGCCAGGCCCAGGGGGATCACAATGGCCGTGGTAGACGCCTGCGAGGTGGTGATGTTGCCCACCAGGTAACAGGCGAGGATAAAGATCCAGGGGTACTTGTTGGTAAAGCCGGAGACCACCTCGGTCAGGTAGCTGGACTGGGAGCCGATGAAGATGTTGACCATCCAGCAAAGGCCGATGGTGATGACGGCGGCAAACACGCCGGACTGGAAGACCTGAGTCTTCAGAATCGCGTCGGGCTTCTGCTTCCGCATGAGCAGGGCGATCACTGCAGCCGCCACCAGCATGAAGATCTGGATGATGTCAGTCATGCCAAGGGCATTTCCGTCGCCCAGGACGGGGCGGAGAGAGGGAATGGCGCCGAGCACGACCACGCAGACCATGGCGCCGAGGAAGACGAGTACGGAGATCTTGCTGACCTTGCTGAACTTGCTGAAGTCGATCTTCTTTTCCTCATGCTTCTCTTCGAGCTTGAGGGTGCCGTCAGCGACACGGCGCTGGAACTCGGGATCATCAGCCAGCTCCTTGCCCTTTTTGAGCATGACGACGCCGGCAGCGATGGAGCCCAGCAGCGTGGCGGGGATCATGACCAGCAGGATCTTGACCATGCCGATGCCGGAGCTTTCCATGAAGCCGATCAGGGCAGCCATGGCAGCGGCCAGAGGCGTGGCGCAGACCGCGTTCTGGGAGGAAACGATGGATGCAGCGATGGGACGCTCGGGACGGATGCCGTTTTCAATGGCCAGCTCGTTGACGATGGGCAGAATGCTCCATACGATGTGGCCGGTGCCGCAGCAGAAAACGAAGATCCAAGAGACGATGGGCGCCAGAATGGTCACGGACTTGGGATGCTTGCGGAGGATCTTTTCGGCGATAGCGACCAGGTAATCAATGCCGCCGATGGCCTGCATGGCGCCGCCGGCCAGCACGACGCAGAGGATGATGCGAAGAACGGTGAGGGGAGGATCAGACATCTGGGCGCGGAAGATAAAGGTAAAGATGAACACGCCGATGCCGCCTGCCAGGGTGAGAAAAATGCCGCCTTTTCGGACGCCCCAGAAAATCAGGGCGAGCAGAACGAGAAGCTCCATCCAGAATAACATTTCTATTATCTCCTTTCAATTACTGACGGGGAGCTTCGGCCCCGTCTCCCGTATTGTTTGACCCTGTACGGGGCAGGGAAATAAACAATGATTTAGTTTCTGTTGTCAATGATACGGCCTGCGATGGGCACGCCGTAGCCGAAGGCGCCTTCCATGCCACAAACCTTCGCGGCAAAGGCAGCGCCCTCCCGCATGGCTTCCACCAGCGTCTCGGACCGGTCCTCGCCGCCGTCCGGGAAGCGCTCCCCGCCCAGACCCTGCTTCAGCAGGCAGCTGAGGAAGGTGGCGAAGTAGGAGTCGCCGGCGCCCATGGTGTCGAAGACGTCGTCGGAGAGAACCGCCGGGGCATAGTAGAAGCGATCCCGGTACAGCAGCCAGGAGCCCTCCTCGCCGATGGTACCCAGCACCAGGGGTACGCCGTAGGAGGCCGCCTTTTTCATCTCCCGCTCCCGGGCCTCTTTGTCCAGATGTGCGCAGGAAAGCAGAGCGACCTGGATGTGGGGGCAGATCCGGGCGAGATACTCGTCGGTCCAGCGCAGGGAGAAATCATAGGCAATGGGCACGCCCGCAGAAGCGATCAGGGGAAGGTCGTCCTCCACATAGGCGTTGAGATCGGAATAGACCAGGTCGAAGCCCTTGATATAGTCCAGATCCTCCTGCGTGAAGCCGTAGGGGTTGACCGCGGCCACGCCGCCCTTGTTGGAGCCGATGAAGACCCGGTCGCTGCCCGCCAGCGTGACGCAGGCAAAGCCGTTTTCGCCCTCAAAGCTCCGGCAGCGGCTGCGGTCGATGCCCAGGGCGTCCAAGGTGTCCTTCAGGCACTGCGCCACCTCGTCGGAACCGAACTTGCCCAGGAAGGCGGCCTCCACCCCGTTCATCACGGCGTAGGCGCAGGTGTTGACGGCCTGGCCGCCGGGGTACATCTTGCCGCGGGAGAGGTACTTGTCACAGACGTCGTCTCCGATGGCCAGAAGTCTTGCTTTCTTCATGTCCGTTCTCCCTTCCACAATCAGTACGGGACCTTCCACATATAGCGGCGGGTGCTGAGCGGATGGCAGCGCTCTTCGGCCAGAGCGTGGTTATAGATGGGATAGACATTGTTGAACAGGGAGTGGTTGAAGTAGTCCACCACATTGGCGTCGATCACGGACAGGCCAAGCTCCTTGGCGTCCAGGATCTCCAGGCGCTTGCCGTAGCTGCGCAGGAAGCGGAGCGCACGCTCGTCCAGCTCCCGGGTCGTGCCCTCGTTGATCTGGATCACGAAGGGGACGTTGGCGTCAGTGACCTCAAAAGGTCCGTGGAAGAATTCGCCGGTATGGATGCAGGCGGACTGGATCCACTGCATCTCCATGAAGATGCAGATGCTCTCCATATAGGCCGCGCCCCAGGCAGCGCCGCTGCCCATGGTGTAGATGAAGCTGTCGTCCCTGTATTCCCTGGCAAAGGCCAGCGCGCGCTCAGCCACCTGACGGCGCGCCTTGCGGATCACGGCGGTGATCAGCTCCAGGCCCTGATAGTAGGCCTCGTAGTGGGCGTAGCCCTCGCTGCGCTGTACGGTTTCCACCGCCAGGGTCAGCGCGCAGAGGGTCTTCTCTCCGGCGTAGTCGATGTCGCCAGCCAGGTGATCGGGGCTGGCGTCAAACTGATAGCGCACCACGTAATCGCCGTAGGGGATGATTTCGGAATTCTCCAGCCAGGTCAGCAGAATGACCGCCGCGCCCTTTTCCTTGCCCAATTTTGCCGCGGCAATGGTTTCCGGGGTATTGCCTTTGTGGCAGGAAAGGCATATGATGGAGTTGGGTCCGAAATCCTTAGGGGTGCTGTGCAGGAACTCGTTGCTGCTGATGACAGCGCTGCGGAGAACGGTGCTCTCCCGCTGCATGAAGTTCGCCGCTGGTACCAGAGCGCCGAAAGAGCCGCCGCAGCCGACGTAGTACAGGGACTTGACGCCGCCTGCTTCTTTTTTGTCCTCGAAAATCTTTGCTGTGATCTCGCGGATCTGTTCTGCCTGTTTGACCATGACTGTTTCCTCCTGTTTTTAATTTTCTATATTGTGTTGGTTTGTATTGCTTTGTATGGCTTCATATTATACTATGACAATACAATTGTCAATACATTTCTTGCTTTTTCTGCTTTTTTGGCATTTTGTACAGTTTCATCTCAAAATAATTGTATAAATTCCACGATTCAATGCATTCCATTTTCCTGCCGATCCACCGATTCGTAGGGATTCTCCGAGAAAAACCAGAGAAATCGTGATTCGCTCTTTACAAGCGAAACAATATTTGATATAATCTGTATGTAACAAAGCAAGTACAAACCTACACGCGCAAAGAGGACAAGTATGATGGAACAGATCAACAAGAGCAGTTCGATTCCCCTGTATCAGCAGTTATACGAGAAGCTGCGGGACGAAATCAACGAAGGCCGATATCCCGCCGGCAGCCGCCTGCCCACGGAGGCGGAGCTGAGCGAGGCCTATCAGGTCAGCCGCGTTACGGTACGGAAGGCGATGGAGCAGCTGGAAAAGGAGGATTTGCTGGTCCGCAAGGTGGGCAAGGGCACCTTTGTGCGGGAGCATAAGTTTTCACGGCAGCTCAACGCCGTTATGAGCTTTTCCGAGATGTGCCGCAGCTTGGGCTTCGCGCCCGGCGCCAAGACCATCAAAACAGCCTTTGAGACACCGTCTCCCAAGGATATTGATCGCTTGGGTCTTTCCGACCAGGCGGAAATCCTGGTGATCGACCGAATCCGCTACGCCGATACCATGCCCGTGGTGCTGGAGACTGCCAAGTTCACAGAGGATTTTTTCTTCCTGTTCGACGAGGATCTGAACAATCGTTCTCTGTATGAGATCATTCGCCAGCGCAAGGGTATCGAGTTTAACAACTCCGTCAAACGGCTCGAGGTAATCTTTGCCAACTACCAGGAGGCCCGCTATCTTGGCCTGTCAGTGGGGTATCCCCTGCTGAAGATCAGCAGCGTCGTCACCGATTCCACCGGCAGCTTCCGCTATATCAGCATTCAGCGCTGTGTGGCGGACAAATTCGAGATCGTCATTTGATACAATTAAAATACAATTAAATCTAATGCAGCCTCCGGTTCCCACTTTGTGGAAACGGAGGCTGCTGTTTTTATAGATTTGTAAATATGTATTGACAATCTCTCCGTCTTATGGTACGCTTTTATTGTAATACAATATGATACATAATACAAAAAACAAAACAATCGGAGGGATCTTTATGTGGACACAAGAACTGTTTGGCGTTGAAAAACCCATCATCGCGCTGCTGCATCTGGACGCCATGCCCGGAGACCCTGGCTTCTGCGGCAAACTGGAAACCGTGCTCGCCCATGCCCGGGCGGATCTGGAGGCGCTGCAGGCCGGCGGCGTGGACGGCATCCTTTTTGCCAATGAATTCAGCAGACCCTATCAAGCCGTACCGGACATTGCCATGATCTCCGCCATGGCCTATATCATCGGAAATCTGCGCTCCGTTCTGGATCGGCCCTTCGGCGTCAATGTGGTAAAGAATCCCATCGCCACCATCGACCTGGCCGCCGCCACCGGCGCCAGCTTTGCCCGAAACAGCTTTTCCGGCGCTTACGCAGGCGAGTACGGTCTGTTCTCCGCCAGCAGCGGCGAGGCTGCACGACACCGGCAGGCTCTGGGGATTCCGGGAATGAAGCTGCTCTACAAGGTCAATCCGGAATCTGACGCCTTCCTGGCGCCGCGGGATCTGCGGGTCGTGGCCAAGTCCATCCTCTACGGCGGCTTCGCAGACGGTCTGTGCGTATCCGGCTCCTCCGCGGGCAGCGAGCCGGACGACGCCCTGCTGGCTTCTATCTATGAGGTCGCCAGGGGCAGCGGCGTACCCGTGTTCTGCAATACCGGCTGCAATCACCGCAACGTCCATGAGAAACTGAAGCTCTGCGACGCGGTATGCATGGGCACAGCCTTCAAGGGCCCGGACGGACGGGTCGTAACGGAGAAGGTCCGCAGCTTCATGGAAACCGTGGGCCAGATCCGCGCCGGGCTCTGAGCAGGAGGACGATCATGGAAAAGCGATACTATCTGGGAATCGACGTCGGCACATTCAGCTCCCGGGGCATCCTGCTGGACGAGGACTTCCACCTGGTCGCGGACGAATCCGTCCCGCACGGCATGGACAACCCCGCTCCCGGGTATTTCGAGCACGACGCCCTGGGGGTGTGGTGGGCCGATTTCTGCAAACTCAGCCGCGTCTTGCTCCAGCGCAGCGGGATCTCTCCCCGACAAATCGCCTGTGTGGGAGCCAGCGCTTTGGGCACAGATTGTCTGCCGGTGGATGAGAACTGCGAACCCTTGCGGCCCGCCATCCTCTACGGCATCGACGCCCGCGCCTCCAAGGAAGCCGACTGGCTCACGGAATACTATGGAGCCGAGCGGGTACGGCAGCTCTTCGGCCATCCCATCTGCTCCGGAGATACAGCCACCAAGATCCTTTGGATTCGGCGGCATGAGCCGGAAATCTATGCCAGAACCTATAAATTTCTGACCGGCAGTTCCTTCCTGGCGGCCCGGCTCACCGGACGTTATACCATCGACCAGTTCCTGGCAAAGGGCTCCTTCCGGCCTCTCTATCTTGCCGACGGAAGTGTCAACGAAGCGGAATGCGGCCTCTATTGCCGTCCGGACCAGCTGGCTGAGGCCTTGCCGGTGACGTCGATCATCGGCGGCGTCACGGAAAAGGCCGCTGCGGAGACCGGGCTGGCGCCCGGCACGCCCGTCATCGTCGGCACCGGCGATTCCACCGCCGAGGCCATCAGCGTGGGTCTGGTGGAGCCTGGAACCGCCTTCTTCCAATACGGCTCCTCCATGTACTACTATTACTGCATCGACCGGGCGGTGGAGAGCCATGTCTCCCCGCAGGGCAACGGCCGTCTCAACGGCAGCAAGGTCTTCACCGTGCCCGGAACCCATGTGCTGGGCGACGGCACCAACGCCGCCGGGACCCTGACCCGCTGGGTGCGGGACCTGCTCTATGCCCCGGAGCTGGCCGCTGAGGCCGCCGGCGGCGAGAACGCCTACGCCGTCATGGCCCGGGAGGCAGCCCGGGTGCCCCGCGGGGCCGACGGGCTGATGATGCTGCCCTATATCTACGGGGAGCGGAGCCCGCTCCAGGATCCCCAGGCTGTAGGCCTGCTCTTCGGGCTGCGGGGCAGTCACGGCCGCGCCCACATCAACCGGGCCGCCCTGGAGGCGGTGGGGTATTCCACGCTCCAGCACCTGGCGCTCTTCCGGGAGCTGGGTCTGCCGCCCAAACGCATCATTACTGCAGGCGGCGGCACGAAGAACCGCACCTGGATGCAGATCGTCTGCGATATCTGCGGTCTGCCCATCACGATCCCGGAGAGTTGGCATTGCTCCGCCTTCGGCGACGCCATGCTGGCGGCCCTGGGCGCGGGCCGACTGGCCGACTTCTCCGACCTGCGCCGCGCTCTGCCGCGCGGCACTGTCCTGGAGCCTGACGAAGCCGCTCACGCCTTCTACGCCGCACGTTATCCCCTGTTCCGGGACCTCTACCTGGACAACCGGGATAAGATGCACGCCCTGGCGGCGCAGCTCTGAGGTACGCACGATGGAGCTTCGCTGCGTACTCTTTGACTTTGACGGAGTTGTGGCGGACACGGAGCCGTCAAACACCCGCTATTTGGAACAGGCGCTGGCCGTCTTTGGCCTGAAGCTGAACGACGAGCAGCGACAGGCCCTCATCGGCGTGAACGGCCTGGACTTCATCCGTCCGCTTCTCGAATCCGCAAAGCCCCCGGTCAGCGACGAAAGCTATCTTGCCGAGCGGCAAAGGCAGGGAAACACCTATGAAAACAGCCCGGATTTGAAAGCGCAGCCCGGCCTCCGGGATTTCCTGGGCCTGCTGCGCAGCGCGGGGATCAAGACCGGGCTGGTCAGCTCCACCAGCTCCCGTCTGATCCTGGCCGCGCTGAATCGCCTGGCCCTGGCCGATCAGTTTGACGCGATCCTCTGCGGAGATATGATCCGGCGGAAGAAACCGGACCCGGAGGGCTACCGTCGGGCAATGGAGCTGCTGCAGGTCCCGCCGGAATGCTGCGTCGTGATCGAGGATTCCCCGGTTGGCATCCGGGCGGGACTGGGCGCCGGAGCCTGGGTGGTGGGCTATGAAGGGGCGTCCGTTCCGCAGAACACCGGTCTGGCGCAGGACCGCGTGAAAAGCTTTTTCGACTGTTCCAGCCTTCCCGTCTTTCGGGAAGCGCTGGCGAAGCCCTATATATGTCATCAAATGACTGCGGAGGAGAAAGAATTATGAAAAAACTCGGCTTCGGCCTGATGCGGCTGCCTCTGCTGGATCCCGCTGATGAGAGAAGCATCGACCTGGAACGCTTCAAGCAAATGGCGGACCTGTTTCTGGAAAGGGGTTTTACCTACTTTGATACAGCGATCGGTTATCACGGTTTTGAAAGCCAGCGGGCGGTCAAAACCGCTCTCGTAGACCGCCATCCCCGGAATCGCTTTGCCCTGGCAACCAAGCTGCACAACAATTTTGTACATTCCTTAGAGGATCGGGACCGCGTTTTCAACGAACAGCTGGAGCTGACCGGCGCGGGGTATTTCGACTATTATCTGCTGCATGGCATCAAGGCCGACAGCTACCCGATCTATGAACAGTATGACTGCTTCAACTGGCTTCTGGAGAAGCAGCGTCAGGGCCTGGTGCGGCACGTGGGCTTTTCCTTCCACGACACGGCGGAGCTGCTGGACCGGATCCTGACGGAGCACCCGGAGATGGAATTCGTGCAGATCCAGCTCAACTATCTGGACTGGGAGAGCGAATGGATCCAATCCCGCGCTGTCTATGAGACTGCGGTGAAGCACGGCAAGGACGTGATCGTGATGGAGCCGGTGAAGGGCGGCACCCTGGCCCGACTGCCTGCGGAAGCGGAAGCCCTTCTGAAAGCCGCCGCGCCGGAACAGTCGATCCCCTCCTGGGCGATCCGCTTCGCGGCCAGCCAGGAAAACGTCAGGATGGTCCTCTCCGGCATGAGCTCCCTGGAGCAGATGGAGGACAATCTGCGGACCATGGAGAACTTCCGGCCCTTATCCGGGCAAGAGCTCGCCCTGACAGCCCGGGCGGCGGAGATCATCAACCAGAAGATTGCCGTTGCCTGCACAGCCTGTTCCTACTGCACGGACGGCTGCCCCATGCAGATCGCCATTCCCAAGTATTTCTCCCTCTACAACGAAGATATGCGGGAGGATCTGGCGCAGAAGGGCTGGACCGCCAACTATTCCAATTATAATAAGCTCACAAGAACGCACGGCAAAGCCGGCGACTGCATCGGCTGCGGCCAGTGCGAGGGCGTCTGTCCCCAGCACCTGCCCATCGTCTCGCTGATGCAGCAGGTTTCCGCTCATTTTGATCGTTGAGCGCAGAGACAAGCTTGGCTTGACAGAGAAAGGAATCAAAGCATGAAGAAGAGAAAGCTTTCCCTGGCAACGCAGATCTTCATTGCGCTGCTTCTGGGCATCATCGCGGGCATCTGCCTGATGAAGAACGCCGACATCGCCACCTCCTACATCAAGCCCTTCGGTACGATCTTTCTGAACCTGATCAAGTGGGTCGTCACGCCGCTGGTCTTCTTCTCGATCATGGCTGGCGTCATCTCCATGCGTGACATCCGCAAGGTCGGCTCCATCGGCGTCAAAACCATCGTCTACTATGGGGATCAATGATTTCTCGTGGACGGAAAAGCTCATAGGTGACGACGGCGTTTTGAAAATAGCTGTGGATGAGTTCCGTGGGACGGTTCAATTTTATGTTGACGAATACCACCGCCTCCTTGCCGATGGGTTGACGCAACAGGCTGCAGCAGTTGAGAAAAAGCTGTGGTCTTATCGTCGCGGAAAAGAGGACAATCGCGGAAGGAACGAGCTGATAGAATTCCTCGTGAGGAATAATATCCTGCCCAAATATGGGTTTCCGGTAGATAATGGGCTTCCTGCGTAGACGCCGCTGACCGATTGGTCGGAAAACCGCCCGACGGGGGGCGGAAAACCGCCCTATCCAGGGCAGAAAACTGCCCTCTAATAAAATAAAGAATAAAAATATAAGAAAGATATGTCTGCCGTTTGGAAAAGAAACGGCGCTCCCGGGAAGCAGATTTGCTTCTCCGGAAGAGTCGTTTTTCGTGAAACGCATGTACCGCTGTACGGCTTTTGTCGCAGCAAGCAACGTCTGTGTACGTACAGACCGCTTATCAGGGAGCGCCCTGAAACCCCACATAAACATCCCCCAAAGAATTCAGTTGACGCCGTAAACCGTCAACGTACGTTTTCGCCGAACTTTTTTTCATTTTCCTCTTGCTTTTTCAAAATAATCGTGTATAATAAGCTTATCCGATGCAGATTGTATCGGATAGAGGAAAGGAGGTACGGTATGCGATCCAAGAGTCCGGAGCTGATGGAGGCCATTAAGGCATTCGTCAACAGGTATTACCGTGAGCATCACACCGCGCCTTCCACGCAGACCATCGGCGCGGCGGTCGGCGTCACCCGGAACACCGTGTACCGGTATCTGGTGGAGATGAACGAGCGCGGGATGCTGCAATATGATAAGGCAATAAAATCCACCGAGCAGATGACCAAATGTAAAACGGGCTACTTCTCCGCTCCTGTGGTGGGATCGATCCGCTGCGGTGATCCCGAATCCGAGGAGGAACTGGTCGAGGAATATGTGAGCCTGCCGGAGTCTGTTTTCGGAAAGGGCCGGTTCTATCTCCTGCGGGCCAAAGGCGACTCCATGGTCGACGCCGGGATCGAGGAAGACGATCTGATCGTGATCCAGATCCGGCACGAAGCCGGCGAGGGCGACATTGTGGTGGCCTTGGACCAGGACGGCCAGAACACCCTGAAGCGCTACGGCGGCTATGACGAAGAAAGCGGTCTCTACATTCTGGAATACATGAACGAAAAGCGCTACCCCGGCAAAGTGGAGAAGGTCCGGAGCTTTGCCGTCCAGGGAGTTGCCAGACACGTGATAAAGACACTGTAAGGTTCTGTCGGCAGCAAGGGTTTCAGGGTCTCCCCTGACAAGCTGTTTGGGCCCAAGGGACGTTGCTTGCTAGGAAACAAATCTATCTCAAAAAGCGTATTGGATCAGAGAAAAGCCGATCCGCACAACCGAATATTGATTGACTTTAAATCGCGCAAGCGGAGCAGGATCCACTCATTCGTGGACTGAAAAGACTACCAAGCACCGTACGAAGTCGGATAAACAAGGGACAATGATCCCCGATAGTTTCGCTCTATCCAAAGGGATCACTGGACCTGCAAAGGGATCGCTATGCCCTTTTGCATCCGAACGTCGGTGTTATTGTTTATCCGAGCTTGTACGATAATTGGAGGGTCTCTTCGCAACGCGCGTAGAGACCCTCTTTTTCTATTCCAAACGATCCATGATTTCCCGAAACAGGCCATCAAAGGCCTGATTTGAGACTATATAGGGGAAAGCTATTTCCTTCTGCCAAACACGGTGCACAGGGTAGATAAACGCCCAAAACAGACCCGAAACGATACACTTCAAATTGACCTTGGGAGCGACGCACAATGAACGATTTGCAACATACAACGGAATACATCCGGCGGGGGACAAAACGACCGTTCTTTTTCCCTTTTCCGCTCTTTCTGATGGAGCTGCCGCTCAGCATGACAGCGCGGGTGCTCTATGCCATCATGCTGAACCGGGCGATGCTGTCCCAGCACAACGGGTGGACGGACGAACAGGGCAGGGTCTACATCCTGTTCCCGGAGGCGGAGATGTGCGCCGTCCTGCACAAGGGTCAGACAACAGTGAAAACAGTCCTGCGGGATCTGACGAGGGCCGGGCTTCTGGAGAAGGCGCCGCAGCCACATGGCAGGGCAAACCGTCTGTATGTGAAGGTTATTCCAAATGCTCACACCGGAAAACAAAAACGAAGAGATTACAGCTATGAGGGAGAGGACAGCTTATGAACATCAACAATATCTTTCAAACGACGGCGGAGCAGGCAGACTTCCGTGGCCCGGACGGCCTGCTGCACTGCGGCGCCTGCGGTGAAGCGAAGGAGGCATTTTTCAGCGATCCGATCCCGGGCGGGCCGGACCGGCATCCGGTGCATTGTCGCTGCCGGCGTGAGGCTTGGGAACAGCGGGAGACGGAGTCGCAGGCGCGGCGGCACAGGGAGACGGTGCGTCGTCTGAAGGCGCGCTGCTTCAAGTACCCGGAGATGCATAGCTGGGTTTTCGAGGACGCGGTTCAAACAAGTCAATACGATATCTGTCAAAAATATGCCGAAAGCTGGCCGGAGCCCGCCAGAACCAATACCGGCCTGCTTCTCTGGGGCGGCATGGGCACGGGCAAAAGCTATCTAGCTGCCTGCATAGCGAACGCTTTGCTGGAAAAAGAGATCCCGGTGTACATGACAAATCTGTCGGATGTGATCAGCCACAGCTTCGACGGACGGGAAGAATTAATCCGCCGGCTGTGTGACGCGCCGCTGCTGATCCTGGACGACCTGGGCATGGAACGCAGCACCTCCTTCGGCCAGGAGACGGTGTTTCAGGTGGTGGACGGGCGATGCATCCGCAGAAAGCCGCTGATCGTGACTACCAACCTGACCCTGCGGGAGCTGGAGGACGCAAGCAGTAAGGACCGCTTCCGGATCTACGACCGGGTGCTGTCCGTGACAACGCCGGTCCGCTTCGCCGGTGAAAACCTGCGCGCTCGCCGGCGAAAGGAAACTATGGCGTCTATGCGGGCAATCCTTAAGAAAGGACAAAGGGGGGATTCCGATGGCCAATGAAATTGAAAAGGTGCCGATTCCGCAGAAGCTGACACTGACGATCCGGGAAGCCGCAGAATACAGCAACATCGGGATCAATAAGATCGACGCCATGCTGAAGCAGCCGAACTGCCCCTTCGTCCTATTTGTGGGAAACAAGAAGCTGGTAAAGCGGCGTGAATTTGAAGATTTCATTCGTGCTCAGCTTACGATCTGATGCTTCGGCCAGTGACAACAGAAGTGAAACTACCAATGAAAGGGCGGTAGTTTCTGCCGAAATCTATTGAGAAATGAGGGGTTTTATGCTATACTTAATAAATGCGTTGGACTCTTTTTTCGCTCGATGAGAAGGGAGTTCAAATATGGGTAAAAATCTCAAGGGTAGAGAATGCGGCAAGGGGATTTACCAAAGAAAGGACGGGAAATACTCAGCAAGATACTACGCCAAGGACGGCAAACGCAAGGAAAAGTACTTTAATACCTTACCAGAAGCGAAAAACTGGCTGGCCGATGCGAAATATGAGGACCGGCACAATCTGATTGTTGCCGATCCCAAAATGACGGTTGACAAATGGTTTTCTTACTGGATTGAGAATATTGTATGTGATCTGGCTCCGAATACGCTGAGGAACTATCGTGAACGGTACAAGTTCAATATCCAGCCCGTCATCGGAGCAATGTGCATCGGTGATGTGAAACCCATGCACTGCAAAGCCGTACTGAACAGGATGGAGACCGCCTACGCCGGCTCAACCATAAGGCAAACGTACATTGCCATGGGAACGTTTTTCAAGTCTGCTGTGATGAATGATATTATCGGGAAGCACCCCATGAACGGCGTCCGATATACAAAGCCCGTTCGGGCAGTGGATGACATCAAGTATCTCACGGTTGCCGAGCAGGAGCAGTTTCTGAAAGCGGCGGAGCGTTCCCATAATTACAGACAGTACGCTTTGCTGCTGGAAACCGGTTTGCGGACTGCGGAGCTGATCGGCCTTACGTGGGATTCGATAGACTGGAAAAAGCGGACCCTGACGGTCAACAAGAGTCTGGAGTATCGCCATAAAGAAGGCTACTGGCGTGCCGGTCCGCCGAAAACCAAAAAGAGCTATCGCACCATCCCCCTCACAGAAAAAGCTTACCAGATCTTGAAAAGCTGTTATGATGAACGGACCACCCGCAAAGAAGCCCCTTCATTGTCGGAAGTTCTGGAATATACCGACAGCCGGACCGGTGAGCGGCGGTGCATGGTCATGCGGGATCTGGTCTTTATCAATTACCGCACGGGAGAGCCGAACAAAAACAGTTCCTATGATACGCACCTCTACAAGCTTTGCGATGAGGCAGGCATCAAGCATTTTTGTATGCATGCGCTCCGGCACACATACGCAACGCGAGCCATCGAGCGTGGGGTACAGCCGAAGGTCCTGCAGCAGCTTCTTGGCCATGCAAGCATCCAAACCACGATGGACAGATACGTCCACATCTCTGATGACTCCTTGCTGAAAGCTGTTCATCAATTTGAATCCGGTTGCGCCTAGAAGTCAAGATAAAACGGCAAAAAAGGGCGTAGAAAGGGCGTACGAGTTTTTATCGGTTGCGCAAGAACCCTTATAAACATTAGACTTTTGAAGGAGAAGTGATCATATATGAAATTAGGAATCGTGGGACTCCCCAACGTGGGCAAGTCCACCCTGTTCAACGCCATCACCAACGCCGGCATCCCCGCCGACAACTACGCCTTCTGCACCATCGACCCGAATATCGGCGTCGTCCCGGTGCCGGACGAGCGGCTGGAATGGCTGCGCGACCTCTATAACCCCAAGAAATTCACCCCCGCGGTCATCGAATTCGTGGACATCGCGGGCCTGGTGAAGGGCGCCAGCCGCGGCGAGGGCCTGGGCAACAAGTTCCTGTCCAACATCCGCTCCACCGACGCCATCGTCCACGTGGTGCGCTGCTTCGACGACTCCAACATCACCCACGTCGAGGGCAGCACCGACCCCGTGCGCGACATCGAGATCATCAACCTGGAGCTGGTCATGGCGGACCTGGAGATGGTGGACCGCCGCCTGGAGAAGACCCAGAAGGCCCTCAAGGGCGGCGATAAGCGCATGGCCCGGGAGCTGGAGGTGCTCACCGCCCTGCGCGGGCACCTGGACGGCGGCAGTCTGGCCCGCACCTTCGAATGCACCGACGACGAGCGCGCCATCATCGCACAATCGGACCTTCTCACCCTCAAGCGCACCATCTATGCCGCCAACATCTCCGAGAACGACGTGGAGAGCTATGAAGCCAGCCCTTATTATCAGGCCGTCAAAAAGCTGGCAGACGCCGAGGGAAGCCTGGTGCTGCCCATCAGCGCCAAGCTGGAATCCGACATCGCCGAGCTGGACGATCCCGAGGAAAAAGCCATGTTCATGGAGGAGCTGGGCCTCAAGGAGTCCGGCCTCGACCGGCTGATCCGCGCCAGCTATGAGCTGCTGGGCCTGATCTCCTTCCTCACCGGCGGCGGCGACGAATGCCGCGCCTGGACCATCCGCAAGGGCACCAAAGCCCCCCAGGCCGCCGGCAAGATCCACACGGACTTCGAGCGGGGCTTCATCCGCGCCGAGGTCATCGCCTTCGACGATCTCAAGGCCTGCGGCACCCTGCAGGCGGCCAAGGCCAAGGGCCTGGTGCGCAGCGAGGGCAAGGAGTACGTCATGCGCGACGGCGACGTGGTCAACTTCCTGTTCAACGTGTGAGGTACGCCATGAAAAAGCTCATCTGCGTATGCCTGATCCTCTGCCTGTCCCTGGCCCTGAGCGCCGGCGTCCTGGCGGCGCAGTTCGCCAACGCCTACACCCTGCTGCAGGACTGGGAAACCAACGGCTACCCCGACGACGTGGGCTCCATCTACTCCACCGACGGCACCCCCTACAACCTCACCGTCCAGCTCGTGGGCGACGATTTTGAAGCCCGCGCGGCGGAGATCCGCGCCATGCTGGACGACCCCTCCACCATCTCCTTTGAAAAGGGCACCTATACCGATAAGCAGCTGCACGAAATCAGCAGTGAGATCGCCGACGCCTACATCAAGGACGGCTCCGGCGTTCAGTCTGTCGGCGTCGGCTGGGGTTCCAGCGGCGGCTTCGGCGCCAGCGGCAAGGAGATGCGCGTGGTGGTGACCGCCGACGAGGACCGGGCCGTCGATCTGTACCAGGAGCTGGGAAGCAAATACGGCGACGCGGTCGTCGTTGAAGCCTCCAAGGGCAAACCGGAGCTCACAGATGACGCGTCTGAAGCCCCGGCGTCCGAGGATCAGCTCATCTCCCCCGCGCCGGCCAATGCGGAGGCTCCCGCGGCGGAAGCAAACGAGCCGGCCCACATCTCTGAAAAGACCGAGTCCAGGATCCTGGAGATCGTCTTCATCGCCATGGGCGCCCTGGCGGCGGCGCTGATCATCCTCGCCCGCCGCAAAAAGAGGATGAAATAATGGCCACGAAAAAGGAATACCTGGATTACGTTCTGGAGCAGCTCTCCGGCCTCGACGGGATCACCCATCGGGCCATGATGGGCGAATACATCCTGTACATCCACGGCCGGGTCTTCGGCGGGATTTATGACGACCGCCTCCTGCTCAAGCCCACCGCGAGCGCCTGCGCCCTGCTGCCGGACGCCCCGCGGGAGATCCCCTACGAGGGCGCGAAGGAGATGCTCCTGGCCGACCCCGACGAACGGGACAGGCTCGCCCTGGTCATAGCGGCCATGTTCCCGGAGCTCCCCGCGCCGAAGCGGCGGAAATAAACAATCATTCAGAGCACCAAAGCCTTCTTCCTGAGGAGAAGGCTTTTCTCTGCAAATTTTTTTCGGTTTTTCTGTAACGAACCTGCCGCCCCGTGCATATATGGACAGAAACCGCGAAGGAAGGTGAACGAATGCAGAGCATGGAGGAGATTTATCAGCAATATGCTCAGACGGTCTATCGCTATCTGTTCTCCCTGGTCCGCGACCCGGATCTGGCCGAGGAGCTGACGCAGGAGACTTTCTACCAGGCGATCCGCTCCATCGACCGCTATGACGCGAGCTGCAAGATCACCACCTGGCTGTGCGCCATCGCCAAGAACGCCCTGCGCACCCACCGGCGTAAGCATCCGCCCACGGAAGCCATCGAGGATCAGCCCCTCCAGACCCCCTCTGCCGAGGCGGAAGCCATCTCCGCAGATGCAAAACTGTCGCTGATGCGAAGACTCCACGCCCTGCCGGAGCCCTATCGGGAGATCATCTATCTGCGCTCCCTGGGCAATCTCAGCTTCCGCGAGATCGGCGAGCTGCTGGGCAGATCGGAAAACTGGGCCCGCGTCACCTTCTACCGCGCCAAAGAAAAACTCGGAAAGGATGAGGATCATGCAAAACCTTCCCTGTGAGGTCGTCCGCGACCTGCTGCCCTCCTACGTCGACGGTCTGACAAGCGAGACCACGACCGCTTTGGTCGAGGCCCATCTGGATACCTGTCCCGATTGCAGGGCCGCCCTGGCCGTCATGCGGGAGCCCGACGGCCGCGCTGTATCTGAAAACGATCAAAAAGAACTGGACTTTCTGAAAAAGAACAAGCGCCGCAACCGCCGCATCGCTTTCGCGAGCATTCTCGCTGCCCTGGCCCTGCTGGTGGGGCTGCTGGGCGCCCGGCTGTACGTCACCGGCGACAAACTCGGCGGCGAGAGCGTCTACGCCCGGACGGAAGTGGAGGGCGAGCATTTGGAGCTGACCTGCGCCTGCATGGACAGCCTGCACGCCGTATCGAATCTCCGCTTCTCGGAGAAGGACGGCGTCGTCACTGCCACGGCGCGTTCCGTGCTGCCGAGCTTCCTGCACCGGGGCGACAGCCGCGGCGAATACACGGCGTCCGCGCCCATCCGTGAGGTGCGCTTCAACGACCGCATCCTCTGGTCAAACGGGAAGACGATCTCCGCCGTGACATCCCGCCTGTACAATTCCGCCCATGATTACGTGGGCGACATGCCCGCCAACCGGGAAAGCGCCGATGCCCTGGGTCTGACAACCCGGCTGGGCAGCTTCACCAATGAGCTGGACACGGAAAATACCCCCTACGTCTGGCACATCAATCTGGAACAGAGTGTGTTCAGCGGCGACCCGGAGGGCTATTCCAACGAGCTGAAGCATCTGGGCTACGCCCTGCTGGCCGTCGTCGGCAACCTGGACGAGGTCCGCTTCGAGTACACCTGTACCGCCGAGGAGGATCCGGACAGCCAGTCCATCAGCTTCCGGACGGATTTTGTCAGCGTCACGAGCGCCGAAGCGACCGCCTGGTTCGGCCAGGATATCAAGGCCTGCGCCAGGGACATCAGCCTGCTGGAGGACCTTCTCTCCCAGGCCGGCCTGACAAGCATATAATAAAAAACACGGCCCGCGGGAGTCCTCCCGCGGGCCGCCTTTTTCATAGGAGCCGGTAAATTCTGGCAGTCGATTGTTGACTTTTTCTCCTGCCTGTGAGATACTTTCCAAATGGAGCCGGGCCAACGTCCGGCCCCGCTTGAACGCATATGAAAGGAGAAAACCATGGTTATTTTCTACAAGAATTATCCCTATGCGCCCCGGGCCACGCTGGTATCCGCCCTGGGCAGTCTGTTTGCCCTGCTGGCCGCCGTTTTCGGCATCATCCTTGCCGCCGGATCCAAAGGCAGGATCGGAATGATCCTCGGCGGCGTGGCGCTGCTGGCGCTGGCTGTGTTCCTGTTCTTCTACGTCTCCCGCAAGCTGCCGGACAAGATTTCCGAAAAAGACAGCCCGAAAAATATTCAGACAAAGGCAAGCTACGGAAGACTGTACGTCAACGAGCACCCGGATCAGTATGATTACATCCGCTCCGTCAACCCCGCGTTTGCCGCAAAATTCACGAGAAACGAAGCCGGAAAGATCGTCAAAATCAAATAAAATCTGCTTTGAATAGCAAAAAAGACGGATCTGTGTGGTGCAGACAGATCCGTCTTTTTTTGTGTTTTTAGCCTGCTCGTCCATTGGTAAAATAGCTAATTAGAATATCTTTAATATAGTGATACCGTCTCGCGTACGTGTTTTCCACCCTAATTAGTTCAAAATTGTGCTCTCGGCAAATCTGGGCTTTCTTCCTGTCCCGTTCTTTTACGATCTCAGCTTCAAAGTGCTCCTTGCCGTCCAACTCAATGGCCAGCACCGGCAATTCAGATCGAGCAGGTCCCCGTTCGTAAACAACGAAATCAAAGCGGCCGGTGTAAAACAAATCAGCGTACGACAAGTTTTCAACAAACACCTGAGAAACGGGTACTTCCTTGTGTACAGAATAACGAGATCCGGAAGGTTGAATATTATCGATCGCGTGATTAAGATTCTCCATGAAAGCCGCTTCTGTCTCTGTACTGTAGGGTTTAATCCCCAGAGCGCGAGACATCGCCGTTCGCTGTGTGACATGGCTCGATCCATTGGATCTTATATAGTCAACTAACTCGAAGAGATCATCTCTGTCGCTTTTCCCATGGAGCCGAGTAAGGTTCTTTCCGCTGCCAAAAACAATCAGTTCTTTCCTTGCACGAGAGGTGGCAACGTTAATCAGCTCCCGGTTATTCTTGAGCCATTCATAGGTTTTAAGCTGGGTCGTATCGGATAGGCCAAGGGAAAACAGAATTACATCTTTTTCGTCTCCCTGAAATGCATGAACTGTTCCGCAGGCCACATCACGACGGCCCAGTTTTTCAAGCTCATCGTAAATCAGCGCTTTTTGATTTGCAAATGGAGTAATGATCCCGATATTTTTATCCGGGTTTTGTTTTATGTAATTTGTAATCTGCTCGGCTTCACCTGGAGCTGTGTTCTTAATCGCCGCTTCGGAATCTTTGACATCTACAAATGTTAAAGGCGTTTTGCTTTCAACCTTACTCTCTATCACAAGTTTTCCGTTATAGTATTTTTTATTGTTGAATCCAATTATCTTGGGGTGGCATCGGTAATGATAGCGCAACAAGACCTCATCACTGACAGGATCGCAGGCAAGAAATGTTTTATATATCGAATTTCCAATATAATCATACTCCGGAGCAACAGAATATTTCTTCCTCAACGCTTCATTGTCTGCAACAGAAAGCAGGATAACCGGCTGAAGCTGCTGAGGATCCCCCACCAGCATCAAGCTTTCTCCTCGTATTATTGGTACCAACGACACGGCAGTATTACACTGGCTTGCCTCGTCCATAACAACCATATCAAAATAGACGCCGGGTGCCCCAATGCGATGGGCAGATATGCAGGTAGTGGCAATAATAGGAAAAATGCGTTGAAACAAACGGACATTGTCCGGATCGCTCAAATAGCGATTAAAGCTGGTCGCTCGTTCCGGATCATCTGGGGCCATATAGATGATATTCAACAGTTCCTTGTTTTTTGGCTCTCCCAGGCGTTTGATATGCTTGATCGAAATATAATTCAAATAAAGCAGGAAATCGCTCTCATTCTCTTCCAACAGCTTGAGCGCATCTTCATCCAGAATCTCTCCGATTTCAGAAAGACGTCGGTCGATTTCCGCAAGCTGTCTTCCCTGCAGCTCATATTGAAAATTCAGATGTCTGTTTTCTGCCAGCAGATCCTTTGTGACTTCCCGACGTTCGCGGAGATCCAGAACTTCATAATAATTCTCCAATAGCTTGATTAACTCTTCAGTTCGCTGTACCTCTTTCCCCTTTCTTTTATTCAGTGTTGAATCATAAACGTTGATGTTTTTTACTCTCTCATAAAGCGCCTTCATTTCATCCAGCGCCTTCTCCACCATATCATAATTGCCTAGTCGTATCATGGGAAAGGGGATTTGCTGGCCCCGATACTTCAAGCGGCGCATCTTTTTATAAACCTCATCGATCGGATGATTATTATTCGATGCAAACAGTACCGTCCTCTCATTGAAAAAGGCGGTCATAATCGTATTCATGATGGTACTGGTTTTTCCTGTTCCCGGCGGGCCCTGAATATATGCCAAAGGATATCGCATGGCATTGTTAATTGCAAGGAGTTGGTCAAGATTCACCTTGCGATTCATCAGCGCGAGCGGGTATTGTTTTCTTCGCACCGGCCGTTTTAGATACTCCCCAAAAAAAGCCCGAATTGGAGCAGTAACTTTTCCGCATTGATACATATCCATAATCGCGGAGTATTCCTGTTCCAGGTCCAGTATACTTTCCATCCCGATGGCAATCACATAGGGCATATCATCTACGCCGCGGAGATGAGGGTTATTCCATGTGATATGGTCCTTAATTGCTTCCAAATTTGTGTAAGGATTATCCAACAGATCCATTTCGCTTGGATCAAGGAATTGCCGGATGCTCACCGTCTCTCCATTCATCGAGAATTCCCGGCAGAATGTGATTTCTGTGTCTGCCCGCATCATACGATTCGTCACGTCCAAATACAGTTTGCGATAAGCAAGAACATAAAGGCCCTGCTTGACCGGGACACTAATCACATTCAGCCCAATCTGCTTGATACGCAGCTTCCCTTCTTCACTGTTTGCCTGGTATTGAAACGCCCGAACGATTTCTGCAAATTGCGTATCACTTAGTTGACATTCTCCATTTTCAAAGCTGTCGCCGTCGAAGCAATGAATGAGTTTATACTCACAGCGGCATGGCGTTGCATCCAGGCGGTTGCAATCGGCAAGATAATTCAATATTTTCAAATTTGGGATCTGGTCAAACAGCCCCGCATATTTGGTCGGATTGCGCTTGATGTCCTCCACCAGTTCTTTGTTGACTTCGCAGAAACTCCCGGCAATGATTGAGGTATGAAGGATGGATTTAATAAAGATTTTTAATCTCTGAACCTTCAATTCGCCCAAGTGCAAGCCATCCACAACCATGCTGCAGTCATGATTGTCCAGAGATTTGATCCCAATCCAATATTTTGTGACTTGACCAGAGCGGTTCTTGTATTCGATGCTGAGCCACTTTCCTTCGTGGATTGCCTTGAAAATATCTTTGCAAACGTTCGTCATGCGAGGCTCCTTTTCTTTCATGCGGAAAAACTGAACCCACAACTATTAATTGAACAAATCAATGCAAGGTTTTGACTTTTTTCTATCATAATTATACTCAATTTGAAGAGAAACGCAATCTGTTTTGCCCTAAAAGCAAAAAGATCCGACCCCTCTTCGGGGTCAGATCTTTTTCATACCTTCCTATTCCGTTTGCCAGTCCATATCCAGATGCGCCGGGAGCATGGCGCGGACAAGGGCTGCACGCGCGGCGGTCTCCGGCAGCGCTGTATGGACGCTCACCGTATCGCCGCTCAGCGTCAGCCTCGCCGGGATGCCGCAGGCCGCCAGGGCCGCCTCCAGCTGATCCGCGGAGCAGCACACGTCCCCCTGGCCCAGCAAATAGACAATGGCCGCGCGGCGCTGCTCTGCCGTGCCCGCGCCGTGGGGCGGCAGGGCAAGCTCCAGCGGGGCAAGCGCCGCAGCGGTCTGGGGAAAGGCGTCGCGCAAGCCGTCGGAAACGATCTGCCGCACCTCGTCCAAAGCGTCGCCCAGGGCGTCCGCCATGGCGCCGGATATGCTCGCGGCCCCCAGATCATAGACCCCCAGCGGGGCAAGCAGCCGCCTGAGATGATCCGCGCAGCCCATCACGCGCCCTCCTGGACCGTCAGCGTCCCGAGGGTATACAGGGTGCCGGCGCTGGCGGGCAGATCGGCGGCGGGAGCCGTGAAGGCATAGTTTTTCACAAGCCCCGTATTATAGATGGCGCTGCCCGCCTCGGAGCGGAAAAAGCCATGGCGCAGCATGGGCTTGGCAAAGTGGGCCTCCAGGGCCGCACGGGCGGCGGCCACGGCGTCGTCGCCGCGCACGCCGTCCACGGGCCAGACCGTCACGTTCATGTTCACCGTCTGCACCGTCGGAGCAGCCACCGTCAGGGTGATTCCCAGCTCCGTCCGATCGGCCAAAGCCTCCCGCACCGCCATGAGCTGGCCATCCCCCGGCGCGCCGTAATCGCCGGAGACGTACAGCGTTATCCCGCCCGATGCCGCGCTTGCCGCGGCGGAGGTGATCCCCGCCTGGGCCAGAGCCACCGCCTCGTAATAGTCGGCGTTGGCCCCGTTGGGGCAGCGGCGGCCGGCGTCCAGGATCCGCTGGCGCAGGTGTGCGTCAGACTCCGCCTCCAGGCCGCCGGTGAAGGGGCCGGGATTGTACACGGAGTTGACATAATTCGGAGCCTCCGTCATGCCGCAAACGGCCCCTGCCGGGACATTGCCCACCAGGCCCGCCTCCTCGCAGGCCGCGGCCGCCTCATTCCCGGTCGCGCCGGCGGGGATCCGGCATGCCTCGATCAGCCGGTACCTCGGCCCGTCTGGGACGCAGAACCGCGTGCCCTCCGGGATCGTCAGCGCGAAGTCCAGCGCCCGGTCGATACCGATGATCAGAGTGCCCCGGGCACATTTTGCCGGATCGCGGCTCAGCCCGTGCAGCTGGGCGTGCATGTCCAGATACTCCCCCGCGGCGCTCTGGGGAAAGCACTGCCTGCGCGACCAGTCGGCATAGGCGTACAGGCTCTCGATCTGGGCCGCCGCCGCGTACAGCCGCACCGCCAGCTCCGAGCCGTCGTCCGGGGCACAGCCGCTGCGGCTTGCCATCTGTTCACGCATTTGTTCATAGATTTCCTGGGTCGTTTTCATACGCTTACCTCCACGGTTGTGTTTTTTTCACCGCGCACGAGTGTGATCTCCACGACCAGCGCCCTTCCCTCCTCGCGCACGCCGACCTCGACCGCATCCACGCCGGTGCCCTCCAGCGCCTCGGCACAATACTGCCGCGCCAGGGCAGGTCTGTCCGCCGGACGCTCCAGGCCCAGCCGCCACAGGCGGCTGCCCAGAGCGGGCAGGAAGGGAAAGCTGCCCCGGACGCACTGCAGGCGGAACAGGGCGTCGGCAAACTGGGCGTCTGCGCCGCGCAGTATAACCGGTCCGCCGGGGCCGACACAGTAGTCGCCCCGCTCCATTTTAATCGCCATCGCCGCCTCCCATCGCCGTGCCGTTGACATAGACCCGGCCGGTGATCCGCACCGTCCCGTCGGTCGAGAGCCGGATGGAAGCCGTGCCCGCATGGATCAGCACGTCCCCGGGGGAGAGGTCCGTGTCCGGCTGCACGGCGCCGGCCACGCAGGGCCCGCCGTCTTCCAGGACCAGCACCCGCTGGTCCGGCCGGGGCAGCCAGCAATAGCCCCCCGGCGATATCACCGGCAGCAGCCGCTGTTCCCGGCCCGCCGCCAGCACGGCGCTTCGGTCCGCGCCGATGGTCACCTTGCCGAAGCCGGAGGACGCCGCCTCCCGCCGCTCGGCGAATTGTTCAGAAAGCCACATGGTCTCACTCCTTTGCCCGCAGCCCCAGCCGCGTGGTCTCGCTCAGGCCGTCGAATCGGCGGCAGATTTCGGTGATGACATAGTCCTCCTCCGCCCGCAGCGCCGGGAGGCTGAGGCGCACCGTGTCGCAGCACCGGGCGGAATATCCCCCCGGCAGAGTCAGCTCCAGCGTGTTCAGGTCCCGGGCCGCCTCTGCGATCCGCGCCCTGGCGGAGCGTTCGTTGACATGGGTAAAGGGGCCGGACCGGGTGGCGAATCTTCGGCTCCGGATGCCGTAGCTCTCCAGCACCGGATCGCGCACGACGCTCACCGCCCCGGTGGTCAGATCGTGCACCTGCTGCTCGGTGATCACTCCGTAGCGGCACAGCCGCCATTTGGCCGAGAGCAGATCCTCCTCCCCCAGGATATGGCTCCCCTGTCCCCGGGAGATGCGCAGGGTCCCGTCCGGATCGAATCGCGGCTGCGGCGCGCCCACGAGGCGGCAGAAGCCGTCAAGCACCTGCTTGCAGGAGCAGCCCGCAGGCACGCTGACCATCTGCGTCCGCCAGGGACCGCCCTCCACGCGGATCTGGCCGATGCCGAAGGGCCGGACATAGCGATCCAGGACGGAATTCATGTCGAGGTTGAAAAACTGCGCGCCGCCGGCCTGGTTGTCCATCAGGCGCGCCGCCAGGCCCCGGCCGCAAAGCGTGGTGGTGTATTCGTCAGCCCAGATCGCCTCGGCCTCGTCCACCACCCCGCAGAAGACCGTCGCGCCGCCATCGACCGCATAAAAGTTCACGCCCCGCAGCAGCCGCACCAGCAGATCCTCCCGCGTCGGGAAACGGACCTCAAAGCTGTCGGCGCTGCGTCCGTCGGTATGGATCAGCCGCCAGGCGGTGAACTCCGGCAGGGGGATGATCTCGCCGCCGGGGGTATGCACCTCGCCCCTCATTCCACGATGACCTCCTGACCGACCCGCAGGGCGTTGGGATCGGAGATTTCCGGATTTGCTTCCAGCAGCGCCCCAACGTCCGTTCCGAAGCGGGCAGCAATGGACCAGAGGGTGTCCCCCGGCTGTACGGTCCAGCGCTCCCCGGCAACGCCCTTGCGCTGCGCCCCGGTGTCGTAGCCCCGGGTCTCGGTGAATTCAAACGCATAGGCCACGTAGTCGCTGCGGGGCTCCTGGGTCAGCTCCAGCCGGGTAAAATAGACGAAAAAGCTGTGCCAGACCGGATGGATCAGTTCTCCCGGCCCATCCCGAAGGAATGTCCGCGCCAGCCGTTCAAACTGGGCGTAGGCGTCCGGCCCGCAGAATTCCCCCGCACCGCGGAAGATCCGGCAGGTCCTGCCCAGCTCCTGGACGTGGTAGCGCCCGCCGGGCGCATCCAGCACGCACACCCGTCTGCGCCACAGCACGTGGAAGGTCCTGGGGTTGTGGGGCCAGGTGAAATCCTTATAGCGCATTGCGCTGAGCATCGATTTCCTCCTTTTTACTCATACCGCCGGGCGTCGCGCTCGACGGCCCGGGAGATCGTCTCGGCGTCCGCCGCAAACACGCGCCCGGGCGGGATCTCCCACGCATAGATCTCCTCTTCCGCCGCCTCCGTCGGGCGTCCCATCACCGGCGCGGACGTTCCGTCCAGCGGCTGCAGCGCCGCGGCGGCGCGGAAAAGCGTCTCTTCCGTCCGTGGCGACTTCTCCCGGACGGCGGCCGGCTCACATGGCCCGATCGACGCCAGCGCCTGGACGCAGGCATCGATGAGCTCAACGCTGTCATGTTCAAAGGGCAGATCCGTCATGCTTCAGTTCCTCAAATCTCGACTCGTCAAAGTCCGGGTTTTCCGTGGGGATCGCCGCCCCGCAGGCCCGGCAGCGCGCCCCGTCAGTCCGCTCGCGGCAGGCAGGGCACAGATTTTCCATTGCTTCTTCCAGATCTGCCTGAAACTGCGCCAGGGCGTAGAGGTATTCGTCCCGTCCGGGCGCGCCTGTCCACGGCGCCAGTCCGAGCCGCCGGTGGAGCTTCCAGCGCAGCCGTCCCGCCCGGTCTTCCCGCACGGCAAGGCACAGCGCTTCGAAATCACCGGCGGCGCGCACGGCCTGCAGGGTCCCGGCCCCGTGGAGATAATTCGACAGCAGCGTTTTCATCTCAGTGCGGCAGCTCCGTGCGGTGGCCGGCCACGATACTCACCTGTTCGAGCACCATGCCGCCGACCTCCGCGCTTTCGGAGAGCTCCTGCCACTGGCAGTCATAGTAGATGATCGAGCGGTCCGGCTTGTTGATCACCAGCGAGAAACCGTCCAGGGCAGCGAAATCGATGCCGTCGCGGATGGCGTCGTCCGTGGCGTAGAGCCGGCTCAGCTCCAGCACATACCGGCTGGCCCCGCGCACCGTGGCCACGGGCTCCTCCTGGCCGAAGGCCTCCACGGCGCGGCTTTTGCGGGTGGTCACCGCGCGGTAGCTCTGCACCACGGCCACTTTGACCCCGTCGACCTCCAGATAGATGTCGGCGGAGGTGGGAATCTTTCGGATCATGGCTCCTCCTTACACGAGAATGTGGGCATACAGATGGATGCGCAGCAGGCCCTGGACGATCCCGAAGGAAAAGGATACCGCGCAGGCCGTGGGGTCCCCCTCCACCGGCTCCACCGTCAGGCTGTCATATTCCTCGATGATCTGCCGGCGCACCCGGTCGTCCAGGATGATGGCCGTCTGGGCGCGGATGGCGTTGCGGGTCACGGCGGTGTTCTTCCGGCGCAGGAATTTGGCCGACAGAGCATCGCGCACCGCGGGGATCACGTCGTCCACGATCATCACCGTGGACAGCTCCCGCCAGGTGGCGTCGGGCACGCCCTCGGTGGCAGTGCGGGTGGTGACGGCCCGGATAATGCGCACCTGGCCGCCCACCTGCTCCAGGGGGATTACCCCGGCGTGCACCAAAGTATCGATCTCGCTCTCGACCAGCGCCGTGCTGACCGCGTCAAGTCCCTGAAGCGCCGCTCCGCTCAGGGGCAGGGCGGGATCGTCCTGGGCGCACACCAGCCCGGCCATGGCCGCCGCCGCGAGGCAGCCGCCGCCGAAGGACGTCTCCCCGGCATAGCGCACGTCCGGGCCCAGCAGCCCCAGCCGTTCGCAGTTGAGTGCCTCTGCCAGATTGCGCAGCTCCGCCAGGCTGGGATCGGACAGTCCGGCAAAGGCGACGCACTCCCTGGTTCCCTGGGTGCACAGCGCCGCGCCCAGGGCGGAAAGGGCGTCTGCATCCGAGCAGTCCGTGGCAATGACGTCCGCCTCGCAGGTCGTCAGCAGCCGCTCAAAGGCGGCCTCGTAGCCCTGGGCGCCTGCCACGGGGACGAAGGCCACCGTGGCCGCCCCGTTCTGAAAGGCGAGGGCGAGCATTTTTCCCGCCGTAGTGGACGCCGGGAAAACCGCCAACGCGCTCTGCACCGTCGTAAACCGGTACGCGCCGCTGCCGGTGCTCAGGGCGGCGATCCCCGCCACCCTGCGTTTGCCCGCCGCGGTGCGGCCGGTGGTGTCATATTCCACGTAGACGCCGGGGCGTTCATGATAGGTGATGCTCATGTGAGCGCTCCTTTCAAAATGAAATGTGTCAGCGTCGGAGTCTCGTCCGGGGCCGCTTCGGCACACAGCCAGCACCGGCATTCCGCCTCCAGACGGGCGGCGAAGCAGTCGCCCACGGGATCGTATTCCGGCTCCCGGGCGGTGATCGAGAGGATGCCGACGCCCTCCACGCCCTGCTCCAGCGCCTGACCGACGCGGTCAAGCTCCGCGCGGCAGCCGGCCGCGCCGGCGCTCGCGGGCCCCAGCACATCCAGCTGCACCGTTGCCCGCAGGCGCATGCCGTAGAGCTCCCGGCCATCCTGGATGCCCAGATAGGCGCCCAGTCCGCCGGGCGTGCGCTCCAGCTTGTCCACACCCACGGCCACGGCACAGCGCTTCAGCCGCGGCGAAACGGCCGCGGGCCGGGCGGCGACCGCATGGATGCCCGCCGCGCTCAGGGCCGTTACGAAGGCCTGCGTCAGCTCGACCATGGATCGTCCGCCCCCTTTCGCACGCACAGGCCCCAGATGTACAGCGCCTCGTCGCCCACGTAAATGGGCTCCGCCCGCCGCACGACATAATCGACGCCTGCACAGCGCAGGTATTCTGCCCCGGAGATATCCTCCTCCGCGGGGCCCAGATAGAGGTACTGGCCCCGGGGGATCTCCCCCAGGGGCCCGAAAACCCGCTCCATGTTCTGCCAGCTCTTGCTGGTGACAAGCTGCAGGAAGGCGCGGAAGCCGCGCTCCTGCCCATTGCGCACCGCAGTGACAGCGGAGCCGTAATGCGCGATGATGCCTTCCAAGATCTCCCGCACCGTCAGACCCTCCGGAAGTCGAAGCGTCCGTCGCGCAGATAGGGCGTCATCAGCGCTTCTGCCCGAGCGACATACGCATCCGATGCGCCGCCGCCCCGGCGGACGGAGAAGGTGCCGGCCGTAAAGGCCTCCACGCCCCCGTCCCGGACGGTCTGAAACTGGGACAGGGCCAGCCACGCCGCCGCGCACACATAGCTGTCGTAGCAGTCGGCGGGGGTGACGCCATCGCGCAGCCGACCGCACAGGTCGCTGTCTGCGCCGGCGCACAGGCGCTCCAGGACGGAGCGCTGTGCGTCGTTGAGGCTGCCCGCGAACACCTGTGCGGTGGCCGTGATGTCCTCCAGCCTGGTCATATCAGATGGTCAGGCTGGCGCTGGCGTTGTCACAGATCTTGGCAAAGCCCGAGATGGAACTGATGGCAGCCCGCTCAAGCTGACGGTCGATGAGCTTGTCGAATTCGACGCTGACGTCTCCCGCGCAGACCATCTCCAGGGCATAGCGCCGGTCGAGGCCCAGGAGCTTGCCGGAGGCCACGGCGTCGGAGCGCAGCAGCTGGGCGCCCAGGGGATTCTCCAGCTTGCCGGTGCCCTGGAAGTTGAGCCCCGTCAGGGGGTTCTGCAGCTCGTCGAGCTTCAAAAGCGCCAGGAAGCCGGAGGTGGGGGCGATCATGGTGTTCATCTCATAGGGATCGAACTGCGCCCAGAATTCCACCAGCTCGTCGTAGGTCAGGGTGCCGGAGGTGCCGCCGATGGGGCTGGTGCCCACGGCGTAGGCGGTGGCGGCGTTGTTGTTGCCGTCGCCGTTTACCAGCACGTCCACGGCGTCGGCCACATGCTGGGCCTGGATCTGTGCGCCGATCTGGCGCAGCATGACCGAGAACAGATCCAGCTTCTGGAAGCGGATCGCCTCATAGGAGGCCACCAGCATCCGGCCGCGCTTGTGGAGCTTGATGAGGTTTTCCTTGGTGCGGATGGTGGTGGCGGGGATCTGCGCGCCCTCGCCCACGGACTTGAGCGACTTCTCATCCTCGGTGGGCACGGAGTAGATGGCGCGGTAGTCCATGGCGTCGATCACGGTGGTGGTGGCGCAGATGGCCGGCAGGATGTCGTTCTCCTCCATGCCCTGGCGCACGCACCGGGCCACATATTCCGGGAAGAGGACGGCGGACTGGAAGGTTGCGAAGAATTTCTCCACCTGCGAGGACCGGGGGCCCTTGCAGGCGATGCCGAAACGGCTGAGCTGACGCTGGAAAGCGTCGGTGTGCTCCAGGGCGGTGCCGCGGTAGTTTTCGCTGGCGTCGAGGCTTTCAAGCACCTGGGTAAAGGTCTTGCCGGCCTCGCGGTACATGCTTTTTTCCAGACGGATATTGTCAAATGCCATGATATTCCTCCTTACAGCAGTACGCAGACGGTTTTTGCGGTGGTGTCCACGTTCACGATGAGATAGCTCTCGCCGCTCTGGGCGCCCTTGACGCCGCCCGCGCCGTCGGCCGCCAGGATGCCGTAGCCCACGCTGGGCGCGGTGCCGGAATAGGGCAGGGTCACGAAGCCCCGGTACTGCACGGTGACGAGATCGCCCCGCACGCCGGCGACCACGCCGCTGAACGAGCCGTTGTTCGCGGCGTCGGCCACGGTGTCATTGGCTGAAAACTGGCAGGGATAGCCCGCAGTGGCCGCGGCGCCCTTCTTGGCGGTGAGGCACTGGGCCCCGATGCCCTGCATGGAGATGGAATGGGTTGCCATAGATGTTCCTCCTTGTTAAATCATGTATTCGGTACCGAAACCGAAGGCGGCTTCCTTCGGTGCGGGGAGCTGGGTGACGCAGGCGAATTTCCGGTCCCAGATCGTGCGCAGCGCCCCGTTGAGGGCGCGGGTCTGGTCCTCATTCAACGCGCCCGCCATGGTCTCCAGAATGGACTTGTCCACGTCCAGGCCCAGGGCCAGAGTCAGCCGGACGCCCTCGGCGCGCAGGGACGCCATGTAGCGCCGGGCCAGCTCCGCGTTTTTCTGAATGCTCCCGTCCTCGCGGAAGCCCTTCATCACCCCCGCCGCCGGCTGGGCGGGCACGGCCACGAAGGAGAATTCATAAGCGTCCACAGGCTCGCTCAGCACGCAGCAGCAGGTCTGTCCGCCGTAGACTTCTCCCTTGCGGTGCTCGCAGCTGCCGTAGTCTGCCCCGCAGACGGAGCAGCGGGTCTTGGCCATGGCGCAGCCCACGCTGACCTCGCGGTGGATGCCCGCCTCGATGTTGGCGATGATGGGGTCGGTGTGTTCTCCCCGCAGCATGTAGGCCCAGGCGCGCAGGATGGTGGCCTCGCCCTCGGGCTCGGTCCGGGCGTCGAAGATCCGGGCCACCTGATCCTTCGCGCTCCAGGAGTGGTCGCAGATGCCCGTCTTTCCGATGAACAGCTCCGCCAGACGCGGCAGGGCGTCGGTATCAAAGCGCTCGTTGTCCCGGTCTGGCCGGTCGTCGCACAGGCGCACGGAGAAGCAGTAGACCTGCTCCACCGTCAGCGCCGCCCTGCTCTGGCGGTTGATTTTTTCCAGCTGCTCCGGTGTGGGGGTGCCTCCGCTGCACAGGGTGCAGGCTTTGGTCGTTTTCATTCGCTCTCACCTCCCTTCGCGCGGTAAAATGCCGCCTTGGCCTCGTCGAGCATGTCCTGCAGGCTGATGTCGTCCCAGACGATCTCGGCCTTTCCGCCGAAGCCCTCCAGGGCCAGCCAGGTGCGGCAGATCCGCTCCAATGTGGGCGTCAGGGTGCGGCGCAGGGCCCAGAGCTCGCTGGTGAGCATATCCGCCTGCTGGCTGGACATGCGCTCGGTGGAGTTCCAGCTCAGCCCCAGCAGGAAGGGCGGCAGCCCCGTCCGGGCCACCAGCTGCTCCAGGATCTGGCGCACGGGCACCTCCGAGTCCAGCACCGGCGCGTCGGCCCCGATGGCCCGGATCTGCACGTCGCCCACCGCCACGAAGTCGCGCACGGCCCCGTCGGCGGTCTCCTGCATGGCCTTGGACCACTGCTCCGCCATCTGGGCGGCCCGCTCCCCGGCGCCGAGCTGATCCAGGCTGTCGGCGCCCGGCTTGTAGACCACGCTGTAGCGGATGTTCCCCGCCCGCTCCCAGTTCGAGCCGACGGTGGCGTAGATCTTCAGCAGCACGTCCGCCAGAAACGGCATGCTCCGCAGGATCGACACCCCGTAGGGGTTCTCCGGCTCCGGGTTCAGGGTGGTGAACAAAAGCAGCTCCTGCCGGGGCAGGGGGACGATCTGTCCGCCCTTGTCCGCGGCGCACAGCGTGATATCCAGGGGGCCAGCCCCCTCCTTCACATGGATCTGGGTGACGTCGCCCCAGCACACCGCCCGCAGGCGGTCCCCGGCCAGCACCATCTCCCCCACGGCCCGGCCGTAGGTCAGCAGGCTGTCGAGATAGGCGTCCAAAAAGCTGTCGATGCCGATCTGGCCCCGGCCGCAGCTCATCCGGGCCAGGAATTCCCGCAGGCCCGCCTCGGCGATCGCGTCGGCGCAGCGCACGGTGAAGCCCCCCGTCAGCCGCACCAGCTTTAAGATGGCGGCGTCCAGCACCGGGATGGCCTCCCGCATGGCCCGGTAGAGCCGCAGCTCCGGCGTGCCCAGGGGCGTGAAGCTGAGCGCCGTCCGGTAGGGATGGTACGCCGCATCCCGGAGCTGGGTCCCGGCGCTCGCCCCCTCGCGTTTTCGTTTCCTCATAGTCCCTCCTTGTGACCGCCCCTGGCCACGCTGCAGGCGGCGAAGGGAGCGCGGTCCTCGCATAAAATGGTGGTGACGAAATAGCGCATGTCGTCCATGGCGTGGTCATGCTCCTTTTTGACCTTGTCCTGGCCGACAGCGCCGACGTCCCAGACGTATTCCTCGGTCTCCCGCAGGCAGTCGGCGCAGTTGGAGCAGATGACGATTTTTCCGGATTTGAGCAGGTTGGAGGTCCTGCGGATGCCGGAGAGCACGTCGTTGTCGGCCTTGCGCACGTTCCAGCCCTGCGCCCGCAGGGTGGTGATGAAGCTGGCGGCGGACGGGTCCACCACCACTGTGTCCACCGGCCGGCCGGCGGCGAGCTCCCTGAGTGCCTCGGCGTATTCCGCGTCGGTCATCTGCCGCTGGGCCCGGCGCGAATCGAAGTAGAATTCGTCGATCCGGTACCAGATCTCCCCCTTCTTGGCCCAGAGGCCGAAGGAGGCGGGATTGACCGTGCCGTAGTCGCAGGAGATACACAGCCGCTCGTATGGCCCCGGCGGGGGCGGCGGCGCCTGGGTCGGATCGAAGAAGTCGTAGATCCTGCCCTCGGCGGCGGCCCACTGGCCCAGCACGAACCGCCGGTAGAATACGCCGGAGTAAAGCCGGTGGTAGCGCTGGCGGATGGCGGGGCTCAGGGAGGGATTGTCCTCCATGGTGAAGTGCAGGTACAACAGCTTTCGGGCCTTCGCCCGGCCGATCCAGTCGGTGTAGAACCAGTGCCGCGGCCCCTCGGGATTGCAGTTGAACCACAGCCGCGAGCCCGTGACCGAGCAGCGGGCGCAGGCCTGCTCTACAAAGCTGCGGGGCATGAGGGCCACCTCGTCGAGCAGGATCCCCGCAAAGGTGATGCCCTGGATCAGGGCGCCGGAGCCCTCGTCCCGGCCGCCGAAGAGGTAGTATTCATTCGTGTGGCCGCCGTAGCGCAGCTCGAGCCGGTTCTCCGAGCGCTTTTCCTGCGCCCGGAAGCCCATGGCCTCCAGCCGGGGCAGCAGCTCCGAGAGCACGTTGCGCCGCACCGAGGCGATGGTCTTGCCGCACACGCCGAAGCGCCTGCCGTCGAACTGGGCCATGGACCAGAGGAAGAACCCCAGGCCCATGGACAGGGTCTTGCCGCTGCGCACGGCTCCGTCGCAGATGATCCCCTCGTATCCGGCATAGCGCCCGCCCGGCATCCACCAGGTCAGCACCAGCTTCTGCTTCGGGGAAAATCCCAAAAAATTCAATCCGTTCCCTCCACATCATTCAGGCTGTCGCGCATGGCGCGGAAGAAGGCCTGGGCCTCGTCCTCGCCGCCCCGCTCCAGCTCCAGCAGACGCTCCAGTACCCGCATCCGGTCAATGAGGCGGATCTCCACGGTACCCTTGTCGTTGCGCCGGATCTCCTGCAGCAGGGAAAGATCCAGCGCATCGATGGGCGGGCGCTCCTCCAGCGCCAGGCGGACGCAGTCGTTCGCCCGGCCGAAGGCCAGCTCCACCATGCGCCGCACGGTGTCCTCCGGGGTGAACTGCTTCGCCAGCAGCTCCCGGGCCCTGCGGATCTCCTCCGCGGTCCGTTCATCCTCCAGCAGCCGCATCCCGTCGTCGCCCGTTCCGATCTCCCGCGCCGCCCGCGCCGGGTCCATGGTGCGCAGGTAGGCCCGTGCGAAGGCGCGCAGCCTCGATTTGCTCACTGTCTGCATCGCACACCTCCTTCCAAAAAAACTCTTCAACCATAGGAAGGAAACGTCCCGTCCGCGCCCAAAACCGGGCAACAACGAAAAAAACGGCCCAAAGGCCGCTTTTTCATGGTGTTGATAAAACCCGCCGCAGCGAAAAGCCTTCCTTGTATAAAGGGAGCCTCCGTCGAAAAATCCTTCCCTTTGAGGCACCCGAAGGGCGGGCAAAGCGGAAGGGGCCTCCGAAGGAGGCCGATGAGGTGGGTAACCGAAGCGTTTCAGAGCACGCGTAAAATAGAAAAGACCCGTAGGGGCCGAACTCGAAGAGTCACGAATGTATGCCCACATCGGCCCGCTTGTGCCATGCCCGGGGCCTGTCCTGCCTCCGGCGGACCCATTTCTTGTCCCGTCAAGAATTGGGCGAAAGAAACGGCCGGGGGGAAGATTCCGATTTCGATTTCTGGAGATGGAATAATATCCTTCTGTAGTGTTGGTGGTTATATTATCCGTCCGTTTCTCCAGGAAATCCTTCTTCCTGGCCCGCCATTCCCTTGCCTTTGCCATGGTCTCGGCCTCCCGGTTCCAGCGGTGGATCTGCCGGTTGAAGTAATTCTCCCTCTGCTGGGCCTCGTACTCGGTGAGCTTCTCGCCGTTGTACTCATACTTCGGCTCGTTCAGCTCGGCGAGCTTCTCGTCGGTCCACACCCGCGGGGCGCCTTCGACGTAAGGCCCGAAGCTGTGGCGGCAGTTCCAGCCGCACAGGCCCGCGCCGGTACCGTAGCCCGTGGCTGCCGCGAAGTCCGGGTAGATTTTGCGTTTCCGCATCACGGGCGAATCCGCCGCCCTTTTCTGTTAGTTGACATAAATATATTACAAGCAACCGATCGTCGTCCAACTGTCATCCGCGCATCAAATATCCCGCCTCTATTGAAAAAATACCGATTTCGTGGTAAACTATCGCCGTATACTAACCTGGAGGCACTGCCATGGAATATTTTGTGGCAAATTATGATATTGCGGTGGTGGGCGCGGGCCATGCCGGCATCGAGGCTGCCCTGGCGGCGGCGCGCATGGGTCTGAAAACCGTCGTGTTCACCATTAATCTGGACGCCGTGGGCAATATGCCCTGCAATCCCGCCATCGGCGGCACCGGCAAGGGCCACCTGGTCCGGGAGCTGGACGCCCTGGGCGGCGAGATGGGCTGGGCGGCGGACCACTGCTGCATCCAGTACCGGATGCTCAACCGGGGCAAGGGCCCGGCGGTCCACTCCCTGCGCGCCCAGGCCGACCGGCGCGCCTATCAGGAATTCATGAAGCACCGGCTGGAGACCCAGGAAAATCTGGACCTCAAGCAGGCCATGATCGTGGACGTGCGCACCGAGAACGGCGCCGTCTGTGCCGTCGTGACCCAGCTCGGCGCGATTTACGGCTGCCGCGCGGTGATCCTGGCCACGGGCACCTATCTGGAATCCACCGTCATCATCGGCGAGAACGTCATCTCCTCCGGCCCCGACGGCATGCACGCCGCGGTGGGCCTGACCGAGCGCCTGCGCGCCCTGGGCCTTTCCATGCGCCGGTTCAAGACCGGCACGCCCCCGCGGGTCAACCGCAGGAGCATCGACTTTGACGCCATGGAGCTGCAGCCCGGCGACGAGCAGACCGTGGGCTTCTCCTTCCGCACCCTTGACCCGCCCAAAAACAGCGCCGTCTGCCACCTCACCTATACCACGGGCGCCACCCATGAGATCATCCGCGCCAACCTGGACCGCAGCCCGATCTACGACGGCTCCATCGTGGGCGTCGGCCCGCGCTACTGCCCCTCCATCGAAACGAAGGTCGTCCGCTTCTCCGAAAAGCCCCGGCACCAGCTCTTTGTGGAGCCCTGCGGCGCCCGGACGGACGAAATGTACATCCAGGGCTTCTCCTCCTCCATGCCCGAGGACGTGCAGCTTGCCATGCTGCACACCGTCACCGGCCTGGAGCACGCGGAGATGATGCGCCCGGCCTACGCCATCGAGTATGACTGCGTGGACCCCACGGAGCTGCTGCCCACCCTGGAGAGCAAAAAAATCCCCGGCCTGTACGGCGCGGGGCAGTTCAACGGCTCGTCGGGCTATGAGGAAGCCGCCGTGCAGGGCTTCGTGGCGGGTGTCAACGCCGCCCTGAAGCTCAAGGGGGAGGAGCCCATGATCCTGCGGCGCTGCGACGGCTACATCGGCACCCTGGTGGACGATTTGGTCACCAAGGGCACCGAGGAGCCCTACCGAATCATGACTTCCCGCTCCGAATATCGCCTGCTGCACCGGCAGGACAACGCCGATCAGCGCCTGAGCGCCATCGGCCACCGCATCGGTCTGATTTCCGACGAACAGCTCCGGCGCGTGGAGGAAAAATACGCCAAAGTTGCCCGGGAGATCGCCCGGCTGAACGCCACGGGCGTCAGTGCGTCCGACGCGGTCAATGACCTGCTTGCCCGGTACGGCAGCTCCCCCGTCAAGGTCTCTGCCCGGCTGTCGGATCTTGTCAGCCGCCCGGAGCTCAGCTATGACGCCATCGCTTCCCTGGACCCCGACCGCCCCGACCTCCCCCCGGAGGTGCGCGAGCAGGTGGAGATCCAGATCAAGTACGCCGGCTATCTGGCCCGGCAGGAGCGCCAGGTGGAGCAGTTTCAGAAGGAAGAGCGCCGCCTGATCCCCCCGGACACCGACTACCGTGCCATCTCCGGCCTGCGGCTGGAGGCCCAGGAGAAGCTTGCCGCCATCCGTCCCGCCTCCGTGGGCCAGGCCGGCCGCATCTCCGGCGTGTCGCCCAGCGACGTGGCCGTGCTGCTCATTTATTTACAGCAGCGAAAGGAGACGGAATGAACCTGTTTGATTCCCATGCCCACATGGACGACGAGCGCTTCGACGGCGACCGCGCCGAGCTGCTTGCCGACTTCCCCCAAAAGGGCGTCCGCTACCTCATGAACGCCGCCTGCGACCTGGAATCGTCCAAAGCGGGCATCCGGCTCGCCTCTGAATACGACTGGATCTACTGCGCCGTGGGCAGCCATCCCGACGACGCCGACCATGTGGACGAGGAACGCATCGAAATCTATCGGCGCCTTGCCCGGGAAAACCCCAAGGTCCGCGCCGTCGGCGAGATCGGCCTGGACTATCACTATGAGGACGTCCCCCGCGAGATCCAGCAAAAGGCCTTCCGCATGCAGATGCAGCTTGCAAAGGAGCTGGATCTTCCCGTCATCGTCCATGAGCGTGAGGCCCACGGCGACGGCCTGCAGATCGTGGATGAATTTCCCGGGGTCACGGGCGTCTTCCACTGCTTCTCCGGCTCCGCGGAATTCGCCCTGGAGCTGGTGCGCCGGGGCTGGTACATCGGCTTCACCGGCGTGCTCACCTTCAAAAATGCGCGCAGGGCCGTGGAGGCCGCCCAGGCCGTCCCCCTGGATCGCATTCTGATCGAAACCGACTGTCCCTACATGGCCCCCGAGCCCTTCCGGGGCCGCCGCTGCGATCCGCGGCTGGTGCGATTCACGGCCCAAAAGCTGGCCGAGATCCGCGGGATCTCGCCCGACGAAGCAGCCGAAATCACCCTGGAAAACGCCTGCCGCCTGTTCGCCATCCACTGACCCACAAGGAGAAAACCTATGCTGAACTTTATTCACAACATCCCCACCAAGCTTTATTTCGGCAAGGGCCAGATCTGCCATCTGGCCGAATCGCTCATGCAGTACGGCAAGCGCGTCCTGCTGGCCTACGGCGGCGGCTCCATCAAGCGCATGGGCCTGTATGACGAGGTCATGGAGATCCTGAACGGCCATGATTTCATCGTCACCGAGCTGTCCGGCATCGCGCCCAATCCCCGCCTCAGCTCCGTGGCCGAGGGCCAGCGCCTGTGCCGCGAGAACGGGATCGACGTGATCCTGGCCGTCGGCGGCGGCAGCACCATCGACTGCGCCAAGGCCATCGCCGCAGCCGCCTTCTATGAGGGCGACCTCTGGGAGATGGTGCAGAACGCCCAGGGCCAATATAAGACCCTGCCGGTGGTGGACATCCTGACCCTGAGCGCCACGGGCTCGGAATTCGACATCTTCGGCGTCATTTCCAACCCGGACACCAATGAGAAGCTGGGCGGCATGTACTGCCACCCCGCCGTGTCTATCTGCGACCCCACCTATACCTTCTCCGTCCCCGCCTATCAGACCGCCGCGGGAAGCGCGGACATCATGAGCCACACCTTCGAGAACTACTTCTCCCGCGAATCCGACAGCGACCTGTCCGAGGGCATCTGCGAGAGCATCCTCAGATCCGTCATGGTCAACTGCCCCATCGCCATCCGCGAGCCGGACAACTACGCCGCCCGGGCCAATCTGATGGCCTGCTCCTCCGTGGCCTGCGCGGGCATCCCCGCCTACGGCAAGGAGGACACCGGCTGGCCCTGCCACGCCATGGAGCATGAGCTTTCGGCCTATTACGACATCACCCACGGCGTGGGTCTGGCGATCCTGACGCCCCGCTGGATGCGCCACATCCTGAAAAAAGATCCCTCCGTCACCCCGCGCTTCGTCCGCTTCGCCCGCAACGTCATGGGTCTGGACGACGATGACGACCGCATCCTGGCCCGGGCCGGCATCGACGCCCTGGAGGAATACTTCAAGTCCACCGGCATCCCCATGCGCCTGAGCGAGCTGGACATCGGCACCGAGCACTTTGAGCAGATGGCAGCCCACGCCAACCCCGACAACTTCCTGTCCGAGGCCTTCGTGCCCCTGACCAACGAGGACATCGTCGAGATCTTCCGCGCCTGCCTGTAAATCCTGTCTGAATAAAAAAGCACCCCGACCGGCGCTTGCCGGTCGGGGTGCTTTTTCAGGCAAAAAGAGTCTGTCCGCTCATTCCGCCCTGCGATACAGATTCAGCCGGACGTGGGCGGTGTCGCGCAGGCCGTTCGCCTCCGCGGCCCGCCGGGCCCCGTCCCGGGTGATGCGCCAGTAGTGGGGCGTCATGGCCAGCAGATCCGCCACCTGATTCCCATCGGTTAACATAATATCAAACTGTACTTCCCGCTGTTCCTCCGGAATGAAGCCCGGCAGCGCCGGCGTCAGATCCTTGGGCTTTTGGGTCAGCTCGGGATAGATGAGCTCTTTGAGGGATTGCAGATGATCCGGCGCCGCCAGGGCCTGCAGGTACACGCCGCCGGGCGTCAACACCCGGGAGAACTCCTCCGGCACCGTCAGGGCGAACAGTGACATGAGCGCGTCAAAGCTGCCATCGGCAAAGGGCAGCCGGGCAGCGGTCGCCACCAGGTAATGCCCCGCCTTGTCCGCCCCCGCCGCCAGGCGCACGGCGTCCCTTGAGATATCCAGGCCCCAGCGCTCCGCTTCCGGATGGGCCTGTCCGAATTGCCGCAGGTAGTACCCTTCGCCGCAGCCCACGTCCAGCACCCGCCGGGCAGAGCCGAGAAGCTCGCAGACCGCCGCGGCTATGGGCGCATAGAAGCCGGCGCCCAAAAACCGCCGCCGGGCGCGGACCTGCTCCGGCGTGTCGCCGGGATGCAGGGAGTGCTTCTGCTGCACGGGCAAAAGGTTGACATAACCCTGCCGCGCCACATCAAAGCTGTGCCCCTGCGCGCAGCGCCAGACCGTTTCCCCGGGCACGATGGGCATATTGCATACGGGACAGCGCAGCGTCATGGCACAGACTCCTTTCGTAAAAAATCAAAAACCGGGGCATACTACCGCCGGAGGGATGCCGGATGAGAAAGCTGATTTGCGCCATGCTGGCGCTGATGATCCTGGCGGGGCAGGCGAACGCCGCGGGCCGGGTGGCCCTGAGCTTTGACGACGGCCCCAGCGGCGACAACACCGAAGCCCTTCTCGATATGCTCGCCGACCGGGAGGTGCACGCATCGTTTTTCCTCTGCGGTTACCGGATCGAGGCCTACCCGGAGCTGTGCGGGGCCCTGGCCCGGGCGGGCCATGAGCTGGGCATCCACGGCTACAGCCACGGCTGCTTCGACGCCATGTCGCCGGACGAGCTTCGGGATGAACTGACGCAGACGGCGTCGCTGATCCGCGAATATGCGGGCGTCCCGCCTGTGCTGGTGCGGCCGCCCTGCGGCGCGCTGAACGGCGGCGTGTGCGATGCTGCCCGGGAGGCGGGTCTTTCCGTCATCCTCTGGTCGGTGGACCCCGAAGACTGGCGATGCCGGGACGCGGACGCCGTCGTCCGAAGGGTCTGCGGCCAGGTGCACGACGGCAGCATCATCCTGCTGCACGACATGTACCCCAGCTCTGTGGACGCCGCGGCGCGGATCATCGACCGGCTCCGGGCAGAGGGCTTTGAATTCCTGACCGTCTCCGAGCTGGCGCAAAGCGCCGGGGAGCCGCTCCGTCCCGGCCAGGTCTATCGCCGCTTCGATCCGGCAGAAAAAACCCGGGAGGCAGACCTCCCGGGTGCGGATCGGATCACTGGTCGCCGCGGAAGGTGATGACCCCATCCTCGGCGCTTTCGATGATGGCCAGGGAATGCAGGTCGTAGCCCGCCTCGCGCAGCCGGTCGCCGCCGTGCTGGAAGCCCTTTTCCACCGCCACGCCGATGCCGGCGAGCTGGGCGCCGGATTTGGCGACGATGTCCAGGAGGCCGCGCATGGCCTCGCCGTTGGCCATGAAGTCGTCCACGATCAGCACTCTGTCCGAATCGCTGATCCAGTCCTGGGCCACCAGCAGGGTGACCTTTTTCTTATACGTATAGGAGAAGATGTCGCTCTGGTACAGGCCGCCCTCGATATTGTCGCTCTTGGCCTTCTTGGCAAACACCATGGGCACGCCGTAGCGGCTGGCGCAGACGGTGGCCAGGGCGATGCCGCTGGCCTCGGCGGTGAGGACCATGGTGATCTTGCTGACGTCAAAGTACTTGGCAAATTCGTCGGCGATCTCCCCCATGAGGGCGGTGTCCACCCGATGATTCAGGAAGCCGTCGATCTTGATGATGCCGCCGGGCAGGACCTTGCCCTCGCGGCGGATGCGTTCCTTGAGCTTCTGCATGGCGATACCTCTTTTCTTTTCGATATGTATATTGTGCGCGATTCTCGGCCAAAAAGCAAGAGGAATCTTTACAGGCGCCGAAAAAAGTCTGCCGCGGGAAATCCGTTGGAAAAAGGCGAAGATTTTTGTTGACAAATCCCGGGGTTTGTGTATAATAATATTTGCGTTTCGCATATAGCGGGTTTGTGTAATGGTAGCACAGCGGACTCTGACTCCGTATGTGAGGGTTCAAATCCTTCACCCGCTGCCAAAAAGGGATCCCCCATCGGGGGATCCCTTTTTGGCATTCAGAAGGATTTGAAAGATCAGTTCCAACAGTCCGGTGGACTGTCGGGCGCCGGCATATCGGCCGGCGCTACCTTACATGTTTGCCGCAGGCAAACATGCCCAA
>SVKO01000007.1 GCA_015068455.1 Oscillospiraceae bacterium | reverse complement strand
GACTGATACTAATCAGCCGAGGGCTTGACCTACAAGAAAGCAGACTCGTGTCTAAAGTAAGGCGCAAAAAATGGAGCGATGTTCAGTTTTGAGGGTGCATCCCTCAAGCCTCTGAAACAGAGGCTACAAAAAAGCTATTCCCAAAGTCTGGCAGGCGGATGGGTCCTGAGCCTACCGTAGCAAACAGGGCGGGATAGCAGCGATAGTTGGTGTTGATTGGTGCGTGGGTCCACCTGTTCCCATCCCGAACACAGAAGTTAAGCACGCATTCGCCGACGATACTTGCCGGGCGACTGGCCGGGAAAATAGGTAACGCCAACATAACGAACCCCCTTGCGGATCACCGCAGGGGGGTTTTGTTGTGAGCAGCTTCCAAAATGATCCAGGGGCGGAGCACTTGCTTTTTTGGGGAAATAAGGCTATGATGATATTAACATTGGAAAATATTGCTTTGGTTGCTTTTCGGCGTTTGCGCATAAGATAGCAGAGGAGGGATTCTATGGACAAGGATTTCCTGGAGATATTCAACGTCACGGGCGGCGCGGTTGCGGTGATCCGGGACGGCGCCGTGGTCTGGACCAGTGATCATGCCGGCCGGCTCGGCCTGAAGTCCGGCATGGCGGCGCGTTCGTTCCTGCCCGAGGGCGTCGAACCGTCGTCGCTGGACGGGGTGCGGATGCTTTCCCTGCCCGCGCTGGGCAGCTCCGTCCGCGCACAGATCTGCCCCTGCGGCGATCTGACTGTGCTGGTGCTGGACGATGGGGAGCCGACGCTGAGCTATGACGCCATCGGACAGATCCGCCGCATTCTGTCCGAACCTGTGGACGATATCCTGTTTACCGCGCGCCCCCTGTTTGAGCGCCTTGAAGAATTGGAGGACCCGGACATCCAGGCGCGGACCGCCCGCCTGAACCGGAGCTTTTTCCGCCTGCTGCGCATGAGCGCCGCATTGACGGATCTTCAGGGCAGTGCACGGACCTTCTCTCCGGAGCGCCTGGAGCTGCGGCGCTGGCTGAAGGAGATGGAGCAGAGACTGGGCGAGCTTGTTTCTGCAGCCGGAAGAACGCCGGTATTAATCCTGCCGGAGCAGCCCGTGTTTGTATCGGCGGACGCGGGACTGCTGGAGCAGGCGATCCTCGGCCTGCTGTCCAATGCCATCCGCTACAGCCCCGCAGGCAGCACCGTCACCCTGCACGTGCAGGAGCAGAACGGGCAATGCCTGTTTACCGTGCGCAATCCCGTGGACGGGCCGATTTCTCTCACGGATCTGGCCGGATCGTTTACGAGGCCCGTGGATGCGGGGGACCGGCATGGCCTGGGCCTCGGTCTGCACCGCGTGCGCAATGCCGCCGGTCTGCACGGCGGCGTACTGCTTCTGGAATGTCTCCCGACGGGGGAGTTTTCCGCCGTCATGCGGATCCCCTGCGACCGGGCGCCGGAGACGCTGCGCGTGTCGCCCGTTCAGGTGGACCGCAGCGGCGGCTTCAGCCGGATGCTGATAGAACTCTCGGATGTTCTGCCGGACGATGTGTATGATTCCAGAAATTTTTAGCAGACGATTCGGCGTATAACGAATTCCACAAGTTTTCCAAACCATTCCCCGCTTTTTCGGCGCTTTGCCAAATGTACAAGCCGTTTTTGGTCTGATATAATATAAGAGAGCATCCATGCCGATGCATGGATCAAGGAAAGGGGCGCTTCGCCTTGCAAAGCAGATCCGCCGTTATCGTGATCTCGAATGATCCGACCCGAACCGGGCGCCAAAGACCGCTGGCGCTTGCGCTTGTCATGGGTACGCCGCTTTTGCGCTGGCTGACCCATGCCCTCGCCGGCCGCGGGGTGGAGCGCTGGCTTCTGGTCTGTCAGAAGAGCTTCCTGTCAGAGGCAAGACTATGCTTCCCCGAAGGGTGCGAACTGACTGCCTGCGAAGATCGCGAGGCGGGCAATCCGCTGCATGTTTTTTTGTCCAGTGCACGGGAGGATGAGGCGGAGATTCTGGTCATTACCGGCGCCTGCGTGTTATTACCCGGCGAAGGTGACGAAATGCGTGCGCCCTGCGCATGCCAGGTGCGCTGTGATGAATTGATGACTGCGCTGGACGAGGAGGATTTTTCGTTCAGCCGGTTTCTTTTGACCCGCGGCAGCGCCTGCGCACAGCTCGACGGCATCCAGGCCGTCAATGATCCGGCCGAACTCGACGGGCTTTCCGACCGTATCCGCAGCGCCTCCCTGCGCAATCTGCGCGAACAGGGGGTGCAGATCTGGGACGAGGCGAGCTGTCATGTCGACCCCAGCGCCGTCATCGGCGCGGGTACCGTGCTGATGCCCGGCACCGTGATCCGCGGCGCCACAGTGATCGGCGGCGACTGCGTCATCGGACCGGATGCGCTGCTGGAAAATGCGCAGCTCGGCGGCGGATGCCGCATCAACGCCTCCCAGCTCAGCGACTGCCGCCTCGGCAGCGACTGTGCCGTCGGCCCCTATGTCTGCATTCGCTCCGGCAGCCGCCTGGACAGCCGGGTGCGCGTGGGCAGCGGGACGGAATTGGGCGGCGTAGAGCTGGGAGAGGCCACCCGCGTCGGCGCGCTGTGCGCCCTGCGCGAACTGACCTGCGGCCGCGGCTGCATCATCGGCTCCGGCGTGACCTGCGCAGACGGCCCGGTTCGTATGGAGGAGGAAGCGCAGATCGGCGGAGGCGCGACCATTGCGTGCCCTGTGACCATCGGGCGCGGCGCATCCGTCAGCGCCGGTACGGTCCTTACAAGGGATGTACCGCCCCAGGCTTTGGTTGCGGCCAAAGCCCGTCAGTCTGTCCGTCGGGACAGGACAAAATGAAAAAGAGTCTCCATGCAAGAAGGAATCCACACCATATATGTATAAGAGAGGTATTTTTCTATGATTGCACACGGCAAGGAAATCAAGGTGTTCTGCGGCAACGCACACCCGGAATTCGCCAAAGGAATCTGTGAAGAGCTGGGACTGAATATCGGCGAGGTGGAGGTCAAATCCTTTGCCGACGGCGAAGTTTCCGTCTCCGTCTACGAATCCGTCCGCGGCTGCGACGTTTTCGTCGTCCAGCCCACCTGCAAGCCGGTCAACGACAATCTCATGGAGCTGCTGATCATGATGGACGCGTTCCGCCGCGCCAGCGCGGGCCGCATCACGGCAGTGATCCCCTACTTCGGTTATGCCCGTCAGGATCGCAAGGCCAAGGGCCGTGATCCCATCTCCGCCAAGCTGGTGGCGAATATGATCACCGCTGCCGGCGCCGACCGTGTGCTCACCCTCGACCTTCACGCCGCCCAGATCCAGGGATTTTTCGATATCCCCGTGGACAACATGCTGGGCAACCCCGTGTTCGTGAAATACTACCTTCAGAAATTCGATTCCCCCGCATACAGCCATGACGACATTGTGGTCGTCTCCCCGGACGTGGGCTCCGTGACCAGATCCCGCGCCTTTGCCGCCAAGGTACATATGGGCCTCGCCATCGTGGACAAGCGCCGTCAGCGCGCCAACTTCTGCGAAGTGATGAACGTCATCGGCGACGTCAAGGACAAGATCTGCATCCTCTACGACGACATGATCGACACCGCCGGCACCCTGTGCAACGCTGCCCAGGCGCTGATCGACAACGGCGCCAGAGAGGTCTATGCCTGCGCTTCCCATGGCGTGCTTTCCGGCTCCGCCTTCGAGCGCATCCAGGCCAGCCCCCTCAAGGAGGTCATGCTTCTCAATACGATCCCGCTGCCGGAGCACTGCAAGGGCGGCAAGATCCGTCAGCTCGACGTCAGCCCCCTGTTCGCCAAGGCCATCACCCGCATTTACAACGAGACGCCCATCTCCAGCCTGTTCTGAGTCATGCTGTTTCGCAAACCCACGGCGGGATGGATGCTGGTCGGCCTGGGCAATCCGGGACTGAAATACGAGCGTACGCGCCACAACGTCGGCTTCCGCGCCATCGATCTGCTTTGCAGTCAGCGCGGCTGCCGTGCCGACCGCCTGCGGCTCAAGGCCCTGACGGGCTTCTGCGAGCTGGGCGGACAGAAGGTGCTGCTGGTCAAGCCCATGACCTATATGAATCTCTCTGGCCAGGCCGTTCGGCCTCTGGCGGACTACTACAAGATCCCGCCGGAGCATATCCTGGTGATTTTTGACGACGTGTCCCTGCCGGTGGGCAAGCTCCGCGTCCGGCCCGACGGCTCTGCCGGCGGCCACAACGGCGCCAAGTCCCTGATCGCCGAACTGGGCACGCAGGATTTCCCCCGCATCCGTATCGGCGTGGGGGAGAAGCCCCACCCGGATTACGATCTGGCGGACTGGGTGCTGTCGAGCTTCTCGGCCCAGGAGGAGAAGCAGCTCGCCCCCGTCCTGGAGCGGGCTGTCGAGGCGGCCGCCGCCGTCATCGAAGATGGCGTCCGGCAGGCCATGAACCGCTTTAACGGAAACTGATACCATTCCCGGATTCCTCCGCGCTGTGCGGGGGGATCCGGATCATCTATAGGGCCGTCTGTACACGCCTGGTCTATAATCGTAAAATATCAATCGGGAGGAAACCATGAAACCCTTGCTCAAAGCCCTGGAGCCGCTGGAGGCTTTCCGCGGCCTGATGCGCGCAGAAGCGCGCGGCGAATATGCGGGCATTTCCGGCGCGGCGCAGATCTGCCGCAGCCATATGATCGCCGCCTGCTGCGCCGCCGGCCGGCGGAGCGCCGTGGTCCTGTGCCAGGACGATCTGGCGGCCAACCGCACCGCCCGGGAGCTGGAGGCTCTGCTGGGGACGCCGCCTGCCGTACTGCCCGCCCGGGAGCTGACCCTGTATGATGCGGCGGCTGCCTCCCGCGGCTGGGAGCAGAAGCGGCTGCGGGTGCTGCATGCCCTGTCCCGGGGCGAGATCAAACTGCTGGTGGCCTCAGTGGAGGCCGCGAGCCTGCGCACCATGCCTCCCGCATGCCTGGCCGCCTGCGCTGTGGATCTTCGCATGGGCGGGGAATACAGCCTGACGGAGCTCTCGGACCGCCTGGTGCGCAGCGGCTATACCCGCTGCCAGCTGGTGGAGGGCGTCGGCCAGTTCAGCGTGCGCGGCGGCATCCTGGACGTCTATTCGCCGGCCCACGATCAGCCGGTGCGCGCCGAATTCTTCGGCGATACCCTCGACGCCATGGGCCTGTTCGATCCCATCACCCAGCGCCGCACGGAGAACATCGGGGAGATGACGATCCTGCCCGTGGCGGAGACCCTGACCCAGCTGCACCCCGGCGGCGTATCCGGCCTGTGCAGCGAGCTCCGGGCGCTCATCGCCCGGCAGAAACGGCGCAGAAAGCCCAATGCCGCCCTGATCGCCACCCTGGAGGCGGATCTGGAGAAGCTGGAACAGGGGCTCGCGTTCCCTGCGGCGGATCGGTATATGGCCCTGATCTATCCCGAGTTTGCCACGCTGGCGGACTATGTCCCCGCTGACAGCGCCGTATTTTTCTGCGATCACGGCAATCTGCGCCGTGCCGAGCGCGAGCGCACCGAGGAGCTGGGACTGTATCTTGATTCCATGCTTGCCTCCGGGACCCTGGCCGGGGAGCTGTGCGATTACCGCAAGGATTGGGAGGATTTCTGCGAGGGCCTGACGGGCCGGTTCTGCGTTTTTTTCGACTCTTTTCTGTCCTCGGCCTTTCCCAGGGCTCTGCAGCCGAAGCATCTTCTGGGCGTCACGGCCAAGCAGCTGCCCTCCTACGGCGGCAACCTGGACGCCGCTGCGGCGGATCTGGCACATTATCAGAAGAACGGCTACGGCGCTCTGGTGCTGTGCGCCAGCCGCCTGCGCGCAGAGACGATGCAGGAGCTGCTGGAGGCCCGCGGCATCCATGCCCATCTGATGTTCCCCTGCGACTGCCTGCCCGAAAAGGGACAGATCTTCCTGGTGGAGGGCAGCCTGAGCGCCGGCATGGAGTATCCCGAGATCCGCTTTGCGGTGCTCTCGGAGGGACAGATGGTCCGGCACGAGGCGCGGAAGCCCCGTCCCGCCGCCAAGAGCCGGGGTGCCACAAACCGCCAGAAGCTCAGCTCCTTTGCCGACCTGTCCCCGGGCGATCTCGTGGTGCACGAGCACCACGGCATCGGCCGCTATGTGTGCATGGAGCGCATCCGCGTGGAAGGTGCGCTGAAGGACTATGTGAAGATCGCCTATCAGGGCACGGACGTGCTCTATGTGCCAGCCACCCAGCTGGATATGGTGAGCAAATACATCGGCGCCGGCGAAGACCATGCGGTCAAGCTCAATCGTCTCGGCGGCGACGCCTGGGCAAAAACCAAGGCCCGCACGAAAAAGGCCGTGCGCGACATGGCCGATCAGCTGGTCAAGCTCTATGCCGAGCGCAGCCGTCTGCCGGGCTACGCCTTCTCCGCCGACAGCCCCTGGCAGACGGAGTTCGAGGCCGGCTTTGAATATGCCGAGACCGACGATCAGCTCCGCTGCACGGAGGAGATCAAGGGCGATATGTGCCGGCCGACGCCCATGGACCGCCTGCTGTGCGGCGACGTGGGCTTCGGCAAAACGGAGGTGGCCCTGCGCGCCGCCATGAAGGCCGTGCTGGATTCCAAGCAGGCGGCGATCCTGGTGCCCACCACGGTGCTTGCCCAGCAGCACTATGCCACGGCGGTCCGCCGGTTTGCGGGCTTCCCGGTCAATGTGGACGTCCTCTCCCGCTTCCGCACGGCCACGGAGCAGAAGCGCACCCTGGCCGCCCTGCGCGCCGGGTCCGTGGATCTTGTCATCGGCACCCACAAGCTCTTGAGCAAGAATGTGGAATTCAAGGATCTGGGGCTTCTGATCGTGGACGAGGAGCAGCGCTTCGGCGTGAGCCATAAGGAGCGCCTCAAGGAGATTTCCAGGGGCGTGGACGTGCTCACGCTCTCGGCCACCCCCATTCCGCGCACGCTGAACATGGCCCTGTCCGGCCTGCGGGATATGTCCACCCTGGAGGAGCCGCCACAGGACCGCTATCCGGTGCAGACCTTCGTCATGGAGTACAGCGCGCCGGTCATTGACGACGCCATCCGGCGCGAGCTGGCCCGGGGCGGGCAGGTCTACTATCTGCACAACCACGTGGAGTCCATCGACGCCGTGGCGTCCGGGCTCATGGAGCGCATCCCCGAGGCGCGCTTTGCCGTGGCCCACGGCCGGATGAATGAGGATCAGCTGGGCGACGTCATGCAGCGCATGGCCGACGGCCAGATCGACATTTTGGTTTGCACCACAATCATCGAGACGGGCATCGACATTCCGAATGTCAACACCCTGATCGTGGAATACGCCGACCGCTTCGGCCTGTCCCAGCTGCATCAGCTCCGGGGGCGCGTGGGCCGCAGCGGGCGCCATGCCTTTGCCTATTTCACCTTCCGGCAGGGCAAGGTGCTCTCCGAACTGGCCGAAAAGCGGCTCAACGCCATCCGCGACTTTGCCGAATTCGGCTCCGGCTTCAAGATCGCCATGCGCGACCTGGAGATCCGCGGCGCGGGCAATCTGCTGGGCGCCGAGCAGTCCGGCCATATGATGAGCGTGGGCTATGACATGTATCTCAAGCTGCTGGAGGACGCCGTGCTGGAGGAGCGGGGCGAGCGCCGTCCGGATCAGACCGACTGCACCGCCGACCTGTCCATCACCGCCAGCATCGATCCGGAATATGTGGAAAACGGGGAACAGCGCATGGATCTGTACCGCCGCATGGCCGCCATCCGCTCCCGGGAGGATGCCGACGAGCTGCTCGACGAGATCGTGGACCGCTACGGCGATCCGCCCAAGGGCGTGCTGAATCTGATCGACGTGGCGCTGATGCGCACCCGGGCGACCGCCGCGGGCATCACCGACGTCAGTCAGTCCCAGCGGGCGGTGTGCTTCACCCTGGCACGATTCGATCCGGAGACGGTGGCGGCGGTTTGCGCCCGGCCGGAGATCAAAAAACGCGCCGCTTTGAGCGCCTCCGGCGACAAGCCGGTGCTCACGGTTCGCCTGCTGAAGGAGGAGGACCCCCTGAAGCTTGCCAAGGGCGTTGTGGAGCTGTTTGCGGCGGGAACAGAAAAATGACAGCCGAAGCAACAATAGATACAAAAGAAAAACAAAAGAATCATAAGATTCGTGTCGAATTGTGATTGCATTTTGCGGTGGAATTCCGTTATAATAATAAGACAGGCATGCAACGGTATGACGTGTTATTCCGTCTAAATAAAAGACAAGGTTGTAATTTGCCGCTGCCCGGCGGCGATGCAGGGAGGGGATTATCATCAGCAGAAAGAAACGCAGTGTCGCTGAGCCGGAGCCGCAGGAGCTGGCGCCGGAATACGACGATACATTTGATATGGAGGCCCTCGAACGCTTTACGGAGGAGCTGACCGGACAGCCGCAGACAGGCGACGATCTGGCCGCCCAGGAGAAAGCCCGGAAGGACGCCCTGTTCGACGCCATCATGGACGAAGAGCTTGCCCGCATCAATGCCGACGCCGCGGCGTCCGAAGCCCCGGTCGAAGCGCCGGAAGTGAAGTTCGGTCAGACGGCGGCGGCGGTGCCTGCAGCCCCGGCAGTCCCGGCCGAAGCGCCCGTGCAGACGGCGGAGAAAAAGGCCGAGAAGAAAGCCGAGAAGAAGGCGGAGAAAAAGGCCGAAAAGAGCGCCGGAAAGCAGGCGGACAAGGGCGCGGAGAAAAAGGAAGAGGCCAAAAAGCCGAAGGGCAAAAAAGCCAAGATGAAAAAGGGCGAGCAGGAAACCGGCCCGCTCCCGGCGATCCCTGCGGCGGAGCTTCAGAGCGCCAAGGCCCAGCAGACGAAAAACGGCCCGGAGCCGGTGGATGAAATGGCAAAGAAGAAAAAGAAAAAGCGCGCCATGACCGCCCTGTACGCGGTGCTGGCGGTGATCCTGGTGCTGGCCATCGCGGCGGCGGGACTGTTCGTGCTCGACGGCGGCATCATTGTGGACAATCTCTACGTCGCCGGCGTCCCGGTGGGAGGCCTGACCAAGGCTGCCGCCGTGGAGAAGGTCAACGCCGCCACCAACGACGTTTATCAGTCCAGCGACCTGACTGTCCAGCTGCCCGATGACACCCTGGTCATCCCGCCCGACGTCAGCAATGTGCATCTGGACGTGGAGCGCGCCGTGGACGAGGCGTGGAATTACGGCCGCGTCATGGGCCTTGTGAAGGTGCCCGGCATCACCAAGGTTCCCGAGGAGCCGGTGGAGATCGACCTGTCTGAGTGCTTCACCTATAATCAGGACGCGGTGCGCGACCTGATCGACCGGAAGGCCGACGAGGTGTTCGCGGAGCTCAAGCAGACGCAGATCCGCTTTGAAGAGCGGATCGAAAAGGACGCGGACGGCACGCAGACCCCGGAGGAGGAAGAGACCGAGGACGAGGACGAGGAGGGCGAAGAGGCGTCCGAGACCGTTCCTCATCGCAGATTCATGCTCATCTCCAAGGGCGAACACTCCCGCAGTCTGGATTCCGACGCGCTTTCCGCCGAAGTGTCCCGCGCATTGGTCGCCGCGGACTTCAACCCCATTGAGTTCCAATTCACCGAGGCCCAGCCGGATCTGCCGGATTTCCAGAAGGTTTTCGATGAAAACTGCAAGAAGCCCGTCAACGCCGCCTACAACCAGGAGACGTCCACCCTCGAAAAGGAGATCCCCGGCTACGGCTTTGACGTGGAGGAAGTGCAGAAGCAGTTCGACGCGGCGAAGGAAGGCGAACAGCTGGAGATCGCTTTCGTGGAGCTGGAGCCCGAGGTCACTGTGAACGACCTGCAGGAATACCTGTTCAAGGACGAGCTCGCTTCCTATGATTCCCCCCATACCGCCATCTACAACCGCACCGTCAACCTGGAGCTGGCCTGCGAGCAGATCGACGGCACCATCATCAACGACGGCGAGGTCTTCTCCTTCAACCGTGTGGTGGGCGAGCGTACGGCGGCCCGCGGCTTCAGAGAGGCCCAGGTCTACGTCAGCGGCGATACCGTCGACGAGCTCGGCGGCGGCTGCTGCCAGGTGGCTTCCACCATCTACCTCTGTGCCCTGCTGGCCGATCTGGAGATCGTGGAGCGTTCCTGCCATTACTTTGAGGTCTCCTATGTGCCGCTGGGTATGGACGCCACCATCTACTGGGGCGCGCTGGACTTCCAGTTCCGCAACAACACCGGCTATCCGATCCGTATCGACGCCAGCGTGTCTGACGGCTATGTCCACATCGCGCTTTGGGGCACCGAGACCAAGAATTACACCATCAAGATGACCTATGACGTCACCTCCCGTACCGCCGACGGCACCAGCGTCATCAGTTACAAGCATAAGATCGACGCCGACGGCAACGAAATCTCCGTGGAGCGTGAAGCCTCGAGCTATTACCACACGCACAAGCCCAAGGAGGAGGAGAAGCCCGAGGAAGAAAAGAAGCCCGACGAGGACAATCCCGAGGAGAAGCCGCCCGAGCCCGAGCCCCAGCCTGAGCCCCAGCCTGAGCCGCAGCCCGAGCCGCAGCCCGAGCCGCAGCCCGAGCCGGAACCCGAGCCGCAGCCGGAACCCGAGCCGCAGCCCGAGCCGGAACCCGAGCCGCAGCCGGATCCCAACGTGGAAATTGAAGTACCCTGACCCCAACGGGGCTGCCTTCCCGGAAGGCAGCCCCGTTTGCGTCGGTTTTCCTTTACTTTCTAAGAAAAATCTGTATAATAGTAGTATTCACCGTGATTAACCGCCAGGCAGGAGTTGAGCAGCTTGACAGACCAGTCCCTGATCCGTAATTTTTCCATCATCGCCCATATCGACCACGGCAAGTCCACCCTGGCAGACCGTCTGCTGGAGGTGTGCAATACCGTGGAGCTCCGGGATATGGAGGACCAGATCCTCGATTCCATGGAGCTCGAGCGCGAGCGCGGCATCACCATCAAGGCCAGGGCCGTGCGGCTGGATTACCATGCCCTGGACGGGAAGGATTATGTGCTGAATCTCATCGATACCCCGGGCCATGTGGATTTCAACTATGAAGTTTCCCGCAGCCTGACCGCCTGCGAGGGCGCGGTGCTGGTGGTGGACGCCAGCCAGGGCGTGGAAGCCCAGACCCTGGCCAACACCTATCTTGCCATCGACAACGACCTGGAGGTCCTCCCGGTCATCAATAAGATCGATCTGCCCGCGGCCAGGCCGGCGCAGGTCAAGCAGGAAATCGAGGACATCATCGGCCTGAGCGCCGAGGACGCCCCGGAAATCTCCGCAAAAAACGGGATCAACATCCCCGCCGTGCTGGAGATGATCGTGCGGGACGTGCCGCCCCCCAAGGGCGATCCCGGCGCGCCCCTGCAGGCGCTGATCTTCGACAGCCAGTACGATTCCTATCGGGGCGTCATCGTCTATCTGCGCGTGATGAACGGCACGATCCGCCCGGGCATGGATGTGCGCATGATGGCCACGGGCGCCGAGTACAAGGTCGTGGAGTGCGGCTATCTGCATCCCCGCGGCATGCTGGCCTGCGATGCCCTGGGCGCCGGCGAGGTGGGCTACCTCACCGCCTCCATCAAGACCATTGCCGACACCCGGGTGGGCGACACCGTCACCGAGGCCGCGCGTCCGGCACCGGAGGCCCTGCCCGGCTACAAGACCGCCCAGCCCATGGTATTCTCCGGCGTTTACCCCGCCGACGGCTCCAAGTACGGCGACCTGCGCGACGCGTTGGAAAAGCTCAAGCTCAACGACGCCTCCATGTCCTATACCCAGGAGAATTCCGTCGCCCTGGGCTTCGGCTTCCGCTGCGGCTTTTTGGGCCTGCTCCACATGGAGATCATCCTGGAGCGGCTGGAGCGGGAATACAACCTCGACCTCATCACCACGGCGCCCAACGTCGTGTACAAGGTGGAAAAGCTCAACGGCGAGACCGTGGAGGTCTACACGCCGCTGAATTATCCCGATCCCGCCGAGATCCAGCAGGCATACGAGCCCTTCGTCAAGGCAAATATCATCGCCCCGCCGGACTATGTGGGCAACATCATGGACCTTTGCCAGCAGCGCCGGGGCGAATTCCGGGACATGACCTATCTCGACCAGAGCCGCGTGGAGCTGCATTACGACATGCCCCTGAACGAGATCATCTACGATTTCTTCGACGCCCTCAAGTCCCGCACCCGGGGCTACGGCTCCCTGGATTACGAAATGGACGGCTACCGTCCGTCCAAACTGGTGAAGCTCGATATCCTGCTCAACGGCGAGATCATCGACGCGCTGAGCTTCATCCTCTTTGCCGACAGCGCCTATGCCAGAGCCCGGCGCATCTGCGAAAAGCTGAAGGAGAACATTCCCCGCCAGATGTTCGAGATCCCCGTGCAGGCGGCGGTGGGCGGCAAGATCATTGCTCGTGAGACCATCAAGGCCCTGCGTAAGGATGTGCTGGCCAAGTGCTACGGCGGCGACATCACCCGAAAGAAAAAACTCCTGGAGAAGCAGAAGGAGGGCAAGAAGCGCATGCGCTCGTTCGGTACCGTGTCGGTGCCCAGCGAGGCATTTATGGCCGTCCTGAAGCTCGATGAATGATAAAAGGAGTTTCAGTCCGATTCCGGGCAGGGGGATGACTTTTGATACGCCAGTTCATCCATCCTGAAGCCCGGTATATGACGAAAGGAGTTTTATTATGCCCGTTCCCAGACTGTTCCGGCTGCAAAAGCGCATCTCGGACAAGAAAAAACTGGGCATTTACGTCCACATCCCTTTCTGCCGCAGCAAATGCCAGTACTGCGACTTCTATTCCCTGGGCGGCAGCCAGAAGGAGCTGTCGGATCTGTATCTGCACGCCCTGCCCGCCCACATCCGCGAGTTCGGCGCCAGAGCCACGGAGTACGCCGTGGATACCGTGTATTTCGGCGGCGGCACCCCCTCGTTCTTCGGCGCGGATGCCCTGGTGCGTATTTTCAACGAACTGCAGCGCCGCTTCGATGTGCAGACCGACGCGGAGGTGACCTTTGAGGCCAATCCCGACAGCGCTTCGCCGGTGCTGCTGCAGAAGCTCCATTCCGAGGGCTTCAACCGCATGAGCCTCGGCGTGCAGAACGACAATGACGAGCTGCTGAAAAAGCTCGGCCGTCCCCACAACTATGAGCAGGCCGTGCAGAGCGTGAAAAACGCCCGCAAGGCGGGCTTCGACAACATCTCCCTGGACCTCATCTACGGTCTGCCCGGTCAGACCTTCGAGCAGTGGAAGGCGACCCTTGACCATGTGCTGGAGCTGGAACCGGAGCATATGAGCTGCTACGGGCTGAAGGTGGAGGAGGGGACCCCCCTGTGGGAGTACCGCGACTGCTGCAATCTCCCCGATGAGGACGACCAGGCGGATATGTATCTCTATGCCTGCGACCGCCTGGCCGAGGCCGGCTTCCGGCAGTATGAGATCTCCAATTTTGCCAAACCGGGGTTTGAGTCCCGCCATAATCTCAAATACTGGCTGGGAGAGGAATACCTGGGCTTTGGCCCTTCGGCCGCCAGTGACTTCGCCGGCAAGCGGTTCACGGTGCGTGCCGATCTGATGGACTATATCGAAGGCGTGCTCAAGGGCGGCGCCGTTTTGTCCGAGTGCGAGGATATCCCCTCCCGGGATCGGGCGGGGGAGTACCTGATGCTGCGCCTGCGCACGGTGCAGGGCATCGACTCCGAGGAGTATACCCGCCGTTTCCTGCTGCCCTTCCGGCCCATCGGCAAGCTCCTGGACCGGTTCCGCGAGATGGGCTTCGTCCGGCAGGACGATACGCACTACCATCTGACCCCCAAGGGCATGCTGATTTCCAACAAGATCCTGGCTGAGCTCATGCTTGCCCAGGAAAAATCGGAGCCGCTGGCAAAGAAAAAGCGCTGATTTGACAAATCCGCCGCATATGGTTATAATAATCTCTACAACTTTTAGGCCGGACTGCCGGCCGACGGGAGCATGGATATGACGTTACGAGGAAAAGTGCAGCAAGCATACGCGAACCGGGCGTGGATCCCCAATTCACTGACAGCCCTGCGTCTGATCGGCGGGATTGCCCTGATCTTTCTGCCGCTGCCGAGCATGGCGTTTTATATCGTCTATGTCGTCTGCGGCCTGACGGATCTTCTGGACGGATTCCTGGCCCGCAGACTGAAGACGGCCAGCGCCTTCGGCGCCAAGCTCGACAGCGTGGCGGATCTCACGTTCTATATCGTGGCGATGATTCGAATGCTGCCCTGCCTGCGCAAGCGTCTGCCCGGCTGGATCTGGTATGTGGTGGCCTTTGTTCTGGCGCTGCGGCTTGCCGCCTATCTGGTGGCGGCGATCCGGCTCCACCGCTTCGCTGCGGTGCACACCCTGGCAAACAAGGCCACCGGCGCCATGGTTTTCGGCGTGGGACCCATGCTGCTGACGTCAGCCCTGACGCCCTACTGCATTGCGCTTGCCATCGTTGCAGCCTTCTCCTCTGCGGAGGAACTGATCATGCACCTGCGGGAAACGCCGGCGCAGAATTGAGTTTACTATGTAAAAATCCCCGAAGCTTCCGCTTCGGGGATTTTTTTATGACTGTGTTTTCGGCGGCACATGGACCCAGATGAGATCCACGCCGCCAAAGTTCAAATAGAGCGCGAGGGCTTCGTTGCTGCGCTCGAGCAGGCCGGCCGCCGGCACCAGCTCGCCGTTTTGGCCGCGGCTGAGTTCGGCGGATACATCGTCCCCTTCGGCGGTAAGGATGCGGCCGGAACCGCTGGACGCGCCGACGGTCCAGAACAGCAGGCCGTCCGCGCCGATCTCCATGGTCCCGCCCAGTTCCTTTGCCCTGGGGAAAAGCTCTTCTGTCAGCTCTGTGTCGTTGCTGTCCACCAGGATCCAGGAGCCGACGATGTCGTCGGGAAACGGAGCGGCTTCGGTTTCCTCCTCGGACGGAGGGGCGCTCTCATCCGCCGGAGGGGCGGTATTCTCCGGCGCGGGCGCTGCCTCGGGGGCAGGCTCGGACTTTGTCCTGCAGGCGCTCAGCGATCCGAGCAGCGCCAGGACCAAAAGCATGGCTGCGATTCGTTTCATGGCGTTTCCTCCTTATGCCTCCATGGCGCGGCAGAATTCTTCAAGCCGGCGGTCGTTGTCCGGCGCGGGGCGGTCCTTCGGATCGACCAGACGCACGGCGGCGTCCAATTCGGCTCCCAGCAGTTCACGGATCTGGGCGAGGGCTTTGTCGTCCTTTCCTCCGCCGCAGCAGATGACCGCGGCGAACCGCTTTCCGCTGAGCGCGGCGCGCTGCTCGGTCAGAAAGGTGCGCAGCGGCGGTGCGATGCGTCCTGCCCACAGGGGCGTGGCGAAAATGACGCGGTCATACTGCCCGGCGTGGAAATCATATGGCTCCAGCGGGGGACACTCGGCCGCCATGGCGCTTTTGCCGCCCCGGAGGAATTTCCGGAAGCCGCGGTCGGGGTAGGCTTTGCGGGATTTGAGCTCCAGCAGATCCGCGCCCAGGGCTTCGGCAAGACGCCGGGCAGTCCAGGCGGTGTTGCCGGTCAGAGAATAGCAGATGACGATGGTTTTCATGAAAGTACGCCTCCCGGTTCGGTTTATTCCTCTTCTTCCTCCGGCTCCTCCGGCGGGAGCGGGGCAATATGCGCCTCGAAGGCGGCGAGCTCGTCGCTCAGCTGGGCATAGATCGCATCGGGCACATGATAGACGTAGTTGTTTTCATACAGTTCCATGGCATTCTGAATGCTCAGCACCTGATAGCGGTTCGGCTCCTGGGGGCCGAAATCGGCGCAATAGACCGGCGTATAGCTGTATTCCGTGAGCTTGGATCGGCCGGAACGGTTGTTGCGGGTAAAGGTGAGCTTCAAAATGGCGCTGGTCTGGGTGTCGGGCTTGGTGGAATCGGTATAGAAGTCGCCAAGGTCATAGGCGGTGACCACTTTCTTTTCGGTGCCGTCGGCCAGGGTGACGCTTTTTTCCTCGATGGGGCCCACAATGTGTGAATGGGTGCCGATGATGGCGTCGGCGCCGTTTTCGTACAGCAGATCCTCCAGCATCCGCTGGGTACTGCTGACTTCCTGGCTGTATTCGCTGCCCCAGTGCACCAGCACGATGATGACGTCGGGATTCTGCTTCTTTGCCGCGTCCATGACCTCGATGATCCCGTCGGTATCCAGCTCGGAATAGTTTGTGTCATAGTCGGAATAGAGCAGATTGACGGTCCCTGCGGCGTCTTCCGGCAGACTCAGGTTGCCCAGACCCTTGGTGAAGGCGATAAACGCCAGGCGCATGCCGTTGGCCTCGACCATCGTCACGCCGCCGCAGTCGCTCCGCGCCTGCGCCGAAGGGAAGGTGCCCACGTTCTGCATCCCGGCGGCGCAGATCGTGTCGATGGTGGATTCCAGACCCGTCATGCCGTTGGAGATGGAGGCGCAGTTGGCTGTCTGCAGCAGATCAAAGCCCTGTCCGGCGAGGGTGCTGGCCAGAACGGCGGGGGAGCTGGAGGTGGCCGAGCCATAGGGAGAGCCGGCAAAATTGCACACCAGGTTCCCCACGGTCAGGTCGGCGCTGCTGAGCTCCTTTGCCGTGCCGAAGAAGCAGGGGGAGAAATCATATCCGTCGCTCTGGCGGGCGTCGGAGAGCAGATGGTCGCTGATAAAAATGCTGCCCGTGGCGGCAATGGTGACGGAGGAATACTGCTCCTTCGATGTGCTGATCACCGGGGCCTCCTCCGATGCGACGGGACGCTTGTCCAGCAATCCCGAGAGAATGGCGCCGCCGTTGTCCAGGATCAGGATGATCGCGCCGATCAGCAGAGCGATGGCCAGCACGGTAATCAATACGGAGATCCGCCGCCGACGCTTGCGCAGCCGGCGCTGCTGCTGCACCTTTTCCAAACGGTCTTCTTCTAAATTTTGATGGAGTTCTTGTTCCATGTGTTACTCCTTATAAGCAATGTGCCTCTATTGTGACATGAAATCGAGAAAAAATCAATCCCTTTTGCTTGCGGCTTTTCCGCCGCGCAAAAAACAAATTCTTGTAGAACCAGGCCGAATGTGCTATACTTACAACTACTACTCGACCCGAACGGGAGGCAAAATGGCGAAACGCAAAAAAAGAAAAAAGAAGCCGATCCTTCTCACCGTGGTACTTCTGCTGCTCAGCGCGCTCCTGCTTGCGGATCTGATCGCCGCGCGGGTGTACATGCGCCATACCGAGGCGGATTTCTTCACCGCGCTGCTCCAGACGACGCGGCTGGGAGGACAGTATGTGGTCAATCTGCTGTCTCCGGCGGATCAGTCCATCCCGGTGAACCCATACAGCCAGACAGATTACTACAAAAACGGCGATTATATACAGTGTGCCGCAAGCGAGGTTTCCCGCACGGGCGTGGACGTCTCGTCCCACCAGCAGGGGATCGACTGGCAGCAGGTGGCGGATGCCGGCGTGGAATTCGCCATCGTGCGGGTGGGCTACCGAGGCTTTACCGACGGTGACATTTTTCCCGATACCACGGCCGAGGAAAACATCCGCGGCGCGCTGGCTGCCGGGCTGGATGTGGGCGTCTATTTCTTCTCCCAGGCCACCAGCGTGCAGGAGGCGAAGGAGGAGGCGTGGTTCGTCCTGGATGCCATCGACGGCTATTCCATTACCTATCCGGTCATGTTCGATTGGGAGAGCATCACCACCGAAGCCCGCACCGACGAGGTGACAGGGCCGGAGATGACCGAATTTGCCCGGGCCTTCTGCGCCGAGATCGAAAACGCGGGCTACGATGCGGGCGTCTATTTCAACCAGAGCGACGGCTACAACAGCTATGACCTGCGTGCGCTCCGCTCGTATGACCTGTGGCTGGCCGAATATGCCGACGCCCAGAGCTTTGCCTATGAGGTGCAGCTCTGGCAATATACCAACCAGGGCGCTGTGCCCGGCATCGGGACCGCCGTGGATCTGAATCTCTGCTACCGAGACTACAAGAACTGACGTTTTTCAGGAGGCGCCGGAATGAGATCTCTCAAACTGCTTCTTTTGCCGCTGCTCCTGGCATTGCTGGCGGGAATGATCCCGCCTGCTGCCGCAGCACAAAGCCCGACACAGCCGGACTATGCCTGTGCCGATGAGATCTTTGACCGGATCTATGGCAGGCTGAACGGACGCAAGGCGGCCTCGGACGAGACGGCCCGGGCCGACAGCGTGGAGCAGGTGCTTGCGTGGGCCGACGGCGTCGAGCCCGGCAGCGTGCGCCGGATCGGCAACGATCTGACCTGGAGGACGCAGGACGGCGTCGCGTGCAGATTCAGCTCCTATCTTGATTCCCTCGCTTCCGGGATGAGCCCGGCGCCTGCGGAGGAGCCCGCGCGGAAAAGCGCCGTTCCCGAGGCGCTGGACGTCTGCCTGTTTGCGCCTTATTACGGCCTGGACGATGCCTTTGAGGGCCCCGGGGGCATCTATGATTCCTGGGGCGAAACGCTGGCCCATTTTACCGGCGGACAATATCACCGGTATGAGCGGTCGGAGGCCACCATCGATGCCATCGCCGATGCGGTGGAATCCTGCGCCGTGGTGCTGATCGACAGCCACGGCGACCGTGATCCCGAGGGCGTCAGCTCCTTTATCTGCCTGCAAAGCGGCAGGGGACTCACGGCCCGGGATTACGCGGTGGACCCCGAGACCGGCGCGAGCCATACATATTATGTCAGATACAGCGACGAAATGTATTTCTTTGAGGTGGACGGTACGGTGATCGCCGACCATATGGACAAGCCCGCCGCGGGCGGCCTGTTCTGGAGCGGCACCTGCTACGGCATGGCCACCGACGGCCTTTGCGCGCCGCTGCTGGACAAAGGCGCCGGCGCGGTTTACGGCTACTCCAAGGACGTGACCTTCGGCGGCGACAGCTGCTGGATGGTCACCTTCATGGATGAGCTGACCAAGGGCGGCACCGTCGCCCGGGCCGCATCGGAAATGAAGCGCGCATGGGGCGCGTGGGACTGTTCGCCGCAGATCTGCGCATATAACAACTGGTCCTCCGGCCTGATCAGCCATACCGCAGCGGATGCCAAAAGACGCGGGGAAGCGTTTCCTGTGGTCGTTTCGGCAGAGGATCCTTTTCCGGCCGACCCCGACGCGGTGCAGACGGTGCGCAGCGACTGGCGGCTCCCGCGGCAGGATTTTATTCTGCATTTTGAGCTGCCGGACGGCGTCAAATGTCCGGATATCCGCGGGTTTGTGTTTTATTCCGGGCGGCTGCCCACCCCCGCGGGAAAGCCCCGCAGCCAGGAGCACAGCTTCAGCTTTGCCGGCTGGTCGCTGGAGCCCTTCCCGGACGCGCTGCAGATTCCCGTCACGCTGTTCCGCCCCGGCGAAACCTTCCGCTTCGGTTACAGCGACCCGGACCCGCTGAGCTTCGGCGACAGCTCCGCCACCCTCTTCGGCGTGTATTCCTACCCGGAGGATGGGAAGACCTGGTATACCACCCAGGTGCCCGATGGCGAGTACGATCCCTATGATCCTTCAGCCATGTTCAGCGACATGGCCTTCGGCACCTGGTATTATCAGGACGTGCGCGACAGCGTCGCCATGGGACTGATCAAGGGCTATAACGACGGGACCTTCCGTCCCGACGCATCCATCCGCCGCAGCGAGGTGGTGACCATCCTCCACCGCGCCGCGGGAAGCCCTGCGGCGCAGGGGAGGGCCGATTTCCCGGATGTGCCCTCCGGCTGCTTCTACGAGCAGGCCCTGGCCTGGGCGACGGAGAACGGGATCGTCCTGGGCTATAACGACGGCCGGTTCCATCCCGACGCGCCCGTCTCCCGCGCCCAGCTGGCTGCTCTGTTCTGCCGCTTTGCCGGCGCCGGCGGCGCAGACCCGTCGTCGCTTGATCCGTTCCCGGACCGCGCAGCCGTCCCCGGCTGGGCGGAAGCGCCCCTGGCCTGGGCCGTGGAACAGGAACTGATCAAGGGCACCCGCGTGGATGGACGCCTTTATTTACAGCCCACGGGGCAGGCGACCCGTGCCCAATTCGTGACAATTATGCAGCGATACCTTTCAACCGCGACCAAGGAGGAGACCCAATGATTTCAAAAAACATTTCCGTCAATGAAGCCGGCCATCTGTGCTTTGCGGGCCAGGATGTATGCGATCTGGCGGAGCGTTTCGGTACGCCCTTGTACCTGCTCGATGAGGATCGCATCCGGGAAAACTGCCGCCTGTACAAGACGGCCTTTGCCGAAAGCTTCGGCGAGAAGGCGGCGCCCGCATATGCCAGCAAGGCGGCCAGCTTTGTGCATATGTACCGGGTCATGCGGGAGGAGGAAATGTGCATCGATGTGGTTTCTTCCGGCGAGATCTTCACGGCGGTGAAGGCCGGATTCCCGATGGAGCGGGCCTTCTTCCACAGCAACAACAAGACCGACGCGGACATCCTTTACGCCATGGACGCGGGCGTGGGCTATTTCGTGGTGGACGGCGAGGACGAGCTCGTGCGCCTGAGCGAACTGGCGTCCGCCCGGGGCGCGGTGCAGAAGATCCTGCTGCGCGTGACCCCCGGCATCGATCCCCACACCTATGAGGCGGTCAATACCGGCATGGTGGACTCCAAATTCGGCGTCGCCATCGAGACGGGCCAGGCCCGGGAGCTGGTGAAGCTGACCCTGACGCTGGACGGCGTGTCCCTGGAGGGTGTCCACTGCCATGTGGGATCCCAGGTGTTTGACGAGGATGTGTACCAGCGCACGGCGGATATCATGCTGCCCTTCCTGGCGCAGATGCGCGATGAATTCGGGTTTACCGCGAAGATCCTGAATTTCGGCGGCGGCTACGGCGTACCCTATGTGCAGTCCGACGGCACGGTGGATATCCGCGCCCGCATCGGCGAGGTGGCGGCGCATATGAAGGCGCTATGCGAATCGCTCTCGATGGAGCTGCCCTTCTTCGTCATGGAGCCGGGCCGCAGCATCGTGGCCGACGCGGGCCTGACGGTCTACCGGGTGGGCGCGGTCAAGCGCATCCCGGGCTATAAGAACTACGTCAGCGTGGACGGCGGCATGACCGACAATCCCCGCTACGCCCTGTACGGCTCGAAGTATACCGTCCTCCACGGCGATAAGGCAAACGAACCCGCGGACTTCCTGTGCGACCTGGTGGGGCGCTGCTGTGAGAGCGGCGACATCATCCAGCCGAAGATCTGCCTGCCCGCCTCCACGGCCCGGGGCGACCTGGTGTGCGTGTGCACCACGGGCGCGTACAACTATTCCATGGCCTCAAATTACAACCGCATCCCCCGTCCGCCGGTGGTGATGCTGCGTGACGGCGGGGCCTTTGAGGCAGTACGCCGTGAAACATTCGCCGATCTGACCGCGTTGGATTTGTAAGGAAAGTGCAAGAATTCCCGGGGTCCTTCGCCGCTTTTCGGAGAAAACTCCAAAGTTTTTTGAGGCGCCCGGCGGGTGTTGACAAAGGGCCCCGGATGTGCTACGATGAACCCAATCCAGACAGGAGCGTATAAATATGAGCCGTATGTCCGTTATGTTCGTATCCTTTTATTACTATTACTTTTCCAAGAGAAGTAATAGTATTTTGTGCTGCGCTTAAACGGGTCGGGCAATCGCTCCGGTTCAAAAGAACTACCACCAGCCGCACAGGATACGCTGTGCGGCTGATTTTTATGCAGGAGGGCAAAAAAATGATCGTTGTACTCAAACCCCAGACCACCGAAGAAAAGCGGGACCATCTGATCGCCTGGCTCAAGAGCCAGGGCGTGGATATCCATCTGTCCGTGGGCACGGATTATACCATCATCGGCCTGGTGGGCAACACCGCAGGCATCGATGTGGAGCTTTTAGAGAGCCTGGAGATGGTCATGGCGGTGCGCCGCGTGGGCGAGCCCTTCAAGCAGTGCAACCGCATGTTCCATCCCGCCGATACCGTGATCGAAGTGGGCGGCGTCAAGCTGGGCGGCGGCAACTTCTGCATGATCGCCGGCCCCTGCTCCGTGGAGAGCGAGGATCAGATCCTGGAGGTGGCCCGCGCCATCCAGGCCTCCGGCGCCACGATCCTGCGCGGCGGCGCCTTCAAGCCCCGCACGTCCCCCTATGCGTTCCAGGGTCTGCGCTTCGAGGGCCTCAAGCTCCTGTCCGAGGCCAAGCGGGCCACGGGACTGCCCATCGTGTCCGAAATCATGAACGTCAACCATCTGCCCCTGTTCGAGGATGTGGATATCATTCAGGTCGGGGCGCGCAATATGCAGAATTTTGACCTTCTGCAGGAGCTGGGCCGCATCCATAAGCCGGTGCTTTTGAAGCGCGGCCTTGCCAACACACTCAAGGAGCTGCTCATGAGCGCCGAGTACATCATGGCCGGCGGCAACGAGCAGGTCATCCTCTGCGAGCGGGGCATCCGTACCTTTGAAACCTATACAAGAAACACGCTGGATCTGTCCGCGGTGCCCAAGCTCCAGGAGCTGACCCACCTGCCGGTGGTGGTGGACCCGAGCCACGCCACGGGCGAGGCGAAGCTGGTGCCCTCCATGGCCCTGGCCGCCGCGGCCTGCGGCGCCGACGGCCTGATGATCGAGGTGCACAACGACCCGGCCCACGCCAAGTGCGACGGCGCCCAGTCCCTGACGCCGGCCCAGTTCGACGACCTGGCCCGCCGGGTGCGCGCGGTGCGGGAGGCCCTGGCATGAAAGTCGGCATCCTGGGACTGGGTCTCATCGGCGGCTCTCTGGTCAAGGCATTCCGGGAGCGCACGGACCACACCGTATTGGGCTGCGACGCCAACGCCTCTGTGGAGGGCTTTGCAAGGCTTTCCGACATGGTGCACGGCGAACTGAACGAAAAAACCGTCGGCGATTGCGAGCTTGTGATCCTGGCGGCCTATCCGGCGGCGAGCAAGGCCTGGCTGGAGGAGAATGCCCCGCGCATCGGCAAAAACGCCCTGGTGATCGACTGCCTGGGCACCAAGGAGCGCATCTGCGCCCTGGGCTTCCGACTGGCAAATGAATACGGCTTTACCTTCGTGGGCGGTCATCCCATGGCGGGCAGCGAGCGCTCCGGCATCAAGTACGCCCGGGCGGATCTGTTCGAAGGGGCCTCCATGGTGCTGGTGCCGCAGGACCCGGATGATATCCTGCTGCTGCAGCGGCTTCGCTCCGTCCTGCGCCCCCTGGGCTTTGCCCATTTCCCCGTCACCACAGCCGAAGAGCACGACCGGCGCATCGGCTTTACCTCCCAGCTGCCCCATCTCATTTCCAACGCCCTGGTGCGCAGCCCCAGCGCGGCGCTGCACGCGGGGTTCTCCGCCGGGAGCTTCCGGGATATGACCAGAGTGGCGGAGCTGAACCCGCGCATGTGGACCGAGCTGTTCCTGGAGAACCGGGAAAACCTGCTTCACGAGCTGGATGATCTGCTTGAATCCCTGGGACAGTACCGAGACGCCCTGGAACGAAGTGACACAGACGCCCTGAACGCCCTGCTGGAGGACGGCAGTCAGAGGAAAAAGGAGATCGGAACCCCATGAGAACCATTCAAGTAAACGCCTCCCGATCTTATGAGATCCACATCGGCGCCGGACTGCTGCCGGAGGCCGGAGAAAAAATCAGGCCCTTTTGCCCGGGCGGCCTCTGCGCTGTCGTCACCGACGATATCGTGGACGGGCTGTATGCCGACCGCCTGGAGCAAAGCCTTGCATCAGCGGATCTGCGCGTTGTAAAGTTTGTATTTTCCCACGGTGAGCAGGGGAAAAATGCGGAAAACTACCTGTCTCTTCTGAACTTTTTGGCCGAAAGCGGACTGACCCGCGCCGACTGCGTCGTCGCCCTGGGCGGCGGTGTGCCGGGGGATCTGGCCGGCTTTGCGGCGGCCACATATCTTCGGGGCGTGGGCTTTGTCCAGATCCCCACCACCCTGCTGGCCGCGGTGGATTCCTCCGTGGGCGGCAAGACGGCCATCGATCTGCCCGCGGGCAAGAACCTGGCCGGGGCCTTTTACCAGCCCGACCTGGTGCTCTGCGATACCGATACCCTCGCCACTCTGCCGGATAAGCAGTTCCGGGCCGGGTGCGCCGAGGTCATCAAATATGCCATGCTGTTCGACGCCGAGATGTTCAGCGATCTCATGGTCAGCGGCCCCGCCTTCCGGCCGGAGAGCGTCATCGCCCGCTGCGTGGAATTCAAGCGGGAAATCGTGACAGCCGACGAATTTGACCGCGGCTGCCGCCAGCTCCTGAACCTGGGGCACACCGTGGGCCACGCCGTGGAGAAGCTCAGCGGCTTCACGGTCCTGCATGGCCAGGCGGTGGCCATCGGCATGTCCGTCATTGCCCGGGCATGCGCGGAAAACGATCTGTGCAGCCCCGACTGTTCCCGCGCCCTGGATGATATCCTCATCCGCTTCGGCCTGCCCGTCGCCTGCCCCTACGGCGCCGACGCCCTGGCCGCGGCCATGACCGCGGACAAAAAGCGCCACGGCGACGCCATCACACTGGTGGTGCCCCGGGACGTGGGGGAGTGCGTCCTGTATGAACTGGCAGCCGACGAACTCGGTGATTTCATAAAGGCGGGTCTCAAATGATCGCCCGTCTGACGCCGCGGCCCCTGCGGGGGGAAATCGCGGCCCTGCCGTCCAAATCCCAGGCCCACCGGGCGCTGATCTGCGCCGCCCTGGCGAAGGGGAAAACCCGCATCGTGTGCGGTCAGACCGGGCAGGACGTGGAGGCCACCGTCCGCTGTCTGCGCGCCCTGGGCGCGGAGATCGAATACGACGGGACGGCTTACACCGTCGCCCCCATTACTGTACCGGCGCAGGACGCCGTGCCGGACGTGGGGGAGAGCGGGTCCACCCTGCGGTTCCTGCTGCCCGTGGCCTGCGCCCTGGGCGTGAATACCGAGTTTGTGATGCACGGCAGGCTGGCCCGGCGGCCCCTGGAGCCCCTGTGGTCGGAGCTTCGGCGCCACGGCGCCGTTTTGGAGCGCGGGGAAAACACCATCCGCGCCGGCGGGAAGCTTGCGGGGAAGGATTTTTCCCTGGCAGCCAATGTGTCCTCCCAGTTTCTCAGCGGCATCCTCTTCGCCCTGTGCGTCATGGGCGGGGGCAGCCTGCATCTGGAGACGGCCATGGAGTCCGCGCCCTATTTTGATATGACCTGCGACGCGCTGGAACGCTTTGGCGCGGAGCTCATAAAAGAAGAAACCCTCATTCGGCTTGCGTCCGGTTCTTTGCAAAGTCCCGGCGAATTGGCCGTGGAAGGGGACTGGTCCAACGCCGCCTTCTGGCTGTGTGCCGACCGCATCGGCGGCAGCCGATTGACCGTCACCGGTCTGGATCCCGCATCCCGGCAGGGCGACCGGGCGGCGCCGGCATGCATCGACGCCATCTGCGCCGGGAATGCCGTCATCGACTGCGGCCAGATCCCGGATCTGGTGCCGCCCCTGGCGTCGCTGGCGGCTTTCTGCCCCGGCAGGACCGTGTTCGCCGGCGCGGCCAGGCTGCGGCTCAAGGAGAGCGACCGGATCGAATCCGTCGTACAGATGCTGAAAAGTCTCGGCGCTGAAGCGGGCGCTTTGCCCGACGGCCTGTGGGTGGAAGGGCAGAGATGCCTTCCCGGCGGCACGGTGGACGCCTGCGGCGATCACCGCATCGCCATGGCCGCGGCCATCTGCGCCCCCGGCTGCGAAGGCCCCGTCACGATCCGCGGCGCGGAGGCAACGGAAAAATCCTACGCCGGATTTTGGAAAGATTATGTTAACCTCGGCGGCTGCCTGACATGGGAGGAGGAGCCATGAGCAACACCTGCGGAAACGTTTTTCGATTTACCATCTTCGGCCAGTCCCACGCGAGCGCCATCGGCGTGACCATGGAGGGGCTGCCCGCCGGGATCCGGATCGATTTTGAGAAATTGCAGCGGTTCCTGGACCGCCGCGCCCCCGGGCAAAAGGGGACCACACCCCGCAAAGAGGCGGACCGGCCGGAATTCATCGCCGGTCTTGTGGACGGCGTGACCTGCGGCGCGCCGGTAACGGCCATCATCCGCAATGAAAACACCCGTTCCGGCGACTACGACGAGCTCAGATACATCCCCCGCCCCGGCCACGCGGACTACACCGCCTGGGTGAAGTTCGGCGAGGCCCGCGACCATGCCGGCGGCGGCCAGTTCTCCGGCCGGCTGACGGCTCCCCTGTGCATCGCCGGGGGGATCTGCCTTCAGCAGCTGGAGGGCCTGGGGATTTCGGTCAGCGCGCGGCTTGTCTCCGTGGGCGAAGAAACCGACCCCGACAAATTCCTAAACTGCGTGGAAGCTGCGCGGGCCGAGGGCGACAGCGTGGGCGGCGTCATTGAATGCACGGTCACCGGCTGCCCCGCCGGCCTCGGCGGGCCCATGTTCGACGGCATGGAAAACCGCATCGCCCGGGCGATCTTCGGTATCCCCGGAGTGAAGGGCATCGAGTTCGGCAGCGGCTTTGCAGGCGCGCACCGCCGCGGCTCGGAGAATAACGACCCCTACTGCATCGAGAATGGAGCTGTGCGCACCCGCACAAACAATGCCGGCGGCATCCTGGGTGGCCTGAGCTCCGGCATGCCCATCGTCTTCCGGGCCGCCCTGAAGCCCACGCCCTCGATCGCCAAACCGCAGGACAGCGTGGACCTGCGCACCATGACCGAAACGACCCTTTCCGTGCGCGGACGGCACGATCCCTGCATCGCCCTGCGGGCGGTGCCCTGCGTGGAAGCCGCCGCTGCCGCCGCCATTTACGACGCTATCCTGGAGGAACAATGATGGATATCACCGACCTGAGAAAAGAAATCGACGCGGTGGACGCCCAGCTCGCCGCCCTGCTGACCGAGCGCATGGACATCTCCAAACGGATCGCCGTGTGGAAGAAGGAAAACGGCCGCCCCGCCCTGGATACCCGTCGGGAGCGGGAGAAGCTCGCCGCCCTGACGAGCGCCGCCCGGGAGGACATGGCCCAGCCCCTGCGCGTGGTCTACTCCCTGCTGTTTGAGCTCAGCCGCGCCGAGCAGAACACCCTGCTGCAGCCGGAATCCCAGCAGCTGCAGATGATCCGCAAGGCCATCGCCGAGACGCCCCAGCTCTTCCCGGAGCGGGCCCATGTGGCCTGCCAGGGCGTGGAGGGGGCCTACTCCACGGCGGCCTGCGAGAAGCTTTTCCGCGCCCCGGAGATCACCTATCTCAAGAGCTTTGAGGGCGTATTTTCCGCCATCTCTTCCGGGCTGTGCGACTACGGCGTGCTGCCCATCGAGAACAGCACCGCGGGCTCTGTCAAGCAGGTGTACGATCTGCTGATCGCCAACAACTGCTACATCGTGCGCGCCGCGCGCATCAAAATCAACCACGCCCTGCTGGCCTGCCCCGGCGCCACCGTGGATTCCATCCGGGAGATCTACTCCCACGAGCAGGCCCTGAGCCAGTGCCAGAGCCATCTGGAGCAGCTGCCGAACGCAATGCTGCACGCCTGCTCCAACACCGCTGCCGCCGCCCAGATGGTGGCGGAGATGGGCCGCACGGATGTGGCCGCTCTGGCCTCCTATCACTGCGCCGAGCTCTATGGCCTGCGCTGCCTGATCCCGGACATGCAGGACAACGACAACAACCACACCCGGTTCATCTGCATCGCCCCCCGGCCGGAGATCTACCCCGGCACCAACAAGACGACGCTGATGCTCACGGTGCCCCACCGGCCCGGCGCCCTGTACAAGGTGCTGGCGCGGCTGTACTGCCTGGGGCTGAACGTCCAGAAGCTGGAGAGCCGACCCATTCCCAACCGGGATTTTGAATTCCTGTTCTATTTCGACATTGAGTCGTCCATCTATTCCACGGACTTTGAACGCATGATTTCGGAGCTTGAGGAGGTCTGCGAAGAGGTGCACTACCTCGGCAGCTACCTGGAGATCGTATGACGGCGCAGTATGGCCTGCTGGGCCGGAAACTGGGCCACAGCCGTTCGCCGGAGCTCCACCGGGCGCTGGCGGGTTATGACTACGATCTGTTCCCCGTGGAGCCGGAGGATCTGGAAGCATTTTTGAAGGAAACGCCCTGCCGCGGGCTGAACGTGACGATTCCCTATAAAAAGGCGGTCATGGAGTATTGCACAGAGCTCTCCGAAGCCGCCCGGCGGCTGGGCAGCGTCAATACGATGGTGCGCAGGCATGACGGCTGGTACGGCGACAACACGGACTACGCCGGCTTCTGCGCGCTGATCGCGCCCTTTGCCCCCGCGGGCAGGCGCGCCCTGGTGCTGGGCAGCGGCGGCGCGGGGACCATGGCGCTGCAGGCCCTGCGGGATCTCGGGGCGGACGCACAGATCGTCTCGCGCACCGGACCCGTCAACTATGAGAACATGGACCGGGACGCGGAGCTGATCGTCAACGCCACCCCCGTGGGCATGTGGCCCGAAACCGGGCGCAGCCCCGTGGAGCTTTCCGAGTTCCCCGCCTGCAGGGGCGTGGTCGACCTCATCTACAACCCCCTGCGCACCCGGCTTCTGCAGGACGCGGAGCGCCGCGGCATTCCGAACGCCGACGGCCTTTGGATGCTGACGGTGCAGGCCCAGCGGGCGGCGGAGCTGTTTACATGCACGTCGATCCCGGATGAAAAAGCGGGGCAGGTTTACCGTAATCTGCGCGCCGGGATGGAGAATCTCGTCCTCATCGGCATGCCCGGCTGCGGCAAGAGCGCCGTGGGCGCCGCCCTGGCCGAGGCCATGGGCCGGCCCTTCCTTGACGCCGACGCCATCGTGACCGAGCGCTTCGGCGAGATCCCGGCGATCTTCGCCGCGCAGGGCGAGGATGCCTTCCGGGAAATGGAGACGCAGGTGCTCTCGGAGCTGGGAAAGAGAACCGGCTGCGTGATCGCCACCGGCGGCGGCTGCGTGACGAGACCGGAAAACTGGTACCATCTGCGGCAGAACGGACGTCTGATTTGGCTGCGCAGGCCTCTGGAGGACCTGCCCACGGCCGGCCGGCCCCTGTCCCAGCGTCGGTCTCCCCGGGCCCTCTATGCCGAGCGCGAGCCCCTGTACCGGGCCTGGGCGGAGGCAGCCATCGAAAATACCGGCACGGTGACGGATACCGTGCGAAAGATATGGGAGGCGATCGGATGAAAATCCTCATTCTAAACGGCCCGAACCTGAACCTTCTGGGCGTGCGCGAGCCGGACATTTATGGAAAACGCACCTATGCCGATCTCGTGCGGTTCCTCGAGAACCATTGCCGTCAATTGGGCGTCGGGTGCGAGATCCGCCAGTCGAACCATGAGGGCGTGCTGGTGGACTGGATCCAGGAGGCACTGGGAAAATTCGACGCCATCGTGCTGAATCCCGCCGCCTATACCCACACCAGCGTCGCCATTCTGGACGCCCTCAAGGCGGTGTCGCTCCCCGCGGCGGAGGTGCATCTGTCCGACGTGGACGCGCGGGAACCCTTCCGGGCGGTGTCCTACGCAGGGCTCGCGTGCCTCACCACCTGCAAGGGCAGGGGCTTCGACAGCTACCGCGAAGCCATTGATTTCCTGGTCGAATATCTGAATGCACATAGAGAAGGAGAAGAAACATGCTGAACAATACGATGTATGAACTGGGCGCCATGCGCTCGTGCATCCGCGAGCTGTTTGAGTACGGCCTGCGCCAGGCAAAGGCGGTGGGGAAGGAGAACGTGTTCGACTATTCCCTGGGCAACCCCTCCATCCCGGCTCCGGCCCTTGTGAACGAGTCCATCCGGGACATTGTGGAGAATGAAAACACCCTGCAGGTCCACGGCTACACCTCCGCCGCGGGCTACGATGGGGTCAGAAAGGCCGTGGCAGACGACCTCAACGCGCGCTTTCAAGCCGGCGTCCGGCCGGAGAACCTGTTCTTCACCTGCGGCGCGGCTCCGGCGCTGGTGTCGGTGCTCAAGGCGCTGATCACCGGCCCGGAGGCCGAGATCCTCACCGTGGCCCCCTTCTTCCCGGAGTACCGCCCCTTCACCGAGGCCAACGGCGGGAAATTCACCGTGGTGCCCCCGGATATGGAGCATTTCCAGATCAACTTCGAAGCCCTGGAGGCCGCCGTCAATGCCAATACCCAGGGCGTCATCATCAATTCCCCCAACAACCCCTCCGGCGTGGTCTATACCCGGGAGACGCTGGAGCGCCTGGCCGCGATCCTGCGCGCCAAGGGGGAGGAATTCGGCCATCCCGTCTATCTGATCGCCGACGAGCCCTACCGCGAGCTGGTCTACGGCGGCGTACAGGCCCCCTGGGTGCCCGCGATCTATGAGAACACCGTGGTGTGCTACTCCTGGTCCAAGTCCCTGAGCCTGCCCGGCGAGCGCATCGGCTACGTGCTGGTGCCGGATGCCTGCGCCGACGCCGAGGCCCTCTACTGCGCCGTGGCCGGCGCGGCCCGGATCTGCGGCCATGTGTGCCCGCCGTCGCTGCTGCAGCGCGTCGTGGCCCGCTGCGTGACGCAGATGCCCGATCTGGCCGCCTATGACGAGAACCGCACCCTGCTGTACCGCGAGCTCAGCCGCATGGGCTATCACATGGCCAAGCCCGACGGGGCGTTCTACCTGTTCATCCAGGCCCCGGACGGCGACAGCGAGGCCTTCTCGGAGAAGGCGAAGCAGAAGAATCTGCTGGTCGTGCCGGGCACCAGCTTCGGCTGCCGGGAGTACTTCCGCATCTGCTACTGCGTGTCCAACGATATGATCCGCCGCAGCCTGCCGGTCTTTGAGGAGCTCATCAACGGGAAATAAGCGATGAAAACCGAGACTGTCAAAAAACTTGGAAGGCTTCAAGAATCGGAGGGAAGGAAAGTGTGAAAGGAAACCGTCAGGGTTTCCTTTCGCGTCCAATCAAACCGTTTTCCAAACTTTTCCAAAAGCTTGGAAAACGCACGCAGCGGGGCAAAAATACTTTTTTGACACGCTGAACCGCCCGGGAACGGGCGGTTTCCTTATTGCGCCGGTTTCGCGGCCGTGATATACTGGAGCAAAGAAAACGAAAGGAAGCGATCCCATGGAATATCTCAGACTCGGCAAAACGGAACTGACCGTCACGAAGCCCTCCATGGGCTGTCTGCCCCTGCAGCGGTGCACGGTGGACGAGGCGGTGGACCTGCTGCGCGCGGCCTACGACGGCGGCATCCGCTTCTTCGACACCGCCAACGCCTATACCGACAGCGAGAAGAAGCTCGGCCTGGCCCTGGCGGATGTGCGCGGCGACATCGTCATCGCCACCAAGTCCGGCGCTTCGGACTATGACGGGGTGCTGCGCCATGTGGAGAACAGCCTGAAAATGCTGAAAACGGACCATGTGGATCTGCTGCAGCTCCACAATCCCGACGAGTTCCCCGATCCCGACGACCCGAAGGGGGCCTATCAGGGCGCCCTGGAGGCCAAACGCCGGGGCTGGACGAACCACGTCGGCATCACCGCCCACCGCCTGAGCGTGGCGAAGCAGGCCATCGAATCCGGCCTGTACGAGACCCTGCAGTTCCCCTTCAGCTATATCTCCGCGCCGGAGGATCTGGCCCTGGCGGAGGCCTGCAAGCAGGCCGACATGGGCTTCATCGCCATGAAGGGCCTGGCGGGCGGGCTTCTGACCAACGCGGCGGCCTGCCACGCGTTCATGGGCCAGTATGACAACGTGGTGCCCATCTGGGGCATCCAGCGCCCCGAGGAGCTGGCCGAATGGCTGGCCGTGGCCGAGGAGAATCCGGTCATGGACGACAAGCTTCGCGCCGTCATTGAAGCCGACCGGGCCGCCCTGAGCGGCACCTTCTGCCGCAGCTGCGGCTACTGCATGCCCTGCCCCATGGGCATCGAGATCCGCAACTGCGCCCGCATGGACATGCTCCTGCGCCGCAGCCCCTGGCAGCAGTACTATACGCCGGAATGGACCGAGAAGATGGAGCGGATCGAGGACTGCCTCGGCTGCGGCCTGTGCGCCTCCCGCTGCCCCTACGGCCTCAACCCGCCGGAGCTCATGGCCCGCAATCTCGCCGACTGGCGCACCTACGGCCCCAGCCGAGAGAACAATGAGCAGTAAGATCACGCCCATCGGTCCCCATGCGGAGCATGAGGCCATATTGCAGACACTGCGGTCTGTATGGAAGCAAATGACACCTGAGATGGCTGCCAACGCGTTTCTATACAGTCTTTCCACGCGGGCGCTGGAATACCGAGCCGTGCTGGGCAGTTACTGGTATGCCGTCGCCATTCCCGACCATGCACCGACGGACACCTGGTGCTGCGCAATTTGCAATTGGCACAGAGATTGGGATCTGAAACCGGATTACGGGCTGGTTGATACGAATCCACGCCAGTGCCTGCTGGTGCTGGAGCATTTTCTGACGCTGCCGTCGGTGCAGCATACGGAAAACGACGAATTGCTGCTTCAAAAAGTCCTGCAATGCGTATATGCACTTGCACCGAATCAGAGAGGACGCGCTCTGCAAAAGGTGATCACCCGAAGCAAGATCTTAAAATCCAACGCCTATGAGATCGACGACCTTCTGAATGCTTTGGGGATCTGCGGCGTGCTGTCCTCGCCCAGAGCGCCGTGCTATGCGGACCGGTTCTGCAATATCTATGTGAGAAATCCGGAGACGGACAGCGAGCTTCTCTATCCGGTCAACTGGTGGCGCGCCCGTGACGGGATCAATCGGGAACGATATAAAATCGTCTTCGGCAAGCCATATCCCGGCCCGATCATGTAACAGCATGCGGCTGCCTGCCGTCGACGGCTCCCTGCCGGTTGAGGGAGAAAGCCTTCCCCTTGAGAGGAAGGATTTGGCCTGGCGGAGGATTGACGGTCTGTCCTGCCTCCGGCGGCCCGGTTTCTTGTCCCGTCAAGAAACCGGGGAAAGAAACGGCCGGGGGAAGATTCCGATTTCTTCCCCCGGACCCCTATTTGAAACGGCTCAAGGGGAAATCCCCTTGAGAATCCCCACACAGTGCACTCCGTAACAATGAATAATCTTGGAACGAGGCATTTCGCATGAGAGGAACCGACATTACCGGAACAATGAAAAAGTACTGGCTTCGTCCTTACTGGCAAACGGATGCGCTGGATGCCTGGCTGTCCGAGCAGGAGGTGTCCGGCTGGCGGCTGGTGAGCAGCACCCATTTTCGGCGATTGATCTTTCAAGCGGCGGAGCCGAAGCATGCCCAATGGTTTATGACCTTCGGAGAAAAAGCGGAGCATATGTTTGATGCGGAGGGCTGGCTGAAACGCAACCAAAATGCAGACGAAATAAAAATGCCTGTACTTCTCCCCGGATTTTTTGCATGGGAGAACGCCTATCGGGTTCTCGCGCCGATCGGGGAGGGCGATCTGCTGGAGCTGCGGCTGGCGCGCAATCTCTATCTGCGGAGGCAGGCTCGAAAAAGTCTGTGCTTCTGGCTGTTTGCGCTTGCGGCTTGCGGTTTGCTTGTTGGCTGGTCATTGGCAGCGCATGGTTTTCCCGTTTCTGTCTCCGGCATTGTTGTCCTGTTTTTAGCAATCCTGAGCCTCTTTCTGACCGGCTACCACATTACCGGTCTGTGCGCCCTGCGCCGGAAGCGGATTCGGTACTGAGTGTTTCCGGCTCGCGGATTTCAAAGTATGCGTCTGCCTGCCTCCGGCGGCCCGGGGTTTCAGCGCGATGCCGATGTCCGCGTCAGCCCGAACATATCTTATATCTTTATCTGAAGGAGATAGACCAGGAAATGAAATACCGCGGGATGAAAGAAGTTTATATTTGCTTGGGCGTTATGTTCTCATTACTGACGGTTTACGGAGCAGTTGTAGCATTCACCCGATGGAATGACTGTGACGCCGGCGTCAAAGCCATGCTGCTGGCCATGCTCTGTGTTTCAGTAATTGGTTTGCTTTATTTTTTGTCCTGCCTCCGTCAGCCGCCCGTCCGGACGGAGTTCCGGGCGGATGGGATTCATGTTCTTTCCAAAGAGGGAGGGGAGCTTGCATCGATCGACTGGAATGACGTGAAGGATTTCAGATATGTGACGCCCGATGTGAGTGCAACGAAAATCGTCTACGCGCTGCTGATCCTGCAGCGCGCGGCATCCTTTGGCGGCAAGTCGATCTCGATATTCCGGAAGCATCGCCTGTCGGACGCGGGAAGGATCGCAGAGAACAGCCTCGATGAGCTGGCGGCAAAACTGGCCGCGGGGACCATGAGCGCCGAAGAATTCAAAAGCGTCCCGTTTATCTTTGCTGTTTCCGAGCGTTCGTATTACAATAACGGGGTTTTTCGGCCGGACAGGACCGTAGAAAAACTGTGGCGGGCAAGAAGAATGGAGTGCCGCGCGGCGCAAAGCGGCGCGGAGGACGGCCCGGAATAAAAACAATCGAGCGTTCCCGCGGGGGAGCGCTCGACTGTTTTTTATGGAGGTACGCACGGCCGCCTGTGCGGGGCGCGGTATCAGCGTGGGAGATCGGCGCCGGGAGGAGAAAGAAGAGTGCAGTAAACACCCGGCGCCGAAAGCTCTCGCCAGAGGTTAGTCATGGCTAACCAAAGAATACCATATTGACAGGAAAATGTCAAGAGGAAAAATGGATCGTCGGCGGGGCGGAGGCTGTGTATGCGCTCCGGGGACAGGCATGCGGACGCGTCTTGTTTTGCCTTTCCTGTTTCATCCTGTCCGCGGCGCAAAAAAATCCCGGCGCTCTTGGTGAGCGTCGGGATTTTCTGTCAGTTGATCTTGAGATTCTCCCACAGGGAGTTGACATAATCCAATGTTTCCGGATCGAGACTGCGGTAGGCGTAGGCGTTGTAGTTCTCCTGGAATTTGTCCTGTCCCTGGTAGAGGATGTCCATGGCTTCCTCACCCATTTCGTCGATATAGTCCTCATTCTCATACACCAGCCGGTTGGGGGAGGCGTAGTAGATATATTCGGCGTTGGCCACGGCGGGCTCCTCGGAGAGCATATAGTTGATGAAGATCTCCGCCAGCTCCTTGCTCTGGCAGCAGGAGGGGATGCACATGGCGTCGACGAAATAGTTGGTGCGTTCGGGATAGTAGAACTGCAGATCCACATTGTCCGCCTGGGCGTCGAGCATGGTGAAGTAGTCGCCGGCATAATAGGCGGCCGCGGCGGCCTCGCCGGACTCCATCATGTTGTAGATCTCGTCCATGACATAGCTCTTGACCAGGGGGTTCTGATCCTTAAGCTCGGCCAGGGCGCGGTCCCAGTCAGCCTTGTCCGCAGTGTTGACGTCGATGCCCAGCTTATACATGGCGGTGCCGAAGGCGTCACGGTTGTTGTTGAACTGCAGGATCTGGCCGGCATATTTCTTGTTCCAGAGCAGATCCCAGCCCTCCGCGTCGGCCTCGTCCACGGCGTTGGCGTTGTAGATGACGCCCACCACGCCGTAGGTATAGGGCACGGTGTATTCGTTGTTCTCGTCGTAGTAGAGATTACGGAAATTGTCGGGGATGTTTTCGTAGTTGGGGATGTTGCCGTAGTCCAGCGGCAGGAGCATGTTTTCCTCGCGCATACGGGCGATCATATAGTCCGAGGGGATGATCACGTCGTAGCTGACAGCGCCGGACTTGAGCTTGGCGTACATGTCCTCATTGCTGGTGAAGGTGGCGTAGTTGACCTGGATGCGCTGGCCGTAGGTCTCCTGGTACCAGTCCTCAAAGGCGGCGATGGTATCCAGGCTGTCCTCGGAGCCGTCGGAGATATACTCGCCCCAGTTATAGACGTTCAGCACCTGGGGCTGGGGCGGGATCAGGGCGAAGAGCAGGGCGCCCGCGGCGGCCACGCCCAGCGCGCTGTAAACGATGCGGCGCTTGGTTTTCTCGCTGAGCTCGCGGCGGCGCTTCTTCGGCTGGGCCGCCTTGCCGCGGCGCTTCTGGCGCTCCTCACGCAGGCGGCGCGTGTCCTCGTCGCCGATGAAGTTGGAGGCCAGCAGCAGGGCCAGGATCGTGAAGAAGATCAAGGTGGCCAGGGCGTACATCTTCGGCGTGACGGTCTTCTTCGTCATGGAGTAGATGCGGATGGGCAGGGTCTGGAAATTGTTGCCCTGGGTGAAGTAGCTGATGACGAAGTCGTCCAGCGACAGGGTGAAGGCCATGATCATGCCGGTGATGATGCCGGGCAGGATCTCCGGCAGCTCGGCGCGCAGGAAGGCCCGCATGGGGGTGCAGCCCAGATCCATGGCGGCCTCGGGCAGGGATTTGTCCATCTGCTGCAGCTTGGGCAGCACCTGCAGGATCACGTAGGGCAGGCAGAAGGTGATGTGGGCGATCAGCATGGTGCCGAAGCCCAGGCTGGTGGCCCGGCCCAGACGGGAGCCCACGAACACGAACATCAGCATCAGGGAGATACCGGTGATGATGTCCGGATTGATCATGGGGATGTTGGTCACGGAATCCATGGCGGCGCGCAGGTAGCGATTGCGCAGCTTGTGCATGCCCACGGCGGCGGCGGTGCCCATGACGGTGGAGATGATCGAGGCGCTGAAGGCCAGGATCAGGGTGTTTTTCAGGCTGATGAGGGTCTCGCCGTCGCGCAGCAGCTCCCGGTACCACTTGAAGGAGAAGCCGGAGAACACCGAAAGGCTCTTGCTGGCATTGAAGGAGAACACCAGCAGGATGACGATGGGCGCGAACAGAAAGGCGAAGATCAGCGCGGTATAGATTTTCGACATTTTCTTCATCTCAGGCACCTCCGTAGCTGCGGCGGTTGGCCAGCCGCTGGAAGACGGCCATGGACAGCAGCAGGGCGACCATCAGGATAAAGGCGATGGCGGCGGCGAAATGGAGATTGTTCGCCACGTACTGGCCCTCGATGGCGTCGCCGATGAGATAGAACTTGCCGTTGCCGAGTTTTTGCGAGATATAGAAGGTGCTGATGGAGGGCACCAGCACCATGGTGATGCCGGAGAACACGCCGGGCAGGCTCAGGGGGAAGATGACCCGCCGCAGCACGCCCAGGGAGTTGCAGCCCAGATCCCGGGCGGCCTCCAGAAGGCGGGTGTCCATCTTGGCCATGACGGAGTAGATGGGCAGGATCATATAGGGCAGGAAGTCATAGACCATGCCCACCACCACGGCCCCCTCGGTGCCGATGATTTTCACCGTGCCCAGGTGCAGGGCGGAGAGGATGCCGTTGAGGATGCCGGTGTCCTGCAGGATGGTCATCCAGGCGTAGGTCCGGATCAGGAAGTTCATCCACATGGGGATCATGATGAGGGTGATCATGGTGGACTGGGCCTTCGGACTTGCCCGGGCGATGATATAGGCGATGGGATAGCCCATGAGCAGGCATACGGCTGTGGAGATCAGGGCCAGCTTGAAGCTGCGCCAGAAGATCAGCAGATAGGTGTGGATCACCTTCTGGGTCCCGTCCGCGGCCTCCATGGTGGAGGTGGCGGTGAAGAAGCGGGTGATATTGTCGAAGGTGAAGTGAAACTGGTTGTCGGTAAGGGCGTAATAGGCAATGAACAGCAGGGGCACCACGGTGAACAGCACCGCCCAGACCATGTACGGTACCGGCGCCACCCGCTCATGCGGCTGGACCCGCTGCGGAGGAACGATCACTTTTTTCATTCATCGTCCTCGCTTTCCACAACGGACAGCTCGTCGAGCTCGTTGCTGAAGGAGGAGTAGTCGCCGAACATGCCGGAGTACTCCGAACGGGGCATGACATGGATGGCGTCCGGCTCGATGAACAGGCCGATGGTTTCGCCCTCGGCCACGAAGTCGGTGGTCTGGATCATCCACTTGAAGCCGCCGATGTCCACGATGATCTCATAGTGCACGCCCATGAAGGTGACGGAGGTCACCACGCCGCGGAGCATGCCCTTTTCCACGGGGACGATGTCCACGTCCTCGGGCCGCACCACCACGTCCACGGGGGTGTTTTCGCCGAAGCCCTCGTCCACGCAGTCGAAGGTATGGCCGGAGAAATTGACCACCCGGTCGCGGACCATGGTGCCGTCGAGGATGTTGCTCTCGCCGATGAAGTCCGCCACGAAGGCGTTGCTGGGCTCGTTGTAGATGTCGGTGGGGGAGCCGATCTGATGGATCTTGCCCTCGGACATGACCACGATGGTATCGGACATGGACAGGGCTTCCTCCTGGTCGTGGGTGACGAAGATGAAGGTGATGCCCGTCTGCTTCTGGATGTTCTTCAGCTCCTGCTGCATGTCCTTGCGCAGCTTGAGGTCCAGGGCGCCCAGGGGCTCGTCCAGGAGCAGGACCCGCGGCCGGCTGATGAGGGCGCGGGCGATGGCCACGCGCTGCTGCTGTCCGCCGGACAGGCGGGTGACAGACCGGTGCTCAAAGCCCTTGAGGGCCACCATTTCCAGAAGCTCGTGGACCTTCTGCTCGATCTCGTCCTTGGGCACATGCTTCTCCCGCAGAGGGAAAGCGATGTTTTCAAACACGTTCAGATGGGGGAACAGGGCGTAGCGCTGGAACACGGTATTGACGTTGCGCTTGTGGGCGGGAATGTCGTTGATGCGCTCGCCCAGGAACAGCACGTCGCCCTCGTCCGGCTGCTCGAAGCCGCCGATGATGCGCAGGATCGTGGTCTTGCCGCAGCCGGAGGGACCCAGCAGGGTGAGAAATTCGTTGTCGTAAACGTCCAGGCTGACGTCCTTCAATACCGGCTCGCCGCCGTCGAAGGACTTGGTGATGTGTTTGAGTTCGATGATCTTCTGCATGGCATGACCCCCACTGACAAAAAAATAGTGATACGCTGCGCGCGTATCACTTGCAACTACAGAGGGCGATTTTCCCCCTATGATCCTGGCGGTTGAAGAGCATGAGCACAGATATAGCGACTCTTATTGACCATTTCACAAGTTTGCCGCGGAGCAGCATTGGTTTATAGTGACCAACTTATAAAATTTGAGCACAGAGCTCAATCAATAATGGCAGCTTGCGCTGCCGCCGCACCCGCGGCAATCGGCATTCGACCCGGCTGTCCGTCTGGCCTTGGCCGGCGGAGCCGGCGGTCGTATATCTGGCTTCGAGCGGCACGATGGGCCGCCGCTCAATTGAGACGACTTATTTTAACAAGAAAGCGGGGGATTGTCAATGCCTCCCGGCGAATTTTGAACCTTTTTGGCAGAAACAGAAAGAACCCGGCGCGGAATTGCTTCCGCGCCGGGCAAAATGATCAGTTTTTGTTTTTCATGACCTCCCGCATGCGCAGGGAATGGTCGAGAATGCGCTTGCGCATGCGCAGGCTCTGGGGGGTGACCTCCAGGAGTTCGTCGTCGGACAGGTACTCCAGGCACTGCTCCAGCGACAGCACCCGCGGGGGAGAGAGGCGGATGGCCTCGTCGGAGCCGGCGGCGCGCATGTTGGTCAGCTGCTTTTTCTTGCAGATGTTTACGGCCATGTCTTCATTGCGGTTGCAGGCGCCTACGATCATGCCCGCGTACACCCGGACGCCGGGCGCCAGGAACAGGGTGCCGCGGTCCTGCACGCCGCCCAGCCCGTAGGCGGTGGTCTCGCCGGATTCAAAGGCGATCAGCGAGCCGCACTTGCGCCGGGCGATCTCACCCTTCATGGGGGCGTAGGAATCCAGCACCGAGGACATGATGCCCTCGCCGCGGGTATCGGTGAGGAATTCGTTGCGGTAGCCGAACAGGCCCCGGGAGGGAACCAGGAATTCCAGCCGGTAGCGGCCGCCCACGGGAGTCATGGAGAGCAGGTCGCCCTTGCGCTGGCCGATCTTCTCGATGACCGCGCCCATGTAGCACTCCGGCACGTCCGCCAGCATCCGCTCCACGGGCTCGCAGAGCTTGCCGTCGATGGTCTTGGTGAGCACGCGGGGCGTGGAGACCTGGAATTCGTAGCCTTCGCGGCGCATGGTTTCAATGAGGATCGACAGATGCATCTCGCCGCGGCCGGCGACGTTGAAGGCGTCGGTGCCCTGCTCGGTGACGTGCAGGGACACGTCCTTGAGAAGCTCGCGCTCCAGGCGGTCGCGCAGGTTGCGTGAGGTGACGTATTTGCCTTCCTGGCCGGCGAAGGGGCTGTCGTTGACGGAGAAGGTCATCTCGATGGTGGGATCGGAGATCTTCACGAAGGGCAGGGGCTCCGGGCAGTCCGGGGCGCAGATGGTGCGGCCGATGGTGAGATCCGCCATGCCGGAAAAGGCGACGATCTCGCCGGCAAAGGCCTCGGTGATGGGCTTGCGCTCCAGGCCCTCGAAGGAGTACAGCGCGGCGATCTTGCCCTTTTCCAGGTGCTCGGGGTCGTGGTAGTCGCAGATGGCGACCTCCTGGTTCTGACGGATCACGCCCCGCTCAACGCGGCCGATGCCGATGCGGCCGACGTATTCATTGTAGTCGATGGAGGAAACCAGCACCTGCAGGGGCGCGTTCTCGTCGCCCTCGGGCGCGGGGATATAATTGATGATGGTCTCGAACAGGGGCGTCAGGTCGATGCCCACGTCCGTGGGACCGTAGGCGGCGATGCCCTGCCGGGCGGAGCAGAAAATGGTGGGGGAGTCGAACTGCTCGTCGGTGGCGTTGAGGTCCAGCAGCAGCTCCAGAACTTCCTCCATCACCTGCTCGATGCGGGCGTCGAGGCGGTCGATCTTGTTGATGACCACGATGACCTTGTGGCCCAGCTCCAGGGCCTTCTGCAGCACAAAACGGGTCTGGGGCATGGGGCCCTCGGCGGCGTCCACCAGCAGCAGTACGCCGTTGACCATCTTGAGGATGCGTTCCACCTCGCCGCCGAAATCGGCGTGGCCCGGGGTATCGACGATGTTGATCTTGGTATCTTTATAGTACACCGAAGTGTTTTTTGCCAGAATGGTGATGCCGCGCTCGCGCTCGAGATCGCCGGAGTCCATCACGCGCTCCACCACGGTTTGATGTTCGCGGTAGATGCCGCCCTGCTTGAGCATTTCATCAACGAGGGTGGTTTTGCCGTGGTCAACGTGGGCGATGATGGCGATATTTCTGATATTCGACTGATGATCCATGATGGATGCTCCTTCCGTGCGCGGGACTGCGCAGTTAATGCGGGATAATGCAATTTCCGTCTATTATATCACACCTGTGGTGATCATGCAAGACAAATAACCGTTTTTTCGCCGGGGAATACGGCAAAGCGCACAAAAAGCCGGCAAGGAGACAAGCTCCTTGCCAACGGGATGCACAAGCGCGTATTACAGCTTTTTCAGATAATTGCCGAAGACCTTGACCCGCGGCTTTACCACCACGAAGGCATGGGGATCGAAGCGGGCGATCAGCTGGCGAAGCATCGGCAGCTCATATTCCGACAGGGTGATGGTGAGCACATTCACGTCCTCGCCGGTGTAGGCGCCGGTGCCGTGCATCAGGGTCACGCCCCGCTGCAGACCGGAGAGGATCGCCTGCTCCATGGCCTCAGCCGAGCGTTTGGTGTAGACCGTGACCTCCGAGTCCTTGTTCTGCAGATGCACCCGGTCGATGGTGGTGGTGCAGATGAAGGAGAACACCAGCGAATAGATGGCGGTGGGCACGCTCATGAGCAGCATGCACAGGCCGTACACCACGATGTTGACATACAGGCCGAGACGGCCGACGCTCAGCTCATGGCGCTTACGGATGATCGTCAGGCTCACCAGATCGAAGCCGCCCAGGGTGGCGCCGCCGCGCAGCACCAGGCCCACGCCGCAGCCGGCGATGACGCCGCCCACCAGGCAGCTGGTGATGGTGTCGCTGGAGAGCACCGGCGTCACCGGGATCAGGGTCATGGCCACAGTCATGACGGATACGGCCAGCAGGGTCTTGAGAACGAAGGACCGGTCCAGCTTGCGCCAGGCCAGGATCAGGATGGGAACATTAAAAATATAGTAAAGCGTTGCCGCGATATCCACACGGAAGCTCAGACCCAGCTCCCGGGTCAGAAGGGTGCGGATGATCTGGCTGAAGCCCATGACGCCGCCGGAATACAGGGCGGCCGGGACCACGAACAGATTCATGCCCACGGCGTAGATCAGCGTGCCGACGATCGCCAGGCCGATGCGTTTGAGCTCAAACCCGCGGCCGCCGGATAATAACTGTGCCATAAAAAAAGGCCTCCTTTGAATAACCTTAGAGAGTCTACCCATCTTCGCCCCAAAAGTCAAGGAGAAAATTGCAAATTTTCTTTGAACAAGGGGGAACGTTTTGACTTTTTGCGCGTCTAATGTCAGGAAAGGGGGTGCAGCAATGCGCCTGTTGTTTCGCCAGAGGATGTTTTCCTGGTTTGACAGTTATGATATTTACGACGAAGCCGGCAATCCCGCCTTCCGGGTGGAGGGACGGCTGAGCTGGGGCCACAAGCTGGAGATCTATGACGCCGAGGGACGCCATCTGGCCACCCTGCGCGAAAAGGTCCTGACCTTCCTGCCGCGGTTTGAAATCGAGATCATGGGCGTGAGCTTCGGCTCGCTCCGCAAGGAATTGACCTTCTTCCGCCCGCGCTTTACCCTGGATTTCAACGGCTGGAGCGTGGAGGGGAGCTTCATGGAGTGGGATTACGCCATCACCGCCCCCGACGGGGGCCTCGTGGCGGCGGTCTCCAAGGAGCTGCTGCACTGGACGGACACCTACGTGATCGACGTGGCGAGGGAAGAGAACGCCCTGCCGGCCCTGCTGGTGGTGCTGGCCATCGACGCGGAGAAGTGCTCCCGCAGCTGACGGCCCTGTATTGAGGATACCGGCCCTGCCCAATCGGGCGGACGCCGCGACCAGCTCCATATCCATATCCGTATAAGAGAGACCCCACGCGCGCAGCGCCGGTGCAATCGCACCGGCGCTGTGTATTTTTCCCCAAAAGGGCATGAAAAAAGCGCCCGAAGACGCTTTTTTCATTGAGATATGGAAATAAGGAAAAAGGAAGTAGCAAATGGATCAGACGTCGGAGGCAACAGCCGTATCGAAGAGCTCTTCGACGTCCTTGCCGGGGGCGGGGCTGACGAGGGACACCAGCACGGCGGCGATCAGGCCGGCGACAGCGCCGGGCAGGATCTCATAGATACCGGTGGAGGACAGGAAGGCCAGCCAGAGAATATCCACGGCCGCACCGACCACGATGCCGGCGACGGCGCCGGAGAAGGTGAAGCGCTTCCAGAACAGGCTCAGCAGGATGACCGGGCCGAAGGCAGCGCCGAACACGCCCCAGGCGTTGGAGACCAAGCTCATGATGCTGCCGGCGCCGGGGTTGGCGGCGATGAGCATGGCGATGACGGCGATGACCAGCACCACCCAGCGGCCCGCCCAGAGCATCTCCTTGTCGGTGGCCTGGTCCTTGCGGATGACGGGCTTATATACGTCGCTGGCAAAGGCCGAGGCCGCAGCCAGGAGCTGGGAGTCGGCGGTGGACATGGCCGCGGCCAGAACGGCCGACAGCAGGATGCCGGAGATGACCGCCGGGAACAGCTTGCGAACCATGGTGATGAACACCAGGGAGTTCTGGTCGATGTTCTCGTCGTAGCCCAGGAAGCGCCGGCCGATCAGGCCCACGATCACGGCGAAGATGAGGATCAGGGTGGTCCAGGTGATGCCGAGCTTCGCGGACTTCTTCACGGCCTTGTTGGATTCCAAGGACATGAAACGGATGATGATGTGGGGCATGCCGAAGTAGCCGATGCCCCAGGCCAGGCCGGAGACGATGTCCTGCCAGGAGTTGAAGGCGTTCCAGTAGTTGGGAACATTCACGGCCTCGGGGGTGATGCCCTTGAGGGCGAACAGGGCGAAGATCGGGGCCAGCATCAGGGCGCCCAGCATGAGCATGCCCTGGAAGAAGTCGGTCCAGCACACGGCGGAGAAGCCGCCCAGGAAGGTGTAGCTGATGATGATGGCCGCGGCCACATACATGGCGACGGTGGCGTCGATGCCGATGACGGTGTTGAACAGGGTGCCGCAGGCCTTGATGCTGGAGGCGGCATAGATCGTATAGGCGAACAGGAAGATCACCGCGCAGATGATCTGCAGGGCCTTGGACTTCGACAGGAAGCGGTTGGTCAGATACTGGGGGATGGTGATGGAGTCGTTGGCGACGATGGAGAAGCGGCGCAGACGGCCGGCTTCAAAGATCCAGCTCAGGGCGTAGCCGATGGCGAGGCCGACGGCGATCCACACCTGGCCGATGCCCAGGGCATAGACGCTGGCGGGCAGGCCCATGAGCACCCAGGCGCTCATGTCGCTGGCGCCGGCGGACAGGGCCGTGACCCAGGGACCCATCTGACGGCCGCCGAGGAAGTAGGTCTTCTCGCCGCCCTGCCGGGTCTTGATGAAGAAGTAGACGCCGATGCAGATCATAAAGACCAGATATATGACGAATACGATACTTTCAGTCAAATTGTTGACCATAAATTTCTCTCTCCAATCTCTTTCTGCGCCGCAAAAACGCAGATTTTCAAGTTTACGCGGTGATTATAGCACTATTCATGCAGGACGTCAATACAGAACGGAGTACAGACTTTAGTCTGTACTCCGTTCTGGTATTTTGCGATGGATCTTTATTTTGCGCGGCAGCTCTCCAGGAACATGGGCATCATCTGCTCGGCATAGCGGGCCAGGGCGTAGTCGCCTCCGTTGAGGCACCAGTCGTACATCATGCCCCGCTCGAACATGGCGTAGGCGTTCATGATCTCGTTGGCGGTGAGGTCCGTGCGCAGTTCGCCGCGCTCCTGGCCCTCCCGCACCACCTGCTGCACCACCCGGAAGTAGGCCCGGCTGCGGTCGAGCAGGTGCTTTTCGCCCTTGGTGGTGAGCTGGGTGGAGAACAGGCGCGCCAGCAGCTCCACGGAAACGCTGTTGTCGATCAGGGTGAACAGCTCCCGGTTCATATAGATGAGTTTGTCGACGGCGTTCAGCTCCGGAGGCATCTGCGCCTTGAGCTCCTCGTATTTTTCGTCGAAGACGATGGACAGGCTCCCCAGAAGGGCGTCCTTGCCCTCGAAATAGTGATAGAAGGAGCCCTTGGAGGTGGCGGATTCCAGGATGATGTCCTCCACCGTGGTCTCGTCGTAGCCCTGCTCATAGAACAGCTTCCATGCCGCCGAAACGATCCGGCCCTTCGTGTTGCGTCCGGTCTTGCGTGCCATGCGACCACCCCATTCCTTTTTTATTATGATACCGTTTCCCCGTACCGTTGTCAACGCCGCCGTTTTTGCACGATGTGTCAAATATACTTGACAAAATGAAAAGAATGGTTTAATCTGATCCTGAAAGGAGGCGGAGAAATGCGCAATACCAAACTCAAGGCCGCCCGGGCGGAGAAGGACATGACCCAGAAGGATCTGGCCGACGCGGTGGGCGCCACCCGCCAGACCGTGAATGCCATCGAGCAGGGGGACTGCAACCCCACCCTCCGCCTGTGCCGGTCGATCTGCGCCGTTCTGGGCAAAACCCTGGACGATCTGTTCGGCGAGGCGCCGGAACCGGCGCCGGAGCCCGCCCCCCGGGGTATCGGCGGCTATCGCTACTGCGAACCATGCAAGGCCGCCTTCGAGGGCGATCGCTGCCCGGTCTGCGGCAGCAAAAAAAGCCGTCCCGCCAGGGCGGACGATCTGTGCTTCCTGGCGGAAAAAGAGCAGATCTGGGGCGAAATGCTCTCGGACGTGCTGCGGCAGAACGAGATCCCGTTCCTGCGCAAGGGACGCCTCGGCGCCGGCTTTGCCCTGGCCGCCGGGCCCGGACAGGAGCGCTACCGTTTTTACGTGTCCTTCTGCGATCTCAATCAAGCCAAAAGCGCCGTGGAGCAGCTGTTCGGCGAGGATTACGGCTGAGCGCTCCGAACAATATAGTAATATATAAAGGAACCCCCGGCCGCCTGCAGGCGGCCGGGGGTGATTTTGCGCTTGGCTTTATGAAGCAGCGGCGTCGTTCAGCTCCGCGCCGCCCCATTCCACGGCGGTGAAGCCGGTGCGCGCCGGGGCGGTCAGCGTCTGTTCCCGGACCTCGATGGGCGCGTCCAGGGGCTTCCAGAGCATCAGCACGCGGATGAGACTGTCCGGCTGCGGCGAAATATCCAGGGGCATTTCGGCGTCGATCTCCGTCCAGTCGGCGAAGCGGATGTAGTTCCACTTGTTTTCCTCCAGCCGGGGCAGCCAGTAGACGATGAACTCCTCCGCCTCCCGGGGAGTCAAGCCGAGGATCGCCAGCTTTTCCTCCAGGAAGGCCGCCGTGTCCCCGCCCCGGACGACGAAGCCCTCGTCGGTCTGCGGCAGGGGAATGGGGCTGGCGTTCTCATAATAGAGGCTGTACAGCTCGCGGCCTGTTTCCAGATCCGTCAGGGTGCCGTCCGGCCGGGCTTTGACGCGCCATGGGCCGTCGTACTCCGGATAGGAATGGGTGATGCACTCAGGGTGGCCCAGGGCCACAGTCACGTCTGTTTCCTGTTCGGGGTAGAGATAGATGATGGGTTTTTCCGGTTCGGGTTCGGGTTCGTCGTTTTCCGCATACCATTGGTAATCATCCAATGTTTGAAGCGGATGGGCCACAATTTTATCTACGTCCTTGTTTGTGGGAACGACGATCAGGTATGATGCGCCCTGCGTTTGCTCGGGGTCAAAGTTGATATTGCTCCAGAGATACAGATGGGCCGTATCTCCGTCGTATTCCACCGCGGCCAGCCTGGCCTGATAGTCGGTGGCGATCGAATTGGTCACGCCGTAGACGATATATCGCGCAGACGGATCGTCATAGGTCTGCGTCACGCCGCATGTTCGGCAGTTGCTGCAGAATTCACGATAGGCCGTATAGTCCAGGACCTGCTGATACCAGACAAGCTGGGCGTCCGGCCCGTGGGCGAATTGCAGGTCATATTCGCCGTCCCAGTCATCGACGATGAACTCCATATCGTCCATGTTCTCAAAATGGCCGATGGCGACGGTATTTCCGATGCTGTATTCCATCCCCTCCGGCAGCGCAGGCGGTAAATCCTGTGGGTTGGGGCGGCTGCGGTTTGCCATCACGAATGCGCCGATGGCGATGGCCGTCAGCAGGCATGCAGTTACAATGTTGACGATGATTTTCCGTTTTGACATTTGAAAATCCTCCTCTCGGCGGCAGGCGGCAGCGCGCGGTGGTCAGCCGCGCGTTTTTTCGGCGTGTGGCTGGGTTCATCATACCATAATCGGCAGGGGAAGGCAAGGACGCCGGGCCCTGCGGGGCGAAAGAACGGATATCTGAAAACCGCGGTTTTCGGATAAATATATAAAAGCGCCAAATGAACACGATCCGGCGAATTGCACGAACATCACGAAAAGACACAAGAATAATTAAAGCGGAATGACGGAGCGCTTTTGCGGCGATCCGCCGGCAAAAGCGGAAAGAAAACGGAGCGCCTTTTTCGCTTTATTCAACAAAAAGATACGAAAAAGATAAAAAAATCCAAAAATATCCAAATGAAATCAGGAAATGATTCCCCGGATTTATTCTGGAAAACAGGTATGTGACCAAGATAATAATACATTTTTGTAGAATTCAGATAAATCAAAGCGAGATGCCGCGGAGAAAAATCCACGAAAAAAAGCGATGTAAATCTTGCTTTAAATGGTATGACGTGATATAATTTATTGAATCCTATAAAATAGGATCCGTATGACGATTTGTCAAAAATATGCAGCATTATACATCCTGACATACAAGCATCCCGAGAATTCGGAACGGGAACGGAGGCCGGCTGTGGCAAAGAAGGACATTGATCTGAAAAAATACAAGCGCAGCGAGCTGCTGGAGCTGCTGATCGAGCAGGGCCGCAGGATCGAGCAGCTGGAGCGGGAGCTCGACTGTGCCTGCCGCGCTTTGGCCGAACGGGACGCCGATGATCCGGTCCGCCGCCCCATGGCGTCCGACGCCTTTTCGGAGGATATGCGCGATACGGCCCGCAAAAACGCCCGGACGCTGCTGTTCGACGTGATGGCGCTGATGCAGACCCTGGAGACAACGGAGGAAGACGTTGAAAAAGCAGAAGAAACAGATTCCCAGCGTTGAAGCCCTGGAGGCGGAGCTGGGCCGGACCCGACACCGCGAGAACTACCGCAGAGTGCTCAGGAGCACCTTCTTTTCGCTGGTGGTGGTGGCGGCCATTGCCGTCCTGGTGGCAACGCTCTGGATGCCGGTGCTGCAGATTTACGGCAGCTCCATGACGCCAACCCTCGACGAGGGACAGTTTGTGGTGTCCGTCAAGAGCAGCCAGTTTGAGACCGGCGACCTGCTGGCCTTCTACCTGGGCAACAAGCTGCTGGTCAAGCGGTGCATCGCCGGCCCCGGCGACTGGGTGGACATCGACGAAGCGGGGAACGTCAGCGTCAACGACGTTCCTCTGGACGAACCCTATCTGACAGAAAAAGCCTTTGGCGAGTGCGATATCGAGCTGCCCTATCAGGTGCCGGACGAGCGATGGTTCCTGATGGGCGATCACCGGTCCACCTCGGTGGACAGCCGCAATTCCACCGTCGGCTGCGCTTCCAAAGAGCAAATCGTCGGCAGGATCATTTTCCGGGTCTGGCCGTTATCGGAATTCGGCCGGGTCGGATAACAATACATTAAGAAAAAGAGATGTAATTCGTTATGAGTACGTATCCGCGTCAGGCGAACGGGCGCAGAGCCCGCAAAAAGAGAATACAAACCTGGCGCAGGATCGTCAGCATATTGTGCGTGATCACCGTCTTCTGCACCACCTACGCCCTGGTGCTGCCGGCGATCACGCTGGAGAAGACCCCCTGCTGCGGCATGGAGGAGCACACCCACACCGAGGCGTGCTATGAGCAGCAGGAGCGCCTGACCTGCACGCTGGCCGAGACGGAGGGCCATGTCCACACCGACGAGTGCTATGAGACCACCGAACGTCTCATCTGCCCGCTGGAGGAGGACGAGGATCACGTCCACACCGAGGAATGCTACGAAACGGAGCAGGTGCTGGTCTGCGAACAGGAGGAGTGCGAGCCCCACGTCCACACGGACGAATGCTACGAGACCGAGCAGGTGCTGGTCTGCGAGATTCCGGAGCACACCCACACCGACGGCTGCTTCCAGTCGAAAGCCGACACCACCGCGGACGTGGAGGGAGAGGGCGATTGGGCACAGATGATCGCCGGCCTGAACCTGACCGGCAACCGTCGGCAGGACGTGCTCACCGTGGCAAAGAGCCAGGTGGGCTACCGTCAGAGCGACCGCAATTTCCTGGAGGACGCCGACGGCGCGCGCCACGGCTACACCCGCTACGGCGCCTGGTACGGAATGCCCTACGAGCCCTGGTGCGCCATGTTCGTATCCTTCTGCCTGCACTATGCCGGCGTTCCGGAGTCGGAGATCCCCCACAGCGCCGCGTGCGACCGCTGGGCAGCCATGCTGGACGAGCGCGGACAGTACATCGCGCCCAAGGGACCGGACGGGTTCTATGAGCCGGTTCCCGGCGACATCGTCTTCCTCCGCATCGCCGAGGATACGCTGACGCCCGACCATATCGGCATTGTGGAGAGCTACGACGCCCAGACCAAGACCCTCGGCACCATCGAGGGCAACTATTCCGCCAGCGTCAGCCGCGTGAGCTATGAACTGAGCGATCCGCGCATCGACGGCTACTGCGCCATCCCCGCTTCCGGGGACGAAACGGACACGGAGCGATCCGGGAAGGACGAGCAGAAGCCGGCCGGGCTGGAAGAGAGCGTGCTCCGCAGCACCACGGTTCGCCTCATGGGCGCGCCGCCGCTTCGTGCATCTCCCAGAATCGGCGGCAATGTCAACGATCTGATCACCGCCGCAAACATCACCGTGGACGGCCGGCAGATCACCGGATCCGACTGGGGGAACCTGGTCAAGGGCAAGACCTATCGGCTGGCCCTGACCTTCCGCGAGAACCAGAGCCATCAGTTCGCCGACGACGACGGCTGGATGGAATACGATCTGCCCCCCGAGCTGCAGGTCATGAACGTCAGCGGCAAATTCGATCAGAACCTCGGCTACTTCGGCACGCTGAAAAACAACGACTACGAGATCCGCAACGGTAAGCTCCGCTTCAGGTGGAATACCTCGGATGCGGAAAAATTTGAAGTCCTTCAGGCGGCGGACAGCGCCACTGTCGTGTTCAACATGGACTTCTCCCTCAACAGCGACGTCAACAATCTCCACTTTGGCGCGGGCCTGGATAAAACCGTCAATCTGGCGAACCCCCATGATACAGGCATACAGAAATCAGGCAGATATGATGAGAGGGAGAATAAGATCCACTACACGCTCGTGGTCAACTCCCAGGGCACCTCGGAAAACGTCCGTGTTACCGATACTATCACGGGCTCTGCACTGACATTTGACGGAGAGAGAGGCTTTAGGGTCAGTAAAAACGGCAGACCCGTGCCGAGACCGGAATGGGGCAACTGGAGTTATACGGATAAGGGCTTCTCAATGGATCTGCCGGACATGAATGACGGCGATCAATACATTATAGAATATACTGCCAGTGTTAATCTTGACCAACTGGGACACAGCGGTCATACCAGCTATTCTGAGACGGGCAATACCGCACGTATTTCTTCAAGAGAGGACGATAATCCCGGTAACAACTCCAGCACCAATTATCTTTTTGACATTGAGTCTTCCGATCTGACAAAGCGGGCAGGAATGCCCGGTGAGGTCTATACGGAGAATGGACAGAAGTATCGCGACATAACCTGGACCATCCTTGCAAACTCCCAGATGCTGACCAATGTGGGAACCATCACGGACAGCATCGACGCCAATTCCCGCAGCAGGATGGAATTCACGGGAACAGGCATCAGTGTCAGGGCAACGATACCCCGCAACAATCCCGGCCCCGGCGGTCCCGGTGGCCCCGGCCCCGGTGGCCGTGTGGAGGAACGGACGATAGCCTGGGGAACAAACGGGCTGTCCCTGTCCTCTGACGGAAAGAGCTGGTCCTATACACCACCGAGTTCAGACGGCAACGCACAATATGAGATCACGTACACTACAAGGGTCCGGGTCGAAAGCGACACCATCGAGGTGACCAACACTGTCAGCGACGCCCATAACAGAACCGTAGAAGGTCAGTTTGTCCCGGGTGAGGGCAGCAGCGGAAGCGGAGACGAGCCCGAGGAACAACTTGAAGTCTTCAAAACGGCTACCACTGTCACAGACGAATACGTTATATGGACGATCCGGATCCCGGTTCCTGCAGAAGGATTTGATGATTTTACAGTTCTCGAGCAGCTGCCCAATCTCGGTCATGACAATATGACAGATCCCATTGACCGGACCTACGGGAGGAACGGTTTCCTGGTCGAGGGCCTGGAGCCGGGAGAGAGATGGGAATGCACCGAGACAAACGCAGGCTACTGGGTCGGCAACGATTTCATCAACGATGATGAATGGCACGGAATCACGACGGAAAAGCTTGTCTTCTTCAAAGGCCCTCGGGACCAGACGGGGCTGAAGGCCACAAACAAAGACCGGGAGATTATCATCAGAGTCAGGACGAGGAACAACCCCGACTGGATGACCTACGGACAGGAATCCGGAAACGAATATGCGAAGACCCATCAGAACCAGGTCGATGTTTCGGCAGATGGAAAGAACGGCAGAGCCATCGCTTCCGCCACGCCGCTGAAGGCCAAGATCACCAAGACGACCAAGACCGAACCGCTGCTGGATCCCCTGCCTGTCAAGCTGAAGGACGGCGGCGAATACATGGCCTATCCCTTCCAGATTACGATCGAGGGCGTGCAGAAGGAGCCGGTGGAGATATTCGATACCTTCGACACCTCCATGTTTGATATCCTGGAGATGGAAGACCTGGCAGAGGACGAAAACTTCTATAACCTGCCGATGTTCAACACGCCGGCGCTGACGCCCCAGCGCATTACACCCAAAGAGGGTCCTTGGGGAGGCATGCCCAGCGAAGTGTTCGCCCAGGTGACAGACCGGCCGGACGGCGTCATGTTTACCATGACAGACTTGCCGAAACTGGTGGATCCCCGTACAGGCGAACAAACAGCCTATTACGGCTTCTACAGTATGACCTGCTACCTCGTCCTGAAGGATGAGGACGCGCTCAAGCAGCAGGCCATGTTCAACGGCGGCAGCACCACCTTCCAGAACACCGCCTCATTCAAGGACTCCACCGACACCGCGGAGGTGGAATACAATTATAAAGTGATCAGCAAGGAAGCGGAGAACGGCATCGACGAAAACGGCGAAGAGACCAACCGCATCCAGCATTTTACGATCAATATCAACCCGGATAAGCTGCAGCTGAACGAAGGCAATCCGATGGAAATGACCGATACCTCTTCGCCGTCGCTGTCGATCGACTATGATTCCATCACGGTCACAACGGACCCGGCGTCGCGCCACGACGAGGTCACCTACGACTTCTTTGACCGGACCGGCGTGTTCCAGATCCCGGACGAGACGGCGGTGATCATCGAGTATGACGCCAAGGTAATCGGCGATGGCCTGGTCCAGTTCCGAAACGACGTGGTCCTCGACGGAAGGTTCTCCGATTATGCCGACGAAACCATGGAGATGTCCTCCGGGGGCGGCGGCAGCGCCGAGATCGTGGCGATCTACCTGATGAAGTATCCCGAAGGACATATGGAGCAGGGCACCCTGGCAGGCGCCCGATTCCGGCTCCTCGATACCGATCTTGAGCCGGTCATGCTGGGGGATGAGGCGGTCATCTACGAGACCACTGAGGATGAACCCATCCTGGTCTGGCTCCGGCAGAACCTGGACGGGATGACCCTGCACAAGAACACCGTCTACTATCTCGAGGAGATCGAGCCTCCGGACGGGTACGCCCGGGAATACAACCCGCTTCCGTTCGTCATTTCCGACGATCCGGACTTTGAACCGCCGGAGGGCATCCCGAGGTACTACATCGGCGACACAATGGGCGTGCGCAACAGGCCCGTCACCAACCAGACGCAGCTGACCATCGTCAAGCGCTTCGCCGGCAATGAAACCCTGACCGACGAGCAGAAGGAACGGATCAGCTTCCGCGTCACCGGACCGGACGGATTTGAGCGCACGGTCAGCTACCGAGATTTCGATTCCGGAGGTGCCTACACCTTCGATGATTTGGGCCCCGGCGAGTACACCGTGTACGAAACCGGCGCGGCATACGCCGCCGAGGGCACGGACTACCACGTCGTCACCACCTACGCTGTGGATGAGGACGAGGAACAGACGATCACGGACTACAGCGCCGACGGCGCGCAGGTCACCCTGGTCGAAGATCAGACCTCGACCGTACTGTTCACCAACAACTACTCCACCCACAGCTATGACTTTACCAAGGTGGACAGCCGAACGGATCAACCCCTGGAGGGCGCGGTCTTCGGCGTGTTCCGCGCCGATACCGGGCAGCAGCTTACCACCTATGAATCCGGCCCCGACGGCCGGTTCCGGGTGCGCCGCTCCGATGTCGGCGCCGACGACAGCACCGTCTACCAGACCGGCGTGCTCTACTATATCACCGAGGTCACACCGCCGGACGGTTATTTCCTCCCGCCGGAGCCCCAGAAGTATTACTTCTACTTCGGGCAGCGGCCGGAGGATGCACCGGACGACGCCGTCGACCTCAGCACCCAGGACGGCGAAGCCACCGTGACCAACAGCTCCGACACCTATCTGGTCGTCACCAAGCGTTGGATCAACAAGCTCGGCGAGCCGACCGAGAGCGCGCCGGACGGCGTGGACAGCCTGCGCTTCCGGATCTACCGGACCGAACGGATCGTCGAGCATGAGGAAACGGCCGGCGACTGGGAGGTGACGCAGGAGCCCACCTGCACCGAACCGGGAACCAGAGTCCGCCACTGCACGATCTGCGGCGAGCTCCTGGAAACCGAGACGATCCCGGCCCTGGGCCATGACATGGGCCCCTGGGAGGTCGTCAAGGAACCCACCACCACCGAAACGGGCCTCAAGCAGCGCGTCTGCACACGCTGCGGCTACACCGAGACGGAGATCATCCCCGTCCACACCCACACCCCGGGTGAATGGACGACCGTACAGGAGCCCACCTGTACCGAGACCGGACAGAGGGAGCGGTACTGCACCGGCTGCGGCGTGGTGGTGGACAGCGAGACGATCCCCGCCCTGGGCCATGACTATCACGATACTGTGACGGAGCCCACCTGTACCGAGGCCGGATATACGACCCACACCTGCAGCCGCTGCGGCGATACCTACACCGATTCGACGGTACCTGCCCTGGGTCACGACTATGTGAACGGGATCTGTACCCGCTGCGGCGCCGAGGATCCGGACAATCCACCGGTGACAACGGCAACGGCGACGGTCATCCTCGCGGCGCCCCAGGATTGGGGTTATCAGATAACGAAAACAGGCGAGGTCACGAACAACCGAACGTATCGGCTTGTGCTTACGATGCAGGATTGGCAGTTCGTCGGCGTTACTGGACTGACGGTCAACGGAACGGAGATCGCGGTTACGACCGAAGAGGTCGGAAGCAATCCGATGCATCTTGTCCATACTTCCGAGCCCTTTGCCGTGACGGGAGACATCCAGGTGTATGTCCAGCTGGACGGCGGTCCGAATGCAGTCGCGAATTACGAATTCATCGAAGTGGGAGGCCGCAGGACCGCGAGCGCAGCACGGAAGTCCGTCATGCAGATCCAGTCGGCGGATCTTGCCGCACCGGAGATCGAAGATCCGCCGCAGCGCGCCCCCGCCGCCGCTTCGCGCAGCGTGGATTACCCGGTGGAGATGACGCCGGAGGCGCTGCAGGACTTCCTGACGGAAAGCGGCGCGGAGCCTTACGGGGACGAGTTCACCGTCAGCCGTGCCGACGGATGGACCAAAACCATTTCCGATCTGCCGAAACGGCAGGGCTATATAGAATATACCTATTACGTCGTGGAGCTTGACAGTGAAGGCGACGGCTACAACCTCGTCGGATACGACGGGGAGGGCACGGACGAGGTCACTGCAATCAACCAGACCAAGCCCACAAGCTTCGTACTGCCGGTGACCGGCGGTATAGGAACCTCGCGCTACACGCTCGCCGGACTGGCGCTGCTGCTGGCGGCCTGCGTGCTCGCATACAACAAGCTCCGGCGACGAAAGCCGCGGAGCGGGGAAGGGGGACCGGCCGGGTAGCACCCCAAAGAGAACCTTCCCGCACCGAAAAAACATGAGAAATATGAGACAATCAGATGATAGAAAGGAAAGAACAGCAATGAAAAAGATTATCTCTCTCCTGCTGGCTGCCGTTATGCTCTTCAGTCTGGGCATCAGCGCCGCCGCATATGACGTCACCATGGCCACCACCGAGGGCCATACTTACACCGCGTACCAGGTCTTCTCCGGCGATCTGACCGAAGTAGACGGATCGAAAATTCTGTCCAATGTTGTGTGGGGCGAAGGCGTCGACGGCCCCGCCCTTCTGGCGGCCCTGAAGGCCGACGCCACCTACGGCGACGCGTTTGCCGAATGCGAAGACGCCGCCGACGTTGCCGACGTTCTGGCAGGCTTCAACAACAACAGCAAGGAGATTGCCGCCCTCGCCAAGATCATCGCAGCCAACAAGACCACCGCCGCCGCCTCCGGCGAGGGCGCCATCGAGGGCCTGGACGCCGGCTACTATCTGATCCTCGACACCACCAATACCGCGGATATGCCCGACGGCGAGACCTATTCCGACTTCATCCTTGAGGTCGTTTCCGACGTGGAGGTCAACGCAAAGGACGACATCGTTTCCTCCCAGAAGAAGGTCAAGGACACCAACGACACCACCGGCGAAACCAGCGATTGGCAGGACAGCGCCGACTACGACATCGGCGATGACGTTCCCTTCCAGCTCACGGCCACCATTGCCAACGACTTTGACAAGTATGAAACCTATAAGCTGGTCTTCCACGATACGCAGTGCGACGGCCTGACTCTGAACGCTGACTCCTTCAAGGCATATGCCGACGGCGAGGAAATCACCGGTTTCACCGTTGTGGAAAATCCCGACGACGACTGCACCTTTGAGGTCGTGTTTGACGACCTGACGGAAATCGACGGCGTTGGCAACGGCTCCGTCATCACCGTGGAATACACCTCCAAGCTGAATGATGAAGCTGCCATCGGCGCTGCCGGCAACCCCAACGAAATGTACGTCGAGTATTCCAACAACCCCAACGCCGACGTCGACGGCATCGAAGATACCACCGGCAAGACTCCCCCGGATAAGGTCATCGTCTTTACCTACAAAGTGAATGTCAACAAGGTCGATGAGAAAGGTGACCCCCTGGAAGGCGCCGCCTTCGAGCTGTTCAAGAAGGTGGACGGCGAGTGGGTTTCCCTGGGCGAGGTTGCCGAAGACAATCTGACCTCCTTTGCCTGGGAAGGCATTGACGACGGCGAATACAAGCTGCATGAGACCAAAACACCCGACGGCTACAACAGCGTCGACGACATCGAATTCACCGTCAGCGCCGAACACGACGAGGAATCGGATGACCCCGCTCTGACTGCCCTGACTGGCGGCGACATCTTTGAAGGCGATATCGATACCGGCGTTGTCTCCAGCGACATCGAGAACAAGCAGGGCAACACCCTGCCCTCCACCGGCGGCATCGGCACCACCATCTTCTATGTGCTCGGCGGTCTGCTGGTTGCCTTCGCGGCCATCCTGCTCATCACCAAGAAGCGCATGGGCGCCCGCGACTGAGCAAAGCCGATTTGATTTGAAGCTGTCGTAATTCTGACGGCAAGCCGGGGGAGACGGGTTCGGTCCCGCCTCCCCCGGAGAATCGATTTTTTAGATGTATACAGCAGTGCGGAGAGGCCAAATGAAAAAGCATGCGACGACGATTCTCCTTTTTTTGATATTGATCCTTGGCCTGTCTCTGCTGCTGTATCCCACCGTCAGCGACTACTGGAACTCCTTCCATCAGAGCGCGGCGGTTGCCTCCTATATGGAAACGGTCGCCGACATGGATGCCGAGCGATACGAGACGCTGTGGCAGGAGGCGCAGCAGTTCAACGAAGATCTGCGCGGGTTTTCCGACCGCTGGAACCCGACGCCGGAGGAGCACGCCCGCTATCTTCAGACCCTGGATGTGACGGGCACGGGCATCATGTGCTCCGTGGAGATCCCCTCCCTCGGCATCAGCCTGCCTGTCTATCACTCCACGGATGAAGAGGTGCTGCAGATCGCCGTGGGACATATCGAGGGCAGTTCTCTGCCCGTGGGCGGGAAAGGAACGCACTGCGTCCTGTCCGGCCACCGGGGCCTGCCCTCCGCCAGACTGTTCACGGATCTTGACAAGATTGCGGAGGGTGATATTTTCAGCCTGTGCACCATGAAGGAGGTCCTCACCTACGAGGTGGACCGGATCCGCATCGTCCTGCCCTATGAGACCCAGGGGCTGGAAATCGATCCCGACGAGGACCTGTGCACCCTCGTCACATGCACGCCCTACGGCGTCAATACCCACCGGCTCCTGGTGCGCGGTCACCGCATCGAAAACCCGGAGCAGGCTAAATACGTCCGCGTCACGTCTGACGCTGTGCAGGTCGACCCGCTGCTGGTGGCGCCCGTTGTGGCGGTACCGCTGCTGATCGTTCTGCTCATCTGGTTCCTCAATGAGGACAACTGGCGGGCGGAGCGGAAAAAACACAAGCAACGCCCCAAGAAATAAAGGAGACTATTCATGCGCATCGCGAAACGATTCCTGCTGACTCTCATCTGCCTGTTGGTGCTGGGCGTCTGCGTCCAGGCCGCCGGACAGACCGGTACGATCACCCTGCATTTTTCCGGGCAGGACGGCCCCATGAGCGGGGTGCCCTTCCGCGCCTATCAGGTGGCGGAGCGGCTGGAAAACGGCTCATACGCAATGACAGATACATATGCTGCCTATCCCATCGATCTGGCCTCCGCTGGCCAGGACTGGCAATCCCTGGCGGAGACCTTCGCCGGCTATACCCGCCGCGACCGGCTCACCCCCAGCGCCGAAGGCGTCACGGATGCAAACGGTATGCTGAAGCTGGCGGATCTGCCCGCCGGCCTCTATCTCGTTCTGGGCGACCGGATCGAGGTCAAGGGCGCCAACGTGCTGCCCTCCGAGTGCATTCTCAGCGTGCCGACCGGCAGCGGGAGCAAATGGATCTTCGATGTGGACGCCGACGTCAAGAGCGAGGTCAATCCCCCGGTGGGCCCCGAGACCGTGTCGCGCCGGGCGCTCAAGATCTGGGAGGACGCCGGCTATGAGGACGAGCGTCCCGCCGAGATCACGGTCCAGCTCCTGCGCGACGGCGAGATCCAGGATACAGCCGTCCTGAATAAAGAAAACAACTGGCGCTGCGTCTGGGATGCTCTGGACGCCGGCTATCGCTGGGAGGTCGTGGAGAAGGAATTCCCGGGCTACACCGTCAAGGTGGAAAAGAACGGCGTCACCTTCACCCTGACCAACACCCGGGTGCCGTCGGACAATCCGCCCAAGGATCCGGAGAAGCCCGGCGGCCCGAAGGATCGTCTGCCCCGGACCGGTCAGCTCTGGTGGCCCGTGCCGCTGCTGGCGGCGGTGGGCCTGATCCTGCTGATCGTCGGTCTGAGAAGACGCCGCAGAAGCGATGAAGCGCAATCGTAAGGGAAGCGTCTGCATCGTCCTCGGGACGCTGCTGCTCCTGGCGGCCCTGGGCCTGACGGCCTACAACCGCCTCGACAGCCGCCGCGCCGGCCGTGTGTCCGCGGAAGCGGCGCAGCAGCTGCAGGCGGTCCTTCCGGAGCCCGCGGCGACGCCGGATGATGCGCCGGCCGGAGAGATGCTGATCCCGGATTATATCCTGGACCCCAACCGGGAGATGCCCGAGCGGGAGATCGACGGCGAGACCTACGTGGCCATGCTTGAGATCCCGTCGCTGGAGCTGGAGCTGCCGGTCCTTTCCCACTGGAGCTACGATGGTCTGCGCATCGCCCCCTGCCGGTACAGCGGCTCCCTCTATCTGAACAATCTGGTGATCGCGGGGCACAACTACACCACGCACTTCGCCCCTCTGTGGTCCATGCGCCCCGGGGACGCCGTGATCGTCACGGATATGGACGGAAGCCGCTTCCGCTTCGTTGCGGCGGAGATCCATACCCTCTCGCCGGATCAGGTCCGGGAGATGACCGAAAGCGAATGGGATCTGACCCTGTTCACCTGCACCGCCGACGGAAGTCTGCGCTTCGCGGTCTGCTGTATTTCTGAAAACGAATCATAAAAAATCCGGCCTCCCGCATCAGGGGAGGCCGGTTTTTTGTTTTATTCCGGATCGTTCATGGACGCTGTGCACAGCGACGGTTCACGGCTACTGGGGCGACAGAAAGCGGTACAGGAAGGTGACCACCTGGCCGCGGGTGCAGGTGTTGTTCGGGGAGAAGGTGGTGGGAGTGGTGCCCGTGGTGATATCATAGACCAGGGCCCAGACCACGGCGGAGTAGTAATAGGCGTCCCTCGGCACATCCGTGAAGAAGCCGCCTTCCTCAATGTACCAGCCCACGGCGCCGTCGGCCCGCCACAGGAAGGTGACGATCTGGGCTCTCGTGCAGACCCGGTCCGGGGAGAAGGTGGTGGGGGAGGTGCCGTCGGTGATGCCGTTTTCCACAGCCCAGAGCACCGCGTCATAGCAGTAGCTGCCGGGGGCGACGTCGCTGAAGGGGTTGTAGCCGGAGGATGCCTCCGGACTGCCTGCCGCCCGCCACAGGAAGGTGACCACCTGGCCCCGGGTGCAGCCGGCGGCAGGGGAGAAGGTGGTGGCGGAGGTGCCGCGGGTGACGTCCTCGTCCACGGCCCATTTCACCGCGTCGGCATAGTAGGCCGTCACGGGCACATCGGTGAAGGGTTTGACGCTCTCCACGGGCTTGGGCGGCTCGGGCGTGGTGTTTTCCGGATAGCGGGTGAGGATGTAGTCGGCCTGCTCCACGGCGGTTCTGTCCAGCTTGCGGCCCCAGTGGATGGAGCTGTTGTAGTTGCCCTCGGCGATCACCACGTGATCGGAGTGCTTCTCCAGCACGATGACGCTGTGGGTATCGTTGTTGATGCGCAGGATGTCGCCCACGCGGACGTCGGCGTAGGTGAAGTCCGTAACCATCCGCGCCGGCTGCTCCCCGAAGGCGGCGTCGCTGAGAATGAAGGCGAAGCCCGCGCAGCCGTAGCCCACGGAGAAGATGCCGCCCTTCCATGCGTAGCCGTTGTCATTGGTCCAGGGCATGCCCTCGGGGTACTTCGGCTTTAATGCGATCATGGCGCTGTAGGCCTCCGATTCCGTCGGCGCGGCAGCCATTGCCAGAGTGGTCATCAACGAGAAAACCATCAAAAGCGCCAGCAGGGCGGCGATCAGTCTTGTTCGCTTCATGAAGATCCCTCCTTTTTTATTCATCATAGCATACTTTCTTCGCGGCGGCAATGGCGGCGCCTTCCAAATATGCAGCGACCTCCCGGCTGCGGGAGGTCGCTTTATCGTCAGGGCTCGGGCGTCAGATAATAGCTGGTCAAGCGCCAGGTGGCGCCGCCGTTGTTTACATAATCTTCAAGTTCGGCCTCGCCGCTGCCGCGGCGGGTCAGCACGGGGCTGGCCTCGGCCTGGGCCGGGGTCATGGCATAGTATTCGTCGGTAAGGCCCGTGTCCCAGTAGGCTTCATAGTCCAGGTCGTAGATATCAAAGGCGACATGGCAGGTACCGTCGGCGGTGCGGTTCATGGCGGTGGCCACGGAGAAGGTGTTGAAGGCCTCGCCGTCGGCGGCGAGGAAGTAGTAGCGCTCACCGTCATAGCCCACCGGATGGCCGTCCATCTCAAATGCCGCGTGGTCGATCTGTACGCCCAGGAAGCGCTCCAGGCAGGCGTCCACGTCCGCCGCGGAAATGCTGTAGCAGCTTTCGCCGCCGTATTGGCGCACGTCGATCCTGTCCCGGCCGAAGGGATTGATCTTGTTGTGCATGTAGGCAAAGTTCACCAGGGTGACCGTATCGAAGCTGCCGCGCTTGAAATTCGGGAAGTTCAGCTCGGAGAAATTGCTCAGAAAGACATTGAGCTCCGTGCGCTGAGCGTCGGAAAGGGTCGAGAGCATCTCCACGGGTTCGTATTCCTGCCCGGACGCGGGATCGGGCGACGGGGCCGCGGGGTCCCAGCCCGGCTCGTGCTCATAATCCGGCGCGGGGGGCTCGGCGGCATCCTGCGCGGATTCCGGCGCGGGCTTCGGTTCCGGCGCGGCCTCTGCGGAGGCCGCCGGTTCGCCCGCGCTTTCCGGCAGCGGGGCGGGCTCCGGCGCTTTTTTCGCGCAGGCGCACAGCAGGCACAGGATCAAAAGTATGCAGATGAGCTTTTTCATTTGGTCCACCTCATAATCCCTCGCTTATGTCCAAAGCTCGGTGATAAACATCGGACTGGCGTGGGCGGCCTTTTCGAAGCCGCAGTTTTCATAAAAACCGATCTCCTCGTCGTAGGCCACCACCACGATGCGCAGGAAGTCGCGGTAGCGCGCCTTCATGCGCTCCACCAGGGCCTTGCCCACGCCCGTGCCCTGGTATTCCGGGCGCACCAGAAGATAATGCACATAGGCGGTCATGATCCCGTCGTCCATGGCGCAGATCATGCCGATGAGTTTTTCCCCGTCCCAGGCGGAAATGACGGTCTCAAAGCCCGCCATGGCCTTTTGCAGCCGGTCGGGATAATGGCCCGAGGACCACGCTACGGACAGGAACAGATCCTGCAGCACGTCGCGGTCAAATTCGTGGATTTGCTTGTATTCTATCATGTTTTACCTCATATGGTCAGTTCGATGCGATGGCCGTCAAACACTTCGATGCAGCTCTCGTAATAGCCGTCGCCGGTGATCCGCGGGCCGCTGACGACGGGATATCCGTCGCTTTGCAGCCGTGCGGTCAGCTCGTCCACCGCCGCCCGGCTGCCCAGGGAGAAGGCGATATGGCCGTAACCGGGGCAGGGGAGCGCGCCGGGAGCCTGCATCAGCTCCAGCCGCGCTCCGCCGTCAAAGCGCAGGAAATAAGAGCGGAAGTGCGTTTTCGGATTGTGATAGCCCTCGTTTGACGCGGCGCCGAGATAGCGGACGAAAAAGTCCTTTGCCGATTCCGGATCGGTCACATAGAGGGCGGCGTGCTCAATTCGCATCGGCGGGGGCCTCCTTCTGCGCATTGGCCTTCCAGACCAGCTTGGCGATCAGAACGTACAGAAGGGCAAACACGCCCACGCCCACCTCCACCAGGATCAGGTTCCCGCATTTTCCGGACAGGATCACGGTGGCGGCGTCCACCAGGGCATGCAGACCGATGGCGGCGGGGAAGAGCCAGCGCTTGCCGGGTCGTTTGGCCGCGAACCAGACCAGCACCGACAGGGAGATCTGCAGGGCTACGGCGAAGATCCGCTCCACCCCGCCCAGCAGGAAGTGATGGGCGGGGGTGGTGCAGAGCGCCTGGATGGCGCTTTGCACCTGGGCCTTGAGATCGCCGGTCAGGGGCGCCAGCAGGGCTTCCGTGCTGCCGGCGTTGATGATCACGGAATAGGTCAGATTGTTGATCATGGTAATGCCCAGCAGCACCACGGCCTCAATGCCGCCGTGGCCGGCGCCGTACATCAGGGCGTTGACGTCCCGGTGCTGATGCTTTTTCAGCACGGTTTTGAAGGCCAGGAAGCGGCCCGTCTCTTCAAACAGGCCGGCCATCAGGCCGCCGTAAACGGCGTAAAGCCAGACGTTATTCTGGATCTTGCCGCCCACGCTCGAGCCAAGAATGACGCGGTGGACCATGGCCTCGAGAACCAGGGCGAACAGCAGCATGACAGCGCAGCCGACGAAGAAGGGGAGGATATCCGCCTTTTTCTTCAGCCGGAAATACAAAAACATTGCCAAAGGCAGGCCGAAGCCGATCAGGATGGAAACGGCCATAAATACCATGGACAGGGTGGGTACGGTACCGGTCATGATTCATTCTCCTTTCGCAGGACCTTTTGGAAGCGGAACATTTCGCCGCCCTCCTCGACCGCATCATTTGTCTCGTTGGGGTCGGGATGGTGGCTGTTATAATATTCGACGATATGAAAGCCGCATCGGTTCACGTAAAAATGAATATTTCTTTTTTCAAAGTATGGAGTGACGGTCTCCCAGACAGCGACCTCCGGGTGCATCTGTTCGACAGCACACCATGCGGCGTAGCCGATACCCTTGCTGTGAACTTTTGGCGATACGAACAGGAGATCCAGTTCCCCCCGGTCGCCCTCGGTCCGCAGCACCAGACCGCCGACCTTCTCGCCGTCCAGCTCGATCCGGTATGCCTCGCCGCCGTCGATGGCGCGCGCAATGGTTTCCCGGGAGATGATCTCCCCGTCCTCTTCAAAATGGTCGGCCCGGAGGCCGAACTCCTCCGTGGCGCCATACCGGAATGCCGCCTGGTTGTCCAGAATAAACTGCTCCCGGTCCGCCGATTCCAATGCGGACAGAATGATATGGGACCCCTTCACGGGGGCTTCTCCGCATTCGGAAGGCGCTGTCTCTGCATCCCATGTTCCGGTCAAGGACGGGTCCGCATCGGCCAGGGAGCAGCTCGTCCGATGGCAGTATGCCGATTCACCGCAGAGAAAGCCCCTGCGGCAGGCGTCTGTGACCTCCGCCGGCACAGGAGGATCCGGGATCGCATGGGGCAGCGACATCGCCAACAGCCGGGCGTAATCTTTTTTGGAGATCTGATAAAGCATGGTCACGTCAGAGGGGCCGACGTGCGGCAGATCGGAGAGGGCATAGACCACCTTCTTTGCCTGCCGGAACAAAAGCCTGCCCACCTCCACACCGTAGGCCAACACGCCGTCTGCAATAAAATCAGAGGTTTTTTTCTTTTCCGGAGATTCTGCGGGATCGGACAGTTTTTCCGGGACGGAATCAAATGCATCCAAAATCAACCGCATCGTTTGTTCACAGTCCGCGTCGATCAACGCGACCCGCTCGCCGTGGGCTTCGAAGGCGGAAATATATTTCCGGTTGTCGGCCTTCAGCGCTTCGGGGGTGCAATCTGTATCGTCCAGCCTGGCCTCGATGTCCGAGCCATGACTTAAGATTTCATGGAAATGCGCGTCGATATAACGGTCAGTCATGGCGAGGCAGACGAACCGGATCGCCGGCAGATAGGCTTCGTCAAAACCCCGCCGCCAATCCGGGGGAATATAGCAGCCCTCCACGATCAGGTTCTGCCGGTTCTCGGCGGCGGTCTTCACGATCTCGCGGACGATGGGCCAGAGATAGTCCGTAAGGGCGTCGTCGTCCAGCGGAGTGAGATCGGTGTTTCGGCTGCGGATCAGTCCCATTTTCAGATGATCGATGGATAGATACGGATAGTGGTATTGCTCAAGCATCCGCTGCGCCAGAAGGGTTTTTCCGGTGTGAGACGCACCCGTGATCAACAGGATCATAGCATTTTCCTCAATTCAGTCTTCACTTTTTCCAAATTGCCGCAGGTCAGCAGCGGGATCAGCGCGTCGATTTCCTCAATGGATCTGTTCCACCAGCGAAATTCCAGAAGCAGGCCGATCAGCTCATTGTCGAAGCGTTTGCGAAGCGGCTTTGCCGGATTGCCGGCCACAACGGTATAGGGCGCTATGTCGCTGCCCACTACGCTGTTTGCACCGATGATGGCCCCGTCGCCGATGTGCACGCCGGGAAGGATGACCGCATTCTGGCCGATCCAGACGTCGTTCCCGATCACCGTATCCCCTTTCAGCGGGAGATCTGCGGGCGCGGGCGGATCCATGCTCCAGCCCTCCAGCGTATAGAACGGGAAGGTCGTGACCGCGTTCATCTGGTGATTTGCGCCGTTCATCACGAATTCAACGCCCGCCGCGATCTGACAGAACTTGCCGATGATCAGCTTGTCGCCGTTCCATTCGTAGAGATGGGTCACATGGCTTTCAAATTCCGAGTCGGCGATATAGGTAAAGTCGCCGATGACGATATTCGGATTTGTGACCGTCGGCCTGACGTAGATTTCTCCGTCGTATCCGGGGATCGGATGGATCACATTGGGGTCGGGTGTTTTACCGTTTTTCATAACACTGTTTCCTCACGAGTCAACGGACTGCATTTTGTTCCTCCGGCGCCGCGGGCCGGGAGAGAACCGTCTTGTTTCGTTTTACCACCGCGGCGATGTATGTGATCATCACGGCAAACTGAAAAATGCCGACCAGGATGTTTGTCCGCAAGGATCCATCGGCGCTCAGAAATGAGCATCCGTCGTGAAACGCGTGGAGCAGGATGCACGGCCAGATGCTTCCGCTGACGATAAAAATCAGGGCAAAGGCGACGCCGTATGCAAGGGCAAAGAAGATTTGCAGGATGGTTTCCGTCAGACCCGCCCCGCCCAACACGTTCATCAGATGGCACAGGCCAAAAAGAATCGAGGATATGACCATCGCCTTGACTGCGCCTTTTTCAAGCCATATGCTGCAGACGACGCCTCTGAAATAGATCTCCTCGGCGATTCCCACACAAAGCGCCAGGAACAGATTCGCCAGCGCGAATCCGGCGCCCTTTTGATAATCAATGCCCGCGGCCAGTGCGCTGAGAGCGATGATCAGCAGGGGGATGTAGTACAGCAGTTTCCTCGAAGCGCCCGGTTCCGGTTTGCGGAAGCCGATGGCCGTGAGATTTTTGTGCTTGATCAGCGAAAAGACGATCGCGGCGACGGCGGCCGATCCGATGATCCCGCCGCGGATCAGGGCGGAGGCGGCGCCTTCGATCCCATTTACAGCGACGACTTCGCCTTGAAGAAAGAAGAAGACGAGCAGTGTCAGCGTGGCCAGAACGGTTTTTATGATTGTACGGTCTTTCGTTGCTTCTTGATTGTTCATAAATACGTTTTCTCTCACACTCAAATAATAAAGAACGATCCGGCCGCCTGAAAGCTGCGGCGTTCTTTCGCTTTCAAAAGCAATGTGCCGATTTCATTTTGCTCCGACCGCCTTGAGCGCGCCCAGACAGTGGATCCGAACGACACGGTTCGCGTCGGTTTCCGACAGCTCTTTCAGCTTCGCCGCATAGGGGCGGACGAATTCCGGCCTGCGTTTGCCGAGAACGCGGAAGATCTCCGGCGCTTCCATCCGCACCTTATCGTCGGCATCGTGCAGGAGCGCCTCAAATACCGGCATATGATCTTCATAAATGTCGGGCGTGTTCGTGGCGATGTTTTCCGACGCCCAAATGAAGCTCAGTCTGACGCCCGGCGCTTCGTCCGAGGCAAAGCGGCAAAGATCCGCCCAATACGGCGCGATCAAAGAATAGTCGCCCCGCCCGATCCTGCCGAGGGCGTTGACGGCCCGTTCCCGCAAAAGCGCAATCGGGCTGCCGCGGAAGGCGGCGATTTGCGGGACGGCATCCTTCACGGCCGGGGGATATGCAAGTCCCATCTCCCCAAGCAGCCAGAGCGCCTTTGCCTGTATTTTTACGGATTCGTGGGCGAGCAGCGACGATACGTAAGGGATCTGCGCTTCCCATTGGCTTCGGTCCTTCGTCAGCGCCCCGAGGGCGCGATAGAGTTCTGATTCGTTCAATTTACAGCCTCCATATGGCACGGGGCGTGTTTCCACATCATCATACATCGGGCACGCGCATCCAATCTGCGAAAAGAACAGGGATACGGTTTCTCACGCGCAGGGGAGCATCTATGCAAACTTGAATTTGTCAGTTTCTGTCCTTGATATGCGCCGCGTTATGATAAGTCCCCTCAAAATGCTGATATAGCAATCCCGCCTACTTAAGATAGTCAAATTCCGATGTTTGTTCTAAGGCGGTTCGGTAGAAAGCCGTTCTTGTAAATACAACATAGAACAATAGATCCAGTACGATCTCAACGAAAACAACAACTTTACTGTAGGTATCCGAAAACGGATAGATCATTGCGCCGGTCAAAATGATATTCTTAAACATGTGCAGAAAGAAAATCGGAAACACCTTTCTTTTTGCAATCACATAGATCGTCGTGTATACAAGTGCTGCCGACATGCAGCTCACGATAAAGAGCAAACCCAATAACGGATTGATCATAAACCAATCGTGCTGAATCTGTGCCGGATAAAAGTATAACGGCAGATGCCAGATACCCCAGATAAAACCGATACACAGTGATGCTTGAAGCAGCTTGCTTTTTTGAAACAATCGATCCGTCAGGAAGCCTCTCCATCCAAATTCTTCAGAAAAAGGCCCGGAGATGATTCCCCAAAACAGAAAATAAAAGAAATACAACGGGTTCTTCGCGATCAGCTTTACTCCCTCAAAGCCAAGCTTCTCTGCGCCAAGGCCTTTCGAAATCATCTGTGTCACAAATACTTCTGCACAAATCAGTCCAAGCGAAATCAGAATTGCGGCAATACATTCCTTATTGGGAACAAAGCATCTTTTCAGAAAATCCTTTATCCCGTCCTTCGTATAGAAAACGAACACAAAAATAAAAGCAGTCAGGGTCGGCATTACGCCTCCGACTCCGAAGAACAGGGAGGCAGGATCGAATGAAGATATCGACGTGTTTTCAATATCCAGCCCCATGATCATCGGCATAAACTGCAAGAGCCAGGTCAGGCAGATTGTTATAACCAAGTACAAAATAAGTATCTTTCTGTTTTTAGCAGCTTTTTCCATCTGTTCTCCTTAAAAGCCAACCATACAAATGGCGATTTGTCTATTTCTTTGTCATCAATACCACCGTCTCGACAGTTTTGAATATATCAATCAAAGCCCAACAAACAACTTTATTTCTTGCTCCAGAAGGCGGAATACATTTGCGACCAAATAACCATCAGCAATCGCGTGATTCAGCCGAACAGTTACAGGCATGACAAGTCTTTCGTTTTCTTCCCTGTATTTTCCCCAATTGACAATTGGCGCAAAATACAGATTTCCATCGGGCAGCTCAAGATTCAGTGAATCATAAGAGAGCCATGAAATAAACGAGGCATCGAACCAGTTGGGATGATTTTGCATATCCAGCTCGTATTCCCTTGTCTTCTTCGCCTCTTCAACATCCCGCAATGCAGCAGCGTAGAACTTATCATAGTCCTCAAAGTATTCCGTATACACAGGGGTGCAGGTTTCCGTGTCTTCATGGAAGACATACTGTGTGGGATTGACCACGTCATAGCAAATCAGTTCATCTGTCTGCCAGAGATATCCCATTCTGTAATCTTCGCGTGAATTCATAACCTTTGAAAGAATATATAAAAAGTTGATATAAAACTTTGTTTCTGTTTTCTTGGAATATGCAGCGAGATTTGTGACATCTATTCTCGCCGTCATGGATGTCGAGCATTTACAATCTTCCGAGAAGTGACGGTACACACCTTTTCTATAATATGTTTCTCTGTCAATTACCTTATAGTTCATCTGAGTCATCCCCATAAATACGATTTGTTAATTTATTAAAACGTTTCTTTACTGTATTAGTCAGACTTGCAAGTCATCGTCACCTGTACTCTCGGCTCATCTTTTCTGCGGGATAAAAGTGTCACCGTCTCCACATGCCTTGGAACAATGGCGCGGATAAAAAGGGCATTATCTATGCTGACTACTCGCACACCCTCGTGGCTTAGTTCCCATCATCAATAAGGGTCGAGGCAACAGAATAAAGCCGTCACCTTCACGAGCCAGGACTTATTTGCCTCTGCGCCTATGCCATTCATTCCAGAAAGCTATATACGCGTTTTTTTCAAACGGGTCTTTCGGCATTACTTTAGGTGAACATGACAAGTAGAAGTTTTCTATCACGTCTGCAAAACGATAAACCTGTTTCTCATAATCAGTTAAAGTGACTATCTCTTTTGTCCCGTCTTCTAATTCCAATGTTACTGAATCGTCTTTATTATGTATAACAGACCAGTCAATCCCATTCGGACAACCAAGAATAGTTACAGTATCAAGTTCCTCGTTTGGAATCATAAAATGGCCGCAGCAAGGTAACATTTGATTATCTTCAAATATGATATGATCTTCAGTAAGTGTTTTCAACAAGTACAGTGATGTTGCGCTGACTGTTGCTTCATATTCAAGCTTATGATTACCGATAATTACAACTGCATGACCGTGAAGGCAGAGGTCTTCCGGATCATCTTTATTATCGTTGATCCACGTCAAGTTATCAGCGTAAATTGAAAAACTCATTATGTATCATCTCCATTAATATCAGTCCGTCAGTTCTCTTGTCATCAATACGACCGTCTCCACATGCCTTGGGACAATAGCGTGAATAAAATGGCACATATCTACGCTGTCCACACGACCCTCGACGTAAAGAATATGCCGTTGGTCACTCGTTTCATCCGAGTATTTTATCAGTCTTCATCTTCTTGTGAGTAGATATACATGTCTATATCAATTTCTGTTCTGGTAGCGTGACAAAAATCAATAATATCCAAAGGCGGAGCAAGACAGGGATTTGTATCTCCCACATAGATCGTCGGAACAATCTCAAGGCAAAAACTAACATCATATTCACTTCTAATTTGATTCAAAATATCAGTTTTGTCGAGTAGGTCGGATATGGTTTTTCGCATTTGGTTTTCAACAAGAACATCGTATTCCGAACATCTACCATATTCCCACAAAGCGAAATCAAACTTTGTGCCGTTTCTCCGAGTATCTCCGATTTTCCAACTTTTTGTTGGCGTAAGACCTAAACGAGCAGTCGCAATATCGGGATCAAAATCACCGACAATCTTGAAGTATGTATAGCATTTGTTTTTTGTTTCCATTATGACTCCTCTTCAATTTAGGAACATCTATCCTGTAGTCACAACCCGGCTCGAGACATCAACACGACTGATTCCACATGGGCACATCTGGGGAAGAGGTCCACGCATTCGGCTCTTTGGGGGGCGTAGCCCGATGCGCGGAAGCGGGCCACGTCGCGGGCGAGGGTGGCGGGGTCGCAGGAGACGTAGACCACCCGATCGGGATTCATGCGGGCGATCGTTTCCACCACGTCCGGGGCCAGGCCCTTGCGGGGCGGATCGACCACAACGACGTCCGGCCGCAGGCCTTCGTCGAGCAGCTTCTGCGCGGCCTGTCCGGCGTCGGCGCAGAAGAAGCGGGCGTTGTCGATCCCGTTGCGCACGGCATTTTGCTTCGCGTCGGCGATGGCGGCGTCCACGAGCTCCACGCCCACGGCCTGCCCGGCGTCCCGTGCCAGATGCAGGGTGATGGTGCCGGTGCCGCAGTAGAGATCCAGCACCGTGTCGCTTTTTGTCAGACCGGCAAAGGTCCGCGCCTTTTCATAGAGGACCTCCGCCTGCGCGTGGTTCACCTGATAGAACGAGCGGGGAGAGAGGCGGAAGCGCAGGCCGCACAGCTCGTCCTCGATGGCGTCAGCGCCCCAGAGGGTGCGGAATTTTTCGCCCATGATGGCGTTGCCGGGCCGCGTATTCGTGCACAGGATCACGGAGGCCAGAGTCGGCACCCGATCCCGGAGCAGTTTACATAACTCTTGTTCCTTCGGGAGACGGTCCCCGTTGGCGATCAGGCAGACCATCACCTGGCCCGTGGCGTCGGCGGTGCGTACAAATATATGACGCAGGAGCCCGGCGTTTGTTCCCTCGTCGTAGACGCGCACATGATTTTCGCGGACAAAGTCCACCACCGCCTGCCGGGCGGCATTGGCGGCGTCGTTCTGCAGAAGACAATGATCCGCGGGGATCAGATCGTGGGTGCGGGCGCGGTAGAAGCCGGCGTCCGCCTTTCCTTTATACATGCCCATGGGGAAGATGGCTTTGTTGCGGTAGCCCGTCAGGCGCTTCGCCCCCGCAATGGGCAGCTCGCCCGGGTCCCAGCCGCCGAGGCGGGCCAGCGCGTCGCGCACCCGCTGCGCCTTGAGCCGCAGCTCCTCGGCGTAGTCCATGTGGCGGAAATCGCAGCCGCCGCAGATCTTGGCCCAGGGGCAGTCCCGAACGATGCGGTGGGGCGAGCGCTCCAGGATATCCTCTATTTTCCCGATGGCCTTGTTTTTGCCGGCGTGGACGATGGAAATACGCACCCGTTCCCCGGCGATGGCGTTGGGAATGAACACGGCGCAGCCATCGGCATGGGCGATCCCCATGCCGTCGGCGGTATAGTCGGTGATCTCCGTCTCGTAGACGGTGTTGTTTTTCAGCATAAGAGCCTCCAAAGGCGTTTTTTCCAGTTTAGCACAAAAAGCGGGAGGGGTAAAGAGAGAAGTCCCGGAAGCAGCGCTCCCGGGACGAATAATGACGATGGCGGGCTCATGGGGATCCTGCGACCCGATATTTTTTCTCCGTGGGCTGTTCGAGCGGGGAGAGATAGGACCGTTTCCGGCACTTGCGGAGAATCTGCCGTCCGTCCTGTGTGCGGGTATATACTGGAGTAAAGCGACCGGTGTGCCGCTTCAGACATGCCGCCAGAAGCTCGGCGGTTTTCCGACTTTTCCCGAGGGCAGAGGGGCAGGCAAAGGCATATTCATACCGGAAGCGGCCGAGCCCGTTCCGGGCGATAAGCAGATAACGTGGATTGTCGATGGGGGAAAGCAGTTCCGCGATGGCCGTATTGAAAATGTTTTGATCATGAACCGAGGCATTGTGCAGACGCAGGGTGACAAAATCCGGATCGCTGTCGGCCTCCAGTTCGGCAGTGGGCGAGATCTGTTCCGATTGACACAGTGCCTGATAGACTGCTGTGCCGAGGGCCTGGATCGAACGGGTGGGACTGCGGTGCCGGAGCAAAAACCGTCCGCCGTGGTACAGCCCATACAGACAGGCGCAGAGCACGCCGATGAGGCCGAAACGAAGGCCGGAGCTGCCCTGGCGAAAGGCGATGGTCAAGGGACGGATTAGCCCGAGGGCCGCGGCGCCCAGCACGGCGCAGGGGGCAACATTCCCAACGGTGAAAACGGGGAGCCGCTTTTCCGTGCTCACGCGGGTCTCCAGTTCCGTACGCACCGGGCGGACTGCCAGGGCGTCGTGCCATTTTGCGCGAACCGTATCCCGCTGCGCGGACAGGGCAAGCATGTCCCGGTTGATCCGCTCAACGCCTGTTCGATCAAAGGGAGGATGGATGGCAGTAAGCCGCTCAAAGCCGCTTTCAATTTCACCCGTGGTCTGATTTGGCCCCATAAAACCGTCGAACCGGCGGACCAGAACGGAAAAATCATAGGAGGACAGAAGGTTGGGATCTGCCTGCCCCGCCAAAAGAGAATCTTCAAAAAGGAATTCCGGCGTGACGGTTGCCAGGTGCCAGATGTTTGCTGCCTTTTGCGGATCGCCGGGATCCACGCGGATTGCCCGGCCGCGCATTTGATTGGACTGGACGAAGCTGCCCACGACGCTGGCGAGAATCAGCGTGTTGACGCAGGGAGAGTCCCAGCCCTCGCCGAGCAGGGATTTGGTGCCGATCAGGATCCGGATCACGCCCGATTCCAGCAGCGAGCCGACGATTTCAACGGCGCTGTGGCCCGTGCCGGTGAAGGAAACGGCGCAATATTCAGTCCCGTCGATGGCTTCGGCAGTGTGTTCCCGGCCGGTCAGATCGATCCAATTCGGCAGGATGACCAGAGAGCCGGACAGCACGCCGATCGGAACGCGGAGATCCGCCCGCCGAAGCGTCTCAAAAATGCTTACCACGCTGATGGAGCTGAGGGTTTCCCGGGCGGTAATCCCGGAAAGGTGCTCTTTTTGAATATAGTCCGTGAGGATCAGCATCCGCAGACGCTCGCCCATGGACGCGGTCTCGCTTTGCGCGATCCGAGCGATGCTCTCGAGCTTGCCCGCAGAGCAGATCAGCAGTCGCTTCATCCGCTCTGTCAGTACCAGAGAGACAGTTTTCTTTTCATAGACGCCGTGCCGCTTCAAAACAGCGGCGAGCTCGGCTTTGCGCGGCTCGGAAAGCAAGTCTCCGTCCAGAAGATACTGCAGGGCTGCTTCGGCGGCCGGCAGCTGGTATTTCGGCAGGGTTCCGCGACCGGTCAGTGCGCGGATCCGCTTCCGATCGAAGGCGTAGCCGAAGTGGTCCAGCATGGCCAGCAGGGCAGCGTCCTCCCCCGGCGCGCCGGAAAGGGGCTCCGAATCCCGCAGAGTGCAGTAGACCTCAGCCAACAGATCGAGGGAGCCCACCTCCTCCAGCGCCGCGGCGCAGCGCAGCCGGTGGTCCCGCAGAGTCTCCAACTCGCGCTGGGTAGGCGTGTTGAATAGTACAAAGTCCTGATGGGGGCAAAGGGTCCGTTGCGCCACCAGCTCCGGGACGAAAATCTCTTCGTCGATCTCGCCGCAGATGGCCTGATATCTGCGCCATTCCGGCCCGTCGGCGTCGTAGGGCGGCGTGGCCGTCAGAGAGATGACGGTGACCTCCCGGCCCAGCGCCTGAAGGAAGGATGCCAGAGCCCGGTACCAGTCGTTTCGCAGATGATGCGCCTCATCGAGGCACAGGGTGCCGATGCCGGCACTGCGCATGGCGGCGATCAGATCCACATTTGAGAAGTCCGGTTCGCCATCCTCCGCGGCGGCCTTTTCCATTGCCGAATACAGGGCCTGATAGGTGGCGCAGTTCACCGTCCGCAGGGTGTGCAGATCGTCGGAAAACAGGGCGTCAAAGTCCTGAGGATCGTTCAGAAACAGATCGCGGAACCGCTCGCCCCACTGCTGCCGGATGGCGATGGTGGGCGAGAGAATCAAGCAGGGCGCACCGACCCGGTGGATCAGCTCCAGACCCAGGACGGTTTTGCCGCTGCCCGGCGCCGCGACGATGTTGATGTGGCCGTCACGCAGGTATTCATGAGTATTGTCCAGTACACGCAGCTGGTAATCGCGGAAGGTCCCACGAAAACGCACCTGATCAAAGCAACCCATCTCGGCCTCCGAAAGTGTTTTTTCCAGTTTAGCACAAAAAGCGCCGTCCCGCAACAAAACCCGCCCGCTTCTGCGTTCGCAGAGGCGGGCGGATCCCAATTGAGTCAACGCTATTCCACCTTGAGCATCCGGTAGCCGATGCCGATGTGGGTCTGGATATACTGGGGAGAATCCGGCGCGGATTCAAGCTTTTTGCGCAGATTCACCATGAATACCCGGAGCGAAGCGACGTCGTTGTCCCAGCTCCGGCCCCAGATTTTTTGGGTGATGAAGGTGTGGGTCAGGACCTTGCCCGTATTTCGGGCCAGCAGGCACAGGAGCTTGTATTCGATGGGCGTCAGCTTCAGCTCCTGCCCGTCCAGCCAGGCGCAGCCGGCGGAATAGTCGATTTTGAGCTTCCCGTTGAGATAGACGGCGCTGTCAGCGCTGTTTGCGCCGTTCATCAGCGACAGCCGCCGCACCGTGACGCGAAGCCGTGCCAGCAGCTCCTCCACGGAGAAGGGCTTGGTCAGATAGTCGTCTGCGCCGGCGTCGAGGGCTTCGATCTTGTCCGTATCCTCGCTCCGGGCGCTGATGACGATGATCGGCATGTTCGACCAGTCGCGGATCCTCCGGATCACGTCGATCCCGTCCATATCCGGCAGGCCGAGATCCAGAAACACCACGTCCGGATTGTGGGACGAGGCCAGCAGCAGGGCCTCGGCGCCGTCGGCGGCGGTCAAAAATTTGTATTCATGGGTTTTCAGTGTTGTGCACATCAGATTGCGGACGGGCACGTCGTCCTCAACCACCAATACAACAGGTTTATTCATTGATTTGTACCTCTTCCACCGGCAGGCAGAACGTGAAGCAGCAGCCCGTCGGGTCGTTGTCCGTAAGGGTGATCGTTCCGCGGTGGGCTTCGATGATGGATTTGCACAGGGCCAGTCCGAGGCCGAGACCTCTGCGCCCGTCGGCGATCGTGTTCTGGCCGGTATAGAACATCTCAAACACGTGGGGCTTGATCTCGTCCGGGATGCCGGGCCCGTTGTCGCGGACGCTGACGCAGACCGTCTGATCCCCCCGGGCGCAGCGGATGCGGATCTCCGATCCGGGCTGGGTATTCTTGACGGCGTTGTTGATGAGATTGATCAGCACCTGCATGATCAGCCTGGGATCCATCTTCACCAGCAGGAACTCGTCCGTTTCCTCAAGGACGATTATATGCTGATTTGCGTTTCTGTCAATATGCTTCAGGGCTTCGGCGGCCACGTCGTTCATGATCTCCGTCGACAGATGCAGATCCATTTGCCCGTTTTCGATGCGGGAGATGGACAGCAGGTTTTCCACCAGGTCGATCAGCCACTCGGAATCGTCATAGATATCGGAGAAGATCTGCCGGCGGGTCTCGTCGTCGAGCAGCCGGTCGTGGGAAAGCAGGTTGCTGGCATTGCCGGAGATCGAGGTCAGCGGCGTGCGGATATCGTGGGAAATGGAGCGCAGCAGATTCGAGCGCAGCTGCTCATTGCGGGCCATGACGGAGGCCCGCTCGCGCTCCGCCGCGTTCTGCAGGCTCTCAAGAGCCAGGGCGCATTCGCCCAGGATCGACATGAACACGCTGTATTCAAAGGTCTCCAGGGAGGTTCCGTCCAGGTAGACGGCGACGATCCCGTAGCAGTGGCCGTTGATGCAGATGGGGTGGTACTGGGCCCTGGCCGCGCTGAAATGCTCCAGGCGGAAGCCCGCCGCCTGCTGATTGTCAAACACCCAGGAGACGATCTCCTGTTCGTTGTCATCGGGAGCCGTATCGTCGCTCCCGGACTGGTGCGCGCTGAACCGGATCCCGCCGCCGATGCCGCCGTCCTGCAGCGGATAGACGATCACGTCGCGGCCGAGCAGGGTGATGATCTGATGGGCGGTGATGCGGATCACGTTCTGGGGGCTTTCCGCGTTCTGCAGGAGCTGATTCGTATCGAAGAGAACTTTTGCGCGGAAGGCCTCCCGGGCGGCCTGCCGGCTGTTGCCCTTGAGCTTGTTCGCCAGCGTGCCCGTGATCAGGGCGGAGGTCAGCATGATGGCGAAGGTGACGGCGTATTCCGGCTCATAGGTGTGAAAACTGAAACGCGGCTCGATGAAAAACCAGTTGAACAGCAGCACGCTGGCCAGGGAGCCCACGACGCTGTACAGGGGACTCGCCGTCATCACGGAGATGACCAGAACACCCAGGATGAACACCGTGATGATATTTGCCTCGGAAAAGCCGAACATGGTGAAAACCAATCCCACCGCCACGGCTGCGATCAGCAGCGCGATGCAGATGAGGGTATCGCGCCAGGTGGGATGGATCTGGCCGCCGAGGTGGGTCCGTTCCCGCTGCTGCTTCAGATCCGCCGCGGAGTCCGGGATGATGTAGACGTCCAGATCCGGGGCGTTGAGGATGATCTGCTCCGTGAGCGGCGCCTTGCTCCAGAAATGCCGCCGCCGCGCCCCGCTTCGTCCGACCACGATTTTCGTGGCGCCGGAGATATGGGCGTACTCGGCGATCTGCACGGGCACGTCGTTGCCGATGATCGTCGAGACCGAGGCGCCGCACTGCTCTGCATATTCGATGTTGCTCTGCAGCCGCCGCTTGTCCTTCTCGGAGATCAGATGATAGTTCGTGGGCTTGATATAAATGGCGGTCAGAGCGGCCTGAAACGCCCGGGCCATTTTTGCCGCAGCCTCGACCACCTTCTTATTGGAAGGGGAAGGGGAGAGGCAGACCAGAATGCGCTCGTTGCCCTCTAAAATATGATCCATATTCTTTCATCCTTCGGAAGCATGATTTGTCATCATCATACCACATTTTCATCCGATTTGATACAGGTATTCTCCAAGCTCCGGGTCGATATAGTCCCTGAGATCGGGCTCCTCCGCACCGCAGACAATGACTGCGCACTGGCCGTAATCGTCGCCCAGATTCCGGATCTGTTCCGCCGTTTCCGCCGGATTATTGCCGGAGGAAAACAGGATGGGCACCGTCCGGCTCTCCCGTTTCGCCGTGTCTGCGCCCCGGTAGTTCACTTCCAGAAAGCCGCCGATCCGGGCGGCAACGAAAAAGGCGAAGCAAAACAGCCCGATCGTCGCCAGAGCGATCAAAATTTCCCGCATTTTTCTCTGCCTCCTTTCGCGCGCTTCCCGCTATATGCGGAAGCATTTCTGGATCGCTTTTCGTTCTCCCAGCACAAGCATGGTCTTCCGGTCTGTCAAGACGGTTTCGGGTGTGACGGACAGATCCATTTTCCCGGCCTCCTTGACCGCCATGATGTTGATCCCGTACCGCTTGCGGATGTCGATCTGGCCTACGGTACGCCCGATCCAGTCGGGGGGAACGGCAACCTCGAATATGGCATGACTGTTGTCGAGCTTGATGTAGTCGAGCACATGGTTGGATGAATAGCGGATGGCGGCCCATTCCGCGATCTGCTTCTCCGGATTGATGACCTCATCGGCGCCGTTGCGCAGCAGGAATTTGGTCTGCACGTCCCGGTCGGCCCTGGAGACGACGAGCTTTCCGCCCAGTTCCTTGAGCAGGGAGGTGGTCTCCAGGGAGCTCTGGAAGTCGCCGCCGATGGCGACGATACACACGTCGTAATTGTTGACCCCCAGAGAGCGGAGAAAGGCCTCGTTTGTGCTGTCTCCGATCTGCGCGTCCGTGACCAGCGGCAGGATCTCATTGACGCGCGCCTCGTCCTTGTCCACGGCCATGATCTGGTGGCCCAGATCATACAGCTGCTTTGCCAGCAGGGAACCGAAACGGTTCAGACCGATCAGCAAAATCGATTTCATACACATTCCTCCGTTATCCGACGTTGATTTTCTCCACCGGGCACTGGGATACCTCCGCGCTTTTGCTGCTGACTGCGGCAAACATCAGCGTCAGGCCGCCGACTCTCCCGAAAAACATCAGCGCGATGAGTATCAGGTGGGAGACCGTGCCCAGAGCGGGCGTGATGCCCAGCGACAGGCCCACCGTTCCGATGGCGGACGCCGTCTCGAACAGGCAGGTTCCGAAGGGCAGCGCCTCCAGGGCGCTGATGAGAAATGCGCCCGCAAAGACAAGGCACAGGTACATGCTCAAAAGCGTCGCCGCGTTTTTAACGACGGCGTCCTCGATCCGGCGGCCGAACATCCGTGCGTTTTTCTTTTTGCGAAACACAGCCAGGGCGTTCGCGATCAGCACCGCCGCGGTGGTTGTTTTCATGCCGCCCGCGGTGGAGCCCGGGCTGCCGCCGATCAGCATCAGTACGATCAGCATGGCCCGGCTCGGACTCGACATCGCCGTCAGATCTGCCGTATTGAAGCCCGCCGTCCGGGGCGTGATCGCCTGGAACAGGGAGAGGCACAGCCGTTCTTTCAGGGGAAAGCCCGAAAAATCGCTGAAAAACAGATACAGCGCGGGGAGCAGGATCAGCACGGCGGTGGTCACAAGGATCGCCTTGGTCTGCATTCTGTATTTTTTAAACCGGAGTCTGTTTGCGGCAATATCGTCCCAGGTGAGGAAGCCGATGCCGCCGATCACGATCAGCAGGCAGATCGGCAGGCTGACGCCGATGCTGCCGCGGAAGAAGGTCAGAGAGGAAAAGGCGCCGGTTTTCCCGCCCATGACGTCGAAGCCCGCATTGCAGAAAGCGGAAACCGAATGGAACACCGCCATCCATATCCCCGCGGCCCCGAAGGATCTGCAGAATGCGGGAAGCATGACGAGCGCGCCCAGGAGCTCCGTCAGGAACGCCACCTTGAAAACAAAGCCGGTCATCTTAACGATGCCGCCGATCTGGTGGGCGCTGATGCTGTCCTGGAGCATGCTGCGCTGCAGCAGCGAGATCCTTCTGCCGGAGAGGGTGGCGAGGAACGCCGCGACGGATACGACGCCCAGGCCGCCGATCTGGATCAGGATCAAAATCACCGTCTGCCCGAACACGGACCAGTGCATTGCCGTGTCCCGGATGACCAGCCCTGTGACGCAGACGGCGGAGGTGGAGGTGAACAGCGCATCCTCCGGCGCGGTCCAGATCCGCTGCTTCGAGCTCACCGGGAGCATCAGCAGCAGCGTCCCGATCAGGATGACGCCCAGAAAACCCGATATGATGATCTGGTAGGAAGAAAGCTTTTTCCCCAACAGACGTCCGCTCATGATAGGCCTCCCGATGTTTGTTGTACCTTATTCTATATCGGAGCCCACAAAGACGGCGTTAAGGCGGACAGGCGCAGGATTAAGACCGTATTAAAGCATTGGGGCTGATATTAAGATTGCATAAATACGGCGTCGGATCAGCCTGTCCGGTTCTTTAAGCAGAAGCGTCCATACCCTTGCCCGCCGGATCGCGGACCCGGCAGGCTCCCGGCGGGCGGCTGTACGCCCTCAAAAAAACAGCAAGGGGCCTGCCGCTTTCGCGACAGGCCCCCCGCTTGAATAGAGAATGAGTTCCCAAAAACGGACGGAGGGACGCCCTGATGTGGGCAGGGCATTGTCCCTCATCCCGTTTCTGACATGACAGGTGAGATCATTCGGCGTATCGGTCGACGATCTCCTGGGCCACGGTCCGCTTGGAGATGCAGCGGTTCATGGCCTGCTTTTCGATGTGGCGGTGCGCCTCCGGCTCCGTCATCTGCAGATGGTGGATCAGCAGCCATTTCGCCCGGTTGACCAGGCGGATCTCGCCGATCTTCTCCTCGATGGAAAGGGTCTTCTTCTGGGATTCGCGCAGCCGCTCCCTGGCGCTGGACATCCATCCGAGCACCATGGCGATCAGCTGCTTTGAGGTGGGCTTGGGCAAGGTGAATACGCCGTGCTCCACCACCCGGTCATGCACCTCTTCGTGGAGCTCCGACCGGACCAGGAGCAGCACGACAGCTTTCCGGGACCGGCTGGTATCGATGGCGAAACGGATGCCTGCGTCATCCGGCAGGGGAGAATTGACGATCACATAGTCAAAGCTCCGCTCGGTCAGGACCTGCTTGGCAAGGCTGATGCTCGTCACCAGCTTCACAGGGGTGTATTTTGATTCGGGGAGCAAGGGCTGCAGGGCGTCGTTGAACGTCCTGGATGCAGAGACGATGAGGACGCTGTAAACCCGTTCCTTCAGGCCCATGTTGCTCCCTCCTTTGCATAGAATTGTTTTTCTTTTACAGATGGGAATACTTGTCGGAAATGGTCTGCGGGATGTGCTCGCGAATGAATTCGCTGTCCCGCGCCGCCTCCGCAGCGGCCTTCAGAGTATCGGGCAGCCGCTTGAAGTTCGACAGCGTCTTCTGATCGGCCTTAAAGAGGTTGATATCCGCAGGGGCCGGCAGGGGCATCTGATTCTCAATGCCGTACAGACCCGCATAAATCAGCAGGGAAAACACCAGATAGGGATTGGCGGTCGGATCCGGCGAGCGCAGCTCTGCGCGGCGGTACTCGCCGATGGCGGCGGGGATGCGGATGAGCTGGGACCGGTTTTCGTGGGACCAGGAGACGTAGCCCGGGGCTTTGCTCAGGCCGAACCGCTTGTAGGAGTTCTCCGTGGGGTTCAGGAACAGGGTCATCTCCGGCACCTTGTCGAGAATGCCGGCGATCATCTGGTTCATGCGCTCGGTGTTGCCGGAGGGCTCGACGGAGATGTTGACGTGGAAGCCGTTGCCGGGCTTGCTGTCCAGAGGCTTGGCCGAAAAGTCGGCGTACAGCCCGTTGGAGCGCGCCACAGTCTTGACGACGGTCTGGAAGGTCATGGCGTTGTCCGCCGCGCTCAGAGCGTCGGAATAGCGGAAGTCGATCTCGTTCTGGCCGGGGCCTTCTTCATGGTGGGAGCTCTCCGGCTGAATGCCCATCTGCTCCAGGATCAGGCATACCTCCCGGCGGACGTTTTCGCCCCGGTCCTCGGGGGCAACGTCCATATAACCCGCCTGATCGTAGGGCTCCGAGGTGGGTCTGCCCGCCTCGTCCAGATGGAACAGATAGAATTCCTGTTCCGCGCCGAAACGGAAGGTGTAACCCGCCCGCGACGCGTCGGAGACAGCCTTTTTCAGCAGGCTCCGGGTATCGCATTCAAAGGGCCGCCCGTCGGGATAGGTGATGCCGGCGAACATGCGCACGACCTTTCCGTGCTCCGGCCGCCAGGGCAGCAGCGTCAGCGTTTCCGCGTCAGGGTGCAGCAGCAGATCCGACCGGGTCTCGCCGTCGAAGCCGGCAATGGCCGAGGCGTCGAATGCAATGCCGTATTCAAATGCACGGGGCAATTCCTCGGGCATGATGGAAATGTTCTTCTGCCGGCCGAAAACATCGCAAAACGCGATCCGAATGAACTTCACGTCCTCTTCGCGGACATATTCCATGACCTCTGCGTTTGAGTATCTCATGATCAAAATCCTGCCTTCTTCATTTTCCTGGATCAGCAAAAAAAGTGCGTCCATTTCAGTACAGAGCTTCCTCTCTGCACAAAAATGAACGCCATTGCTCATCTGCTATTCAAAATCGGATCGAGATGCCGGTGCATCGCATCGTCATGCAAAAAAGGAAAAACGCCCACTCCCTGCGGGGGCAGCCCGCACGGAAATGAACGCCTTTGCTCATGGTCGTATTTTACACACATTTAATCGTTTCGTCAAGAGGGTGCGCGTAGAAAAATACGCGATCGTGCAGGAACAAATCATGCAAATTGCAAACAAAAGGGCTTGACAAACGGTTTTTCCCCCGCTATAATGCGAAACATGAAGGCAAAGGCGTCTTCGAGTGCATGCACTCGGAGGCGCTTTTTCTATCTTAAATACACAAAAAGGCAAAGGCGTCTTTCGCGGCAGGTATCTGCCGCTGAAGGCGCTTTTTGTCATCCAGGAGGAAAACTATGTCCTACGTTGATGAAGTCATTGAAAGAGTCAAAAAAGAAAACCCCACCGAAACAGAGTTCCATCAGGCGGTGACCGAGGTTCTGAATTCCCTGCGCCCCGTCATTGCCGAGAATGAGGAGGCCTACCGCCGTGACGCCCTGCTGGAGCGTCTGGTCAATCCGGAGCGGCAGATCAAGTTCCGCGTTCCCTGGATCGACGATCAGGGCCAGGTGCAGGTCAACACCGGCTACCGCGTGCAGTTCAGCAGCGCCATCGGCCCCTACAAGGGCGGCCTGCGGTTCCATCCCTCGGTCAATATCGGCATCATCAAGTTCCTCGGATTTGAGCAGATCTTCAAGAATTCCCTGACCGGCCTGCCCATCGGCGGCGGCAAGGGCGGCTCGGACTTCAACCCCAAGGGAAAGTCCGACCGGGAGATCATGCGCTTCTGCCAGAGCTTTATGACCGAGCTCAGCAAACACATCGGCGCAGACACCGACGTGCCCGCCGGCGATATCGGCGTCGGCGGCCGGGAGATCGGCTATCTGTTCGGCCAGTATAAGAAGCTGCGGAACGTGTTCGAGGGCGTGCTCACAGGCAAGGGACTGAGCTACGGCGGCTCGCTGGCCCGCACCGAGGCCACGGGCTACGGCCTGCTGTACATCACCGACGAGATGCTCAGGTGCCACGGCCACAGCATGGAAGGCAAGACCGTCGCCGTCTCCGGCGCCGGCAACGTGGCCATTTACGCCATCGAGAAGGCCCAGCAGCTGGGCGCGAAGGTCGTCACCTGCTCCGATTCCAACGGCTGGATCTATGATCCCGAGGGCATCGACGTGGCCGCGCTGAAGAAAATCAAGGAGGTCGAGCGAAAGCGCCTGACTGAGTACAAGGTCTATCGTCCCAACGCCGAGTACCACGAGGGCCGGGGCGTCTGGAGCGTCCAGCCGGATATCGCGCTGCCCTGCGCCACCCAGAACGAGCTGACCCTGGACGATGCAAAGATCCTGGTGTCCGGCGGCGTGCTCGCAGTGGCCGAGGGCGCCAATATGCCCACCACCCCCGAGGCGACGGACTACCTGCAGTCCCACGGCGTCCTGTTCCTGCCCGGAAAGGCGTCCAACGCCGGCGGCGTGGCCACCTCCGCCCTGGAGATGAGTCAGAACAGCGCCCGCCGTCCCTGGTGCTTTGAGAAGGTCGACCGCCGCCTGAAGGAGATTATGGTCAACCTGTATCACAACATCGACGATGCGGCCCGGGAATACGGCATGGAGGACGACTATGTTGACGGCGCGAACATCGCCGGCTTCAAGAAGGTCGCCGACGCCATGATCGCCCAGGGCATCGTCTGAGCAAGGAGGCTTTGCAATGTGTAAGACAGAAAACGGATCCGGAAGCTGTCAGGAGACGCTCCACACCCACTTCATGCAGCCGGGGCATCCCTTTACCCTCGGCGAGCAGCAGCCCGATCCCCGCGCCGAGGCCAACGCCCAGGCGCCGGTCGAGGAGTAAACAGTTTTTTCTGATCCCAAAAGCGGCGGGGCGTTGGCCCTGAGTTGTCTGCGGGCAAGCATTTTGTGTTTGCCCGCAGATGCGAAGCAGTTTTCGGGGAGCAGCGGTTCGCCGAGGCAAGAAATAATCCGCAGGCAATACTTGTCTGTATTGTCAAGGACTATTCCGACGCATCGGCGAATCGAAGCCCACGAAAACCGACTTGAGGCCAACGTCTCGCTGCTTATATATAAAAGCGTTTGAGAAAAGAGAAGTAGTGCGCTCTACCCGCATCCAGAGAGCGTGCGTCGGTGAGAATCACGCGGCGGGCGCGCATGAAAAACACTTTTCGAGCTGCAATCTGAACGGCATTGCCCAGTAGGTGCGCCGTAGCGCCGCACGTCAGCCGGCAGAGGCTTGTTTGAGCCTCGGAAAATGAGAACAAATATAGGTGGCACCGCGAGCACAGCACTTGCCCTATAGAATGCTGAATCAAATGAATCGAGGTATTTGATATGTGTTCTATCATGGGCTATTGCGGCAGCGGCGTCACCTATCGCGCCTTTATGGAGGGCTTTATCCGCACCCAGTCGAGGGGACCGGACGAGAGCCGGATCATCAACACCGGCAGCGGCATCCTGGCCTTTCACCGTCTGTCTATCATGGGCCTGACCCACGAGGGGATGCAGCCCTTCGAGCTGGACGGCTGCTACTGCGTGTGCAACGGCGAGCTCTACGGCTTCCGGGCCGAGCGCGAGAAGCTGCGTAAACTTGGCTACAGCTTCTGCAGCGACAGCGACTGCGAGATCCTGCTTCCCATGTGGAAGGAGTACGGCACGGATATGTTTGCCATGCTGGACGCGGAATTTGCCTGCATCATCTATGACGGCCGGACGAAGGAATATGTCGCGGCCAGGGATCCCATCGGCATCCGGCCCCTGTATTACGGGTATGACGCCCGGGGCGTAATCGTCTTTGCCAGCGAGGCGAAGAACCTCGTCGGCCTTGTGAAAAAGATCCGCCCCTTCCCGCCGGGACATTACTACAAGGACGGGCAGTTCATCTGCTACTGCGACATTGCAAGGGTGGACAAGGTCTGCCATGACGGCCCGGACGCCGCCTGCGCCGCCATCCGCGAAAAGCTGATCGCCGGCGTGGAAAAGCGGCTGGTTTCCGACGCGAAGGTGGGCTTTCTGCTCTCCGGCGGTCTGGATTCCTCGCTGGTGTGCGCCATTGCCCAGAGAAAGAGCGACGCGCCCATCCGCACCTTCGCCATCGGCATGAGCGAGGACGCCATCGATCTGAAATACGCCCGCCAGGCGGCACAGTACATCGGCAGCGAGCACACCGAGGTCTTCATGACCCCGGAGGAGGTGATCTCCAGCCTGGAGACGGTGATCGAGCTGCTGGGCACCTTCGACATCACCACCATCCGCGCCAGCATGGGCATGTACCTGGTGTGCAAGGCCATCCACGAGCGCACGGACGTGCGGGTGCTGCTGACGGGTGAGATCTCCGACGAGCTGTTCGGCTACAAGTATACCGACTTCGCCCCCTCTGCCGAGGCCTTCCAGGCCGAGGCCGTCAAGCGCCTGCGGGAGCTGCACATGTACGACGTGCTGCGGGCCGACCGCTGCATCTCCGTCAACTCTCTGGAGGCCCGGGTGCCCTTTGGCGATCTGGACTTTGTGAAGTACGTCATGGCCCTGGACCCGGCGATCAAAATGAACACCTGCGGCAAGGGCAAGTACCTGCTGCGCAAGGCCTTCGACGGCCTGGGATATCTGCCCGACGAGATCCTCTGGCGAGAGAAGGCGGCCTTCTCCGACGCGGTGGGCCACTCCATGGTGGATTACCTCAAGCAGTACGCCGAGCGCCGCTACACCGACGAGCAGTTCCAGCGCCGCTGCAGGCGCTATGACCACGCCCGGCCGTTTACCAAGGAATCGCTGCTGTACCGGGAGATCTTTGAGAAGTATTATCCCGGCCAGGCGGAGATGATCGACGACTTCTGGATGCCGAACCGGGCCTGGGAGGGCTGTGACGTGGACGATCCCTCCGCGCGGGTGCTTTCCAACTACGGCGACAGCGGAAAATAATTGACAAACCGGCCAAAACAGGGTATGATACTCCCGTTAAGGCAATGGCGTCTTTGCAAAAAGGCGCCATTGTCTTTTTTTTGCATCCTGAAGAGAGGAAGTGATTGGATTGCCGTACAGAATCACAGAAAAACGCGATCTGAATCCCCAGGTCTATTTCATGAAAATCGAGGCCCCGCTGATCGCCCGGAAGGTCGAGCCGGGACAGTTCGTCATCGTCCGGCTGGACGAGTACGCCGAGCGGGTGCCCTTCACCGTGGCGGATTTCGACCGCGAGGCCGGCGTCATCACGATATTCGTGCAGGCGGTGGGCAATTCCACCCGCGCCCTGGCGCAGCTGAACGCCGGGGATGAGATCAGCGACATTGCCGGCCCCCTGGGCATGCCCACGGCGCTGGAGGGTTACAAAAAGGCCGCGGTGATCGGCGGCGGCCTCGGCACCGCCATTGCCTGGCCCCAGGCCAGGAAGCTCAAGGCCCTGGGCACGGAGGTGACCGCCATCACCGGCTTCCGCGACAAGAGCTATATCATCCTGGAAGAAGAGATGCGCGCCGCCTCCGACCGGCTCATCATCACCACCGACGACGGCTCCAACGGCCTGCAGGGCTTCGTCACCGACCGCCTGCGGGAGCTCCTGGAGGCGGGGGAGACCTTCGACCTGGTCATCGCCATCGGCCCGCTGGTGATGATGCGGGCGGTGTGCGCCCTCACGGAGCGCTGCGGCCTGCCCACCATCGTTTCCATGAATCCCATCATGATCGACGGCACGGGCATGTGCGGCGGCTGCCGCGTCAGCGTGGGCGGGCAGACGAAATTCGCCTGCGTGGACGGCCCGGACTTCGACGGCCATGCGATCGATTGGGACGGCGCCATCAAGCGCCAGCAGATGTACCGCGACTATGAGCGCCGCGCCTGCGAGCACTGCCGCATGAAGGGGAAGGAGGACGGAAATGGCTGATCTGGAAAGACAAACCATGCCGGAGCAGGCGCCGGAGATCCGCCGACACAATTTCTCCGAGGTCGCCCTGGGATATACCCCGGCGCAGGCCGAGGCGGAGGCCCGGCGCTGCCTGAACTGCAAAAACGCGCCCTGCATGCAGGGCTGTCCCGTGTCCGTGCGCATCCCGGCGTTCATCGCCTGCATTGCCCGGGGGGACTATGCGGCCGCCTATGAGACCGTCACCGCCACCAACGCCCTGCCCGCCGTCTGCGGCCGGGTCTGCCCCCAGGAGCGCCAGTGCGAAGCCCGCTGCGTCCGGGGCATCAAGGGAAAAAGCGTCGCCATCGGCGCGCTGGAACGATTCGCGGCGGATCAGCATGCGGAAGAGGAAACCGCGGCTCCCGCCGGGAATAAAAACGGGAAAAAGATTGCCGTGGTGGGCTCCGGCCCCTCGGGCCTGACCGCCGCGGGCGACCTCGTGCGCCTGGGCTATGACGTCACTGTGTACGAGGCGTTCCACACCGCCGGCGGCGTGCTGATGTACGGCATTCCGGAATTCCGTCTGCCCAAGGCCATCGTGCAGAAGGAGATCCGCCGCCTGCGGGCGCTGGGCGTCCACATCGAAACCAACGTCATCGTCGGAAAGACCCTGACGGTGGACGAGCTTTTGACGGAAATGGGCTGCGACGCCGTGTACATCGGCACGGGCGCCGGCCTGCCCTCCTTCCTCGGCGTCGAGGGGGAGGACCTCAAGGGCGTGTGCTCGGCCAATGAGTTTTTAACGCGCATCAATCTGATGAAGGCCTACCGCTTCCCGGAATACGATACGCCCGTCTACTGCGGCAAAAATGTCGCGGTGTTCGGCGGCGGCAACGTGGCCATGGACGCGGCGAGATCCGCCCTGCGCCTGGGCGCGGAGCATGTGTATATCCTCTACCGCCGGGGCAGGGAGGAGCTGCCCGCCCGGGCAGAGGAGGTCGTCCACGCCGAGCAGGAGGGGGTCGAATTCCGCTTCCTGTGCGCCCCGACGCGCTTCCTGGGGGATGAAAACGGCTGGCTCACCGGCGTGGAGCTGCAGGATATGATTCTCGGCGAGCCCGACGGCAGCGGACGGCGGCGTCCGGTGAGCGTGGAGGGCTCGGAGCACGTACTTCCCATCGACACCGCCATCGTGGCCATCGGCCAGTCGCCAAATCCCCTGATCCGCAAGACCACCGAAGGACTGGAGACGAATCGCCGCGGCTGCATCGTCGCCGATGAGCTCGGCGCCACCACGAAGCCCTTTGTCTATGCCGGCGGCGACGCCGTGACCGGGGCGGCCACGGTGATCCTGGCCATGGGCGCGGGCAAGACGGCGGCGGGCGCCATCCACACAGCTTTGACGGAGGCGGAAACCCATGGATAAACAGATCCTTGTCCTCGATTTCGGCGGCCAGTACGATCAGCTCATCGCCCGGCGCGTCCGGGCAGAGCAGGTCTGCGCCGAAATAAAAAACTATAACAGCATCGGACTCGATGAGATCGCCGCCTATCAGGGCGTCATCTTCACCGGCGGGCCGAACAGCGTCTACGCCCCCGGGGCGCCCCGCTTCGATCCCCGCATCCTGGAGCTCGGCGTGCCGATCCTGGGCATCTGCTACGGCGCCCAGCTCATGGCATATCTCGGCGGCGGCAGGGTGGAGACGGCAAAAAACGGCAGCGAATTCGGAAAAACCGCCGTGAATTTCGAGCAAAGTCCGCTGTTTTACGGCATCCCCGCCGAGAGCGAATGCTGGATGAGCCATACGGATTATATCAGTGCGCCGCCGGCGGGCTTCTGCGTCATTGCCCGCAGCGCGAGCTGCCCCTGCGCCGCCATGGGCGACGACGAAAGAAAGCTCTACGGCGTGCAGTTCCACCCCGAGGTGACCCACACCGCCTACGGACGGCACATTTTGCGCAATTTCCTCTTCGAGATCTGCGGCTGCGAGCCGGTATGGCGGATGGACAGCTTCGTGCGCACCGCCGTGGACTACTGGCGCGCAGAGCTGGAGGGGAAGCGGGTACTGCTGGCCCTGTCCGGCGGCGTGGACAGCGCGGTGACGGCGGCGCTGCTGCACCGGGCGATCGGCGAGAAGCTCACCTGCGTCTTCGTGGACCACGGCCTGCTGCGCAAGGGCGAGGGCGATCTGGTGGAGCGCACCTTCCGCGAGGAAATGGGCATGAATCTCATCCGCGTCAACGCCGAGGGGCGGTTTATGCACCGGCTGTTCGGCGTGCGGGACCCCGAGCACAAGCGCCGGGCCATCGGCGAGGAGTTCATCCGCGTCTTCGAGGCGGAGGCGGCGAAGCTGGGTCCCGTGCAGGTGCTGGCCCAGGGTACGATCTATCCCGACGTCATCGAGAGCGGCAAGGGCCCCGGCGCGGTGATCAAGAGCCACCACAACGTGGGCGGCCTGCCGGAGTCCATTGGCTTCGAGCGCATCGCGGAGCCCCTGCGGGACCTGTTCAAGGACGAGGTGCGCCGCGTGGGCCTGGAGCTGGGTCTGCCGGAGGAAATTGTTTTCCGTCAGCCCTTCCCGGGGCCGGGTTTGGCGGTGCGGATCATCGGCGAGGTGACCCGGGAGCGGCTGCGCATCCTGCGGGAGGCCGACGCCATCTTCCGGGAGACGATCGAAAAGGCCGACTGCACCGATCTGGCGGATCAGTACTTCGCCGTGCTGACGGATCTGCACTCCGTGGGCGTCATGGGCGACGCCAGGACCTACGGCTGCACCGTGGCCCTGCGGGCGGTTTCTACCGACGATTTCATGACCGCCCAGTGGTCGCGTCTGCCCTACGAGGTCCTCGAGACCGCCTCCAGCGCCATCACCAACCGCGTCCCCGGCGTCAGCCGCGTGGTGTACGATATCTCATCAAAACCGCCGGCGACGGTGGAATGGGAGTGAGTGGAAGCAAAAACCAGGCATTCCTGAGAATGTCTGGTTTTTACTGTCTGATTATTCCAATATTGAGCATTGAATGCGGATTCTGGTTCCATCACAAGCTGTCAAATAGAACAGGCCCGCCGCTTCGATTTCTTCAATCTGCTGAACATTCAGATTGTCGCTTTCGTTGAGCAAATCAAACATGGTATCCATCACATATAGCAAGTCCATTTCTGTTTCTCCTTATAATTCTGTTAGGCATTCCCTAACAATATACTACCAGAGTGTTTCTGAAAAAACAACATAAATGTGAGGTTATACCTAACATACATCGACCTGTCAAACGGATATAATTTTGACAGGTGATGCATATGGACGAAACTAGGCTGAATGCCTCTGTGTATGATGTCATTCGACGGAATATCAAGCGATACAGAAAAGCAAAGGGAATGACTTCCGCCGAGCTGGCGGAAAAGGTCGGTCTGTCCCATGATTTCATCAGACAGATTGAGAGTGAAAAGACCCGCTATAATTTCTCCGTTGAGACGTTTTACAAAATATCCCTTGCGTTGGGCGTCAGCATGGATGTTCTGGCAGAGGATCATATGTACGAACAATAAACCGAAGTCGGAAGACCGTTTTCCGCTTCGGTTTATTGTTATTTCAGCAAAATCGACACGAACCCCCCGGCTGTGCTTGTGCGCAGCCGGGGGTTCTTTTCGTTGAAAGGCAAAACAACAGTTTGCACCCGTAGGGGCCGATGCCCACATCGGCCCGCCTGCGCAAAGGTTTCCGCTCCGGTCGTAGGGCGGCAAGACCCCTGGCCGCCGCTTCTGCAGCGGCGGGACCCTGCAGAAGCACCGACAGCGCGCTCTTTGGCTTTCCACCTCATCCGGCCGTTTCGCGGACACCTTCCCCTCGAGTAACCGCTGATTGATTTGAAATGCATGACAGTCCGTTTCCTCGGCCCCCTCGGGGAGGGGGCTGTCAGCGAAGCTGACTGGGGGAGAATGCCGCAGAAATTCCCTGTACGCGCCATATTCGGTACAAATCAGGTTCCAACTGCTCGCCGATCTCCCTCAGTCTCCGCCTGCGGCGGAGCCAGCTCCCTCCCGGAGGGAGCTTAATCTGGCTGTAAACTTAAATATAACACGAACCCCCGACTGTGCAGGTGCGCAGCCGGGGGTTCGCGTCATTGAAAGGGGAAAGAAGCAAGTTGGGGGAGAGAAGGCGGCGCTGTGCCGCAATGCATAGGGCGGCGCTTCTCTCAGTTGGCAACGTAGAGCTGCCGGAAGGGGTTGGAGGTGTCGGGGGTGACGACGGTGAAGGGCTCGGAGAGCAGGATATCGATCTCATAGCCGAACAGCTCGCAGAACTGTGCCAGGTGCTCCCGGATCAGGGCCAGGTCGTTCTCCTGGGCCCGGCGGGCGCTGACCTGGGGCGGGAAGCGCAGACCGTCGATGCTGCCGCGCAGATACAGGGCTCCGCCGTGCATGCCGGTGCAGGGGAAATAGCGCAGCAGGGGCTGATCCTCCCGCCCGATGCCCAGCACGAGGATGATGCCGCCGGCCTGGTACTCGCCCAGAAAGCTGCCGGCGCAGCCGCCGATCACCATGACGGGCACCTTGTCCTGGTAGGCCTTCATGTGGATGCCGGCGCGGTAGCCCGCGTTGCCCTGAATGAATATTTTGCCGCCGCGCATGGCGTAGCCCGCTGCGTCGCCGACGCTGCCGGCGATGGCGATGACGCCGTCGTTCATGGTGTCGCCCACGGCGTCCTGGGCGTTGCCCTCCACGAAGATCCGCGCTCCGTTGAGGAAAGCGCCGAGGGCGTTGCCGGGCACGCCGCGGACAGTGATCTCCCGGCCCGCCATCCCTGCCGCCAGGAAGCGCTGGCCGCAGCAGTTGGTGACGGTACAGGGACCCGTGGTATTCTGAATCCGCTCATTGAGCATCTGATAGCCGAGATCGGCCGCGTCGATGATGGTCATTCAGACTGCACCTCCAAACTTTTTTGCGCGCTGCTGCGCGGGGAAGGCCGCGGTGGTGGCCGCCGTCCGGAGCAGCTCGAAGTTGATGGAATCCAGGGGCGTGCGCTCCCGGATCAGGGCGGTGTAGATCCCCACCCGGGCGGTGTCGCCGATGAGCATGAAGCCCGTGAGCAGGCCGTCCTTTGTGAACAGCCGCCGCAGGCCGCGCTCGCTGCGCTGCTCGAAGCATTCGCCGCCGTCCCCGGGGGCGAAGGCCGTGCCGGCGCTCAGGGCGTGCAGACCGAAAAAGCCGATGGCGTTCATGGGGATGGCGTTGTCGAACACCCTGTCCCCGCCCGCCATGTTCACGCCCGCCGTGAAGCCCTGCATATAGGCGTTGGGCAGGATCGCCAGCACCCGCCGCTGCCCGAGGGAGATATCCATGCCCTCGGTGCAGTCGCCGGCGGCGTAGATATCCGGCAGGCTGGATCGCATGTGCTCGTCCGTGACGACGCCGCGGTTCACCTCGCCGCCGGCGTCCCGGAGCAGGGAGGTGTTTGCCCGGACGCCCACGGCCAGCACCAGCACGTCAAATTCCACGGTTTTTCCGCTGCGCATATGGGCTCTGTTTTCCTCCAGCGCCGCGGAGGTGTCGCCCAGCAGGAAGCGCAGGCCCTGGGCCTCCAGATGATCCTGCACCATTTTGGCGCAGGTCTGGTCCAGAATGCTCGGCAGGACCCGGTCGGCCAGATCGCAGACGGTGATCTCCGCTACGCGGTCCCGGATGCCCTCGGCGCATTTGAGGCCGATGAGGCCGGCGCCGATGATCAGCACCCGGCTGTCCGGCCGCAGGGCCTGCTCCAGAGCCAGGGCGTCGTCCAGGGTCATAAAGGTATATTTCTGCTTAACTTTGTCCAGCCCGGGGATCGGCGGCACGAAGGGGCTCGAGCCGGCGGCGAAGCAGGCGCGGTCGTAGGAAAGGGTGCTGCCGTCGTCCAGAGCCGCGGTATGCGCAGCGGGATCGATGGCCTGTACCGATTTGCCCTTCAGCAGGGCCGCTCCCATGGAACCGTAGAAGTCCGCGCTCCGATAGGGCAGGTTCTCAAGCTTTGCTTTTCCCTCGAGGTAATAGGAGATCAGTGGGCGGCAGTAGACTTCGTGGGGCTCCTTCGACGCCACGGTGACGGCCCCGTCGGGATCGACGCTTCGGATGCCCTCGATGCAGCCGGCGGCCGCGATCCCGTTTCCGATGATCAGATAGTGTTTCATGGCAGCTCCTCCCGTTCCTCGTAGACGATGGCCCGGTTCGGGCAGCCGGCGACGCAGGCGGGTGTGCCGCAGGCGTTCTGCAGGCAGAGCTCGCACTTCTGCATCACGCCGTTCTCATTCGGCGCCAGGGCTCCGTAGGGGCAGACCAGCACGCAGGTCAGGCATCCGACGCAGCGGTCCTGGTCGATGCGGATCACGCCGTCCTGCCTGGACAGCGCTCCGGCGATGCAGCTTTTCACGCAGATGGGGTCCCGGCAGTGCCGGCAGGACACGGCGTAGGAGATCTGCTCCGTCCCCTCGATGTGGATGCGGGGATAGATGGGCTTGCCCTTGAGGGCCAGAGCCATATCCGCCAGGCCGGAATTGGCGAAGGCGCAGTTGTATTCGCACAGATGGCACCCGAGGCACCAGGCTTCGTTCACGTATACTCGTTTCATGGCCGCCCCCTATTGTCCCGCGTGGGAGATGCCCAGGATCTCCAGCTCTTTTTCGTTCAGCCCCACGCCCCGCAGCATCAGCCGGTTGCCCCGCAGGGCCTCGATGGAGTTGATGCCCATGCCGCCCAGCAGCTCCTTGATCTCATGGCGCCAGGCGGTCATGAGATTGCACAGCCGCTCGGCGCCCATCTCGGGATTGAGCCGCTTGACAAGATCCGGCCGCTGGGTGGCGATGCCCCAGTTGCATTTGCCGCTCTGGCATGTGCGGCACAGGTGACAGCCCAGGGCAAGCAGGGCCGCCGTGGCGATGTAGCAGGCGTCCGCGCCCAGGGCCACGGCCTTGACCACATCCGACGCGCTGCGGATGCTGCCGCCGGCGATGAGTGAGACCCGGTTGCGGATGCCCTCGTCGCGCAGGCGCTGATCCACCGCCGCCAGGGCCAGCTCGATGGGGATGCCCACGTTGTCCCGGATGCGGGTGGGCGCCGCGCCGGTGCCGCCGCGGAAGCCGTCGATGGCGATGATGTCCGCGCCGGAGCGGGCGATGCCGCTGGCGATGGCGGCGATGTTGTGCACCGCGGCCACCTTGACGATGATGGGCTTCTGATAGTTCGTCGCTTCCTTCAGGGAATAGACGAGCTGCCGCAGGTCCTCGATGGAATAGATGTCGTGATGGGGCGCCGGGGAGATGGCGTCGGCGCCCTCGGGGATCATGCGGGTGCGGGACACGTCGCCCACGATCTTCGCCCCGGGCAGGTGCCCGCCGATGCCGGGCTTTGCGCCCTGGCCCATCTTGATCTCGATGGCCGCGCCGGCGGTGAGATAGTCCTCGTGGACGCCGAAGCGGCCGGAGGCCACCTGCACGATGGTATGTGGCCCGTACTGGTAGAAGTCCTCATGGAGCCCGCCCTCGCCGGTGTTGTAGAAGACGCCGAGCTGCGTGGCGGCCCGGGCCAGGGAGGCGTGGGCGTTGTAGCTGATGGAGCCGTAGCTCATGGCGGAGAACATCACCGGCATGCTCAGCTCCAGCTGGGGCGCCAGACGGGGGATCAGATTCCCTTCGGCGTCGCGCTCCAGCTTGTCGGGCTTCGCTCCCAGGAAGACCCGGGTCTCCATGGGCTCGCGCAGGGGATCGATGGGGGGATTGGTCACCTGGGAGGCATTGATGAGGATCCTGTCCCAGTAGACGGGCAGCGGTTTGGGGTTGCCCATGGAGGACAGCAGCACGCCGCCGCTGCCCGCCTGCTTGTAGATCTCGCGGATGGTATCGGCGCTCCAGTTGGCGTTTTCCCGCAGAGCGCAGTCATTTTTTACGATTTTCAGGGCCCGGGTCGGGCAGAGGGACACGCAGCGCTGGCAATCGACGCACTTTGTCTCGTCGCTGAGCATCTTTCCGAGCTCCGGCTCGAACCGGTGCACCTCGTTGGCGCACTGCCGCTCGCATACCCGGCAGGCAATGCAGCGATCCTCCCGGCGGAGGACCTCAAATTCCGGATAGATATAGTCCACGCCCATCCCTATGCACCTTCTTTCACTCTGACGATCACCGGCTGCCCGCCGGCGGGAGCCCAGACGTGCTCCGCCTCCGGCTCCATGGCGCGGATGGCGCATTCCTCGCTGGCGATGAATACCCGGTCGCCGCGCTCGGCGCACACCATGGAGCGCAGCTTCAGCCGGTCGTTCAGGGCCATGAGCCCGCCGTCGAAGCCCAGGACGATGGAGAAGGGGCCGGTGATGAGCAGGCTGGGGAACACGGTGCGCAGGAAGGCGGCGCGTTTGCGCTGTGCCTCGTCGGGCATGGCCTCGATGGTGCTCCAGAAGGGCGCGGCCACCACGCCGGCGGCCTCTTCCAGGGTCAGACCCTGCCTGCGCAGCAGATGATCCATAATATAGGTGATGACCTCGGTGTCGGTCTGGAGGGTGCACTGATAGCCGAACATCTCAATAAAGCGCCGGTTGGCGTCGTAGGAGGAGATCTCCCCGTTGTGCACCACCGACCAGTCCAGCAGGGTGAAGGGGTGCGCCCCGCCCCACCAGCCGGGGGTGTTGGTGGGATAGCGGCCGTGGGCCGTCCAGCAGTAGCCCTCGTATTCGTCCAGGCGGTAGAATTCGCCCACGTCCTCGGGGAAGCCCACGGCCTTGAAGGTGCCCATGTTCTTGCCGCTGGAGAAGACGTAGCAGCCGTCCAGCGTGGTGTTGATGTGCATGACCGAGCGCATGACGTACTCCCGCTCGTCGAGCTGCATGGATGCCAGCATGGATTGGAGCGGGGCGACGAAGTAGCGCCAGATCATGGGCTCGTCTGTGATGGCGGGCATCTTCCTGGTGGGGATCAGCTCCGCCTTGACGATCTCGAACCGATCCTTGAGGAAGGCCTCGCAGTTTTTTCGGGTGGCGCGGTCGTCAAAAAACATGTGCAGCGCGTAAAAATCCCGGTACTGCGGATAGATGCCGTACGCCGCGAAGCCGCCGCCGAGTCCGTTGGAGCGGTCGTGCATCGGGCGCATGGCCCGAATGATCCCTTCACCGGACATGCGCCGGCCTTCCCTGGAGATCACGGCCGCGATGGCGCAGCCGGAGGGGATCCGAACCTGTCCTTCTTTCATCATGCCCACTCAACCTTTCCGAATAACAAAAAAAGCGCTCCCCCCGGAAGCCGGGGAAAGCGCCTTTGCTTATGTGCGCATTATAGACCCCCTTCCGCCGCTTGTCAAGGGCGTGTTTTTGAAAAAAATGATTGACAACCGGCCATGCAGGGCGTATAATGCGCACATGGAAAGGCAACGAGGTCTTTGAGCGCCGGCTCAAAGGCCCCTTTTCTTTTTGCTGTGGAATGAAAAATAAATCATGGAAGGCAACGGCGTCTTTTGGGTTTTCCGCCCGAAAGGCGCCGCTTTTTTTGCTTTTCAAAGGAAAGGATGGATCTGTTATGAGGCAAATTCCTGAAATGTTCGGCGAACTGGTGTTTGACGACCGGGTCATGCGCTCCACGCTCTCCGCGGACGTGTACCGGTCCCTGCGCAAAACCATCGACGAGGGCGAGAAGCTGGATATCAGCGTCGCCAATACCGTCGCCAATGCCATGAAGGACTGGGCGGTGTCCAAGGGCGCGACCCACTATACCCACTGGTTCCAGCCCCTGACCGGCGTGACCGCCGAGAAGCACGACAGCTTCATTTCCCAGGCTCCGGACGGCTGCGTCATCATGGAATTCTCCGGCAAGGAGCTCATCCGGGGCGAGCCCGACGCCTCGTCTTTCCCCTCGGGCGGCCTGCGCGCCACCTTCGAGGCCAGGGGCTACACCGCCTGGGACCCCACCTCCTACGCTTTTATCAAGGGCAAGACCCTGTGCATCCCCACGGCCTTCTGCTCCTACGGCGGCGAGGCCCTGGACAAGAAGACGCCCCTGCTGCGCTCCATGGAGGCCCTCAACCGCCAGGCCCTGCGCATCCTGCGCCTGTTCGGCAATACCTCCGTCAAGCACGTCAGCACCTCCGTCGGCCCGGAGCAGGAATACTTCCTGATTCCCCGGGCGCTGTACGACCAGCGGCTGGATCTGCGGCTGACCGGCCGCACCCTGTTCGGCACGAAGGCGCCCAAGGGCCAGGAGATGGACGACCACTACTTCGGCGTCATCAAGCCCCAGGTGGCGGCCTACATGGAGGATCTGAACGAGGAGCTCTGGAAGCTGGGCATCCTGGCGAAGACCGAGCACAACGAGGTCGCCCCCTCCCAGCATGAGCTGGCGCCCATCTATACCACCACCAACCTTGCCACCGACCACAACCAGCTCACCATGGAGATCATGCAGAAGGTGGCGGCCCGGCACGATCTGGTGTGTCTGCTGCACGAGAAGCCCTTCGCCGGCGTCAACGGCTCCGGCAAGCACAACAACTGGTCCATGGCCACGGATACGGGCGTGAACCTGCTCTCGCCGGGCAAAACGCCCTATGAGAACGCCCAGTTCCTGCTGTTCCTGTGCGCGGTGATCCAGGCGGTGGACGACTACCAGGATCTGCTGCGGCTGTCCGTGGCCACCGCCGGAAACGACCACCGGCTGGGCGCCAACGAGGCCCCTCCCGCCGTGGTGTCCATGTTCCTCGGCGACGAGCTGAACGCCGTGCTGGAGGCGATCGAGACCGATACCCCCTACCATGCGCAGGAGAAGATCACCATGCGTCTGGGCGTCAACGTGCTGCCCCGCTTCGCAAGGGATACCACCGACCGCAACCGCACCTCGCCCTTCGCCTTCACCGGTAACAAGTTTGAGTTCCGCATGCTGGGCTCGAGCAACTCCATCGCCTGCGCCAACATCATGCTCAACGCCGCCGTGGCCGAGAGCCTGAAGATCTTTGCCGACCGGCTGGAGGGGGAGGAGAACTTCGAGGACGCCCTGCACGCGCTGATCCAGCAGACCATCCGGGATCACAAGCGCATCATCTTCAACGGCAATGGCTACGACGACGCCTGGATCCGCGAGGCCACGGAGGAGCGGGGCCTGCTCAACTACCCCACCACCCCCGACTGCATGCCCCATCTGCTGGACGAAAAGAACGTCACGATGCTCACGTCCCACGGCGTATTCACCCGGGCGGAGCTGGATTCGCGCTGCGAGATCATGCTGGAAAACTACTGCAAGAGCGTGGTGATCGAGGCCAATACCATGCTGTCCATGGCCCGCACCCAGATCCTGCCCGCGGTGGAGCGTTACAGCGCCGCCCTGGCCGAATCCATCGCCGCCAAGCGCTGCGTGGATCCCACCATCCGCTGCGCCAGCGAATCCGAGCGGCTGCACGCCCTGTGCGCTCTGGCCGACGACATCAGCGCCAAGACGAAGGAGCTGGACGCAGGCGTTGCCATGGTGGGCAGAGCCGCCGACGTCATTGCCGAGGGCTATGAGATCCGGGATATCTTGCTTGCCCGCATGGAAGATCTTCGTGCTTCCTGCGACGAAGCCGAGACCTTAACGGCCAAGGATTACTGGCCCTACCCGTCCTATGCGGACCTTCTGTTCGCGGCCAAATAACCGCATACCCTTGAGAGGAGGATTATTATGTCAGACAGTATCGTCAAATTTGTGGAGCAGACCGTAGGCACCCAGGTGTTCGGCATCTGGTTCCTGATCGGCGCGGCCCTTGTATTCTTCATGCAGGCCGGCTTTGCCATGGTCGAGACCGGCTTCACCCGGGCCAAGAACGCGGGCAACATCATCATGAAAAACCTGATGGACTTCTGCATCGGGACCGTGATGTTCGTTTTCCTGGGCTTCAGCCTGATGATGGCGGAGAATTATCTGTTTGGCTTCATCGGCGTCCCGAATCTGACCATTTTCACGGATTTCGGGTCGTTCGTCAAGACCAACGCATCGTCCTTTGTGTTCAACCTGGTGTTCTGCGCCACGGCCGCGACCATTGTCTCCGGCTCCATGGCCGAGCGCACGAAGTTCCTGTCCTACTGCATCTACTCCGGCGTCATTTCCCTGATCGTCTATCCCATCGAGGCCGGCTGGGTCTGGAATTCCCAGGGCTGGCTTGTGAATCTGGGCTTCCATGATTTCGCCGGCTCCGCGGCCATCCACTCCGTGGGCGGCCTGACGGCGCTGATCGGCGCGATCCTGGTGGGGCCCCGCCTGGGCAAATACCGCCGGGATCCCGGCGGCAAGGTCACCAAGGTCAACGCCATCCCCGGCCATTCCATCACCCTGGGCGCCCTGGGCTGCTTCGTTTTGTGGTTCGGCTGGTACGGCTTCAACGGCGCCGCCGCCTGGGACAACGACTCCCTGGCCTCTATCTTCCTGACCACCACCATCGCCCCGGCCGTGGCCACCGTCGTGACCATGCTCTACACCTGGATCAAGAACGGCAAGCCCGATGTGTCCATGTGCCTGAACGCCTCCCTGGCGGGCCTGGTGGGCATCACCGCCGGCTGCGACGCCCTGGACGCCCTCGGAGCCATCGTTGTGGGCGTTGTGAGCGGCATCCTGGTGGTCGTCGTGGTGGAGCTGCTGGATCTGCGCTTCCATGTGGACGATCCCGTGGGCGCGGTGGGCGTGCACCTGGCCAACGGCGTCTGGGGCACCGTCGCGGTGGGTCTGCTGGCCAACCCCGCGGCCCCGGCGGGGCTTGAAGGCCTGTTCTATACCGGTTCGGTCCGCCTGCTGGGCGTCCAGCTCCTGGGCATCGCGGCCATCCTTGCCTGGACGGCGGCGCTGATGTGGCTGACGTTCAAAGCCATTGACAAGACAGTTGGCCTGCGGGTGAGCAGGGAAGAGGAGATCCGCGGGCTGGACAGCACCGAGCACGGCCTGCCCAGCGCCTATGCCGATTTCCTGCCCGCGGTGGAGAATCTGGACTACGGCGAGGGCTACGGCGAGGAAACCGTCGTCGTGTCCGGCGACACGCCCCCGGCGGAGGCCATTCCGGTCAAGAAGGTGCCTGCCTTCGACGACGGCAGCCCGAAGCTGACCAAGATCGAGATCGTCTGCAGGGAGGCCCGTCTGGAGGCCCTCACCCGGGCCATGATGGATATCGGCATCACGGGCATGACCGTGTCCCACGTGCTCGGCTGCGGCGCCCAGAAGGGCAAACCCGAGTATTACCGCGGCGTCCAGGTGGAGGCCACCCTGCTGCCGAAGGTGCAGGTGGACGTCGTGGTCAGCAAGGTCCCGGTCCGGCAGGTGCTGGAGACGGCCAAGAAGGTGCTCTACACCGGCCACATCGGCGACGGCAAGATCTTCGTCTACGACGTGGAGAACGTGGTCAAGGTCCGCACCGGCGAGGAGGGCTTTGACGCCCTGCAGGACGTCGAATAAAAACGAAATACAGATCGGCGGCATTCCGCGCGGCGGAATGCTGCCTGTCTGTGTATTTACAATCTAAAAATAATCGGAAACGGAGAATCGTTATGTGTGGAATCGTCGGATTTACCGGGTCGCAGGAAGCGGCTCCGATCCTGCTGGACGGGCTGAAAAAGCTCGAATACCGGGGCTATGACTCCGCGGGGATCGCCGTGGTGGACGGCGCGCAGATCAATCTGAGCAAGGTCACGGGCCGGATCGCCGGACTGTGCGAAAAAACGCAGGACGGACGCGCCGTGCCCGGCGTGACCGGCATCGGACATACCCGCTGGGCCACCCACGGGGCCCCCTCGGACACCAACGCCCATCCCCATCTGAGCAACGACGGCCGCTTTGCCGTGGTGCACAACGGCATCATCGAGAACTATATGAGCCTGCGCGAGGAGCTGACCGCCAGGGGCTACCGCTTTGAGAGCCAGACCGACACCGAGGTCATCGTCCACCTGCTGGAGATGTACTATGCCGGCGACGTGCGCAAGGCGGTCATCCGCACCTCCGCCCGCCTGCGGGGCTCCTACGCCCTGGGCGTGGTGTGCGCGGATGCGCCGGACCGGCTGTACGTGGCGAGGGAAGCAAGCCCGCTGATCGTGGGCGTGGGCGTGGGGGAGAACTTTTTCGCCTCCGACGTGACCGCGCTGGTTGCCCATACCCGCAGCGCCATCTACCTCGACGACGGGGAGTTCGCCGAGATCTCCCCGGAGGAGATCTGCGTCTTCGACGTCGCCGGACGGCCGGTGCAGAAGAAGATCAGCCGCATCACCTGGGATATCCAGGCGGCGGAAAAGAGCGGCTATGAGCACTTCATGCTCAAGGAGATCATGGAGCAGCCCCGGGCGGTGAAGGCCACCATTGAGCCGCGTATCCATGGCCGGGAGATCCGCCTGGACGACGCCGACTGGACGGCGGAGGATCTGAAAAAGATCCGTTCCGTCGTCATCACCGCCTGCGGCTCGGCCTACTATGCCGGCTGCGCCGGACGCTATGCCATCGAGCAGCTTCTGCGCATCCCCGTGCATGTGGAGCTGGCAAGCGAGCTGCGCTATGCCGATCCCATCATCGACGACGCCACGCTGGTGATCGTCCTGTCCCAGTCCGGCGAGACGGCGGATACCATCGCCGCCCTGCGGGAGTGCCAGCGGCGCGGCGCGAAGGCGCTGGCCATCGTCAACGTGGTGGGCAGCACCATCGCCAAGATCGCCGACTGGGTGCTCTATACCTGGGCCGGTCCGGAGATCGCCGTGGCCACCACCAAGGGCTACACCACCCAGGTCTGCCTGCTGTATCTGTTCGCCCTTTACGCTGCAAAGCGCCTGGGGCGCATCGACGACAAACAATACAATTCGCTGCTGGACACGGTGCTGTCCCTGCCGAAGCTCATTCAGAAGACTCTGGATATGAACCCCGGCATCCCGAAGCTGGCGGCGCAGTATCACAGCCATGAGGCGGTGTTCTTCATCGGCCGCAATACCGACTGCGCCGTGTGCCTGGAGGGCGCGCTGAAACTCAAGGAGATCTCCTATCTGCACGCAGAGGCCTACGCCGCCGGAGAGCTCAAGCACGGCACCATCGCCCTGATCGACGAGCACCGGCTGGTGGTGGCCCTGTGCTGCAATGAAAAGCTCATGGAAAAGACCATGAGCAACATCCTGGAGGTCAAGGCCCGTGGCGCGGAGGTGCTGGCGGTGACCTTCCGGGAGAACAGCAAGATTGTATCCCTGGCCGATGAGATGGTCTATGTGCCGAAGGTACCGGCCATTTTGTCCGCCGCGGTGGAGATCATCCCCCTGCAGCTGTTTGCCTACTATGTGGCAAAGGAGAATGGCTGCGACATCGACAAGCCCAAGAATCTGGCAAAATCCGTGACTGTGGAGTGATGACTATGACAAAATACATCTTTGTGACCGGCGGCGTGGTCTCCGGCCTGGGCAAGGGCATCACCGCCGCCTCCCTGGGCAGGCTTCTCAAGGCCCGGGGTCTGCGGGTGGCCGCCCAGAAGCTGGACCCTTACATCAATGTGGATCCCGGCACCATGAGCCCCTATCAGCACGGCGAGGTCTACGTCACCGAGGACGGGGCGGAGACGGATCTGGACCTGGGCCACTATGAGCGCTTCATCGACGAGGACCTGAACCGCTTCTCGAACCTGACCACCGGCAAGGTCTACTGGAACGTGCTCAATAAAGAGCGCCGGGGCGAATTCCTGGGCTCCACCGTCCAGGTCATTCCCCATGTGACCAACGAGATCAAGGACTTTATCTACGCCCTTGGAAAAAAGACCGGCGCGGACGTGGTCATCACGGAGATCGGCGGCACCATCGGCGACATCGAGGGCCAGCCCTTCATCGAGGCGGTGCGGCAGGTGTCGCTGGAGGTGGGCCGGGAGAACAGCCTGTTCATCCATGTGACGCTGGTGCCGTATCTGCACGGCTCGGAGGAGCACAAGTCCAAGCCCACCCAGCACTCGGTCAAGGAGCTGCAGGGCATGGGCGTCAATCCCGACATCATCGTCCTGCGCTGCGACGAACCCCTGGAACGGGCGATTTTCGACAAGATCGCCCTGTTCTGCAACGTCCGGCCGGACTGCGTCATCGAAAACCGCACCCTTTCCTGCCTGTATGAGGCGCCGCTGATGCTCGAGCGCTCCGGCTTCTCCGGCGTGGTGTGCCGGGAGCTGGGCATCGACGCGCCGGAGCCGGATCTTTGCGAATGGACGCAGATGGTGGCGCGGATCAAGGACCGGCGCACGCAGGTGGAGATCGGTCTGGTGGGCAAATATGTGGCCCTGCACGACGCCTATCTGTCCGTGGCGGAGGCCCTGCGGCACGCGGGCTACAGCCTGGACGCCGAGGTGAAGATCCGCTGGATCGACTCGGAGACCTTAACTGCGCGGAACGTGGGGCAAGCCCTGTCCGGCCTGGACGGGATCATCGTGCCCGGCGGCTTCGGAAAGCGGGGCATCGAGGGGATGATCCTCTCGGCCCGGTATGCGAGAGAAAACAAGATCCCTTATTTCGGCATCTGCCTCGGCATGCAGATCGCCGTGATCGAATATGCCAGAAACGTGCTCGGGCTCGCGGACGCCGACTCCGGCGAATTCTCCCCGAACAGCGCCCACAAGGTGATCGACTTCATGCCCGGCCAGAGCGACGAGATCAGCAAGGGCGGCACCCTGCGCCTGGGGGCCTATCCCTGCTGCATCCGGCCGGGCACCACCATGGAGCGCTGCTACGGCGCGCGGGAGATCAGCGAGCGCCACCGCCACCGCTATGAGCTCAACAACGACTATCGCGACGCCTTAGCGTCCCACGGCCTGACCCTCAGCGGCGTCTCGCCCGACGGCCAGCTTGTGGAGACCGTGGAGCTGAGCGAACGGAGCTTCTACGTGGGCGTGCAGTATCACCCGGAATTCAAGAGCCGCCCCAACCGGCCCCATCCGCTGTTTTTGGGCTTCGTCGGCGCGGCGAAGGCCCGCCGGGGAGGGGAGCGATGAGCATCCACGAGGAATGCGGCATCTTCGGCGTGACCTGCCCGGCGCCTGCGGACGTGGCGCGCATCTGCTACTACGGCCTGTACGCTCTGCAGCACCGGGGACAGGAGAGCTGCGGCATCGTGGTCAATGACGACGGCCTGTTCTGCTCCCGCAAGGATCTCGGCCTGGTGGGGGAGGTGTTTTCGGAGGATCGGCTCGCCCGCTTTCCCGCCGGGACCATGGCCGTGGCCCATGTGCGCTACGGCACCACCGGCGCCAGCAGCCGGGCAAACTGCCAGCCCATCGAGGTCAACCATCAGAAGGGCCGCATGGCCCTGGCCCACAACGGCAACCTCTCCAACGCCTATGCGCTGCGCAGCGCTCTGGAGCTGTCCGGCGCAATTTTCCACACCACCAGCGACACCGAGACCATCGCCTACATCATCACCTGGGAGCGGCTGAAGACGCCCTCCATCGAGCAGGCCCTCTGCCGGGCCATGGATACGCTGGAGGGCGCCTACTCGCTGGTGCTCATGAGCCCGCGCAAGCTGATCTGCGCCCGGGACCGGCACGGTTTCCGGCCCCTGTGCTACGGAGCGCTTCCCGGCGGCGGGTATGCGGTGGCCTCGGAGTCCTGCGCCCTCACGGCGGTGGGCGCACAGTTTGTGCGCGATGTGGATCCGGGGGAGATATTGGTATTTGAGAACGGAACCGTGCGCTCCATCCGGGAGCACTGCGGCACGGCGGAAAAGCGCCTCTGCGCGTTTGAATATATCTATTTTGCCCGTCCGGATTCCACCGTGGACGGCGTGCAGGTGCATGAAGCGCGGGCACGGGCGGGGGAGCTTCTGGCACAGCGCCACCCGGCGCTCGCCGACGTGGTGATCGGCGCGCCGGACTCCGGTCTCGACGCCGCCATCGGCTACAGCCGGCGCTCCGGCATCCCCTACGGCATCGGCCTCATTAAGAATAAATACGTGGGCAGGACCTTCATCTCCCCCGGGCAGAACGAGCGTATAGACGGCGTGCGGATCAAGCTGTCCGCCGTGGACGCCAGCGTCCGGGGAAAGCGCGTGGTGCTGGTGGACGATTCCATCGTCCGGGGCAACACCATGGGCAGGGTCGTGCAGCTGCTGCGCGACGCAGGCGCGCTGGAAGTGCATGTGCGCATTTCCGCGCCGCCGTTTCTGCATCCGTGCTACTACGGCACGGACATCGATTCCCGGGCGCATCTGATCGCCTGCCATCACAGTGTGGCGGAGATCGCGGAAATCATCGGTGCGGACTCTCTGGGCTATCTGTGCGTGGAGGACCTGGCGGCCATGACGGGATGCGCCGGACTCTGCACGGCCTGCTTCGACGGAAAATATCCCACCGCCGTGCCGACGGAAACGCGCCGGGACCGCTTTGAACGTCGCTTGTCAGAAAAGGAGGCGCAATCTTGAAACAACGGAAAATCGTACTCGAGAGCGGACGGAGCTTTGTCGGCGAGGCCTTTGGAGCCGACAGGGACGCCCTGTGCGAGCTGGTATTCAACACCTCCATGGCGGGCTATCAGGAGATCCTGTCCGACCCCTCCTACTGCGACCAGGCGGTGGTGATGACCTATCCCCTCATCGGCAACTACGGCATGTGCGACGACGACTATGAGACTGAGCGCCCCGCCATCGGCGCCTTGATCGTGCGGCATTACAACGATCACCCCTCCAATTTCCGGGCGGCGGAATCCCTGGGGCAGGCGATGGAGCGCTTCGGCATCCCCGGCGTCTCCGGCGTGGATACCCGCGCCCTGACCCGGCTGATCCGCAGCCAGGGCAGCCAGAAGGCTCTGATCACCGACGCGGACACCCCCCTGGAGGATTGCCTTGCAAGACTGGCCGGGCCGCTGCCGTCGGACGCCGTGTCCCGGGTGAGCCGGCCCTATGTGACCGTCTATCCGGCGCGGGAGCCCCGCTTCCATGTGGCGGCCGTCGACTGCGGCATGAAGAGAAACATCGTGCGCAGTCTGAACCGCCTGGGCTGTACGGTCACGGTCCTGCCCTGGGACACGGCGGCGGCGCAGATCGAAGCCCTGCGCCCGGACGGCGTTTTCATCTCCAACGGGCCCGGCGATCCCCAGGACGTGCCGCAGACCGTGCAAACCGTGCGAGCCCTGCTGGGAAAGTATCCGATCTTCGGCATCTGCCTGGGCCATCAGATCCTCAGCCTCGCCTACGGGGCGCGGACCTACAAGCTCAAGTTCGGCCACCGGGGCGGCAACCACTCCGTCCGGGATCTGGACACGGGAAAAATCGAAATCACCTCGCAGAACCATTCCTACGCGGTGAATGCGGGCAGCCTGCGCGGCACGCCCCTGACCGTGACCCACGTCAATCTGCTCGACGGCACGGTGGAGGGCGTCCGGTGTGAGCGCGACGGCGCCTTCAGCGTGCAGTACCACCCGGAGAGCGCCCCCGGTCCCCAGGACAGCGCCTATCTGTTCGATCGGTTCCTTGCAGACATGGAAAGGAGGCGCCATGCCGAAACGTACTGATATCCGAAGGATCCTTGTCATCGGCTCCGGCCCCATCGTGGTGGGCCAGGCGGCGGAATTCGACTATGCCGGCACCCAGGCCTGCCTTGCCCTCCGGGAGGAGGGGTATGAGGTGGTGCTCTGCAATTCCAATCCCGCCACCATCATGACGGACCCGGCCATTGCGGATAAGGTCTATATGGAGCCGCTGACGCCGGAATTTCTGGCAAAGATCATCCGCTTTGAGCGTCCGGACGCCATCCTGCCGGGCATCGGCGGTCAGACGGGTCTGAATCTGGCGGTGCAGATGGAGCGCGACGGCGTTCTGGCCGAATGCGGCGTCGAGCTGCTGGGCACCAGCGTCGAGAGCATCGAGCGCGCCGAGGACCGGGAGCAGTTCAAGGCGCTTTGTGAAAGCCTGGGCGAGCCCGTGCTTCCCTCCGCGATCGCCCACAGCATGGACGAGGGGATTCAAGCGGCGGCGCAGATCGGCTATCCCGTGGTGCTGCGGCCGGCCTTTACCCTGGGCGGCACCGGCGGCGGCTTTGCCGACAATGAACAAGAGCTGACGGAGCATATGAAAAACGCCCTGGAGCTCTCGCCCGTGCATCAGGTGCTGATTGAAAAGAGCGTCCGGGGCTACAAGGAGATCGAGTATGAGGTGATGCGCGACCGGAACGACACCGCCATCACCGTCTGCAACATGGAGAATCTCGATCCCGTGGGCGTGCACACCGGCGATTCCATCGTGTTCTGCCCCTCCCAGACCCTGACCAACAGGGAGTACCATATGCTGCGCGACAGCGCGCTCAAGATCATCCGCGCCCTCAGGATCGAGGGCGGCTGCAACGTGCAGTTTGCCCTGGATCCGGATTCGTTCCAATACTATCTCATCGAGGTCAATCCCCGGGTCTCCCGTTCCTCGGCCCTGGCATCCAAGGCCAGCGGCTATCCCATCGCCCGGGTCTCGGCCAAGATCGGCGTGGGCATGACCCTGGATGAGATCCTTTTGGCCAACACTCCGGCGGCCTTTGAGCCGACGCTGGACTATGTGGTGTGCAAGATGCCGCGGTTCCCCTTCGACAAGTATTCCGAGGCGGATAACCGCCTGGGCACCCAGATGAAGGCCACGGGGGAGACCATGGCCGTGGGCGCCACAGCGGAGGAGGCCCTTCTGAAGGCGATCCGGTCTCTGGAGACCGGACGGGTGCACCTGCACCATCCGAAATTCGACGCCATGGCAGAAGCGGCGCTGCTGTCCTACGTTCGCATCCCCACGGATGACCGGATCTATGCCGCCGCGCAGCTTCTGCGTCTCGGCGCCGATCCCGCGGCGATCACGCAGGCGAGCGGCATCGACCGCTTTTTCATCCATGTGATCGAGCGCATCGTCCGCTTCGAGACGCAGCTTTGCACGGCGCCCGGGAATCTCAACGTGCTACGGGAGGCCAAGCGCCTGGGCTTCGCCGACCGGCAGATCGCCCTGCTGTGGAAAACGGATGAGCGATCCGTGGCGGAGCTGCGCCGGGAGAACGGGATCATCCCCGTCTACAAAATGATCGACACCTGCGCTTCGGAATTCGAGAGCTACGTGCCGTATTTCTATTCCACTTATGCCGAGGAAAACGAATCCGCCGTTTCCCGGCGGAAGAAGGTCATCGTCCTGGGCTCCGGCCCCATCCGCATCGGCCAGGGGGTGGAGTTCGATTACTCCACCGTCCACGCGGTGGACGCCATCCGAAAGGCGGGCTTCGAGGCCGTTATCATCAACAACAACCCCGAGACGGTATCCACAGACTATACCTGCTCGGACAAGCTCTATTTCGAGCCCCTTCACATTGAGGACGTGATGAACGTCATCGAGCACGAGCGGCCGGAGGGCGTCATCGCCACCCTGGGCGGACAGACCGCCGTCAACCTGGCAGAAGCCCTGAACGCGCGGGGCGTCCGGCTCATCGGCACCGACTGCGCCGCCATCGCCCGGGCGGAGAACCGGGATCTGTTTGAAAAGCTGCTGGAGCGCCTCGGCGTGCCCCAGCCCAAAGGCCGGGCCGTGACCAGCATCGACGAGGGCGCCCGCGCGGCGCAGGAGATCGGCTATCCCGTGCTGGTCCGCCCCAGCTTCGTGCTGGGCGGCCGGGCCATGCAGATCGTGGCAAAGGAAGCGGACCTGCGCAGCTACCTTAAGACCGCCGTGGCCGTCAGCCGCGACCAGCCCGTGCTGGTGGATCAGTATATCCGCGGCAAGGAGGTGGAGGTGGACGCCGTCTGCGATGGGCGGGAGGTGTTCGTGCCGGGCATCATGGAGCTGGTGGAGCGCACCGGCGTGCACTCCGGCGACTCCATCAGCGTCTACCCGCCCTATTCCATCAGCAAGAAGGTCCGGCAGACGATTCTGGACTACACCCGGCGGCTGGGTCTGGGCATCGGCATCATCGGCCTGTTCAACGTTCAGTACATCGTGGATCCTGCGGAGAACGTCTATGTCATCGAGGTCAATCCCCGGTCGTCCCGGACGGTGCCTTTCCTATCCAAGGCCACGTCCTGCAGCCTCGCGGATATCGCGACGGCGGTCATGCTGGGAAAATCCCTGCGCGAGCAGGGCATTGACACGCGCACCCTGCCGGAGAAGGGGAGATACTACGTCAAGGCTCCGGCCTTCTCCTTCTCCAAGCTGCACGGCCTCGACGCCTACCTCTCTCCGGAGATGAAGTCCACCGGCGAGGCCATCGGCTACGACCGCAAGCTGCACCGGGCCGCCTACAAGGCGCTGATCGCCTCGGGCATGCATCTGCCCGCCCACGGCACGGTGGTCGTCAGTCTGGCCGACGAGGATAAGCTGGAGGCTCTGCCCCTGGTGCGCCGGTTCTATCGGATGGGCTTCAATCTCGAGGCCACCGTCGGCACCGCCATGTTCCTGCGGGAGCACGGCATTCGGGTCCGGCTGCGTCGCAAGCTCTCCGAGGGCAGCGAGGAGATCCTGGAATCCCTGCGCGCCGGCTATGTCAGCTATGTGATCTGCACCCGGGCGATCCTGTCCGGCGTGCACTATATCGACGGCGCCGCCATCCGGTGGTGTGCGTCCCAGAACAATATCACGATGCTCACTTCCCTGGACACCGTCCGCATGCTGCTGGACGTGCTGGAGGAGATGACCATGGGCATCTCCACAATTGACGCGGAGTAAGGAGGATCAAATGCACTTTACGAAAATGCACGGGCTCGGGAACGATTATCTCTATGTGTTCGGCGAGGTCCCGGCGGATATCCGGGAGCTCAGCGTGCGGCTGTCCGACCGGCATTTCGGCGCGGGCGCCGACGGGATGATCTATATTTCGCCCTCGAACAAAGCCGATTTCAAAATGCGGATCTTCAATGCCGACGGCAGCGAGGCGAAAATGTGCGGCAACGGGATCCGCTGCGTCGGGAAATACGTCTATGACAAGGGCTATACGGACAAGACCCGGCTGCGGATCGAGACGCTCTCCGGCATCCGCGAGCTGGAGCTTCGCCTGCGCTGCGGCAAAGTCGCCGGCGTCGAGGTCGGCATGGGCGCCGTCTGCGTGGGCGAGACCATGAAGCTCAGCGCGGCGGGGCAGGAGATCGAATGCACCGGCGTGAATGTGGGAAATCCCCACGCCGTGATCTTTGTGGAGGATGTTTCCGAGGTCCCGCTCACCACCCTCGGTCCGGCCATCGAGCATCACGAAGCGTTTCCCGGCGGCGTGAACGTGGAATTTGTGCAGAAGCTCGGCCCCCGGCAGCTGCGCATGCGGGTGTGGGAGCGGGGCAGCGGAGTCACCATGGCCTGCGGCACCGGCGCCTGCGCCAGCGCGGCGGCTGCGGTGGCAAAGGGCATCTGCGCGCCGGAGGAGCCCATCCATGTGCATCTGGACGGCGGCATTCTGGAGATCCGGGTGGCGAAGGATGGAAGCGTGAGCATGACCGGCCCGGCCAAAACGGTTTATGAGGGGGAGACGGAGCAATGATTCGACCGAATATGCACTATGCCGATCTGAAGCAGTCTTATCTCTTCTATCGGATCGCGCAGAAAACCAAAGCTTACTCTGAGGCAAATCCCGAAAAGCACCTGTACCGCATGGGCATCGGCGACGTTTCCCAGCCCCTGTGTCCCGCGGTGATCTCCGCCCTGCACGCGGCGGTGGAGGATCAGGCGGACGCGGATCGGTTCCACGGCTATATGCCGGAGTGCGGCGCCGCCTTCCTGCGGGAGGCAATCGCGGCGCATTATGCCGAACGCGGCGTGGCGCTTGCCCCGGACGAGGTCTTTGTTTCCAGCGGCGCCAGCGACGAGCTGGGCGATATTCTGGATCTGTTCGACCGGGACAGCGCCTGCCTGGTGATCGAACCCGCCTATCCTGCCTATGTGGGAGCCAACGTCATGGCAGGCCGCAGGATCGTGCACCTGGCCTCCGGCATTGAGGACGGTTTTTTGCCCGCGCCGGATCCGAAGCTGGAAGCGGAGCTCATCTACATCTGCTCGCCCAACAATCCCACGGGCGCGGTGTTCTCGCGCCTGCAGCTTCAGTCCTGGGTGGACTGGGCCAATGCCCGCGGCGCGGTGATCCTCTTCGACGCCGCCTATGAGGCGTTCATCGAGGACGAAACCCTGCCGCACAGCATTTTCGAGCTCCCGGGCGCCCGCACCTGCGCCATCGAGATCTGCTCTTTGTCGAAGACCGCCGGCTTCACCGGCACCCGGCTGGGCTATACGGTGATCCCGAAGGATCTGGAGCGGCACGGGATGAATTTCAATGGGATGTGGGTCAGCAACCGCACCACCAAGACCAACGGCGTCAGCTATATCATCCAGCGGGGCGCGGCGGCGGTGTTCACCCCGGAGGGCCAGCGACAGATCCGGGAAACCATTTCCATCTATAAGAACAACGCCCGCGTTCTGACCGAGGCGCTGGATGCGCTGGGGATCTGGTACACCGGCGGCAAAAACGCGCCCTATATCTGGCTCCGGTGTCCGGGCGGCATGGACAGCTGGGAGTTCTTCGACCGGCTCCTGCATGAGATCCAGGTCGTCGGCACCCCGGGCGAGGGCTTCGGCGCGTGCGGCGAGGGCTTCTTCCGCTTCTCTACTTTCGGCAGCCCTGAAGAAACGATGGAAGCAGCCAACCGTCTGCGCCGACTCCTCAAAAACGGATGAATCCGTGCATAAAGCAGCGCCGATCCGGAACGATCGTCCGGATCGGCGCTGTTTTAGAGGTTTCCCGACGTGTCGATCGCCGTCAAATAAAAAGGGACAGCCCTGCGGCTGTCCCTTTTTATTTTATGGATCATAGGGGATACCTTTATGACCTTACCGAGGGATTCTGTTTTTCAAGCTTTCCCAACAGTCGTTGCCTTGCATGTAACTGTACGATTCATCTTCAAGCGATTTCAAGAATTCCCGTTTGAGACTCTCTGTGAGTTCTGGATCAAGCGCTTTCAGCGTCATGTGTCGGTATAGTTTTGAATTTGCAAAGTCCCCAATCGTTCCAATGCTGTCTAAGATATCTTGCATGAGCTGAGCTGTCGATGCGACATCCTTTTCCCATACAGCGACATCCAGTCCAACGCAAATCTCATTATATCTTCCCATTTCAAAAGTGGATGCCGCCGAGGAAGAAACGCCGACGAGTTTTTTTGCCATTTCATGATCGTTGTCTTCCATGTAAAGGATGCGCAAATCATTCAGTGTCGATTGTATGTGTTGGTACGCTGAAAAAATCAGCTCCTCATAGGCGCGGTAGGCGTCTTTTCTATTGCCTGTTTTACTATTCACAAGCGCTTCCTTGCGTTTTCGTTCCGGGTTATCTAAAGAGAAATACTCTAAATAGTGCAAAGCTCTTTCGTAATCCTCTTTCCGAAAAAACATATGGAACAGTGAATTTGCCGCTTGTTTGCGAATCTGTTCATTTTCCGAGAGAAGACACCGCTCATACCAATCGAGAATCTGCTGATCATAGTCTCCCGGATTTGACAGCTCCGTTTCCATTCGTTTTGCGTCTAAAAGCACAGCAGCCTGCCAGATCAGCTTTTCGCAATTTGGATATTTCTCAATCTTTTTCTTAACAGCGAAGAATACCTCGCAGAAATCCTTATTTTCTAAATCATTTTGGATCTGAGATAAATATCGGTTTATTTCATCATCGGTTAATTCGTCCCGGAATGATAAAAGTTCATCGGTTGTAATGCCTAGCAGCCTTGCGATAGGAGCCAACAAAGCAACATCCGGCAGCGTGTTTCCCTTTTCCCACTTATTTACGGCAGGGGCTGTTACACCAAGGCGCTTGGCCATCTCTTCCTGCGTCATGCCGGAATTCTTTCTATATTTTTTAATGACTTCTCCGATTGTCATGTTCAAACAACTCCTTTGCATTTCTAAGATCGACCTTGAATATAGTATAGCTGACCGAAACACAAAAATCCATTGAACGTCTGTTAAATGACAAGAAGAAATTTTAACCATCATTCATTTTCGGCAAGAGAGTGCGCTGAACGCACGCCCTTAATATTTGATGGAACGCAGGGGGATACTCCGCTTCGCCCCGTGACACTTCGGATTTGGCTGGCGCCGCCGTCCCGCCGCTGCGCGGCGCTTTTGCATGCGCAAAAGAACTCCTTGTGTTCGAACCGGGGGTTCTCATCGCGTCCGTGCCCCACCAAAGGAAAGGACAGCCTTTCGGCTGTCCCTTTTAATTTGACGGAATATAGGGGGATACTCCGCTTCGCTCCGTGACACTTCGGATTTGGCCGGCGCCGCCGTCCCGCCGCTGCGCGGCGCTTTTGCGTGCGCAAAAGAAATCCTTGTGTTCGAACCGGGGGTTCTCACCGCGTCTGTGCCCCACCAAAGGAAAGGACAGCCTTTCGGCTGTCCTTTTTATTTGATGGAATACAGGGGGATACTCCGCTTCGCTCCGTGACACTTCGGATTTGGCCGGCGCCGCCGCCCCGCCGCTGCGCGGCGCTTTTGCATGCGCAAAAGAACTCCTTGTGTTCGAACCGGGGGTTCTCACCGCGTCTGTGCCCCACCAAAGGAAAAGACAGCCTTTCGGCTGTCCTTTTTATTTGACGGAATATAGGGGGATACTCCGCTTCGCTCCGTGACACTTCGGATTTGGCCGGCGCCGCCGTCCCGCCGCTGCGCGGCGCTTTTGCGTGCGCAAAAGAAATCCTTGTGTTCGAACCGGGGGTTCTCACCGCGTCTGTGCCCCACCAAAGGAAAGGACAGCCTTTCGGCTGTCCCTTTTAATTTGACGGAATATAGGGGGATACTCCGCTTCGCTCCGTGACACTTCGGATTTGGCCGGCGCCGCCGTCCCGCCGCTGCGCGGCGCTTTTGCGTGCGCAAAAGAAATCCTTGTGTTCGAACCGGGGGTTCTCACCGCGTCTGTGCCCCACCAAAGGAAAGGACAGCCTTTCGGCTGTCCTTTCCTTTGGTGGACCATAGGGGGATCGAACCCCTGACCTCCAGATTGCGAACCTGGCGCTCTCCCAGCTGAGCTAATGGCCCATATTTCATTGAAAACAGGCACGGAAGCGTCCTCCGGAAGCCTGCCCGTTAAGAATACTCATTTTTGGCCGATTTGTCAAGCTTTTTTGGCATGCAAAGGGGGGCCATTTTTTGTTTCGGCTTTTTGCGCGCGGCAATATTTGCCGGATGAATGTGCGTTCGGAAGCTGCCGGCGGCCCGCGAGAGCATGGCCTTGGAGGGTTTGCGCGCCGTGTTGCGGCCTGGCTGAAAAACTTGCACAAGAATGGTACGAACTTTTTCAGCATTGTGCATATTTTATTCAGAGTGCCCAAAAATCCCTTGAAATGGACGGGAAATAGAGCTAAAATATACATGATTATTCCGTGGGTATATTTCCATTTTATGTATACCGTCGAGGACGTTGTTCGCAGCTGAAATGGACAAAATGTTTATAACCTCGTTGCTTGACTTCGGCAAACGGGATTGTAAATAACCACACGGACCCGCCCCGGAGTGCTTGGGAAGCACCGGGGCGGGCAGATATTTTTGAGGAAGGGAGGAAACGCCCAATGCCGCAGATCTGCGGCGACAATAACGCAACCGAACGATAGGATGTAAAAGGAGGAAATTATGAAGAAAATCAGCAAATGTCTATCCATTTTGTTGACGGTATGCATGCTTTTCAGTATGCTGCCGGCACTGTCTGTCAGCGCTGCAGAGGCCGACGAATGGACCCTTGCGACGACGCTGCGCATGGGCAGGCAGTACCTGATCGTGGCGGATGACGCCTATGCCCTGACCAACGGGACGCACGCCAGCGGTCTGAATGCGGCCGCCGTCACGATTGCCGACGGCAAGGTGACCTCTGAGGTCACGGACGCCATGCTGTGGACCATGAACCTGACGGGCAAAGAAGGGGGCAAGTCCCTGGACGGTCAGTATTGCTTCTACCTGACTGATACGGCAGGCAACTACCTGCAGAGATCCGGCGGCAGCGGCGACACGAAGCTTTCCTCTGCGGCGAAGCATGCCAATGAAAGGTACGACTCCTGGGTCACGTATCAGCGCGCGGACGGCTCCTACACTGTCTTCACTGAGAGAGACACAACCCAGCAGTATGTCTTCTATCTGCAGGTCAAGAACAGCGGAGAGTATTTCAACTGCTTCGGCTTGGGCTACGACAGTCTGAACAAGGATACCTCCGGCGCTTCCATCCGCTTCTATGAGAAGAAGGACGACGCCGCCTACGAGTGGGGCGAAGGGACCTACGAGTGGGTCGAGAACAATGCCAGAGTGCAGGCGCAGATCACATCCACTGGCGAGACGCCTGTCACCGATTTTGCGTTCTCCAGACCGACGGAAGAGGTCGTGACGGAGCCCGACTGCACGACGGCCGGCGAGAAGAGCCTCGTTGCGGCGTTCTCTGCGCCGTTTGTCACGCAGACCAAGGGCGGCGTTGAGATTCCCGCCCTGGGTCACGACTTCGGCGAGTGGAGCAAGACCACCGAGCCCACCTGCACCGAGCCCGGTGCGGAACGGAGAGACTGCTCCCGCTGCGACGCTTTCGAGACCCGCGACGTCGCTGCGCTGGGCCACGACTTCGGCTCCTGGACCGTGACCAAGGAGGCCACCGCGGATGCCCCCGGCGAGAAGAAGCGCGAGTGCACCCGCTGCGGCGCTGTTGAGACCAAGGCGATCGCCCAGATTCAGGAGATCCCCGAAGCGATCGACTTTACGAATCCCGCGGATGCGGAGAAGTTCGAGATCCTCGGTCAGGAGAATGCTGCAATCGAAGAGGGCGTCGGCTTGGCTTTGATCACGACGAAGTTTGCTGTGGAACCAGCCGGCAAGCATTATCGGACCGGCGAGGACATGCTCCAGGGCGAAGCCGCAAATACGCCGAAGGATATGGTCAAGATCCCTGTTTCCGGCGACTGGACCGCCTCACTGACCTTTGATTTCAGTCATAACGGGCAAAACAGCGGCAGTTATCAGTTCTTCGGATTCTATGCATCCGAGGGCGACGACAATCAGAACATGGCAGGTATCCGCGGCGGCGACGGCGCGTTCCAGAATTTCCTGCGCAGCGACGGCGTACTCACAGCGGACTCTTCCGATCTCAATTCTACGCCCGGTCTGGCAAGTGAAGGCGTTTTCTATCTGCGCATCAAGAAGGAAGGCACCACCTACACCTGCTATCGCGGCGCGGTGGTCGAGCCCGAGGAGCCCAGAAGAGACGCACCCGAAATCGCCTATACAGAGATGTTCGACTATGAGAACTCCGGCATCGACGCCGACCGGCTGCTCATTGACGCTTATACCGGCATGAGCGAGGGGTGGAAGTTCACCCTGAAGTCCGTCGAGCTTGAGCAGGAAGAGCCCCCCGCACCTCCCGTTGAGACCGTTGCGATCGATTTCACCGCGCCTGCCGATGCGGAGAAATATGAGATCGTGAACAAGGATACCGCCGAGATCGTTGAGGGCGAGGGCATCACCCTGACGCCGACGGCTGACGCCTTTGAGCCCATCGGCGGCGGCTGGGGCGGCGGCGCTGCAACCCCGTCCGAGCCCAAGGATCTCATCAAGATCCCCGTGGAGGGCGACTGGACCGCGACCCTGAAGCTCGACTACGATCAGAACGAGGTCGCTTTCGCCATGAGCTCCTACTTTGCGTTCCTGGCCATGGAGGGCGACGACTATCAGAACATGGCCGGCATCCGCGGCACCAACAACGTATTCCAGGATTACCTGCGCCAGGACGGCACCATCGCGCCCGCCACCGTGGCGGCGCCCGGCTGGGGCGCCACGCCCACCAGCGGCTTTACCGCCAACGGCACCTACTGGCTGCGGCTGGAAAAGATCGCCGATGTTTACATCGCGTCCTGGTCCGCCGACGGCGAGGCCTTCGAGCAGGTGTTCTCCCTGGACGGCACCGGCGTTGAGGCCGACTATATCGTCATCGACGCCTATAAGACCAGCACCTTCAGCTTCGGCGGCGACAACAACTGGCTGTTCACGCTGAAGAACCTGGATATCGTGCCCGACGACTGCGAGCATGAATGGGCTGAGAAGGTCGTTCCGCCCACCTGCACCGAGGGCGGCTACACCGAGAAGACCTGCACCAAGTGCGAAAAGACCATCATCTCCGACAAGGTCCCGGCCCTTGGCCACACCAAGGATCCCGAGGCCGCCGTCGTGACCGATCCCACCTGCACCGAGCGCGGCTATACCACCTATACTTGCCCGGTCTGCGGCGAGGAATTCGTGGACGACTATGTCGCCGCCAAGGGCCACACCAAGGATCCCGAATCCGGCGTTGTGACCGATCCCACCTGCACCGAGGGCGGCTTCACCACCTACAAGTGCATTGACTGCGGCACCGAGATCATTGACGACCGCACCGACGCCCTGGGCCATGACTGGACCGACGGCGAGGTCATCACCCCCGCCGGACAGACCGAGTACGGCAAGCAGGAGATCATCTGCGCCCGCTGCGGCGAGAAGTCCACGAAGACCCTGCTGCCCGCCGAGTACGAGCTGGGCCCGACGGTGGTTGCCGATCCCGATTCTCCCACCGGCTATACCGCGCACTTCCTGTATGAGAACAAGGAAGCCGCGGCTGTGGAATTCAACGGCGACATCAGCCTGCGCAATGACGCCGACCGCACCGACACCACCACCTACGCCCCGCAGGACTACAGACCCGGCCTCATGCGCGGCGCCGGCTACGGCCCCGTACCGATGGAAGAGGTTGCCGACGGTCTGTGGTACTACAGCGTGCCTCTGGCCTGCGGCGCCAACCAGTACTGGTTCACCCTGCCCGGTTCCAGCACCATGATCGCCGACCCGGCGAACTGCCCGGTCTGGAGCCCGACCGCACAGCAGAAGAACGGCTACAACTACATCTACGTCCCGTACGACGCGGAGAAGCAGAATTATGAGGTCCTGAAGCTCCGCGAGGCCGAGAATCCCAGAACCGACGATAAGGTCGGTACCTGGAGCTATGTGCCCATCGAAATCGCCGGTCAGACGCAGCACATTGCCGTCTACCTGCCCTACGGCTACGACGCCGAGAGAGCCGAGCCCTACAAGACCATCTGGATCCTCCACGGCGGCGGACAGGACGAGTGCGACTGGATGAACATCGGCTCCGTCCAGAAGATCATGGACAACCTGGCGGCCGAGGGCCGCACCGAGCCCGCTGTGATCGTCTCGCCGACCACCAACAACAACCAGCTCGGCGGCACGTCCGACGCCTACGCCAACCTGTTCAACGTGGTTCTGCCCTTCGTGGAAGAGAACTACAACGTGTCCAAGGACAAGATGGACCGCGCCTTCGGCGGCCTGTCCATGGGCTCCATGAACACCCAGAACATCATCAACGCCGACACCGAGGCTGAGAAGTTCGGCTACTACGGCCCGTGGTCCGGCGGCGTCAGCGTGCAGGCGACGGCCAAGGGCATCGAATATGCCCACATCCTGTTCGCCGGCGGCAGCAACGACTTCGGTTGGGGCGCCAACGCGCCGGATCAGGTGCAGAGCCTGGCCGATCAGGGCGTCTTCTGCAAGGCCATGACGGTCACCGGCGCCCATGACTTCAACACCTGGTGCCAGATGTTCCGTATCTGGTGCGAGGACTACCTGTGGCAGCCGTGGGCCTTCGGTGACGGCGAGCCCCCTGTGGAGCCTGAACTCACCGGCATCGACTTCACCGATCCCGCCGATGCTGAAAAGTATGAGGTCGTGAACAAGGACACCGCCGAGGTCGTCGAGGGAACGGGCGTCACCCTGACTCCCACCGCCGACACCTTTGATGAGCCCTACTCCGGCGGCTGGGGCAATACGCCCGCTGCGACGGATCCCAAGGATCTCATCAAGGTCCCCGTGTCCAAGGACTGGACCGCGACCCTGCAGCTGGACTTCAACGCGAACAACGTCAGCTCCTGGGCTGCGGGCAACACCTACTTCGGCTTCATGGCAATGGAAGGCGACGACTATCAGAATATGGTCGGCATCCGCGGCACCAACTCCTCCTTCAACGACTTCCAGCGCCAGAACGGCACGATCGACACCGGTTCGTTCTCCGGCGGCGGCTTCACCGCCGGCGGCACCTACTGGCTGCGTCTGGACAAGACCGACAACACCTACACCGCTTCCTACTCCACCGACGGCGAGGCATTCACCGAGCTGTTTGAACTGGAGGATGTGGAGGTCGACGCCGAGTACATCGTGATCGACGCCTACAAGACCGCCAGTTCTCAGTGGGGCGGCAACACCTCCTGGCTGTTCACCCTCAAGAATCTTGAGATCGAGACCAGAGAGCCGACGCCCGGCCTCAAGCCCGAGGTCGCCGCGATCACCGTGGACGGCGAAGCCATCGAGGGCTTCGATCCCAAGGTCAAGTATTATGCCTTTGCTGTGGCGGACGGCGCGGCTGCGCCTGTGGTTGCGGCCACCGCCGGCAACGACGAGACCACCGTCGAGGTCACCCAGGCCGATTCTGTCCCCGGCGCGGCCAAGGTCGTCGCCAAGAGCAGCAAGGGCGAAAAGGTCTATACGATCGGCTTCGACTACGGCCCGAAGGACGACTACTTCGCCGACGGCGATATGAACGAAGGCCAGTGGACCATCCTCAACGAGGTGAAGGAAGCCACCGAGGAAGAACCCTTCAAGTACTATCGCTTCGACAAGGGCATGGGCCTCGTGATGCCCACCCAGCACAACTCCATCTATCAGACCGCGACGCCCGGCGCATGGTCCAATATGTTCACCATGTCCGGCGGCGGCGATTGGGAAGTCGTGGCCAAGGCCTTCTATCCCGCGGTGCCCCAGGGCCATTATCAGCAGGTCCAGTTCATCGCATGGCAGGATGAGGACAACTACGTCCGCATGAACTGCCAGGATGCCGGCCGCCGCATCGAGCCCTTCTATGAGAAGAACGGCGTGGCCGTCAACCAGAACGCCAATGCGAAGGACGGCGCCATCCCCGCTGCGGAAGACGGGTCCATGACCATGTACTTCAAGATCAACAAGACCGGCAACACCTACACCATCACCTACTCCACCGATGCGAAGGAGTGGACGTCCGCAGGTGTGTATGAGGCTGCGCTGACCGACGTCAAGGTCGCCGTATTCTGCACGCAGGATTATCAGCCCGGCTCCAACAACTACATGGAGCCCGTGGAGCTGGCCTTCGAGTATGTGGCCGTCACCGGCCTCGGCGGCGAGACCGTCAAGACCGACGCCGAGATGCTCACCTGGGCTGCGCAGAACGCCGCGGATTACATCGCCGCCGATCTGCCCGCCGAGACTGCCGAAGACCTGACCCTGAGCAAGGCGCCCCACGGCTATACCGTGGAGCTGGTCACCGAGCCCGCCGGCATCATCGACGCCGAGGGCAAGGTTACCAAGCCTGCCCAGACCACCGACGTTCAGGTCACCGTCAAGGTCACCGAAGGCGATACCACCGCTTCTGCCGAGGCCAAGACCGTCAAGGTCGCCGGCGACGGCACCGTCCCCGAGGTCGACAGAACTGCCCTTGACAAGGCGATCGAAGACGCCGAAGCAGTCGAAAAGGACAAGTACACCGACGAGTCTGTGGCCGCCCTTGAGGCCGCCCTGGCTGACGCCAAGGCCGTTCCCGCGGACGCCGATCAGGCCGCCGTTGACGCCGCCGCCGCTGCTCTGCAGGCCGCCATTGCCGGCCTGGAAGAGAAGGCCGAGCCCGTCGACAAGACTGCCCTGGACGAGGCCGTGACCGCGGCTGAAGCCATCGACAAGACCAAGTACACCGACGAGACCGTCGCCGCCCTCGAGTCTGCGCTGGCGAGCGCCAAGGCCGTTCAGGCTTCCGCGGACGCCGATCAGGCCGCCGTCGACGCCGCCGCCGCTGCCCTGCAGGCTGCCATTGACGGCCTGAAGGAGAAGAGCGAGCCCCTGCCCGCCGGCGACTGGAAGGTCGTGGATGCGATCGAGCCCGGTGGAACCTACATCATCGTGGCCGATGACGCCTTCGCCCTGAACAACACCGAGGTACCCGGCCTGGCCACCTATGGCACCGGCAATACCACCCGCGGCGCGACGCCCGTCACCATCGAGGACGGCAAGATCACCTCTGCGGTGGACGAGTCCATGCTGTGGACCTTCACCGACGCATCCGGAAGCCTGACGGCCTACGACGAGCAGCCCGTCTACTTCATCCAGGATGCCGCCGGCAAGTACCTGCAGCGCGGCAGCATGAGCAGAGGCAATTCCGGCCTGATCCTGGCCGATGCGCCCCATGCGACCATGCGTTACAACACCTGGTCCGCCAAGGCCTATGAGCCCGCGGAGATCACCACCCAGGCTGCCGAGGATGGAGGCACGGAATTCTGCCTGTATGTCAACTCCGAGAGAGAGTACGGCAGCGACTATGCAGCCCGCATCCACGGCTCCGAGGCCGGCTTCGATATCCCGAGCCCGCTGAGCCACCGTACCGCGGAGGATCCGTTCGCATTTATGAACAGTGAGAACACCTCCAGGATCACGTTCTATGCACTGTCCGAGCCTGAGGTTGACAAGGCTGCTCTGGACGAAGCCGTCACCGAGGCCGAGGCCATCGACACGAGCAAGTACACCGACGAGACCGCCGCCGCCCTCGACGCTGCACTGGAAGCCGCCAAGGCCGTTCAGGCAGACGAGGCCGCCGATCAGGCCGCTGTCGATGCCGCTGTTGAGGCGCTGAAGTCTGCCATCGACGGCCTGAAGGAGAAGCCCGCACCGCAGCCCGCCGGCAAGTATGTGCTGGCCTCCGAATTTGTGCCCGGCGGCACCTACGTCATCGTGGCGGGCGACGCCTACGCGCTCAACGGCCAGCCCGGCGACACGACCCTCGGCGCGACGGCTGTCACCATTGAGGGCGACGTCATCACCAGCGAGGTCACCGCGGATATGCTGTGGACCTTCGAAGAGGCGGAGGGCGCCGATGCAGCCACGGATGGGAACGCCACGTATCTCATCACCAGCGCCGACGGCCAGAACCTGCGCCGCGGCTCCGGCAGCAATACGCCGCCGCTGTCCCTCGGCGAGTACAATGTCACCGACCAGCGCTTCTACACCTGGTCCCTGACCGCGCGTGAGGCAGAGGACGATGCCTACACCCTCTACCTGAACGGCTCCACCGGCCGTTACTACGCCATGGTCGGCGCGGAGACCGGCTTCAACACCCTGTACGCTTCCGCCTGGGATCCCCAGACCACCGGCAGCTCCATCAAGCTCTATGAGCCCGCCGGCGGCAGCAGCGTGACCATCGACTTCAGTGATCCCGCCGACAACGTGAAATATGAGATCATCGGCGAGACCGAGGGCGGCGCTCCCCAGTCCGAGGACGGCAGAACGATTACCTGCACCGTCAACGGCGTCGAGCCCAGCATCGGTCAGAACGGATCGGCAAACCCGAACCTGAGCGAAGCGCAGAGCAACACGCCCGAGAACCTGATTGAGATCCCGATCGAAGAAGGCGACTGGACTGCCAGCCTGAAGTTCCACTTCGAGCCCAACGGCGGCAGCGGCGCATGGGCATTCCTGGGCTTCTACGCCGCGCAGGGCGACGACTATCAGAACATGGTCGGCATCCGCGGCGGTGACGGCGCATTCCAGGACTTCATCAGAACGGACGGCAACATCACTGCAGACACGGATCTCGCCAGTTCGCCCGGCTTCAGCTCTGCAAACGACTACTATTTCCAGATCCAGAAGACCGGCACAACCTACGTGTGCTCCCGTTCCAACGACGCCGGCGAGAACTTCGAGGAGATGTTCTCCTTTGAGGATACCGGCATCAATGCGGAAAAGCTGATCATCGACGCATACTCCGGCAGAGGTACCGGCTTCACCTTCACGCTGGATAGCCTGATCATCGAGGGTGAAGGCGGCGGCCCGTGCGAGCACAACTGGGTCTCCGAGGTCGTGGAGCCCACCTGCACCGAGGGCGGCTACACCCTGCAGACCTGCTCCAAGTGCGGTAAGACCAAGACCACCGACAAGGTGCCCGCCCTGGGTCATGACTGGGTCGACGGCGAGATCCTCGTCGCCCCCACCGACACCGAGTTCGGCGAGCAGGAGATCATCTGCTCCCGCTGCGGCGAGAAGTCCAAGAAGACCCTGCTGCCCAACAACCTGGAGGAGGGCTACACCCTGGTCAAGGATCCCGATTCGCCCACCGGCTACACCGCCCGCTTCGTCTACAAGAACGACTCCGGCCAGCAGGTATACTTCAACGGCGACATCAGCCTGCACAACGACGCCGACCGTTCCGACACTGCCACCTATGATCCGCAGGACTACAGACCCGGATTCATGCGCGGCGCCGGCTTCAAGGCCGAGATGCAGGATCTTGGCAACGGCTACTGGTACTACGAGCTGCCGCTGTGCTGCGGCGCCAACCAGTACTGGTACACCGTCGGCAGCAGCACCACCATGCTGCCCGACCCGGCCAACACCCCGATCTGGAGCCCGACGGCCCAGCAGAAGAACGCTTACAACTACCTGTATGTCCCGTACGACGAGAAGCAGGATTATGAGGTCCTGAAGCTCCGCGAGGCCGAGAATCCCAGAACCGACGGCAAGGTCGGCACCTGGAGCTACGTGCCTATCCAGATCGACGGCGCCACCCAGCACATCGGCGTGTATCTGCCCTACGGCTACGACGCCGAGCGCGCCGATCCCTACAAGCTGATCTTCATCCTCCACGGCGGCGGACAGGACGAGTCCGACTGGATGAACATCGGCTCCGTCCAGAAGATCATGGACAACCTGGCGGCCGAGGGCCGCACCGAGCCCGCAGTCATCGTCTCCCCGACGACCAACGCCAACCAGCTCGGCGGCACCTCCGACGCCTACGCCAACCTGTTCAACGTGGTCCTGCCCTTCGTCCTGGAGAACTACAACGTCTCGAAGGATAAGATGGACCGCGCCTTCGGCGGCCTTAGCATGGGCTCCATGAACACGCAGAACATCATCAATGCCCAGACCGACGCGGAGAAGTTCGGCTACTACGGCCCGTGGTCCGGCGGCGTGAGCGTGAACGCCGGCGTGCCCGGCATCGAGTATGCCCACATCCTGTTCGGCGGCGGCACCGATGACTTCGGCTGGACCGCCAGCGCGCCTCAGAGTGTTGAAAACCTGAAGGCGCAGGGTATCTTCTGCGATTACAAGACCGTCACCGGCAACCATGACTTCAACACCTGGTGCCAGATGTTCCGCATCTGGTGCGAGGAGTACCTGTGGAATCCCGCCGCCTTCGGCGACGGTGAAGTCGGCGAGGTCGATACCACGGCGCTGGCTGCAGCCATCGAAGCTGCCAAGGCCATCGACAAGGCAGAATACACCGACGAATCTGTCGCCGCCATGGAGGCCGCCCTCAAGGCTGCTGAAGATGCGCTGGCGAAGGAAGGCGTCACCCAGACCGAGGTCAACAGAGCCGCCGCTGCTCTGAACAATGCCGTTGACGGCCTGGTGAAGAAGGGCGCGGTCGACAAGACCGCACTGGACGAGGCCGTCACCAAGGCCGACGCCGTCGATCCGAAGCAGTACACCGAGGATACTGCCAAGGCCCTGGCCGACGCTCTGGAGAAGGCCAAGGAAGTCCAGGCCAAGGACGACGCCACCCAGGCTGAGGTCGACGAAGCCGCCGAAGCTCTGAACGCCGCCATCGACGCGCTGGAGCCCTTCCGCTTCGACGACGTCAAGGACGAGAACAAGTTCTACTTCGATCCCGTCTACTGGGCTTACTACGCAGAGCCGCAGATCACCAACGGTAAGACCGCGACCACCTTCGGTCCGGACGATCCGTGCACCAGAGGCCACGTGGTGACCTTCCTGTGGCGTGCCGCCGGTGAGCCGGAGCCCAAGAGCACGAAGACCCCGTTCACCGACCTCAAGCCCGGCGCCTTCTATGAGAAGGCCGTAGCCTGGGCGGTGGAGGAAGGCATCACCAAGGGTATGACGGACACCACCTTCGCACCCGACGGCAAGTGCAACCGCGGCCAGATCGTGACCTTCCTGTGGCGCTTCAAGGGTGAACCCGCACCCAAGAGCACGCAGACCCCGTTCACCGACCTCAAGGCCGGCGCCTTCTATGAGAACGCCGTGGCCTGGGCCGTGGAGAACGATGTCACGAAGGGCATGACCGAAACCACCTTCGGTCCGGACGCCACCTGCACCAGAGGCCAGGTCGTGACCTTCCTCTTCCGTGCAACGAAGGACTGAGTCCACAACCCCCATCGGCTTGATTTGAGCATCAAACCAAGCTGACATAGGCACAAACCCCGGCGGGGCTGCTTCGGCAGCCCCGCCATTGCTTGCCCCCTCAGGTCCTGCCAAGTTTATGGGACAGCATAAGCCGCCGGCCGTGGCAAAAACTGCTAAAAAATGTAATTTGTGGTTGAATCTCGTGTTCCTGTGCGGTATAATTAACACAAGATAACGCAATACACAGCCGCGTTTGAGAAAGGAAGAGGAATGATGAGGCTGGCAGAAACCGAATACCGCGTTTTGAACCTGGTCTGGGCAGAAGAGGGGATCACCGCAAAGAGTTTGGCGGAGGCGCTGCGGCACAGCATTGGATGGAGCAAGACCACGACCTATACCATCATATCCCGCTGCATCCAAAAGGGCTATATCCGCAGAGAAGAGCCCAAGTTCCACTGTTATTCCCTGGTGTCCCGGGACTGGGTGGGAGAGCAGGAGGCTGACGCCCTGATCGGGCGGTACTATGCCGACCGCCCCGAGCAGCTGGTGGCCTCGCTGCTTGCGCGCGGGAAGCTCACTGCCGGGCAGCTTTCTGCGCTCGGCACAACGGAATGACGGGAATCATCCATCCATAAGAAAGCCGCTCTGAGATCTGAAGAACTCAGAGCGGATTGTCTTTTTCCGATTTTTTCAGACAAGTTTTGCCGGAAGAGTAGGATTTTCACCCGCTTTGTGGAAAGATACAAAACAATCGGCGAAAATTCTATCATTCTGACAGGCATATTTTTCAGCCCGCACATTGCCGTCTTACCCGGTTCTTGGTATAATGTATATGCAAAATGAATATGCCGTATATTGCGGCAGAGCTCACTGCGCCGGCGCTGATCGTGCCGGTTGAAATATACATAGGAAGGAAGAACCTTATGAAGAAACGGTTTTTATCCCTGCTTTTGGTTTTGACAATGATCCTGGCGCTTCTGCCCCAACTGACGCCGGGCGTCCGGGCGGCAGAGCAGACGGGCAAATGCGGCGCGAACCTCAACTGGAGCTTCGATGAGGCCTCCGGCACCCTGACCATCACCGGCAGCGGCGCCATGGACGACTATGAGGCGGTCGGCAATCCGGACTGGCAGGATATCCGCCGGCAGGTCAAAACCCTCATCCTGCCCGACGGACTGACCTCCATTGGCAGCTTTGCCTTCGTCCGCTTCTGGATGACGGACCCGGTGGTCATCCCGCAGAGCGTCACCCGCATCGGCATGGCGGCATTCAACGACTGCGACATGTCGGCCGTCACCATTCCCGACACCGTCAAGGCCGTCGAATACGGCGCCTTCTGCTCCTGCGACAATCTGACGGAGCTGAGGATCCCCGCCGGTATCTCCGAGCTCAGCGAGGAGGTCTTTGCCTCCTGCACCGGTCTGACTTCCCTGGAGATCCCCTCCAGCATCAAGGCCATCGGCGACAAGGCCTTCCAGGGCTGCACGGGCCTCAAGAGCGTCACGATCCCCGACAGCGTCACCGCCATCGGCGACAATGCCTTCTGCCGCACCGGCCTGGAGAGCGTCACCGTGGGCGCCAAGGTCACCGGCGTCGGCTCCAAGGCCTTTGCCGACTGCCCCGCTCTGGCTGCCATCGGGGTCGATCCCGCCAACCCCAATTATGCCAGCGACGACGGCGTGCTGTGCAACAAGCAAAAGACCCGCATCCTGCAGTGCCCCTGCGGCAAGACCGGCGCCTATGAGATCCCTGTCACGGTCACCGCCATCGCACAGGCCGCCTTTGAGAACTGCGGCGGCCTGACCGAACTGAAAATCACCGGCAACCTCCTCGATATCCCGGACTTCGCCTTCCGCAACTGTGCCGGTCTGACGGAGCTGACCCTGCCCGGCAGCCTGCAGACCATCGGCTGGGCCGCGTTCCAGGGCTGCACCGGCCTCGAGCAGGTCCGCATCCCCGAGGGCGTCAGCCTGGTCCAGGTCGACGCGTTCCAGGGCTGCACGGGCCTCAAGGCCGTGAAGGTCATGAGCAAGAATTGCGTATTCGGCGAGTCCGATCTCACCCTCGGCGTGCCCGGCACCACCATCATCTTCGGCCACAAGGGCTCCACCGCCGAGACCTATGCCAACACCTACGGCTATACTTTCAAGGAGCTGTCCCAGGAGGACGACCCCTGCGCCCTGGGCCACGACTTCGGCGAATGGGCCCAGACCAGGGACGCCACCTGCACTGAGGCCGGCGCCCGCACCCGCACCTGTTCCCGCTGCGATTTCGTGGAGGTGCAGACCATCGAGGCCCTGGGCCACGACTGGGACGAGGGAACCGTCACCGTAGAGCCCACCGCCACCGCCCCCGGCGTGCGCACCTATACCTGCAGGCGCTGCGGGGAAACCAAGACCGAGCGCATCCGCCCCACCGGCAGCACTCTGCCCGAGGACATCGACTTCACGAACCCGGATGACGCCGGAAAGTTCCAGCTTGCCGGGCAGCAGCAGAGCGCCATCGAAGCGGGCAGGGGACTGACCCTGGTATCCACCCAGGGCGGCGTGGAGCCCGCCAAGCAGAGCATTGCCGAGGCGGATCACGACGTGGTCAAGGTGGCCGTATCCGACGACTGGACCGCCACCCTGGAGGTGGAGTTCAGCGCCGGCTCCGCTGCCAACGGCTACTATCAGTTCTTTGCATTCTTCGCCTCCGAGGGCGGCGACAACCGGAATATGCTGGGCATCCGCGGCGGCGACGGCGCGATGCAGAATTTTGAGCGCCACGACGGAACCATCACCCATGAGGATGAGGACGGCGTCAACTCCACGCCCGGCTTCGCCTCCGCCGGCACCTATTTCCTGCGCATCGAGAAGGCGGGGACCACCTACACCTGCTATCGCAGCGCCGACGGCGAGGAATTCACCGAAATGTTCTCCTATGCCGATTCCGGCATCGAGGCCGACCAGATCCTCATCGACGCCTACACCGGCATGACCGAGGGCTATCAGTTCACCCTGAAGTCCCTGACCTTCTCCGGCGGCGGTCCGGACATTCCCCCCGAGGCGGACAAGACCGCCCTGGAAAAAGCCATCCGGGATTACGAGTTCATCACGACCACGAACTACACCCCCGAATCCGTGGACGCCTTCCAGGCTGCGGTTGCGGCGGGCCGTGTGATCCGCGACAACCCCGCCGCCACCCAGGCGGAGGTGGACGCCGCGGCCCAGGCCATTCTGGACGCCTATGCCGCCCTGGAGCTCCTGCCCGACGACTTCCTGTTCGAGGACGTGAAGGATCCCGGCAAGTTCTATTTCGATCCCGTCTACTGGGCCTATGAGCATACGCCCCAGATCACCAAGGGCACCGACGATACCCACTTCGGTCCCGACAATGCCTGCACCAGAGGCCACGTGGTCACCTTCCTGTGGCGTGCCGCCGGCGAGCCCGCGCCCAAGAGCACGCAGACCCCGTTCACCGACCTCAAGCCGGGCGCCTTCTATGAGAAGGCCGTGGCCTGGGCCGTGGAGAACGAAGTCACCAAGGGCCTGAGCGACACCACCTTCGGCCCGGACGCCACCTGCACCAGAGGCCAGATCGTGACCTTCCTGTGGCGCTTCAAGGGCGAACCCGCGCCCAAGAGCACGCAAACGCCGTTCACGGACGTGAACCCCAACGGCTACTACATGAAGGCCGTGGCGTGGGCCGTGGAGAACGAAGTCACCAAGGGCCTGAGCGACACTGCCTTCGGTCCGGACGCCACCTGTACCAGAGGCCAGGTCGTGACCTTCCTGTTCCGCGCCACCCAGAACTGATCCCGCGGCGGAAGCAAACGATTTGACTGACAAATAAACCCCGGCGGGGCTGCATTTGCAGCCCCGCCGCTTTTTGTAAAAAAGGGCCGTCGAACTGAACAACCCGTCCGGCGCTGTGTGATGCAGCGCCGGGCGGGTTGTCAGTTTTGCCCCCGGGATCTCAATGTACCAGCCTCTTCAATATTTCGATGTATTCCCTGGTGAGCAGAGAAGGAGGAATGTTGCCCGGAAGAATATAGCCGATCTCCATATGATCATTCACCTTCAGCGGTTTGGCTATGATGTTCGGCCCGTTCAATTCCTTGCTGATCACACCGCTGCAGATCGTATAGCCGTTCAAACCGACCAGCATATTGAATAGAGATGCGCGGTCACAGACCACCAGTTCCTTGTCACAGTCCGCCGTGCTCAGGATTTCTTCCGAAAAATAAAAGGAGTTATGGCTGCCCTGCTCATAGGAAAGCCTCGGATACGGCTTCAGATCATCGAGGGTAAGCGCCTTTTTCCCTGCGAGCGGCGAATCTTTCCCGATGAAAACGTGCGGTTTGGCAATAAACAGCCTGGTAAACGACAGGTTATTGTCCTTCAGCGTTTTCTTCAGGATGTTTTCGTTGAAATCATTCATATACAGGATCCCGATCTCGCTGCGCAGATGCGCCACGTCGCTGATGATCTCATAGGTCTGCGTTTCGCGCATGTGGAATTCATATTTATCGCCTCCGAACGCCCTGAGCAGCTCTACAAAGGCTTCGACGGCGAAGGAATAGTGCTGCGCGGAAACGCAGAACCGCTGTTTGCCCTTGTATTCACCGGTGTAGCGCGCATCGATCAGCTTGGTCTGTTCCAGCACCTGCCTCGCATAGCCCAGGAATTCATCGCCGTCCGGCGTCAGCTTTACGCCCTTGTTCCCGCGAAAGAATATGGTGATCCCGTATTCCTTCTCCAGTTCATGGACGGCGGCCGTCAGGCTCGGCTGCGCGATGAACAGTCTTTTGGCCGCTTCCGTGATGTTGCCCGTATCGGCGATCGTAACGATATACTGCAGTTGTTTCAGCGTCATAACCCGTCCTCCGAAAATAGTTTACAGGAGCATTATATCACATGCCATAGCTAAAATCTATGGTGATCCGCAAATAATAAATATTTTACCCAGAAAGTCGATGGGTTTATACTACGTAAAGATCAAAACGGAAAAGGAGAGAGGAAATATGTTGACATCAGTTGTCGGTTATCCGAGGATCGGAGCTTGCAGGGAGCTGAAATATGCTTCTGAAAAATACTTCAAAGGCGAAATCGGGCCCGGCGAGCTGTCGGCTGCCGCAGGGGAGCTGCGCGCCGCGCACATCCGCAGCCAGAAGGAAGCAGGTGTGGATTTCATCACATCCAATGACTTTTCCTTCTATGACGGCCTTCTGGATACGGCAGTCCTGTGCGGCATTGTGCCGAAGAGATACAGAGATCTTGGGCTGTCACAGATGGACACCTATTTCGCAATGGCGAGGGGCTATCAGGGGGAAAACGGCGATGTGAAGGCGCTGGCCATGAAAAAGTGGTTCAACACCAATTACCATTATATCGTCCCCGAATTGGAGGACGATATGGAGATCCGCCTTTCCGGCTCCAAGATTTTTGACGAATATGCGCAGGCCAGGGCGGACGGTACGGAAACAAAGCCGGTTGTGACAGGCGCCTATACGCTGCTTTCCCTCTGCAGATATACCGGGAAGAAGACGCGGGAAGACTATCTGGTGGCTGTCACGGCGGTCTACCGAGAGATCCTCCGCGGACTGGAAAAGCGCGGTGCCGGATGGGTCCAGTTTGACGAGCCGGCATTTGTCAGGGATCTGGACGGGAACGACCGGGATTTCATCAAGCGCCTTTATCAGGGGATCCTCGCGGAGAAAGGAAGCGTCAAAGTCCTTCTCCAGACTTATTTCGGCGATGTGCGCGACGTCTATGAGACACTGACCGGCCTGGACTTTGACGGTATCGGACTGGATTTTGTGGAGGGAAGGCAGACCGCCGGCCTCATCGATCGATACGGGTTCCCGAAGGACAAAATACTGTTTGCCGGACTGGTCAACGGAAAAAACATCTGGAGAAATCACTATGCGGCCACCTTGGCTGTGTTGAGAGCCCTGAGGGACAAAGGCGTCAATACGGTGCTCTCCACCTCCTGCTCCCTGCTGCACGTGCCGTATACGCTGGAGGGCGAGGACCGGCTTCCGGACGCTTACAAAAAGCACTTTGCCTTCGCGGCGGAGAAACTGGGAGAGCTCCGGGAGCTGGCCCAGCTTGCCGAAGAAGAGGACTCCGAAACCGCACCGGCATTTCTTGACAACGAAAAGCTGTTTTCGGAGGGAAGGGACTGCGCTGATCCCGAAGTGAAAAAACGCCTGGCCCGGATCAGCGACGCCGACTATACCAGATCCCCGGAACGCAAAGAACGCGAACAGATCCAGAAGAAGGCGCTGGAGCTTCCGATTTTCCCGACGACCACCATCGGCTCCTTCCCGCAGACGCAGGATGTGAAGAAGAACCGCGCCGCGTTCCGAAAGGGAGAGATCAGCGAGGAGCAGTACAGAGAATTCAACCGCGAAAAAATCAAACGCGCCGTACAGTGGCAGGAGAGCATCGGTCTGGATGTGCTGGTGCACGGCGAATACGAACGCAACGACATGGTCGAATATTTCGGGGAATCCCTGTCCGGCTTCCTTTTCACGCAGAAGGCCTGGGTGCAGTCCTACGGCACCCGCTGCGTAAAACCGCCGGTCATCTGGGGAGACGTCAGCCGGAAGAAGCCGATCACCGTCGAATGGGCGGTATATGCCCAGTCCCAGACAGACAGGCCCGTAAAGGGAATGCTTACCGGACCTGTCACCATTCTGAACTGGTCTTTCCCGAGGGAGGATATCAGCATCCGGGAGTCGATCACGCAGATTTCCCTGGCCATCAGGGACGAAGTCCTGGATCTGGAGGCAAACGGGATACGCATCATCCAGATCGACGAGGCGGCCCTCCGCGAAAAGCTCCCCCTGCGGAAATCCGACTGGTACAAAGACTATCTGGACTTTGCCATTCCCGCGTTCCGTCTGGTGCACAGCGGCGTAAAACCGGAAACGCAGATCCATACCCATATGTGCTACAGCGAATTCACGGATATCATTCCGGCGATCGACGATATGGACGCGGACGTGATTACCTTCGAGGCCTCCAGATCCGATCTGCAGATCCTGGACGCGCTGAACGCGTGTCACTTTGAAACCGAAACCGGCCCCGGCGTATACGATATCCATTCGCCGCGGATCCCCTCCGTGGATGAGATCGTAACGGCGCTCCGCAGGATGCGAAAGAAGGTTCCCGACGACAAGCTGTGGGTGAATCCCGACTGCGGTTTAAAGACCAGGGGAGAACGGGAAACGGAAGCCAGCCTCATCAACCTGGTCAAGGCGGCGCAGATCATCCGGAAGGAAGCGCGGTAAAGAGGCGGCAGCCATGAAGGTATCGGATATTTACAAAAACGGGGGAAGAACTCTTTCCTTTGAGATCTTCCCGCCCAAAAGGAACGAGGAGCTCCGCAATATCGATGCAACGCTGGAAGTGCTGTGCGAGCTGAAGCCGGATTATATCAGCGTGACCTTCGGCGCGGGCGGAAGCAGCAACTGCAACAAAACGATCGAGCTGGCGCGCAAGATCAAGGAGCAGTACGGGGTGGAGCCGGTCGTCCACCTGACGTGCCTGTATTACGACAGAGAGGAAATCGACGCCTTTGCCGACGTCCTCCGCGACGCCGGCATTGAAAACATCCTGGCGCTCCGCGGCGACGTCCGGGAGGATATTCCCCGAAAAAATGATTTCTCCCATGCCTCCGACATGGCGTCGTACCTCAGGGAAAAATATGACTTCTGCATTCTCGGCGCCTGCTATCCCGAACGGCATCCGGAATCGGCGGACATGGTTTCCGAGATCCGCCATCTGAAGACAAAGGTTTGCTCCGGGACGGAGGTCCTGCTGTCCCAACTGTTTTTCGACAACCGTCTTTTCTACGATTTTAAGGAAAAATGCGCGATTGCGGATATCAGCGTCCCCGTCATTCCCGGCATCATGCCGGTGGTCAAGGCAGCCCAGATCAAGAGAATGATCGCCATGTGCAATACCTCCTTTCCCGAACGGTTTCAGAGGATCGTTGACCTGTATGCCGACCGGGAGGATGCGCTCTTTGACGCCGGGATGGCGTACGCACTGAGCCAGATCATCGACCTGCTGGCAAGCGGCACGGACGGGATCCATCTGTATACGATGAACAATCCCCGCATTGCCCGCCGGATCTGCGAGGGGATCCGGAATATCCTGCCGTAAATGCCGCGGTGTAGGCCGCCGGCCGCAGAATTCCGCCGGGATGATCCTGCCGAAGAAATCGAAAAACCCGCCCGGCGCTGCGTGATGCAGTCCGGGCGGGTTGTCATGTCAGTTTTCGCGTCAATACTTCTCATCGGCGGGCGGGGTTGTCCCCCGCCCGCCGAATCTCGGTGGAATGAAATGGTCAAACGATGGCGTTTAGTTAGGACGGGGAAGCGTCTTCCTGCTACCCAGGTCAACACGCAGAACCGTCCCCCGTATTATGCGTTGTTTATTGCCTTCAAGAGAGCGAGCCGAAAGTCGTTTTCATCTGGTTCTTTAGGCATTTTTATGTAATTGTCGCCAATCTCAATTGATTCGCAGGCAATTCTGAAATGATCTCCGGAAGCAAAAGTCAATACGGTCTCGATGTAGTTCTCATTGCTGATCGGCATAGACCCCGGGAAAGGATTCTTCTTCTCTTCATCGATCAGCTTGGGGATAAGAATTCGATTATCCGCGTCTATGAATCTAAAGTCTGATACATGAGGAGAAGGTCCCCAAAAATCGCAGGAGGTCATCTCGATCCCAATCACGCCATGAAAAGTGATCTCATAACAGTGCTTTTTATAGCTGTAAAGGCACAGAATTGCTTTATATGATACGCGGTCAAATCTGAATTCGACGAAGCTATCATCGTGAAGATATACTTCTTTTGTATTGATTAGCCGCGCATTCGTTTTATCAAAAATCATTATTATTGTCCTCCAAAAAAATCGTGTTCCATGGCTCTGGGACAGGATCACCCGCATGGAAATGTACCTCTTCGTTGAGAGGACAGGGGACGGTTGTTGAGAGGACAGGGGACGGTTCTATGTCTGCGCATCTCAAGACGGAGAACCGTCGCCTGTCTTCTGCCGTAAAAGCTCCGCTATTTGGTCATATCCTAATTCTTCTGCTAAATCCAA
>SVKO01000006.1 GCA_015068455.1 Oscillospiraceae bacterium | reverse complement strand
CAGTAGACGGGATCGAAGTAGAACTTGTTCTCGTCCTTGACGTCGTCGAAGCGGAAGGGCTCCAGCGCGTCGATGGCGGCGTTCAGAGCTTCGGCGGCTTCGTCGACCTCAGCCTGGGTGGCGTCGTCCTTGGCCTGGACTTCCTTGGCCTTCTCCAGAGCGTCGGCCAGAGCCTTGGCAGTATCCTCGGTGTACTGCTTCGGATTGACGGCGTCGGCCTTGGTGATGGCTTCGTTCAGAGCGGTCTTGTCCGCCTTGTTCTGCGCCGGCGCAAGGGCTGCAATGGCGTCCTTGAGGTCCTGCGCAGCCTTGTCGACGTCGGCCTGCTTGGCGTTCTCGTCCGCCTGGACGGCCTTGGCGGCGTCCAGAGCAGCCTGCATCGCGGCGAAGCTCTCGGGCGTGTAGTCGTCCGCCAGGAGGCCGGCAGCGGATTCGATGGCTGCATCAAGCTCGGACTTGTCGGCAGGCTTGGGCACAATGGAGCCGCCGCCTTCGAACTTCAGGCTCTTCAGGTTGTAGGTATAGCCGGTGGCCATGCCGGAGTAGGCGTCGATGATGAGGTAGTCAGCGTCAACGCCGGTGCTCGGGATGGTGAAGAACTCGGTGAAGTTCTCGCCGTCGGTGGAGCCGGAGCAGATGTAGGTGTCGCCGTCCTTCTGGATGCGGAACCAGTGCTCGCTGGCTGCCGGCATGCCGGTGTCGTTGATGGTGGCGCTCATGGTCGCAGCGGAGATGGTGCCATCCTGGCGCAGGAAGTCCTGGATGTCGCCGTCGGCGCCGCGGATACCTGCCAGGTTCTGGTAGTCCTCGCCTTCCATGGCGTAGAAGCCGAAGAACTCGTAGTAGCCCTGGCCGCCCGCGTTGAAGTCGAAGTTCAGCGTTGCGGTCCAATCGCCGGCAACGGGGATCTTGATGATATCAACGGGGGTGTTGGCGTCTTCGCCCTGGAGCATGTCGTAGCCCTCCTGCCAGTGCGTGCCGGCAGGCTCGATGCCCTGCATCGTGGACTCCATGTTCAGGCCGGTGCCCGGGGTCACTGCGCTCACGGACTGGCCGACGATCTCGTACTTGTCGGCGTCGGCGGGATCGGTAAAGTCGATGTCCGCCAGGCCGGCCTTTTCGACCTTGGTGAAGAGCTGGATCTTCGAGCAGTCGGCCTCGTTGATGAAGGCGAACGGATCACTCTCATCACGCTGGGCATGGCCCGGAGAATCGAAGCTGGTCTCACCGCCGAAGACGTAGAACGGATAGTCGGTGCCGTAGGCACGCTCGGAGTTGGCATACATCGCATAGGCGGCACCGCCCTCGGCAGCCTTGCGCGGAGGCTCGGGATACGGATAGAACGACCATGCGTTGTAGCGGATGGTGGAGTACGGCTGCGGTTCAACCAGGAGCTGGGCGCCCTGACCGCTGGAGCCGGAGCCGCGGCGCAGGTAGCCGCCTGCGAGATCCTGGATGAAGTACTGGGCCTGTCCGTCATAGGCGGCGTCGCCGGTGAATTCGGAGAAGGTCCACTGCATGTCGTCGGTGACCTCGCTGGTGATCTTGTCGCCTTCCACGGTGACAGCCGCAGAGGCCAGCGTCGTGGTGGCGTTGCCCGCGTAGGTGCGCAGGGCCGGGCCCTCCTGACGGTTGGTCATGGCGTACTTGCCGTCGGCCACGATCACATAGGGCTTGCCGAGCTCAATGGTGTCGGCCAGGACCCATTCGCCGTCGACGATCTCTCCGCCCTTCTCCTTCAGGCCTTCGATGGCTGCCTGGAGTGCTGCGGCGGCAGCGTCGATGGCGGCCTGATCGGCGTCCTCGGGAACGGCCTTGGCGGCAGCCAGGGCTTCGTCAAGGGCGGCCACGGTCTCATCGGTGTACTTGCTCTTGTCGATCGCCTCGGCGGCCTCGATCGCAGCGTCCAGAGCGGATCTGTCGGGCGTCTCGGGCTTGAGCTCCAGAGCGTCGATGGCGGCCTGGAGCGCAGCAGCGGCGGCGTCGACAGCGGCCTGATCGGCGTCTGCGGGCACGGCCTTGGCGTCGGCCAGAGCGGCCTCGAGGGCGGCGACGGACTCGTCGGTGTACTTGTCCTTCTCCACGGCCTCGGCGTCTTCGATCGCCTTATCCAGGGCGGACCTGTCAACTGCGGGCTGGCCGTTGCTGCCCTTGACCTTGATGGTCTTTTCGGCAGTGGCTTCCGCGTTGGCGTCGGCTGCCTTGACGGTGACCTTGACGTTGGTGTCGAACTCAGGCTGGGTGACCTTGCCTTCGGCGTCGATCACGGCGGGATTGGCGCTCTCGAGCGTGATCTCATAGCCGTGCGGCGCGGGGCTCAGGACCAGATCCTCGGCGGTCTCGTCGGGCAGATCGGCGGCAATGTAATCCGCAACGTTCTGCGCGGCCCAGGCCTGCATGTCGGGATAGGTCATCTGCTCAACGCCGTTGAGCCAGGTGACGGCCACGTACTCGTAGTACATATCCATCTGAGCGGAGCTGCTGTTCTGGGTGGCGAACAGGCCGATCTTCGGGTTGGCGAACTTCACGTTCTTGACGGTGTTCAGTCTGGTGAAGGTGACGCCGTCCTGGCTGTAGCCGACGGTGTAGTCGTCGCCGGCCTTGTCGATCATGAAGTACAGCGTGACGGTGCCGTCCTCCGCGGGCAGGGCAACGCCGTTGCCCAGGTTGCCGTTGAAGGAACCGTTCAGCTCCGTGCCGGGCTCCATGTTCAGGTTGCTGGTCTGGCAGTTCATGCGGATGTAGTTGTTCTCATCCTGCCATACCAGGAACATGGCCTGCTGATAGTTGGCTGTCGGGACGTTCGGGTAAACGATCTTCGCGACCGCCTGCCAGTTGCCCTGGGCAGGCATGGTGAAGCAGTTCTCCCAGGCGCCGCCGGTACCGTGGATGTCGCCCTGCTGCGTCGGCAGGACAACGCCCTTGCCCTTTTCGATGCCGTAGGTCTCAGCGTTCTCGCGCTCGATGCTCCAGCGATCGCCGATGGCGCCGTCGGCGAGATAATCGGAGACGGGAGCCAGATCGAAGTAGAAGCTGTAAATGGCCTCGGTCACATCGTTGTAGGCACGGATCTTTGCCGCACCGGTGGCGGTATCCAGCTGCGTGATCTCGACCTTGATGGTCTCGTCGGCTCCGGTGGCCTCGAGGACAGGCGCCGCGGCGTCTTCCGTGGTCACGAAGTTGTAGGTGAAGACCTCGGGATCGAATTCGGTGAGCGGAGCGCCGTTGAGCTTGACGGAGGCAAGCCGCGGGTAGAGCTCGCTGACCTTGCAGATGTTGATGCCGTCGAAGGTGGCGGCGATGCCGGAGACGTACGGCCCGATCTTGGGATCGGCCATGCCGACCTTGGCGGTGCCGGACATGTCGGTCCAGGTCTCGCCGTCGGCGGAGTAGGCGAAGGTGTAGGCGCCGCCGGACTTGATGACGCGCAAGTTCATCTCGTTCAGCGTGCCGAGGTTGCCGCTGCGGGCCACCTGGGCCTCTTCGCCGTTCACCACGCTGTAGGCGGTGACGTAGTAGTTGGTTCTGGCCCACCAGCCGGTGGAGGTCACCTGCTCATAGACGAGCTTGACGTAGGTGTCGTCGGTGTCCTTCACGATCAGGCCGGCCTGCTGACCATTGGCGCTCAGCGCCTCGGGCAGCGTGACCTTGGTCTGGGCGGCCCATTCGCCGAAGGCGGGCTCGGAGTAGAAGTTCGTTTCCTCGGCGGAGAGGGTCAGGCCGTTCTCGCCGAAGCCGGTGACTTCGTTCTCGCCCTTGACTGTCCAGCCCTTCTCCTGGGCCTTGTCCCAACCCTCGGAGAAGTCGGTGCTGACGGGCGGGTTGCCGATGCCGATGCGGTACACGGCGGTGGTGTTGGATTCCGGATCGACAGAGGTGACGGTCGCCACGCTCGGGATGCCGGAGAACTGTTCCACCGTGATGTTCAGGCCTTCGGTGTTGGATACATAGCCGACCTCGGGGGCGGTCTCGTAATCGGCGGCGTTCAGCTCATAGCCGAACTTCTCGCGGCTGAAGCCCTCCATGGGCTTGCCGTCGAGGGTGATGCCGTCGAGGTACGGGTTGGCCTCAACGTAGACGACGAACTCGGCGGTGACCATGCGGCCCTTGTACTTGGCAAAGGCGGTGACGGTGGCAACGCCGGCGTTCACGGCCTTGATGGTGCCGTCCTCGCTGACGGAGACGACGCTCGGACGGTTGGACTTGAAGCCGACCTTGGTGCCCGCAGGCAGCTCGGAGGAGGCGACCTGGTCGATCGGGCTCTTCTGATGGGCGATGACGTAGCCGTACAGGCTCTCGTCGTTCATCGCCATGGTGAGCTGCGGGTTGATGGTGGCGCCCTTGTCGAAGATCACGCGCTCTTCGATGCCCTGCTCGGTATCGCCGGCCTGGTTGGCCTTGACGGTCAGCAGGACGGGATAGACGTCCATCTCGCCGGAGACGGTGAAGTCCGCGGTCAGGTTGGCCGAGGCGCTGTCCTTGCCGACCTGGACCTGATACTTGCCGGTGTCGACTTCGAAGCGCTTGTCGGTCTCGTCGAAGAAGGCCAGATCGGGGATCGCGACCTCCATCTCAACGGTCTTGGTCTCGCCGGGCTGGAGCTCGATCTTCTCGAAGCCTTCCAGACGGCGGATCGGACGGTTGAGCTCGGCGGGAGCTTCGGGCTGCGCAATGTAGAGCTGAGTGATTTCCTTGCCGGCCACGTTGCCGGTGTTCTTGACGTCGAAGCTGACCTTGACGGTATCGTTGGCGTCATAGGCAGTCTTGTCGATCGTCAGGTTGCTGTACTCGAAGGTGGTGTAGCTCAGGCCATAGCCGAAGGGATAGCTCGGAGCCTTCTCGCCCTTGTAGTACATGTAGGTGCGGCCGTTGGAGCCGTCGGTGGCATACAGGTTGTAGTCGTAGATGCTCGGGATATCGGACTCCTTGCTGGTGTCGTCGTTGACATCCTGGTACCAGGTATCGGTCAGCTTGCCGGAGGGGTTGACGGCGCCGGTGATGATATCGCCGAAGCCGACGCCCTTGCGCAGGCCGCCGTAGCTGGACCACAGCAGGGCCGCGACGTCGTCCTCGAACGTCTTGACCTGCATGGCGCCGCAGGTTTCCATGACAGCGATGGTATTTGCATTGAGCTTGCCAACGTCGGAGATCAGGGTATCCAGGTTGTTGGGCAGGGCAATGCTGGTGCGGTCGCCGTCTTCCTTGGAGTAGTTGGAGTTGGTACCGACAACCACGACGACAGCGTCGGCAGCCTCGATGACAGCCTTGTTCTCGTCGGAGATGGTGTCGGCGGTGATGGTGGTGATGGTTGCATCGGCGTTGACCGCCTTGATGGCGTCGGAGATGCCCTTCTGAATGTTGACGTTGCTGTTGCCGCTGACGCCGGCGGAGTACAGACCGGTGTAGGTCTGGGTCTGCCAGGAGCCGATGATGACGACATTGTAGGCGCCCTCGGGGATCTGCAGCGGGAGCAGGCCGTTGTTCTTCAGCAGGACGACGCCTTCACGGTTGACCTCGTCGATGATGGCCAGACGCTCGGCGCTCTGACCGCTTTCGCCGTTGGCGATGCGCTCGTTGGCGGCGGCGGTGTAGGCCAGATCGTCGTCGAACTCACCGGTGGCGATACGGTCGGTGAACATGTGCAGCAGGCCGATATCGGCAGCGTTCTCGGTGAAGATACCCTTGTCGGTCTCGGGGGCGGCGTCGATCATGCGGGACAGCTTGGAGCTGTAGGTGCCGAAGCCGGAGTAGCCGCCGTTGCACTCGAGGTCTTCGCCGTGGGCCAGCGAACCGGCCAGGGCTTCGAGATCGGTCATGGTGTCGCCGGTGTACGGGTTCACATAGGCCAGACGGTTCTGGGTGGCGACGGAGTCGCAGTCAGAGGTGATGTGGCCGTTGAAGCCGTAGGTCTGGCGCAGCAGCGTATCCATCAGATACGAGCTGTAGGAGCTGGGCTCGCCGTTGAACGTGGAGTACGCGGTCATGACCGAGCGCACGTCCGCCTGCTGGATGACGTTGCGGTACGGCGCGGCGTAGTACTCACGCAGGGCGCGCAGATCGCTGGCGGCGCCGCCGTTGAGACGGTTGCGCTCGGAGTTGTTGGCCACATAGTGCTTGATGGTGCACATGGTCTTCAGATAGCCGTCGGGATCCAGGAGGTTGCCCTCGCGGTCCTTGCCCTCCATGCCGAGGACAAATTCGGAGGCCATCTTGCCGGTCAGATAGACGTCCTCGGAGAAGGACTCCTCGTTGCGGCCCCAGCGCGGGTCACGGTGCATGTTGACCGTCGGGCTGTAGAAGTTCAGGTTCCGGGCGTTGCCGGTCTGGCTGTGCTTGTTGGTCTTCTCGCGGATCTCATTGCCGATCTCAGTGGCCTGACGGTAGTAGAGCTCGGGGTTCCAGGTGGAAGCCATGGTGAGGTTCTGCGGGTAGATCACAGCGCCGGAGGTCTGGCCTCTGGAGTAGCCGTGCAGGGCCTCGGACCACCACTCGTAGCTGTCGACATTCTTGGTGGCGGGCACGTTCAGGGCGCCGTTGCCAAGCTGTGCGGCGGAGATGGCGGAGGCGGTGGACACGAGCTGCGAACCCTTCTGCGCCACGCTCATGCGGGCGATCAGGTCGGCGGCGCGTTCTGCGAAGGTGTACTCGGTGTTCTCCCAGATGGGAAGCTCGGGATGCTCGATGTCAACCACGGGCACCTCGGGATCCGCGGGCTCGGGATACTCGGGCTCCTCGGACGCCTCGTACGGCAGCAGCGCATAGAACTTGATCTTCGAGGTATTGTCGCTGTCCATGAATGCGAACGGATTGTCTTGGCTGCGCTGGCTCAGCGGGCTCGGGATATCGAAGCCTGCCTCGGAGCCGTGGACACGGCCGGCGAAGTCGTTGCCGTACGCTCTCTCGGAGTTGACATACAGGCAGAATTCCGTGCCGTTGTCCTCAGCGGCCTGGGTGGTGATCTCTGCGGGCGCGTAGGCCTTGGCGGACCAGGTGTTATAGCGCATGGTCGCGTGCAGCTCGTCGGTGAGGAACAGAGCGGAGTTGCCTCTGCTCATGCTGCCGCGGCGCAGATACTTACCAGTGGCATCCTGGATGAAGTAGACCGGCTGCTCGTCGTAAGCCGTCAGGCTCCCGGACGCGTCAGAGAAGGTCCACAGCATGCTGTCGTCGACTTCGCTGGTAATCCTGTTGCCGTCGATGGTGACGGGCGTGGCGCCGCGGGTCGTGGACGAGCCGGAATAGCTGGCCAGGCCGGGCACCTCGGTGTTGTTCAGCGCGTATGCGCCGTCAGCCACGATGACGTAAGTGCCGCCGGCGGCGATCTCGTTGACCTGCTGCCAGGCATATTCGGGCACATCGAAGTTCACATATTCGATGTTGTAGGTGTTGGCGCCGCCGAAGGCGAAGCCCTGACGGTAGGCGTCGATGACGAGCATCTTGCCTTCCACGCCGGTGTCGGTGAAGGTGAACAGATCGGTGAAGGTCTCGCCGTCCGCGGAGTAAGAGCAGACATAGTCGTCGCCGGTCTTCGCGATGCGGTACCAGTGGACATGGTCGTTGGTGTTCAGGCCATTGGAGGAAGCGGCCGCGCCGATGTCTGCGTTGTTGGTGGTGACGGCGCCGTTCTTCTTCGTGAAGTTCACGATGGAGTTGTTGCCGCCGCGCATGCCGACGCCGTTGTCGAAGTTGTCCATGACATAGAAGCCGAACAGATCGGAATCGCCGCCCCAGGAGAAGGTGGAGCCGATCGTGTTGTTGAACTTCATGGTCGCGGTCCAATCGCCGGTGACGGGGATCTTGATGACGTCGCTGGGAGCGAAGTCAGAGCCGGTGGTCTCGAAGCCTGCGCTGGTGGAGGTCACATACAGGCCGGTTCCATCGCGGCGCTCCGCGGTGCCGGGGAAGTCGAGGACGTATCTGCCGTCGGCGTCGGAGGTGGTGAAGTCGATATTGCTCATATCGATCTCGCCTTCCAGCGGAGGTACGGGCTCGACGAACTGCAGGCCGCAGCGGGCGCAGGTGAAGGTCTTCTCGCCCTCGAAGCCGACCAGCGGCTCCTTGGTGATGACGCCTTCGTCGAAGTCGTGGCCCAGAGCCGGGAGCACTTGCTTCATGTCGTCGTTGACTTCGAAGCACTTGGAGCAGATGTATTCGGTGTAGCCGTCGCTCTCGCAGGTGGCCGCCTTGGTTCTGGGCTGCCAATCATGCTCGCAGGGCTCGTCGACCTCGCGGGCAAAGTCTTCGGCGCCCAGGGTCAGCAGGATCCAGTTCGCGGTGACTTCCACGGTGTATTCGTTCTCGAACCACAGGAAGTTGAAGTCGTCCATATGCTCGGGGAAGTCCGGAGCGATGGTGACATAACCGGGAGCCAGGCCGCCGGCGATGTAGTAGAAGTCGGCACGGTTGGAGCCGTAGCCCTTTTCCACGCTCTTGGTGCCCACGCCGGAGATCCAGGAGGTGGAGTTGTACGGGTGGGTGCCGAGGATGTAGTTGATGGCGCGGAACACGCTGTCGGCGCTGACGATTTCGGGATAGTACTTATGCAGTACGGAAGCCATCAGAGCGCCGGAAACAACGGTGCCGGAGCCGCCCCACATACCCATGGTGTCGGCCACGCCGTAGGGGTTGTTCGCGGTGGGAACGCCGATGTTGGGCGCATAAGCGGTCACAGCGTCCTTGAACTGCTGCTGGACGTTTTCGTCAAACTTGTCAAGGATCTTGACCAGACGCCAGCCGGAGCTGCCGAAGGCAGCGCCGCCGCCGAAGAATCCGCCGCCGCCGGAGCCTTCCGTATTGAGCTCGTACTCGAGCAGCTCAAGGATACGGTTCTTGTAGACGTCCTTGCCGGTGGCGTTGTACAGCTCGATGGCAGCATTCCAGTCCTGCGGGCCGGTGGTGTAGGTGAAGGAGTATTCGCCGAAGGTCATGGTGACTTCTTTTTCGACGCCTTCATGTGCATCGGGCTCTTCGTTCCAGACCTTCTCGGACAGCTCAATGAACTTGGCCTTGTCCGGGTCGGAATCGGGCAGGATGCTGGCAGTGGCAGCCATCGCCTGGATGGCGTTCATCTGCGAGCCGACGTTCTTGGTGAAGACGAAGGCCAGACGGTCGTCGCGCTTGCCGCTGCGGCGGCCTTCCACCTCATCCTCCGCCAGAGAGCTGTCGTAGTAGAGGTTGTCGGTATCCTTGGCGCCGTCGCCCAGATGCGTGTACTGACGCAGAGTGGGCACTTCGATGACGCTGGCCAGGAAGCCGATGTTCTCGATCTGGGCCGCAATGTTCAGCGCGCCGTGCTTGGCAAGCTGAATCAGGTCAGCGGTGCCGTCGGAGCGGTGCAGCTCAACGTTGTTGGTATCCCAGTCGATGTCCAGGGTGTCGTAATTCTCGCCGTAGACCTGATAGGCCATGGCCAGGGCGTTGATGACAGCCAGGTTCTGGCCGATCTGGATATCGAAGTCGCCGGCGTCGGAATAGCCGCCGACATCCAGGCCGGGAATGCGCTCATAGGGCTCGAAGCCGGTCTCGATCGTGGTGCCGCCGCCGCCTGCGTCGAACCAGCTCATGCCGGCAGGCGCCTGCAGCGCGTCGTCCATATGGGCGGCGTTGCGCCAGATCTTGTAGCCCTCGCGGATGCGCATGTGGTCCATCTGGACGGCCATGTAGTTGCCGATGGACTCGGTCCAGATCTTGGAGTACACGCCCTTGTCGATGGGGAAGGGTTCGGTTACGACGCCGTCATATTCGATGACGTACACGCCGCGGTCTTTGACCTCGGAGAAGTCGAAGTCTCTGTATACGTATCTCTGCCAGGTCTTGGCTTCGCCAAGGGCGCCGGTAAAGACTTCGGTGTAGGTGCCGTCGGCATTGACGCGCTTCACGGAAGCGGAGTCGGAGCCGGCGTACTTGGGATCGAGCTCGATCACGGCCACCTTGCTGAGTTCAGGCTCATAACCGGCCTGGCTGTGGGTGATGTTGGGCTCGCGGACCCAGCCGTCGTTGGTGTCGGGGCTGATGTGCCATACGACTTCGGTGGCGTCCTCGGGGATCAGGGTGCGCAGGACGAACCAGCCGTTCTGGGCGCGGTTGCGGCCGTCGTACAGGGCCAGGCCGTCGTCGGAGGAGATACGGATGCGGTAGTCGTCATCCTCCGCCGCGAAGGTCATCTTGGTGCCTTCGGCGAAGGGGACAGGCTGCGCGTCGCCGCGCTGCTCGTTCCACTCCTGGACGTACCATTCCTGATTGTTGGTTCTGGCGCGCTCCACATCCTCCATCTGATCGCGGGGATCCTTCGGGAAGACGCCGAAGCTGTCGTACGTGCCGTCGCCGTCGCTGTCGGCCTGGAAGCTCTTGCCGATGAACACGGCGGGCAGGAACTCCAGGTTGAAGCCGGCCTTGCCCACCAGATCCTCGGGCAGAGGCGCGTCGAGCTTGACGGTCAGCTTGATGCCGCCGGGCTCGGGCTCTGCGATCAGCTGATAGTTGACCGCGGGATTCTCGGGCGTGCCGTCGGTGAAGGTCTCCGCCGGAAGCGTGATGGGAACGGTGACTTTCTTGTTCTCCGTGTCGAATTCACGCGTGCCGATCTGCGGCGCGGGGGTGGCATCCCACTGCTCCGGGGTGGGCAGCAGATGGATGTCGCCGTTGGTGGCGATGCGGCGGCCGTTCTGGATCAGCTCGATGCCGGCGCAGTGCTGGTCGCCGAAGCCGCGGTCGAACTGCGTGCTGTACATGAAGACGTTGAAGCCGTCGTCCGCGAAGTAGCCGTCGGTGGAGGGCTGGCCCCAGCCGCTGGAGGTGGTCTTGGTGATCAGCTCAGCGTTGAAGGAGCTCTCGAAGTCCTTGGTCGCGGCAACTGCAGGCTCGTCTTCCTGGTCGGCGATCTTGCCGGCGGCAATGCCGACAGGCAGCCAGGAGGACTGATAGTTGATGATGGATTCGTTCTCGAACCACAGGAAGTTGAAGTCATCCATGGACTCCACATAGTCGGAGAAAGTGATATGGCCGGGCAGGATGGAGCCGGGGATGTAGCTTTCTTCCGCGCGGTTGGAGTTGTACGGATGCAGCATGGACTTGGTGCCGACGCCGGAGATCCAGGAGGAGTTCGTCGCCGGGTGACGGCCCAGAAGGTAGTTGACGGAACGAAGGATGTTCTGCTCGAACTTCTTCAGGGGGAAGTGATAGTACATGAAGGAGATGTTGCGCACGCCGGAATAGGTATTCGGGCTGGCGCCCCAGCCTGCGCCGGAAGTGAAGTTCACGCCGTAGGGCTGGTTGTTCACGGTCACGTTCTGCGCCTCGACGGATTCTTCCACGCGGGCCCAGAAATCATCGTCCATCAGGTCCTTCAGAGCCAGCAGGTTGATGTGGCTGCCGACGTTCATGTTGGCGTCAACCAGGCCGTCGAGGAGTCCCTTGAAGTAGGCGGCGCTCAGGGTGTCCTGATCGTCGTAGGCAACGCCCGCCTTTTCGAAGGCGTCGGAAGCCAGGGCGAACTGCACGACGGTATCCCAGTTGGAGGACCAGTTGCTGGCCTTCCAGCGGTCGATACAGACGTTGAACAGATGCTGCGCATACTCCTGGGTGGCGGGATAGGCAACGGCCATGTAGGCGGTGCCGGCAAAGCTGTTGACGATGCCCTGGCTCAGGCCGGCGGAGAAGCTGCCGCCGCCGCCGGCGGTCAGGAAGTAGCGGTCGTCGGGCACGCCGGAGTAGACCTTGCCGTCGCGCTCCACGACTTCGTCCTCGCCCAGGGTGGAATCATAGATCCAGCCGTCGGTGTCGGAGGACGGATCGCCCAGATGGGTGTACTGGCGCAGGGTGCGCACCTCCATGGTGCCGCCGGTGCCGCCCAGGCACTCGTACTCGGCCAGGAGCTGCTTGGAGCCGTGGATACACTGCTGGACAACGTCGGGGATGCCGTCGGGACGGTGCATCTCGACGAGACCGCCGGTGGCGTCGTCCCATTCAACGGACAGGTCGTCGTAGTTGTCCATCCGGCCGCAGATCTCGCCTGCGTTGACCAGGTCGCCGAGGACCTGCACGTTACGGCTGATCTGCAGGTCGAAGTCGCCGGCGTCGAACCAGCCGCCCTTGTTCAGGCCGTCCACGTGGTCTTCGCCCACATAGCCCTTGGCGCGGATGGCGTCGGGCATTCTCTGCATGCTCATGCCGTCGAACCAGCTGGACTGACGGTCGCCGATGACGCCGTCGTCCATATGGGAGGCGCCGTGCCAGATCTTGTAGCCCTCGCGGACGGCGATGTGGTCCATCTGGACCGCAAGGAAGCCGGAGAGGGTGGTGTGCCAGATCCGGTCATAAACGTTCTTGGCGATGGGGAAGATCTCGCCCACGTAGTCGCCGTAGTGGATCCGGTACAGGCCGGCCTCGGTGACTTCGGTGAAGTCGAAGCGGGCGTACTTGAAGCGCATCCAGGCGGTGGTCTCGCCGAGCTCCTTCTTGCAGACCTCTTCTTCGGAGCCGTCGGCGTTCACGCGGTACAGGGACATTTCCTTGGGATAATTCTCATCCCACTTGTCGAGCTCGACCACGGCGAACTTCTCCTGGCCGGGGGTGTAACCGACCTGGCTGAAGCCGACGTTGGGCTCGCGGACCCAGCCCTCTTTGACGTGAGGACGGATGTTCCACTTGGCGGCCAGATCGCCGGGATGGGTCGCCTGGATCAGAGTGGACAGGACGAACCAGCCGTTCTGGGCGCGGTTGCGGCCGTCGTACAGCTCCATGAGGTCGCCGTTGGCTGCCTCGATGTCGATGGCGGTCTCCTCATCCTCGGGAGAGAACGCGAAGGCGTAGCCGGTGGCGAAGGGGGTGGGCTGATCGTTGCCGCGATCGGTATTCCACTCCTTGACGTACCACTGCTGGCTGGGCAGATCCGGACGCTCGGTCTCCACCATCTCATCCTGGGGATGCAGGGGGAATACGCCGTAGGTGTCGTAGACGCCGTCTGCGTTCAGGTCGGCCTGATAGCTCTTGTTCCGATAGGAAGCGGGACGGAATTCCAGATTGAATCTGGCCTTGCCGATCAGATCCGCGGGCATATCGGATTTCAGGAACATCTTCAGGCAGAAGCCGTCTTCCGTGGGCTCGGCCACCAGGTCGTACTTCAGCACGCCGTCGGGGCTGCCGCTGAAGGTCATGGGGACCGTGATGGTGTTGGTCTCCATGTCGAAGACGGTGGAGCCTTTGCTGGGAGCGGGAGTCGCGTCCCACTGCTCCGGCGTCGGCAGCATGTGCATGTCGCCGTTGGTGGCGATACGCGTGCCATTGAGTGAGAACTCAATGCCGCCCATGTGCTGGTCGCCGAAGGTACCCGAGAACGTATTGTCGTACATGAATACGTTGAAGGCGTTGGAGCCCACCGTGCTCAGGTAACGGTTGTTGCCGTTGACTGCGATCTCCATGAAGTTGCCGGCGGGCTCTTCATCCGCAGCGGCTGCGGAGAGCGCGGGCAGCATTCCGAAGATCAGACAGGCGGCCAACACAAGGGACAAGATTTTCTTGCTTTTCTTCATATTTGCCTCCTTCTATAAGTGGATCCTTCTCCTGTTTTTTCTTCGCCGCATGCAGGCGGCATTGGGCATCCCTCCTCTTTTCTTTTCTGTGCCCGCAGGGGCGCCGTCGCAGACGCCTGTGCGGGTCCGTGTGATCCTTTACAATCCCGTTTTCCAAGGTTGGGCAACGAGGTTATAAACGCCTCAAGTCCATTCTCCGGCGCGATCCCTTGGGGTCGCGCCGGAGAATGGATGCTCTCCACGGATATTCATGTATATTTTAACCTTTTTTCTCGAGAAGTTCAAGGGAGTTTTGGGCATCTCGCTCAAAATTGCCACTATGCTGAAAAAGCATGCGCTCATATTGTGCAAGTTTTCACCCCGACGGGAACGGGTCCGCAGCGCAAAAAAACGGGCCCCCAAAAGCCGGGAAAACGCATTCCCGGCTTTCCCGAATCTTTCCTCGGAATATAGAAATATGATCTTCCGTTCACAGCTGTTTTTGCGATTATCGGGAAATTCGCGCGGCACAGCCGCGGGTTCGAAATGCGCGGGAAAGCGCGCCCGCACTGCGCGGGTTTTAAAACCGTGCCGCGGTCCGGCGGTTGAGCACGGTTTCTTTTTGGGTGGATTTCTTTCTTTGCGTCAGCTATAATAAAAACGAAGGAGCTTGTACGGCATTTCGGAGAAACGGAGGCGACATATGAAACGAAGCAGAATCAACGCTGCCCTGCGGGAGATGGAGCGGATGGCCGGGGCGTGCCGCTTTGCGCTCCCGCCGTTTTGCGGCTATACGCCGGAACAGTGGCAGACCCTCGGGCACGAATACGATGAGATCCGCGACTGCATGCTGGGCTGGGACATCACCGATTACGGTCTGGGTGATTTCGACAGGATCGGCTTTTCTCTGGTCACGATCCGCAACGGCAACCGGGCCATGGCGGACAGGTATCCCAAGGTCTATGCGGAAAAGCTCCTGTATTTAAAGCCCGGACAGTATGCGCCCAACCATTTTCACTGGTATAAAACCGAGGACATCATCAACCGCGGCGGCGGCAACGTGCTGATCCGCGTCTACAACAGCCTGCCGGACGAGGAGATCGACAAAATCACGGACGTCACCGTACATACCGACGGGCGGACCTATACCGTCCCCGCCGGCAGCCGCATCCGCCTGCGTCCCGGGGAAAGCATCCACATCCAGCAGCGGCTGTACCACGATTTCTCCGTGGAGGAGGGCACCGGCCCGGTGCTGCTGGGGGAGGTCAGCCAGTGCAACGACGACAATTCCGACAATCGCTTCAACCCGCCCGTGGGCCGGTTTCCGCAGATCGAGGAGGACGAGCCGCCGTACCGGCTGCTGTGCAACGAGTATCCGCCGGCGAAGGACTGACCGGAATGGAATATGAGGTGATCCGCAGCGGACGCCGGACGCTGGCTCTGGAGATCCGGGCGGGGAGGCTGCTCGTTCGCGCGCCGCTGTGGACGCCGGACGCGCAGATCGACCGCTTTGTGCGCGAGCACCGTCGCTGGATCGAGGCGCGCATGGAAAAGGCGGACGAAGCGCGGCGGGCGCAGAAGCTCACCGGGGAGGAGCTGCGCGCCCTGAAGGAAAAGGCGGCCCGGGTGATCCCTGCCCGGGTGGCATTCTTTGCGCCGCAGATCGGCGTCGGCTGCGGCAGAGTCACGATCCGTGCCCAGCGCACCCGCTGGGGAAGCTGCGGCAGAAACGGCAATCTGAATTTCAACTGCCTGCTGATGCTGGCGCCGCCGGAGGTGCTGGACAGCGTGGTGGTGCATGAGCTGTGCCACCGCAGGGAAATGAACCACTCCGCCCGGTTCTATGCCGAGGTGCTGCGGGTGTTTCCGGAATACCGGAAGCACCGGCAATGGCTGAAGGAAAACGGCGAGGCCCTCATGGCCAGACTGCCGGATTGAAAGCGCGGACAGCGGAGGACATCCTTTTTTGATATGCTGCAAAAACGCCGCCCTTCCCGTTGGAAGGGCGGCGTTTTTCAATTAAAAGCCATAGAGCAGCACGCCCGCGCCGTAGGACAGGGCGTTGGCCGAAAACGTCTGCAGCAACAGCTTGCGGCTGCGGCCGTGCAGCTGCGCATAGGCGGCATACTCCGCGAGCACGACAAGCCCTTCTCCGACGGCGACGGTCAGAGCACTGCGGGGGATCCCCCGGGCAAAGGCCAGGTTCAGCAGCAGATTCGACGCGATGTTTGCACAGATGACCACGGTGATTTCATCCCGGCTTCTCCAGCCCATCAGCAGGAAGAACGCCGTTTCGATCAGTACGGTCAGGCCGCAGGCAGTCAGATACCGGATCATTTTTTGTTCTTGTGAATGATAATAATGATGATCGCAGCGGCAACGAGGACGATACCCAGAAGGATCAGCAGCAGCCCGCCTGCAATGACCACATTGCCGAAGGGCAGGGCGTCCGCCATTGCCGGCAGCGTCAGGGCAGCGGCGCACAGCAGGGCAAAAAGACTGCAAAACACTTTTTTCATGGCACGTTCCTCAGCGCTTGCGGCGGCGGATGATCAAAATCAGCACGGCAATTGCGATGATTGCGATGGCGATGATCAGGATCGTGGTCAGGGAGGAGCCGGTTTTCGCCGGCTCGGGCGGCTCCGGCAGGATGTCTGCCAGGGCGGTAATGCCGAGGCTCAGGGCGAACAGGGCGGCGGTCATGGAGCGGTACAGGGTTTTCATGGGGCAGTCTCCTTTCGTTTTGCGGTTTTTACGATGGCCCACAGACCGAACAGGAAGCAGGCCAGCACGAATATCCATTGAATCGGCCCGGTCAGCCGGATGAGGCCGCCGGCAATGGTCCCGGGCCAGAGGGCCGAGGCGGCGACGCCGAAGGCAAAGCCGGGACTGTCGGGCATGGCGCGGTAGAGAAGCCACAGAGTCACCGGCATGGTCAGATTCAGCGCGAATTGACCTAGCAGGGACGGCGCCATGAATCCCGAGCCGAAGGCGATCAGCAATCCGGCAGGGACGACGGAGAAAAGCGCCGTTTTCACCGGGCCAAGCCGGTCGCACAGCGCGCCGCCGAGGGCCTTGCCCATAAAGACAAAGGCGACGGTGAGCAGACTGAGCGAAGCTGTGGTCTGCCAGGGAAAGCGCACCACGCTGCCGCCGACGGCCCGCACCGCCACGGCGGCGGTCAGCAGGACGATGCCGAAAACGGGGACTGGCCGCGCCTCGGGCGCGGGCGCTTCCGCCGATCTGCCGCGGGCGGCTGGAATCAGCGCGGCGGCTGTGAGCGCGGCCAAGGCCGCGAACACCGGCCGCAGGGAGGGGAAGAGCATCCCGAGGGCCAGACCCACCGCACCCGGCGCCACGAACACGCCCAGAGGCCCCGCCTTGCCGCCGGAGCGCTCCAGCGTCCTTGCGCCGGCGGCCACATGGAACACGCTGTTGCCCAATCCGAGCACGCACACCCGCAGGACCGTCGGCAGCGGCAGCATGGCCCCCGCAGCCACCGTCAAAAGGGCGGCGACGGCAAAGATCCCGTGCCTGCGCAGCCGGTCGGCGGCGACGCCCACGAGACACTGGGTGGAAAATGCCAGCGTGTTGTATAAAAGGATCAGCGTCGGCAGGCCGGCAGAGGCGCCGAGAGGGCCGAGCACGGTGCTCGCGCACATGGCGTCCACCAGCAGGTGGGCCAGAGCATCCAGAAGCAAAAGCACAGGCATCCCTCCCAATCGTTCTCCCATTTCTTTATACATCTTTTTTTGGCGGATGTAAATAAGAAAAACCGGCCGCGGCGTCCGGAAGCGGGCGCTGCAGCCGGGGATCATTTTTTGATTTTGATGATGAGCCGGTGGGGCAGGCAGACGATGGGCACGTCCTGATCCGAGAGCCAGCCCTGGGAGATGCAGATGCCGTCCGGACAGTTTGCCTCGGAAACGCAGATGCGCCCGGGCTCCACGACGATCCGGTTGGTCCCGCCGCTGCCGTCCTCCACCACAAAGCTGCAGGGCTCTTTTACGCGGGACAGATCGATTTCCCGGATCACCTCGCCGTCGAGGATGATCTGCGCGGTGGTGCCGTCGGTGCGGGCGGTCAGCAGCAGAACGCTGAGCAGAGCCAGCAATACGGCGGCGGACGCCAGTATGATGATCCAGGTGCGTGTTTTGAGCATTCTGTTCTCTCCGTTTCCGCGGGAGCAGGGATCAGCTCGATCCGTGCCCTGTGTCCGTTGCGGCGGCCCTTCGCATAATGCCGCCGCTTTGTGTGATTCAGTCGCCGGCGTTGGCGCGGATGACCTTGCCGATGTTCCAGAGGTTGGCGGCTTTTTTCGCGGCCTCCGGGCGCTCGTCGGGCGATTTGTACTCAAAATGCGCTGTCTGCGAGCCGCAGTCCAGGCACATGGCGTAGAAGCACCAGCCGTGCTCCTCCTCCAAAAGCCCCGGGCCCCCGCAGTAGGGGCAGTCCTGCAGTTCCAATTCCTTGTGAATGTCCATGGTTGATCCTCCTTTTTCAAAAAAACCGCGCGCCGTGCGGGCTTTTCTGTTCCACTCTACAACGGCGGGCGGCGCTTGTCAATAGAAATGACGGCGGCAGGTCATTGACTTGCCGCGGGATGTCCTTTATACTGAAATCGGGGGTGGAAGATATGGATCTTATGAACGTTTCGTCCCTGGACGCGGCGATCCGGGGCTGCTTCGGTGAATCAGTCCGCATCGAGCGCGAGCTCCGCGTCTCCGGCGGCGACATCAACGACGCCCGCTGCCTGTTTTTGAGCAACGCAGAACAGGTGTTTGTGAAATCCAATGCCGCGCGCCGCGCAGACATGTTCGCCGCAGAGGCGGCGGGACTTTTGGCCATCGCAGCCACGAAGACGGCCCGCACGCCGCATGTGCTGTGCCGGGGCGTCGACGAGGGGCTCGGAATCTCCTTTTTAATGATGGAGATGGTACGGTCAGGCAAAAAGGCGGCGGATTACTGGGAGGTTTTCGGCCGGGAATTGGCCGCCATGCACCTTGCCGATACAAAGACGCTTTCCGGCGACGGGCGTTTCGGCTTTTCCCGGGACAATTACATCGGCTCGACGCCCCAGAGCAACGGCGGGCGGAACAGCTGGGTCGACTTTTTCCGCGACTGCCGCCTCGTACCGCAGGTCAAGATGGCCAGGCGGTATCTGGACGCCGCGGTGCGCCGCCGCTTTGACCGGCTGCTGGATCGGCTGGACGCATTCCTGACCGAACCGGACCGGCCTTCGCTGCTCCACGGGGATCTCTGGTCGGGCAACATCCTGCCGGGCTCCGACGGAAAGGCATGGCTGATCGATCCGGCCGTCTACGTGGGCCATGCCGAGGCGGATCTGGCCATGACAGAACTGTTCGGACGGCTGCCGGAACGGTTCTACGGGGCATACCGGGAGGTCAATCCGATTTCCCCGGACTATGAGGCGCGCAGGGATCTGTACAACCTTTATCATCTTTTGAACCATCTCAATCTGTTCGGCCCCGGATACTATTCCTCGGTCGTGACGGCGCTGAGAAGATATCAGTAATTACAAAACCGGCGCGGGGGAGACCCTGCGCCGGTTCTGCATGCTATGGTTTGCAGTAGATTTCAATGCATCGGTTGACATAATCCGACGTCCCTTCGCCGCCTGCCCGGTCGATGTTCCGGGTGAACTCCCCGCCGGCGGCGTACATTTTGCCGAGGCCGGAGAGGATCTCGCCGGTGCAGTTATAATAGTGCGCCGTGATGAAATCCTGCAGGCGCTTCACCTGGGCCTGGGGGACTTCCCCGGCGGGATCAAGGTCTTTCATCTGCCCGAATCCGGCGAAAATCTCCATCATCTGCCCGGCAAGATCCTGTTCTTTGGCGGGGGAGTGTCCCTTGCGCTCGTATTCCTGCCAGGCGTCGGTGCCGCCCCAGGCATCCCTGGCCTGCTTGCGGTATTCGTCCAGTTTTTTCGTGTCAAATGCGGTAAAATCCATGGATTTTTCTCCTTTCTCCCGGATCGAGCGGGCGTGGTCGATCAGGGCTTGCAAATGCTCTTTTTTAAGCTTCAGCAGTTCGATCTGCTGCTCCAGCGCCCTGTCCCGGTCGAAGCCGGGGCTGTCCAGGATGGTTTTGATTTGCCTGAGCGGGAATTCCAGTTCCCGGAACAGCAGGATCTGCTGCAGCCGTGCCAGATCGGCTTCGGCATAGAGCCGGTAGCCTGCCTCCGTGCGCGCGGACGGACGCAGCAGGCCGATGCGGTCATAGTACTGCAGGGCGCGGATGCTGACCCCGGTGAGGGCGCTGACCTCGTGTACGGTTTTCATGGAATCCCTCCTTTCACAGCGATTATAAACCATGACGTTACGTCAGAGTCAAGCGTTTTTTTCTGCTTTTTTGCGAAACCGGAAGCGACATGCCATAATATAAAAAGAACAGCCGGGGAGCAATGCAGCAGTCTCAACCATCTGGTTGAGGCTGCTTTTTCGTACATTATCTATAAAATGTTCAAAAATCAATTGACACAATATGGGAAAGATGCTAGACTTTTGACAGGATTTGATCCGAAATATTAACTTAGGAGGAGAAAACATGACTGGTATCGCACTGATCATCGCGTTTGTCATTGCCATCATCGCGATGATCCTTCTGATCTCCAAGATGAAGGTGCATCCCTTCCTGGCGATCATGGGCATTTCCCTTGTTCTCGCAATCCTGGCTGGCATCCCCCTGCGGGAGATCCCGGGCGTCATCGGCGCCGGCTTCTCCGGAACCTTTACTTCCATCGGCATCGTCATCATCCTCGGCGCCTTCATCGGCTCTGTGCTGGAAAAGACCGGCGCGGCGCTGAAGCTGGCGGACATGGTCATTTCCCTGGTGGGTGAGAAGAATCCTGAGCTCGCCATCGAGCTGATGGGCTGGGTCGTATCCATCCCCGTCTTCTGCGACAGCGGCTTCGTCATCCTCAATCCCATCCGCAAGGCGCTGGTCAAGCGCACGGGCAAGTCCAGCGTGGCTATGACCGTCTGCCTCTCCTGCGGCCTGTACATCGCGCACGTCTTCATTCCCCCCACCCCCGGCCCCATCGCCGCGGCCCAGACCCTGGGCGCCGGCGAGTATCTGCTGCTGGTCATCGGCATGGGCGTGCTGTGCTCCATCTTCCCGCTGATTGCCGGTCTGCTCTATGCCAAGTTCATCGGCAAGAAGATCAAGAGCGCCGATGAGCTCACCGCCGAAGGCGAGGTCGTCAAGACCTATGAGGAGCTCAAGGCCGAATACGGCAAGCTGCCCAGCGGCCTGAACGCTCTGGCCCCCCTGGTGGTGCCCATCATTCTCATGGCCATCTCCTCCATCGTGACCATGGCCGGTTGGGAAGGCCCCGTCGCCGACTTCTTCATCTTCCTCGGCACGCCCATCATGGCCCTGGCCGTGGGCGCCGTGCTGGCCATCATCCAGCTGCTGGGCGCGGGCAAGAAGTCTGAATTCTACGACATGACCAACGACACCCTCAAGACCGTCGGCCCGATCCTCTTCGTCACCGCCGCCGGCGGCGTACTGGGCAAGGTCATCGCCTCCTCCGACATGGTGAACTTCATCACCGAGCATGCCACCGTGCTGGAGGCCATGGGCATCTTCTTCCCGTTCCTGCTGGCCGCCATCCTCAAGAGCGCCCAGGGCTCGTCCACCGTGGCCATCACCACCACCGCGGGCATTGTCGCTCCGCTGCTGGGCGTGCTGGGCTTCACCAAGCCCGTGGAGGTCGCCCTGGTCGTCATGGCCATCGGCGCCGGCGCCATGACTGTCTCCCATGCCAACGACTCCTACTTCTGGGTTGTCACCAACTTCGGCGAAATGAAGCCGGAGGAAGGCTATAAGACCCAGACGCTGATGACCCTCGTCATCGGTCTGGCTGCCATTCTGGAGATCTTCCTGCTCAGCCTGATCTTCTGATCGAGAGGGAGGAGCATATGAATCAAGTCTTAAAGGCCCATGCGGATGAGATCATCCGCGAGGCCATTGCCGCGGTGCAGCCCGACGCCGCGGTGCAGCGGGCCCTGGCCGGACGGGAATTCCCGGGCCGGGTGCTGCTGGTGGCGGCGGGCAAGGCCGCCTGGCAGATGGCGAAGGCCGCCTCGGATTTCCTGGGCGACCGGATTGAGCAGGGCGTGGTCGTGACGAAGTATGACCACGTCATGGGTCCCATCGCCAATTTCGACTGCTATGAGGCCGGGCATCCGGTGCCCGACGAGAATTCCTTCCGGGGCACCCAGGCGGCCATCAACCTGGTGGACGATCTGACGGAAAAGGATACCGTCCTGTTCCTGCTATCCGGCGGCGGCAGCGCCCTGTTTGAAAAGCCCCTGCTCAGCGCCCAGGAACTGCAGGGCATCACCGGCCAGCTGCTGGCCTGCGGCGCGGACATCGTGGAGATCAACACCATCCGCAAGCGCCTGTCCGGCGTGAAGGGCGGCCGTTTCGCCCAGATCTGCGAGCCTGCCCGGGTGGAAGCGGTGGTCCTGTCCGATATTCTGGGCGATCCGCTGGATATGATCGCCTCCGGCCCCGCCTGTCCCGACTCCACCACGGCCAGAGAGGCCAGAGCCATCGCCGAGAAGTACAATCTCGTCCTGTCCTCCGAGGCCCGGGCGCTGCTGGATGTGGAGACGCCCAAGGAGCTTGACAACGTCCACACCCAGATCAACGGCTCGGTACGGGAGCTGTGCGCCGCGGCGGCCAAGGTCTGCGAGCGCCTGGGATATCAGCCCATCCTGCTCACCGACCAGCTCTGCTGCCAGGCAAGGGAGGCGGGCTCCTTCCTGGCCTCCATCCTCAAGACCCATGCCGCTGACGGCAAGGCCCTGGCCTATATCGCCGGCGGCGAGACCGTGGTCAAGCTCACCGGCCGCGGCAAGGGCGGCCGCAACCAGGAGATCGCCCTGGCTGCCGCCGAGGGCATCGCCGGCATGGAGAATGCGGCGGTATTCTCCGTGGGCAGCGACGGCACCGACGGCCCCACGGACGCGGCCGGCGGCTATGCCGACGGCGACACCTGCGGCGAGCTGGCCGCCCAGGGCGTGAAGATCTCCGCTGTCCTGCAGGACAACGACGCCTACAACGCCCTTTTGAAGACCGGCGGCCTCATCTTCACCGGCCCCACCGGCACCAACGTCAACGACGTGGCCGTGGCGCTGCTGAGATAATCCTTCCAAGCAAAAAGCGCTCCCTGCGGGGAGCGCTTTTTGCGCAGGCGCTTGTCAATGGGGGAAGAATATGATATGCTCGGAGAGAAAGGGGAGAGGGATATGAAAGAGTATCGCTTTTACGGCTGGGAAGGCGCGGACGTCCTTCCGGCGTCGGAGCAGTGGGCCGGCGTCGGCGATCCGCGGCGGCTTTATGACCTGCTGTTGAATCTCTGGTGCGCAGATACCTGCGCGCCGCGGATGCGCGCAGGATGGAGCAAAGACAATCCCACCCTGGGCCAGTGCTCCATCACCGCGTTTCTCGCCCAGGATATCTACGGCGGCAAGGTCTTCGGCGTGCCCCGGCCCGACGGCAATTTCCACTGCTTCAACGCGGCGGGGGGCTGCGTGTTCGACCTGACCAGCGAGCAGTTCGGGGATGAGAAGCTATGTTATGTCAACTGCCCGGAGCAGTTCCGGGAGGTGCATTTTGCCAAGGAGGAGAAGCGCCTGCGCTACGAATATCTGAAAAAGGCGCTCATCGAATACTTGAAAAAGGAGAAATGACATGCTGGAAGTCGGTATGAAAGCCCCGGCATTCACCCTGCCGGATAAGGACGGAAACCCTGTCAGCCTTTCGGACTTTCTCGGGAAGAAGATCGTTTTATATTTCTATCCCCGGGACAATACCCCCGGCTGCACCCGACAGGCGCTGGCCTACGCTGCGCTGAACGCGGAATTTGCCGCCCGCGGCGCCGCGGTCATCGGCATCAGCAAGGATTCGAGCGCTTCCCATCAGAAGTTTGCGGAGAAAAATGCCCTGCCCTTTGTTCTGCTGTCCGACCCGGAGCGCCGGGCCATCGAGGCCTACGGCGTGTGGCAGGAGAAGAGGAACTACGGCAAGGTCTCCATGGGCGTGGTGCGCTCGAGCTTCGTCATCGACGAGCAGGGCGTGATTGTCCGGGCGGATTATAAGGTCAAGGCCGACAGCAACGCCGCGGACCTGCTGGCATTTCTGGGGTGAGGCGATGAAACGGCTGCTGATTTTTGCGCTGCTGTGCGCCTTTCTGCTCTCCGGCTGCGTGACGAGCATGCCGGAGGACCCCATGCTCGACGGCGACGGAATGGAAAAAACGGAGCCCGACCCCGTTCCGACGGACGAGCAGATCGAGGCCATGCGCCCGAAGCTCATCCTGGACGGCTGTGAGCCGGGCACGGCAGACGGCCACACGGTGCGCATCACCGACTATCAGGACGGAAAGCTCACGGCGGAGTTGTCCAACGCCAGCGGCGAACGATGGGATTATTTTGGAACCTTCAAACTCAGCGTCAGGGACGGCGAAGCTTGGAACCCGATCCCCTGGCCCGAGGACTGGGCCTGGCCGGAATGCCTGTATACGCTGGAAGACGGACAGCGCATGACATATGTGTTTGATCTGACGCCATTGGGTCCCCTGGATTCCGGGGAATATCTCCTGCAAACAGATTTCAGGGATACAGGCTGTATTGAGACGACCTTCCGGCTCGTCTATACGGAATAAAGTACGCCGCCTCCCGACCGGGAGGCGGCGTGCTTGTTAATGATTCAGCACATATTCCGCGATCTTCTCCGCGCCGTCGGGCGGCATATGGGCCCGCTGCGCTGCGATGATTTTTGCCGCGGTCTTGCCGTCGTAGACGATGCGGTCGGCGAAGCGGGCGGCGGCTTCAGGGGTGTCGGCCCGCAGGGACATGCCGAGGCCGGCGAAGAAGTCCGCGTTTTTTGTCTCCACGCCGGGGATCATCATGGTGTGCACCAGCGGTACGCCCACCACCGCTGCCTCAGCGCTGGAGATGCCGCCGGCCTTGGACAGGAGCACGTCCGCTGCGCGCATGTACGCGCTGACCCGGTCCGTAAATGGCACGGCGCGCACCGGGGAATTGCCGCCGTACTTTTCCTCCAGACGGTCCAGAAGCTCCTGGTTCCGGCCTGCCAGCACGTAGATCAGCGCGTCCTCGTCCGGCAGGACCAGCAGACGTTCGCACAGGCCGATGGCGTCGCCGCAGCCGATGCCGCCGGTCATGACCAGATAGAGCTTCTTTTCCGCCGGGATGTTCAGGGCTTCCCGCGCCTCAGCCTTTGTCATGGTTTCCCGGAAGGCCGCCGCCACCGGCATGCCTGTGACGATCAGTTTCTCTGCCGGGATCCCCGCCCGTACGCATTCGGCTCGCACCATCTCATGGGGCAGGAAATAAGCGTCGAGCTCCGTCTTGGCCAGGAAGGGGATACAGGTGTAGTCCGAGAGGATGCCGTAGCATTTTGCCCGCAGGTCGTAATTGCGGCGGATATAGGTGAGGGTTTCCATGGGAAACAGATGGGAGCACACAACGGCGTCATAGTCGATCTGATTGATGAGATTGCACAGCTCGTCGCCGTAGGTGGTGTTCACCAAGTATACCGGCGAGGTGACGCCCAGGGCGCTGACCCGCTCACCGGCTTTGTACATGAGACCGAAGAGGTTCGGGGCCTTCGTGGAGATCACGTTCAGCAGTCCCTCCACGCTGATGGGAGCGGGCTCGCCGAACAGATGCAGCATGTCGAAAAAATCCGTCTCGTGGCCCATGGCCTCCAGAGACTGGCGGACGGCGCGGGCGCAGTGGTTGTGGCCTTCGCCGGTGCTGCAGCTCAAAAGCAGAACGTGCATGGCTGCCTCCTTTTCTTGACTTTGATTTCGCCGCGGGATATACTTTGCTTGAACGGAAGGGAGATGAGAATATGGGCGAGCAGCAGGTCCGTTGGCGGGTCCTGTTTTCCGGCCGGGTGCAGCACGTGGGCTTCCGCTACACGGCCTATTACCTGGCGAGGGATCTGTATCTGACCGGCTGGGTGGACAATCTGCCCGACGGCCGGGTGGAGATGGAGGTGCAGGGCGGCGTCAGCCGGGTGCGCAAGCTCCTTCTCCAGCTCAAGGGCGCGAGCCATATCCATATCAACCATATGGATATCACCGAGCTGCCCCTCAAGCCCCATGACCGCCGCTTCGGTGTCCGGGGTTATGATTGAATACAGTTTGAGGCATGGCGGCGCCATGCCTCATTTTTTAATCTATGATTTCGATCCGGCCCTCCACGTGGGCGTCCAGATTGTCGTGGGTGGCGAAGTATTCCTCCATGATGTTGTTGAAGGAGGTGGCCACCACCCGGGGGCGCATGTTCTGCCGGACCTCCTCCAGGGGCACGCCCATGAAGTCGTCAAAATTCTTGAAGTGGTAATTTTGCAGGGCGAGCTTGAGGCGCATGCCGTCGGTCACGTCCTCGCCGTGGAACTTGAGCTCCAGCAGTTCCTTCGTCGTGCGGTTGTAGAGGATGCGCACGCCCTGGGAGAATTGGTAAAACTCCGTTTCGCCCTTCCAGGCGTCGTCCCGCAGCAGATGCTTCACGATCCGGCGGAACTGGGCGCCCGTGACCTCGAACATCCAGATGGCGTCGTCGAAGGGGGTGTTCTCCACCATGTCCTGGTATTCCAGCACGGGGCCGAGCTCCTTCTTGCGGATGGAGCCGGAGCCCACCATCATGATGTCGAAGCTGGAATCGGTCTGGATGGCGTCGGCGTAGAGGTTGCCCATCTCCGTCTCCTGCTCCCGCCTGGGGTGGGTCAGCTTCCGGGCCCAGTGGCACACGACGCGCTTGTATTTTTTGTCGGTCTCGGAGCGGTAGCTGTCGAGCAGGTCCTCCATGACCTCATCCTTGGGCGCGGTTTTTTCGTTGATGGGTACGCAGTGCCAGCGCAGATCCACAAGCTCCTTTTTCTCCCGGTCATACTGCAGGTCAAACTGGCCGATGATCCGGGTGCCGGTGCCGGCCTGCACGATGGGGATGCCGTTGACCACCGCTGGCTGACGCATATAGGAGTGGGAGTGGCCGCCGATGATGAGATTTACGCCCCAGTCGGGATCCAGCTGCGCGGCGAGCTGCTTGTCCATCTCCAGGCCGATGTGGGTCAGCAGAATGGTCATGTCGGTCTTGACGGTGCGGTAGTTGTCGCAAATCACGCCGATCTCCCGGGCCGCTTCCTTGAGGTCAATGAAGGTGCCGATGATCTTCTCCTGGCGGGTGGAGGCCAGAATCTCCTCGGTGAGGATGCCGATGAACAGGATGCGCATGCCGCCGACGTCGATATTCAGATAGGGCATGAACAGCCGCGCCCCGTTCATCGTCACGAACAGATTGGCGTTGATGATGGGGAAGCGGGCGCATTTTTCCAGGAACAGCAGGTGCGCCAGACCGTAGTCCACCTCGTGGTTGCCCACGGTGGTGACGTCCGGTCGCAGGATATTCACCAGGTCGATGGTGGAAAGGCCGCAGTATTCCGAGTCGATGATGGAGCCGCGGAACAGATCGCCCGCGATGGCATACAGGACGTTTTCCTTCTCGGCGCGGACCTTCTTGATGTAGCCCGACAGGCGGGGCAGGCCGCCCACCTCGTGCTCGCCGATCTGCCTGGGCATAAAATCGCCGTGCAGATCGTTGGAGTGCAGGATCGTCAGTTTTGTGATCTCGTTATCCATGTTCTTCCTTTCTGTCAGGACGATTGCTTCAGCTGCGTCTCCAGAATCTCCGCCGCCATGCCCACCAGCTCCCGGCAGGGGCGCTTTTGGTAGAAATCGGCGGATCGCGCGGAGGGGGAGGGGGCGTCGTGCTTCCGGTGCAGGCCCAGCAGCTCCCGGCAGACGATGGAGCCGTTCTCCGCTTCAAATTTCTTTGCAGCCGCCTGGATGCGCTCATAATGCGCCGCCTTGGCGGCGTTGTCGGCGGGATCGTCGTATCCCTCCAGAAGGCCCAGGACGATGGCCATGCCGCTCACGGCGCCGCAGACCTCCCGCATCCGGCCCAGGCCGCCGCCGAAGCTGCTGCTGAGTCTGGCAAGGGTTGCTTCATCCGCATCCAGCTCGTCGGCAAAGGCCAGCACAACGGACTGGGCGCAGTTATAGCCCTGGGTAAAAAGCGCCATGGCGCGTTCTTTTTTTGTCATGGGAGCTCCTTTCCGGTGTCGGCGCCGGCATACGGCGCGCAGAAAAAGCATAGGGTGTTTCAGCCGGCAGGCGGCATTTTTCTTATCATACCATTGGGGCAAAAAGGTGTCAAGAAAGGGCAGAAGAAAGACGCCCGCGGCGCTCGAACGTGAGGCCGCGGACGCGTGGCTGCTTGATGAGAATGACGGCGCGCATCTGCCCGTGGGAAAAGGCGCGGGAATGGGAGCGGCGGGGACTCAGTCCTCCGAGCGCAGTGCTTCCAGTGATTTGATGCACTTGCCGCAAACATGCTTGCCCTGATACGGATACAGCATGCTGCCGCTGCCACAGAAAACACAGGCCGCTTCGTGCTTGTGAAGGATCACATTGTCGCCGTCAACATAGATCTCCAGTTCATCGCGTTCGGCGATGTCAAGATTGCGCCGGAGCTCGATCGGAAGAACGATCCGGCCGAGTTCGTCTACCTTGCGTACAATACCCGTAGATTTCATGTCGGACTCCACCTTTGTAATCAATGTTCATATACAAATTATATGACATTTTGCGACAACTGTCAACAGATAAACGCGATAAAATGCGAAAATCACATAAAAAACGGCATCCACAATACCTGGCCGGGAGGTGAACGCGTGCTCCTATCGTGGATCATTGCAGCGTTATATATACTGTCGGTTTTCGGGGCGGTTTTTTTCGGCCGGGGCGCGCAGGTGAATGCGGCGATGCTGGCGGGCGCCTCCGATGCGGTGCACCTGGCGCTGCGACTGGCGGGGCCTGTCAGCCTCTGGTCGGCGCTGCAGTGCGCCATGGAGCGTGCCGGATGCACAGCGGCGCTGGCACGGCTGCTGCGGCCCGTCCTGCGCCGGATCTTTCCCCGTGCAGCGAACGATGCGGAGGCCTGCGCAGCCATCGGCCAGAATCTGAGCGCCAATGCCCTGGGGCTCGGCAACGCCGCCACCCCCATGGGCATCCGGGCGGTGCGCAGGATGCGCGTCCTCTCCGGCTCCGATACGGCCTCGGATGAAATGTGCCGCCTGATCGTCATGAACACAGCTTCCATCCAGATCATCCCCACCACGGTGGCGGCCCTCCGGGCCTCCCTCGGCGCCGCTGCGCCCTATGCCATCGTCCCCGCGGTTTGGCTGACGTCGCTGCTTTCTGTGACGGCGGGGCTGGCGGCGGCCCGGTGCATGGAGGGGCGCATATGACGGATTATCTGGTGCCGGCGCTGTTCCTGTGCGTGTTCGCCGCAGCGCTGCGGCGCAGGATCGACCTGTACGGCGCGCTTACCGACGGAGCCCTTGAGGGCCTGCGGCTGACCCTTCGCATTGCGCCGCCGCTGATCGTGCTGCTGCCGGCGGCGGCCATGCTGCGCGCGTCCGGCGCGCTGGATGTGACGGCGGAACTGTGCGCTCCGCTGCTCCGGCGGGCGGGGCTGCCGCCGGAGACCGCGCCGCTGATGCTCCTGCGTCCCATTTCCGGCAGCGCCGCCCTGGCCGTGGGCATGGAGCTCATGCGCGCCCACGGGCCGGATTCGCGGATCGGACTGATCACCGCCGTGATGCTGGGCTCCACGGAGACGACCTTTTATACGATTTCCGTGTATTTCGGCGCGGCGAAGATTCGCCGGACGCGATATGCGGTCCCCGCCGCTCTGATCGCGGATCTGACGGGTTTTCTGGCCAGCGCGCTGACGGTTCGGCTGTTTTTTCCATAAATTCCGCTGTACACATGGCGTTTTTTCTGCTATGATATCTTAGATCAAAGCAAACGAAGGAGATTGTCATGTTAAAGCTGATCGATTTGATCTCCCGGGAGGTCAGCGGCGCCTTTTCCGCCGCGGGCTACGACGAGGCCTATGGAAAGGTCACCGTATCCAACCGCCCGGATCTGTGCGAATACCAGTGCAACGGCGCGCTGCCCGCCGCGAAGGTTTACCATAAACCTCCCATGGCCATTGCAGAGGACGTGGCTGCACAGCTTGCAGGAAATGCGAATTTCGAGCGCGTTGAGGCATGCCGCCCCGGCTTTATCAATCTGCGCCTGTCGCCGGCGTCCCTGGCGGACTATCTGGAAAAAATGCGTACTTCTGAGCGCTTCGGCGTGGAGCCTGATCCCGCGGCCTGCCGGATGATCATCGACTACGGCGGCCCCAACGTGGCCAAGCCCCTGCACGTGGGACACCTGCGCTCTGCCATCATCGGCGAGAGCCTCAAGCGGATTTTCCGGTTTTTCGGCAACGACGTCGTCGGCGATATCCACATGGGCGACTGGGGCCTGCAAATGGGCCTGATCATCGCCGAGCTGCGCGAGCGCCATCCGGAACTGCCCTATTTCGATGAGGCGTTCGCCGGCGAATACCCCGCCGAAGCGCCCTTTACCATCGCCGATCTCGAGGAAATCTACCCCGCCGCCTCCGCCAAAAGCAAGGCCGACGAGGCGTTTGCCGCCAAAGCTCATGACATGACCCGCCGCCTGCAGGAGGGCGACCGGGGCTGCCGCGCCCTGTGGGAGCACATCATGCGCCTGAGCGTGGCGGATCTGAAGAAAAACTACAGCCGGCTGGACGTGGACTTTGAACTGTGGCTCGGCGAGAGCGACGCCCAGCCCTACATCGAACCGATGCTGGGGATCATGCAGGACAAGGGCCTGGCCCAGCGCTCCGACGGCGCCCTGGTGGTGGATGTATCCGAGCCGGAGGACACCAAGCAGATCCCGCCGTGCATCCTGCTCAAGTCCGACGGCGCCACCCTCTATGCCACCACGGACCTGGCCACGCTTCTGCAGCGCATGGGCGACTATCAGCCCGGCCGCATTTACTACGTGACCGACAAGCGCCAGAACCTGCACTTTGAGCAGGTCTTCCGCGCCGCCCGCAAGGCCGGCATCGTCCCGCCGGAGGTGCGGCTGGATCACCTGGGCTTCGGCACCATGAACGGCCCCGACGGCAAGCCCTTCAAGACCCGAGAGGGCGGCGTCATGCGTCTGGAGCGCCTGATCGCCGAAATCACGGAGTTCGTGGAAAAGAAGATCGAGGACAACCAGGTGGTCGGCGACGCCGAGCGTCCGGAGACGGCCCGAAAGATCGCCATGGCCGCCCTCAAGTACGGCGATCTGAGCAACCAGCCCACCAAGGATTACGTTTTTGATTTGGATCGCTTCGCCGCCTTCGAGGGCAATACGGGACCTTATATCCTCTATACCATCGTGCGCATCAAATCCATCCTGTCCCGCGCCGAAAGCGCAGACGCGCTGTGCGTCCGCGCTGCCCTGAGCCCGGAGGAGAAAGCCATGCAGCTCGTCATCTCCCGCCTGGCCGACAACCTGGAGCTTGCCTGCCGCGACAGCGCGCCGAACCTCATCTGCGCCTATATCTACGAGTTGGCGGGCGCGGTGAACAAATTCTATCACGAGACCCGCATCCTCACCGAGCCGGATCCTGAAAAGAAAGCCGGCTTCCTTGCCGGGATCGCCCTGGCCAAATCGGTGCTGGAGACCTGCATCGACCTGCTGGGCTTCGAGGCCCCGGACAAAATGTAAAGTTCATAAGAATGCAAAAGCCGCCCCGGATCATCCGATCCGGGGCGGCTTTTGCAATAAAAAATGGCGGGGCTGCGAAAGCAGCCCCGCCGGGTTTTGTTTATGCGGTTGTTTTGAGATGTTCCTTCTTATTCCGCAGTGGCGCGGTACAGGAAGGTGACGACCTGGCCTCTGGTGCAGGTGGCGTCCGGACCGAAGGTGGTTTCGGTCATGCCCTTCGTGACATCGTTCTCCACGGCCCAGGCCACGGCGTTCTCATAGAAGGCGCCGGCCTTGAGGTCGGTGAACGGGGTCTGCGTGCTCTTGGGTGCGGGTTCACCCTTGAAGCGCCACAGGAAGGTCACGATCTGGCCGCGGTTGCACTTGCCGTCGGGCGCGAAGGTGGTGTCCGTCATGCCCTTGGTGATGCCTTCCTCCACAGCCCAGGCCACGGCCTTCTCATAGAAGGCGCCGGGCTTGAGGTCGGTGAACGGGGTCTGCGTGCTCTTGGGCGCGGGCTCGCCGGCGGCGCGCCACAGGAAGGTCACGACATGGCCTCTGGTGCAGGCGTTGTCGGGGCCGAAGTGGGTATCGTCGGTGCCCTTGGTGATCTGGGGCTCTGCATAGAAGGCCCAGTAGACGGGATCGAAGTAGAACTTGCCGGGATCCTTCACATCGTCGAACAGGAAGTCGTCGGACTTTTCCTCCAATGCTTCGATGGCGGCCTCGACCGCCTTCTTGGCGTCGTCGACCTGCTGCTGGGTGGCCTTGTCGTCGGCCTGGACGGCCTTGGCGTCTTCGACGGCCTTCTCCAGCGCAGCCACGCTCTCGTCGGTGTACTTGTCTTTTTCGATCTTTTCCGCGTCTGCGATGGCCTGATCCAGCGCATCCTTGTTGACCGCGGGCTTCTTCTCCAGGGCATTGACCGCGTCGGTCACCGCCTTGGCAGCAGCGTCGACCTGCTTCTGCGTCGCCTTTTCGTTGGCCTGAACCTTCTTGGCGTCGGCGATGGCCTTCTCCAGGGCGGCCACGGATGCATCTGTGTACTCGTCCTTGTTGACCTTCTCGGCATCCTCGATGGCCTTGTTCAGCGCGGTCTTGTCCGCAGGCTGCTGGGGCTCGCCGCCGCCCTTGGTGTAGAGGGTGATATGCGAGCAGACGCCGTCGTTCATGAAGGCGAAGGGATCTGCGTCGGAGCGCTGCTCCAGCTGAGACGGGAGGTCGAAGCCGGAGGCGTTGCCGCCCACGCGGCCGGGATAATCGGTGCCGTAGGCGTTCTCGGAGTTGGTGTACATCGCATAGGTGGCTTCCATGCCCTCGTAATCCTTGAAGGACCAGGCGTAGTAGCGCGGCTTGCCGCCGGAGTTGCCGTTCTCCAGGATGAGCGCGCCGTTGCGCGAGCTCATGGAGCCGCGGCGCAGATACTTGCCGGCGGAATCCTGGACATAATACTGATCCACTCCGTCGTACGCCGCAGGGCCGTCGTACGCGGTGAAGGTCCACTGCATGGATTCGTCCACGTCGCTGGTAATAACGCCTTCGGCGATGGTCACAGCCTTTGCACCCATGGTGGTGCTGGAATCGGCATAGGTTTCCTTGCCGGTCACCGCCTCGTTGGTCATGGCGTAGGCGCCCTCGGACACGATGACGTAGGTCTTGCCGGCTTCAATCTTGTCGGCCAGGACCCATTCGCCGTCAACGGGATCGGAGGGCTTCTCCACCAGGGCAGCCACAGCGGCATTGATAGCGGCGGCGGCAGCATCGACGTCAGCCTGTGCATCATCGGCTGTAAGCGACTTGCCGGCGGCCACGGCGGCATCCAGGGCGGCCACGGTCTCGTCGGTGTACTTGCTCTTGTCGACCGCCTCTGCAGCGGCGATGGCCTCATTGAGGGCAGTCAGATCCGCAGGGATCGGAGTCTGGCCCTCGCTCTTGGTATAGAAGCGAATGGAACTCTGGTAGGTCTCGATCTGACCTTCCCAGGTCGAACGGGCGACGCCGGGGGCGTTGAAGCCCTGGGCAGAGCCGCTCAAGGTAAACGGATAATCGCTGTCACGGTAGGAATTGACATATACCGTGTAGCTTCCGTCAGCACGCTGATAGACGGAGAATGTGGCATACTGAGGCTTGCTCGCATCCATGGTGCCAACGCTGAAAGGTGCTGTGGAAGTGGAGCCGGAACGGCGCAGCAGCTGCTTGCCGGACTGATCGAAAATGAAATACTGATCGCGTCCGTCAATGGCAGCCTGTACGCCTTCGGCGCTGTTGATGGTCCAGAGCATGTCTACAGTAACATCGCTGGTAATCTTTTCATCCGCAATGGTGACCGCGGTGGAGCCAAGCGTGGCATCCCCGTCGGAATAGCTGCCGAAGTTGGCAACCTGATTGTTGAGGGCAAAGGCTCCGTCGGCAACGATGACGTAGGTCTTGCCCGATTCAATGGCGTCGGCAAGCACATATTCGCCGTCGCCGGGGATGGGCGTGCCGCCCTCGCCGAACTCCAGGGACTTCAGGGTGAACAGCCAGCTGGCGTCGCCGCCGAAGTTCATGCTGGAGGTCTTGTAGGCGTCGAGCACGATGTACTCGGCGTCAACGCCGGTATCGGTCAGCTTGAAGAGCTCCGTATAGTTCTCTCCGTCGGCGGACCAGGCGCCGGTATACGTGGTGTCTTCCTTCGTCAGCTGCAGCCAGTAGGTGCCGTTGGCGGTAAAGCCGCTGGTGGGCGTATCCTGATAGCCGGGGGTCGGTACCGTGGGATTGGCAATGGCGCCGTCTTTGCGCAGGTAATCCTGGAAGACGTTGTTGGTGCCGCGGATGCCCGCCATGTTCTGGTAATCCTCGCCCTGCATGGCCAGGAAGCTGAAGTAGGAGTTCATGGCCCACTGCACATTGTTCACGTCGAAATCCACCTTCGTGGTGGCGGTCCAGTCACCGGTGACGGGCACCTTGATGAGATCCTTGGGCGTGGACTCGGCGGCCTCGCCGCCCCAGCCCGCGCTGACAGGTTCAAAGGCGTCTGCCGTCGGGGTCAGGGTCAGACCCTTGCCCTCTTCGATGGCGGCGGTATCCTTGTTGACGATTTCGAATTTGCTCTCCTCCGCAGGATCGGTGAAATCGACGTCGTCCGTTTCACCGGAGGGGATCTTGGGGATGCGGGCGGTCTTGGTCTCGCCGCAGCGCTTGCAGGTGTAGGTCATCACGCCGGCGTGCTCGGTGGTCGCTTCGGTCGTGATCTTGCCCTCGTCCCAGTCATGGCCCAGGGCGTCGGTGGGGTTGACGGTGCGCTCGCGGTCGCAGAGCTTGCACTTCTCGACGGTGTAGCCGCCCTCGGTGCAGGTGGGCTCGACCACTTCCTTGACCTCGTACTGATGCTCGTGGTCGGTGGTCTTCCGGTTCACAACCACGGTGGAGGGATGCTCCTTGAGCACATTGTGGTTGTAGATCTGCAGGTTGGCGTCATGGGAGAATTCCCATGCGCCGGTGCTTTCGTTCTGCTTGATGCGGTTGTAGGAGAAGGTGATGCTGCCGGCTTCGATCTCCGCGGACAGGCAGGCGGAGGGGCCGCGGTAGTTGCCGCCGGCATTGGTATCGTTATGGCCGGAATGCTTGTACCACATGTCGTTCATGCAGCCGGCATTGGCGTACACAAAGTTGATGGTTTTATACTGGGGGTTGCGGGGATTGCCCCAGGAGGAGCCGTTGGTATCGGCCGCGTACATGATCTGATCGCCGGGCACCTTGATGACGTAGCGCTGCTCGTCTTCATAGTGGTTGTGGCCCCAGATCCAGACGATGTCGGTATCGTCGGCGTGACTGTTGATCACGTCGATCACCTTGTCGGCGTTTCCGACGACACGCTGCTTGAAGTTGTAGCCGCTGTGGGCGGGCCAGTGGGTCTGCAGGAAGATGACCTTGCCGCTGCCCTCGACGGAAGCCAGGTAGGCGTCAAAGGCGTCGATATCCGCCTGGATGAAGGTCTCGCCGCCGCCGCCGGCGCCGGTCTCGCCCTGGGCGCCGATCATGTAGATCTCCATCTCATCGTCGGAGTAGGCCAGGCCGCAGCGGTCGAAGCCGAACACGGACTTGAACGCGCCTTCCTTGTCGCGGTTGTTGCTGAAGGTGCCGGATTCCCAGTCGTGGTTGCCCATGGTATAGGCCTGCGCGGCATCCGGGAAAGCCGCGAGCTCCTCGCCGTGGATCACGTCGTAGACCTGGGTCTGCCAGTTGGGCTGGCCGCCCATGGAGTCCTCGACGTAGTCGCCGCCGTGGGAGAAGACCCGCGGGTTCTGGCCCTCGTTCTTCAGCTCAGAGAGCATCTGCTTGAAGCCGAGGTAGCCGCCGACGGCGTTGTGCAGGTCAGACATGAATACGACGTCATATTTTCCCGCGTTCGGGATCTCCGCGCTTACGGGGATCGTTGCAAACAACTGCAGGATCATGACAAAGACCAGCAGTGCCGCAAGCCTCTTTTTCGTTAATCTCATTTACTTGCCTCCATTTTCTGATTCTTTCCGCGCACGATGCTTTTGCTTTGATCCGGTTGGTCCACCCGTGTGATGCACGACTGTGCGCCGTTTTCCGTGCAGCACGGGAGGCAAATCAACTATTTTCCTCCTTTTCCCAGGATCCATGGACCTCGGACAGTCGGAACGGTATACCGGATCGATCCTGCGTGCAGCGCCGCGTTTTCCGATTTCCTTTCGTGTCATCCGAAAGTCTTCGCTAACTATAAATGATACGACAAAACCGAATAAATGTCAATCCGTTTACGTATTCAGAACAAAAAGAAAACACGATTATCCGGTAAAACCTGGAATTTTGCCGCAGTGCTTCCCCTGCGGCAAAAAACCGGCAGCCTGCTTACAGGCTGCCGGCAGTGAATCGTATGGAATCCGCTTGAAAATCAGGAGATCTGCTCATAATAGATGCTCAGAAGCAGCTCGAAGCAGCCCTCCTCATCGATGTAATACTCCGCGTATTTCCCATCCTCGCTCAGCGTCACGGAACCGGGTACCGTCCGGATCTCATCCGTGATCTTCATCTTTGTCGCCTTTGTGGCAAGATAGAGGACGTCGCTCAGCTTCAGATCCGTCACCACATTGTCCGAAACTGCGTTGTATGCCTGAATCGCCATACGAATGTTCTTCCGGCATGCCTTCAGGGCCTGCGCGGTCAGCGCTTTGACATATTGCTTCTGACGCTCCATACGGTCAAGGTTGCCCTGCTCGGTATGTGCGCGGTAGCGGATATACGCCTCCGCCTGATCGGCGTCAAGGGTGACTTCCTCCCCCGCTTCCAGGTGAACGCCGCCCCAATCCACCGTCTCGGTGGGCGTCAGGGTCACGCCGCCAATGATATCATTGAGCTGATGGAACCCTTCCATGTATAGGGCAGAGCTGGAGTAGATCGGCAGGTCGTCAAAGATGCCCCTGACGGCGTCTGTGGTGATCTCAAGACTCTTTTCCCGCCCGTCGCCGTAGGAGAATGGGATCGCAAGCTGTCCGACGGCTTCTTCAACAAATTCTCCCGTCTTCGACAGCTTATTGAATTTGCACATCGTGTCACGGGAAACCGTGTAGAACGTGATCTTTTCGTTTTTGAAATCCATTGCGGCAAGGATCACCGCATCTGAGAACGCCATGACGTGGCAGTTGCCCGGGTCGAAGGAATCCGGGTCATTGCGGTCGATGCCCAGCAGCAGGAACGTGGCAACATCATCATTAAAGCGGTATTGCTTTCCCTTATAGGTGATCACTTCGCCGTCCACATCGGCAAACTGATCCACTCTGTCTTCCTGTCCGGGCTGCGTCACGCGCGGCGTATAGACTTCCTTCTGGTGGCTCATCCGGCGGCCGCGTACCGCAACGCTCAGAGCAAAGCTGCCCATGACCAGGGCAAGGACGATCAAAAGCGCCAGTGCGATCCTTGGCCCGACGCGCTTTCTTTTGGCGCGGATGGCGTCCATCTGAACCTCCATCGACGCCTCGTTCGGATCATAGTTTTTCGGTTTTCTTGCCAACTTGGATCCCTCCTTGTTTTCTCAATGCTCAGCGCTGTATACATCTGTCAGGACGCCGAAAACCAGGTACCTCTGGTTTTTGTTCGGCTCATAACAGGTGGAGAGGGTGAGCAGCTTATCTCCGAATTGCGGCATTGCCGCGGGGTCCAGATGGTCGCAGCTTTTGCTCTCATCATAGAACGCATCAAAAAAGAGGTCAAAAGAGCTCTCATCGGAGAAATCATAGTAGCGCAGGACGTGTTCATTTCCGTGATTGCACGCAGCAAAGATGGTATAGACGTACATTTCATCGCGCACATAGACAAGGATCTCCCGGTGGGTATCGAAAAACAGCTTGTCCGCAAAATCATTGAGCTGATCAAAGTCGGCAGGCTGTCCGGCATAGGTGCCGTGTCCGTAGAGAAACGTCATGGGGTCCTGAAACGTCTTGCTGTTGTAGGTTTTCTGCGAGTATACCGCGCCCAGAATGAACGGCTTGCCGTCGATGCCGTGATCGTTGTAAAACTGATCGTCCGTCCGGCTCTGCAGGATCGGGCAGTCGATGTTTGTCCCGGGCACCACGAGCCACGCATAGATATCCGGATTGATTTCCTGCATGGCGTCAAAATCGAACGGGATCATAACGCTCTTCTGTTCAGGCGCGTCCGACGGTTCGGGGTCCTCCGCGGACGTCTCCGCCTGCTGCGGCCGGGCGCTTTCGGCAGGCTCTATCCTGACGGACTGAATGAGCTGCTCGGTCCGCCGGAGCCCGAGATAATAGCGAAGCAGAAACGAACCGCTCGCAATGCAGACCGCAATGCAAAGGACTGCAACGGTGATCCAGATGATTCTTTTCATTGCTGTGCCATACTCCTAATAAAGAAGCGCCCCAAATAATCATTCAGGGCGCAGCTTACGATATTCGTTTAAACGCGCGAGGAAAGACTCATCTGGCCTTTTTGATGGCGACCGCACCTGCACACATAGCGGCGACCAGGACAAAGCCGACGACCCACAGGCTGCCGTTCACACCGGTCTGCGGAGATTCCTCCGGCGTCTCGGGGACGGGCTCCGGGCTGATAACATTATCCGCTGCCAGAATGGTGACAGAAAGCAGGCAGAACACCATAGCGCAAATGAGCAGCAGGGCAACAAATCTTTTCATTGTAGTACCTCCTTGAAGGTCAATGCGATATTGCTATAATCATAGATATTATAGATGAACAAAGCAGCCTTGTCAAGTATTCCTTTCGTGAAAATGTCAAACTTTTTTGTGAATTCGTACCGGAATCCGGGGCAATCCGGTATTTTATTTCGATTCGCCGCAGTCCATGCTTCTGCAGGTCCGCTCCAGGGCGGCCTCCACGTCCATGCCGGCAATGTCCAGGCCCTCGGCGCTGAAGCAGCGCACGTCGGATATGCCGAAAAACGCCCCGCAAAGCTGCCGGATGAAGCCGAAAGCGCAGTTGGGCTCGGGAATATATCCGCCGGCGGTGGTGAAGAACACCAGCTTTTTTGCCCGGCAGAGGGAAACATAGCTCCCCTTCTCGTCGATATCGAAGCTGACGCCCTGGGAGCAGACCAGCTCCAGATAGGCGCTCAGCACCGCGGGCAGGCCGAAGTTCCAGAACGGCGCGGCGATCAGGATCACGTCCGCCTGGGCAAACTGCCTGGCGCAGTCAAACATTTCGCCGGAAAAACCGCGGGATGCCACAGCCGCGTTATACTCCCGCAGCCGCGGCGCATCCAGGGGCGCGGGCGGGTTTGCCCCCAGCTCCAGCCGCGTCACCGCATCGCCGGCATGATGCTTTTGCAGATAGTATTCTGCCAGCCGCAATGTCCGGGAGCCGTCCCGGAACGCGGCGTTGATGAATAAAACGTTCATGATGCGTTCCCTTCCCTGCTGTATCTTTCGCGTGCCGCATGCTTTGCGGTCAACGCGGCAAAATTACTTTTTGTCCCATTTATTGCACAGCGCAAGGATCTGATCGGTAAATCTGGAAATGTCCTTGTTCGAAGCGTTTCTGTAGCGCCCGGCAACGGCCGTGAGCCGCTGCAGGGCGGCGGAGAGCTTGTCGAACATGGCGGCTCTCCGATCCCTGGCCGCGGCTTTATTGATGGGGCTGCGGTTGCCCTTCGCCAGGAACGCCCCCATCCCGGTATCGTACACTGCGCCGGGATACGGCGCGCAGGCTTGGATTTGGAACCGCTGCTCAACGGTCTGGGCAAACAGATCGCAGGTCGTATCGCTGCCGTGGTTCACGAAAACGAAGTCCGGCTTCTTCTCGAACCCATCGATCCAGGAAAGCAGCATCTCCCGGTCGGCATGGCCGCTGATGCCTTCCATCTGCACGATCTTCGCGCGGACGCGGATCTCCTCGCCGAACAGCTTTACGACGGACGCGCCTTCGAGCAAGATCCTGCCCAGGGTGCCCTCCGTCTGATAGCCGACGAACAGGACCGTGGATTCCGGCCGCCAGAGATTATGCTTCAGATGATGGCGGATCCGGCCCGCTTCGCACATTCCGCTGGCGGAAATAATCACCTTGGGTTCCGGATCCTGATTGATCCGCAGGGATTCTTCACTTGAGACGGCCACGCGAAGATCCGGGAATTTGATGGGATCGATCCCTTTGGAAAGCAGCTCCAGGGCCTCGGAATCGTAATATTCCTCCATCTCGCCGCTGTAGATCTCCGTGGCGGACACGGCGAGGGGCGAATCCACAAACACCGGGAAATGCGCATGGCCCCGCACCAGCTCCTGCTCCTTGACGATGCGGAGGAAATACAGCAGTTCCTGGGTCCTGCCGACGGCAAACGCCGGGATCACCACGTTTCCGCCCCGGTCAAAGGTGTCCTGCAGAACAGCGGCCAGCTGCGAAACGTAATCGGCGTGCTTCTCATGGAGCCGGTCGCCGTAGGTCGATTCGATCACCAGATAATCCGCCGCCTTCGGCGAGACCGGGTCGTTGATCAGCGGGCGGTCGGAATTGCCCACATCGCCGGAAAAAACGATGGTCTGCGTCTGCCCGTGCTCCTCGACGGTGATCTCAATGCTCGCCGAGCCGAGCAGGTGTCCGGCGTCGATGAAGCGGACGCGGATCCCGGGCGCCGGGGAGAATTCCCGGTCATAGGAATAGGCCTGGAACAGCTTGAGCGACTGCTCCGCATCCGCCACGGTATAGGGCGGCTGCCAGAGCTCTCTGCCGGAGCGCTTCGCCTTGCGGTTGCGCCAGATGGCCTCCTGCTCCTGAATGTGGGCGGAATCGAGCAGCATGATCCTGCAGAGCGCAAAGGTCGCGCCGGTGCAGTAGACCGGCGCGGAGAACCCGCTTGCCGCAAGCTGCGGGATCCTGCCCGAATGGTCGATGTGGGCATGGGTCAGCAGAATAAAATCCAGCGTGCCGGGCGCCACGGGCAGCTCGGCGTTCTCAAAAATATCCTTTCCCTGCTCCATGCCGCAGTCCACCAGGAACCGTTTTCCGCAGGCGGTGATCAGCGTACACGAGCCGGTCACCTCATGAGCCGCGCCTATAAATTCAATTTTCATGGCTTCCTCCATCCAGGACACAAAAACCGTTCCTTACGCATTGAAGTACCCTTGTGTCCTTCTGTCAGCATCATATCACAATCCCGTTCCGCCTGCAAGCGCTGAGGGCCGCAAATATGTCATCGGAAAAAAGTTCGGAAAAATAAAAAAATTTCAAAAACGGGTCTTCTCAAAATCGGTCAACGGCGTTATGATACCATTAACCGAATCGGTTAACGGAGGAACCGCCATGAACGAAAAATTCTTTTCTCTGCCGGTGCAGAAGCAGCAGGCCATCATCAACGCCGGCTATCGGGTCTTCTCCCAGAACTCCTACAAAAACAGCCCGATGAGCGAAATCGCCGCGGCGGCCGGGATCAGCAAATCCCTGCTGTTTCACTACTTTCACAACAAAAAGGAGCTGTATCTCTTTCTTTGGGACAAATGCGCCGAGACATCCATAGAGTATATGACCAAGTACGGCGCCTATGATCAGGCCGAGCTGTTTGAAAGCATGGAGCGCGGCATGCGGGCGAAAATGGAGATCATCCGTCTGTATCCGGACATGAGCAATTTTACGATCAAGGCCTTTTACGAAAAGGATCCGGACATCTGCGCCGCGATCCAGGAAAGCTATCACAAATACTTCAATCTCAAGGCGGACAAGACCCGGCTGAATCTGGACCCGGCGCAATTCATTCCCGGGCTGGACGTCGCCATGATGTACCGCGAAATGTACTGGGCCTCCGAGGGCTATCTCTGGGAAATGGTCCAGCGCGGCGATGTGGACGCCGCGCAGATGGAAAAGGATTTCACCCGGCTCATGGAATTTTGGAAAAGCGTATATCTTCGCAAGGAGCAATGATATGGAAGCAATCAAAACAAACAAACTGACAAAATACTACGGAAAAGCCCGGGGGATCATCGATTTGGATCTGTCCGTCGGGCAGGGCGAATGCTTCGGCTTCATCGGCCCGAACGGCGCCGGCAAATCCACCACGATCCGCACACTGCTGGGATTGGTTTCCCCCACCGCGGGCGGCGCCCGGATCTTCGGAAAGGATATCGTACGGGAGAAGACCGCCGTTCTGGCCCAGACCGGGTATCTTCCCTCCGAGGCCATGTTCTACTCCGGCATGCGCGTCAGGGACGTGCTGAAGCTGTCGGCAGACCTGCGCAGAAAGAACTGCTCCGGGGAAGCAAAAAAGCTCTGCGACCGGCTGCAGCTCGATCCCGCCCGGAAGGTGGACGAGCTCTCCTTCGGCAACCGCAAAAAAGTCGCGATCGTCTGCGCCCTTCAAAGCAGCCCTTCCCTGCTGATCCTCGACGAGCCCACCGGCGGTCTGGACCCGCTGATGCAGCGGGAATTCTTCGACATCATCGCAGAACGAAACCAAAGCGGCGTCACGGTGTTCCTCTCCAGTCATATTCTCTCCGAGGTACAGCGCAACTGCTCCCGCGCGGCCGTGATTAGGGAGGGCCGGATCATCGCCTGCGACAGCGTCGAAGCCCTGGCAAAGAGCAACGCCAGACGGATCAGTCTGGCCGGCAGCGCCGACCTGACCGGTCTGGACGGCATCAGGGATATGACTCGCAGCGGCAACGCCGTCAGCTTCCTGTACAGCGGAGATATGAACCGCCTGCTCCACAGGCTTTCCGAGGGAGATATCCATGATCTGAGCGTTTCCGAACCTGATCTCGAGGAAATCTTCCTGCATTATTATGAAAAGGCAGGTGCGGACGAATGACCATTATAAAACAAGAGCTCCGGCAGGGCAGGAACGCCTCCCTGATCTGGACCTGTTCGATCGGGCTGCTGCTGGGCATCTGCATCTTCCTCTTCCCCGAAATGAAGGGCGAGATGGACGGGATCAGCGAGCTGTTTTCCTCCATGGGCTCCTTCACCGCCGCGTTCGGCATGGACCGGCTGAACTTCGGGTCGCTGATCGGCTATTATGCCATTGAATGCGGCAACGTCCTGGGCCTCGGCGGCGCTTTTTACGCCGCTCTGTGCGCTGTCGGCATGCTCAGCAAGGAAGAAAAGGACCGGACCGCGGAATTCCTGCTGACGCATCCGGTCAGCCGCACGCGCATCGTCACGGAAAAGCTGATCGCCGTTGTGATCCAGATCACGGCGATGAATCTGATCATTTACGGTCTGGCCGTCGTCTCCATGACCGCCATCGGCGAGAAGATCCCCTGGAAGGAACTGAATCTGCTGCACCTGGCATATTATCTGATGCAGCTTGAGCTGGCGGGGATCTGCTTCGGCGTCTCTGCTTTCCTGCGGAAAGGAAGCGCCGGTATCGGCATCGGCGTCGCCGTCGGCATGTACTTCCTGAACCTGATCGCAAACATCAGCGATTCGGCGTCGTTCCTGAAATACGTCACCCCCTTCGGATACTGCGACGGCGCCGACATTGCCGCCAACGGAAGGCTGGACGGAACACTGCTCGCCATCGGCCTTGGGCTGACCGTCATCGGGATCCTGGCCGCCTATTGGCACTACCCCCGCAAAGACATCCATTAAAAAAAGCAGCCGAAAGGCTGCTTTTTTTATGACCGGTCCATGGGTCGCCGTTTCTGGATCCAGAGAAACACCAGGCTCAGCGCCACCCAGGCGGCCAGCGCCAGGAGATTGACCCAGTTCTGGGGCCGTCCGAACCACACCCGCAGAAGCACCAGATTCATGTGATACACCGGATTGATGTAGACAAGATACTGCAGAATCTTCGGCATCTTCTCCACCGGCAGGATCATCCCGGAGGCAAACAGGACGTATTGAAAGCCGATGATGGCGACAGGCATCTGCTGCCGGGTGTTTTTAAAGAATCCGTGCAGGCTGAGGCTGATCAGCATCATGACGGCCGCGATGATCACAAAGGCGAGGAACACCGCCGGCATATGCTCGCTCAAAGGGATCCGGAACACCAGCGCCGCAATGGCGATCATCTCGATAAAGCCCAGCACCGAGATCAGCATGCCCTTGATCGCATAGGTCAGCACCAGATTGGACAGGCGGATGGGCGACAGCAGGAGGCGCTTGAAAATGCCGCTCTGCTTATCCGTCACATACTGCATGCCGATATTGAAGAACACCGTCAGAAATACCACCAGGACCATATAGATCGGGATGTACTGGCCGAAGCCCTCCATACTGGCGGCGGATTTCGCCATGGCGCCGGCATAGACCACAAAGAACAGTCCCGGCAGGAATAAAATCGGCAGGGCGAAAAAGGGTTCCCGGAAGAAAATCAGCAGATCGACCCAAACCTGCTTCCGGATCGCTTTTGTCGAGAGGTTCATGATTTTTCTCCTTCGATCAGTTGAAAGTAAGCGTCAAAAAAGTAATCCACGTTCAGTTTTTCCCTGATCCTGGCCGGAGTATCGTTTTCCACGATCTTTCCCCCGTTGAGCACGATGACACGGTCGCAGTACTTGTCCACCTCTTCCATGGAATGGGTGGAAACCAGGATGGTCTTGTCCTTCCGGCTGCCGCCCCGGATCTTCTCCCATACCAGCCGGGTGGCCCTGGGGTCCAGGCCGGTGGTGGGCTCGTCCAGGAAGAGCAGATCCGGGTCATGCAGGAAGGCAACGGCCAGCAGGAATCGCTGCTTCCAGCCGCCGGAGAGCTTGTGATACTTGGTATTCAGATAGGGCTCCAGTTCAAAATAATCGATCGTTTGCCGGATTTTTTCCCTGCCCACATTGTAGAAGGAGGCAAACAGATCCAGGGCTTCCTTCAGCTTGATATAGAGGTACATGCCGCCCTCCTGCAGCATGACGCCGATCTTGCTGCGGATTTCATCCCTCTGCGCGGTCAGATCCCTGTCCATGATGCGGATGCTGCCGGAATCGGCGTTCCGCAGCGTCATCAGGATTTCCAGCATGGTGGTTTTCCCGGTGCCGTTGGGGCCAACCACGGCCACCGTTTCTCCGGCCGGGATACGGAAGCTGAGCCGGTCCAGCACCGTCCTGCCGCCGTATGATTTCGTCAGATCCTGTACGTTGATGATGTCCATGATTCCTCCCACAAGTCAATTCCGGGACTGCCGCTGGTATTCGTGCAGCTTTTCGCTGTACACCGCGGCTTTTTTCTTCATTCTTTCATTGATGAGCAGGGCTGCCAGATACAGCAGAACAATGATGACGGCGAAGGCGATCCACACGCCGGCGCTCCCCTTCTGCTGAAAGATCCCCATCCGGTAAAACAGGAAGATCTCAACGGGAATGAACAGGACATAGAAGCAGGTCAGCGAAAACAGGAAGCCCTTTTTCTGAAGCTTTGCGTTTTTAAAGCACAGGGCGAAACAAACCGCGCCCCAGAGGCAAAGCGCAAACACCCGGACAAGACTCATCACCCGAATCGTATCCCCTCGCCGGATCAGCAAAAATGCCATCAGGCAGATCACGAGCCAGCTAAAGCTGTAGGCCAGGGCGTCTCTGGTATTTTTCAAAAACTCTTTCATTTGGTGTTCCTCCTTTTATCCGATCCCCAGCAGCTTCTTCAGCTCCGGGGCGTACCTTCTGGAAATCACGACCCTTTCTCCGTTCACCAGCGTGGCCAGAATGTTCCGGGTGATCTCCGGCTTGAGCTGCTGCACCTTGTTCAGATGGAGGATGACGGATTTTGAGCAGCGGAAGAAATCCCGCCTGTCCAGAAGCTCCTCCAGCTCATAGAGCCGCTTTTCACTCATAAGCGTCTGGTTTTCCGTGTATATAAATGTTTTTTTATCCACCGATTCTATGTACAAAATGGCGTCAATGGGGATATTGAAATGCTCCCCGTTTTCCGTGGCCGGAAGCGTGGTTCCGAAGCGCCGGACGTAACGCTCGAGCTTTCCCACCTCGGGCGTGACCTCCCGGCAGTGAATCTCCACAAAGGCGGCCTGTACCGCCGGATCTTTTTTAATATCTACTTTCAATTTCTGCTCTGCCTTTCCGAGATCGGGATCTCTGTTCACTCTTGCTTACGGGCCCATTGTACATAAATATCCGGCGCGATGCAATAGCCCGGCCACCAAGCGGTACATACGGCCGACCAAGCGGACGGGCCGCCCCGATCCGGCGCGCCGCGGGCAGGTTTTCCCCGCCGCTAAAGCAAAATCAGCGCCTGCCGAAGCAGGCGCTGATTCGACTCATAAGCGATTCAACCCCCGCTCAAAAACTTGAGCAGGGGCTGAATAACGGATTTTTGATAAAAGATTGCTATTTCAACAAATAAGAGGGTATCGTAAAATTTCGTAACGTCAGATTATTGTGAATTATGCGCACTTAAATCTTGGCACTTTGGGAACGCTTTTCTGAAATCCTCAACGATTTCTTCTTTTGAGCTGAGAAGAAGGACGCACGAACTGTCCCATGGTACGATTTCCATCGTTGCAAGAGGATTCTGAATGGAGGGTGGATTCTTCCAGAAACCCTCGTATCCATCTGCTTTCGGAAGAGGGTATTCCAGAATCTCATCAAGCGGAATACTTTTTTCAAACCCAGAGAGGACACCCCATATCCATTGAGAATCGTCTTCCGTAATTATTTTTGTAAGTTCTTCTCCGGATAGAAAGTAGTAATCCGGTGCAGAAATCGCTATCGGCTTTCCGTCTTCGTGCTTCCAATGCACACTCGTATTGAGCGCATCTAATCTGCTGCTATGGGCAACGATTTCGGTATCTGTAATCAGCCAATTGTACTCAATCTGCATGTTTTCAATAGCGTCGAGAACAGATTTGAGATAGGTATAATAGCGGCAGCTCTCCTTGTCAATTACGCCATAAACCATTCGCTTTCCTCCGATCGTAATCTTTCTTAATATGATAACAGAAAAACAATAGGATTGCTACTGTTAAAATAGCAATCCTATTTTGGTGGAGGCGAGGGGAGTTGAACCCCTGTCCGAAAATAACTTGACGAGAACCTCTCCGAGCGCAGTTTGTTATTTACATTCCCTCACCGGGGCGGGAACAAACACCCTCCGCGGCTTGGTAGCTTCATTATGCATGGTGCGCTCAAAGCTTTGCGCACGCACGAGTACCACTAAATCACGCCCAAGCCCGGGTCGTGGTCCTCCCGGGGTGGACGGGCTGCCAAATCAGGCGGCCAGAGCGACAGTGTTGGTGTCAGTTAATTTTAGAAATTTGCCCGGTTTAAAGAGGTCAGGCACCTCTGCTCGCTGTTCCGGCCTCACTATCCCCGTCGAAACCGGTACGCCCCCATATCTCCGCCCCGAAACCGGGGCGGTTGTTGATTATCTGAATCTGGCGTAGGGATCGTCCAGCTTTTTGGGCTCGGGATACTCCTCGCCGAAGGTGTCCACAGTGACGGTCTTCATGACCTGCGGTTCCACGGGCCGGTCGCTGCGGTCCGTTGCCGTGGCCGCGATCCGGTCCACCACGTCCATTCCCTCGATGACCTTGCCGAAGGCGGCATACTGGCCGTCGAGATGGGGCGCGTCCTGATGCATCAGGAAGAACTGGCTGCCCGCGGAGTTGGGCGACTGGCTTCTTGCCATGGACAGCACGCCCCGCTTGTGCTTGAGCTTGTTCTCCACGCCGTTAAAAAGGAATTCGCCCTTGATGCAGTAGCCGGGGCCGCCCATGCCGGTGCCCTGGGGGCAGCCGCCCTGGATCATGAAGCCGGGGATGACCCGGTGGAAGATCAGGCCGTTGTAGAAGCCCTGCTTGCACAGGGAGATGAAGTTGTACGCCGACTGGGGCGCGGTCTCGGGATAGAGCTCGGCGCGGATGACGCCGCCGTCCTGCATTTCGATGGTTACGATGGGATTTGCCATATTATCTCCTTTCCTTCATGGCGCGGTCGATCTGCCGCTTGGCGTCGCGGCGGGCCATGTCCTCGCGCTTGTCATAGAGCTTTTTGCCCTTGCACAGGGCCACCTTGACCTTGACCCGGGAGCCGCTGAAATACAGGCTCAGGGGGATCACCGCGAAGCCCTCCTGCTTGATCTTGCCGAACAGATACATGATCTGCCGCTTGTGCATCAGCAGGCGCCGGGGCCGCATGGGGTCCTTGTTGAATATGTTGCCCTGCTCGTATGGGGCGATATGCATGTGGCGGATCCACAGCTCGCCGTTCTTCACGGTGCACCAGGCGTCCTTGAGGCTCACATTGCCCTTGCGGATGGATTTGACCTCGGTGCCGGAAAGCTCGATGCCGGCCTCGAAATCCTCGATGATAAAGTATTCATGGGTCGCTTCACGGTTTTTCGCGATCTGACGGATCCCCTTTTGCTCCATGCCGGCGCCTCCCTTCCCTGTGGGGTCATATCAGTATAGCACAGTTTGCCCGGAATTGAAACCTCTTCCTCAGAAAAAGCTGATCTGGCTGGTTTCCGGCAGGTCGCCGAAGGCGCCTGCGGCCTTGAGGTTCTCAATATGGATCTGTGAAACCTTCGGACAGGCGGCGGAGAACTCCTCAACGGAGATGAACCGCTTCCCTTCCCGTCCGGCGGCGATATCCCGGGCGGCCGTCTCGCCGAGGCCGGAGACCGCGATGAACGGCGGCAGGAGCTGCATCTGGCCGCAGATCTTGAATTTCACGCTGTCGGAATTGTACAGGTCAATGGGCGCAAAGGAGAAGCCCCGCAAATAGAATTCGTAGCAGACCTCCAGCGTCGTGAGCATGTCCTCGTCCTTGGCGGTGGCGTCGGGATTATCGCGGATGGCCTTAATGGCCGCAACCACATCCTCCTTGCCGTGGGTCATCATTTTGGCGTCAAATCCGCCCTTCTGACTGCGGCGGTAGAAATAGGCGGCGTAGAAGGCCAGGGGCTCATGGACCTTGAACCAGGCGATGCGGAAGGCCATCATGACGTAGGCCACGGCGTGGGCCTTGGGGAAAAGGTATTTGATCTTCTGGCAGGAGCCGATGTACCAGTCCGGTACGCCGGCGGTGCGCATTTCGTCCTCCGCGCCCTCGGGCAGTCCCCTGCCCTTTCGCACGGCCTCCATGATCTTGAACGAGCGCCGCTCGGGCATGCCGCAGGAGATCAGATAGTTCATGATATCGTCGCGGCAGCCGATGGCCTGTCCGACGGTGGCGGTGCCGGAGAGGATCAGATCCCGCGCGTTGCCCAGCCAGACGTCGGTGCCGTGGGAGAAGCCGGACAGACGGATCAGCGTGTCGAATTCCGTCGGCTTCGTCTCCTGGAGCATGCCCCGGGTAAAGCCGGTGCCGAACTCCGGAATGGCCACGCTCCCCACGGGGCCCAAGATCGGATCGTCCTCGTACCCCAGCACCTTGGAGGAGGTGAAGATGGACATGGTATCCGGGTCGTCCAGGGGGATGGCCCGGGCATTCACGCCGGTCAGATCCTCCAGCATGCGGATCATGGTGGGGTCGTCGTGGCCCAGCATATCGAGCTTCAGGAGGTTCTCCTCCATGCAGTGATATTCGAAATGGGTGGTGATGGTGTCGGAGTCCTCGGCGTCCGCCGGGTGCTGCACCGGGCAGAAATCGTAGATCTCGTTCTCCTGGGGAATGACCACCAGGCCGCCGGGATGCTGACCGGTGGTGCGCTTGACGCCCACGCAGCCCAGGGCAAGGCGCTGCTCCTCGGCGCGGCCCACGGTGCGCTCGCGCTCCTCTAAGTACTTTTTCACATAGCCGAAGGCAGTCTTCTCCGCCACGGTGCCGATGGTGCCGGCGCGGAACACATGATCCGAGCCGAACATCTGCACGCAGTAGGCGTGGGCCTTGGCCTGATATTCGCCGGAGAAATTGAGGTCGATGTCCGGCACCTTGTCGCCGCCGAAGCCCAGGAAGGTCTCAAAGGGGATGCCGAAGCCCTCCTTGGCAAGCTTTGTTCCGCATTTCGGGCAGCAGGCGTCGGGCAGATCCGCGCCGCAGGCGGCATGGGTCTTGGCCCACTGCGCCCGCTCGATCTTCGCGCTGTCGCCGGAATCCTCGTCGATGGCGCGGATCTCGGCGCAGTCGAAGGTGGTGAATTTACAGTCGGGATTCGGGCAGCGATAGTGGGGCGGGAAGGAATTGACCTCCGTAATGCCGGATAGATAGGCCACGATGGACGAGCCCACGGAGCCTCGGGAGCCCACCAGATATCCGTTGTCCAGGGAGTTTTTCACCAGCTTCTGGGCGGACATGTAGATGACGTCGTAATGGCAGCGGATGATATCGCCCAGCTCCGTCTCCACGCGGTCGGTGATAAGCTTCGGCGGGTTTTCGCCGTAGAGCTCATGCAGCCGTCCGTAAACCAGGGCCTTCAGATCCTCCACGGAATTCTCGATGGAGGGGGCGAAAAGGTTGTGGGGCACGGGGCGAATGGTATCGCACATGTCGGCGATCAGATTCGGATTGGCGACCACCACCTCGAAGGCTTTCTCTTCTCCCAGATAGGAGAATTCCTCCAGCAGCTCGTCGGTGGTCTTGAAGTACAGGGGCAGCGGCCGGTCGGCGTCCTCATAGCCCTTGGTTGCCAGAAGGATGTGGCGGAAGGTCTCGTCCTCGGGGTCCAGGAAGTGCACGTCGCCGGTGGCGCACACGGGCTTGCCCAGCTCCTGGCCCAGCTCCACGATGGTGCGGTTGAAGTTCCGCAGCTCCTCCTCGCTCTCGGCCAGGCCCTTGTCCAGCATAAAGCGGTTGTTGCACAGGGGCTGGATCTCCAGATAATCATAGAACTCCGCGATCCTGCGCAGCTCGGCGTGGCTTTTGTATGCCGCCACCGCCTGGAACAGTTCGCCCGACTCGCAGGCGGAACCGATGATCAGGCCCTCCCGCCAGCGCAGCAGCTCGGATTTCGGGATTCGGGGCACCCGCTTGTAGTATTTGAGGTTGCCGTAGGAGATCAGCCGGTAGAGGTTGCGCAGGCCCGTCTGATTCTTGGCCAGCAGGATGATGTGTCTGGTGTGCCGCCCATCCAGACGGCCACCGGCGCGCAAGCGCTCCATGGCGGGATTGACGGCGTCCAGAGTCCCGATGCCCTTCTCCTCCAGCATGGGAATGAAGCGCATGAGCAGATGACCGCAGGTCAGCGCGTCGTCGGAGGCTCTGTGGTGCTGGAATTCCGGCAGGCCCAGAGCGTCGGCCACAATATTGAGCTTGTATTTGCCCAGCTTCGGCATGAGGTTCTGGGCAAGAATCAGCGTGTCGACATAGGTCGGCGCGAAGGCGATATCCAGCTTCTGCGCCGCCGCCGTGAGAAATCCCACGTCGAAATCGGCATTGTGGGCGCACAGGGGGCGGTCTCCGCAGAATTCCAGGAACTGCGGCAGGACCTCGCCGATCTCCGGCGCACCGACAAGCATGGCGTCGGTGATCCCGGTAAGCTCGATGATCTTCTGCGGCAGAGGCCGCTTGGGATCGACGAAGGTCTGGAACCGGTCCAGCACCTCCCCGTCGCGCATGATCACGGCGCCGATCTCCGTGATGACGTCCGTCCGGGCGCTCAGGCCGGTGGTCTCCAGGTCAAAGGCGACAAATTCACCGTGCAGGGAAGCATTCCCCTCCCCGTGCACCACGATGCGGTCGTCCACGTCGTTTACATAATATCCTTCGCATCCATACAGGATCTTGATGGGCTCGTCGGTACCGGCCACCTTGCATCCGCGCTCCACGGTAAACATGGCGTCCGGGAAGCTCTGGGCGCCGCCGTGGTCGGTGATGGCGATGGCCTTATGGCCCCACTCCGCCGCCGTGCGCACCGCTTTGGCGGTGTCCGTCAGCGCATCCATGGAGGACATGACGGTATGCAGGTGCAGTTCCACGCGCTTCTGCTCCGCCTTGTCGGTGCGCTTCGGATGCGTCCCGATCATGATTGCGCTCGGCTCCACCACCAGATCGTTTTCGAATTTATTATGATTCACCCGGCCCTGGATCTTCACCCACATGCCGGGGGTTTTTTTCTTTGCATTCGGGCCATGAAGCCCGTCGACAATGGGCTTCGCCCGGGCCGCCTCCATAAACTGGCTGACCCGCACGGTGCTCTCATAATCCGTGACGTCGAAGCTGACCACCACAGCGTTCCTTTTCTTGAGCTCGCGGTGGTTGACGGCGACGACCTCGCCCTCGATGATGACGCGGCCCATATCCAGATTCAGCTCGGAAATGGGCGTCGGCTCTCCCCGGAACGCCTTGCCGAACAGCACGCGGGATTTGTCCGCCGGCGCGGCCTTTGCCTTCGGCGGCTCCGCCTGGGGCAGCTGGCCGATCATCTCCTCGCGCAGGGCCTCCGTCCGGTCGAACAGGGCTTCGGCGTCCAGCGCCTTCGCGCTGTGCAGCTCCAGCCGGACGGGAACGCCGAACATGCGTGACAGATACTCCGAAGCATGGCGCAGATGGGGCTTCAGATCGTCCGCGCCGTTGGCCTGCAGATGGATATGGACGCAGTTCTCGTCTGTATCGGTCTGCCACCGGGAGCCGGCCAGGATGCCCCTGGCGGGCGAATAGGCCTCGGCAAGGATGCGGGTGATCTCCGCAGGCTCCAATTTCGGCAGCTCTTCCGCGGGAAACACGGCCGTGACCCTGGCGTCGCGCAGGCCGTAGGCCCGGATCAGCGCCTGTTCGCAGTCGCGCAGCAGCGCGGCGGGAACAAACCGTTCGCACCGGACCTCCACGGCAACGGATCGCGTCCCGGCATCAAGATCGACGCCGGAAACCTGCATCATGGGGATCTGCGTGCGGAGCTCCGGCGTGTCAATATTCGAAAACAGGGTGAAAAAAGGGATATCTGAGTGCATGGTATTCCTCGGTCAAAGTTTTTCAATGTAACGCAGCAGTGTGGGAAGCAGTTCGTCATAGGCGACCTTTTCTCTGAGTTCTCCCTTGACGAACAGCACGCCGCAGCCGTCGCCGCCGGCGATGCCCACGTCGGCCTGCCGGGCTTCGCCGGGGCCGTTGACGATGCAGCCCATGACGGCCACCGTCAAATTCTTTTTGCAGTCCCGCAGGGCATCCTCCACCTGTCCGGCCAGGCCGATCAGGTCGATCTTCGTGCGGCCGCAGGTGGGACAGGCAATGATATTTACGCCATCACGCCGCACGCCTGCGGCCTTCAGGATGGCTTTGGCGGCCTCCACCTCCCGCACGGGATCGGCGGTCAGCGACACGCGGACGGTATCGCCGACGCCCAGGCAGAGCAGGCCGCCGATGCCCACGGCGGATTTGATCGTGCCCATATACTCTGTGCCCGTTTCCGTCACGCCCACGTGCAGCGGATAGTCGGACTGTGCGGAAAAGAGCCGATAGGCCTCCATCATCATGGGCACGTCGGAGGATTTCATGGACACGCAGATATCATAAAATCCGCAGTCCTCCAGCAGGCGCACATGGGAAAAGGCGCTGTCCACCAGCGCCTGGGCCGTGGGCGCGCCGTATTTCGCCAGAAGCTCCCGGTCGAGGCTGCCGCCGTTGACGCCGATGCGGATGGGAATGCCATGAGCGCGGCAGCAGTCCGCCACCGCCCGGACCCGATCCTGCCCGCCGATGTTGCCGGGGTTGATGCGGATCTTGGCGGCGCCGCCCTCCGCCGCAGCGATGGCAAGGCGATAGTCAAAATGGATGTCCGCCACCAGGGGCAGGGGCGAGGCCTTCGCGATCTCGCCGAAGGTCTTTGCCGCCTCCATGTCCGGCACCGCCAGCCGGACGATCTCGCAGCCGGCGGCGGCCAGGGCGCGGATCTGCTCCAGGCAGGCGGCCGCATCCGTGGTTTTCGTATTCAGCATGGACTGGATCGACACCGGTGCGCCGCCGCCGATCAGAACGCCGCCCACACGGATCTGTTTTGTGTTCTTTCTCATATCATTTCTTAAACAGCAGCATCCACACATCGTGGAAGGTGATAAAGGCCATGAATCCCAGCAGCAGGATCATTCCCGCGGCGTGGATATAGCCCTCGTATTTCGGATCGATTTTTCTGCGAAGAAGTTTTTTCAGCACCGTGGTCACCAGCAGAAGGAATACCCGGCCCCCGTCCAGGGCGGGGATGGGCAGCATGTTCATCACCGCCAGATTCACGGCAATAAAGGCCGCCACATAGAACACGTTCTGTATACCGGCGGCGGTGGTGGCCGCGGTCTTGCCTTGCTCGGACATGATGTGCACGATGGTCACCGGACCGCCCATGTCATTCATCGTGGCACGGCCTGTGAGCAGATCTCCCAGACCCATCCAGACCATGCGGGCAAAATCCAGGCACCCGTACCAGCTTTGTTTCAGCAGACGGCCGAAGGTCGCATCTTCATAGCCCAGGCGAATGCCGTAGAGCATCTGCTTCTCCCCGTCGTCCTCGTATTCGCGCTTCTCCAGAAGAAAGTCGGGGAAGCAGACCTTCTGCCCGTCACGCAGCACCACCAGATCCGCCCGATCGTCGGGCACACGCTCGAACAGCATGCTCACGTCGGAGGCGAGATAGATGCGGTGGCCGTCCACGGAATAGAGCGTGTCGCCCACCTGCAGGCCGCCCTCCTCCAGGGCGCTGTTCGGATAGAAGGAGTCGATTTTCGCGTTATTGAAGGCCACGGCGGAGCTGTAGACCAGCATGATGATAAGAAAGCCCGTCAGAAGGTTCATGAAGGACCCGGCCACCAGAATGATGATCCGCTTCCACCATTTGGCGTTGGTGAAGGCGCGCGGACTGTCGCTTTCCTCGTCCTCCCCTTCCATGGCGCAGTAGCCGCCGATGGGGATGCAGCGCAGCGAATAGGTGGTCTCACCGACGGTCTTCTGCAGCAGCGCCGGGCCCATGCAGACGGAAAACTCGTTGACCTTGACGCCCAGGGCCTTGGCGGCCAGGAAATGTCCCAGCTCATGAACAAAAATGAGTACGCCGAAGCTGATAATCGCCAAAAGAATATACATAGAGTGATTGCCTTTCGATCAATACTTGAATACGGCTTCCCGCGCAAGGCGGTCAGCCTCCAGGATCGCGTCCAAATCCGGGTCATCCACGACAGGGACGGCGTCCATGGCGTCGCGCACCCGGCGCTCAATATCGGCGATCCCGATCTCGCCACGCAGGCACAGCCCCACCGCCGCCTCGTTGGCGCCGTTCATGATGGCGCAGGCGGTGCCGCCGCGCCGGGCCGCTTCGATGGCCAGCGCAAGGCAGCCGAAGGTATCCGTATCCGGCCGGGAGAAGGACATGGGCTCGCAGGCGAACAGGTCCAGCGCCGGGGCGGGACAGGGCTTCCGGTCCGGCCAGGTCAGGGCCAGCTGGATGGGGATGCGCATATCCGGCACGCCCAGCTGGGCCATGATCGCGCCGTCGCAGAACTCCACCAGGCTGTGCACGATGCTCTGCCGGTGAATCGCCACATCGATGTTCTCCAGGGGCATGGAATACAGGTGCATCGCCTCGATGACCTCCAGCCCCTTGTTCATCAGGGTAGCGCAGTCGATGGTGATTTTATCGCCCATGCGCCAGTTAGGATGGCGCAGAGCATCCTCCTTCGTCACCCGCTCGAGCTGCGCCCGGTCCATGCCGAAGAAGGGGCCGCCGGAGCAGGTCAGGATCAGCCGCCGGACCTGACCGCGGTCCCGGCAGCCCGCCAGGCACTGGAAAATCGCGGAATGCTCCGAGTCCACCGGGATGATCTCCGCGCCGTATTTTTTGGCCTCGCTCATGACCAATGTCCCGGCGCAGACCATGGTTTCCTTGTTGGCCAGTCCGATGCGCTTGCCCTCGCGGATGGCCGCAAGGGTGGGCCGTAGGCCCAGCATGCCCACCACCGAGGTGACGACGGTATCGGCATCCGGGTGCCGGGCTGCCGTCAGCATGCCCTGCTCCCCTGCGAGGATCTCGATTTTTTGATCGCCGAGCTCGCTGCGCAGGGCGTTTGCCGCCGCTTCCGTGGCCATGACGGCCAGCTCCGGCTGAAATTGCCTGCACTGCTGCGCCATCAGTTCCACGTTGGAGCCGGCGGTCAGCGCGCAGATCCGGATCGGAAGATGCCGGGCGACGTCCAGCGTCTGCCGGCCGATGGAGCCGGTGCTGCCCAAAATCGTCAATGCGTTCGTCATGCCGGTCTCCGCTTATGAAACACGGGCGGCAAAGGGGATCAGCAGCATGAAGGCCTCCACCAGAGGCGCCACAACGCTCATGCTGTCAAACCGGTCCAGCACGCCGCCATGTCCGGGCAGGATGTTGCCGTAATCCTTGATCTTCACCTGGCGCTTGACACAGGAATAGAACAGGTCGCCTATGATCGAGCCCACGGCGCCGAACAGGCCGTAAATGGCCGCATAAAGATAGTTGACGCTGAAGCCGAAGCCAAAGCGGAGGATCAGCGCATAAATGATCATGCCCAACACGGCGCAAGCGGCGCCGCCCACGGCGCCTTCCACCGTCTTTTTCGGGCTGATGATGGGAGCCAGCTTATGGTTGCCGAAGGCGCGGCCGATAAAATAGGCGCCGGAATCCGCCGTAAAGGCGATAACGCAGGGCACCAGCACCAGGAACCGGCCGTTCTCCATCATCTGAAGGCGCACCATCGCAGACAGGAAGAGCGGCATCACGATGGCGCTGAACGCCGCGATGCAGACCTTGGAAAACTTCAGCGCCGTATGGGCAGAAAGCAGCTCCACAGCCAGCGCGGTGAAATAGGCCAGAAGCAGCAGCACCGCCAGGCCGTGGGGACATCCCAGGAAGCTCCAGATGGAGACTGCGGCCGCCATGATCGCGGAATAGATGAACAGGCGCAGATGCCGTACCAGGCCCGTGACGCACATCAGCTCCCACACGGCCACGACGCTGATGGCCGCAAACAGAATCGCCGTTGCAAGCTGCGGAAGCACCAGCAGCACAATGAGAAAGACAGGCAGCGCCACCGCCGCCGCGATGATCCTCTTTTTCATTATTTCACTCCCCCAAATCTGCGCGAACGCTGATTGTATTCGGCAATGGCCTTTTCCAGATCCTCCGGGGTGAAATCAGGCCAGAGCACATCCGTAAAAACATATTCACTGTAAGCCGACTGCCATAACAGGAAATTAGAGGTGCGCTTTTCTCCGCTGGGGCGGATGATCAGATCCGGATCCGGCACCTGCGCGGAGTAAAGATAGGAAGAAAACAGACCTTCGTCCAGATTCTCGGGGGACTGTTTCCCCTCCATGCAGTCGCGTGCGAACCGCCGCGCGGCCATCATGATCTCATCCCGGCCGCCGTAATTCAGGCAGAAATTCACCTGCACACCGTCATAGTCCTTTGAGCGCTCCTGCGTCTGGATGCACATGTCCCGCAGTTCCGGACTCAGGCGGCTCAGATCTCCGGAAAAGACGAACCGGACCCGGTTCTTCTCCATATCCAGCAGCGCCTCCTGGAGATATTTTCCCAAAAGGCCCATGATGGTGCTGATTTCCTCCTGGGATCGCTTCCAGTTCTCCGTGGAGAATGCGTAGACCGTCAGATATTTGACGCCGATGTCCTTGCAGTAGTTGGCTATGGTGCGGAAGGTTTCCGCTCCATAGGCATGGCCGCCGTAGCGGGGCATCCCCCGCTTCGTGGCCCAGCGGCCGTTGCCGTCCATGATGATGGCAATGTGCTGCGGGACAGGCCGCTGCGCGCTCTGTTTTGTTTTTTTAGAAAATAAACCCATGCCGGTTCCTCCTGCGCGGAAGCATAGCTTGTCGCCCGGGGGAAACGCTTTCCTCCGGGCGACAGCGATTACAGCTCCATCAGTTCCTTTTCTTTGACGCTGCAGGCGGCGTCGACCTTCTTGATGTACTTATCCGTAAGCTCCTGAAGGTCCTTTTCTGCCTTTTTCTGCTCGTCCTCTGTGATTTCGCTCTTTTTCTTGAGGGACTTGATATAATCCATGGCGTCGCGGCGGACATTGCGCATGGCGACCTTGGAATCCTCGCCGTACTTCTTGACCTGCTTGGTCAGTTCCTTACGGCGCTCCTCCGTAAGCATGGGGAAATTGAGGCGGATGATGCGGCCGTCGTTCTGGGGATTGATGCCCAGATCGCTCTGCTGGATGGCCTTTTCAATGGCGCGCAGCAGGCTGTTGTCCCAGGGCTGGATGACCAGCGTACGGGGATCCGGCGAGGAGATGGACGCCACCTGACCGATGGGCGTCTCGGAGCCGTAGTATTCCACGCTGATGCGGTCAAGCACGCGGGCGTTGGCGCGGCCGGCGCGGACGGCGCCGAACTCCTCCTGCAGCACCTCCAGGGTGCGTTCCATTTTCCGGGTATAGTCTTTAAAATCTACCATGTTAAACTTCCTCCTTTACGATCGTACCGATTTCCTCGCCCTTGACGACGCGAAGAATGTTTTCCGGGTTCCGAAGTGCAAAGACAATGATCGGCATATGGTTGTCCATGGACAGAGACGTCGCGGTGGAGTCCATGACCATCAGATGCTGACTCAATACATCATCATAGCTGATCACGTCGTATTTGACGGCGCTGTCGTCCTTGTCCGGGTCGGCGGAGTAGACGCCGTCAATGTTCTTTGCCAGCAGGATGGCGTCCGCGCCGATCTCAATGGCCCGGAGCGCCGCGCCGGTATCCGTGGAGAAGAAGGGATTGCCGGTGCCGCAGCCGAAAATCACGACCCGGCCTTTTTCCAGATGGCGAATGGCCTTGGAGCGAATATACGGCTCGGCGATGCGATTCATCTCGATGGCGGTCTGCACGCGGACAGGTACGCCGCGCTGCTCCAGGGAATCCGCCAGAGCCAGAGCATTGATGACCGTGGCCAGCATACCCATATGATCCGCGCGTACCCGCTCCATGCGGTCGCCGCCGTCTTTGAGGCCGCGCCAGATGTTGCCGCCGCCCACGACGATGCCGATCTGGACGCCGATTTCCACACACTGCTTGACCACGTCGCAAACCTTGCCGATGACGTCAAAGTCAAGACCTCTGTGGGCCTCGCCTGCCAGTGCCTCGCCGCTGAGCTTCAAAAGAACGCGCTTATATTTGATCCCCTGCATGATAAACCACTCCCTTGCTTTTTTCCCTCCTATTCTATAATAATTATGGCTGTTTGACAACAGAAATTTCCTCGATTCAAAAAATGTTTTCAAATTTGCCTATGTACGGCAGCACGCAGCTGCCGCAAGCATGTTTTCGATGGAAATGCCATAGCCTATGGTGGGATCATCCACCAGCACGTGAGTGACAGCGCCGATTATATGCCCGTCCTGTATGATGGGACTTCCGGACATGCCCTGGACGATGCCGCCGGAAACGGACAAAAGCTCGTCGTCGCATACCTGGAGAAGATAATTGCGGCCGCCGCCGTCGTCCGGGTCGATTTTCAAAAGCATCACGGAAAAAGCCCGGACCTCCTCGTCCGTCACATTCGACAGAATCTGCGCCGGCCCGGGCTTCACCTGCTCTGCTCGCTCTATGGGCAGCGCTTTCGCCGCATCCACAGGGGAAGTCATGACGCCGAAAATCCCGGCCGCCGTATTCTTTTCGATTTCCCCGATCTCCGTCCGGTCGGATACCGCCCCGTGAAGTTCCCCGGGCGCGCCGCTTCTGCCCTGCGCCACGTCCGTCACGCGGCAGGACGAAATGCTGCCGCCGACGGTCTCGATCCGCCGCCCGGTTTTCGGCTCGCTCACCCCATGCCCGAGGGCGCCGAAGCGGCCGGTCTGCGGATCATAGAACGTCACGGTGCCAAGTCCGCTGATCCCGTCACGTACGCGAATCCCCAGCCTGAGGCCTTCCTCCCTCTGCACCGGCCGGGCGGAAAGCTCCAGCGTCTTCCCCTCACGCTCCACCGTGATGTTGATCGCTTTTGGACTATTGAGACTCATTCTCACTTCTTCCGCGCTGTAAACCGGGCTGCCGTTGACCGCCGTGATCCGATCGCCGATTTTTAACCCCTGGATCTCTGCGTCGTCTCCGATGGCCGCAACTGTCAGTTCGCCCCGCAGGTGAATCCCCACGGTTCTTCCCACGGGAACCAGTGTCTCCGGCATCGCCAGCGCCCGGACGCAAAAAATGACGATCACGGCAAACGCGATTCCGATTCGTTCAACTGCTCGTTTCATAGCTTCCTCCCATCCGCGGATTTTTGCCGCCCTCTTAATGTTGACCGTTTGACGCCGTTTCACAATAGCAATATCCGCTAAAAAAACCACGCCGGCGGACCGGCGTGGTTTTTTTACAAATAAAATTATAACATTGTCTTTCTGCAATAGCGCAGCAAAGGCTTGAGCGCGTCGAAGGTCACGGATATTTCCCGTGCCAGGCCGGGCGAGTACAGCCGCTCGTCGATGGATCGGTTGACGATGACCGCCAGATTTTTCATGGTGAAAAAACGCGTCAGCGCCGGGTCCGGGCAGGGTTTTGCTTTCTTGTATTCTTCTCCGGAAAGGCGCAAAGTCCCGTCCTTTTCCAGTTCGTCCACGATTTTCAAAAAGGGGCCGGGCTCCAGGGCAAGCTGCCTGCGCAGCTGCTCCATCTGCCAGGGACGGGCGAACCAGAGCAGGAAGCCGAAGCTGTATCCGTCCGGCGTCAGCTCGAAAAACAGCACCGGCTGCTCGCCCCAGGGGCGGTCGGAGGTACGGAAGCATATCCAAAGGCTCTCCTTGTAGGGCACCGGCGGGTGCATGCGCTGGTCGCGGTAGATCCGTGAGACCTTGCACTCCAGTTCCGGGAATTCATCCCGGATCGCGGGATACAGCGCCGCCGCCAGGGCCTTCATGGGCTCGTAAAGCGTCTGGATATACTGCTGCTTGTGGGGCTCGAACCATTCGCGATTGTTGTTGAACCGAAGCCCCCAGAGGAAATCGATGGTCTCCGGGGAAAAGCCCTGAAACTCCATCATCTTACAGCCGATGGGTGCCGGGCAGGAAGCAGATGTGGCGGGTATCCAGAACCACCTTGCCCTTGAGCTTGTCCATATGCTCGCGGAGCTGGCTGTGACCCACCAGGATGACAACCATATCTACATCGCTGAGGAAAGCGTCAAAGTCGTGGTACTGGTTCGGCACCAGATCCCGGGTGACCCAGGGATCGTAGACCTTCACCTGGCCGCCGGCCAGATGGCGGTCCATGCTCTCGAGCATCTGCAGGGTCGGGCTCTCGCGGACGTCGTCCACGTTTTCCTTATACGTCAGGCCGTAGAAGCCCACCCGGGACAGATCGGTCAGCCCCTCCTGCTGCATCACGTCGCGGATGCGGCCCAGCACGAACTCCGGCATGGAGTCGTTGGTGGTGCGGGCGCAGAGGATCATCTTCGCCAGCATGGGATAGTCGCCCACCAGGAACCAGGGGTCCACGCTGATGCAGTGGCCGCCGACGCCGGGGCCGGGCGAGAGGATATTCACCCGGGGATGCTTGTTGGCGATGCGGATGATCTCGTACACGTCCATATTGTCGCTGCGGCAGATTTTTGCCAGTTCGTTGGCAAAGGCGATGTTGATGTCGCGATAGGTGTTCTCCACCACCTTGGTCATCTCCGCGGTGCGGATGTCGGTGACGACGATCTCGCCCTGGCAGAAACTGGCGTAGGCAGCCTTCACCTGCTCGCCGATCTCCGGCTCGTCCGCGCCGATGGTACGGGAGTTGTGCAGAAGCTCATAGACCATGTTGCCGGGGATGATGCGCTCCGGCGCATGGACCAGATGCAGATCCCGCCCGATGACGAAGCCGGCCTCCTCCACAACAGGCCGCACGAACTTGTCGATGGTGCCCGGAGAGATGGTGGATTCGATCACGACGACGGCGCCCTTGGGGCAGACCTCCATGACGCTCTTGACCGCGTTCACCACATAGGACGGATCGATCTTCTTGCTGTCCTTGTCATAGGGCGTGGGGACGGCGACGATATACATATTGGTCTTCTGATACTCTGTGGAAAAGCGGATGCCGCATTTCAGCGCCTCGCTGAACAGCTCGTCCAGGCCCTTTTCCTCGAAGGAGGCATGGCCGGCGTTGAGGGTGGCGATGAGCTGGGGGTTGTAGTCCGTGCCCACCACCTCGCAGCCGTGGGACGCAAACATCAGCGCCGTGGGAAGTCCAATGTAGCCAAGTCCGATAATATTGATCATTGTATCTATCTCCTGACCTGCCGCAGTGCGGCAAATAATCATTTTGCGGGTTTGAAGGAATCCTTAAGGCTGACGCTGCGGTTGAATACCGGCATGGCCGCTGTGGAGTCCCGGTTGTCCAGGCAGAAGTAACCCGTGCGCATGAACTGGAACGAGGGCGCGGTGTGGGCGGCGCGGTTTTCTTCTTTGTCAAACTGCTCCGCGATGCTCACCATGGAAGCCTCCACCTTGCAGCCGTCGAGGATCTGCAGGGAATCCGGGTTCAGGTGCTCCAGGAAATCCTTGTCCGGTCCGTCCGGCTCGGGATCGGTGAACAGGTTATCGTACAGGCGGACCTGGGCGTCGGCACAGTTGTTCGCGTCCACCCAGTGGATGGTCGCGCCCTTGACCTTGCGGCCGTCGGCGGGGTTGCCGCCGCGGGAGTCGGGATCATACTCGCACAGCACCTCGATGACGTTGCCCGCTTCGTCCTTTACGCAGCCGGTGCAGCGCACCAGATAGGCGCCCTTGAGCCGGACCTCATTGCCGGGATACAGACGCTTGTACTTGGGGATGGGCGTTTCGAGGAAGTCCTCCGCTTCGATCCACAGGTTCCGGGAGAAGGAGATCTCATGGGTCCCCTGCTCAGGATGCACGGGATTGTTCTCCACCTGGAAGGTCTCGCTCTGACCCTCGGGGTAATTCGTGACCGTCAGACGCACGGGATGCAGCACCGCCATGGTGCGCTCGGCGTTTTCATTCAAATCCTCCCGCAGGCAGTGCTCCAGGAAGGCGTATTCCACCGTGGAGGGCACCTTCGCCACGCCGATGCGCTCGGTGAAGCTGCGGATGGACGCGGGGGTATAGCCCCGGCGGCGCAGGCCGCACAGGGTGGGCATCCGGGGATCGTCCCAGCCGGACACATAGCCCCTCTCCACCAGGGTGCGCAGCTTGCGCTTGGACATGACGGTGTGGTTGATGCCCAGGCGGGCAAACTCGATCTGCCGGGGCTTGGAGGGCAGGGTCAGATTGTCCACAAACCAGTTGTACAGGGGCCGGTGGTCCTCATATTCCAGGGAGCACAGGGAGTGGGTGATGCCCTCCAGGGCGTCCTGCACGGGATGGGCAAAGTCGTACATGGGATAGATGCACCACTTGTTTCCCTGGCGGTGGTGGTCGATGTAGCGGATGCGGTAGATGACCGGGTCGCGCATGTTGAAGTTGCCCGAGGCCAGGTCGATCTTCGCCCGCAGGGTCATGGAGCCCTCGGGGAATTCGCCGTTTTTCATCCGCTCGAACAGATCCAGGCTCTCCTCGATGGGCCGGTCGCGGTACGGCGACACGGCGGGCACGCCCACGTCGCCGCGGTTGGCCTTGAATTCCTCCGGGGTCATCTGGCACACGTATGCCAGTCCCTTTTTGATCAGCTCCACCGCCAGCTCGTAGTCCTTTTCAAAATAGTCGGAGCCGTAGTAGAACCGGTCGCCCCAGTCGAAGCCCAGCCAGTGGATGTCGTCCTGGATGGCCTCGACATACTCCGTGTCTTCCTTGGCGGGGTTGGTGTCGTCCATGCGCAGGTTGCAGATGCCGCCGAAGCGCTCCGCGGTGCCGAAGTCGATGCACAGGGCCTTGCAGTGGCCGATGTGCAGATAGCCGTTGGGCTCCGGCGGGAAGCGGGTGTGCACCTGCATGCCCTCATACTGGCCGCCGGGGGCCAGATCCTCTACAATAAAGCTCTCGATAAAGTTTTTGGGTTCAAATTTCAATTCCTCAGCCATAACAGCCTCCCGGATGATGTGATATCGTGAATAAACATTATAATATTATAACCGATAAATCCTATTTTCGCAACTGCCGGTTCTTCTTTTCGCTCAACCCAGGACGATTTTCGCGATATCCGCGCTGCACTTGGCGTCCCTGGCATAATAATCCGCGCCGATCTTCTCGGCATACTCCGGCGTCAGCACGGCGCCGCCCACCATGACCTTGCAGTCGTGGCCGCTTTCGCGCAGCGCCTTGATGGTCTGCTCCATGGCGCCCACGGTGGTGGTCATCAGCGCGGACAGGCCAATCAGGTACACGTCCTCCCGGATGGCCGCCTCCACCACCCGTTCCGGCGGCACGTCCCTGCCCAGATCCAGCACGGTGTAGCCGTAGTTTTCCAGCACCACCTTGACGATGTTCTTGCCGATGTCGTGGATATCGCCCTGCACGGTGGCGAGGATGATCTTGCCCTTGCTGACGGAGTGCTCGCCCTTGCCGGCCAGGCCGGCGCGCACCAGCTCGAAGCCCTCGCACACCGCGCCGGCGGCGCTGATGAGCTGGGGCAGGAAGATCTCCTGGCGCTCGTACTGCTCGCCGATCCGGTCCAGGGCGGGGATCAGGAGCTGATCCACCACATCCAGTTCCGACATGGTCTCCAGAGCCTTGCGGGTCAGCTCCCGGGTCTCCGTTTTGAGGCCGCGGCCGATGGCCTCGGCCAGGGTCAGCTCGTGGGAGTCCCTGACGGGCTCGTCCTTCTTGCGTCCGGCGAAGCGGGCGATGTAGGCCTCTCCCCTTTCGTCCTCGCCGGACAGGGCCCGGAAAGCACAGATCGCGTCCATGATGGCGCTCAGGTTGGGGTTGACGATGGGATGGGTCAGCCCGGCGCGCAGGGCCTGGGTGAGGAAGCTGACGGTGATGTGCTCGCGCTCCGGCATGCCGAAGGAGATATTGCTCACGCCCAGCACGGAGCCGAGGCCCATCTCCCGGCTGACGTATTCCACCGCGGTCAGTGTCTCGTTGGCCTGCTCTTGCTGGGCCGAGATGGTCAGCGTCAGGCAGTCGATCAGCAGATCGCTCCGGGGAATGCCGTGGCGCAGGCAGGCGTCTTCGATGCGCTTTGCCAGCTCCACGCGCTTCTGCCAGGTTTCAGGGATGCCGTCGGCGTCCATGGTCAGGCCCACCACGGCGGCTCCGTATTTTTTGCACAGGGGCAGGATCTTGTCCAGCACCTCGGGCTTTCCGTTGACGGAGTTGACGATGGCCCGGCCGTTCACGGCCCGGAGGCCGGCCTCGATGGCGGCGGGATCGGAGGCGTCGATCTGCAGGGGCAGATCGGAAACGCTCTGCACCGCCTTGACCACCCGGACCATCATCTCCGGCTCGTTGATGCCGGGCAGGCCCACGTTGATATCCAGGATCTGGGCCCCGGCGTCCTGCTGCTCCACGGCCCGCTCGAGGATATAGTCCATATCCCCCTCCCGCAGAGCCTGCTGGAATCGCTTCTTTCCCGTGGGGTTGATGCGCTCGCCGATGACCTGGACCTTGCCGAATTCCGAGATCCGGCGGGCAGAGCAGACGCCCCGGCGGTCAGCGGACGGACGGCCGGGCACAGGCACATTCTGCAATGCGCCCACCAGCGCCCGGATGAAATCCGGCGTGGTGCCGCAGCAGCCGCCCACAACGGTCACGCCCAGGGAAACCGCCTCGCGCATTTCTTCGGCGAATTCTCCGGGGGTGATGGTATAGGCCCCCGTCTCCGGGTCGGGCAGACCGGCGTTGGGCTTGAGGATCAGGGGAAGATCCGTCCAGCGGCGCAGCTCCTCCACCATGGGCATGAGCTGCTTCGGGCCCAGGGAGCAGTTGAAGCCCAGCGCGTCCACGCCCAGGCCGTCCAGGGTCAGGGCCATGGCTCCCACGCTGACGCCCAAAAACGTCCTGCCGGTTGCCTCGAAGGTCATGGTGACCCACACGGGAAGATCCGTATGCTCCTTCGCCGCCAGCACGGCGGCCTTGACCTCATAGAGATCGCTTTCGGTTTCGATGACCACGAGATCCGCCCCGGCTTTTTCGCCGGCGGCCACGATCTCACGGAAGATATCATAGGCCTCCTCAAAGGTCAGGGTGCCCAGGGGCTCCAGAAGCTGCCCCAGGGGGCCCACGTCCAGGGCGACCCTGGCGTTCGTGCCCGCCGTGGCCGCCTTCGCCGCCCGGACAGCCGCGCTGACGACCTCGTCAACGCCCGCTTTTTCGCCCAGCTTGAGCCGGTTGGCGCCGAAGGTATTGGTATATACGATCTGCGAACCGGCCTCAACGTACTGCCGGTGCACGGCTGTGACTTTTTCCGGCGCGGTGAGGTTCCAAAGCTCCGGCATCATGCCCACGGGCAGGCCCGCGGCCTGCAGCATGGTGCCCATGCCGCCGTCTAAAAAGATGAATTCATTGGTCTTCACAGGTCGTTCCCTCCTTGCGGTAGGCGCAGGTTTCGTTCATCGGGCAGTGGGTGCAGCCGGATCTGCGGCCGCGGGGCGTGGGGGAAATGCCCAGGATCGCTGTGACGGACTTCTGGGGCAGCATCAGTCCGCTTTCCGTCAGGGTGACGCCGATGCGGCGGGTAATGTTCAGCGCGGAAAACAGGACCTTCTGGTGCTCCAGGGGCAGATCCCCGTAGCCGGGGCTGTAGCGGTCGGTCAGATAATCCGGCGCAGCCAGCGCGGCCAGATCGGCGCAGAAATTGTCGCACACGTTCTCGATGGCGCTGCCGGCGCAGGCGTCCAGGATCAGGGCTTCCGCCATATCCCGCGCCTGCGCTCTGCGGATCAGCAGCTCCGCTTCGCTGCCCAGGGTGGCGGCAAACAGAACGATTTCCCGGCAGCCCCGCAGCAGGTTTCTCAGATCCTGCCCTGCGATCAGATAATCGTTCTCCTGCGTCATGGGAAGTCTCCGCCACACCAGCCGGGGCTTCGCCGCTGCCATAAGCTCTGCGCTCCGGGCCTCAACACGGGCAAGCAATTCGGGATCCGGCGCGCCGCGCACGCCCAGATAGCGCATCACTTCACTGCTGTCGATCTTCGTCAGCCGTGCATCCATGGCCGGACCCCCCCTCAGATTTGTTTTATGATATATCATTTGCCCATAAAAAGCAATCACGACGGCAAAAAATCCGCTGTATTCCCTTCCGAAGAAAGGTACACAGCGGATTATGAACGTATTATTTCTGCGCACGCTGGCGTTCCATCTCCTGCTTCATTCTGTGACAGGCCCGCGTCGTTGCGGCGGAATTGATCACCGCAAACCCCGTTCCCTTATCGATAAAGATTCTCGGCACGGTGAAAAAAAGCGTATCGGAACCATTCCGCACCCGAATCATTCTCCCCAAAGGTTTGATCCAGGCTATGCTTACTTCACGAAGATCGTTGAAGACATAGGTTTCTTTTTCGCTCCGGATGCAGAATGGAACAGAGGATTCATCCAATACGCCCTTCGTGACGATGGTCTGCGTCGTAACCTGTTCGGTTTTGCAGTAAACAACCTTTACACTCATAACAATACTCCTTCTTTGTTTCCAAACACACGATCCACCGATTAACGAAATACCGTCCCATCCTCGGTCAGCGCCTCGATGCGCGTGACGGAGGAGAAGTCCGGGGCCAGTTCCGGCAGTTCCAGGTCGATGGCCTCCGGGATGCGGGCTGGATTGAGGGCCGGCTCCTGGGCAGAGATCAGACAGGCAAGGCGCAGGGTGTTCTCATCCGGCTGCGTCATGCTCAGCTCCTTCATCATTTCCAGAATGTTCTGGGTGACGACCGCGCCGCTCTTCGTCTTTTTCTCGAACAGGAGCTCGTCGCGCCCGAACAGCGCTTCGATTGCCTCGGCAGCGCCGGCGGGGACGCCTTTGTCATACTCCATGGTCAGGGCGATCCGAAGCCACTTCAAATGCTTTACCTTCATTTCGCCCTCATAGACCTCGGCGATCTCGACCCCCGCGGGCAGCACCCGGTTGAGGCGCGCAGCCAGATCGGCCGCATCCTGCCCCTCCTCCAGTTCGAAATCCATGATCTCGCAGGTGCTGGACACGCCCACGGACAGGGGCAGGGCCAGGGAAAGATTCGGGTGCGGCGTATAGCCGTGGGAATGGGCCAGCAGGAGCCCCGCCCGGCGGAAGCTGCGCTGGAGCACCCGCATCAGATCCAGGTGCGACATCCAGATGGCGTCGCCCGTCTTGGAAAAACGCGCTCTAAGCATCGCAGTCCACCTCCTTGAGCAGCCGGTCCGCCCCGCAGGCGCTGCACTGGGTGCGGCAGTCGGGGGTGGTCAGACCCTGATAGGCCCGTTCACGCTCCCGCCGGAAGAATTCCCGCCGGACGCCCACGGAAATGGTCTGCCAGGGGAAGATCTCGTCGTCTCCGTAGCCCCGGGTGGTATAGAAATCCGGGTCGATCCCCAGATCGGCAAATACGTCCAGCCAGGTCTGATAGCTGAAATACTCGTCCCAGCCGTCCAGACGGCAGCCCCTTCGGACCGCCTCCTCCAGCACGGCGCACAGCCGCCGGTCGCCCCGGGCCAGCACCGCCTCCAACCGGGACAGATCCGGCGCGTGCCAGTTGTACTCCACGCTCTTTGACAGCATCATGGATTTTAAAAGCTTCTGCTTGCGGGTGTATTCCTCCGGGGTGTCCTGCTTCTCCCACTGGAAGGGGGTGAAGGGCTTGGGGACGAAATAGGCCGTGGACACATGCACCCGCAGGCCCCGCTTTTTATTGACCGCGTTCGCCCGCCAGGTCTTGATGACCTTGTATACCAGCTCCGCGATTCCTGCCACGTCCTCATCCGTCTCCGTGGGCAGGCCCAGCATGAAGTACAGCTTCACGTTGTTCCAGCCGCCGGAGAAAGCGGTGGCGCAGGTGGTGAGGATCTCCTCCTCGGTGACGTTCTTGTTGATGGCGTCGCGCAGGCGCTGGGTGCCCGCCTCCGGGGCGAAGGTCAGGCCGCTCTTGCGCACCTTCTGCAGCTTGAGCATCAATTCCCTCGAGAAGTTGTCCGCCCGCAGGGATGGCACGGACAGGTTGATCTTCTTCGGTATGGTATAGTCCAGCAGCTCGTCCATCAGCGGCTCCAGCTCCCGGTAGTCGGAGGTGGACAGGCTGGACATGGTGATCTCGTGGTTGCCGGAATCCTCCAGCGCTTCCCTCGCCTGCTCGCACAGCACCTTTGCGCTGCGCTTGCGCACCGGGCGGTAGCAGAAGCCCGCCTGGCAGAACCGGCAGCCCCGGATGCACCCGCGCATGACCTCCAGATTCGTGCGGTCGTGGACGATCTCGGTGTTGGGGATGATGGTTTTCGCGGGGTAATAGGCGCTGTCCAGATCCTCGATGATCCGCTTTGTCACCGTCTCCGGCGCGCCGTACAGGGGCGTGATGGCGGCGATGGTGCCGTCGGGATTGTAGGTATGCTCATAAAAGGAGGGCACGTAGATCCCCTCCAGCCTGCTGACTGCCAGAAGGAATTCGTGCTTGCTCCAGTTTTCGCGCTTGGCCTTCCTGTAAAGCTCCACGATCTCCACCGTCAGCTCCTCCCCCTCGCCCAGGGAGAAGAAATCGATGAAGTCCGCCAGGGGCTCGGGGTTATAGGCACAGGTGCCGCCGGCAAAGACGATGTTCCGCAGGCCCTCCCGCTCGCCGGCGTGCAGGGGCACCCCCGCCAGAAGCAGCATATTGAGCACATTGGTATAGCTCATTTCATAGCCCAGGGAAAAGGCGATCATGTCGAAGTCCTTCACCGGGTCCCGGCTCTCCAGGGCGAACAGTGGGATCTCATTGTCGCGCATGGCCTGCTCCATGTCGCCCCAGGGGGCGAAGACCCGCTCGCACCAGACCCCGGGCATCCCGTTCATGACGCCGTAGAGGATGCGGAAGCCCAGGTTGGACATGCCGAGCTCATAGAGATCCGGGAAGCAGAACGCCACCCGCACCTCGACCTCATCCTTATTCTTGACGACGGCATTGTACTCCCCGCCGACGTATCGGGCAGGCTTTTGCACCTTGGGGAGGATCCGTTGCAGCTTCTCAGTCATGTCAAACCTCTTGTGTCGTTTTCTTTTTCTTCATTATATCGGCCAACGTACCGGATGGCAACAGAAAAATGCGCTCCCTCGCCAGGTTCGCCAGCAGCAGAGCAAACAATGCCGCGGGAAGCGGCCCAAACCGACGGGAAAGAATCAGAGCGCCGATGCCCAGAGCGCACAGGGTCAGGGCCTCCGCCGCACCGGAGATGGCCATCGCCGCCGGAAGGGGCAGAAGCCGGGCCGAAAAGGCCCACAGCGCTCTGCCTCCGTCCAGCGGCCGGATCGGCAGGAGGTTGCACAGGCCGAGCGCCAGAGATGCAACGGCCGCGCCCGGCCAGGCTCTGCGCAGAGTCCAGAACGCAAACAGATTCGCCGCAGGGCCTGCCAGGGCACAAAACGCCTCCTGCCCGAGCGACATGGGTCCGGCATGGATCACCGCGCCGAAAAACCCAAGCCTCACGCCCTCCACCGGCACCGCGCAGACAGACAGCGCCGCCAGATGCCCCAGCTCGTGGAGCGTCCCCAGCAGCAGAAAAGGCCAGAGCAGCGACGCCGGGAAGAAAAAGCATACCAGAATACAAAGCGTGACAAATCCCGGGCGAAGCTCAAGCCTCCTCATCCGTCAGCTCCGCGCAAAAGGCCGTCCATGCCTCGCCCAGGCCTCCTCCGTCCTCCAGCGTCCGCTCCATGCTGAAAAACGCCTGCTGCACCTGCTCGCTGCCGTCGCCCACGATCCAGCGCCGCAGCGCGACGGCGCGATCCGGCCACAAAACCCGGCACAGCACCAGCGCCACACACAGGCCGAGGGCCAAAGCCAGACGCACACGCATGGAGATCGGCCGCATTCGCTTCTGTTTCCTGGGAACCTGCCGCAGCACCGGCGCATCGCGCGTTTCCATGCCGCCCGGCTCCGGCAGCCGTGTCGTTTCTTCCATTTCCTCACCTCAGTCAAGCATATGGCGCCCGCCTCCGATTCTTGCTGCTCCGGCGCAGAAAAACCCTTTTGCCGGCGGCCAATCTCATTGACAAAAACAGCGCAATAGGATAGACTGAGCACATGGGAGCCGCCCGATCCGGGCGGATTTGACACATTTTTGCATTTTGTTTGAAAAAATTATGAAAATGTCGGATTATTTACTGTGTTTCTATAATCCAGCACGATTTTCTTCATTTTTCAAGCACGGCAAAATTGTATTTTCAGAGAAACAGAAGAAAACAGGAGGAAACGGCAATGAATCATTTGAGAAGAGTGCTGGCGCTTTTGATGACGTTTGCGATGCTCTTGAGCTGCGTCGGCGTCATCCATGCCGAGGAGCACGACTGTCCCAGCAAAGACTTCATCGACGCACCCGCGGAGGGCACCTGGGCCCATGAGGGCGTCGATTATATGATCGCCAACGGGATCATGAACGGCACCAGCGAGACGCCGAAGACGTTCAGCCCGAAGACCCCCACCAACCGCGCCATGATCGTGCAGATCCTCTATCGGCTGGAAGGCCAGCCCGAGGTCTCCGGCGAACTGCAGTTCAACGACGTGACCAAAGGCAGATGGTATTACAATGCCATCCTCTGGGCCGTCCAGAACGGCGTCACCAAGGGCGTCAGCGATACGAAATTCAATCCCGACGGCTATGTCACCCGCGAGCAGATCGCCGCGTTCCTCTACCGGTTTGAGGCTCCTGATGAAGCGCCCGATCCCGCTGTTCTCGCCGGCTTCCCCGATTCCCAGGCCGTCAGCAATTATGCCAAAGAGGCCATGAGCTGGGCCGTGGGCAAGGGCATCATCAACGGCAAGGGCCGAAACGGCGAATCCTACCTCGATCCCAAAGCCAACGCCAACCGGGACGAGGTCGCCACAATGATCTATCGCTATCTTTCGCTGGAGCCGGCTCCCGATCCCGTACCGGAAAGCATCGACTTCACCGATCCCGCAGATGCAGAAAAGTACGAGATCCGCAGCAAGGTCAACGCAGCTCCCGTTGAAGGCGTGGGCGTCGCCCTTGTGACGAGCCGTCCCGCATTTGAAACCTGCAACGGACAAAACTCCGGCGATCAGGCGACGAACCCCGAGGACGTCGTGTCGGTCCCGGTGAGCGGCAACTGGATTGCGACGCTTCAGGTCGACTTTGAACAGAACGGCGCGGCAAACGGCTACTATCAGTTCTTCGGCTTCTACGCCGCCGAGGGCGACGACTATCAGAACCTCGCGGGCATTCGCGGCGGCAACAACGATCTGCAGGACTTCCTTCGCATCGATGGGAATATCACCGCCGATACCGAGGGCGTCAAGTCCGCGCCGGGCTTCGGCGCCAACGGCACCTATTGGCTGCGGCTGGAAAAGCACGGCGACCATTATATCTGCTTCCGTTCCTCCGACGGAGAGAACTTCACCGAGATCTTCCGCTATGAGGACACCGAGCTCGAGGCGGATCACATCGTGATCGACGCCTATTCCGGCATGACCACGGGCTATAAATTCACGCTCAAAGCCCTGAACTTCCTGCCCGGCAAATCCAGCGATCCGCATGTGCTCGACAAATCCGCGCTCGAAGCCGCGATCACCGCGGCGGAGAACACCGACGTGGAGGGCTTCACGAATAAGTCCGTCGCCAAGCTGCAGGCGGCAATCGAGGACGCAAAAAAGGTGCTCGCAGAGGCGAAGAAGCAAAGAGAGCTCGATGCCGCCGTGAGCGCGCTGGAGGCCGCGATCCAGGGTCTGACCGACAAGAACTGGGTCTCCACCTGGGCCACCGCTGAGGAAAATTTCACCGCCAGCTCCGACCGCGTGCCCAACGCGCTGGACGGCACCACGGTCCGCCAGATCATCCGCGTGACCACTTCTGGCACGACGATGCGGCTCAAGCTCACGAACCAGTACGGCAACACGGACGTCGTCATCCACTCCATGCACCTGGCAAAGCAGGTGCAGGCGGATAAGCCCGACATCGACGTGAGCACCGACACCGCGGTCACGGTGGGCGGCAAGGAGGAGTTCGTCATCCCCGCGGGACAGATCATCCTGACCGATGAGATCAATTTCCCGGTCAACGCCATCGACAACGTGGCGATCACCGCCTACTTCGGCTCCGCGCCGACCACCGCCGCCACCATCACCGGTCACCGCGGCGCGAGAGCGACGACCTATCAGATCAACGGCGACCACGTCTCCGATCAGACTTTCACCGCAAACAAGAAGATTCTGAGCTGGTACTTCCTCAGCGAGGTGCAGCTGGATATGCCCGAGGACGCCCGCGCGATCGTCTGCTTCGGCGACTCCATCACCGACGGCTACGGCACCGACAACGGCGCAAACGGCAGAAATCCCGACCAGTACACCCGCTGGGGCGACTACTTCGCCAAGCGTCTGCAGGCGGACGAGAATACGAAAAACGTTGCTGTGCTGAACGAAGGCATCGGCGCCAACTCCATGTTCGGCGGCTCCGGCCCCGCGGGCAGAGACCGCTATGCCAGAGACCTGCTCGACCACGAAGGCGTCGAGTACGTCATCATTCTCTATGCCGTCAACGACCTCAACAGGCTCAACAATACCAGCATGTACGAGCGGCTGCGCACGGAGTTCGAGAAGATGATCACCCTCGCGCACGAAAACGGCATCAAGGTCTATGCCGCGCCGATCCTGCCGTTCGGCAATTATTCGAGCTATTACAGCGAAAGCTCCGAGCAGGTCCGCACGATGATCAACGACTGGTTCCGCTCCGAGGATTCCCATGTGGACGGCATCATCGACTTTGAAAGTGCCGTTGCCGATCCGAACAACCCCAAGATCATCAAGCCCGCGTACACCAGCGACGGTCTGCATCCCGAGAAGGCATACGATGTCATGGCAGACGCCATCGACCTGAGCCTGTTCTACTGATCCTTTTCAAAAAAGCCTCTCCATCCGGAGAGGCTTTTTTATTATCCTGTTGACAAATCGATTTCATTGCGTTAGTATGAACTTGTTCTAATTTGTTAGATTCAGGAGGCGTAATCAATATGACACTGACAAAAGGCGAACGGATCATCATGGATCTGCTTTGGTCCTCCGGCCCCATGACGGCGAAGGAGATCTCCGCCGCTCTGTGGACCTCGGCAAAGTGGGCCAAGACCACAACCTATACCATGGTCGGCCGCTGCGTGGACAAGGGCCTGATCCGCCGGGACGAGCCGGACTATCTCTGCACCCCCTGCCTCACCCGCGAAGAGGTCATCCGCGCGGAGACTGAACAGCTGATCAACAACGAATACGGCGGCAGCGTGGATCTTCTGATGACCGCGCTGATCGGCCAGGGCAAGCTCAATGCAAAGCAGCTGAAATCCCTCTATGAAACCCTGGAGCAGATGGAGGACGACGCATGAGCCTTCTGAACATGTCAGTCACCGGAGGCGTGTTCATCCTTGCGGTTCTTCTCCTTCGCGCTGCATTTCAAAACATCGTATCCCGCAGGACCTTTCTGATCCTGTGGCTGGCGGCCAACGCCCTGCTGCTGATTCCTTTCCGTTTCCGGCTTCCGATCAGCATTTATACGCTGGTCAATCAGCCGGATACGGCAGTCGCGGTCCAGGCTGTTGCCGCCCGGACGGCGACAGCGTCACAGCCCGCGGCCATGCCCTGGTGGCGGATCGTCTGGATCGCCGGCGGTGCGCTCCTGCTCGCCGTCGTTCTGATCGCCCACGGGCGCAATCTCTGGCGCTTCCGCAAGGCCGAGCCTGTGGCGGCACAGCCATCGGAGATTCCTTCATGGGTTAGGGTCAAGACCCTGCCCGGCCTGCCCTCGCCCCTGGCCTACGGGTTTTTCCATCCCACCATTCTGATCCCCGCCGAGGATTTTGCCACCCCGGAGCAGCTGCGCCATGTGTACCTGCATGAGCTGTGCCACATCCGCCATTTCGACGTGCCCCGGCGGTATCTCATGCTTTTTGCTCTGGCAGTGCACTGGTTCAATCCCCTTGTTTGGATCATGTATTACGTCGCCACCCAGGATATGGAGATGCGCTGCGACGAGCAGGCCATCCGGCAGCTCGGCGCGAAAAAGGCCTATGCCACCACGCTGGTGGCCATGGAGACGGGCAAGCTGCAGCATCTGCTGGACGCCGGCTTCTCCTTCAGCAGCACCGGCAGCCGCCTGAAGGCCATTCTGAGGGCCCGCCGCCTGCCGGTCATCAGCGCCGCCCTGGCACTCGTGCTGTGCATCGTTTCTCTAACCGTCTTTGCCACGGACGCGGCAAAGCAGGCTCCCGCCGAGCCGGAAAAGCCCGCGGCGGTGCAGGAAGCTCCTGAAGCGCCCCCCGCCCCCGAACCGGAGCCCGAACCGGAACCTGAACCCGTACCAGAGTCGACAGAAGCCCCGGAGACTGAACCGGAGGCGGATGCTCCCGACGCCGGTCCCGCTGCGCTGTCAGCGCCCGCTACGCCGGAGCAGCAGCCGTCCCCGACGCCTTCAGGCAAAGCTGACGCACCCGCAGGACAGGTCCACGTTGACGTCACACTGCCGGACGGCCGCTCCGCCTCCGTGCCGGTGCCCTCGGTGCCGGAATCGCTAAAATATCCAGAAGAATCCGAGCCTGAGTATGATCCACCGAACGACGCACCGGGCGATTCACCTGCAGATTATTTTGAACAACTGATGCAGAAAGAGTATGAAAAGAACCGGGAGATCATCCAGCAAAAGCAGGCCGCCGAGGCAGCCGCAGCCGCCCAGGCCTCCGAACCCGTGGGCCCCAGAAGCGCCATGCCGGATCCGTATGCGACCCTGCCAACTGCCCGTCCTGCAGGAATCCCCGGCACGCCTGATCCCTATCCGCAGACGCCTCAACCTGCGGGATTCTCCGGTATTTCTCTCTATCCGTAATGATCTTTATTTCCCAATTCATGAAATTAATAAGATCCGTAATCAACAGTCGCCATCGACCTGAGCCTGTTCTACTGATCCTTTTCAAAAAAGCCTCTCCATCTGGAGAGGCTTTTTTATTATCCTGTTGACAAATCAATTTCATTGCGTTAGTATGAACATGTTCTAATTTGTTAGATTCGAGAGGAGTAATCAATATGACGCTGACAAAAGGCGAGCGGATCATCATGGATCTGCTTTGGTCCTCCGGCCCCATGACGGCGAAGGAGATCTCCGCCGCTCTGTGGACCTCGGCAAAGTGGGCCAAGACCACAACCTATACCATGGTCGGCCGCTGCGTGGACAAGGGCCTGATCCGCCGGGACGAGCCGGACTATCTCTGCACCCCCTGCCTCACCCGCGAAGAGGTCATCCGCGCGGAGACTGAACAGCTGATCAACAACGAATACGGCGGCAGCGTGGATCTTCTGATGACCGCACTGATCGGCCAGGGCAAGCTCAATGCAAAGCAGCTGAAATCCCTCTATGAAACCCTGGAGCAGATGGAGGACGACACATGAGCCTTCTGAACATGTCAGTCACCGGAGGCGTGTTCATCTTTGCGGTTCTTCTCCTTCGCGCTGCATTTCAAAACATCGTATCCCGCAGGACCTTCCTCGTCCTGTGGCTGGTTGCCAACGCCCTTCTTCTGATTTCTTTCCGTTTCCGGCTTCCATTCAGCATTTATACGCTGGTCAATCGGCCGGATACGGCAATCGCGGTCCAGGCTGTTGCCGCCCGGACGGCAACAGCGTCACAGCCCACGGCCATGCCCTGGTGGCGGATCGTCTGGATCGCCGGCGGTGCGCTCCTGCTCGCCGTCGTTCTGATCGCCCACGGGCGCAATCTCTGGCGCTTCCGCAAGGCCGAGCCTGTGGCGGCACAGCCATCGGAGATTCCTTCATGGGTTAGGGTCAAGACCCTGCCCGGCCTGCCCTCGCCCCTGGCCTACGGGTTTTTCCATCCCACCATTCTGATCCCCGCCGAGGATTTTGCCACCCCGGAGCAGCTGCGCCATGTGTACCTGCATGAGCTGTGCCACATCCGCCATTTCGACGTGCCCCGGCGGTATCTCATGCTTTTTGCTCTGGCAGTGCACTGGTTCAATCCCCTTGTTTGGATCATGTATTACGTCGCCACCCAGGATATGGAGATGCGCTGCGACGAGCAGGCCATCCGGCAGCTCGGCGCGAAAAAGGCCTATGCCACCACGCTGGTGGCCATGGAGACGGGCAAGCTGCAGCATCTGCTGGACGCCGGCTTCTCCTTCAGCAGCACCGGCAGCCGCCTGAAGGCCATCATCAAGGCAAAGCGCCTGCCGGTCATCAGCGCCGCCCTGGCACTTGTGCTGTGCATTGTTTCTCTCACAGTTTTCGCCACAGATGCAGCAAAGCAGGCTCCCGCGGCGCCGGAAAAGCCCGCGGCGGTGCAGGAAGCTCCTGAAGCGCCCCCCGCCCCCGAACCGGAGCCCGAACCGGAACCGGAGCCTGAGCCCGAACCGGAGCCGGAGATCGAAGAGGACCCCGAACCTGGGACAGAAGCGCAGGCCGCAGCGGAAACCCCGGAGACGGCGCTTCAGACGCAGCCTGACGTCGCGCCGAAACCGACGTCCACAGCGTCACCCACCGGCGTTTCCGAGCAAAAAACACAGCCTTCCGTCTCAGACAGTCAACCCGAGAAGCCCGCTGGCAGCGGCTCTGCCTCTATTACCATGCCCAACGGCGACTCCGTGACCGTACCCATTCCGCCCATCATGCTGCCGGAGGAAGAACCGGAGCCGCCCCGTGAGGAAGATAAAACCTTAAACAGCTATGAACAGTCTCTGGAAGATTATTTCAAGGCGGAACGGGAACGGCAGTACCAGGCATATTACGAAGCCCGCCAGCAGAATCAGGCCGCCCAATCCACGTCCGGCACTTCCGATCCCTTCGGCATCAACTATTCGGGGAACGGTTTCCTTAACACCGGCTCTCCCAACTTCCCCTGACCATACCCCGCACATCAATCGTACACGCAAAAAGGAGACCCTATGAAAGCACGTATCAAAATCACCGCCCTTCTGCTGACTGTCGCGCTGCTGTTATCCACTGCGCTGCCCGCCGGCGCTTCCGAGCCCCAATTCATCTCCGGAACATTCGTGAATGACTTCGGACATTATTACGAGATGATTCCCAGCGCAGATGCCATTGACGCCACCATTGTGAAGGGCAGCTATAAGGATCTGGTCTTTTTCAAGCAAGTAATGCCCCTCTGGGGACCGACGGACTTTTATGTCGTCATGATCTATCGCGGCGGCATCGAAACCATCATGCAGCAGGCCAAGCAGGGTAAGGATCCGGAGGTCGTCGAATATTTCTACAAAAATGCCGATGAGGTTGAGAAAGACGGAAACATGACAATCCGCATCAACGCAGACAGTCGCTATCCCGTCGGCGATTACGCGATGTCCTGCTTCCTGATGGACGGGCGGACGGGCAAGGTCTACGACAGAATGGACCCATTCTGGACAGAGCTGCATGTGGTCAGCGCCCCGCGTCAGGCCCAGGACTTCTCCATGTATGTCATTATGGACGACGGCCTGCATGAGTTCATCGACAATGACGTTATAGAAGTCGATTATCCGACCACCTATATGCTGTTCGCCCCGGAGCCCATCCCCTGCACGGACCGGCTGACCTATTCCCTCAGCTGCACCATGTCCGGCTTCGTCACATTCGGTACTTACCATAACTATATCGTCCTCTCTCCCAACAGCAATTATCACGCCCTGACCCGGATCAACGTGGAATCCGGCAAATTGCGCCACAGCTTCTGGATGTCCACGCTGGACGGCGACGAACGGACCATGCTGCAGCTCACGCACGAAAAGACCGTTTTGTGCGTCGGCGGGGAGGATGCCTGCACAGTCAAGGAAAAGCCCGGCCAGACGCGGGTCTACGTCTCCCCGGATTGGACCTCCTCCGATCCCAGTGTGGCGACAGTCACCTCCTGGGGCCTGGTAAAGGCACTCAAGCCCGGAAAGGTCAAGATCACCGCCGTTGCCGGACGGTTCAAGCAGTCCGTGGAATACACGGTCCAGTATCACCAGCTCCCGGAGGATGCCCCCGTCAGCACCCGAACCGCCACCCAGCCCAGACAGGCCGTGGGGCACTGCAGCGTCTGCGGCCGCGACGACGCCATAAACGTCTTCGAGCCCGCCATTTTCACCGACACCGTGTGGAACTCCTGGTATTCCAAGCACGTGGACAAGGTCTATGACGCCGGATTGATGAAGGGCACCGGCGAGCACACCTTCGCCCCGAACGCGCCGGTCAACCGCGCCATGGCCGCCACGGTGCTCTACCGCATCGCCGGCGAGCCCGAAGTGGAGGGCGCGTGCCCCTTCAAAGACGTGCCCGCGAAAAAATACTATACCAACGCCGTCATCTGGGCGTCGCAGAAGGGCATCGTCGAAGGCTACCCCGACGGCACCTTCCGTCCCAACGACAACATCACCCGCGAGCAACTGGCCGCCATCCTCTTCCGCTACGCCAAAGCAGACGGTATAATTCAGGACACGGACGCCGATCTGAGCGGCTTCCCCGACGCGGTAAATGTGCACAAGTACGCAAGGCAGGCCATGGGCTGGGCCGTCGGCGAAGGACTGATCAACGGCGTGGGCTCCGGCGGCAAGTCCTGGCTCCAGCCAGCGAATAACGCCACCCGCGCCCAGTTTGCCACCATCATCTCCCGCTACATGAGCACCGTCGATCCCCTCACTCCGGCGATGCCTGATCCTGAGAACCCCATCCCCACGCCGACAGATCCCGATATGCCCGTTCCTGTGGATCAGGATCCCTGAACCGAATCCAGAAGTCCGACTGATCCTTCGCAAACTGTAAATGAGGCATAAACTCATAAATACAGAGCAGTTTTTTCATAAGGAGATTATATTCATGAAAAAAAGACTCATTTCCCTCGCATTGGCAATTATACTGGCATTTTCCTGCCTCCCGCAGTTCACCCTCCCCGCCTCCGCAGCCAACACCTCCGGCAACTGCGGAAAAAGCGCCACCTGGTCTTTCGACACTTCCACCGGTACGCTGACCATCAGCGGCACCGGCGCTGTCTGGATGTCGATGCAAGACTCCTGGGATCCCTACCGAGACCAAATCAAATCGGTCGTTGTAGAACCCGGAATCCTCGAACTTCCAACGTATGCGTTTGCCTTCTGCGGGAAGCTGCAGAGCGTGTCCCTTCCAAAAACGCTCGTCAGCATGATCGACATGGTTTTCTATAAATGTACCTCTTTGAAATCCATCGACCTTCCCGACAGCATCATAAACATGGGCGGCGGCGTGTTCGAGGAGTGCACCTCCCTCACCTCGCTGAAATACCCCAAGAATCTGGAAGCGGTCTGGGCGCAGTCTCTGAGGGGCTGCACCTCCCTGACCTCTGTGACGCTTCCTCCGAATGTGAAAACCATCATGTCCAGCGCCTTCCAGGACTGCACAAAGCTCACCTCCATCCAGATCCCGGCCAGTGTTCAGAGAATCGAATTTGACGCTTTCCTCAACACCGGCATCTACAATCAGGAAAGCAACTGGTCCGGGAATGTCCTGCATCTCGGTCCCTGGGCCATCGCCGGAAAGCCGGATGCGGCAGAAATAAAAATCAAAGACGGAACGAAATACATTGCCGACAACGCATTCGATGGCATGAAATCTCTCGTCAAGGTCGAACTTCCGGAAACGTTGACCGCCATCGGGCGCAGTGCATTCGGCGGTGATCAGTCGCTTGTCACGCTCGATTTCCCGAATTCCCTGACCACCATCGGTTCTTACGCTTTCAGCGGATGCACCGCGCTGGAAGAGATAACCATTCCCGCAAGCGTAACTCTGATTGAAAGCAACGTTTTTAGCAATTGTGAAAACCTTGACGTGACCATCCTCAACCCCACATGCAGGATCATAGGCGTGGAATATCACCTCCCCATGACCCTCGGCGTGCATGAAAAGGCCGTAATTCGTGGTTATGATGGCTCCACCGCCCAGGAATACGCCGAGCATTTTCACCAGTCGTTCGTCTCCCTCGGTCAGGCGCCGTTTACCGACGTTCCAATCGGCGCCTATTATGAAGAAGCTGTTTCCTGGGCCGTAGAAAATGAGATTACCAACGGCACTGCACTCGGGCGTTTCAGTCCGAACAATACCTGTACCCGCGGTCAGGTGGTGACATTCCTTCACAGGGCAATGGGTGCTCCCGCAGCGGAGCAAGCCAGAATACCCTTTACAGATTTGAAAGCCGGCGCCTTCTATGAGAACGCCGTCGCCTGGGCCGTGAAAAACAGGATCACCAGCGGCGTGACAGAGACGAGCTTTGGTCCGGAGGGCACCTGCACCAGAGGCCAGGTTGTGACTTTCCTCTGGCGCGTCAGCGGCTGTCCAGAACCTGCAGCACAGGAAAAAACGTTCACCGACGTCACACCCGGCGCTTTCTATGAAAAAGCCGTGGCCTGGGCTGTGGAAAACGATATCACCAAGGGAATGACCGACACCAGTTTCGCCCCGGACAATACCTGTACCCGCGGCCAGATCGTGACCTTCCTCTACCGGGCACAGCTCCCGACATGCCCATCCCCGTGGACCCGGATCCCACTCTCGTGCCTGCCAGATAAAAGCAAAACCCGTACTTGACAAACATTCCCGCCCGGGCTATAATATTTTAGCTGTCCGCCGCGCAAACGCGGCGCGGGCGATCGGGGTGTAGCGCAGCTGGTAGCGCGCTTGGTTCGGGACCAAGAGGCCGGGAGTTCAAGTCTCCCCACTCCGACCACGCCGCCGCAAGCATCTATTGCTTGCGGCGGCTTTTTCTTGCTTCAAGCGCCGGGGCGGCGCTTTTTCCGTCCTATCCTTTTTTGCGCATAGAAAAACCGCCTTTTCGGCGGTTTTTCCTTTTTATGCGTCTATTCGGTATTTTTTCACATTGATTTTCACGGCTCCGTCGGCAAAGAACTCGATGCCGTCGGCGCTCGGGTCGGTATAGAGGGTGGCGGAGAGCACCTTGCGCCCGTCGTTGACGAACACCTCGGCGCTGTATCTGTCGAGGATCAGCCGCAGCTTGATTCTTCCTCCCTCATGCTCCACCAGGGCCCGGCGCTGATGGATGATGGCCCGCCGGGAGCCGGAGAATTTCCGGTCGATCTTCACCACGGATTCATGGGGCCGGAAGCTGACGCTGGTATAGAATTCGCTGTTTTTCGCAAAACGAACGGCGAAACGGTTGTAGCTCTCCCCCATCGGCACGACCTCCACCTCCAGATCCAGGAGCCTGCCGGAGACGCCCGGCAGGGTGATCGCGCCGTCGCTCAGCTCCACACGCTCATAAATGACCTCGTCGCTGTGCAGGGCTTCCAGCTCCCGGACGGGCCGCTGATAGAGGACGCCGTCACGGACCGACAGTTCCCGGGGCAGGCTCATCTGGCCGAACCAGGGCTTGGAATTGGTGTGCAGATTGCAGGTGTCCCAGTTCTGCATCCAGCCGATCATCACCCGGCGGCCGTCGGAGGTCAGGAGGGTCTGCGGCGCGTAGAAATCGATGCCGTAGTCCACGGTATGGTCCGATTCCTCGGTGAATCTGCGTGCCTGTGCATCAAAATCGCCCAGCAGATAGAACGCGCCGTTGCCGTTGTGGTACTCGAATCCCTTGGGCAGCATGTCCTGGGAGCTGACGAGCAGCACATGGCGTCCGTCCAGCTCGAAAAAGTCGGGACATTCCCACATGCAGCCCAGGCGGCCTTTGTTTTCCGCCAGCACGAAGCCGTATTTCCAGTGGATCGCATCGCTGCTCTCATAAACCAGGATCCGGCCGCCTTCGCCGCTCTGATCGTTGGCGATCAGAGCCCAATACCCGCCGTGGGGCGCCGGGATGATCCTCGGATCACGGAAATCATAGACGCTTCCGCCTGCGGGCAGATCCCTGCCGCGGATCACGGGATTCTTATGATACTTTTGATAGTCCGTTCCGTCGCCGAAAGCCAGGTTCTGCGTCTGCAAATGGCGCATCTGTCCGTTATCCGACGGGACGCGCTGCACGCCGGTGTACATCAGCATGTGCCGCCCGTCGGGCAGTGTGACCGCGCTGCCGGAATAGCATCCGTCGCGGTCATACGGCATATCCGGGGCCAGGGCAGCGGGCGCATATGTCCAGTGCAGCAGATCCTCGCTGACGGCATGGCCCCAGTGCATGGGCCCCCAGTGGGAATCGTAGGGGTTGTACTGATAAAACAGGTGATACCTTCCGCCGTAAAAACTGAAGCCGTTGGGGTCGTTCAGCCAGCTGACGCGGGCAGACAGATGGAAGGCCGGCCGGTCCTCCGGGCTGATTGCGCGCTCCATGGCCTCCTCATAGCGGCGGGCGTCTCTCAGTGCCTGGCTCATGCAGTCTCATCCCTCATGCTGTCTTCCAGCGCGTCCACGATGGTATCCACCACCTTGGTGGCCCGGCGCTGCAGCTCTTCCGGCGCATACGGGAAGGTATAGGACACATCCGACGCGTCGATCAGCGGCAAGTCATTGATGGAGTCGCCGATACCGTAGAGGATGAAGTCGCCCAGATGCTCGCGCATGTATTCCCGCAGGAACATGACGCCCTTTCCCTTGGAGCAGCCCCGGGGGGCGATGTCGATCTCGATCACGTTCTGGAAGGCTTCGACGTATTCCCCATAGCGCTCGTTGATGGAGGCGCTGACCGCGGCGGCCTCGTCCAGACTCTCGGTGTGAATGCTGACCTGGTGGATGAGGCCCGGAGGCGCGTCGTCCACGCCGGTGATGACATAATATTTCCCCGGATAGTCCATGGGAGCGAAGACGCAGATCTCCCCCTCCACGTCCAGGGTCAGGCGGTAGCCCCGGGGCAGCATTTCCTTGACGATGGCGTCCGCCACCGCCCGATCCACGCCCCGCTTCAGAATGGGCTGGAAATTGCGGTCGACAATGTTCGCTCCGCTGCTGGTGATGAAGAAATCCGGCTCCACAAAGCCCGTGATGAAGGGCGTGAGTCCACCCACCTGCCTGCCGGTGCACAGGCCGAACAGATGTCCCGCCGCCTGGTATTCCCGGATCTTCTCCACGTTCTCCGGCGGGAGCTTCACCTCCGCCTTGTAGAAATACAGCGTGCCGTCGAAATCGCTGGCAAAGACTTTTTTCTTCATATCGGTTCCCTCAAATCACAAATTCATCGGTGACAGATGCGTTCATGGGCCAGATCTGCAGCTTGGCGCCGTCTGAAATGACATATCCGGACTCCCGGTCGGTGGGAAAGCAGTGGGTCGTGAAGGTGGCCTCGCCGTCGTTTAAGAAATACTCACACGATGAGCGGTCAATGAAAATACGCATGGTGTTCAGCGCGTGATCCAGGGGCAGCTCCAGCACGGCGCCCACATTTTCATTGAAGCGCTTGTCCATGCCCCGCTTGTCGAAGGTGCAGATCCGCTTCCCGGCATCGTAGTGCATGGTGAGACCGCCGGAGCCGTCCGCCTTTGTGAAAAGGTTCAGGTCGAAGTCCCCGCCGCCCGGAATCTCGATTTCCAGCTCACAGGCCCCGGGCAGGGTCCCGTCGGGAACGATCTGCGCACCGCGCAGCGCCTCAATGCCCGAGATCGGCGTCTGGAGCAGTCGGCCGTCCCGGATGCGCAGCTCCCGGGGTAGGGTCATGCTGCCCTCCCAGTCCTCCTCTTCGGTGGGATAGTGGTTGTCCGGCAGGCCGATCCAGGCGATGAGGATGGCCTTGTCCGGATCGTCCACATTTGCCGCGCCCTGGGCGGCGTAGAAGTCGAAGCCGAAGTCCAGGAAGCGGTATGGCCCTTCTGGCGTGAAAGTCAGGGTGTCGTAGTCCATCCTGCCGATGAGATACACGTTGTGGTTGGTGCTCTCGGCGCGGCCCGGCAGCCTGGTGTACTGGGGCGAGAAGATCAGCACGTCCTTCCCGCTGATGTTCACGATATACGGGCACTCCCACATGCCGCCGAAGGTCTCATAGCCCGGCACCTTGAGTTGGCCGGCAAAGCGCCAGCCGGACAGGGGTTCGGCGGATTCGTAGACCAGCACGCAGCCGCGGCCGTCGGCGGTCTGTGCGCCGATGAAGATATAATACTTCTGCTTTTCCCCGTTCCAGACCACCTTGGGATCGCGCTGGTGCTCGGAGTAGTCGTCCCGGGGGCCGAACAGGGGCGCATCCAGCTTTTCCAGCTTTCCGTCCGCGTTCAGAACGGCGGCGCAGGTATAGGGCGTGCGCACCCAGTTCTCATCCCGGTGGTTGCCGGTATAGTAGAATACCAGCCGGTCGCCCACGGAGATGCCGCTGCCGGAATGGTTTCCGCGGTTATCGTAGTCGCGGTCGGGGCGCAGGCCGATGCCGGCGTTTTCCCAATGGATCAGATCGGGGCTGGTGACGTGATACCAGTATTTCAGCCCATGCACCGCGCCCCAGGGACACCACTGATAGCAAAGGTGCCAGGTGCCCTGGTGCAGGGCAAAGCCGTTGGGGTCGCTGGAAAGGCCCGTCATCGGCTGCACGTGATAGGTCTGCCGGTAAACGGAAGAGCGGATCTTCTCATAAAGATCCCGGATCTCCTCGGGACTTTGGAGCACCCTGTAGCGCTCCTCGCGGGTCCATTGCTTCATATCGGTGACCTCCTCCATATGTAGTTATCTGAGCTTCCACAGCACCAGCGCCGTGAAGATGGCGAAGGCGGTGCTGGCCAGGGTGCCGACCAGATAGCGCTCGGCGAAGCCCTGGGCCTCGAACTGCTTGAACCGGGCGATGCTCTTTGCCGTCAGCACAAATCCGATGGCCGAGACCTGACCCGTGAGCATCAGGATGACGACGATGAACCGCTCCAGCTTGCCGATGATGCGGCCGGCCCTTGGCTCGTCGGCAAAGGCCATGCGCTCGGCTCCGCTGCTCAGCTCATCGAAGAGCTTGCGCACCAGCACGCAGGCGGGATCCCAGTTGACCGTCAGGATCAGCGCGATCGCCAGGCAGTTGTTCGCCCGGGGGATACCGCGCGCCCAAACCATGAGCGCCGAGGGCACGGATTCCATATACCTGAATCGCCAAACCAGGACAATGATCGCGATATGGATCGCCTGATCGATCAAAAACAGCCAGATCGAATCCCATTTGCGCGACAGCAGGCACTTGCACTCGTCAATAACGAAATGGGAAACCGCAAAAATTGCCGCCGGGAGCAGGGCGTACATGGGCGAAGCGCTCAGGAAGCATGCCGCCGCCATCACCACGGCATAGATGACGCTGTGGAGCAGAAGCGTTCCCTGACTGTTCTTTTTCCCCTCGGCCATAGACGCGCTCTGAAAGGTAAAATCCCCCAGAAAATGGGCGATCAGCAAAACTTTTAAAATCATTTTTCTCTCCTTTCCGCCTTCTGCAGCAGACGAAGCGCAATGATCGCCGCGTTGCGGGCGCTGTAGATATTTGCAGTTTTCAGCGTTTTCTCCATGCTTTGCCGGGATACTCCGGCCAGCTGTGACAGCGCCGTGGGCATCCCCCGCAGCTTTCCGGCGGCGATGTACAGCCCCGGCATGTCCGCATCGGCATAAACCGGCGTCACGATCCCGGGCGGCTTCACAAAAGCCTCAAACAGATTCCGTTTGCGGCCGCGGGCATAATAGCCGTACCGGCTGCGGCGCGCCAGTACCTCCGCCAGCTCCGGAAGCCGCTCCAGATCCATGACGTCCGTCACACAAACGGGATAGGCAAGCTCTGTCAGCAGCATCAATTCATTCTGACCGCCGGTCATATGCTCGCACAGGCGGATCGCCGTATCCATGGCGAAATTGATATAGACGTCGTTCTCGCTGTCGGAGTGAAACAGCGCCGGGCATTCATCCTGCTCCCCTGCCCGGGCAATTGCGGCGCGGGCGCGGTGGTAGGCCTGGCCGTCCTGGGCGGTGGTCCCGGCGTCTGTCATCCGGATATCCCAGCTCCCCATGCCGAGGCCGGAACGCACCTGGGCCGGCCACAGCAGCATGCGGAACAGGCGGGCGCAGCAGTAGGCCGCCGCAGGCGAGCGGAACAGGCCCTGCAGCTCATCGCCCGCGCTGAACGCCACCTCATGCAGCAGCGACGGCGCAAAGATCCGGTTGAGCGCGCCGCAAACATCCGTGATATGGTTTTGAATATCGCTGCGATCAGACAGGGCATATTCTCTCGATCCCTTGAGATCGACCATCCATGCGGTGTATTGATTCATGATATCACCTCTTGTGGGTATGATACCACACGTCGTTTCAAAAAGCAACTTGTTTTTGTTGCTTTTTGTGTTTGCAACCATTTTTTATTGCTTTTTTCTTCCGCAGCTGTTTTTATTTGCTTTTTGGGATCGCATTTCGCATCGGATGCGCATACGGCCCGCAGCAATATATAAAAACCCGCACAGGCACGAGCAACATGCAGTTGGGGCGCTGTGCGGGTTTCGGAATCAAATCAGTCCGCGGGGACGAATTGCTTCATTTCTTCGGCGAGCTCGCCAAGCCGGGCCTCGGCGCTTTCCCGCTCCGGGGCGACGGCTGTGAAATAGAATTTGACCTTGGGCTCTGTGCCGGAGGGGCGCACGATCACGCGGCCCGCTCCGCTGAGGCTGAGCTCCATCACGTTGGACGACGGCAGTCCCAGGGGCTTTACGGCGCCGTCAGAGGCAGTACGCACTGTGCCCGCCTGGTAGTCCAGCACTTGATCCACCGGGAAGCCGGCCAGGGAATTAGGGGTATTTGCGCGCAAATTCTGCATCAGGGCGGCCGCCTTCTCCATGGCGTCCACACCCTTGAGCTCCACAGACTGCACCTTGGCCAGGGTGTAGCCGAACTCTGCGTAAATCTCATCCATGGCCCGGGCCAGATCCTTGCCCTGGCGCTTGTACCAGGCCGCCATCTCGCAGGTCAGCATGGCCGCCACAACGGCGTCCTTGTCCCGGGCGTAGGTGCCCTTGAGATAGCCGCAGCTTTCCTCAAAGCCGAATACAAAGCGGTCCTCCCTGCCCTGCTGCTCTTCCTTGAGGATCTCGCCGCCGATCCACTTGAACCCGGTCAGCACGGTGCGGATCCCGACGCCGTACTTTTCGCAGATGCGGTCGGCCAGGGCGGTGGTGACGATGCTGCGCACGCAGAAGGCCCCCTCGGGCAGATCGCCGAATTCGCGGCGGGTACGCAGGATGTAGTCCATCAGCAGGCAGCCGAGCTCGTTGCCCGTGAGCTTGCGGAAGCCGCCGTCCACGGGCACGGCCACGGCAATGCGGTCGCAGTCCGGGTCGGTGCCGAGGATCAGATCGCAGGGCACCTCCGCCGCCAGCTTATAGCTCTCGCGCAGGGCCTCGTCGGTCTCCGGGTTGGGATATTCGCAGGTTTTGAAATCGCCGTCGGGCTGCTCCTGGCAGGCGACCACAGCCACATCCACGCCGATGCATCTGAGGACCTCGCGCACGGGCTTGTTGCCGGTGCCGCACAGGGGCGTATAAACCACCTTCAGCCCGGCGTCCGGCACCTCGGCAAGACGCAGGCCCTCTGCCAAAACGACGCGGTAATAGTCCTCCCAGACGCTGTGGGGCAGGAGCCGCACGTCGCCGGAGACCAGGAGCTCGTCAAAGCTGCTTGCGGGCTCAGACAGCGCCGGCACGGACTGGATCTTACCCATGACCACCTTTGCCGGCTCATCGGTCATCTGGCAGCCGTCGGGGCCGTAGCACTTGACGCCGTTGTATTCGCCGGAGTTGTGGGACGCGGAGATCACGATGCCGCAGCCGCAGTTCAGGCTGCGCACGGCAAAGGAAAGCATGGGCGTGGGCGCCAGCTCGTGGTAAATCCAGGTCTCAATGCCGTTCTCGGCAAAGGCGCAGGCGCAGACCTCGGTGAACAGGCGGGAATTATGGCGGGAGTCATAGGCGATGGCGCACCGCTGGGGCAGATCCGTGCCCTTGAGCCAGGCGGCCATGCCCAGGGCGGCGCGGCGCACGGTATAGATGTTCAGACGGTTCGGGCCCGGCCCCATGACGCCGCGCAGACCGGCGGTGCCGAACTGGAGCTCACCGCCGAAGGCGCCGCGGATGGCCTCCGGATCGCCTGCCATGGCGTCCATCTGCTCCCGCAGGAGCTCCGGCATGGTGGGGAAAGCCCGCCAGGTGTCGAAAACTTGCTGAATGTTCATATTTAATTCCTCCAATGGATGTTTCAGATATGAAAAAAACAGGCCAATTGCGCGAATTGACCTGTTTATTCGGTTGGATCAGATGTCCTCAATGATGGGGGAAGATGCCTTTGCCTGGGGATTCGTCAGACCGCGGAACTTCACCCGGGAATCGCGGATTTCGCCGAGGGCGCTGCTGATGGCTTCCTCGGTACGGCGCAGCGCGTCGTCCACATAGGTGTTGGTGACCTGCTTGAGCTCACGGACCTTGGCATGGGTGGTGCGCATAAGCTCGTCGGAACGCTGCTGCGCGATCTTATACACTTCCTCCTGGGCGGCCAGCTTTTCGGCTTCCTGCTGCGCCTGCTTGCGGATATTCTCCGCCTCACGGCGGGCGTTGGTAATGACCTCGCTGCGGGAATCGACGATGGTCTTTGCCTGCTTCAGCTCGCCGGGCAGCGAGTTGGAGATCTCGTCGAGCAGATCGAGCACCTTTTCGCGCTCAATGATGCACTTCTCCGAGGACAGGGGCACCGCTCTGGCATCCTGGATGGTTTCGTATAAAATGCTGATCAGATCCTCAATCCCGTTTTGATTCATATCATTTTCCTCCTTCATCTATCAGGTGGTTTTTCTCTCTGACGTCCGGAATGATCTGCTCCGGAAGGAAATCGCTCAGGTCAACATCGTATCTGGAGAGCTCACGGATCACCGAAGAGCTCATGAACATGTATTGATGCTCCGCTGTGAGGAACATGGTGTCGAGCCCGGGATTCAGCTTGCGGTTGATCAGCGCCATCTGGAATTCGTTTTCGAAGTCGGTGGCGGCGCGCAGTCCCTTGATGATGACGCTGGAGCCCATACGCCGGGCATAATCGGCCAGAAGCTCAGGGGATGCGTCGATCTGCACGTTGTCCAGGTGGCTCGTGACCCGCTCCAGGAAATCCACACGTTCGGCGCTGGTAAAGGTGGGCCGCTTTGTTCCGTTGACCATCACACAGACGATCAGCTTATCAAAGATCTTGGAGGCGCGCTCGATGATGTTCAGGTGGCCCTTGGTCACGGGATCGAAGCTGCCGGGATAAATGGCAATGGTCATAATAGCCTCACGTAACGCTGTGTTTTTCGAATGCGGTGATGCATACGGTGCCGTAGCGGCGGTCTTTTTGTCGGATCAGGCCCGCATAGTCGCCCGTCAGAGGTTTCTCTGCAGACCGTTCCGTGATTATTATACCATCATTCGCTAAAATGTCAATTTCTGATATGGTTTTCAGGGCGTTTTCCAAAAAATTTTCTGCGTAGGGCGGATCAAGCAGGATGAGATCATACGGCCCGCTGCACGAGCGCAGGAAGGACGCGTAGTCCGTGCAGAAAACCTGCGCACGATCCTGCAGCCCCGTTCTGCGCAGATTCTCCCGCACAAGATCCGCCGCCTCGGCGCGGAAATCGACAAAGTCACAGGCGGCGGCGCCCCGGCTCAGGGCTTCAATGCCCATCTGTCCCGTGCCGGCGAACAGATCCAGCACCCGCATCCCGGGCAGCCGAAAATGCACGGAGGAAAAGATCGCCTCTTTGACGCGTTCGATCGTGGGACGGGTCTTCATCCCCTCCGGCGTGGACAGCCGGATCCCTCCGGCACTGCCAGCGATGACTCTCATTCTTTTTCCTCCCGTTTCTTTTGAAAATAGTCATGGACGCTCTTCGCAGCATCCCTGGGAAGCACCTGCCGGAGTTCCTCCTCCGACGCGGCGCCGATCCGCTCCACGGATCGGAAATGCTTCAGAAGGGTCTGTACACGCTTCGGTCCGATGCCGGGGATGTCGTCGAGCGCCGAGCGCTTCATGCGCTTCGAGCGCAGCTTTTTGTGATAGGTGATGGCAAAGCGGTGGGTCTCCTCCTGGATCTGTCCGATCAGGGAGAACACCGCCTGCTCACCGGAAATGCCGATCTCCCGTCCGTCCGGGGTCACCAGGGCACGGGTCCGGTGGCGGCCGTCCTTTACCATGCCGAAAATGGGAATGTCGATCCCCATCCCGCACAGCTCCTGGCGGACGCTCTCGGCGTGATTCACGCCGCCGTCGATGAGCAGGGCGTCCGGCCGTTCCGCGAAGCCCCTGTCCCCTGCCTGATAATGGGTGAACCGGCGGCGCAGCACCTGGCGCATGGCGCCGTAGTCGTCCTGGCCGTCCATGTTTTCCAGCTTGAAATGCCGGTACCCGCTTTTGAACGGCTTCCCGTCCTTGAATACCACCATCGAAGCCACCATGTCGGTGCCTGCGATATTGGAAATATCATAGGACTCCAGCCGCCGGGGCAGGGCCTCCAGGCCGGTCATATCCTGCAGGAGGCACAGTCTGCCAAGCTGCTTTTCCTCGCGGGAAGCCAGACGCTGCGCCTCCTCCCTGGCGTTTTTCATGGCCAGCTCCACCAGCCGGACGTTGTCGCCCCGCTGGGGCACATGGAGCTGCACTTTGCGCCCCAGCTCCTTCTGCAGAAGCTGCGAGAACAGCGCGCCGTCCTCCATCGCCATGGGCAGAAGCACCGTCTTCGGCGCGAAGCGGCGGGTGAGATAATACTGCTTGACCAGGGCGGAAAAGGCCTCGGATTCGCTCTCCGAGGGCTCCACGATCTCATAATCCTTATCGATCAGATTTCCGCCGACATAGTGCAGCACCGCAAAGCAGGCGCGGCTGCCGCTCTGGAAATAGCCCACCGCATCCGTGTCGGCCACGGAACGGGCCGTCACAAGCTGCTTCTGACCCAGCGCCTCGATGGCGCGAAGCCGGTCGCGCAGCTGGGCGGCCCGCTCAAATTCCATGGCCTCTGCGGCGGCGTTCATCTGCTCGCGCAGGAGCCGGACCAGTTCCCGGTTGTCGCCCCGCAGCACCCGCAGCGCCTGATCCATCACGCCGGCATACTGCGCCTGGGTGCATTCGGGGCGGCACCATCCGCTGCAGTTGCCCATCTGGAAATTGAGACACGGCCGCTCCTTGCCGATGTCTCTGGGAAACTTTTTCCCGCAGCCCGGCAGTTTGTAGGTCAGCCGGAGGGTATCCAGCAAATACTGTGTGGTATTACGGGCGCCGAAGGGTCCAAAGTAGGACGCGCCGTCCTCCAAAGCCCGGTTCTCCATGCGCATGGACGGGTATGGCTCGCGCAGATCGATCCGCACAAAGGGATAGCCCTTGTCGTCCTTGAGCAGGATATTATATTTCGGCTGATGCCGCTTGATGAGGCTGCATTCCAGCACCAGCGCTTCAAACTCGGAAGCAGCCACGATCACGTCGAAATCAGCGATCCGGGAGACCATCATCCGGGTCTTGGGCGTGTGGGAGGCGGTGTCCTGGAAATACTGACTGACGCGATTGCGCAGCTTCTTTGCCTTGCCGACGTAAATGACTTCGCCTGCGGCGTCATGCATAAGATAGACGCCCGGCTCGAGCGGCAGGGATCTGGCCTTCTGCCGGAGTTCTTCAAAGGTCATTGATTGCCCTCCTAAAAAAGAAACGCCTCAAACGCGGCCTCGTTCGGCTGCGTTTGAGGCGAAGGGTCCCATGTACCGATCAGAAAATATCCTTTACCAGCATCTCGCTCAGTGCGCTGACGGCGGCTTCTTCGTCCGCGCCGTCGGCAACCAGCGTCACGTTGGTCCCGGTGGTGACGCCCATGGAAAGTACGCCCAGCAGGCTCTTTGCATTGATGCGGCGATCCTCCACCTCAATCCAGATGCTGGAACGGAACTCGTTGGCCTTCTGGATAAAGTATGTAGCCTGCTTGTTGTGCAAGCCGGATTCACACTTCACAATTGTCTGCATGGTATACATAGAGATTCCTCCTTGTAGTCGGCTTCGTGGATTTATCATAGCAAATCTGATTCAAAAGTCAACTGTTTTCTGAAACGTGTGATTTCATTTGGGCGAATTAGCCCCAAATCGAAAATATTTTTCTGATTTTTTGTACTATCCGCCAAAGAAATAACGGAACCAATTTTCAAAATCTCCATCCGGGAATGGAAATCCGCCGTTTGGCTGCTGCTCCGGCACCTGATCCGGCGTCTGTTCGGAGCGGTCGTCAGCGTCCTCCCCGGGGGTCTCCGGCTGCGGTTCGTCCTGTCCGGCCTGCTCGGCGTTGGCGATCTCCTCGTCGCTGGGCCGCTCGTCAAGGATGATGTCAAGGGTCAGCTCCGCACCTGCACGGTAGACCGTGATGGTGGTGGCGTCCCCGGGGCTGTGGGCACGCAGAGCGCGCTTGAGGGCGCTGTAGGAGGCTGTCTCCTGATCGCCCAGCTTCAGCACGATGTCGCCCTTCTGCATCCCCGCCTTCTCGGCGCAGCTGCCCTTGGTCACGGAACTGATATACACGCCGATGGGCAGCGAATACATCTGCGCCGTCTGGGTGTCCATCTCCATGGTGGTCACGCCGAGATAGGCCCGGCCGGAGACGTAGCCCAGCTCCAGCAGATCATTGACGATGCCCATGACGTCATTGATGGGCAGGGCGAAGCCGATGCCCTCGATGGAGGCGCCGGAGCTGGTGGAACCGGAATACTTGGCCGTGGTGATGCCGATGACGTTGCCCTTCATATCGAACAGGGGCCCGCCGGAATTGCCGGAGTTGATGGCCACGTCGGTCTGCAGCATGTTGATGGGCCGGCCGTCGGTGTTGATCTCCCGGTCCCGGGCGCTGATATAGCCCACGGTCATGCTCAGGGTCAGCTCACCCAGGGGATTGCCGATGGCCGCCACCTGGTCGCCCACCCGCAAGAGGTCGCTGTCGCCCACGGTGACGGGATCGAGCTTCTCGGCGTCGATCTTCAGCACCGCCACATCGTAGTCGGAATCATACCCGACCACCGTCGCCTGGTACTCCTGCCCGTTGTACAGGGAAACCCGCAGGCTCTGATTGTTTTCGATGACGTGATAATTCGTGACCACATAGCCGTCCTCGCGGATCACAAAGCCGCTGCCGGAGCTGGCGATGGAGGTGCTCTGACCGAAGACGTTGGTGGTGGTCATGTCGTTCATGATGCCCACCACGGACGCCACATTGTCCTGATAGACCTGAGTGGTGGTGACATTTTCCTTGGCGTCGTATGCCTGCTGCTGGGGCGCCTTCTGTGCCGCCTCCTCCAGCGCGGCGATCCGGGATTCCAGCGTGGGATCCGTATGCGCCTGCGCCGTTTGCGGCTCCGGGATGGCACGCTTCACAAGATGGCCGCCCAGCAGACCGCCCAACAGGGCGCTGAGCAGGCACAGAAGCACCGTGACGAAGGCGCCGACGCCCCGCCTCGCTTTTTTCTTTTTTTCCTTGGCCCGGACCGGGGGCTTCACAGGCACGGCATAGGTCACATGCTCCTCCCGCGCCACGCTCTGTCCGAAGGTCTCGGGCGCGGCCTCGGCGACGCCCTGTTCCCCGGGCCAGGCGGTCTCCCCCCGGACTTCCTCCGGCAGCGGCGCCTGCGCAGGGGCGCTTTGGGCCGGTTCTGCGGGGATCGCCTCCGGTTCTGCGGGGATCATCTCCTCCGATTCCGGGCCGGCGTCAATCTGGCCGAACGCTTCCTGCGCCGGCTCGGGCGCCGGGATCTGCGTTTCACTTCGGAGGGTCTGTTCGATTCTTTCCAGTTCGTCCATTTGGTTCACTTCCTGTCAATAGACTGCGGGTTTGTTTTCCTTATCATATTGCGTTTGCCCCGTTTCGTCAACTTTTATTTCCCTTCTGCCCGGAACCTCCGGACATAAGCGCCGCACCGGAGGAATATATTCTTCCAAGAAAACACAACGAGGTGGGACAATGGAAAACACAGCCAACCGCGCCGAGCTGTGCGGCAGTTTCGTCACGCTGCCGGAGCCGTCGCACGAAAACCACGGCCAGATTTTTTATCATTTTTATCTCCGGGTGGAACGCCTGTCCGGCTATGCGGACGTCCTGCGGGTGGTGGTGCCGGAACGGACGCTGTTTTCAGTCGAACTGGAACGCGGCGACAGGATCTTCGTCCGGGGCCAGGTCCGCTCCTACAACGAGCGCACGGCGGATGGCCGCCGGCTGCGGATTTTTGTGTTCGCCGATTTTCTGGAGAATCGCGAGGGCGAAGCGCTCAACGACGTCTCCCTGAACGGAACCGTCTGCCGGCCGCCGGTGCTTCGCCGTACACCCCTGGGGCGGGAGATCTGCGACCTGATGCTCTGTGTGCCGCGGCAAAACAGGCGCAGCGACTATCTGCCCGTCATCGCCTGGGGGCGGACAGCCCGAATGATCGCCGACATACGCAGCGGAGATCAGCTGGATCTGCTTGGCCGCCTGCAAAGCCGCGAATACACCAAACTCATCCAGGGAATTTCTGAAAAACGCACCGCCTACGAGGTCTCTGTGCTCAGCGCCCGGGTTCTGGAAGACGTCAGCGACATTTTTCCCGTAAAATAAAAAAAATCCGGAACTTTTCCCCTCCCGGTTCGTCTTAAAGGTATCAATCCAATATTTGGAGGGGATTATAATGAAAGCAACCACCCGCAGAAATCTCGCGCTGCTCTTCGCATTCGTGCTGGTTCTGACCATTCTGGCCGGATGCGCCGCAAAATCCGCCGATGAACCCGCCAGCGCGGAATATGCCGCGGCGGAGGAGCCCGCCTACGAAGCCGAAGCTGAACCCATGGAACCCGCCGCCGAGGAGAGCGCGGAATACGCCCTGGCAGCGTCCGGGGAGGGATCGGATCTGACCGCCGAGACCTCCGAGGCGCCTGCCAACGGAAAACCGTCGCTGGCTGACAAAATCATCTATTCCGGCTACATGTACATTGAAACCACCAAGTTTGACGAAGCCGTCGCCGCCGTGGATGCAAAGGTCAAGGAGTTCGGCGGATTCATCGAATCCTCCAACATCAACGGCCGCACCGAGTACCGCCCCGACGGAACCACTTCCCTGGTGGACCGCAACGCAAGCTATGTGGTGCGCGTGCCCAGCGCCAAGTTCGACGCCTTCGTCAAGCAGTCCGGCAGCCTCGGCAATGTGCTGAGCTCCAACACCTCCGCAGAGAACATCACCTCCCAGTTCACCGACGCCGAAGCCCGCAAGGACTCGCTGAAGGTGCAGGAGGAGCGCCTTCTGGCCATGATGGAGAAAACCGACAATATCAAGAGCCTCATCGAGCTGGAGGAACGGCTGACCGAGGTCCGCTACGAGTACGAAGCCATCGAGCGCAAGCTCATCAACTGGCAGAACCAGGTGGATTATTCCAGCATCAACCTCAATCTGCAGGAGGTGGCCATCTATACGCCGGTGGTTCCCGTCCAGCGCACCTTCGGCGAGAAGCTGGGCTCCGCCCTCTCCGACGGCTGGAACGGCTTCGTCCGCTTCGTCCAGGCGATCCTCATCGGCCTGGCCGGCGCCCTGCCCGCGCTGATCCTGCTGGCGCTGCTGGCGCTGATCCTTGTGCTGATCCTGCGCTCCGCGAAGCGCAAGAGCAAGGCAAAACGCGAGGCCCTCTATGCCAAGTCCCGGCCCGTACCCACCGCAGTGGCCGTCCCCGCCGAGCCCAAGCCGGAGGAAAAATCCGAATAACCTGTCGACCGCAAATCGCCGCCGGACTCCCGGCGGCGATTTTGTTTGACGAAGCCGGCATGGCATGGTAAAGTATAAAAAACGACTGGGAGGTGACAGCATGAAACGACGGCTGGCGATTCTTCTGGCAGCACTGCTGCTTTTTACCGGCTGCACTGCAAAGCCCGAGGATTATGAAACGGAGTTCTTCGCCATGGACACCGTGATGACCGTGCATCTGTACGGCGCAAAGCAGACGCAATCGCTGGGCCAAACGCTGATCCAGCAGATCAACACGCTGGACGCTGCTCTGTCCGTCACACGGCCGGAAAATGACGTCAGCCGCCTGAACGCCGGCGAATCCCTTACCCCCTCCCCTGTCGTGATCGATCTGCTGAATTTGACTCTGGCCCTGAGCGACCGCACCGGCGGATGTCTGGACCCCACGGTCTACCCCGTCGTGAAGCTCTGGGGCTTTACAACAGGCGAGTATCACGTTCCCTCGGAGGCCGAAATCGCCGAAACCCTGCAATATTGCGGCGTTCAGCACATCCATCGGGAAAACGAAACGCTCCGGCTCGATCAAGGTTCCGCCCTGGACTTCGGCGCCGTGGCCAAAGGATACGCTGCGGAACTGTGCGCCAATCAACTCACCGACGCCGGCGTCAACGGCATCCTGGCCCTGGGCGGCAACATCCAGACCGTGGGCTCCAAGCCCGACGGAAGTCCCTGGCGCGTCGGCGTCACCGATCCCACCGATCCCTCCCGCTCCGTTGCCGTCCTGAATCTGACCGGCTCCAACGCCGTGGTCACCTCCGGCGGTTATCAGCGATACTTTGAGGAGAACGGGCAGCGCTTCAGCCACATCATGGACCCCGCCACCGGCAAAAGCGCAAAATCCGGCCTCAGCTCCGTCACCATCGTGGCGGACTCCGGCTTCCTGGCCGACGGCCTGTCCACCGCCCTGTACGTCATGGGCCCGGCCAGAGCCGAGGACTTCTGGCGATCCTCCGACGACTTCGAGTGCGTCCTCATCACCGACGACGGCAAAATGCTCGTCACCGAAGGCCTGGAGGACAAGATCGAAACGGAGATCGGTTATACTGTGATCAGAAAATAAAAACACATCTGAGGGAGAATTAAGATGATTTCCTGGCTTATTGCACGAATTCTAATTCATAATTCCGAAGCGCTTACTCCAAGTGGATTATTCCTTCGGTTTTGCTTGCTGACAGTTTTATTCGGGGTTTATTTGCTGTTTTTCGTGATAATAATAATGCGTTTGAAGAAAAAGCGTATTCAAAAGATGACAGCTTTGATATTGACCGCTGTTTTGATTGTCGAGGCGTCTGTGCTGATACATAGTTTGCGAGGGAGAACACATGTTCCGTTGGAATATGTGTGCGCCGTTGATACTTCCCGTAACGACCATCATGAAAAATACGATCCAATTTGGAGGACCAATTGTTTTCCAGATACGACGAAACCAGTACCAAAAGAATTGCTGGAACACTTTTTTGAATGTGATTTGACAGGCGTAGATTTTGATGAAAACTATACGTATTTATTTGTGTATTACTATAAAGACGTTGACCTGACTTACTCGTTTTGGGATAAAGGTGCATATCACATTCTTCCGGCTTCAGAATACTTTTGGATTGGCAACTTATCTGCTCATGGCAAAGACACCGATCATACAGTGTATGTTTTTAGGTTTCCTCAAAAGCGAATCGTTTCTGATGGGGAGCAATGGATCGTATAAAAAAGGCCGGTTCTGCGTGTCAAACGACACCCGGAACCGGCTGTTTTGTTTCAGAAAAGTATCATCGTCAGAGCGCCAAAGCCTTCCCCTTGAGGGGAAGGCTTTTTTATTACAGATCCAGCGCCTCGAAGCGTTTGACGCTCAGCCGGTATGCCAGCCAGGTCAGCAGCAGGTAGACGAGGAGCCCTCCGATCAGCAGGGGGATCTGGCGTACCTGCATGGCCGCGGCCATGGAGTCGCAGGTATCGCGCAGATACGGGATCACCCGAAGGGCGATCTCGGCAATCGCGCCCATCACGAAGAAGACCACGGACGACCAGATGAAGGGCAGGCCCACGTTGACGGCCGTCTTGTAGAAGCCCGCCAGGAAAATCAGATGGAACACGCCCAGCATGATGAGGGAGATCCCCAGGAAGCCGATGTTCGCCTCGATGCCCACGGGGTTGTTGAGCTCGGCGTAGCGGCTGCGAATGATCATAAACGGGATGCAGCACAACACCTGCGCCAATTCAATGAGCATCACCGTAATGAACCTCGCCTTGACCATATCCCGCTTGGCAATGGGCAGACGCATCATATAGGAGATGTCCCGGTTTTCCCGGGCGGTCTGGGTCATCATGAAAATACCCAGGGTGGTGTAGAAAAACGTCACATAATAGGGATAGTTCGGAATCAGCAGAAAGGCGCTGAGGGCCAGGAAACCGAAATTCATCGGATGAAGCACCAGCTTCAGCTCTTTTTTCATCAGTTCAGCCATGCGCTCACTCCCTTTCCAGATAGACCATAACGTCCTCGATCGTCGGCTCCTTGACGGTGAAATGCGAGAATTCCTCCTGCAGCGTCCGGGGGATCATGGCGGTGAATTCGCCCTTATGGGCCCGGTAACCGATGAGCTTGCCCAGCTCCGGCTCGGTGAGCTTGGCCGTCTCGCCTTCCAGCAGAATGTATTTCTGCGTCAGGCCGTCGCGCTTGCCGGTGTAGAGGATTTTTCCGTTCTGGATGTAGGTCACCTCGTCGGCGCACTTCTCCAGATCGCTGGTGATGTGGGTGGAAAACAGGATGCTCACGCCGTCGCGCTCCACCAGGTCCTGGAACAGGTCCAGCAGGTCGTCCCGGGAGACAGGGTCCAGGCCGGAGGTGGGCTCGTCGAGCACCAGCAGCTGGGCGTGATGGCTCAAAGCCAGGGTGAGCTGGTACTTGACCTTCATGCCCTCGGACAGCTCCTTGAGCTTCTTGTTCTCGTCCAGACCAAACCGGCGCAGGCAGTCCTGATAGATCTTCTCATCCCAATCGGGATAGAAGGTCTTTGTCACGCCGGTGATGGTCCTGATCCGCTTCTGGGTATAGTAGCTGCCGTCGCTGCCCACATAGCCCACCCGGGATTTGATCTCCGCCTCGTTGTCGCGGAAATTCAGCCCGAAGAAATAGACCTCCCCCTCGTCGGGGTGGACGTAGTTGAACAGGGATTTGAGGGTCGTGGTCTTGCCCGCGCCGTTGCGGCCCACGAAGCCCATGATCTTCCCCTCGCCCACCTCGAAGGTCACGTGATCGAGATAAAAGGCAGGGTATTTCTTGCACAGGCCGTCAATCCACAATGTTGCCATCGGGCGCGCCCCCTTTCATAAAGCTCATCATTTCGGGATCCTCCGGCTGATCCGCGCCGGTGGCAATGTTCATCATCGCGGAAAACACCGGCTGGTCGGGGCTGATCAGCGCGATGCCCCGGGACGAATCCGCCAGCAGCACCAGCATGCTGCCGGGCTTGATGTCGAACATTGCCCGGGCTGCCTTGGGGATGACGATCTGCCCCTTCTCCCCCACCTTGACCATGGAGATATATCTCCCGTCGGGTTCTTTTCTTTCCATCGTATCGCCTCCGTTACACAAGTTATACTTTTACTACAAGTATAACAAGTTGTACTTCGCTTGTCAATGTTTTTTACGATTGCTCTTCCTTTTTTTCTCGAAATACTTTATGATAATTGCGACGTCTTGTTTGCAAGGATGTGACAGAAAATGCAGAACCGATATTCCGGAGATATTGGAGATTTTAGCAAGCTGGGACTGTTGCGCTGTCTGGCAAGGAGCGGCCTTTCCATAGGGCTGAATTGGTATCTCACGCCGGATGAGAATCACAATGATGATGGGCGTTTTACAGATTATCTGAAGGATCATTCCAAAAACAAAGCGTTATATGGTCACTGCGACCAGGAACTGTGGAACAGATTGGGAGAAATCGTTTTCAAAGAAGGACGGACAGTACAAAACCTTGAATGTCCTGATTTGATCCCCGCCGTCTATTGGACTGAACCACTGGATTTTTCCAAAAAGTCAAAGCAAGAAAGAGATTTCATTCGTGCGCGGTGGAATGAAGGGGCATATCAGAAGCTTTCCGGTCTTGACGTCGTATGTGTCGATCCGGACAACGGGCTGATCGTCCCCTCCGCGAAGCAAAAACCCAAGAGCAATAAATACGTTTTGCCGGAGGAGCTTCAAAGATATTATCAAAACGGATCCAGCCTGATTTATTATCAGCACAAAGCGCGAAAACCAGATCGTTTTTACCTCGATCAGCACGAGAAATTGCTCTGTTCCGGGTCATTTCCCGATGCAGCCGGCTTGTGCCTGAAATTCAAAAAAACATCTCTGCGGTATTATTGTTTCATCATTCAGCCATTCCACAGGCAAATCATTGAGGAATCTGTCAATGAAATGCTGAAAGAGTGGAATGAATTGTTTGAAAGACTCGAAGTACGTACAGACAGGAGCGTAATAAATGAATAATCTTTTTGATCTCAACTATGCCCGCGCTCTGGACCGGGCGGACTCTCTGGCTCCCCTGCGCGGCCGGTTCTATACCGTGCCCGGGCGGATCTATATGGACGGCAACTCCCTGGGGCTGTGCTCCGTTGACGCAGAGAAAGCTGTACAGCGGGCCATGGACGACTGGAAAACTCACGGCATCGGCATCTGGACCGGCGCGGAAACCGACTATTTCCTCTACCACGACCGCATCGGCGAAAAGCTGGCCCGTCTGATCGGCGCCCGCCCTGAGGAGGTCACCGTCTGCGCCAGCACCACGCTGAACGTGCATCAGTGCGTCGCCACCTTCTGGAAGCCGACAAAAGATCGCTATAAGATCCTGGTGGACGAGCTGAACTTCCCCACCGACCGCTATGCCGTGGTCAGTCAGATCCGGCTGCGGGGCCTCGATCCCGCCGACGCCCTGGTGACCGTGCCCAGTCGGGACGGCAAGACGATCAATGAGGACGATATCATCGCGGCCATGACTCCGGACGTGGCCCTGATTTTGCTTCCCTCGGTGCTCTACCGCAGCGCCCAGCTGCTGGACATGGAGCGGCTGAGCCGCGAGGCGCACTCCCGCGGCATCATGATCGGCTTTGACCTGTGCCATTCCATCGGCGCGGTGGATCACGATTTTGCAAACATCGACTGCGATTTTGCCGTGTGGTGCAATTACAAATATCTGTCCGGCGGCCCCGGGGCCACGGCGGGCCTGTACGTCAACCATAGGCATTTCGATCGGGAACCCGGCCTGTCCGGCTGGTGGGGCAACCGGAAGGACACCCAGTTCGAGCTGCGGCCGGACTTCGAGCACGATCTGCGCGCCGGCGGCTGGCAGACCGGCACCGGCCCGATCCTGTCCATGGCGGGCGTGGACGGGGCGCTGGAGATCTACAGCGGCGTGGAAATGAAAGCGATCCGGGAAAAATCCCTGGCCCTCACCCGCTATCTCATGGAGCTGATCGACGCGGAGCTCGCCAGATACGGCTTCACCGTGGGCAATCCCCGGGAAGACGCCCGCCGCGGCGGCCACGTCTGCCTGGAGCATGACGACGCCGTGCGCATCAACGAAGCCCTGAAGGCCGCCGACGTGGTGCCGGACTTCCGCTATCCCAACGTCATCCGCCTGGCCCCCGTGGCCCAGTACACCCGCTTCGAGGACGTGTACGAGCTGGTCCGCCGCCTGGTGGAGATCATGGAGACGAAGGCGTATCTGAACTACTCCGACAAGATCGGCCCGGTGGCATAGCAGAAATATCGCGGCTTGCTGCATCCACGCAATCGCCGTAAAGCGTGATGATGTCCCAAACTCCCCTCTCTGCCCGCTTCGCGTGCATTTATCTTGCCTCATGCCGCCGATACCGGAGATCGGCAACGATGCTTCGCGGCGGTCTCCGACGAACCCGACCGTAGGGGCGGATGCCCACATCCGCCCGAATGCAGGCCGGCAGTGGCGGGCGCATGTAGGCATGCGCCCCTACGGAATAGACATCAGCCGTCAGACACACCATACCTGCTGCAAAAAGCCGCTGCAAAACGCTTGTTTTGCAGCGGCTTTTATGTCAGTTATTTCTTCAGTTTTTCCAGTCTGGCGCGGCTGTCGGTCAGCTGGGCGAGCATCTGCTCCAGCTTCGCGGCACGCTCGCGCTCGGCGTTCACCACCTGCTCCGGCGCCTTGTTGAGGAAGCCGGCGTTCTGGAGCTTGGAGTTGATTCGGTCGAGATTCTTCCGGGCGTTGTCCTCTTCCTTGGTGATGCGCTCTAACTCCTTGTCCACGTCCACGAGCTGGTTCAGCGGCAGGAAGATCTTCGCGTCCGTGGTGACGCACTCGGCCATGTCCTCGTGACCTGCGGGGGCGTCGGCGTCCACCATCAGGCCGTCGGCATAGGCCAGGCGGCAGATATAGCCCTCGCCGGCGCGGAAGATGTCGGCCTTCTCCGTGGCGACGTAGAGGGTGCACTTCTTCGACGGGGCCACGTTCATCTCGGCGCGGCGGTTGCGCACGGCGCGGATGGCGTTCATCACGGACTCCATGGCGGCCTCCTCGTCGGGGAACGCCAGCTCGTCGCGGTACACAGGCCAGTCGGCGCAGATCAGGGTATCGCCCTCGTGGGGGATGGCCTGCCAGATCTCCTCGGTGATGAAGGGCATGAAGGGGTGCATCAGCCGCAGCATCTGATCGAGCACATACACCAGCACCCGCTGCGCGTTCTCCTTCGCTTCCGCGTCCTCGCCGTACAGGCGGGACTTGGTCAGCTCGATATACCAGTCGCAGTAGGTATCCCAGATAAAGTCGTAGAGCTTCGCGGAGGCCACGCCCAGCTCAAAGGCGTCCAGATTCTCGGTGACTTCCTTGATGAGCGTGTTGAGCTTGGACAGGATCCACTTGTCCTCCAGCTCCAGGGCGCCCGCGTCCGGCAGACGGTTCTCGTCCACGGTCAGGTTCATCAGCACGTAGCGGCTGGCGTTCCAGATCTTGTTGGCGAAGTTGCGCATGGCCTCGCAGCGCTCCACGTAGAAGCGCATGTCGTTGCCGGGGGAGTTGCCGGTGATCAGGTTGAAGCGCAGGGCGTCCGCGCCGAACTTCTCGGCCATCTCCAGGGGATCGATGCCGTTGCCCAGAGATTTGGACATCTTGCGGCCCTTGTCGTCGCGGACCAGGCCGTGGATGAACACAGTCTCAAAGGGTTCTTTCTTCATCTGCTCCATGCCGGAGAAGATCATGCGGGCGACCCAGAAGAAGATGATATCGTAGCCCGTTACCATGACGGAGGTGGGATACCAGTAGTTGAGATCCTTGGAATTCATATCCGGCCAGCCCATGGTGGAGAAGGGCCACAGGGCCGAGGAGAACCAGGTGTCGAGCACGTCCGGATCGCGGGTCAGATGCTTGCTGCCGCACTTGGCGCACTCGGTGGGATCTTCGAAACTCACGTTCTGGTGGCCGCAGTCGTCGCAGTACCAGACGGGGATCTGATGGCCCCACCACAGCTGACGGGAGATGCACCAGTCGTGCACGTTCTCCATCCAATTGATATAGGTCTTGGTGAACCGCTCGGGGACGAACTTGATGGTGCCGTCCTTGACCACGCGGATGGCCTCCTTGGCCAGGGGCGCCATCTTGACGAACCACTGGGCGGAAACCAGGGGCTCGACGTCGTTGTGGCAGCGGTAGCAGGTGCCCACGTTGTGGCTGTAGGGCTCGACCTTGACCAGATAGCCGCCCTCTTCCAGATCCTTGACGATGGCGTCGCGGCACTCATAGCGATCCATGCCCTCGTACTTGCCGGCCAGCTCGTTCATGGTGCCGTCGTCGGCGATGACGCGGATGACCTCGAGGTTGTGGCGCAGGCCGATGTCGAAGTCGTTGGGGTCGTGGGCCGGAGTCATCTTGACGCAGCCGGTGCCGAACTCGATCTCGCAGTATTCATCGGCCACGATGGGCAGCTCGCGGTTCACGATGGGCAGGATGCAGGTCTTGCCGATCAGATGCTGATAGCGCTCGTCGTTGGGGTTGACGGCCACGCCGGAGTCGCCCAGCATGGTTTCGGGACGGGTGGTGGCGACCACCAGATCGCCGCTGCCGTCGCTCAGGGGATAACGGATGTGCCAGAGGGCGCCGGGCTTGTCCACATATTCGACCTCGGCGTCGGACAGGGCGGTGATGCAGTGGGGGCACCAGTTGATGATGCGGCTGCCCTTATAGATGAGGCCCTTTTCATACAGGTCGACGAAGGTCTTGCGAACGGCCGCGGCGCAGGTGTCGTCCATGGTGAAGCGGGCGCGGTCCCAGTCGCAGCTGGTGCCGAGCTTCATCTGCTGGGATACGATGCGCGAGCCGTATTTGTTTTTCCAGTCCCAGACGCGCTCGAGGAACTTCTCGCGGCCCAGGTCGTAGCGGGTCAGGCCCTCCTTGGTGCGCAGCTCTTCCTCCACGCGGATCTGGGTGGCGATGCCGGCATGGTCGGTGCCGGGCAGCCACAGGGTGCTGTAGCCCTGCATGCGCTTGAAGCGGATCAGGATATCCTGCAGGGTGGAGTCCAGGGCATGGCCCATGTGCAGCTGGCCCGTGACGTTGGGGGGCGGCATGACGATGGAAAACGGCTTCTTGTCGGGATCGGGTTCGGCCTTGAAGCAGCCCTTGTCCATCCACATCTGATAGATCCGGCCCTCCACCTCTCTGGGATCATAGACCTTCTGGAGTTCTTTCGCCATAAATTACATCTCCTTCATTCCATAAAAAAAGCCCTGAACAAAGCTCAGGACGAAATAGCTTTCGCGGTACCACCTGAGTTCCCGCAAAAATGCGGACACTCTCGCTCTGTAACGGGAGCTCCCGTAGACGCCTACTGCAATTTCAGCGCTCCGCTCCGGGGCGACCTATCCGGCTGCATCCTGCGGCCTCGCACCTGCCGGCCGCTCTCTGGAAGGACGTTCACCGCTTCTTCCCCATCATGGCGTTTCCAATATGGCATCATTTTACACAAGTGCCGGTAAAAAGTCAACCAAAAAAAGAAAAAACCCCGTCCCGTAGACATTTCGGTCCAAAAAAGCATCCTGCAGGCAGAGAACCGTCCGTTCTGCGCCCGCAGGATGCAGGTTTTTCATTTGGTCCGGCCGGGCGGCGGATCGCCGCGCTCATTCTTCGAATCTGCGTTTCATTTCCTCCAGATCATAGTCCAGCAGGTATTGCGAAAGCAGCGAAAAAAACTGCCGGTATTTCTCCCTTGAAGCAAAAACGACGTCGCAGCCCCGGTCGTCGTAGATCGACAGGATGCATTCATTTTCAAAGGAGACAAAACTCGTATCCAGCGCGCCCTTCCCGCCGAAATCGACGCGGACCAGCCGCCGGATCAAGCCCCTGCTGTTGAACCGTTTCCCGTCCGCATAACAGAGGATCCGGTCCCTTTTTCGCAGTCCCTCTTCCGCCAGCTCCCCCGTTTCCAGATCCGTGATCACCGCACAGCGATACTTCCGCAGGAACGGCCGGACAAATCGCCTCTGCCATTTATCCTCGGGCCCCGAGTCAAACGTCAGCCGGTGAAAGAACAGCGCGTCCGCCCCTTCCGGGAACAGGACGTCATAGATCTCGCCTGCCCTGCGTGCGGCAAGACGGACCTGCTCTTTGCCGGCCGCTCCGCCGGCGCCGAGTTTGCACCGCAGCGCATATGGATTGTGATAAAACAGCGGCGGCAGATAGCTGAACTCCCGGCTCAGCAGCAGCTGCTCAATGGCACTCATGAGCGCACCTCCGATCCTTGATGCTTCGATCATAGCACGAATGAACTCGTCGCGCAATCCCCTCTCAGCTTATGGCCGGCGGCGCTTTAAGGATGCCGGCGTCCATGCATTCATCGACGCCAATGACGGCGTCGTCTATCAGGTGCTGCCGCAGACATTCCGGGCATGGCACTGCGGCGGCGTTCAAGCCGACCACTGGCGGGTCATTTCCCGGCGCAGCCGTATCATGATGCGCTTTTCCAGGCGGGAAATATACGACTGAGAGATGCCCAGCAGATCCGCCACCTCCTTCTGTGTCCGCTCCCGTTGGCCGCAGAGGCCGTATCTCCAGCAGATGATGCGCCTTTCCCGGGGGCTGAGCAGCTCCAGCGCTTCATGCAGGGCCGTGCGCTCCTCATGCTCCTCCATGGGGCGGATGACGGTATCCGCTTCCGTACCCAGGATGTCCGAGAGCAGCAGCTCGTTTCCGTCCCAGTCTGTGTTGATGGGTTCATCCAGGCTGACCTCCGCCTTCTGTGACGATATTTTTCGAATGTGCATCAGTATTTCATTTTCAATGCACCGGGAGGCGTAAGTCGCCAGCTTGATCTTTTTGTCCGTCCGGAAGGTCCCCACCGCCTTGATGAGGCCAATCGTCCCGATGGAGATCAGATCCTCCAGATTGACCCCCGTATTCTCGAATCGGCGGGCAATGTATACCACCAGCCGCAGATTGTGCTCGATGAGGATCTGCTTCGCCTGCGCGTCCCCCCGGCTCAGGAGCTCAAGCATCCGCTGCTCGTCGGCCCCCTTGAGCGGCGGCGGCAGCACGTCGCTGCCCCCGATGTACATGATTTTTGACGGGCGCAGCACGCCCATCTTTGACAGAATCCCCGTGATTTCGATCCGCATTTATTCTCCTTCCCCGATGAGTCCCTCATACTGTCCGTTCTCGGAAACCTTTGTGGGCGAGACCGCCACGAAGACGTCCCGCCGCTTCTGCCCATCCAGGTACACCACGTCGCAGTGCACGGCCAGAAGCAGCGCCTTTTCCGTCCCCACCGCGCGATACGGGATCAGCCGCGTTCTGATTTCCGGCGCGCGGGCGTGCAGGTCCTGCATATCGCCTGCCGCGTCGCGCCCCAGGCTGATCCCCGGCAGAAGGCGCTCCATCACCTGCCGCTCCACCACAGCGACGGCACGGCCTGTGAAGGGGTCGCGCAGCGTGTTTCCGGTATCGCGCAGCATCACAAGCTCCGTTTCCGCATGCCCCAGCTGCAGCTTCGCCCGAATGAGGCCGCCGGTATGCGCCATGCTGCCCTGCAGCAGGAGCCACGCGCCAAGATAGAACGCCCCCGCCGTCAGCATCAAGGTGGGCGCGCCAAGCGCATAATAGGCTCTGCCCTTCAGCAGCCAGATCTTCGCCCCCAACGCTCCGCCCAGCAGCAGCACCAGGCCCCCCATTGCCAGCGAGAACGCCAGAAATACCGTACCGGGCAGCACAAGTCTTCTCCGGAAAGCCGCCCAGAGCATGACGGAAAACACGGCGATGCGCCAGAGCCCGCATGCAAGGAAGCCAAAGCCGGGCAGGAACGTCGCGCAGGCATAGAGCGCGCCGATGAGCGCCGCGGCGAGCAGCCGCCGCTGGCGCGGCACCACGCCGCATACCCTGGCGGAAGCGCAGAGCAGGCAGTAGTTGACCGCGCCGTTGAGGACAAAGACGACGTCCAGATAGATCCGCACATCACGCCTCCCCGCACAGCTTTGCATCCATTGTAGCGCCGGGCGCGTAAAAAACAGGTCGCAATCCCGGGCGGGACTGCGGCCTGTTCGTCGTGCGGATATTCGATTTCCCGGTACGGTGCGCGCCGGGGCGGGGCGTTTTGGCCCCGGTCGAGCGCGATTGCGGCCATCCCGGGGCGCGTGCCGTCGAGAATCATTTCTCCCGGCGTATTTCCCGAATGTTCTTCTCCGCCTTGCTGCGGGGCAGGAGCACCTCATGGCCGCAGCCGAGGCACTTGAGCCGGAAATCCATGCCCGTACGCATGACGGACCATTCCCTGCTTCCGCAGGGGTGCGGCTTTTTCATCACCAGCACATCGCCCAGCCTGACGTCCATCATTTGCCTCCTTTGATCTCGTCCCAGTAGCGTTTTGCGGCCTGCTCGGCCTTGTTTTGCCCGGGCTGATAGTATTGTGTGTCCACCAGGGCGTCGGGCAGGTATTGCTGCTGCACCCAGTTGTGGGGATAATTGTGGGGATAGAGATAGCCCTGCTCCCGCTCCTGGCCGGCGCTGTCGGCGTGAACGTTCTGCAGCTCCCGGGGGATGGGGCCGGTCCTGCCGCGGCGCACGTCGCCCAGGGCGGCGTCGATGGCCATGCAGCCGGAATTGGATTTCGGGCAGGTGGCCAGGAAGAGGACTGCGTCCGCCAGGGGCAGCCGCGCCTCGGGCAGGCCAAGCTGCAGGGCGCTGTCCACGCAGGCCTTGACGATGGGAATGGCCAGCGGATAGGCCAGGCCGATGTCCTCGCAGGCCGAGCACAGGATGCGCCGGCAGCAGGCGGGCAGATCCCCGGCCTCCAGGAAGCGGGCCAGGTAATGGATCGCCGCATCCGGGTCCGAGCCGCGGATGGACTTCATCAGCGCGGACAGGCAGTCGAAATGGCTGTCGCCGTCCCGGTCGTAGCGCATGGCGGAGCGCTGGGTCACGGTCTTGGCGTCGGCCAAGGTGATTTCCAGGGTGTCCGAGTCGGCTCCGGCGGCGGAGAACAGCACCTCCACGGCGTTTAGAGCCTTGCGCAGGTCGCCGCCGCAGGAGAAAGCGATGTGCTCCAGTGCGCCGGGCTCCGCGGTGACGGTGAGTCCCGTCTTCCCGCGCATATATTCGATGCCCCGCCGCACCACCTGCATGGCCGCTTCAGGAGAGATCTGCTTGAACTCGAACACCGTCGAGCGGCTGAGGATGGCGTTGAAAACGTAAAAATACGGATTCTCCGTGGTGGAGGCGATCAGGGTGATCTTGCCGTTTTCGATGTGCTCAAGCAGAGTCTGCTGCTGCTTTTTATTGAAGGACTGGATCTCGTCCAGGTACAGAAGCACGCCGTTGGGCGCCAGCATGGTATCCAGTTGGGATACGATCTCCTTGATGTCGGAGGTGGACGCCGTGGTGGCGTTGAGCTTGCAGAGCTTGCGCTGCGTACGCTCGGCGATGATGTTGGCGACGGTAGTCTTGCCGGTGCCCGAAGGGCCGTAGAAGATCAGATTCGGGATCTTGCCGGACTCGATGAGACGCCGCAGCATCTTCCCCTCGCCCAGGATCTCCTCCTGACCGTAGACCTCGTCCAGGGTGGTGGGACGGAGCTCGTCCGCCAGCGGCTGATACATGCGATCGCCTCCCTTCTATTTTTTTATTGTATCGCATTTGCACCCGATGTCAAGGGGTTGCGAATGGGTGAAAAGTTTGTTATACTTTGCCACAAAAGGAGGAATCGACATGGAGCTTTCCGAACGGGTCGACGGCGTCATCCAGGCGCTAGAAAAGGATTATCCCGACGCCCTGTGCGCCCTGCAGTATCCAAAGGATTACGAGCTGATGATCGCCGTGCGGCTGTCCGCCCAGTGCACCGACGCCAGGGTGAACATGGTGACGCCGGCGCTCTTTGCGCGCTTCCCTACCCTGGAATCCTTCGCAGAAGCCGATGTGGAGGAGGTGGAGCGCTATGTGCACTCCTGCGGGTTCTATAAGCACAAGGCGCGGGACATCGTGCTGGCCTGTCAAATGCTCCTGTCTGAGTACAGCGGAAAGGTGCCCGACACCATGGAGGAGCTGCTGAAGCTCCCCGGCGTGGGCCGCAAGACGGCAAATCTGCTGCTGGGCGACATCTATGGAAAACCGGGGGCCGTGGTGGTGGATACCCACTGCATCCGCATCTGCAACAAGCTTGGCCTGGCCAGCGGCAAGGACCCGGAAATAATCGAACATCAGCTCCGCGCCCTCCTGCCGCCGGAAAAAAGCAGCGATTTCTGCCACCGCATCGTGCTCCACGGCCGCGCCGTGTGCGTTGCCCGGGCGCCGAAGTGCGGGCTCTGCTCCCTGTCTCCCTACTGTAAAAGCTATGAAGAACAATCGTAAATCCATCCTGGGAACGATCCTGGTGCTTCTGGCGGCCGCCTGCTGGAGCATCATCGGCCTGTTTGTGCGCACCCTGTCGGAAGCCGGTCTGGACGTCTGGGATATCACCCTTGTGCGCATCGGCGTCGGTCTGCTGGCCATGGCGGTCTATCTGATCCTGTTCCACCGGGAGCTGTTTCGCATCCGTCTGCGGGATCTGTGGTGCTTCGCCGGAGCAGGCATCCTCAGCCTGCTGTGCATGAATTTCTGCTATAACCAGGCTGTCCAGGTCACGAGCCTGGCTCTGGCGGGCACGCTGCTTTACACCGCGCCGACCTTTGTGATGCTCATGAGCCTGCTGTTTTTCCATGAGCGCATGACCGGGCGCAAGCTCCTGTGCCTGATCCTCGCTTTCGTCGGCTGCGCTCTGGTTTCCGGCATCGCCCGGGGCAGGCTCTCCCTCACGCCCACGGCCCTGCTTTTGGGGCTCGGCTCCGGCCTGAGCTACGCGCTCTACTCGATCTTCGGCCGCTTTGCCCTGGACCGGGGCTATAACAGCTGGACCGTCACCTTCTATTCCTTCGCCTTCTGCGCCCTGGGCTGCCTGCTCCTCGCCCGCCCCGGCGAGATCTTCGCCGCGGCTGCTGCCCGGCCGGCGCTGCTTGTGACCATGGCGCTGCACGGCCTCATCACGGGCTTCGCCGCCTTTGTGCTCTATACCAACGGCCTGCGCTTCCTTGAGACGGGCCGGGCCTCCGTCGTCGCCTCCCTGGAGCTGGTGTTCGGCGCTCTGGTGGGGCTGATCGCCTACGGCGAGGCGGTCAGCGCCGACGCTCTGGCGGGCATTGTCCTGATTCTGGGCGCCGTGGCGATCCTGAGCGGCGAAAAAAAGTGAACATAAAGTGAACATTTCGTAAACTTCAAGCGCAACCGGTTGAAAATCCCCGGAACCTCACTATAATAGGGATATCAAAACTGGAATTCGGTAATGGGGAGGGATTGCAGCCATGCAGCGTTGGAAAGAGAGCTTCGCGCGCTTCATGTACGGGCGCTATGGCCCGGATCAGCTGAACAACGCCCTGCTGATCCTCGGCGTTGCGCTGGCCGTCGTGGGCATGCTCTTCTCCCTTCCGGTGCTGACGGTGCTTTCCTACCTCCCGCTGGGTTATTGCCTTTACCGCATGTTCTCGCGGAACGTCAATCGCCGCCGGCTGGAGAATCAGAAATACATGCAGCAGCTCAACCGTCTGCGCGACCGCAACAGCCGCTATTATTCCTGCCCTCGCTGCCATCAGACCGTCCGGGTGCCCCGTGGCCGCGGAAAAATCAACATCCATTGCCCGAAATGCGGCAACCAGTTTGTAAAGAAAACATAATCAAACGCCTCCGCGCATAGGCTTGCGCGGAGGCGTTTTATATGGAACTGACAATTTTTCGCCGGGACGCGCCGGCGGGAACGCTGCGGATCGAGGATGCCGGACTGTACCGGATCCTCTCTGCACGCATCGCCCCCGGCCCGGAGATCCTCCGGCTGTATCTGGATGAGAGGCCCTTCGGCGTCTTTTGCCCGGAGGACGGCGCGATGACGCTGCATCGGCGCGTCAGCACAGCCGCGCTTCCGTCGATGCCGAACCGGGCCGCTGCATGGTGTCCGTCCGACGGACTCTGGACGCCGGCGGAGGACGGACTCATCCGCTTTCTGCCCGGGGGACCTGTGCGGGCGATCCGCTGGCGCACGGACGGACCCATGAATTTTTTCGCCGCGCCGGAACGTATGAACGCGTTCCGGCACGGCGATGAAATCTATCTCGCGGCCATCAGTAAATGATGCGGCGGATGGTATAGATGTACTTGTTCTTATCGTAGTCGTAGCGGCTGATGACCACGCCTGTCCGGCTGGACTGGGCATGCACCATCATTCCGTCGCCGATGTACAGTCCGACATGCTGGATCGCTCCGGTATATTTGTTGGCAAAGATGATGATGTCGCCGGGCTGCATGTCCGACTCCTTCACAGCGATGCCGTTGCCGGCCTGCCCGTCGCCGTCACGCTGGATGTTGTAACCCATCTGCTTGTAGACGTAGTACACCAGACCCGAGCAGTCAAAGCCGACGGAGGGATTGGCGCCCGCCCACACATAGGGATAGCCCACAAAGCTCTTCGCCAGATCCACCACCTGCAGCGCTTTGTTCGGCGAGGTCAGGGGGCCGACGATCTTACTCAGCGGGTGGTTCTGATACCACTTGCCCACCTGCTTGAGGGTGCGCATAAACATGGCGATGGCCTGCTCGCAGGAGGTCTGCGACTGGGGCAGCGCACGGCTTTGGTTGTCGCCGCGCATGACGCCGATCCGGAAAAGGGTGGCGATGCATTCCCTTGCCCAACCGCCGATGCTAGTATAATCGGAGAAAGCCTCCGTCAGAAGCTGTTCATCCGTCAATTCCTGGTGCCCGCAGGCCTTTAGAAGATTCCCCGTGATCTGGAACATCTGCTCGCGGGTCAGCACGCCATCCGGACGGAACGTGCCGTCGGGATATCCGTTGACGATCCCCAGCTTCTTTGCCTGCAGAATGGCCTGCCGGTCGGTATCGGAAAACGCGGCATCGTCGGCTGCCGGGACCGTGCCGCTGACGCTCTGATAAATCCGGACCGCCATCTCGCACAGATCGCCGCGCGTGATGGGAAGATTCATCTGCATCTGGACGGCAGATTCGGGAAGCAGGCCCATACCGTACATCTGCGTAACGGTCGCCCTGGCCCAGTTGCTCAGACCGTTGAAGACGATTTCTCCTTCCTCTCCCACGGTCTCCGCCGCACCGATGGTGCCGACGTCCTCGCCGTTCTCGAACATCTGATAGGCCCGGAAGAACAGGGCGCACGCCTCCTCGTAGGAAACGGACTTGCCCGGATTGAGCATGTTTTTATTATCGCCGTTGACGATCCCTATACGGACCATGTCGGCGGCAGCGGGCTTCGCCCAGTTGGAAACATTTTTTTCGTCGGCGAAGTCGCTCAGGGTCTGCGCATCCTCCGACCAGCCGAGGATGTTGAGGAAATTACCCGTGACCTTGGCAAATTCCTGGCGTGTGATGGGATTCGTCGGGCGGAAGGTGCCGTCGGGGAAGCCGCCGACGATGCCCAGCTCGTAAGCGACGCACACGTCGGCGTCGCGGGTATCGCTGAAATGATCCAGCTTGGCGGGATACAGGCTGCTTCCGGTCAGTTTTTCAAAAGCGTTCACCGCCATATGGCACATTTCCATACGAGTCATTGCCGAGGTCAGGGCGCGCTTCTGCAGCTCCTCCGGGACGATGCCCAGGGCATCTGCCGCATCCACATCCTCCTTCGCCCAGTTGCTGACGCCGGAGTACGCCAGCGCCGGCAGGGCCAGGGAAAGGCAGAATAAAAGACATATCAGGGCGCACAGCGGGCGGCGCAGTCTGCGGGAGATCATGAAAAGGCTCCTTTCTCATCCAGGATCAAGCCCACCGGGCAATGATCCGAACCATATACGTCAGAATAGATCGGCGTCTGCGTGACATAGGGGGCAAGACGCTCGGATACGAGGAAATAGTCGATGCGCCATCCGGCGTTATTCGCCCTGGCGTTGAAGCGGTAGCTCCACCAGGAATAGGCGCCCGTCAGATCGGGATAGAGCAGCCGGAACGAATCGGCAAAGCCCGCCGCCAGCAGCTCCGTGAACTTGCCCCGCTCCTCGTCGGAGAAGCCCGCGTTGCCGCGGTTCGACTTGGGGTTTTTCAGGTCGATCTCCTGATGGGCAACATTCAGGTCCCCGCAGGCGATCACCGGCTTTTTGGCGTCCAGGCCGGAGAGATATGTACGGAACGCGTCGTCCCAGGCCATGCGGTGATCCAGGCGCTTGAGGCCGTCCTGGGCATTGGGCGTATAGCAGGTGACGAGGTAAAAATGCTCGAATTCCAGCGTGATCAGCCGGCCCTCCCGGTCCAGCGCCTCCACCCCGACGCCGTAGGCGACGGACAGCGGCTGCTGTTTCGTGAAAATGGCCGTGCCGGAATAGCCCTTTTTCTCGGCGCTGTTCCAGAACTGCTCGTAACCCGGCGTATCCAGCGAAAGCTGCCCGGGCTGCATTTTGGTTTCCTGCAGGCAGAAGCAGTCGGCGTCGGCGGCGCCGAAGAAATCATAAAAACCCTTCTGCACGCAGGCGCGCAGGCCGTTGACATTCCAGGAGATCAGTTTCACGCAGTCGCCTCCCCGTATCATAACAAATGGTAAAAATATTGTAACAAATAATTACAGCGATTTCAAGGGCTCCGGCCGCAGAAATCAAAAAAAGTCCGGAATAATCAAAAAATTCCCCCCGTTATGCGCAAAAACGGGCAACGGGGGCAAAATAAAAAAAGGGCTTGATTTTTCTTCCCGCCGTTGGTATAATAAATCACGCTTTGGAGGCTTAGCTCAGCTGGTTAGAGCGCCTGCTTCACACGCAGGAGGTCACTGGTTCGAGTCCAGTAGTCTCCACCAAAAAACGACGTGCTGCGGCACGTCGTTTTTTTTGACCTGTTTTTCCATTCTGAAGACGGGGCGCACATCAAAATGTTTATTCTTCGTTTTCAAACCTTTACAAACAAAGCTGCATTCTCTATAATAAGAATAAGCGCAATGGAAAGAGAGGAGATGCAATATGAACAACACGATAAAAAGCGCGATTTTTAACCGGCTGGCGAAATATGGTTTTACCCCGGCGAGCGACGCGGTATGCGTCGGCACATGGAACAACTATGCAATAGAACTGCAGAAATTTGCCGGCAATCTCTATTATGTTTATGTGGCGATCCGTACCAATGACACCGGTTCCGTTCGCAAGACATGCAAAGACGCTTTAAAGGCCGCCGGCGTCAAACACACGAGCATGGAACGCGTCATGAAGAACTACCTGCTCGCCTCCTTCCGCTTTGTCAAGGGAGACGAGGCCCTGCAGGGCTTCCGCTCCTTCATGGACACGCTCACCATGGCCCTGGCCCACAACGGCGTGGGGCCAGCAAATACCTGCGCAATAACCGGCGCCTCCAATCCCGACAGTCTTTCTCTGGTCCTGAAAAACGACTACCTCGGCTATCAGCCCGTTTGCGGCTCGGCTGTTCGGCAAAAGGACTATGAGGTGCAGTCCAGGGTGGAGGAAAACGAGACCAGCGGCAGCTACGCCTCCGGTTTCCTCGGCGCGCTCATCGGCATGCTGCTGGCTGTGGCGCTCAATGTTCTTTTCATCAAGCTGACGAATCAGATGTATGTTGTTCTTTTTGCTCTGGTTCCCATCGCCGCCATGTTTGGCTATAAGCTTTTCAAGGGCAAGACCAACAAGAACTCTCTGATCATCATCGTCCTGCTGAGCCTACTGTCCATTCCCCTGATCATCTATCTGATCGCCACTGTCACCCTCATGCATGATTTCTTCCTTCCCCTGGGTGAAGCGCTGAGCGAAGCCGGAAAGATCTCCGTTAATCCTGAATATCTTTCGGCGATACGCCGTGATCTCATTATGATGGTGCTGTTTATGGCCCTCGGTCTGCTTTTTGCATGGCGCTTTATCCGCGGGCAGCTCAACAGCACCAAGTCAGAAACATCCAAGATCCTGATCAATACCATGCGGCCCAATCCGGTTTATGGGGCGAATGCCGCTGCCGCCGAAGCGCCCCAGACAGAAAACGATACTTCATTCCAATAAAACAGTTGACCCTGCCGTGCTTTTCGGCAGGGTCATTCGTTTCACTCTATTTTACGCCGCTTTCCCGCATAGGGATCGTCCTTCGTTCCGCGGTAGCAGGCGCGGATCCCCCTTTTATAATGGAATATGAACCGCTGCTTGAGGTCCCGGGCGTCGTTGGCGGAGATATCGATCTCCCGGCAGCGGCTGGTGATCAAGGGCCGGGGCAGAAGCGCCGCGGCCAGGTTTCTGTGGTAACCGCCGAAGCCCTGGGTCAGCATGAACGCATCCAGATGGTACTTGATCTCGTAGGCCACGCAGTCTTCGGAAAACAAAAACGGCTTTCCGCTGTACTGCTCATAGCCGGCGCAGGCCAGCTCCGCCATGCGCCGGCAGGCTTCCTTCACGCCGACGGCCCGGAGGATCCGGTCCCAGTCCTCCGTATCATGGCCGAGGTCGATGGAAAATCCCGCGGGAACATATCTGGTGTGCGCGTCCATCAGCCGCTGGAGCTCGTCAAGGGCGGTTGTGCTTTGGTTGTCCGTTGTAATGCTCATGGTACTCCTCACGCGCCGTGCGCGGCGATATGCCGCCGCACCGTTGTTTTGTACAGTATACCGTGAACTGCAGGCATTTTCAAGAAAACAAATTATGAACAGGGCTGCCTGTATGGCGAGCCCTGTTCCTATGATTCATTCGTTCCGATGACAAACTCGCTGAGTTTCACATTTGCCGCGTTCTGATTACCGAACCAGAGGTCGGCATAGGTGGGGACGCCTTCCTTCGTCAGCCACTGTTCGACCGTCAGTTCCCGTTCGCCCCAGCCGCTGAGGTAGACCGCGTTCCAGCTGTCCCCGTCGGCGCCGGCTTCGCGGATATACGCCTGCGTCCAGGCTCCGAACAGAAGCTGCGGGATCGCCATGGGCGCCAGCTGGCCGTCCGCCAGCAGGCCGAAATCCAGGGCAACGTCGTCAAATCGGGCGTTTTCCGCCCCGGGCTCCACCGTGGCGGTGATCCCGGAAATGGATTCCGGCGCGGTGACCTCCAGGGTCACGCTGCCGTCCGGCGCGCAGGCACAGTCCACAGAAAACTGCGCCGTACCGTCGTCCAGATGCGCTTCGATCTCCGCCGCAAACCGGCAGCCCCGCTCCAGGAGCTTCGTGCGCAGCTCCATGGCCGTTTTCATGGCGCGGTTTTCCCCGCTGCACCCGCACAGCATCACAAAACACAGAATAGACGCCAATATCCGTCTGATAGACCCACTTCCCTACTTTATTTTAATAGCCGCGCGCAGGCCACGATCAGATCTCCCGCCAGCAAGCCGCATTCGCCGAGCTCCTCCGCGCACAGGTCCCCCGCCGCGCCGTGCAGCCAGGCGCCCAGGGCCGCGGCCTCCAGCGGCTTGACGCCCTGGCCCAGCAAAGAGACGATGATGCCGGAAAGCACGTCGCCGCTGCCGCCGGTGGCCATGCCGGGATTGCCGGTGTAGTTTACATAATATACCTCGCCGTCGGTGATCACCGTCCGGTGTCCCTTGAGCAGAACGATACAGCCGGCCGCTTCGGCCAGTCTCGCCGCGGCGCGGCAGCGCGCCGGGAGATCGGTCTTCGGCAGCGGCGGCTCGTCCGGCAGCAGGCGGGCAAACTCGCCGTCGTGGGGCGTGAGGATCACCGGAACCTTTGCCTCGCGCAGTATATCTATATGCCCGGCAAATGCGTTTAGACCGTCGGCGTCCAAAACGACAGGGCATCGGGCGGCTCGGATCACCGCGGGGATCAGCGCGTCGAGCGCCTCGCTCCTGCCCAGGCCAGGACCGATCAGCGCGCAGTCCGCCTTTGCCAGCTGCGCCAGGATCTCTCCCTCCGCCTCCCGGCTGATGCGGCCTTCGCCGTCGCAGGCCACGGGGCGCACCATGGCCTCGTCCAGCTTGACCGCCACAACGGGATATGCTTCCTTCGGCGTCAGCACCGTCACAAGGCCCGCGCCGCAGCGCAGGGCAGCCCGGGCGGCCAGAGCCGCCGCCCCCGTATAGCCCACCGACCCGCACAGCAGCAGATCCCTTCCGAAATCGCCCTTGTGGGCATAGCGATCCCGCACAGGCAGGCGCCTGCGGATATCCGAACCCTCGGGTACCAGGACCGAAAAGCCGTCTTCTATGGGTAGTAATCTCATTTCCATGCCCCCTTTTCCCTGATTATACCGCCGCCCCCGGGATTATGCCACAAAAATCTTTGAAAAAATGTTGCAAATCGCTGCGCCGTGTGGTAGGATATAGCCGATATCGTGAAAAGCGATGATCGGGCTGTCGTGTTTTTGTGCGCAGGTTCAGAGAGGACGGGGCTGCTGCGAACCGTCCCCTGCGAAAAACAGGGCTTTCCCCCGTGAGCTGCCGCCTGAACGCTCGGCAAGTAGGGTGCACCGGCTGACCCCGTTACCGGTCAAGGGAGTGCTTGCCGCTCCTGAAGCGCGCCGTTGGCGAATTGCGGGTGGTACCGCGGAAGACTGGTCTTTCGTCCCCAGGGGATGGAGGGCTGTTTTTTTACGCCCGGCGCAGCATATTGAAAGAAGGAAAATCACATGAAAGAGCATCTGGAACAACTGAAAACCCAGGCGCTGGAGGCCCTGGAAAAGGCCGCCAGCAATGAAGAGCTGGAATCCCTTCGCATCCGGCTGCTGGGCAAAAAGGGCGAGCTGACCGCCATCCTCAAGCAGATGGGCAAGCTTCCCGCGGAAGAGCGCCCCATCATGGGCCAGGCCGCCAACAACGTCCGCGCCGCCATCGAGCAGCGGCTGGAGCAGTGCAAGGAAAAGCTGCAGGTCGCCGCGCTGAATGCGAAGCTGGCCTCCGAGGCCCTGGACGTGACCGTACCCGGCAAACCCGTGCGCATGGGCCACCGCCATCCCATGAACGTCTCCCTGGAGGAGCTGAAGAACATCTTCATCGGCATGGGCTTCGCTGTGGACGAGGGCAACGAGATCGAGCTTTCCACCTATAACTTCGACCGTCTCAACACCGACGAGGGCCATCCCGCCCGCGAGTGGACCGACACATTCTATCTCGACGAGAACAGCGAGACCCTCCTGCGCACCCACACCTCCCCCATGGAGCCGCGCATCATGGAGTCCCACGAGCTGCCCATCCGCTATATCGTCCCCGGCCGCTGCTACCGCAAGGACGAGGTGGACGCCACCCATTCGCCCATGTTCCATCAGATGGAGGGCCTGGTGGTGGACAAGAACATCACCTTCGCCGACCTCAAGGGCGCCCTGCACAACATGGCCGTCCAGCTCTACGGTCCCGGCACCGTCACCCGCTTCCGCCCCCACCACTTCCCCTTCACCGAGCCGAGCTGCGAGATGGACGTGCAGTGCCACAAGTGCGGCGGCAAGGGCTGCCCCACCTGCAAGGGCGAGGGCTGGATCGAGCTGCTGGGCGCCGGCGTGTGCAATCCCCTGGTGCTCAAGGCCAGCGGCATCGACCCGGACAAGTACTCCGGCTGGGCCTTCGGCATGGGCCTGGAGCGCGCTGCACTGCAGAAGTTCAAGATCGACGACCTGCGCCTGATCTTCGAGAACGACGTCCGCTTCCTCGAGCAGTTTGATTAAGGAGGGACCAGAAATATGAATCTCAGCAGAAAATGGCTTACTGAATTTGTTGACGTCGGCGAAATGAGCGACCGCGACTTCGCCGAGGCCATGACCCTCTCCGGCTCCAAGGTGGAGGGGACCACGGATCTGGGCGCGGAAATCAGGAATGTCGTGGTCGGCAAGATCCTGTCGATGGAGCGTCATCCCGACTCCGACCATATGTGGATCTGCCAGATCGACGTGGGCGAAGCCGAGCCCATCCAGATCGTCACCGGCGCCTGGAACGTCCACGAGGGCGACCTTCTGCCCGTGGCAAAGCATAATTCCCTGCTGCCCGGCGGCAAGAAGATCACCAAGGGCAAGCTGCGCGGCGTTCCCTCCGCGGGCATGCTCTGCTCCCTGGGCGAACTGAAGCTCGATGAGCACAATTTCCCCTATGCCGTCATCACCCCGGCCGCCATCCTGGGCGACTACAAGGCGCTGAACCCCGAGAAGCCCTCCATCTCCCCCGACATCGCCGCCGGCGACAAGATCTACGGCCCCGTCATCGCCGCGAAGGTCGTGTCCTGCGCCAAAAAGGAATATGGCGTTTTCACCTGCGAACTGTGCACCGGCGCGGGCCACGTCACCGTGGACACCCCCTGCTGCAACCTGCACGCGGGCGACCTGATCGCCTACAATACAAAATCCGAATCCATCTGCACCCTGGAGGATCTGCACGCCCAGCAGGCAGAATTCCCCCACTGCCTGACCGACGGCATTTTCATTCTCAATGAACCGGACCTCACCCCCGGCGAGGACATCCGCCCCGTCATCGGCAAGGTCGACCACGTGGTGGAATTCGAGATCACCCCGAACCGCTCCGACTGCCTGTCCATGATCGGTCTGGCCAGAGAAGCCGCCGTCACCTTCCAAAAGCCTCTGAAGCTGCACAAGCCCGAGGTCAAGGGCGGCGCCGGCAGCATTGCCGGCCTGGTGGACGTCGAAGTGGAGAACCCTGAGCTGTGCCTGCGCTACACCGCCCGCATGGTCAGGAACGTCAAGATCGGCCCTTCCCCCAAGTGGATGCGCGAGCGCATCAGCGCCATGGGCATGCGCCCCATCAACAACCTGGTGGACATCACCAACTACGTCATGATGGAATACGGCCAGCCCATGCACGCGTTTGACTTCTCCTATGTCAAGGGCGGCAAAATCGTCGTGCGCACCGCCCGGGAGGGCGAAACCCTGACCACCCTGGACGGCGGCGAGCGCGCCTTGACGCCCAGCATGCTGTGCATCTGCGACGAAGAAAAGCCCATCGGCCTGGCCGGCGTCATGGGCGGCGCCAACTCCGAGATCATCGGCAATACGGACATGGTCCTGTTTGAATCCGCCAACTTCAACGGTACCTCCATCCGCCGCACCGCCGCCGCCCTCAATATGCGCACCGACTCTTCTGCCCGCTATGAGAAGGGCCTCGACCCCATGATGACCTACGACGCCATCAACCGCGCCTGCGAGCTGGTGGAGCTGCTGGGCTGCGGTGAGGTCATGGACGGCGTGATCGACGTGATCAGCTGCGACACGAATCCTCTGGAGATCACTCTGGACGCCAAGCGTGTCAACGCCATCCTGGGCACCGACATCGCCGAGAATACCATGCGCAAGATCCTCACCGATCTGGGCTTCGTGCTTGACGGCGAGAAGATCACCGTTCCCTCCTGGCGCCGCGACATCAGCCCCGTCTACTATCATAACGACGTGGCCGAGGAGGTCGCCCGGTTCTACGGCTTCAACAATATCCCCTCGACGCTGATGGAGCACGCCTCCACCACCCAGGGCGGCTACACCAAGCGCCAGCAATCCGAGCGGCTGATGGGCAGCCTCTGCCGCATGGCCGGCTTTGACGAAGTCATCACCTATTCCTTCTTCAGCCCCTCGAATTTCGACAAGATCCTTCTGCCGGCGGACAGCCCCCTGCGCGACACCATCCGCATCCTCAACCCCCTGGGCGAGGATACCTCCGCCATGCGCACCACCACCCTGCCCTCCATGCTGGAGGTCCTGGCCCGCAACTATAATTATCGCAACAAGAACGTCCGCCTCTACGAGCTGGGCCGCACCTACTTCAAGCGCCCCGGCGAGAAGCTGGCCGACGAGCCCATCGTTCTGACCCTGGGCGCCTACGGCGACGACATGGACTTCTACACCCTCAAGGGCGTGGTGCAGGCCATTCTGGAAGCCTTCCGGCTGGAGGACGTCCGCTATGAGGCCGACCGGAGCAATCCCTCCTACCATCCCGGCCGCTGCGCGAAGATCCTGAGCGGCGAAACCGTCATCGGCACCCTCGGCCAGGTGCACCCCACCGTGGCCGGCAACTTCGACGCCGATACCGAGCTCTACACCGCCGAGCTCAGCGTGGACGCCATCTGCGCCTGCCAGGGCGACACACCCCTGTACGTGCCCCTGCCCCGCTTCCCCGCCGTCACCCGCGACCTTGCTCTGGTCTGCGACGAGGCCCTCACCGTGGGCGAGCTGGAGGACGTCATCTGCACCGCGGGCGGCAAGGCCCTGGCGAATATCAGTCTGTTCGATATCTACCGCGGCCCCGGCATCCCCGCGGGCAAGAAGAGCGCGGCCTTCAATCTGGAGTTCCGCGCGCCCGACCGTACCCTGACTGTCAGCGAAGTTGACGCGCTGGTGGAGAAGATCCTCTCCGCCCTGTCTGCAAAGGGCGTCAGCCTGCGTTGATCCGTTCTAAAAAAGCAGCGGAAGAGCAAAATGTTCTTCCGCTGTTTTTTGTTTCGGCGTTTTTCGACTTTACTTCTTCGTGAAATTGGTATATGATTATGAAGTATAAAGGAGGTGGACGCCATGGATGATGCAACCATCAAATTTGTCGTACCCGATGACGGCGCCGATGAAATGAAGCGGATCTTGAAGGCCGTGTATGCGTCGCTGAACGAAAAGGGCTACAACCCCATCAATCAGATCGTCGGCTATCTGCTTTCTGAAGATCCCACCTATATCACCAACCACAAGAACGCCCGCAGCCTGATCTGCAAGATCGACCGTGACGACCTGCTCTCCGAGCTGGTCCGGCACTACCTGTTCGACGAATAATGCCATAAAGCAATGCGGAGGCTTGTTCGAAAGCCTCCGTATTGTGCGCCTGCGCGCAATTCTACAATTTCATATTGTCCTCCGTCTTCTCACATCCAATCCCCCGCACCCGGACCAATTGTGACATTCAAGGAAACACCGGTTACAATTTGTAACTTTATTTCCCGACAGGTGTTGACATTTGCAATCAGATGTGTTACAATTTGGTTACATTTTGATCAGGAGGTTCTTCATGTCTGAGAAAAATGAAGGCCTGAGCTATAAGGGGCATCCCCTGATGCGGCTCGGCAACATGGTCTATTACGGCTCCATGGCAGACTCCCACATCGTGATTCTGCAGATTCTTGAGAGCAAGAAGATGGACGATCTTGATCTGGCCACGAAGGTTTCGGTACAGCTCCAGCTGACCGATCCCAGCGTCAAATCCCGCGATCGGATCGTCAAGAAGAGCGAAAAAGACGGCTTCTACACAGCGCTGGATGTGGGCTGTGTCTGGCTGGAACGAGCTTTAAACAGTAAGTAAACGCAAGGACGGAGGATACATATGAAACGCGTACACAAGTTATTGATTCTGATTACAGTGCTGGCCATGATCCTGTCTTCCATGACGGCCTTCGCCAACGCCACCGAACTCAAGACCGGCATCGGCATCGTGACGGCAAATTCCGGCCTGCGTCTGCGGGCCTCCGCCTCCACCGATTCCCAGGTGATCAACACCGCCATGCCCGGCGACAACGCCGTGATCATCGGCCAGCGGGGCGACTGGTACCTGGTGGACTACAACCTGGACATCGGCTACATGTATGCCGACTACCTTCAGACGAAGGAACGCGAGAATGTGGAACTGGGCTACGGCTCCGTCAACCCCTCTGTGTGCAATATGCGCTCCGGCCCCAGCACCGATAATGATATCGTTTCCCAGGCCTACAGCGGCGATAAAGTCTTTATTTTCGGCTTCAACTGCGGCTGGTACAAGGTCAAGTATGACGGCGACATCGGCTATATCCGCAGCGACCTTGTCACCCTGACCGAGGTGCCCTACGAAAACCACGGCGGCTCCAACACCTACGGCGGCTCTTCCGACAGCAGCTCCTCGGATTCCTCGGACTCTTCGGACTCTTCCGATTACTCCGACAGCTCCAGCAGCTCCCTCGGCGAGCAGATCGCGGCCACTGCCCAGAAGTACATCGGCTGTGCCTACGTCTTCGGCGGCACCTCCCCCTCCGGCTTCGACTGCTCCGGCTTTGCCCAGTATGTCTGCGCGCAGTACGGCATCAGCATCTACCGCACCGCGGATATGCAGCTGAACAACGGCTACTCCGTGTCCTATGACAACCTGCAGCCCGGTGACCTGGTGTTCTTCGCCAACACTTATGAGAGCTACTCCGCAGCATCCCATGTGGGCATCTACATCGGCGGCGGCCAGTTCGTCCACGCGGCCAACTCTTCCTCCGGCGTCAAGGTGTCCTACCTCAGCGAGGATTACTACTCCAGCCGTTACGTCGGCGCCCGCCGCGTCTATTGATTCCCTTACATAATCAAAAACAGCATCCCGATCCGGGATGCTGTTTTTATATGTTCAGAATGTTTTTGATGGCGTATGCCACGCCGTCTTCATCATGGCGGAGGGTCAAGCAGTCCGCCGCAGCGCGGCAGACGGGCGTCGCGTTGGCAACCGCGATGCCGACCCCGGCCAGCTCCAGCAGATGGGCGTCGTTGTCGCCGTCGCCGAAGGCGGCGAGCTGGGCCGGCGAAAGTCCCAGCTGGTTCAGCACCCAGGCGACGCCCACATGCTTGCCCGTGTCCAAATGCGAAAATTCCAGCCGCTGATGGGACGAGGACGTGATATATACCTCCCTGTCCATGTTCTCAAAGGCAAACCGGCGTTTGAGCCGCTCCATTTTTGCCTGATCCCAGCAGATGACGTCGATGCTGTCCAGCTCATAGGCATGGCTCTCAATGAAAACGCGGATATTTGCCGCGGGGCGGCGGGTGGTGAACAGATACGCCAGGGACTCCGGCGAAGCGCCGTAGCCCAGGGGATCGGCCATATAGGCGGTGTCGGCATAGGCTACACCGTTTACGAATGCCTCATAGGTGACGCCGGGCTCGTCGGAAAGCGCCATGATCTTTGCAACGCTCTGGGGCGGGATGCACCGGCGCATGAGCACCTCCCCTCCGGGCAGGCTGCAGACCGCGGCGCCGTTGGAGGTAACGACATAGAAGATGCCGGGGATATCGCAGATATCCTGCGGCAGCGTCGTGAACGCCCGCCCGCTGGCGGGGACCACGGCCACGCCTCTGGATATGGCATATTCCAAAGCTTCCCGGTTGCCGGGCGAAAGCCTGCCCTCACGGTTCAGGGTCGTCCGGTCGAGATCCAGGGCAATACAGCGAATATCCATGCCGCGCACCTCCTTTCCGGAGATACTGTAACATAAAACGCAAAAGAATGCAACTTCCCGTCGTTTTTCGCCGCAAATAACGGTTTACCCGGGGCCAAAAATGCGGTATAATAGTCAAAACGAGAGGAGGCGGCGGCATGAAGGCCTGGCAGCATTTCAAAACCGTGAACCGGCACAGATTCCTGGTCATGAAGCTTTGCTTCCGCCTGGGACTCTATTGGCAGGGGCTGACCCACGACCTGTCCAAATATTCCCCCACGGAGTTCCGCATCGGCGCGAAGTACTATGCCGGCACCCGCAGCCCCAACGCCGTGGAGCGCGAGGAGTGCGGCTACAGCACCGCCTGGATGCACCACAAGGGCCGCAATCGCCACCACTATGAATACTGGTCCGACCTGGACCCCGTCACCCGGCAGTACCTCCCCGTCCCCATGCCCCGTCGCTATCTGGCTGAAATGTTTTGCGACCGCATCGCCGCCTGCATGGTCTACCACGGCAGGGACTACCGCGACGACGACGCCCTCAAGTACTTCCTGAAGGCCGGGGAGCGGCCACTCATGCACCCGGACACCGCCCGCAAGCTCCGGTATCTGCTGCAGCTTCTGGCCGACGAGGGCGAAGAGACTGCCTTCGCCTTTGTGCGCGACACGGTTCTGACGGGCAAGAGCTTCGCAGAGGAGGATAACCCTTGCAATCCCGGCGCCGGCATGGTATAGTGTTCAAGATTCTGTAGGAAAGGGGCTTTTTCGTGGATATCATTCTCGACGCCCTTCTGGACGCCGTTAAGGACGGCCTGCTGAGCATTCCCGTCTTATTCCTTGCCTATCTGCTCATGGAGCTTCTGGAGCGCAGCGAGCGCCTGAACGAGGCTAAGATTCGAAATACCACCCGCAAAACCGGTCCCCTGCTGGGCGCGCTGCTGGGCGTCGTGCCCCAGTGCGGCATCTCCGGCGCGGCGGCCAGCCTGTTCTCCACCGGCGCCATCACCGTCGGCACCATGCTGGCCGTGTTCTTCGCCTGCTCGGATGAGATGCTGCCGATCCTGCTTGCGTCGCTTACCGACAGCGGCAGCGCCGTCACCGCCGGCTCCATTGCCCTGATCGTGGCGGCCAAGGCCGCCTGCGCGGTGATCCTGGGCTATCTCTCCGATCTCATCCTGCGCCGTGCCACCGGAGCCGACCGGGACATCCACTCCTTCTGCGAGCGGGAGCACTGCGCCTGCGAGGACGAGGAGGGCAGCGTGTTCGTCAGCGCTCTGAAGCACACCTTGAAGATCGCCGTCATGCTCATCGCCGTGGGCTTCGCGCTGAACCTGCTTCTGACCCTGGTGGGGCCGGAGCGCGTCGGCCGTCTGTTCGTCCGTCTGCCGGTGCTCAGCGAGCTGCTGGTGGCTCTGTTCGGCCTGATCCCCAACTGCTCCGTGTCCGTCATCCTCACCCAGCTCTATCTGTCGAACGTCATTCCCATCGGCTGCCTGTTCGCGGGGCTGCTGTCCAATGCCGGCATCGGCCTGCTGGTGCTGCTGCGCAACAACAAGCGCCCGAAGGAAAACGCCGCCATCATTGCCGTGCTCTACGGCCTGTCCGCCCTCACCGGCGCACTGATCACGGTGTTTCAGTTGATAGCGCAATAAAGATCAAAAAGCCCGGAGGCGATGCCTCCGGGCTGTTTCGATCTTTTTTCTTTCGCAAATGGTTACTGATCGTCAGCGTGCACTACCGCCGGTTCCGGCGTATTACCTGCACCGAAAATGTATTCCTTATGCAGATCCATATTAAAGTATTCGCGGTTTTTATCATAACTCTTTTTCCACCGCTTAAACTGCCAGTTCCTGAACTGTCTGCCGGTCGTTTCCCGCTTGATCCTGTTCCATTCCGTTGTGGCAAACAGATCCACAAGTCTGGAAAAGTCATTTCTCAGTCTCGTAATTTCCGAATCATTTTCATTCACATAGGCAGACTTTAACTTGTTTGCTGTATTCACGATCTCAGCATCTTTTTCAAACTCAAATTCCAATAAGGATCGCAATTCGGAACACTGATGTATCAGACGTTTTTTTATTTTCGTCTTTTCGTTGCTGTCTTTTTGTATCAGAGTACGCAGATCCGGATCTGTTGCCTCCATGACTCCGGCAAGCAATTGCAGTATTCTATCACGTCTTTTCAGTCTGTTCTGCGTGATAAACTCCAAACTGTTTTTTCTCCGCTGAATCAGCGTATTAATGATCAAGCCGGACACTCCGACGAATACCGTTCCGAAAACCGTGATTAAACAAATGATCAAATTGGTTATGTTTTCAGAATCAAACAAACTTGATAACACCAATCGGGTCAGCATGATCGAACCATTCACGTTCTCATTCCTCCATCATACGCGGCTGTCCGGACAGATTCAACATGTATATTATCAATAAGCCAGAAATCTTCCCTGAAACGGCACCGCCTCTTCCAGGCTGCGCAGGCCGGTTTTGGGCACCGGCGTCGCGCCGCGCTCTACGAGCTCGCCCATGGCGACGCTTCCGTCGTCGCACGCATAGACCTCCGACCAGCCGCGGGAGAGATTCTCCGTGGTGCCAGCCCAGGTGCCGCCCTTGGGCGAATCACACTGGGCCACAAACACCTTGCGTCCCTGGGCATGGATAAAGTGATTGCGGGAGAGCGCCCGGGCATTGGTAAAGGGCAGATCGTAGCCCCCCGCGGAGATCATAAGCTCCCGGTCGCTGCGGGGCAGATGGCGGGAAAGCTCGTCGGCCAGGAAGCAGATCACGCTGCCGCCGGCTCCATAACAGGCGTCCTGGGCGGTCTGATCCGCGCCCACGGCATTGCCGGAGACCAGGACAACCCCCTCCCCTGCCGCCAGTTTTCCGATATTTTGGCAGAACGTCCTGCCCGGCTCATGCAAAGCGCGGGAGCCCACCACTGCCACGGCTGGCTTTGAGAGCAGGGCCGCGTCGCCGGCGCAAAACAGGATCGGCGGGGCGTTCATGCCCAGCAGGGCCCGCAGTCGCTCCGGGTAATCCGGGGAAAGCCGGGTCAGCGGATAGATCCCCTTTGACCTCGCCCCGTCGAGGTAGCGCTCCAAGCGCTCCTCCCGATCCAGAAGGGCGCAGATGCGCGCCGCCTCCGGCGCTGGATAGCCCATACGGCACAGGTCCTCCGGCCGCAGCTCGTTCATCGGCTGCTCCGGCGCACCCATGGCCCGGACGCGTGCGCCCAGCGTACGCAGCTGCGCCAGGGTCAGGGGCATGAAATCGTCGCCGGGGATGACGGTGCACAGCAGGGCGACGCCCCATTCACGGATGTTCATCTGTAACGCCGGCGGCTCTGGGGCTGGGGCGGCTTTTTCGGCTCCGCCTGCACCAGGGTGTCGTCCGGCCCGAAGGCGATGGGCTGGACGGTGAAGTGGCTGTACTTGGCGATCTCGTCCAGCTTCGCCTGCTCCGGGAAGGAGCCGAGGATCGAAATGGCGACGCCCTTGCGGCGCGCCCGGCCGGTACGGCCGATGCGGTGGATATAGTATTCGTTCTCCTGGGGGATGTCGTAATTGAGCACCAGCTCCACGTCGTCCACATCGATGCCCCGGGAGGCCACGTCCGTGGCGATCAGGATGGGGATCTCCCCCTTGCGGAAGGCGGCCATGTTCTTCTCGCGTGTCGCCTGGCGGATGTCGCCGTGGATGCACTCCACGGGCACGCCGCTGCGCCGCAGGTCGTCGCTCAGCCGCTGGCACATGTGCTTGGTGTTGCAGAACACCAGGGCCTTTTCATAGGCCAGCATGGTCAGCAGGCGTCTGGCGCACTCTTCCTTCTCCAGGGCGGGCACGGTGATGGAGTACTGGTCGATGTCGGGCCGCTCCTCGGCCTCGGGCTTGACCGTGATCTCCACCTCGTCGCGCTGGTACATCCAGGAGACGGTCATGACCTCCTGGGAGATGGTGGCGGAGAACAGGCCGAGCTGGCGGCGGTTTTTGATCATGTTCAGGATCTTCGTCACATCGTCGAAGAAGCCCATGTCCAGCATGCGGTCGGCCTCGTCGAGGATGACGGTGTGGATCTTGTCCAGGCGCAGGTTCTTGCGCTTATAGTGATCCATAAGGCGGCCCGGGGTGGCCACCACGATCTGAGGATGCTTCTTGAGCTGCTTCGTCTGCCCCTCGATCTTCGCGCCGCCGTAGACCACCGCAACGCGGATGCCCTCCCAGCAGCTGAGTAAGCCGCGCAGCTCGTCGCCGATCTGGATGGCCAGCTCGCGGGTGGGGGCCAGGATGAGGCCCTGCAGGTCCTCGCTGTCCCGGTCCACATGCACCAGCATGGGGATGCCGAAGGCGAAGGTCTTGCCGGTGCCCGTCGGGGCCTTGGCGATCACGTCCCGCCAGTCCATCAGCGGCGGGATGGCCTCGGCCTGCACCTTTGTGGGGTAGCCGTAGCCCTTTTGCTCCAGGGCCTTCAGAATCGGCTCGGGCAGCCCGAGGTCCTGGAAAGTAATGTTGTTCTCATTCATTGTTTTTTCTGTCCTTTATTCTTAGTTCCCAATTATTATACCATTTTTGCGTATTTTTGCAACCATAGAAAACAGCACAGGGGATATGTCCCTGTGCTGTTTATTTCAATGAATTGTATCTTTCAAAAGTATATTGCTATTTATCGGATCAATCTTTATATGGTTTATCATCAAATCCTTTTCTCTTTAATCTCTCAACCATTTTATCGAGAACTCTTTTCCAATGCATTCTAATTATTTCACTATTACCCGCGAACTTTACAATAGTAGGACTAACCGAATAATACACTGATATAAATGCCTTTCCCAAAATGCTCTCGTCTAGTACAGTATCTCTAAATCTTCTTAATACCCATACTTCAGGACAATCATAGCTCCCATAAACACAGGTTGCAACATAGCATGCTTTCTTTCCTTTTTTCCACCCTTTTTTGACGGCTCTTCCAGTACTTTTCAAGCTTTTTGTAGTGCTATTCCACTGTTTTTTCCTTTGAGCTGCCATCTTTCTTTTTCCAGCGCCTGGTTTTGCCATATTACCGCCTCCTAAACAATCATGAAACCAATCATGAATTTGAACGTATAACGTATAGTGATTCTCGTCAGCCAAATCTATTCATCAAAAAAAGTTTTTATTATATTTGCTTCCATATTAATTATAGCATATTCTTTCTTTGTTGACTACTTTTTCCCCGGAAAATAATTTGTTTTTAAGTATTTATCATGCTTAAGATTTTTTGAAAACATTGACAGAGCAAAAAAATCATTAAATTGTCAAGGAGGCATCAGGGGATGCCTCCCTACGATTTGCGCTTACTTTTTCACCAGTCGCGTTTTTATCTATCTTTTCTTCGCAAAATATGCTATGATAGACAAAACGCCCAAGGAGGTACGCCATGAGCAAGGCTGATCTGATCTATCGGGAGAACTGCCGCGCGATCCTGGAACGCGGGGTCTGGGACACGGACCGGGACGCGCGTCCCCGCTGGGAGGACGGCGCTCCTGCCCACACCGTCAAGCTGTTCGGCGTGGTGAACCGTTACAATTTGCAGGAAGAATTCCCCATCATGACCCTGCGGCGCACCTCAAGGGCAGGCGCAATCTGATCCTGTCGGCCAACCAGGCGCTGGAGGTGCCGGGTGCAGAGGTCGTCCACGATCTTCCCGAACTGTTCGCCGCCCTTGCCCCGGACGAGGAGGCCGTCGTCATCGGCGGCGAGAGCATCTATCGTCAGCTTCTCCCCTTTTGCCGGATCGCCCGGGTGACGAAATCTTATGTCAACTACCCCGCCGACCGCTTCTTCCCGAATCTCGACCTTTTGCCGAACTGGCGCCTGGAATCTCAGGGTGAAATGCTGGAGGAAAACGGGGTTCAGTTTCAGTATGTAGATTATGTCAACTTAGATCCCTGTCCCGTTCCGGCAGAACAGGAGGCAATATGAAAAAAGTCCGCATCACCGTCATGCGCAAGGCCAGCTATCCCGATCTGATGGAGAAATACGAAAACCCCATCGAGCACGCCTGCGACGTACAGGAGGGCCAGGTCTTCATCTGTAACGGCTGGCAGAAGCCCGAGAACTTCTGCCCCAGCGCCTGGGAGACCCTCTCCCCCTTCGTGCTGGCCCTGTCCCACGGGGCCGGGAACTTCTACGACGGCTGGATGAGGGATCCCCGCTCCGCCATGCTCTCTTGCAACGACGGCTTCCGCCCCGTGAGCTTCTACCTGGAAGCCCTGGACGAAGACGCAGAATAAAAACGCTCCCGTACCGATCACGGCACGGGAGCTCTTTTTTATTGTACGCCGCTGGATTCCAGCCATGTTGAAAAGCGCATGATGATCGTTGCGACCTGGGCGCGGGTGGCGCCGGCGCGGGGCTGCAGGTAATTCCTGCCGCTGACGTATACTCCCTCGATCAGCTTCGTAGCCACGGCCCATTGCATGGCTTCTTTGGCATAATTGCTGACGCTGCCCTGATCCGGGAATCCCGAGAGCTGCGCGCGGCTGGCGATATCGGCGTCGCCCAGCGTGGCCAGACGGAAAAGGAATGTGGCAATCTGCTCCCGGGTGACTGTGGCGTCCGGCACAAAACGGCCTTCGTTCATTCCCTTGACGATGCCGTACGAGTGTCCCCAGGCAGCCGCCTCGGCATACCAGGCGCCGTCAGGCACGTCGGAAAACGTATTTTTATAGCCTGCCGGGCTTCCGCAGCCGCGCCACAGCACGGTCACGAGCATTGCCCGGGTCATCGGGGCATTGGGGGAAAACCTGTTCCCTCCCGTGCCATTGAACAATCCGGCGGAAAGCACATAGTCGATGCCGCCGTGCGCCCAGTTGCCGTAGGCGGGCACGTCCGTATACTTTGCGGAAGGGCAGCGGGATTTGTCGCCGCCGCAGGCGGAGGGATGCACGGTCACGCTTTGATAATTCTGATATTTGGGCCAGTATGTATTCATTGCAAGGTTTTCCCTGCGGGAATAGCTTGCGGAACTGCAGCCCTCATAGTAGACCTCAAACAAGCGGCAGGCACTATAGGCGCCGTCCCTGGTATTGGATACCGCCCGCAGCGAGGACAGCTTGTAATATGGCGTGGATTCCAGCTCGTACTGCATAAACCGGAGCTGACCGTCAAGGCTTTTGTAGTCATAACCATTGGACGCGCACCAGGATTTCAGCTTACTGTACCGTCCGGAACCACTGTTCCATTGGCAGATGCCGAAACTCTGCGTGCCGCCGGAGTCATTGGGATTCAGCGTTGTCGGCGAAAAACTGCCGCCGGTTTCCACATGCAGATTGCCGAGGATTCCGCATGCCGCGGCGGCGTTCAGCTTCATTGTATTTGTCAAAAATTCGTAGATCCGGGTCTCGTTATCAGCCTGGGCCCGGACCGGCAATGCAGTACAAAACAGCGCCAGCGACAGCATGGCAGCCAATAGTCGTCGTTTCATTTTTTTGCTCCTTTGAATGCGAAAAAACGGGCAAAGCCGCATTGTTTTGTGATATTATAGCATATTTTTATAAAAAAAGAAAGCTTTTGACGAAATTTACATATTATGGTAATTATACCCGGGCTTTTCTTTTCCCACCGGATGTGCTATAATCCCAACGTCCGTATACACAGAAAGGAAGCCGGTAATGAAAAAAGAACTGATCCGCACTGTCAAATACGCCCTGATCGCCGCCTCGGCGGGCATCATCCAGATCGGGACCTTTGCCCTGCTCAATGAGCTCTTCCATCTGCCCTACTGGGTGAGCTATCTGATCGCCCTGGTGCTGAGCGTGCTGTGGAACTTCACCTTCAATCGGCGTTATACCTTCCATTCGGCCTCCAATGTGCCCCGTGCCATGGCGCTGGTGTTCGCCTATTATCTGGTCTTCACTCCCTTGAGCACCCTGCTCGAGCGCTATCTTACCGACGGCTGCCGCTGGAACGAATACCTGGTCACGATCATCAACATGCTTCTGAACTTCGTCACAGAGTTCCTGTATCAGCGCTTTTTCGTATTCCGAAACTCCATCGACACCAACGATCTGGCCAAAAAAGCATAAAACTCGGAGGCAGGCAACCGCCTGCCTCCGTTGTTTATGTCGTTTCCGTCAGATCCTCAATCTCAATGTCGACCACGACCTCCCGGTCCGACATGGTTTTTGCCGCTTCGATCAGCACCACCCAAGCGCACATGTCCGGCGACTCCGGTTGACCCGGCTTTGTCAGTTTGACCTCGATCGTGTTCTCTTTCTCGGTGACGGGCTCGATGGAGAAGCCCGGGCTGCTGCCGCAGACCTTCACCGGGGCAAGCAACAGGACATTGTTCACAAAATAGGCGTCGGTGTATTTGTCCGGCGCAATACCCTCGAAGTATTCCATTTCATAAACACTTTCCAGATAGTCCTGCAGCTCTTTCGTCGAAGATACGGTCACGGTCTGCTTTGGCAGCGTATCTATGCCGCGTTTGCTGGGCCCACGGAGCAGCATCGCATTGATATCCGTAAGCGCCGGTTCGGGCTCGACGGGCGCCGGAAGATGCATTGCCCGGTAGAGGAAGGTGACCACCTGCGCCCTTGTGCAGGTATTGTCGGGAGCGAATGAGATATCGGTCATTCCATTGGTCACATTGTTCTCCACCGCCCAGGCCACGGAGTCCTCATAGTAAGCGCCGGTGTCCAGGTCCTCAAAGGGCGTCTTGGTGCTCTTTGGCGCCCGTCTTCCCTTGAAGCGCCACAGGAACGTCACGATCTGGCCGCGGGTGCAGGTCGAATCCGGGCTGAACTTGTCATGGCTCGTGCCATTGGTGATCCCGTTCTCCACCGCCCAGGCCACGGCCTTTTCATAGAAGGCGCCGGACTTCAGGTCCAAAAATCCGGCGTCCGGCTTCTCCGGCTCCGGTTCGCCGGCGGCGCGCCAGAGGAAGGTGACCACCTGTCCTCTGGTGCAGCCCTTCTCCGGGCTGAATTGCGTGGCGCTGGTGCCCGCCGTGACCCCTGCGGCATAGGCCCAGTCGATGGGGGTATGGGCCCAGTTGCCCCGTGCGGGCATATCCTGGAAGAAGTCCGCCGCGCAGTATTCTCCGATCTTTTCCTCGCCGCAGCGGGAGCAGCGGAACTGCCCCTGTACATGGCTCTCGTCGATGACAGGCGCATCCAAGGCGGTCAACGCCCAGTCGTGGCCCAGCTCGCTGAAATAGTATCTGTCATACGATAAATGCTCGCCGCAGCGGGTGCAGATATAATACCCATATCCGCCCTCCGTGCAGGTCGGCTCGCGCACCATGTGAATCTCACCTTTCACATGATCGTCATAGTGGGAAGACGTCCATGTTTTTCCGCAAATCCGGCACTGTGAGGTATAGTAATTTGTGCCGCCGCAGACAAACTGGCCGACGAGCTTCGGCTCGGTGTACTCATGAAGCTCGTGGCGGGTAAACGCCGCAAAGCCGAGATCCTTCAGCCGATAGCTTGATCCGGAGAGGATCATCAGATTGCTGATGGATTCCAGGATCAGCGGCAGATCAACGTTTGTCTGTTGATTCAGAATATCTTCAAATCGTTCGTCTCCATAGAATTCCTTGGGGCGGAGAGCTGTTTTTTCGGTGTAACTGCCGGGATAGACGGTATATTCCCCGATTTCGTTGTCGTTCTTTCCGAGCACAGTGTACGGCGTATCCAGGTTTGGAGACAATACCAGCGTCGTAAAGTCATCGTAGAAGATTTTGCTGCAGTACAGGTTGCCGTCAACGGTGCTGTATTGCAGCACTATGACTTCCAACTTGCTTTCGTTCATGTACCAGGCGAGGTTGTAGAGCTTGTTCTGCGCGTCATACTCGCCCTGACTCCTTGTGGCATCCACCAGCCACTGGAAGGCGGGCTTCGCCGCCGCCTGTGCCGGCAGCGTGATCAGGCTTGCCAGAAGCGCCGCAGACACGAGCATACATAACAGTCTTTTGGTTTTCATGTATCATTCCTCCTTGTGTACGATGGATCCCGGGGTTTCTCCCTTGGCAGAGGCGATCTTACGTCAGATCCTTGCGTTCAAATGTGAACAGCTCCAGCCAAGCGTTGTCCCACTTGGCGTCGTAGAGACTGTCCAGCCCGCGGATGCACACCAGACTGCCCTGACATTCAAAGAACGCCGTCGGGGCCAGCTTCTCCTTCTCTTCGGAGTCCTTTTTGGCGTATTGGCCGCCGTCGCAGAAGTAGATGTCCGCGTCCGCACCGTTCACCTTGCCCGTGCTCTTTGTAAACTGCCGGTCCTCATATTCCTCTGCCAGCTCCGCGTTGACCTGCGTGATCCGTTCAGCCAGGGTCTCACCCGTCGCTTCGACGACGACCTCAAACCGGTCATCCTTTCCGAAGAAGTAGTCCATATAGGTGTGGCCAGACAGCACAAGGATCTGCTCCAGCGCGTATTCCTCCGCCGCGCTTTGGACAAGCAGAAGGTTTTTGGCCCCGTTCGCGGCATCCAGGAAGGTCTTGAAGGTCTGGGCATCCTCCGTCGGCGCTGCGGTCTCCGCCTTGATCCAGGCGATCAGGGCGTCCGTACTCTCGGCGCTGTGATAGGCAGGCGGCTCCGGCTCCGGCTCGATGGGATCGACGGATTCCATATACCGGGAGATGATCGTGGCGAACTGGGCGCGGGTGGCGTTGTTCGCGGGCTGCAGATAGGACTTGCCGCCGGAGCCCACGCCGTTGATCAGCCCGGCGCCCACGGCCCAGGCCATGGCGTCCTTGGCATAGTTGTGGACGCTTGCCGCATCCGGGAAGGAATCCAGGCTGGCGTCACCCTCTCGCGCCTTGCCCTCGGCCGAGGCATAGCGATAGAGGATGGCCGCCAGCTGCTCTCTTGTGATGTTGGCATCGGGCCGGAAGGTGCCGTCGGGATAGCCGTTTACGATGCCGTTTTTCTCCGCCCAGATCACCGCATGGGTGAAGTATTTTTTCTCCGGTACGTCCTGGAAGGGGCTCTCCCCCTCCACCTCAGGCTCGCCCGCGATGCGCCAGAGCACCGTAGCCGCCATGGCACGAGTGACGTTGGCGTTCGGCGCGAAGGTGTGCTCCCCGGTGCCGTTCATGAGGCCCAGATCGTATACCTTGTCCACGTGGGGCGCATACCAGCTCGTAGCAACGGTGTCGGTAAAGACGGCAGGCTCATATACGTTCACGGCGTTATTCCTGCCGCACACACTGCAGCGGCCGACGGCCTGCCCGGGCTGCGTGGCTGTGCGGGTGCTGACGGGAGTGCCCTCGGGCAGCTCATGATACTGCACCGTGTACTCCACAGTTTCCCTGAAGTTTGCCGCAACCGCGGTGATCTGCACCTTGCCCGGTTTCAGCGCCTTGACCACGCCGTTTGGCCCCACCGTTGCCACGTTGGGGTCAGACGAGGTCCAGATCGCGGCTGTTGGATAGGCGTTATCATCGCTCTTTGCTCTGACAATGCATTGATCCTCCCCGTCGACACAAAGCGTTGTCTTCTTGCGATAGATCTGCAACTCCTTCGACTCGTCAAAAGTGCCGCTTTTCAGCCAGAAGGACATGGTCTTTTTCCCACAGGCAACCGAGACGCGGGCAATTCCCTGATCTCCAACGTCAAGATAACAATAGCCAAAGTGATTTTGAATCCGCTCTTGAATAAATATTTCCTCAGGTGCCGCGGACACAGTCCATTTCAATCCCTCTGTGGATGGATGCGGTTCCGGAAGAATTGCCAGATACAAATCGTGCCACGGTGTAGTAAGGATGCTATCCTCACTAACCTGAACCCAACCGTCATCCAACAAACACCATACGCTGAAAGCCGTCGCTGGACGTTTTTCCTTGACGACGTGCAGCTCAGTCCAGAATAATTTGCGGTTTTCGTAGATCTGATTTGTTTTCGAATTCAAAACATAACAAACCAGGCTGTAGTCCCCCACGCCGTACCGGGAATCCGGCTTCCATTCGACGTTCATAATCCCTTTGCTCCGGTAATCCAAAGCGTTCATATAGAAGAAATCCATTTCTTCAAGCTCTTTGCCCTGACTGATCTGATTGCTGATATCGTCGAGTCCGCCCTTGTAAATTACGACACAGTAATAATCATTTTTTCCAAAAGAAAGGGACTCATTGGAATGAAATGAAAGTTTGGTACTGCTTCCCTGAACAACGGCAGCATCATTGACACCAGCATAAGGAAGAAAATAATAGTCCATGATCAGATCTTCGAATTCGGTATAGCCTTCCAGATTTGCATGAACAGAGGGCGTCATGATGCCTCCAAAGGAAAGAATAATAGCCAACGCAAAGGAAAGGATTCTCTTTTTCAATGTCTTATCTCCTTCATCATGTGAAATTCTGTGTCTTGCATTTTTTGACCATCGTGTTTATTAGACAATTCAAAACAAAGCTATGATGTATAAACCGTAGGTTTAAATTATTCTAACATATTAGTCCATTAGTGTCAAGGAAGATATCATTGAGCAAAAAGACCGCAAAAATCCTTTGTAAACGCAAAAACCCCTCTGCAGAATTCTGCAAAGGGGGTTTCTGTGTTGGCGTTACCTATTTTCCCGGCCAGTCGCCCGGCAAGTATCGTCGGCGAATGCGTGCTTAACTTCTGTGTTCGGGATGGGAACAGGTGGACCCACGCACCAATCAACACCAACTTCTTTTGAGGGATGCACCCTCAAAACTGAACATTGCTCCATTTTTTGCGCCTTACTTTAGACACGAGTCTGCTTTCTTGTAGGTCAAGCCCTCGGCTGATTAGTATCAGTC
>SVKO01000002.1 GCA_015068455.1 Oscillospiraceae bacterium | reverse complement strand
TTTACAAGGTACATCCCGTCCTCGCGGACAGCTTTCTAATATTACCACCGCACGCCCTCTTTGTCAAGAAGTTTTTTTCATTTTTCAGAAAAAACATGCGGGCAATATCGGCCACTTTTTGCGCACAAAGAGTGGCTTCTATAGTCTATCAGAAAACGATAAAAAAACAAGTTGGAAAATCATCCAAATTTTGCGTGATTGATTCGTAGGATTTGACGCAGAAGAAAAAAACGGGGCGCCGAAGCGCCCCGTTGAACTCAGGTTTATTGGCTGTCCTCGATGATGCCGTAGCCGCCGTCGTTGCGTTTATACACAACAGCGAAAGCGCCGTCGTAATCCTCGTCACGGAAGGCGAAGAAGCTGTGCTCCAGCAAATTCATCTGCAGAATGGCCTCCTCGCGGGTCATGGGCTTCATCGGGAACTGCTTGGTACGGACGATCTCATAGGTTTCCTCGGGGCCGTCGGGAACCAGGGTGGAGATCTCCTCGGGAGAACGGACGAATGCATCCTGCCGGATGCGCTTGGCAAGGCGGGTCTTGTTCTTGCGGATCTGACGCTCCAGAGAAGAGATGGCCGCATCGACGGATGCGAACATGTCAGAAGTGGACTCGCTTGCGCGGAAGTAGGTGTTGGCCGCATGAACAGTGATCTCTGCTTTGTTGCGGTTCTTTTCGACAGAAAAGACGACAAAGGCTTCGGCATCGGCTCTGAAATACCGCGCGAGCTTGCCGACTTTTTTCTCGGCATATGCTCTCACGTTTTCGGGGATGTGAACCTTCTTTTCTGTAACCTGGATTTTCATAGAATGTCGCTCCTTTCGTCCAAATGGTTGATACTACTTGGGACATCTATATTATAGCACAATAAAAACAGTTTTCAAGTAAATCCGTTTATCTAAAATGACGAATTCTGCCCTGAAACTTTGTCGGCGTTATCAATTGACGGCAACGACGGCGCAGCAAGCCGGTCCATCAGCTCTGACATGGGCATCTGAAAGAATTGCGCGATCAGCAGGAGATTCCTTGTGCTGATGGTATCGCGTCCTCCGCCGAGATATCCGCGGATCGTCGCAGCGGGAATCTCCGTTGCGCTCGACAGCTCGGCTGCCGTCCTGCCGGTTTCGCGCAGCAGCGCCGCCAGGCGGGCAGGCACGCATTCACTCCTGCCCATCGTCGTGCTCCGGCTGGTCGATCAGCTCCGTCATGATCATCTGGTAAATCAGTTCCGCTCTGTCACGGAAGGCCCTGGACAATACGACAGCCTGCTTGCGGTTCGGCGCGGAAAGCTCCAGGGTCATGAGGTTGCCGAGCTCATCGTCCAGCCCCATCATCACGGAATACTCCCCTTCTCCCCGCTCCGTCATCTGCACATGGACAAAATCCTCGCGGCGGCGTTCACGGTTGAACCGCTCCACGGCGGCAAGGACCCGCTGCATGACGGGAAATGCCAGGGAATCGTCCGTAACCTTGCCGGTTTCGATCCCCTTCGGCGTGATGGTGTACTCCCCTTCTTCGCTGCGGGACAGATGGCCGGAATCCACCATCTGCGGCAGCGCCTGGGCGACGTCGAAATAATTGAGACAGTCGTCCTGATAGGCGAGCTCGAACAGCTTGTCCACATTGATCGGATACTGTACCCGGCTCATTACAAACAGGATCAGTACCTTGACGTCAAGCATATCATGAATAAAACCGTGCTGCTGTTCCATACGATCACCTCCGTTTATGTTTATATTATACTTCAAATCCGCCGTTATGACAAGCGCTTTTCACCGCGCCAAAAGGAATCGCATAGGATGATGGGCGGAGGTGAATGCCTTGCAAGATTCGACAATCTTTCTGATCCCTGGCCGGGATCAGCGAAGCCGATATTGCGCCGAAGCACTGGCAAAAAAGGGGTTGGTTGTGGAAAACTGCCCCATCCCTCAAGCGGACGTGATCGTGCTGCCCATGCGCACGCAGATCCCGCCGGAGCTGTTGGAGCAGCTTCGCCCGGGGCAATATGTACTCGGCGGCTGTCTCGGCGCGCAGCGGGAAACGCTGGCTTCGCACGGCGTCACAGCGCTGGATTATTACGACGATCCCCTTCTCCCCTGGGCCAATGCCGTACCAACAGCGGAAGGCGCCGCCGGCATCCTGATCGACCGGCTGCCCGGCACGATCCAAGGCTCCCGGGGACTGATCACCGGCTATGGCAGGATCGGGAAAGTCCTGGCACAGAAGCTGACGCTTCTCGGCGCAGAGATCACCGTCAGCGCCCGAAAGCCCGGCGACCTCGGCTTGATCCATGCATCCGGACTGCGGGCGGAGCTGACGGGTGCATACCGCTGCGATTTGAGCCGATTTGATTATATTGTCAACACGGTCCCTGCGCAGGTATTCAAGCCGGAGCATTATTTGCAGATGCGATCCGACTGCCTGCTTTTGGAGCTTGCCAGTCCCCCGGGCGGATTTGACGAAAAAGCAGGACGGAAGATCATCCGCGCGCCCGGTCTGCCGGGAAAATGTGCGCCGAAGACGGCGGGCTATGCCATCGCGGACGCGGTCGTCCGCATTTTGAATATGGAGTCAACAACATGAAACACGAAACCATCGGATTCGCCATGTGCGGTTCGTTCTGTACTTTCGAGCGAAGCTTTGACGCCCTGCAAACGCTGCGGCACAGCTATGAAAACGTCATCCCGATCGTCTCCGAGGCCGCCGGGCGGGAGGATACCCGCTTCGGTTCTGCCAAAGCGCATATGGAGCGCATCCGGGCGCTGACAGGACACGAGCCCCTTTCTGCTTTGACGCAGGTGGAACCCATTGGGCCGAAGCGGCTGCTGGACGCCCTGGTGATCTGCCCCTGTACAGGCAACACCCTGGCAAAGCTGTCCCACGGGATCGCGGACAACGCCGTGACCCTGGCGGCGAAGGCCCACCTGCGAAATGGAAAGCCCATTGTCATTGCCATCTCCAGCAACGACGCCCTGGCCGCCGGCGCGGAGAATCTCGGAAGACTTCTGAACCGGAAAAACTATTACTTCGTCCCCTTCTACCAGGACAGTCCGGCCGGAAAGCCCACTTCCCTGCTGGCGGATCTGGATCTACTGGTCCCCACCCTGGACGCCGCCCTGGCCGGCCGGCAGCTCCAGCCGCTGCTGCTGCAGAAATAAATGTCGCTGCTGCTCACGATTGTGGGCAGCAGCGTTTCTTATGGGTGTTCTCTTGTTTCGGAATACTCGGAAAGGATGTACTTCGCGTACTGTGTCGCCTGCCGCTCCCTCCCGTTTTCGGTCAGACTCAACTCGTTAATCCATTGATAGTAATGCGTCAACTCATGGGCAAGTGTTGACAAAATGCTCGCAAGAGCATCGTCTCTTCCCCATTTGCACACCAATTCCGGATAATCTCCCGTTGCAATTCTGATATATGGTTCGACACTGTATTTCTCCGGCTCGAAGAAAGTGCCGCACACGAGGTCTCCATCCATCGCTTTGATGCGTCTGGCACTTTTGACATAGACCAGAACCCGGAGTGGATAATAATACTCCGTCCTCATCCATGCACAGAAATCTTTGACAGCTGTTCTGACTGCTGGATCAACATCGGTATCGAATCTCAGACGCAAACCTGTTCGCCGTTCTCCCGGCGGAGCAAGGACTGTTTTCCATTTTTCAATCGTCCAGATGTGCATAATCACTCCTTCACATGCCTCCGAAATGGAGCGGGCTGCGATTTCGGCGGGCGCATGAGGGCATGCGCCCCTACGGAATCAATGAGGGGCACGGCAAAAGGACAGCGGGATCCCGCTGCCCTTTTTACTTATCACACTTTTGCCAGCAGATCTTCCACGCGGTCGGTGCGCTCCCAGGGCAGGTCCAGCTCGGGGCGGCCGAAGTGGCCGTAGGAGGCCGTCTGCTGATAGATGGGCCGGCGCAGGTCCAGGGTGCGGATGATGGCGGCGGGGCGCAGATCAAAGCACTCCGTGACAAGCTGGGAAAGGCGGGCGTCGGAGATTTTGCCGGTGCCGAAGGTATCCACCAGGACGCTGACCGGATGGGCCACGCCGATGGCGTAGGCGACCTCGATCTGGCACTTCCTGGCAAGACCGGCGGCTACGATGTTCTTGGCGATATAGCGGGCCATGTAAGCCGCGGAGCGGTCCACCTTCGTGGGGTCCTTGCCGGAGAATGCGCCGCCGCCGTGGGAGGCGTAGCCGCCGTAGGTGTCCACGATGATCTTTCTGCCGGTGAGGCCGGAGTCGCCCACGGGCCCGCCGATGACGAAGCGGCCGGTGGGGTTGACATAATACTTCGTGTCCCCGGAGAGCAGGCGCGCCGGAAGATTGGGCTTGATGATGGATTCGATCACCGCCTCGCGCAGGGTTTCAATGGGGATCTCCGGCGAGTGCTGGGTGGAGACCACCACGGAGTCGATGCCCACAGGGTTGCCCGCCTCGTCATAGCACACGGACACCTGGCTCTTGCCGTCCGGTCGCAGCCAGTCGAACATGCCGCCCTTGCGGGCAGCGGTCAGGGCCTTGGTCAGATTGTGGGCATAGGAGATGGGCGCGGGCATGAGCTCCCTGGTCTCGTCGCAGGCGAAGCCGAACATCATGCCCTGGTCGCCGGCGCCGTTGGTGCTCTCGTCGTCAAAGGAGTGGTTGACGCCCATGGCGATATCGCCGGACTGCTCGTCGATGGCGGTCAGAATGGCGCAGGTCTCGCCGTCAAAGCCCGTCTCGTCGGTGTAGCCGATATGCTTGAGGGTATTGCGCGCCACACGGGGGATGTCCACATAGCAGTCGGTGGAAATTTCGCCCATGACCAGCACCATGCCCGTGGTGGCGGCGCACTCGCAGGCCACGCGGGCCATGGGATCCTGAGCCAGGATGGCGTCGAGGACGCCGTCGGAGATCTGATCGCAGACCTTGTCGGGATGGCCCTCGGTCACAGATTCCGAAGTAAAAATTCTCTTATATTCCATAAAACATACTTCCTTTATATTAAGATGTTATATATAAATAAAAGCGTACTCCGTCGACAGAGCACGCTGAAAATCCTCATCTGTCGATCACTCGCCGGAATTGGCACCTTGCAAATGCAGGTTGTCGGGCTTCATCGGGCCGGTCCCTCCGCCGCTCTGGATAAGGCATATTCTTTTTTGTAGGCTTAGTATAACAAAAATGCGGATTTTGTCAAGCAGAACCTGCTCTTGTATTTCTCTTTGATCTCCAGCTGAAAAATTTTTACACATTATTCATGGACAAACCGGACGCTGTTCGCTATGATATAGTCAGCGAAAATGAAGGATGTGTCACGTTTGAAAAATCTGATCAAAAAATTTGAAACTTTTTTATACAGAAACCGGGAGCGCGGCATCAAGAATCTCATGCTGTACGTGGCAATCGGCAATGTGATCGTGTATTTTATCACGATGATCGATCCCTCCGGCCTGCTGTACAGCTATCTGTGTTTTGACCGGGCGGCCATCCTCCACGGGCAGCTATGGCGGCTTGTGACCTATGTGTTCACCTATCTGAACTATTTCGGCGTAGCCAGCACCTTCTTCCATTTCATCATGCTTTTCTGCTACTATCAGATCGGCAGGACACTTGAGCAACAGCGCGGCACGCTGCATTTCACCCTCTACTATCTCTGCGGCATTTTGTTCATGGATATCGGCGCCCTGCTGCTGCGGGAAAACGCCACGACCTACTATCTTAATCTTACTCTGTTCCTGGCCATCGCCACCATCCTGCCGGAACTCATCTTCCGTTTCTACTTTATCATTCCCATCAAGGCCAAATATCTCGCATGGGTCTATCTGGGTCTGACGCTGATCGATCTCTTCCGCGGCCTGATCACCATGTTCCGCGGCCTTCGCTTCGGTGTGGTCTACCTGGGCTGGCTCTTCCCCATCATCGCCCTTCTGAACTACTTCCTGTTCTACGGCTCCAGCTTCCGCAATCTGCTGCCGCAGTCCATGCGCTTCCGCAAGGTGCGCAGCCGCAAGCCCGCCGCCGCGCCGGGGAATCCCAACTGGGCGGCCAACTATCGCAGCAAATCCGGGGAAAAGCCCTACCGCCACAAGTGCACCGTCTGCGGCCGCACGGATACCCAGTACCCGGATCTGGAGTTCCGTTACTGCTCCCGCTGCGCGGGTTACCACTGTTACTGTATCGATCACATCAACAATCACGTCCATATTACGGAATAAGGCAAAAAAACTCGGTTTTTTTGTTGACATTCCGGGACGGGAGTGTTACAATCAGCAAGGTATTTCTTTTGCTGTTTAAAGTCCCACAGTAACAGGAGAATCACAATGAACGTTCACCGCACCGTTTACGCCTATACCTTTACCTACGCGTTTTACTTTGCGCGTAGGTGACTTGGGATGGGCTGAAACGGGTACAAGCAATTAAAACGCTTTACCGCAGCCGATCCGGCTGCGGTTTTTTTGCGAAAACAATGGAGGAAACAATACATGCCGATCACTGAAATTCTGGAGAAAAATGCAAGCTGGTTTGCCGACGACGTCGCCCTTGTAGAGATCAACCCCGAGCAGCGGGGCGTCAAAAAGGGCACCTGGAAGGAATACGACCTCATTGAAGCTTCCAACATGCCCTATTACCGCAAGGAGATCACCTGGGGCGTCTTCAACGAAAAGGCCAACCGCTTCGCCCATGCCCTCATGCGCCACGGCATCGGCAGGGGCAACAAGGTCGCCATCCTGATGATGAACTGCCTGGAGTGGCTCCCGGTGTATTTCGGCATCCTCAAAACCGGCGCGCTGGCCGTGCCTCTGAATTTCCGCTATGCCGCCGAGGAGATCCGCTACTGCGTCAATCTGGCGGACGTGGACGTGATGGTGTTCGGCCCGGAGTTTATCGGCCGCATCGAGGAGATCGTCGACGACATGGGCCGCGACGTGCACATGATCTACTGCGGCGAGCCCCCCTGCCCCACCTTTGCCTATGACTACAATGCCCTTGTGGCGGATTACCCCAGTACCAATCCCGGCGTCGAGCTCACCGCCGAGGACGACGCCGCCATCTACTTCTCTTCCGGCACCACAGGCTTCCCCAAGGCCATCCTGCACAAGCACCGCAGCCTGGATCACTCCTGCCGCGTGGAGCAGGCGCACCACGGCCAGCAGAAGGACGACGTCTTCCTGTGCATCCCGCCCCTGTACCATACCGGCGCGAAAATGCACTGGTTCGGCAGCTTCCTGGTGGGCGCGAAGTCGGTGCTCCTGAAGGGCACCAAGCCCGAGTACATCCTCGACGCCGTATCCAAGGAGCAGTGCACCATCGTCTGGCTGCTGGTGCCCTGGGCCCAGGACATCCTCACCGCCATTGAAAACGGCGACGTCAAGCTGGACGACTACAAGCTCGACCAGTGGCGGCTCATGCACATCGGCGCACAGCCCGTTCCCCAGAGCCTGATTCGCCGCTGGAAGGAATTCTTCCCCAACCATGCCTACGATACCAACTACGGCCTGTCCGAATCCATCGGCCCCGGCTGCGTGCATCTGGGCGTGGAGAACGTCCACAAGGTCGGCGCCATCGGCAAAGCCGGCTTCGGCTGGGAGACCAAGATCGTGGCCGAGGACGGCTCGGAGATCACCGAGGCCAACACGGTGGGCGAGCTGTGCGTCAAGGGCCCCGGCGTCATGGTCTGCTACTACCACAACCCCGAAGCCACGGACGAGGTACTCAAGGGCGACTGGCTGCACACCGGCGACATGGCCATCTATGACGAAGACGGCTTCATCTTCCTGGTGGACCGCAAAAAGGACGTCATCATTTCCGGCGGCGAGAACCTCTATCCCGTGGAAATCGAAAACTTCATGTCCGCCCAGCCGGACATCCAGGACGTTGCCGTCATCGGCCTGCCGGACAAGCGCCTCGGTGAGATCGCCGCGGCCATCGTTCAGATCAAGGCCGGACACACCTGCGACGAGGAAACCATCAACGACTTCTGCAGGAAGATGCCCCGCTACAAGCGCCCCCGGAAGATCATCTTCGCGGACGTGCCCAGAAACGCCACGGGCAAAATCGAAAAGCCGCGCCTGCGCGAGATCTACGGTGCGACCAACCTGATCGCCGCGGAGAACCGCAGCTGATTGCAGTATAGGAAGGGAGTTTTTCCATTGAAGAAATTGCTTTTGGGCAATGAGGCCGTCGCCCGCGGTCTGTATGAAGCGGGCGTAGAGATCGCCTCGAGCTATCCCGGCACCCCCAGCACCGAGATCACCGAAGTGCTGTCAAAATACCGCGACATTTATTCCGAATGGGCCCCCAACGAAAAGGTCGCCATGGAAGTCGCCTTCGGCGCCTGCATGGCGGGCAAGCGCAGCGTCTGCGCCATGAAGCACGTGGGCCTGAACGTGGCAGCCGATCCCCTGTACACCATGTCCTACACCGGCGTGAACGCCGGTCTGGTGGTGTGCGTGGCGGATGATCCCGGCATGCACTCATCCCAGAACGAGCAGGATTCCCGGCACCATGCCATTGCCTCCAAGGTCCCCATGCTCGAGCCCGCCGACTCCGGCGAATGCTACGAGTTTGCCAAGCTGGCCTTCGAGCTGTCTGAGCAGTTCGATACCCCGGTGCTTCTGCGGCTGTGCACCCGCATCGCCCACTCCCAGAGCATCGTGGACGTCGGCGAGCGGACCGCAAAGGAGATCAGGACCTACGAAAAGGACCCCACCAAGTACATCATGATGCCCGCCTTTGCCAAGCGCCGCCATCCCATGGTGGAAGCGCGCACCCGGGCTCTGATCGAATACGGCGAGCGGGCGCCCGTCAACCGGGTGGAGATGGGCGGCACGGCGCTGGGCGTCATCGCCTCCGGCACCGCCTATCAGTACGCAAGAGAAGTCCTGGGTGACAGCGCCAGCTACCTCAAGCTGGGTCTGGTCAATCCCCTGCCCGAGCAGCTCATCCGCGACTTTGCCGCGAAGGTCGATAAGGTCGTGGTCATCGAGGAGCTTGACGGCATCATCGAAGCCCACTGCCGCGCCCTCGGCATCGAGGTCTCCGGCAAGGAGCTGTTCCCCATCTGCGACGAATTCTCCCAGAACCTGGTGGCCGAAAAGCTGGGCGCCGCCGTTCCCGCCGGCAGGAAATTTGACGGCGAGGTCCCCGGCCGTCCCCCGGTCATGTGCCCCGGCTGCCCCCACCGCGGCCTGTACTATGCCCTCAAGCGGCAGAAATGCACCGTCATCGGCGACATCGGCTGCTATACCCTGGGCGCCGCGGCTCCGCTTAACGCGGTGGACTCCGTGCTTTGCATGGGCGCCTCCGTCTCCGGCATCCACGGCTTCAACAAGGCCCTGCAGACCGACTCCGAGCACAAGACCGTGGCGGTCATCGGCGACTCTACCTTCATGCACTCCGGCGTCACTGGCCTGATCAACATCGCCTACAACGAATCCAATTCCACCGTTATTATTCTGGACAACTCCATCACCGGCATGACCGGCCATCAGCAGAATCCCACCACCGGTCTGAACATCCACGGCGATCCCGCCGGCAAGATCGATCTGGAGGCCCTGTGCCATGCCATCGGCATCCGGCGCGTCCGCGTTGTGGACCCCTACGATCTGAATGCCTGCAACGAAGCCATCAAAGAGGAACTGGCTGCCGACGAGCCCTCGGTCATCATTTCCCGCCGGCCCTGCGCGCTTCTCAAGACCGTCAAGCACAAGGCGCCCCTGGAGGTCGATCCCGGCAAATGCAAATCCTGCCGGGCCTGCATGCGCATCGGCTGCCCCGCCATCAGCTTCAAGGGCGGTCAGGCCTGCGTTGACCAGACCCAGTGCGTCGGCTGCGGCGTATGCGAGCAGCTGTGCGCCTTCGGCGCTTTCAAGAGCACCGCAAAGGAGGACTGAGCCATGAAAACGAAAAGCATCATGATCGTCGGCGTCGGCGGACAGGGCACCCTGCTCGCCAGCCGCGTCCTCGGCCACCTGTTCATGGACGCCGGCTACGACGTCAAGGTCTCCGAGGTCCACGGCATGAGCCAGCGCGGCGGCAGCGTCGTCACCTATGTGCGCTTCGGCGACAGCGTGGCCTCCCCCATCATCGACGAGGGCCAGGCTGATTACATCATCTCCTTCGAGCTTCTGGAGGCCGCCCGCTATCTTCCCTATCTCAGAGAGGGCGGCAAGCTCATCTCCAACTCTCAGCAGATGGACCCCATGCCCGTCATCACCGGCGCTACGGTATACCCCGAGAACATCGAGGGCCGGATCGCCGACCTGGGCGTGGACGCCGATATTTTCGACGCCCTGACCCTGGCCCGCGCTGCGGGCTCGGCCAAGGCAGTCAATATCGTGCTGCTCGGGCGCTTCTCCCGGTATTTCGATTTCTCCGCCGAAGCCTGGGACGCCGCCCTGCATGACGTGATTCCCGCAAAATTCCTTGCGATGAATCTGAAAGCATTCGAATCCGGCCGAACCAGCGCATAAGGGGGAGTTAATTCCATGCACACTTACCATCAGCCCCAAATCGAAACCATGCCGCCCGAAGAGCTTCGGAAGCTCCAGGACGAGCGCCTGAAAGCACAAGTCAAACATGTCTATGAATCCGTTCCGCACTATCGGCAGCTGATGGATGAAAAGGGCGTCAAACCCGAGGATATCCGGGGTGTGGACGATCTCTGGAAGCTGCCCTTCACATCCAAGGCCGACCTGCGGGAGTGCTATCCCGACGGGATGCTGGCCATTCCGAAATCCGAATGCGTCCGCATTCACTCCACCTCCGGCACCACCGGCAAGCGTGTCATCGCCTACTACAATCAGCATGACATCGACCTGTGGGAGGACTGCTGCGCCAGAGCCATCGTGGCCGCCGGCGGCAGCGCCGAGGACGTCTGCCAGGTCTGCTACGGCTACGGTCTGTTCACCGGCGGCTTCGGCCTGCACGGCGGAAGCCAGAAGGTCGGCTGCCTGACCCTGCCCATGTCCTCGGGCAATACTGCCCGCCAGATCCAGTTCATGCAGGACCTGGGCGCCACCATCCTGTGCTGCACCCCCTCCTACGCCGCCTACATCGGCGAGACGGTGAAGGAGATGGGCATCAAGCCCGAAGATCTCAAGCTCAAGGCCGGCATCTTCGGCGCGGAAGCCTGGAGCGACGAGATGCGCGCGGACATTGAAAAAAGCCTCGGACTCAAGGCCTACAACATTTACGGTCTGACTGAGCTCTCCGGCCCGGGCGTCAGCTTCGAGTGCGAGCAGCAGGACGGCATGCACATCAACGAGGATCATTTCATCGCCGAGATCATCGATCCGGAGACCGGCGCGGTTCTGCCCGACGGCACCCAGGGCGAGCTGGTCTTCACCGCCATCACCCGGCAGGCCTTCCCCGTCATCCGCTACCGCACCCGCGACATCTGCGTGCTGCACCGGGGCAAGTGCTCCTGCGGCCGCACCTTCGTGAAGATGGGCCGTCCCATGGGCCGCACCGACGACATGCTCATCATCCGCGGCGTGAACGTCTTCCCCAGCCAGATCGAAGCCGTGCTCATCCAGCAGGGCTACTCCTCCAACTATCAGATCGTTGTGGACCGCGTCCGCAACACCGACACCTTCGACGTCTATGTGGAAATGAACCCCGAACAGTTCTCCGACGCTGTTCGAAAGATCACCCTGCACGAACGCGCCCTCGTGGAAGCCATGCGCTCCATGCTGGGCATCTCCCCCAGTGTCCATCTGGTGGCGCCGAAGTCCATCGCCCGCAGCGAGGGCAAGGCCGTCCGCGTGGTGGACAAGCGTAAAATCTGAAAAGGAGGCTAACGCCATGGCAAAGACCATTGACCAGATTTCCGTATTTGTGGAAAACAAGGCCGGCAGCCTTGTGGACATCACCCGCATTTTAGGCGACGCCAACATCGACATCCGCGCCATGTCTCTGGCTGATACGGCGGATTTCGGCGTGCTGCGCATGATCGTCGACCGACCGGACGACGCCGTGCTGGCTCTGCGGGGCAACTACTGCATCGTCAACGTCACAAAAGTCATCGCTGTACCCATCACCGACACACCGGGCAGCCTCTCGAAGGTTCTGACCCTGCTGGCAGACCACGATCTGTTCATTGAGTACAGCTATGCCTTCATCACCCGTCAGTCAAAGAACGCCTACGTCATCTTCCGCCTGGAAGACAACGAAAAGGCCGCCAGGGTGCTGATGGAAAACGGCATCGTACCCGCCTCCGCGGAAGAACTGAGCCTCATCTGATCCATGAAAATACGCCCCTGCGGTACCTCCGCAGAGGCGTTTGCATTTCTTTGGGATTTGTGATATCATTTTCGGGACACCGACGGAAGGAGCTTCCTATGAAAAAGACATTTGAATCCAAGCTTCCCGAAGGCTACCGCGAGGTGTATCACATCGATGCGGCGAACATAAAAATCGGCATTCTTCTGAATCTGATCGCGCTCGTGCTGATGATCGTCTCGCTGATCATCTGCGTCATTTTGATCCGTCCCGCGTCCTTTACCTTTACCATGAGGCCGTGGTTCGGAATGCTGGCGGTCCTGCTGCTCTACCTGGTCGCCCATGAACTGGTGCACGGCGCGGCCTATAAGCTGCTGACGGGCCAAAGGCTGACCTACGGCTTCAACGGGATGGTCGCTTTCTGCGGCGTGCCGGACATCTACGTCTACCGCAAAACAGCCCTGATTGCCCTGCTGGCGCCCTTCACGGTGTTTTCCGTCGTATTCATTGCCGCTATGATCCTCATTCCCGACGATTTCTATAAGATCCTGTGCGCCTTCCTATTCTCGGCACATTTCGGCGGCTGCGTCGGCGATCTGTACGATACCCTGCTCTATCTGTTCCGCTTCCGCGATCCCGCCACCCTCATGCGGGACACCGGCCCAGCCCAGACCTTCTACGTTAAGGAGTAACTTTTATGGAATCCCTGCAAGTCACCCTCGGACGCTTTCTGATGCAGGTTTTTGTCCTGCTTCCCGTTTTTCTGATCGCCTTTTTCATCCTCACCCTCGTGCTCTTCAGGCGTGCGCCGGAGGGCAGCGAGCTGCGCCGCAGGCGCCGGTTCTGGTTCCGCCTGGTATGCATCGCCGGCGGGATCATGCTCCTTTGCTGGCTCGCGGTTATGGTCGTTTTTTTCTTCTTCATCGGCTGCATTTGATTAAAAAATCCCTGCCCGCAGGCAGGGATTTTTTTTGATTATTTGATTATCCGAGATACGCAGGATCGTTCAGCATTTCAGCGTAGGAAGTATAGAATTCATCCCGCAGATCCTCCTCCGCCCGGATGCGCCGCATAAAATCGGCATAGAATTCACTGAATGCCGCAGCGCCGGCGTTGTTCAAATGGTGCGGGTCGTAGAAACATCCCTCGTCCGGCAGGCGCGTATCGATTCCCTTGCACAGATTGAAATTATAGTACTGAAGACCGTTCTTTGCCGCATAGTCGGCATACCACTGATGAAACACATCCAGATTGGTGCACGAACAGTTGAACGCCTTGCTCTGCGGCACATTGATCAGCACCAGCTCCACGCCGTTCTCGCGGCACAGCGCTGTGATGCGGTCGAGCATCTCAATATTGTACGGAGTCATCTCCGCGGGCAGCGTTTCAATTCCGCGCATTGCCGCATAATCCCGATAGAACGGCACGTCCGGCTCATGGAACGGGAAATAGCCGCGGGTCAGGAACCAGTTGCCGACACGGATCCTGCCGCACAGCAGCGAGCACGCGTCGTTGATGCCCTTGGATACCAGATCGTAGTACAGCAGCGGCCAGTCCTTCGGCCGGAACGCCTGAAAGAAGTAAGCCGGCCGGTCGCGGGCAGTAAGCCTGGCAAAGGTGAGCAGCTCGCCCTCCGGCCCCTCCTGGGCGCTGTCGCGCACCAGGGTGTCGCAGGAGACCTCCAGGATCACCGTTTTGATCGGGTTGCGTTTGATCTCCTTCTCCAGCAGAGTGTATCTGCCCAGCATGGTCAGCCGGGACCCGGAGAGATTGTAGCCGCTCTCACCCAGCACCGGGTCTATGATGTCCGGCCGGAACGCCCGCAGCGCAAAGGATGCGCCGCAGTAGAGGGTGTCCAGGGTCCCGGTCAGATCGCCGCGCTCCTTGAAATCCTGATAGTAATAATACTCCGTGTGCAGATAGAACCCAGCCAGCATGGCGCTGACCAGGGCGATCACCAGCAGGAAGGCCAGGACGCTTTTACATACCCGTTTAAAACTGCGCATATAAAAATCCTCCCAGTCCGCCGGATGCGGGCACGCCGAAATAGACGATGACAAAGAACAGCACCGCGAAAATCGTCAGCCGCAGCCAGTACGGCAGACGCTGCTCCATCTGCAAGCGTACGGAGCCCCTGCGCTGCACAAGGCTGACGATGAACATCAGGATCACGCCCAGGAGCACGCAGATGACATTCTCCGGCTTGTCCATGAATGGGATCAGCTCCCCGAGGCTGCGGGGCGGCGGACCACGGAAGATCCGGGCCCAGAGGCCCAGGCCGTCGCGCAGGGTGCCCACCTCCGGCAGGACCTTGATAAAGGTCACGAGGAGGAAGGTGCGCAGCACCTGGAACGCGCGCCACAGCCAGGCGGACTCGTTGATCCCGAGCTTTCCCTTGAGCGCGCCGAAGGGCTTTTCCATCCACATGGAAACGATGATAAACACGCCGTTGAGGCCGCCCCAGACGATATAGGCCCAGCTTGCCCCGTGCCACAGGCCCGTGGTCAGCCATACGACGATCAGCGCCAGAGTCGCAGGCAGATAATCGCCGAACGGCTTTCCGAGTTTCCGTTTGGCGTTTCTGCCCAGCTTCTGATTCCACTTGGATACCGCCAGCGGATAATAGAGATAAGCCTTGAACCAGGCGCCGAGGCTGATGTGCCAGCGCCGCCAGTACTCGGCCACGGATTTGGAGAAATAGGGGCGTTCGAAGTTCTCCGTCAAGCGGATGCCGAGCATCTGACAGTAGCCGCACATGATATCCATATATCCGGAAAAATCGGCATAGATCTGCGCGCTGTAGCAAAACGCGCCCAACAGGACCGCGGCTCCGGCATAGCCGGAATAATTGGCAAACACGTCGGCCACATAGGGCGAGAGGATGTTTGCAATGACCATTTTCTTAAAGAAGCCCCAGATCATGCGCTCCGCGCCGTGGACAAAGGCGCGGTCGTCGAGGGAATGCGGCGCGAAAAGCTGCCCTGCCAGATCGCTGTAGGTGCTGATCGGTCCCTGGGTGATCTGCGGGAAAAAGGAAGTGAAAAGCAGGAGCTTCAGGGGATTCTTCTGGGCCTCCACCCGCTCCCAGTACACGTCGGCCACATAGCCCATGGTCTGGAAGGTGTAGAACGAGATGCCCAGGGGCACGATCAGGGTGATCGTGTCCTTCACCTGTCCGCCGAAAAGCCCGGCAACGGCGTTCGCCTGGGCCAGCAGGAAATGGATGTACTTGAACCAGGCCAGGATCAGAAAACTCAGCGCCATGCACAGCGCCATGAGCGCGCGGCGGCGGGACCTGCCCCTGGACTTGACGGCAGACTTTTCCTCTTTGCTCAGTTCCGATTTATGCTCCTTGAGATAGGCCCTGCGCTCCGCCGCGTCACGCTCGATCAGAAGGGCGGCGCCCCAGGCGGACACAGACGTGACTGCCAGATATATGAGGCCCCGCCAGTTCCCCAGGGCATAGAAAAGCAGACTTGCCGCCAGCAGTACCCACCACTGCGCCTTCTTCGGCACCAGGTAGTATACGATCAGCAAGCCGATGGCAAACAGGATAAATCCAACGGAAATAATGCTCATTTGTCCTCTTTCCCGATCCGTGCGGCAAAAAACATGCCCCTGCACGGATCCCCCGGCACAGGCTTCGCGCCCCGTGTCGGATTTTCATTTATTCTACAACAAACACGTGCCAAACGCAACCTCATAATCCCGTAAAAACGCCCTGCCCGGCGGGCAGGGCGTCATGATTATTCTTCCTCTTCCGCCGGAAGCGAAGCCGGCTCGATGTGCCAGATCTCCGAGGCGTACTCGCGGATGGTGCGGTCGGAGGAGAATTTCCCCGCCCGGGCCACATTCAGCAGACACTTGAGGCCGAAGGCGCGGCGGTCGCGGTAATCGCGGTTGGCGCGGAGCTTGGCTTCCTGATAGGACTCGAAGTCCAGCAGATGGAAGTAGTGATCCGGCGCATCCCAGCCGCAGCCGTCGAGCAGCGCAGTGTAGAGCTCGCGCTGGTCGTCGTCGGTTTCCACGGTGCCGTCCACCAGGGTATCGACCACACGGTGGATGCGGTAATTGTTCTCATAGATGCCGCGGCTCTGATAGCTGCCGCGGGCGGCGTTGATCTCATCGACGCTCAGGCCGAAGGGATAGTTGTTCTCCTCCCCTGCCTGCTCGAAAATCTCCACGTTGGCGCCGTCCCGGGTGCCGAGGGTCACGGCGCCGTTGAGCATCAGCTTCATGTTGCCGGTGCCGGAGGCCTCCGTTCCCGCGGGCGAGATCTGCTCGGAGATATCCGCGGCGGGGATGATGTGCTCGGCGTAGGAGCAGTTGTAGTTCTGCACAAATACGACCCGCAGCTTGTCGGTCATGTCGGGATCGTTGTTGATGAGCCGGGCAATGCGGTTGATATAGCGGATGATGGCCTTGGCCCTGCGATAGCCGGGGGCGGACTTGGCGCCGAAGATGAACGCCGTGGGCGTAAAGTCGCGGATGGTGCCGTCCTTCAGGCCGAAATAAATATCCATGATGGAGAATGCGTTGAGCAGCTGCCGCTTGTACTCATGCAGGCGCTTGACCTGCACGTCAAAGATGAAGTTGGGATCCAGATCCACGCCCTCATGCTGCTCAATGATTTCCGCCAGCTGCAGCTTCTTGATATATTTGACGCCGTTGAACCGGTCGATGAGCCGGCGGTCGATCTTTCCTTCGATCCCGCGCAGCCGGTCGAGATCCCGCAGGAAATCGCCGCCCACCTGACTTTCGAGCATCTCCGTCAGTTCGGGATTGCACAGACCCAGCCAGCGCCGCGGCGTGATGCCGTTGGTCTTGTTCTGGAAGCGCTGGGGATAGATGCCGTACCAGTCGCGGAAAACGTCGTTCTTCAGGATCTCCGTATGGATCTGAGCAACGCCGTTGACGTAGCTGGAAACGTAGACGGAGAGATTCGCCATGTGGGCAATGTTGTCGCGGATGATGAACAGGCCGGGATGCTCGTTTTTCAGCCGCTCGTCGATGCGGCGGATGATCTCCACGATCTCGGGGACCACGGATGCCATGAGATTGAGATCCCACTTTTCCAGGGCTTCGCCCATGACGGTATGGTTCGTATAATTGAAGGTCCGGCGGGCAAGATCAAACGCCTCGTCGAAGCTCAGACCCTCGCGCAGGAACAGACGGATCAGTTCCGGGATGGACATGGCCGGATGGGTGTCGTTGAGCTGGATGGTCACAAAGTCGGCGAAACGGTGCAGATCGCCGTGATCTCGCAGATAGACGCGCAGGATGTCCTGCAGAGACGCAGAGGAAATCACGTACTGCTGCTTGACGCGCAGACGCTTGCCCTCATAGTTGGAGTCGTTGGGATAGAGCACGCGGGTAATATCCTCCGCGCGGTTCTTTGCGTCGAGGGCCCGGGCATAATCCTGGGCGTTGAACGCGTCGAAGTCCAGCTCATCCACCGCTTCGCACTGCCACAGCCGCAGGGTGCCGATGTTGTCGGTGCCGTAGCCGATGATCGGCATATCATAAGGAACGGCCAGCACCGTCTGGTCGGCAAACTCGATGGTAACGGTGTGGTTGTCACGGCGGTAGCTCCAGGGATCGCCGTAGTGGGTCCAGTCGTCGGCAAGCTCGCGCTGGCTGCCCGTCTCGTCAAAATGCTGCTTGAACAGGCCGAACTTGTAGCGCAGGCCGTAGCCGCTCAGGGGCAGATCGCAGGACACGGCGCTGTCCAGGAAGCAGGCGGCCAGACGGCCCAGGCCGCCGTTGCCGAGGGCGGCGTCCTCAATTTCCTCGAGGCAGGCCAGATCCACGCCCTTTTTAGCGAACGTCTCGCGGAGCTCCTCCAGAATCCCCAGATTGTAGAGGTTGGAATAGACCATGCGGCCCATCAGATACTCTGCGGAGAAATAGTAGGCCTTGCGGGTCTTCGCCCGGAGATGACGGTGCTGCATCCAGCAGTCGTTGATCTCCATCATGACCGCCTGCCCCAGGGCGTCGTGCAGCTGCTGCGGCGTCGCACTGGTGAGCTTCGTATCATGATTATATTTCAACAGGGCCTGTGTCCACTGTAAGATTTTTTCGCAGTCGTATTTCATGAGGATCCTCCCGTCTTGCTCAGCTGTCGGCGCTAAAAATGCGCGAACGGGAGAGAACCCGTTCCGCATCCTGACGCTGGGAGCCAAAAACTTGTGCAATATAATATCACAAATTCAAAAAAAATGCAAGAAGAATACATATTCAACTGTTTTCAGTATTTATTCATATTGAAAAATGCAGCCCCCGCCCGAAGGACGGCCGAACGGCGGATTGTTCCGGCTTTGTGCAAAGCGACAAAAAATACCTGCGCGCCCCGGCGCGCCCCTGCGGGGCTGACAGACCGCGTTTATACGCGAATATGAATCCCGGACCGTCCATGGTCTCAAAAATCCGCCCCATTTGCCCTCCGCAGGCCCGATCCGCGCCAGCAGCGGAGGCGAGCGCTTCAAACAGTCGTTTCATATCAATACTTTTAAACGGATTTGGCCGCCGTATTCCGCGTCCCGCACGGCCGGTCAGTCCCGCTGAAAATGAATAATGCGCCGCCCCGGCCGCGCCTTTGAAAATCGCCCCGTACAATCGCATGGAAATCCCTGTGATATTCCCGGAAAACGGCCGGTTTTCCCAATTCTTTCGGCGCCGATCCGCGTTTCCGTTCTGAATCCCTGCGGTATCGATTTATTGTGTAAAACGACAATGAAAAATCTGCCGTTCCGTGCAGATCCCGTGTACTAATCCTTGATTTTTATTTTTTTCTTCATTATAATAATATGCGTATTTAGTAATATGGGTTATTCTGGGTCAATTCATACGATCGTCTTCAATCTGACGCTTTTTCAGATGGACGCAGGAAGGATGGTGAACTGCATTCGCCGCCCCGAATATCCGGAAAGGAACGTGCAATTATGGCAAAGCAGACCATGGACGCGATCCGTGAAGCGGAGCTGAATGCGGAGCGCACGCTCCGTGCCGCGCAGGTCAGCGCCAACGAGTCCGTCGTAAACGCGCAGGCCCGGGCCGAGCAAATGATCGCCGAGGCGCAGCGCCGCGCGGCGGACAAGCTGGCCGAAACCAAAGCGCAGGCGCAAAACGACAGCGAGGCGTCCGCACGCGCGGCCTTTGACGACGTGACACGCGAAATCGAAGCGCTCACGTCGCGCTGCCGCAAAAATGAGGCTGACGCCATCGAAGCCGTTATTGCGGAAATGACCTGAGTTCCCGCAGTCAACGGACCATACCAACAGCAAAGAGGGTGATTCCAACATGGCAGTGTTGCAAATGCAAAAGATACACATTTGTGCACTAAACACCGACAGAAAACAGATCCTTGAATCTCTGCAGCGGAAGGGCATCGTTCAGATCAACGCCGATCAGGACACCGACATCTTCCACTGCACCGACACCAGCGCGGGCTGCGCCAAATATGAGAAATTCTCCCATATGGCCGACCAGGCGCTGAAGATCCTCGACACCTACGCACCGGAAAAGAAGGGCCTGCTTGCCTCCTTCGAGGGCAAGCGCGAAGTCGGGCTGGCCGATTACCGCGTCATGGAGAAAAACCGCGGCGAAGCCATCGAAAAGGCCGACCGCATCGGGAAGCTCAGCCGGTCGATCGCCGAGCAAAAGGCCAATCTGACCCGGACCCAGGTGCAGTACGATCAGCTCATGCCCTGGCTGGGGCTGGACGTGCCCATGAATTATGCCGGCACATCCACCACACGTGCTTTCATCGGCACACTTCCTGCGGAATACAGTCTGGAGCAGGTTATGCAGATGCTGGCCAACGCAGCGCCGGAGCTGGATGCATGTTCCGTGGAAATCATCAGCGCCGACACAGACCAGACCTGCATTTTCGCCGTCTGTCCCACGGACCAGGCAGAGCAGCTTGACGACGCCCTGCGCCAGTGCGGCTTCTCCCGCCCGTCCGTGCATACCTCCTCCACCCCGGAGGCCTATGCCGATCAGCTCTCGTCCCAGATGGATGAGATCCGGGAGCAGATCGACAAGGCTGAGGCGGATTTGGAAAAGATGGGCGAGCACCGCCGGACCCTGGAGCTGATGCGCGACTACTACAAAACCCGCGCGGAGAAATATGCCGTCCTCGGCGGGCTGCAGCAAAGCCGCCATACCTTCTTCCTCAACGGCTACGTCCCGGAGAAATACGCCGCCGACCTGTCCGCCGAGCTCCAGAGCAGCTATGACTGCGTGGTGGAGCTGGAGGATGTGCCCGAGGACGAAGAAGCGCCCGTGCTCCTGCAGAACAACAAGTTCGCCGCTCCCACCGAGAGCGTCCTGTCCTCCTTCGGCATGCCCCACAAGGGGGAGATCGACCCGACCTCCATCATGGCCTTCTGCTATTATTTCCTGTTCGGCCTGATGCTGTCCGACGCGGCTTACGGTCTGATCATGACCATCGGCTGCTTCATTCTGCTGCGGAAGTACAAGAATATGGAAGCCGGCATGAAGAGCATGCTGACCATGTTCCTCTACTGCGGCATCTCCACCACCTTCTGGGGGATCATGTTCGGCTCCTATTTCGGCGACGCCCCCACCGTCATCGCCAAGACCTTCTTCAATAAGGACTTTACCGTCCCGGCGGTCTGGATGACGCCCCTGGATAATCCGATGCGGATGCTGATCTTCTGCTTCCTCTTCGGCATCATCCATCTGTTCCTGGGCCTCGGCCTCAAGGGCTACAGCCTCCTGAAGGACCGGAAATACATGGATTGCTTCTGCGACGTGGTGCTTTGGTTCATGCTGCTGGTGGGCCTGCTGCTCATGCTCCTGCCCAGCGACCTGTTCCACTCCATTGCGCAGATGGAATTCAACTTCCCGCCGGCGGTCAAACTGCTGGCCAAGATCCTCACCATCGCCGGCGCGGCGGGCATCATCGTGTTTTCCAAACGCGAGACGAAAAACTTCGGTGTTCGTCTTGCCCTGGGCGCCTATGAGCTCTACGGAGCCACCGGCTGGCTCAGCGACGTGCTGTCCTACTCCCGTCTGCTGGCCCTGGGTCTGGCCACCGGCGTCATCGCCTCGGTCATCAACCAGATGGGCTCCATGATGGGCGGCGGCGTCGTCGGCGCCATCGTGTTCATCCTGGTATTCATCCTGGGCCACACCCTGAACCTGGCGATCAACGTGCTGGGCGCTTATGTCCACACCAACCGTCTGCAATTCGTGGAATTCTTCGGAAAGTTCTACGAGGGCGGCGGCAGCGCATTCAAACCCTTCTCGACACCCACAAAATATATTAAAATCACGGAGGATAAATAACTATGACTACTGGTGTTTCTCTTGCTATTCTCGGCGCGGCGCTGGCCGCTCTCCTGGCCGGTATCGGCTCTTCCATCGGCGTCGGCATCGCCGGCCGCGCTGCCGCGGGCGTTGTCACTGAAGATCCCGAAAAGTTCAGCAAGGTCCTGATCCTTCAGCTTCTGCCCGGCACCCAGGGCATCTACGGCCTGCTGATCGCCTTCATCGCCCTCTCCAACATCGGCGTGCTCGGCGGCAACGTCCGTCAGCTGACCACTGCCGAGGGCCTGTCCTTCCTCATGGCCTGCCTGCCCATGGCTTTTGTCGGCCTGATGTCCGCCATCATGCAGGGCAAGACCTCCGTCGCCTCCATCGGCGTCGTGGCAAAGAAGCCGGAAGAATTCGGCAAGGCTATGATCCTTCCCGCCATGGTCGAGACCTACGCCATCCTGGCTCTGCTGGTTTCCATCCTGGCCATCGTCAACATCTGATCCATCACCCGATCTTCTAAGGAATGGGGATGGATATGACTGGATTAGATAAAATCATCGAAAAAATCGGCCTTGACGCCAAAAACGCCGGCGCCGAGGTCCAGGCCAAGGCTGACGAGCACTGCGCCGAGATCCTGTCCAATGCCCAGGCAGAATGCGATAAGATCGACGCCCAGGCGCAGTCCGACGCCGACGCCCTGCGCGCAGACATCCTTGCCCGGGGCGAATCCGGCGCACAGATGCAGCGCAAGAACCGGATCCTGACCGCCAAGCAGGAGATGATCCACGGCGTCATCGAATCCGCAAAGAATAAGCTCCTGGGGCTGGACGGCATCGACTATTTTGTGCTCCTTGGCAAGCTGGCCGAGAAATACGCCCAGCCCGGCGACGGCGTCATGTACCTGTCCGCCGCCGACCTGGCCCGCGTGCCCGCCTATTTCCGCGGCACTCTGGCCGATATCGGCGCGAAAAAGGGCGGCAGTCTGACGCTCAGCGACGAATCCCGGGATCTGAACGGCGGCTTCGTGCTGGCCTACGGCGGCATTGAGGAAAACTGCACCTTTGAGGCCATGTTTGAGGAAAACAAGGAACGGCTCCAGGACGTGGTCCGCGAAAAGTTGTTCTCCTGATCCGGAAAGGAGGCAACCCATTGAAGCAAACCGACTTTACCTACGCGGTGGCCCGCATCCGCTCCAAGGAGCTGAGCCTGCTCAGCGCCCAGAGTCTGGAGCAGCTGATCTCCGCCAAGAGCGCGGATGACGCGCTCCGGCTCCTGGCCGACAAGGGCTGGGGCGCGCCGGACGAGCCGCTGGAGGCTGAGATCCTGCTCGAGGGCGAGAAAAACCGCGCCTGGCAGACCGTCGGAGAAATGGTGGAGGACATGTCGGTCTTCGACGTGCTCCGCATTCCCGACGACTTCCACAATCTCAAGGCAGCCATCAAGCAGATCTACACCAACTCCACCCTGGCGCCGGAGCGGCTGTATCTGAAAAACGGCCGTCTGGACGCCGATACGGTGCGCAAATGTGTCAGCGCCAAGGAGTTCTCCCAGCTCCCCGGCCGCATGAGCGAGGCAGGCCTGCAGGCCTATGAGACCCTGGTGCAGACCGGCGACGGCCAGCTGTGCGACGTGATCCTGGACCGCGCCGCCCTGGAGGATATGCTCGAGGCCGGCAAGGCCTCCGGCAGCGACGTTCTGGACGAATACGCCCGGATGACAGCGGTCAGCGCCAATGTGCGCATCGCTGCCCGCTGCGCCAAGACCGGCAAGAGTCTGGAATTCATCCGCCGCGCCCTGGCGCCCTGCGGGAGTCTGGACGTGGATGCCCTGGCCCACGCCGCCGTCGGCGGCATCGGCGCAGTGGCCGAGTATCTTGCCGGCACCGATTATGCCGACGGCGCCGTTGCCCTGCAGGAGTCCCCCGCCGCCTTCGAGCGCTGGTGCGACAACCTCATCATGCGCCGCCTGCAGCCGCAGAAATACAATCCGTTTACCGTCGGGCCTCTGGCGGCCTATCTGCTGGCTAGAGAGAACGAGATCAAATGCGTTCGCATGGTCCTCACCGGCAAGCTCAACGGCATGCCGGAGGGCACGATCCGGGAAAGATTGAGGGAAATGTATGTATAAAGCAGCAGTGATCGGCGATTACGACAGCATCTACGGCTTTGCCGCCCTGGGGCTCGACACCTTTCCCACGACCTCGGCCGAACAGGCCGCGGCCACCCTGCGGAAAATTGCGAGCGGTTCCCACGCTGTCATTTATATCACAGAAGCCCTTGCAGCCGAGCTGCGCGAAGAGCTTGACGCCTATCGCACGCAGCAGCTTCCGGCCATCATCCTGATCCCCGGCGTCTCCGGCAACACCGGCGCGGGCATCGCGATGGTCAAGAAATCCGTCGAACAGGCGGTCGGCTCCGATATTATCTTTAACAACCAAAATTAGAAAGGTGGGTGATTATCCGAAATGAGTTCTGGCATTATTCAGAAGGTCGCAGGCCCCCTGGTCATCGCAGAGGGTATGCGCGACGCCAATATGTTCGACGTGGTCCGCGTCAGCAGCCAGCGCCTGATCGGTGAGATCATCGAGGTGCACGGCGACCGTGCTTCGGTACAGGTCTACGAGGAGACCTCCGGCCTCGGCCCGGGTGAGCCCGTGGAATCGACCGGCATGCCCCTGAGCGTGGAGCTCGGGCCCGGTCTTATTAAAAGTATTTACGACGGCATCCAGCGTCCGCTGGACGACATTATGAAGATCTCCGGCGGCAATCTGCTCAAGCGCGGTGTGGAAGTCCCCGCCCTGAAGCGCGAGCTGATCTGGCACTTTGTCCCCACCGTCCAGGCGGGCGACGAGGTCCAGGCCGGCGATATCATCGGCACCGTGCAGGAGACGCCCATCGTCGTGCACAAGATCATGGTTCCCTACGGCGTGCAGGGCAAAATCAAGTCCATCGAAGAGGGCGACTTCAACATTGAGCAGACCGTCTGCGTCGTGGAAACCGACAAGGGCGAGCGCCCCCTGACCATGATGCAGAAGTGGCCTGTGCGCTCCGGCCGTCCCTATCAGCAGAAGATGCCCCCCGAAATGCCCCTGGTCACCGGCCAGCGCGTCGTCGACGCCCTGTTCCCCATCGCCAAGGGCGGCGTGGCGGCGGTTCCCGGCCCCTTCGGCAGCGGCAAGACCGTCATCCAGCACCAGCTGGCCAAGTGGGCGGACGCCGATATCGTGGTCTACATCGGCTGCGGCGAGCGCGGCAACGAGATGACCGACGTTCTCAACGAGTTCCCCGAGCTGAAGGATCCGAAGACCGGCTACTCCCTGATGGAGCGTACCGTGCTGATCGCCAATACCTCCGATATGCCCGTGGCGGCCCGTGAGGCCTCCATCTACACCGGCATCACCATCGCCGAATATTTCCGCGATATGGGCTACAGCGTCGCCCTGATGGCCGACTCCACCTCCCGCTGGGCCGAGGCTCTGCGCGAGATGTCCGGCCGTCTGCAGGAGATGCCCGGCGAAGAAGGCTACCCCGCCTACCTCGGCAGCCGTCTGGCGCAGTTCTATGAGCGCGCCGGCCGCGTCATCGCCCTGGGCAGCGAGGGCCGCGAGGGCGCACTGAGCGTCATCGGCGCGGTCTCCCCCGCCGGCGGCGATATCTCCGAGCCCGTCTCCCAGGCCACCCTGCGCATCGTCAAGGTGTTCTGGAGCCTCGACTCCTCCCTGGCATACAAGCGCCACTTCCCTGCCATCAACTGGCTGACCTCCTATTCCCTGTATATCGACTCCATGGCCGACTGGTTCAACGCCAACGTCCACGACGACTGGATGGCCAGCCGCGGTCAGATGATGCGCCTGCTGCAGGACGAAGCCGAGCTGCAGGAGATCGTCCAGCTGGTCGGTATGGACGCCCTGTCCGCCCCCGATCGTCTGAAGCTGGAGGCCGCCCGGTCCATCCGCGAGGACTTCCTGCATCAGAATTCCTTCCATGAGATCGACACCTACACGCCGCTGGAAAAGCAGTACCTGCTCATGAAGCTGGTGCTTGCCTACTACAACGACTCCGTCAAGGCCCTGAACCGCGGCGCCGACGTGGAGCAGCTCGTCAAGCTGCCCGTGCGCGAGCGCATCGGCCGCTTCAAGTACACCGCCCCCGAGAACATCGATGCGGAATACGAGAGCGTGCTCAACGACCTGACCACCGAGCTTTCCAAAACGCTGAAGGAGGCGATGTAAATGCCGAAGGAATACAGAACGATCCAGGAGGTCGCCGGCCCTCTGATGCTGGTGCGCGGCGTTGAAAACGTCTCCTACGACGAGCTGGGTGAAATCGAGCTGGCCAACGGCGAAACCCGCCGCTGCAAGGTCCTGGAAATCAACGGCGACATCGCCACCGTGCAGCTGTTCGAGTCCGCCACGGGCATCAACCTGGCCGACAGCAAGGTCCGCTTCCTGGGCCGCAGCATGGAGCTGGGCGTTTCCGAGGATATGCTCGGCCGCGTCTTCGACGGCCTGGGCCGCCCCATCGACAACGGCCCCGAGATCCTGCCCGACGCCCGCATGGACATCAACGGCCTGCCCATGAACCCCGCCGCCCGCAGCTACCCCGAGGAATTCATCCAGACCGGCATCTCCGCCATTGACGGACTGAACACCCTGGTCCGCGGCCAGAAGCTGCCGATCTTCTCCGCCTCCGGTCTGCCCCACGCCAACCTGGCCGCCCAGATCGCCCGCCAGGCCAAGGTGCGCGGCACCACCGAGCCCTTCGCCGTGGTCTTCGCGGCCATGGGCATCACCTTCGAGGAGTCCAACTTCTTCATCCAGAGCTTCAAGGAGACCGGCGCCATCGACCGGGCGGTCATGTTCATCAACCTGGCCAACGACCCCGCCGTCGAGCGTATTTCCACGCCCCGCATGGCGCTGACCGCCGCGGAGTACCTGGCCTTCGAGAAGAACATGCACGTGCTGGTCATCCTCACCGACATCACCAACTACGCCGACGCCCTGCGTGAGGTCTCCGCCGCCCGCAAGGAGGTTCCCGGCCGCCGCGGCTACCCCGGCTATATGTACACCGACCTCGCCTCCCTCTACGAGCGCGCAGGCCGCCAGAAGGGCAAGTCCGGCTCCATCACCATGATCCCCATCCTGACCATGCCCGAGGACGACAAGACCCATCCCATCCCCGACCTGACGGGCTATATCACCGAGGGCCAGGTCATTCTGAGCCGCGACCTGTACCGCAAGGGCGTCACGCCGCCCATCGACGTGCTGCCGTCCCTGTCCCGTCTGAAGGATAAGGGCATCGGCGAGGGCAAGACGAGAGCCGACCACGCCAACACCATGAACCAGCTCTTCGCCGCCTATGCCCGCGGCAAGGAGGCCAAGGAGCTCATGATCGTCCTCGGCGAGGCTGCGCTGACCGATATCGACAAGATCTACGCCAAGTTTGCCGACGCCTTCGAGGCCGAGTACGTCTCCCAGGGCTACAATGCCAACCGCGACATCGAGCAGACCCTGGACATCGGCTGGAAGCTGCTGTCCATCCTGCCCCGCAGTGAGCTGAAGCGTATCGACGACAAGTATCTGGATCTGTACTACGGCAAGTAACGGGAGGAGGGAACATTTTGGCATCTGCACAGGTGAACCCCACTCGTATGGAGCTGAGCCGCCAGAAGAAAAAGCTGGTGACGGCCACCCGCGGCCACAAGCTGCTCAAGGACAAGCGCGATGAGCTGATGCGTCAGTTCCTGGAGCTCGTCCGGGAGAACAAGGCCCTGCGCGAAAAGGTGGAGGCCGGCATTGCCGAGGCGAACCGCAATTTCGTGCTGGCCAAGGCCGGCGTATCCGACGCGACGCTGAACGCCGCGCTGCTGGCGCCGAAGCAGGAGGTCTACCTCGAAGCGGGCACGAAGAACGTCATGAGCGTCAATATCCCCGTCTTTGAGGCCAAGACCCGCACCCCCGACGAAGGCGACATCTACCCCTACGGCTACGCCTTCACGTCCTCCGATCTGGACGGTGCGGTCAAGTCCCTGTCGGACCTGCTGCCGGATCTTCTGCGGCTGGCAGAGATCGAAAAGTCCTGCCAGCTCATGGCCATTGAGATCGAGAAGACCCGCCGGCGCGTCAACGCCCTGGAGCACGTCATGATCCCCGACGCCCAGCAGAAGATCAAGTTCATCACCATGAAGCTGGACGAAAACGAGCGCAGCACCCAGATCCGCCTGATGAAGATCAAGGACATGATGCTCGAGCAGACCTACCACTACTCCGAGCGAGAGGCCTGATACCAAACGCAAACCCCCTCCGGTTCACCGGAGGGGGTTTTACGTTATAATCGGGGATTATACTTCATTTCCGCAGGGAGGCATGCCCACATGCCTCCGTTTTTCCTTTTTTACATGTGCTTTTCACTTGGCTCTTCCCTCCGGGGGAGCTGGCACGGCGAAGCCGTAACTGAGAGGGAAATGCCCGTACATTGCCAACGATTTCCGCAGCGACGCCTCTCCCAAAGGGAGCGGCAAGAGCGCTCAATCTTCGATCATCTTCTGAAAAAACCGTCTTGCCTGCTTTGAATACAGTTTTCCAGATTGTTTTTCATGTCCTCCGGCATATACGCCGTCGCCGCTTCCCAGGCGTCTTTCCGATATTCCAGAAGCATTTGACTTTTTCGTTTTAGTGGCCTTTCCCTGAAATCCTCATACGGCTCCTGTGAAAAGTAAAAAACGGAAAAACCAAGCTTATGCGAAAGCAGATTGCCATACTGATCTGTGATCGCTTCAAATACGCCGCCAAGTCCATATGAACGTATCGAATCCCAGGCGATCGTGTGCTTTCTGATACCAAGTCCGCTGCAATGGATTCCATCCTCTTTGAATTGGTATTTGAGAAATGACCTGTATATCAAACGGAGGCTATAAAGCGAATAATCTAAAAAACCCAGTATGCCGAAGAAGAACAAGAATAACAGCCAAACGTAAACATCTTTCGTTCCAAAACGTACAAAGAAAAATATCATGAATCCAATGGATAAGACATGCATGAATCCAATGCCGCCGATCAGGATTCTGCGGCTTTCCGGCGTTTCCGCACTGTACTTTTTATTCCTAATTCTCTCTGTTTTCATCAGAATTATCTCCTCACGCGTCTTAAAACAGACATCACTCGGTTTATTTTATATTATCACACCGGAAGTCTTATATCAACTCCGTATGCAAAACCGGCAGGCACATGGCAATGCCTACCGGTGGTTCATCATGATTCTGACGAATCCAAAACCAATTCATTATCCCGGATATTCAGAAAAATCGCGTTTTCTTTTTGCTTTTCCAAAAGCAGCCTTGCCAGGGGCGATACGACCTCCCGCGTGATGACGCTGCGGACGCCTCTTGCCCCGGCCTCCCTGCCCGCCAGCTGCACGAGAAACGCCGGAACCTCCTGTGTCCAGGTAAAGCGACAGCCCTTTTCGGCGGACTGCTTTTGGATCTGAGCAAGCTGCTGCAGCGAAATCTGCTCCAATGCTTCCAAAGTCAGCGGTTCGAATACAGCCACTGCGTCCAGCCGGCCCAGGAATTCCGGAGAAAAATGCTGTTTCAGCCGGCTTCGGATCCTTTCCGCCTGTGCCCCGGGCGCAAAGCCCATGCCCCCGCCGGTTTCATCCGCGCCCACATTCGCCGTCATCAGCACCAGGGTGTTGCGAAAATCCACCGTCCTGCCCGCGCGGTCGGTCAGTCTGCCGTCATCCATGAGCTGCAGGAGGACGGCCCGTACCTCGGGATGGGCCTTGTCGATCTCATCGAACAGAACCAGCGAATAGGGTTTTCTGCGCACCCGCTCCGTCAGCGTCCCGCCCTCATCATAGCCCACATAGCCCGGCGGCGCGCCGATCAGACGGGCTGCGGCGTTCGGTTCGGCGTACTCCGTCATGTCCAGCCGGATCATGGCCTGCTCCGAGCCGTAAACCTCCTTCGCCAGCGCCTTGCAAAGCAGGGTCTTCCCCACGCCCGTGGGGCCCGTCAGCAGGATGCAGGCCGCGGGCCGGTCGGGTCCTGAAAGCCCCGTTCTGCCCCGCCGCACCGCGTCCGCAACGGCCTGCACCGCCGCGCCCTGCCCGATCACGAGGCGGGAAAGGGTATCCTCCAGATGATTCAGCGCCCCGTCCTCCCGCTGCGCCGTCACCGGGATCCCCGTCCGGGCAAAGACGGCATATGCCACATCCCCGGCGCCCACCGTATGCGGCGTCTGCCGGTCATACAGGGATCGGATCCGCTCCTGCAGAGCCAGCGCCTCGGCAAAATCCTCCCGGGCAATGGCCCGCTTCAATTCCTCATCCAGCCCGGTCTGTGCGCGGCTCCCGGCGGCGCGCCGGCCGGCGTGGGCCGCCGCCTCATCCAGCAGATCCAGGGCCTTGTCCGGCAGGAAATAGCCGCTGAGATATCTCGTCGACATGCGGACCGCCGCCGCAATGGCCTCCTCGCCGATTTTCACGCTGTGATGCTTTTCCAGCCCCGGACGCAGTCCCCGCAGGATCTCCAGGGTCTGCGTCTCGCCGGGCTCTTCCACCCGGATGCGGCGGAACCGCCGCTCCAGGGCGGCGTCCTTCTCGATGCACTTTCGGTATTCCTCCTGGGTGGTGGCCCCGACGATCTGAACCCGCCCCCGCCCCAGGGCAGGCTTGAGGATGTTTGCGGCGTCGATGGCCCCCTCTGCCGCCCCCGCTCCCACCAGCATGTGCATCTCGTCGATGAAGAGGATGATGTTTCCCGCCTTTTCGATTTCCGTAAGCAGATCCCGCATCCGCTCTTCAAATTCGCCGCGGTATTTTGTCCCCGCCACCAGCACGGAGGTGTCGAGGCTGTAGAGCAGCTTGCCCCGCAGGGGCGGCGGCACCTGCTTCGCGGCCATGCGCCGGGCCAGACCCTCCACGATGGCGGTCTTCCCCACGCCGGGATCGCCCACCAGGGCGGGATTGTTCTTATGCTTCCGGCAGAGCACCTCGATGATTTGCTCGATTTCCGCCTCCCGTCCGATGACAGGATCTGAATCCGTACACTTTTCCAGCATATCGATCCCGAACTGTTCCAAAAGCCTCATGTCCTGTCTCTCCCCTTCCGGCATGATCTCCGAGCAAAGCCGCGCCGTATCCGCGCCGCACAGCAAAAGCATCAGCGCCGCCGTGGTGTTTCTTTCCGCGCAGACCGCCCACAGCAGCCGCCGCAGGCTGAGAACCTCTGAAGCCTGCAATGCCGCCCCGATGATACGGTCCGCCCCGTCGGACAAGCCCTGCACAAGGGGCGTTCCGCGGTCGCCCATTCCCCGGAGCTGCACGGCGGCCCGATACAGGCGGTCCGTGTCCGCGCCGTATCTGCAAAGAATGTCCCGGCATTCCGGCTCCATGCTCAGCGCCAGCAAAAGGTGCTCGCTGCCGACGAAGCAGTGGCCCATTTCCCGGGCGACGGCGCCGGCATTTCGAAGGGCGCGGGCGCAATGTCTGTCAAATCCGGTCCGTTTCATGATTTTTCGCCCTCCGTTTCCCGGAAAATCATTCCCAAGCCCGCCCTTCTTCATACTTATAAAAAATGTATGAATGAATTGAGAATTTTTTTATTTTGTATTGCATTTTGAAAAAACCATGTTACAATAAAAACGCGAAAGCAATATACTTATGGAGGTATACAAAATGGCATACTTCATTACCGACGCTTGCGTCAGCTGCGGCACCTGTGCCGAGACCTGCCCCCTGGGCATCATCGCCGAGGGCGACGGCAAGTTCGTGATCGACGCCGATCAGTGCGTGGAGTGCGGTGCTTGCGCCGGCGCCTGCCCGATCGAAGCGATCGAAGCGCAGTAAGTGACCTACGATAACACCCCTGTGCATCGCACAGGGGTGTTATTATGAGTGGTATTATGGAACGCTTTGAGCTGCTCTCCAATGGGATGAAACTCCTGCAGCAGGACGGCGCCTTTCGTATAAGCACGGATTCGATCCTGCTGGCGGATTTCTGCGCCCCGCTGCGGGGCAAATCGGTCGTCGATCTCGGCTGCGGCGGCGGCACGCTGGGAATCCTTCTTTGCGCCGCCGATCCGGATTGCCGCGTCATCGGTGTGGAAATCCAGGAAAAGGCCTGCGATATTGCCCGCAGAAACATTGAAATCAACGCTCTGGAGGATCGATTTCGGGTCGTCCGGGCGGATCTGCGCGCCCTGGAGAGTATGCTGGACGCCGGCAGCTTCGACGCTGTTGCGTCCAATCCTCCCTATTTCCCCGCCGGCAGCGGCCTGGAGCCGCCGGATGAAGCGGAAGCGATCGCCAGGACGGAACGGCTGTGCACGTTCGACGAACTGTGCGCCTCCGCCGCCCGGCTCCTGCGACATGGCGGCAGCTTCTGCCTGGTGCACAGGCCGGAACGGCTGGCGGAGCTCCTGTCCACCCTGCGCAGCCGTCAGTTGGAGCCGAAGCGCCTGCGCCTGGTGCGCCATCATGCCGGCGCAAACGTATCCCTGATCCTTGTGGAAGCCCGCCTCGGCGGGAGCGTCGGTCTTAAAATCCTGCCCGATCTTGTTCTGAACGATCCTTCCGGCGCGCCTTCTGCGGAATACCGCCGGATCTATCATCTGCCCTGATTTAGGAGGCCAATATGCCCGGAACCCTGTATCTCGTCCCCACGCCCATCGGCAACCTCTCGGATATCTCCGACCGCTGCCGCGCTGTGCTTGCGGACGCCGACTTCATTGCCGCGGAGGACACCCGCGTGAGCCTGCGGCTGTTGAACGCCCTGGATCTGAAAAAAGAACTCGTGAGCTATCACGAGCACAACAAGGCCAGGAGCGGCCCTGCCATCGTCAAACGCCTGGAATCGGGTGAAACCTGCGCTCTGGTGACCGACGCGGGCACCCCGGCCATCTCCGATCCCGGCGAGGATCTGGTCCGGCTGTGTATCGACGCCGGGATCACCGTCTGTGCGATCCCCGGCCCCTGCGCCCTTGTGACCGCCCTGTGCGCTTCGGGTCTTCCCACGGGTAGATTCTGCTTTGAGGGTTTTCTCCCGATGCAGAAAAAAGAGCGCGCCGTCCGTCTGGCAGAGCTCAAAAGCGAGACGCGCACCATGATCTTTTACGAAGCGCCCCACCGTCTCGGCCAAACTCTGGAGGCCCTGGCCGCCGCTTTCGGCGGAGGCCGGCGGATCAGCCTGTGCCGGGAACTGACGAAGCTTTATGAGGAGTACACCCGCACCACCCTGGCCGGCGCTCTGGAACTCCTGCAAACCGCGCCGCCCCGGGGCGAATACGTCCTGGTGGTGGAGGGTGCGCAGCCGGTGCAGAACGCGCCGGACATTCAGGCAGCCGTCCGGCAGGTTCAATCGCTGATGCGCGACGGGCTGTCCAGAAAGGCGGCGGCCAAGCATGTGGCCGAGCAGACAGGGATCAAAAAGAACGAGCTGTACGAAGCGTCGCTGGCAATAAACGAAACGGGAGAGGCGTAACGCCTCTCCCGTGTTTTTTTAGTTTCCGCTGTCTGCCGTCGGGCCGTCTAAAACGGTCGGCTCATAGAAGCATTTCACCGGCGCCTTGCTCGGAACGCCTTTTCCGGCGCCCTCGAGATAACGCATGATGATCGCCGCCGCCTGGGCCCGGGTGGCGGTTCCCTTCGGCTGCAAAAGCGTTTGATTTCCGCTGCTCACGCCCTGGATCAGCCCGACCCCGCAGGCCCAGCGCATGGGCTCGGCCGCAAAATTTGAGACCTTCGCCGCATCCGCGAATCCATTCAGCGTCGCATTTGTGGAAACGCTGCGCTCGCACCAAACGGCGTAACGATAGAAGATTGCGGCCATCTGTTCCCGGGTCAGCGGCGCCGTCGGGCGGAAAGTGCCGTCGGGATACCCGTTGACGATCCCGCTTTCCGCAGCCCAGGCCACCGCTTCGGAATACCAGGCACCCGGAACAACATCCGAGAAGCCCGGCGGTTCATCCAGCGGTTCGTCCACCGGCTCGGCCACGGAGCTCTCGCCCTTTTGCTCGATCAGATCTGCGGACATCCGCCAAAGCGTGGTGACGAGCATGGCCCGGTTCATGGTCGTATTGGGCGCAAACGTCGTGGCGTTGAGTCCGTTGAAAATTCCCTTTTCCAGGACATAGTCCACGGAGTCATGGTACCAGGCCCATGGGATGACGTCTGTGAAACCCCTGCTGGCGCAGGAGAGGCTGTGGCCGTTGTAGGTGCCGCAGGCCTTCAGCAAATCCAGCACGCAGGCGTTGAAATCCTCGCAATAGCCGCTTTTTTGAAATTCTTCCATGGATTTGAGCCCGTCCGGGAACTCAAACAGGCAGGACTGATAGCCTATCTCCGTGGTGTATGCGGTGAAGTAGCCGATGGCGGTGGCGCAGTTGGCAAAGGTATTCTTGGGAAAACGCTTGGCAAAGGTTTTGAACAGGGTGCCCTCTCTGCCGGTGGATGTGATGGTCTGTGTATACCAGCCGTGCACGTCCAAGCAGATATTGCAGCCTTTCCCCTTTACGCTTTTGACAAATCCAGCCAGCGCCTGCGCCTCTTTTGCGCTCAGCGGCTTGGGCCCGTTAAAGTTGCGCTCGGAAGAATAGGCGGTCCAGGAGGTGGGAAAGCAGCGATTCAGATCCACGCCGGTCCCACGGATGAGGTTGCCGTTGGCGTCCAGATAGGTGGTGGTACATCGTCCGGGTCCGTTTTCGGTATAGCCGCTGATCAGCCCGTCGGGATTCATGGATGGCAGGATGTACACCGTCCATCCGTAGTCCGTAATGTACTGCCGGTTCCTGTCCAGCAGCTTCATGAGCTGGTCCGCCGTATAGACCAGACAGCCGCCGTCCTTCGGGAAATTGTCCTCGTAGCCGTGAATGCCGAAGCCGGCCACCAGAACATTGCTGCCGTTTCCGAATTTATAGGCCACCAGTTCCCGACCCTCGCCGGAGTAGCCGTAGACGATTTTGGAGGCGCTGACGGGGGCGCGAACATTGCGAATGTCGTAGGCGGAAACGAAAACCTGCATGGCTGAGATGCAGAAAACCACCACGGCAATCAGGGCAATGATTCTTTTTCTCTTCAAACGCTCACCTTCTTCATTCTGTCTGCTTATGTTAACGCAAATCCGCGTCGGAACGTTGCATAATATGCTCCAGAAGATGCTCCAGCGCCATGGACGCCGCCTGTCTGCGGACCGCCGCCCGGGTGCCGGAAAAACGATGCTCGTATACCCGGGTCGAATCCCCGCCGGCAACGGCCAGATACACAAGCCCCACGGGGCGGTCAAATTCATCGGAGCCGGGACCGGCAATGCCGGTGCTTGCCAGGCCGTAATCCGTCCCCAGACGGGAACGGACGCCCTCGGCCATCTGCTTCGCCACCTCGGCGCAGACTGCGCCCTTCTCCCGGAGCAGAGCTTCATCCACACCCAGCAGCGCATGCTTGACCTCATAAGCATAGGAGATCACACCGCCGGGATAGACCGCGGAGCTGCCGGAGATATCTGTCAGCAGCTTGCCGATCAGCCCGCCGGTGCAGGACTCCGCCGTGGCGACGGTCTTCCCCGCCGCCTTTAATGCGGCAACTGCCCGCTTCGCCTCATCCATGGTACCGGACCTTCATAAGCTCCGTGTTCTCCAGCGCCCGGGCGATCAGAGCCTGGCGGTCGAGCTTGTGCTCGGCCCGCAGCACCTGCTCCAGGGTGGGCTTGGTGCGGGGATGCCGGGGCGTAAAGACAGTACAGCAGTCCTCATATGGCAGGATCGAGGTCTCCATGGTGCCGATCTGCCGGGCTCTGGTGACGATCTCCTCCTTATCCATGCCAATGAGAGGCGTGAACACGGGCAGGTTCACCGCCGCCGAAGTCACCGCCATGGCCTCCATGGTCTGGCTGGCCACCTGGCCGAGGTTTTCGCCGGTGACGATGCAGCCGCAGCCATGATCCCGGGCAATGCGCTCGGAAATCTCCATCATAAACCGGCGCATGATCAGGGTGAAATATTCCTCGGGACAGTTGTCGCGGATGGCCTCCTGAATCTCCGTGAAACCGACGATATTCAGGGTCATGCGGCCGCAGTATTTTGTGATCAGGCGGGCCAGCTCAATGACCTTGTCCTTGGCCAGCTCCGAGGTATAGGGATAGGAGAAAAAGTGGACGCACTCGATCTCCACGCCGCGCTTGGCCATCATGTGCGCCGCCACGGGCGAATCGATGCCGCCGGAGAGCAGAACCATGGCCCGTCCGCCCACGCCGGTGGGCAGTCCGCCCGCGCCGGGCTCGGCGGGGCCGTGGACATAGGCGTACTGATCGCGGATCTCCACATTGACGGTATAGCCGGGATGGTGCACGTCCACCTTCAGATGGGGATAGGCCTCGGCGATGCGCCCGCCGATCTCCTGGGAGATCTGGATGGAGTTGAGGGGGAATCGCTTGTCCGCCCGCTTGGACTCCACCTTGAAGCTCTGGGCGGAGAGCAGATCGTCGTCCAGATATTCCTGTACGGCGGCGAAGATGGCGTCCAGATCCTTGTTGCATGCCCGGCAGCGGCACAGGGCCACCACGCCGAAAATATAGTGGCAGGCCTCCCAGGCGCCGTCGAGATCGCAGTCCTCACTCTGCGGCTCCACAAAGACGGTGGACTGGATGATATTCACGCGAAAGTCTCCGAAGGGACGCATTCGGCGGTTGACGTTTTGTTTGAGCTTGTTTTCAAACTGCCAGCGGTTTTGTCCCTTCAGGACGATCTCGCCCAGCTTGAGCAGAAAATGTTCGTACATTGAAAAACTCCTTTATGTCTCTCCCAGCTTGAAGGACCGATATCGGATGGCCTCCGCCAGGTGGTGGGATTGGATCTGATCGCTGCCGTCGAGGTCGGCGACGGTGCGTGCCACGCGGAGAATGCGGTCATAGCTCCGGGCGGTCAGCCCCAGGGCGTCAAAGGCCTCCCGCATCAGGGCGGTGCATTCTTCATCGAGGATGCAGATGGCGCGCATCTGGGCGGGCGTCATGCGGGCGTTGCACTGGGTATCGGAGCCGGCAAAGCGCGCGTGCTGCCGCGCCCGGGCGGCGTCCACCCGCTTTTTGATCTCTGAAGACGGCTCGGCGGGGGTTCGTCTGCGCAGATTGTCAAAATCCACGGAGGCGACCTCCACGATCATGTCGATGCGATCGAGCAGGGGCCCGGAGATCCGGCTCAGATAGGCGTCGACTGCGGATTTTGAGCAGGTGCAGCGGCCGCTGGAATCGCCGTACCAGCCGCACTTGCAGGGGTTCATGGCGCAGACCAGCATGATATCGCTGGGATAGCTCACCGCGCCGTTCACCCGGGAGATGGTCACGAAGCCGTCCTCCAGCGGCTGGCGGAGCACCTCCAGCGTTTCCTTGCGGAACTCCGGCAGCTCATCCAGGAACAGGACGCCGTTGTGGGCCAAGGATACCTCGCCGGGCCGGGGATTGGTACCGCCGCCGGCCAGACCGGCGGAGGAAATCGTATGATGGGGACTGCGGAAGGGCCGCTCGCGCACCAGGGGATCATCCGAAGGCAGCAGCCCGAGAACGGAACGGATCTTGGTCGCCTCCAGGGCCTCCTCGCGGGTCATGTCCGGCAGAATCGACGGCAGACGGCGCGACAGCATGCTCTTGCCGGAACCCGGCGGGCCGACGAGCAGGATGTTGTGGCTGCCCGCAGCGGCCACCTCCAGAGCGCGCTTGGCGTTCTCCTGACCCTTGACGTCACAGAAATCGAGCACCTTGTGTTTTGCTCCGCCGGGCTTCCACTCGGGCTGGGGCTCGATGGGCGCTTCTGCGCGCAGATGGGAAACAAGCTGAGAAACGTCTTTCACGGGATAGACCGTGATCCCCTGGGCCAGGGTGGCCTCCGGGGCGTTTTCCGCGGGGACGTAGAGGCTCTCGATCCCCTGCTCCTTTGCCGCCAGAGCCATGGGCAGGACGCCGGGCACGGGGCGCACGGCTCCTTCCAGACTCAGTTCGCCCAGGAATGCACAGCGCTCCTTCGGCAGACGGCACAGATCGGTTGCGCAGAGGATGCCCAGCAGAATGGGAAGATCATACAGGGTGCCGGATTTTCTGGTGCCGGCGGGCGCAAGATTGCAGGTAATACGGCTGACGGGGAATTTAAAGCCTGAATTCTTGACCGCGGCGCGGACCCGCTCCCGGGCCTCCTTCACCGCTGCGTCGGGCAGGCCGACGATCTCAAAGGCGGGCAAGCCGTTGGTGATATAGCATTCCACCTGGACCTCATACCCGTTGATGCCGCTCAAGCCGAGGGAATGTACATTGCAGATCATCCGGCCGCCTCCTTCAAAATACGGATCTTTGTCCTATTATCATACTGCATTTCCCTGCAAAAAACAACGCCAAAAAAGAATTAGTTGACAAAGCACAGGCAACATGATACTATATTTTAGCCTAAACAAGTACGGAGAGATGTCCGAGCGGTTTAAGGAGCCGGTCTTGAAAACCGGTGACCCGGCAACGGGCCGTGGGTTCGAATCCCACTCTCTCCGCCATTCTTTCCCGCTTCATAAAGACAAACGATTCGGAGAAGTACCCAAGAGGCCGAAGGGGCTCCCCTGCTAAGGGAGTAGGCGTGTAAAAAGCGCGCAAGGGTTCAAATCCCTTCTTCTCCGCCAAAAATGACCGCCAAATGGCGGTCATTTTTTGTGGAAATAAAGAAAAAGGGATTTGAAAAATCAGTTCCGATCTGCCGGTGGCAGGTCGGGCGTCGGCATGTCGGCCGACGCAACCTTACATTTTCCACAAGGGGAAAATGCGGCAAATCCCTTCTTCTCCGCCAAAAATGACCGCCAAATGGCGGTCATTTTTTTTGCGGAAATATAGAAAAAGGGATTTGAAAAATCAGTTCCGATCTGCCGGTGGCAGGTCGGGCGTCGGCATGTCGGACGACGCAACCTTACATTTTCCACAAGGGGAAAATGCGTCAAATCCCTTCTTCTCCGCCAAAAATGACCGCCAAAGGGGTGTGCGCCGGAGTGTAGCCAATAAAACACGAAGGACAGCCTCAGGCGGCAAAAGAAATAGCGACCATGTGGAGAGATTCATGTGGTCGCTGTTTTTTCATATTGAATCCAATTATGGAGTAAATGGAAGCAAAACTATAAAGCAAATATTGAGATAATCAATCAGATGTTGACAGTTCGAGACGAGTCGAGTATAATAAAGATGTTGTAACGCCAATATGGTTGGTTTGGATTGGAGGTACGGCGATGGCTATTAGCTACAACAAGCTTTGGAAATTGCTCATAGATAAAAATATGACGAAAACGCAGCTCAGAAAGCGAGCCGGTTTAACTACAAACGTAATAGCTAAGATGGGCAAGAATCAGTCCGTACAAGTAGAATCTCTCTATAAAATCTGCGATGTGCTAGGCTGCGGCCTTGATGATATTTCAGAGGTTATCCCCGAACAGGATAACTTGACGGAGGAATCAAAATGACTGATTTCAACAAAAAAGAACTGTCCGAAGCCGACATCCGTACAAAATACATTACGCCCGCTATCGTCAAAGCAGGCTGGAGTTCCTTTTCTCAGATGCGGGAAGAATACCCCATCACAAAAGGACGCATTATTGCTCGCGGTAAGACCTGCAAGCGAGAGAAACCGCTGAAAGCGGATTACGTTCTCTTCTACAAGCCCAATAAGCCCATTGCGATCGTCGAGGCAAAAGATAACAACCACACTATTGGGGATGGCATGCAGCAGGCGCTGAACTACGCCAAAATGATGGACGTTCCGTTTGTGTTCTCTTCCAACGGCGACGGTTTTGTCTTTCATAACAAATACATTACCGAGGGTGATGTGGAGATCACGCTCTCGTTGGATGAATTCCCCTCGCCTGATACATTGTGGCGGATGTACCACGAGCAGGCGCATGTTAGCCCGTCCCAGGACCAGATTATTGACGAGCCCTATTATTCCGATAATCCTGATAAGCAACCCCGCTATTACCAGATGAACGCCATCAACAAAACGGTTGAGGCGATTGCCAACGGCGAAAACCGCATCCTTCTCGTTATGGCTACGGGTACCGGCAAGACGTACACAGCGTTCCAGATCATCTGGCGTCTATGGAAAGCGGGAATCAAAAAGCGCATTCTGTTCCTTGCAGACCGTACTGCGCTGATCTCGCAGACTTTCACCAACGATTTCGCCCCATTCAAAGACAAAATGACGTGGGTAACGAAACAAAACTTTGATACCGCCCATGAAATCTATCTTGCACTCTATCAGGGGCTTACCGGAGAGGACAATGACGCCAACAGTCTGTTTGAACAGTTCAGCCCCGGTTTCTTTGATCTGATCGTCGTAGATGAGTGCCACCGAGGCAGTGCAAAGGCGGACAGCCAGTGGCGTGAGGTGTTGGAATACTTCACTTCCGCAACACAGATTGGCCTGACTGCCACGCCGAAAGAAACGAATACGGTTTCAAACATCGATTACTTCGGCGAACCGATTTATACGTATTCTTTGAAACAAGGCATCGACGACGGCTTTCTTGCCCCCTATCGCGTGATCCGCGTGTTCTTCGACCGCGATATCGAGGGCTTTGTCCCCTATGATGGGCAGCTTGATGATAATGGCGAGATCATAGACAACCGCGTTTACAACACGACCGACTTTGACAAAAACCTCGTGCTGGAACGGCGTACCAAACTGGTGGCGAAGACCGTTTCCGACTACCTGAAAAAGCATGATTGCCGGATGGACAAAACCATCTTCTTCTGCGTGGATCAAGAGCACGCGGATCGTATGCGACGTGCGTTGATCAACGAAAACGCCGATATGTGCGCCGTGGACGACCGCTACGTAATGCGGATTACCGCCAACGATGAAGAAGGCGTGAAGCAGCTCGATAACTTCCGAAACGTAGAAAGCCAGTATCCGGTGCTCGTCACGACTTCCAAGCTCCTTTCCACAGGCGTTGACGTCCAGACGGTCAAATACATCGTTCTGGATTCCAATATCCGTTCCATGACGGAATTCAAGCAGATCATCGGTCGTGGCACCCGTGTGCGCGAAGATCTCGGCAAATTGTATTTCACAATCTTCGATTTTCGTGATGTCACGCGCCTGTTCCACGATCCGGATTTCGACGGCCCAATCGAACAGCAGGATGATTATGAACCGTACAAGCCCGGCCCCGGCCCGGAGACGCCTCCGAAGGTAACGCCTCCCGGCGGCGAGAAAAAGCCAAAATACGTTCTCGGCGGTACACCGGTTACGGTATCTCAGAAGCACGTTCAGTATCTCGATAAGAACGGCAATCTCATCACGGAAAGCCTGATCGACTATACAAAGCGCAATGTTCGCAACCAGTATGCTTCTCTGGACGAGTTCCTTTCCGCATGGAACGACGCAGATAGAAAGCAGGCAGTCGTAGAGGAACTGGAAAAGCGCGGCGTGTTCTTTGATGATCTCTGCGATGAGATCGGAAAAGATCTTGACCCGTTTGATTTGATTCTGCATATCGTGTTCGACCAGCCCCCGCTGACGCGAAAAGAACGTGCGGAACATGTCCGTAAACGTAACTATTTCACCAAATACGGAGAAAAGGCCGCCGAGATTCTCGATGCGCTGCTGACCAAATATGCGGACAGCGGCCTGACCGATCTGGAGAATGTTGACGTTCTGAAGGTCGATCCCCTCAAGAAGTATGGCACGCAGGTCTATATCATCAACACGATCTTCGGTGGTATTGCAAAATACCGCGAAGCGATCAGAGAATTGGAGTCGGCGATCTACGCCGCGTAAGGAGATAACGCTATGGCAATGTCCGCACTGATAAAATCGCTGGAAGATATTATGCGCAAAGACGCCGGTCTGAACGGCGACGCGCAGTATATTGAGCAGATCACGTGGCTGCTGTTCCTGAAAGCCTTCGACGCGAAGGAGATGGAATGGGAGTTCCGCCCCGATTACCACGGTGTGATACCGGAGGGACTGCGCTGGCGTGACTGGGCTGCTGATAAGGAAGGTATCACCGGTGATGCTTTGATTTCCTTCGTGGATAAGCTGTTTACCAAGCTGAAACGGCTCGACACGTCCGACGGCGATATTCGCAAGTTCGTTGTCCGTAATGTGTTCGAGGATATCAACAACTACATGAAATCCGGCGTATATCTGCGTCAACTCATCAATCGGATCAACGAAAAGGTTGATTTCATCGACGCGACGCAGAAGCACACCTTCAACGATCTGTACGAGGGGATGCTCAAAGATCTGCAGAGCGCCGGTCGTGCCGGTGAATTCTATACCCCGCGCCCCGTCACCAACTTCATTGTGGAGATGGTGAACCCGAAGCTGGGTGAAACGGTGCTGGACCCCGCCTGCGGAACGGGCGGGTTCCTCACCAGCACCATTGCGCATATCGGCAGCGTAACCACGACGGAGGAGCTGGAAAAGCTGCAGACCTCCATCAACGGCTGGGAGAAAAAACCGCTGCCATATCTGCTGGCCATGACCAACCTCATTCTGCACGATATTGAGGTACCGCGCATCCGCCATCAGAATTCCCTCAATCGCCCGCTCTCTGACTATTCCGCAGGAGATCGTGTGGACGTGATCGTCACCAATCCGCCCTTCGGTGGCGCGGAGGATGCGGCGGTCAAGCAGAACTTCCCGTCGGATATGCAAACCAGCGAGACGGCTGACCTGTTCATGGCGCTCATTATGAATTTGCTGAAGGATCGCGGGCGCTGCGGCGTGGTGCTGCCGGACGGCTTTATGTTCGGCGACGGAGTGAAGGCGACGATCAAAGAAAAGCTGCTGAAAGAATACGGCCTGCACACGATCATTCGTCTGCCGCAGGTCTTCAAGCCCTACGCCAGCGTCAATACGAATCTGCTTTTCTTCCAGAAGGGCATCACCAGCCGCGGCGTGTGGTTCTATCGGCTCGATTACCCGGAGGGCGTCAAGAGCTTTACCAAGACCAAGCCGATGCAGGATAAGCACTTCGATCCCGTGCGGGAATGGTGGGCGGACAAGCAGCCCATTGTCGTGGACGGGTTTGATAAGGCACGCTTTTATACCGTGGAAGAACTGCGCGACCTGAACTATGATTTCGATAAGTGCTGCCCCTTCCCGCATGTGGAAGAAGAAATTCTGGAGCCGGGTGATCTGATCGCCCGTTATCAGGCGGAGCGCACCGAGCTGAATGCCAATATCGACCGTATTTTGGCGGAGGTCACGTCGAAACTGGAGGGCAATGCATGACAGCGCAGGATTTGAAAAATGCCATTCTTCAGTTGGCCGTGCAGGGGAAGCTCGTTCCGCAGAACCCGAACGACGAACCAGTGTCGGAGTTGTTAAAACGGATCAAGGCGGAGAAAGAGCGGCAGGTCAAAGGGGGAAAAATAAAAAAAGAAAAGCCTCTTGATCCCATCTCAGGTGATGAGATCCCGTTTGATATTCCGGAAAGTTGGGAATGGGTGAAAATTGGCTATTTATTTACTATTGTCCGAGGAATAACATTTCCATCAGAAGCAAAGAAAAAGACGCCTTCTTCTGATCTAGTCCCGTGTGCTACAACAGGATCGGTTCAGAATCAGTATAATTCTAATGCAGACGTTTTCGTTTCTCCAGAATACGTAAAACGTGATGATCAGTGGTTGTTACCTCGCGATATAATTATGTCCACAGCAAACTCAAGAGAATTAGTGGGGAAAACTTGTATTTGGAATGAGTCGGAAAGAAAAACGTTTGGTGGATTCTTGACAGTTTTGAGACCGGATAATTGCGTATACCCTGCTTTTGCGTATTATGCTTTGATGAGCATTAAAGCAAGCGGAGCTTTTCTAAAAAATGCTACGCAGACCACAAATATTGCCAACATCAATACACAAGTTCTTTCAAATACTACTTTTCCGCTCCCTCCGCTTGCTGAACAGCAGCGCATTGTTGCAAAAATCGAAGAATTGATGCCGCTGGTGGAGGAATACGGCAAGGCGGAAGAACGGCTGACTGCGCTGAACGCCGAGTTCCCGGACAAGCTCCGCAAATCCATTTTGCAGCAAGCAATTCAAGGCAAGCTCACAGAACGCGATCCCGCAGACGAGCCCGCCTCCGAACTCTTGAAACGCATCCGCGCCGAACGCCAACAGATGCAAAAAGACAAAAAAGCGAAAAAGAGTCAGGCGACAGAAACGATAGATGAGGACGAGCTAACTTTTGATCTTCCTGAAAACTGGTCTTGGGCAAAACTGGGGTGGCTTTGTCAAAAAATCGGCGCAGGCAGTACTCCTACTGGTGGGGCTGCAGTTTACGTTCCACATGGGATTAAATTCTTACGGGAACAGAATGTCCACGATGATGGGCTACATCTGGAAGGAGTCGCTTTCATTGACGAAAAAACCAATAATCAAAAAGCAGGAAGCATCGTTCAAGCGCAGGATATTCTTATGAACATTACTGGCGGGTCGATTGGCAGGAATGCTTTGGTCCCAGATGATTTTGATATTGCTAATGTTAATCAACATGTCCTGATCATTAGATTAGTCGAAAAACCACTGCGTCATTATCTGCATTTATGCCTTTGCGCTCCATTTGTACTAAACCAAATGTTTTCAAAGCAGATAGGCGATAAGCCAGGATTGAGCGCAACAAAAGTTGAAAACTTTGTCATACCACTGCCGCCCCTTGCTGAACAGCAGCGCATCGTTGACCGTGTAAACGAACTCCTCGCCGTGTGCGATGAATTGAAATGAGGTGAAATCCATGATCGATTATTTAAATCTGAAAAACAGTTATATAGCAGCAATTCAAATGGGCTTAATACTGAATGCCGGGTATGAAGACGCAAAACGCGGGAATGATCTGCTTCACAAATTCTGCGAAAAATGTATTGATAACAGTAACTACAGTGAGCAGGATAAACAAAACATGAAACGCGATCTGGAACTCGTTAAAGAAGCCCTCTCGCAAGAAATCGAGCTCCGTTTTCTTGGCGTTCAATAACAAAAAACTTGCCATACGCGATTAATGATTGGAGGTTGACCTCATGGACAACAGAAAGATTCCGGATGTGTTTGTTTCACACGCTGCAGATATTCTGGCAGAAACGAACTCGGGATTGAGTGGAGGCCAAATCGTAAAATACTGTAACGCCTATGCTGTGGATTTTGGCGTTGATATTCCTATCACGTCTGCCGATTTTGGGAAATTCGGAAGCATTGTTCCCAATAAACGTACTGCCCTTCATAGAAACCTTTCCGCGTTTAATGGTCAACAACAGTTCGTTATCATAAAGGAGCTTTCAGAGTTGCCTCTTTTTGAGAATAATCCAGACGCCATAGAACTCCGAAAAATGCTTTTTGATAGATATGCGTCTTTTTCGGTCATGCCTGTATTCGAACAAAGTATAGTACCTACTGGCTGGAATAGAGTCGACCGTTCAATTGAAGAGATGAAAAGTCGACTAAAAATAGCTGATACTGAGGAGAAGTATCAGGCGATAGGTATGCTGGGACGGGAAACGCTCATTTCGATTGCACAGCAGGTGTTCGACAAGGAAAAGCATCCATCAGTTGACGGAACTGATATCAGTCCGACAGATGCCAAACGCATGTTTGAAGCATATATTTCATTTGAACTTGCTGCCGAATCAGAAAAGGTCGTAAAGTATGTTAAGTCTTCCGTTGATATGAGCAATCAATTGACGCACGATAGAAATGCTACTAAGCGGGCTGCGGGAATTTGTGTTCTTGCAGTAGCTTCTATTGCCAACCTGATGAGGCACCTAAAAGAAACAGAAAAATGAGCAACTATTTCGTTTTCACAGATGAAGCGGGTGCATACGAGCGCCGCCCCAGTGATGCTCATATCCGAAGCCATCCGTTTTACATACGCTCAAATGTGTTGATGGATATTGACGATTATCGCCAATATCAAATAGAGATGCAGCGCATCGCTGGAGAGTACGAGATCCCTTTTGATGAGGAAATCAAATGGTCGGATCTGTGGAGAAAAATAAAAAGGAACCCGCGGAATGACTTGATCGCACGGATGCCGGTCAATCGCTTAAAAGGATACTATCGGAAGATTTTTGAAACGGCAGTCGGGAAAGAATCCACACGCTTTATGTTTACGGTAACGGATATTGTAGGCCGAACGTGTGATTTGAATAGTGATACTGTTTACCGCTTCCATATGCAAGACGCATTCCAGCGGATTCAGATGGATATGCGTTCAGAAAACGGGTTTGCAACTTTTGTGATGGACGAATTGAACGCAGATACTATCAGGCAGATCAAGGCAGCGTGTCATGCGTTCACAATGCAGGGCGACTTTGTCCGGTACAAACACCTATACCAAGGCGTATTGATTGAAAACAGTCTTTACAGCCCCGGTATCCAGCTTGCCGATTATGCTGCTGGTGTGATGAACGGTTATTTGCGCGGAAAGATCGTATCACCGGGGAATTATCAGTTTGCGACGGATTTATATGACGAATTCATTAAGCCCCGGATGCGTTGCCATGCCAACGGAAAAGTAGTCGGTTATGGCGTGATAGACATTCCGAAGCACACGGCCTTCAGAGGACAGATAGAAACTATTTTCGATACGTAAGCAAGGGGGATATAATGGGCTACATCTACATTCTGACGAATCCGTCATTTCCGCAGTATGTAAAAATCGGTTACGCAACGGACGTAAAGCAACGATTGGATGAACTGAACCGCAGCTCGGCGGTGCCGTTTGCATTTCGTGTCTACGCTACATACGAAGTGGATTCTGCACTGTCCGATAAAAAGCTGCACTCTATATTGGACAAGCTGGATCCAGAGCTTCGATCACAAGAAGAAGTTGACGGCAAAAAGCGTATACGGGAGTTCTACGCTATGACGCCGGAGGACGCCTATGCCATTCTGGAGGCAATTGCAGAGATCAACGGCTATAAGCACCGCCTAAAAAAATGGAAAGCCACCGCCGCCGAACAGAAGGATGAGGCCATGGCGCAAGAGATCAGTGAAGCGCATCAGGAGCGCATGGCGCCGTTTACGTTCTCCATGTGTAATATTGCCGTCGGCGAGGAAATCGAATTTTGGCGCAGTGCGGCAGAGCCCTCAGGGATCACGTGCACTGTCGCCGACGATAAACACGTTGAATATGAAGGGCAGCGCTGGTCACTGACAGCACTTGCAAAACACCTGCTCGGGGTGAAATGGGCTATGGCCGGCCCAAAGTATTTCAAATACAAGGGCGAATGGCTGAACGATATCCGGCACCGGCTGGAAGTATAAGATCCATTAGCCCATTCCCGTCACAAGTCACCTTTTGTCATTCTGCACAACGAGTAACGAAATCGTTACTTCAAGCGTGCAACGCAAAAAAGTTATCATTATGATGTTGACTTGGTTTTTGGATTTGGTATAATAAAGATGCTCAGAGATGAGCGAACAACTGAATAGCTTGTGCGAAAGCACTTCACCGAGGAATTTCCCAGCGAACAGCGACCCTGAAAATATGGGCAACCTAAAGTAGCTGCAATATGACATAGAAGGTGGATATACGACAGACGAGAGTCTGTTCTATATCTGCCTTCTATTTTTTTATCTCCCGATGCCCGCCGAGCTGTTCAAATACAGATGCCGCAGCGGCGGCGGAAAGGAAAAAGCTATGTATAGAATACGACACGATGTGGCCAACAAAGATATCCGGATCGCCTGCATTGAGGAAGGCATCAAATTCTGGCAGATCGCCCAGCAGCTCGGTGAACGACCTGAGACCATATCCCGGAAGCTACGGACAGAGCTGTCGCCCGAAGAAAAGAAAATTTTCTTCAAGGCAATCGAGCTGATCATTCGAGGCAAATGACGCAGTCCAGAGATTATCAGGGAAAGGAGGTGCGTCGGTATGCAGCAGTTCACGCTTTACCGAACAAACGGCGCGGGCAACGCCAAGAATACCATATACCCGATTAGAGCGGAGATAGCCGATCCAGAGGCACTGCGCGAGGCCTTGCGGCACGATCACGTCTGCGCCAAGTACAGAGACGACCGGCGCAGCGAAGCGAATTTCGAGAGTTCCGACGTCATCCCAATGGACTGCGACAACGACCAAAGCGAGGATCCGGCCGAATGGAAGACACCGGAGGATGTGAAGGCGGTCTTCCCCGATGTCGCCTTCGGCGTGGGATACAGCCGGAATCACATGAAGGGAAAGAACGGCAAGGCAGCACGCCCCAAGTTCCATGTGTACTTCCCGATCAGGCCGGTCTCGTACGCGAAACAGTATGCAGCTATGAAGCAGCAGATCCTGCAGCGCTTCCCGTGGTTTGACGGGAATGCCGTCGATGCAGCGCGATTCTACTTTGGAAGCCCTGATAACGGCGCCTTCATCGTCGATGGGACAAAGACCGTGGATCAGGTGCTGCCAAAGCTGATTACTGCAGGCAGCCGGAATGCTACGCTCTCAAAAAAGGCCGGTCGTCTGATCAAGCGGTACGGTAATACCGAGGAAGCTCGCAAGCTGTTTGACGCGGAGGCAGCAGCGTGTGTGCCGCCGCTGGAGCGGAACGAGCTGCAGGCGATCTGGAACAGCGCGGCCAAGTACGGAGCAAAGGAAGCGGCAAGGCCGGGATATGTACAACCGGATGCATACAACGCGCCGAGCGATACTACGGTGTTCCTACAGCAAACACAGCCGGAGAACAACCGCACTTACCCGTGGACGGATATCGGCGGAGGTCGCTTGTTTGCGGACTGCTTCCAGCGCATCGTCCGGTATGTGCCGGAGCGGAAATGCTGGTACAAGTACGATGGCGGCGTCTGGGCTGCGGATCCCGGAAATCTGTTTACCATGGAGCGCTGCAAAGAGCTGGCGAACGATCTGATCCGGTATGCCCTGACCATTACGGACGAGCAGCGGAAACAGGAATACCTGAAATACTGCACCAAATGGCAGAATCGCAATGTCCGCGAGACGATCCTGAAGGACGCACAGAGTGTGCACCCTATTTCCATGCACGAGTTTGACGCGGATCCTTATGTATTCAACTGCAAAAACGGCACTCTACATCTGGATACGATGCTGTTCACGGAGCACTCGCCGGAGGACAAGCTCACCAAGATTTCCGGCGTGGCGTATCGCCCTGAAGCGAAAAGCCAACGTTTCAGTTCCTTCATCGAAGAAATCTGCAGCGGCGATCTGGAGAAAGCCGCATTTCTGCAGAAGGCCTTTGGTTACGGGATCAGTGGCGATACACGGTACGAGTGCCTGTTTATCCTGTACGGTGCAAAGACCCGAAACGGCAAAGGCACCCTCTGCGAAAGCGTTTTGAAGGTATTAGGCAGCTATGGCTGTGCGTCCCGGCCGGAGATGATCGGTCTGAAGCCGAATGTTTCCAGCCAGAGTCCCAGCGAGGATATTGCGCGTTTGGCGGGCGTCCGCTTTACGAACATCTCGGAGCCGAGCAAAGGGCTGATCCTGAATTCGGCGCTGGTAAAAAGCATGACTGGCAACGATACCTTGAACGCGCGCTTCCTGCACGAAAACAGTTTTGATTTTCGGCCGCAGTTCAAAATCTATATCAATACCAATTACCGGCCGACGATCAACGATATGACGCTGTTCACCAGCCATCGTGTCATCGTAATCCCGTTTGAACGGCAGTTTGATGAATCAGAGCAGGACAAAGATCTGAAAACGCTGTTCGGTGGCGAGGATCAAAAGAGCGCGATCCTGAACTGGCTGATCGAAGGGTACTTACGCCTGCGTCGGGAAGGACTGAATCCGCCGGAATCCGTGAGAGCGGCCATTCAGGACTACCAGCAGGACAGCGATAAGATCACGCAGTTCGTGGACGATGTGCTGGTGGAGGCACCAGCGCAGGAGACAAAGACCGCGCTGCTCTATGACCGATACAGGCAGTGGTGTCAGGAGAACGGCTGCTACGCAGAGAACAGCCGCAACTTCAATCAGGCACTCCGCACCATCGCGGAGGTCGTCCGCAAGCGCCCGCGCAGCGGTGGCAATCCCACCACCCTGCTCATCGGATACCGGATCAGGGATGGGACCTGCCCGCTGTAAGCCCTCCTCACAGGTTTGTAGCAGGTTGTAGCAGGAAAAACATTAATTCCTATAGGAAAGCGATTTTTGAAACAACCATAAAAACCTGCTACAACCTGCTACACGGGGGTAGGGGGAGTCAAATCTCTGGAGCTGATGGCCCGGACAACGGCGTGGGGTCACGCGCGAAAAATCGGGAAATCAAGAGCGGGGATAGGCGCGAAATCAAGTTTTCAAGGGTTTTTCAACGGAAACGGAGGTGGTTTTATGATCAATCGGATCCTTTCAGGATAGTTTTCAAGACCGAAATCAAGCAGTATTCAAGCCAAAATCAAATAATCAAGTTTTAGGAGGAAACCATTATGAAGTCTTTTTACGAGAGAAACAAAGCCGCCGAGGACGGAAGCTATGCATATAACTTCTGGAAAGGCGTAAAAACGGCCACCAGCGCCAACTTCGACACCCTGTCAGGCGGCGCTTACGCTGACGGAACATATCTGCTGCCGCTGGCCTCGAGGCTCAGATACAATGAGGCGCGTCAGAAAGAGAGCACCTTCCGTAAGATTTCCACGGTGATCGAAGCCTACGATACCGAGTTCAACTTTTTCGCCGTAGATGGCAAGGAACCGGTCTCGTGGATTCCGGAAGGCAGAGTAATCCCGGTCGCTGATTGCGCGCCGGTATTTACCAAATCCGGTGTTCGCCGTCACAAACTGGCGACAATTCTCCGCCTGCACGAAGACATTCTCCGCGAAAGCAAGTTCGACGTCGAGGATTATCTGATCAAGCGTCTGGCCAAGGATTTCGCCAGAGCGGAGGACGCGGCGTTTATCACCGGCACCGGAGAGAATATGCCGATTGGCATTCTGCACGATGAAGGCGGCGCTGAGGTCGGGATCCGTACCGACGCGCTTACTTACGACAACGTGCTGCGCCTGTTCTTCACCGTTGATCCGGAATACAGGGATCACGGTACGTGGTTGATGAACGACCGTACTGCGGCGACGCTTCGGACACTGAAGGACGAGAGTGGCGCCTACCTGTGGAACAACGCAAACGATACGATCCTCGGCAGGCCGGTTTGTATCAACAATGCCATGCCCGATGCCGAGGTCGGCAGCAAGCCGATTGCCTTCGGTGATTTCAGTTACTACTGGGTCATCGACCGCGATCCGGTCAGCCTGCGCCTGCTGCAGGAGCTTTACGCCATGTATCAGCAGTGCGGATATTACGCCATCGAGTTCCTTGACGCAAGGCTGCTGCGCAGCGAAGCGATCAAGGTGCTGCAGATGACGAACGCGGAGTAATTTGACAACGGTGCCCGCAGCCGAAAACTGCGGGCACCACCTTGAAAGGATTTTGTTTATGAAGGCTCAGATTCCCAAATACGGTATAACCATCGTCGACGGAACGATTTACGTCGTCGAAAATGCCGTCAGCCCCTCCGCCAAGGAAACGGCTTACACCAAGCTGAAACGGATGATATTGACGGATGCGGAACAGGTCGAACGCGACCGTGATTGTTCCCAGAAAATTATCAAATCTTAGTCTCGACTTTCGACAGCCCTTCCGGTAAAATCCCTGCTGCCGCCGGGCTGTCGGAAAGGAGCCATCATGAATAACAGACAGCAAAACCAAGGCACTGACAACAGAATAACGGCACTCTATTGCAGGCTCTCCAGAGACGACGATCTGCAGGGCGACAGCAACAGCATCATCCATCAGAAGGAAATCCTCGGCAAATACGCTGCCGACAACGGCTTCCGAAATCCGCAGTTCTACGTGGACGATGGCTGGAGCGGGACGAACTTCGACCGGCCGGACTTCCAGCGCATGATCGCAGATATGGATGCCGGGCGGATCAGCACGATCATTGTGAAAGATATGAGCAGACTCGGCAGAGACTACCTGAAGGTCGGATACTACACCGAGATTGCCTTTCCGGACGCGGATGTGCGCTTCATCGCCATCAACAACGGTGTGGACAGCGCCAACCAGCAGGACAGCGACTTCACGCCGTTCCTGAACATCATTAACGAATGGTACGCCAAGGACACCAGCAAGAAGATCCTCGCGGTGTTCAAAGCGAAGGGACAATCCGGCAAGCCGCTGACGACCAATCCTCCATACGGATACATCAAGGATTCGGAGGACAAAACCCACTGGCTGCCGGATCCGGAAGCGGCGCCCGTCGTCAAGCAGATCTATGCGCTCTGTATGCAGGGATACGGGCCGACGCAGATCGCAAACGAGCTGACCCGCCTGAAAATCCATAATCCGGTGTATCATGCGGCGCAGATGGGCCTCACCCTTCCTGCGCGGCAGAGCTACGATAATCCATACGCATGGAGGCAGTCGACGGTCGCGCACATTCTGGAACGACAGGAGTATCTCGGGCACACGGTCAACTTCCGCTCCCGCAGGAAATCCTACAAGCAGAAGAAAAAGATCAAGAACCCGGAATCCGAATGGAAGATCTTCGAGAATACGCACGAAGCGATCATCGACGAAGAAACCTTCCGCGTCGTCCAGAATATCCGCCAGAACAGGCGCAGGCGCGCCTCCCTCGGAGATATGGGCAAGCTCGCTGGCCTGATGTACTGCGGGGACTGCGGCGCAAAGATGTATCAGGTGCGCGGCAAGGATTGGGACTACAGCAAATGGTACTTCACCTGTGCCAGCTACCGCAAAGCCACCAAGCCATGCAGCTCACACCAGATTCGGAACGTCGTCGTGGAACGGCTGGTACTGGAACAGCTCAAGCGGGTATTCGCCTTCGCCAAGGATCATGAAGACGAATTCGTGAAGCTGATGACCCAGCGCAGCAGCGCGGAACACAACCGCATGATGCGCGAGTACCGGAAAGAATGCGATCAGGCAAAAGCACGAATCGGCCAGATCGATACCATCGTCCAGCGGCTCTATGAGGACAACGTCTCCGGCAAGGTCAGCGATGACCGGTACATGAAGATGTCAGCCGGATACGAGGCCGAGCAGTCAGAGCTGCAGGCGCGACTTGCTGAGATCGAATCCATCCTGATAGAGCAGAAGGAGCAGGCCGCAGGGATCAACGCCTTCCTGCAGATCGTCCGGAAATACAGCGAGATCACAGAACTGGACGCAACAACGATCCATGAATTCGTGGAGAAGATCAAGGTGTTTCAGGCGACGAAGGATAATGCCGGGCATAGAATGCAGCACGTCAAAATCTACTTCAACTTCATCGGTGAGATCTTCATCCCGGAGGAATTCATCGACGATGACGAAGAAACCGAGGAAAACTACACTTTCGAGGATGAAGAAACGGCATAGCCGTGATTCACGACTATGCCGATCTTCAAAAACACTTGCGCGCCCACCCGAATGGCGGTCATTTTTTTGCGGAAATATAGAAAAAGGGATTTGAAAAATCAGTTCCGATCTGCCGGCGGCAGATCGGGCGTCGGCATGTCGGCCGACGCAACCAATGTTTTTCCGCAAAGCGGAAAATGCTGCAAATCCCTTCTTCTTTCTCCCGTTCCGCAATAGAGCCGGAAGCGAAGAACGCATCAAATCCGCTCCCGCCCGGTGAATGGTACCCCGGCGTCCCCGTTCCGTGGGGATGCTCCCTTGATTGAAAACATGCCTTGACGGTTTTGTCCAATAAACGCTGATTTTTCTGCAAAAAAACCGGTTGCGCCGCCGCTAAAAATAGAATAAAATAGAGAAAACCGACATAACCATCTTTCCAACAGGTGAACGAAATGTCCCCAGTAGAATCCATCTTGAAAAAAACGGTCATCGTCCTGAGCATCATCCTTGCGCTGATGCTGATTTATCTGACTGCCCGGTCGTTTTATCGCAGCCACAGCTCCGCGCTGGCGGAATCCGCCGCAGCGGTACCGGAGGCTGCCCCGATCCCGGAATCCGAACCGGAGCCGGAATCCGTTCCCGTGTCCAGAGGCGCGCCGCTCATTCTGCTGGACGATGAGGAAATCTCCTCAGAAATCCGGCGCATTGCCGAAGAACATGAAGCTGTGGGAATCCAGGTATCGATCATCAACGACGGAGAGGTCATTGCCTCCTTCGCCGACGGCTGGGCCACGATCGATGATGACCCCATGACTGTTGATCACAAGATCCGCATTGCCTCAGTCTCAAAGGTGATCGTCGGCATGACCGCCATGCTGCTGCAGGAGGACGGCGTGATCGACATCGACGCGGATATCGGCGAGTACTGGGATGTGGAGGCCAGAAATCCCTCGTATCCGGACATCCCCATCACGATCCGCAGTATTCTGAATCATACCTCCACCATCTCCACGTATGAATACGGCTTCAGTTCCGCCGCATCCATCCGCAACCGGCTGACCTATTCCTACATCAGCGCAGAGCCGGGAAGCATCGACAGCTGGTGCTATAACAACTACGCCTTCCAGGTCCTCGGCGCCACGCTGGAGGTCGCTGCCGATCAGACTGTGGACGATATCCTGCGCGATAAGCTGTTCCGCCCCATGGACATCGACGCCTCCTTTGCCGGCGGCGACCTGCAGAATACCGATCTGCTGGCAACCCTTTACCGCGGCTACACGGTCGAACAGTCCGTCGGCACGCAGGAAAGCTTCCATCTGGATGAAACGCCCGGCGAAAACAGCATCTATTATGCCGGCGGCCTGACCATCAGCGCGGAGGATCTGGCAAAACTCGTCGCCCTGCTGGCAAATGACGGGATTTATCAGCACCGGCGGCTGATGCAGCGCGAATCCGTGGCTTTGATGGAAACCTATAACAGGCAGCCCCTGGAGGACGATACTTATCAGGCCCTTCCCCTTCTCTTTGTACCGGAGCTGTACGGCAGAGGCGGCATTTACTTCCATTCCGGCGCAGCCTACGGCATTTACAGCTGCATCTCCTTTGATCCCGAGACCGGCGACGGCGTGGTCGTCCTGACCACCGGCGCCGACGGCGGCGCGGATCGCTACGGCATCTACAATATCTGCGACGCGATCAATAAATACATTTATAAAGTCATTCGCTGAATTCGCCGCAATATCCCCCAAATCAAAACATAAACACCCTTTGCCGTACCGGCAAAGGGTGTTTTTAGCGACGGGATGAGCGGTCCATATACTCTGTGCCCCATGGTCGCCCGCCCTTGCGCCCCGCGCCGGTTCGAGATATAATAAAATAAGAAATCCCAGGGTGGAAAAACCAAATGAAACATTCAACCTTCGTATTTGAAATCAAAGATCCAAAAACGCTGATCCTGTTTGACGACGGCGGCTGGAGGACAAACATCCCTCCCATCCATACCGCGTTTGTTCTTTCCGAGCCGGACGCATGAGGATCGCTGTCTTCTCACGCGTTTCAAGTTCCACAGATTTCGACAATACCGCTTGATTTTTGGAAAATAATTGTTTATATATATACTGTAAGATAACACCCATTTTTTAAGAGGGGGTATATTCATGGATCCGAATCAAAGACCGCATTCCAGAGATAAAAAAGTGGCCGAGGGCACCGCGAACGTCGGCAAAGGCGAACAGGTCGCGGCCGGCGGCCCCGTGGGAGGCCAGGACCACCGTCCCGGCGCGCAGTCCCAGCCCGGCCAGCCGCAAAAGCGCGAGGGCGTGACCCGGCGCTCCGGCAGCATCCTGCCTCTGCTCCTGATCCTTGTCGCGGCCTTCTTCCTGCTGCGCACCTGCTCGGGCTCCGGCGCAGGCATGAGCGGCAGCACCGGCACCGTTCCCACCGGGCCGAGCATTGAAATTCAGGAAACCCAGCCCGAAGAGTCCAATACCTTCATGACCGAGGAAACCTATGTGGCGCCCGAGCCCGCCCAGGAGGAGCCCGTGGTGACCACCGTCGCCGACACCGCCCGCGACAAGCGCGTCGTGCTCAAGGGCGGCGGCAAGGACACCGTGACCATCATGGTCTACATGTGCGGCACCGACCTGGAGTCCAAGCACTCCATGGGCACCGCCGACATGAAGGAAATGCTCAACGCTTCCATGTCGGACAAGGTCAGTCTGATCGTCTGCACCGGCGGCTGCAAGCAGTGGAAGAACAACGTCGTGTCCAACGCCGTCAACCAGATCTATCAGATCGATAACGGCAAGCTCTACCGGCTCGAGGAGAACTTCGGCACGAAGGCCATGACCGATCCGACCAATCTGACGTCCTTCATCCAGTACTGCACGAAGAACTTCCCCGCCGACCGCAACGCCCTCATCCTGTGGGATCACGGCGGAGGCTCCGTCGCCGGCTACGGCTACGATGAGAAGACCCGCAGCGCCGCCTCCATGGATCTGACCAAGCTGAACTCCGCTCTGAAGAACGCCGGCTGCGTCTTCGAGTGGATCGGCTTCGACGCCTGCCTGATGGCGACCCTGGAGACAGCCCTGGTGTGCAACGATTACGCCGACTATCTGGTGGCCTCCGAGGAGACCGAGCCCGGCACCGGCTGGTACTACACCAACTGGCTGACCAAGCTCTCCAAGAACACCTCCACGCCCATGGTGGACCTGGGCAAGACCATTGTCGATGACTTTGTGGGCGCCAGCACCCGCGCCTCCTCCAACACGCAGGTGACCCTGTCCGTCATCGATCTTGCCGAGCTCCAGGGCACCATACCCCAAAGCTTCAAGGACTTCGCCACCTCCACCCATCGCCTGCTCAAGAGCGACAACTATCAGCAGGTTTCCGACGCAAGAGCCAACGTGCGCCAGTTCTCCGTGCGCAGCCGCATCAATCAGATCGATCTGGTGGACTTCGCCAACCGCATCGGCACCAACGAGTCCAAGGCCCTGGCCGAGGCCCTCAAGGGCTGCGTGAAGTACAACGGCTCGAACATCTCCCGGGCCTACGGCGTGAGCATCTTCTTCCCCTATGAAAGCCTGCAGTCCGTCAACAGCGCCGTGGCCGTCTATCAGGACCTGGGCCTGTCCGATGAATATACCGACTGCATCCGCAGCTTCGCCAGCATGGAATCCGCCGGCCAGATCTCCGCCAACTCCACCTATGGCGGCGGCGACCTGTTCAGCAGCCTGCTCGGCGGCGGCTCCAGCCCCAACATCGGCTCTCTCTTCGGCTCGTCCTCCGGCGGCAGCTCCGGCTCCTACGGCGGCGGCCTGGACGCCTCCACCATCCTCCAGCTGTTGGGCGCCTTCGGCGGCCGCAGCATGCCCCAGGAGCTCAGCTGGATGGATCAGGACGTTGTGGAAGAAAGCGCCCAGTACGTGGCGGATCACCACATCGATCCCAGCCGCATCACCGTGACGGACCGCAACGGCACAAAGGTCCTGGCGCTGTCAGATGAAGAGTGGAAGCTCATCCAGACCGTGGAACTCAACATCTTCGCGGACGACGGCGAGGGCTATATCGATCTGGGCCGCGACAACACCTTCGATTGGACCGATAACGGCGAGCTGCTGCTGGAATTCGACGGCACCTGGCTGACCATCGACGGCCATGCCTGCGCCTACTATCTGGAGTCCGACACGGAGAATGACGACGGCACCTGGACCACCGTGGGCCGCATTCCCGCCAAGCTCAACGACGAGCTGGTCAACCTGGAGGTCGTCTTCGACGCCGAGCATCCCGACGGCTCGATCACCGGCGCCTATCCCTTCTATAACGAGGGCGAGACCGAGACCCAGGCCAAGGGCGGCATCCCCCTCCAGCCCGGCGACACCGTCCAGCTCCTGTGCGACTACTACTCCTATGACAATGAGTACGACGCCGCCTACACCCTGGGCGACAGCTTCACCGTGGGCGACAATGCACCGGTCATCGCAAACATGAAGCTCTCGGGTATCGACCGCTGCTCCGCCTGCTGGCGGCTGACCGACATCTACGGCAACCACTACTGGACGCCCGCCATCGATTACTGATCGGCATAAAAACCGGCCCCGCTTCGGCGGGGCCGGTTTTCTATTGACTTCATATGCAGTTTGATGTACTATGTAATTAGAACTATCGGAGGTGATGCATCATGAATTTGCAAAGAAAGAAACGTTTTGGCTGCCTGGCTCTGGCGCTGCTGTTACTTCTGCTGTGCGGCTGCTCACTGATCAGGCAGTCAATGCAGAACGTCAAAGAAAAACAGGCGGAAACGGACGCGCTGCTGGTGCAGCTCATGACCTGCATACAGAATAACGACGTCATGGGCGCCGCTTCCCTGTTTTATGATCCGATGCAGATGCAGCAAATTTTCACCCCCATGACGGATTACTGGCCTGCGAAAAGCACCGACGAATTCGAGTCCTGCAGTTTCAACTACAATATCAGCATCCCCGGCAAAGAGCAGGATCACTCGGACGTCAGAGCCGTCTATCGGGTCAATTCCAACGGTGAAGACTACCAGGTGATCATGTTCACCCGCAAGGACGCGGATTCCGACGGCATCATCTCATTCAACGTCGTGCGGGTACAGGAGCTGATCGACGCGGGCATTGAACCGGAAACGTCCAAATTCCCCGTAGCGAAAAAGTCGTTGGGCCAATGGTGCTTCACCGCGTTCTGGCTGGTTTCCTGCATCCTTTGTCTGGTGACAATTGTCGATATTATCCGCAAAAAGCCGAAGCTTTGGGGCCTTTGGATCCTCTGTGCCCTGGCATTTCTCGGTCCGCAGCTGACCACGAGTCCCAACGGTTTCCAGGTGGGTGTGCGGTTCGGAATCCTCAACCTCAGCCAATGGACCAGACATCTCAACGAAACAAATCACTTTGAGCTCTGCTTCCCCATCGGCGCGATTATTTACTGGTGCAGACGCAGGCAGCTTCTGGCAAAGAAATCCGGCCCGGCCTATGCCGTTCCGGCACAGGCAGTCCCGGCACAGACAGTCCCGACACAGCCCGCTCCGGTGCAGCCCGCTCCATCAGATACCGTCCCATCGACGGGAAACCCGCCGGAGCAGGTACTGCCCCCCGAACAAGCGGAATAATCGAAAACGGACATCCGATCGGATGTCCGTTTTTTATTCAGTCGGCTGCTCCGCTTTCTTCTTTCGGGAGCGGCGGTACGAACGCCGGGGCTTCTGAGCTACTTTTTCATAGGCTTGGGCGGCTTCGGAGCTGCCCTCATAGATCAGCCGGCTGACCCGCAGAGAGCCGTCCGGGTCCAGGCTCAGGCGAATACGCACCAGGAATTTCCCGTGCTCCGGGCAGGCGGACATGTTCATATAGCGCCGGCCGGGCTGGGAATACCAGCGGCCCGCCTTCATGCGCCGCGAGCACTGGGGACAGAAATTCTCGGTCTCCGCCATGGCCTGCATCGCCTGGGCCTTGTCGGGATAACCGTGGAACACGTGCCGGTCCAGGCAGCCCTCGGGCTGCGCGCCGTGGAAGCCGTTCTCATGGGCCTTCAGGGCCTGCTCATACTCCCGGCAGCCCCGGGCCAGATCCAGCGTCGCGCAAACCAGCGCGGTGTGGTAAGCGTCTCCCAGGGCGTCGTGGGCGGGGCGGGTGGCCTCGATGCCGCAAAGCTCCATGGCGGTTTTGAGGGCCTTCTGGGCGCCTGAGCCGTCGGTCTGGGCGTTGAAGATCATCTGGGCATTGTACCAGCGGGTGATCCACTGGGTATCGAACCCGAACAAAAGCATGTTTTCCCGCAGGATCGTGCTGTCGTCAAACCCCCAGCTGAGGAAGGTGCAGTCTTCACCGCACCAGTCGCGGAATTTGCGCAGGGCCTCGGGAAAGCTGACGCCCTCGGCCTTGAGCCGCGCCTCTTTGATGCCCGTCAGGCTGCTGACGCGCTTGTTGAGCCGCCGGTAGTAGCGCGGACGCACCAGGATCTGGAACTCGTCCGCCACGGTCTGATCGCTGAGCATGCGCACGGCGCCGATCTGTATGATCTCCCCGTGGATGTCCACCGGGAGCACTTTTTTTGAGGACGGAGAGCCCGGCCAGGGCTGATTCCACTCCAGATCCAGGACAATGTACTGCATTCGCTTCGCGCCTTCCGTTGTTTTTACCACAACGTATGATAGCACAGATGGGCAGCATATGCAACATTTCTTTCCTGAAATCGGCACTGTTCCGGGCTTTTTTGCATAGACTGGACAAAACGGAAAGGCGGCGAAGCTATGGCATCCCTGTTTCTGAGTCCCTCGACCCAAGAGTACAATCCCTATGTCACCACCGGCAATGAGGAATACTGGATGAATCTGCTGGCTGACGAGCTGGTTCCCTATTTGGAGGCCAGCGGCGTCAATGTCACGCGCAATGACCCCGCCGGTACCGTCGGCGCCTCCGTCCGCGCCTCCAATGCCGGCGACTATGACTTCCATCTGGCCCTGCACTCCAACGCCTCCCCGGCGGCGACGGCCGGGCAGAACCGCGGGGTGGATATTTATTATTTTTCCGGCAGCGCCCGGGGCATGCGGATGGCAAATATCATTGTCGACAATATCCGCCCGGTCTATCCCCTGCCCGACCGCGTCCGCGCCCTGGCAACCACCAGCCTTTACGAGCTGCGACGGACAAAAATCCCCGCGGTTCTCGGGGAATTCGGCTATCACGACAACCTTGCCGATGCTCAATGGATCGAAAACAATCTGACCGCCATCGCCCGGGCCCTGGCTCTGTCCGTGACAGAGTACTTCGGGCTTCCCTATCTGACGCCGGGACCGGTCCGGCGGGCCGTGGTGGAAACGGTCTCCGGTCCCCTCAACCTGCGCGGCGCGCCCTCGTCGTCCGGGGAGATCCTTTCAACCATCCCCGGCGGGGCGACGGTGGAAATACTGAACAGCTATAACGGCTGGTATGTGGCGCGCTATGGCGGTATCCTCGGCTATGTGCTGGGGGAATACCTGCGATTCATTTAGGAACCAAATCAAAAGAGGAAAACAGCGCGTTGATCTGCTCGTTGTACCGTGCGCCGAGGCCCGCCCGCAGACGCAGGCAGAGGCAATAGCAAAAATCGCCGTCCAGCCGGCATAGGCCGCGGCATACGACCGGCTCCCGGCCCGTCTGCTCGCACCAGGCAAACCGGCATTCCCGCACCCCGTTCCGCATGAGCCGCAGCTGCGGCTGCGCACTGCCCGTCAGGGCGTAGACCGCAGCGTCGAGGCCGTCGGTCACTATGGTCCGTACGGTAACGGTGTAATCCCCGTTCCGCGCTTCGTACACGCATTCGTCGACCGTACTGCTTACGATCGCCGCCTCCGCCGGGACTTCTACGCGGATCTCAAAGGGCGCGTCGGCCGGATCGCCGGCGGGGATAACGTCGCGCACCGTTTCATACTCCCGCGGCGCGCAGCCGAAAAGGAGCAGAACCATCATCAAAACCGGAAGAATCCTTCGCATACCCGTCCCCTCCCAAAAAACAACGCCGCCGAACCGGCGGCGTTTGATTCTATGGAATTGCCGAAAGGATTATTCCGAAAGCATGTAGAGCGGAGGATGCGGATCGTAGCTCTGGGCACAATAGGTGATGGAGCCGATGGGCTTGCCGCTGATGCCGTATCTCGGATTGTAGCCGAACAGATTCACGTACCGGTCCAGATCGTTTTCCTCCGCCGCCATGGCCTCCAGCAGGCAAACCGTCGCCCTGGCGTCATCGATGGCGCGGTGGCTGTTAACGGCCTGGCCGCCCAGGTCGTATGCCTCAATGGCATTTTCCAGCTTGTGGGGATAGGGCCTGCGGTCACGGAAGACCGTCAGCGCATCGAGAAATTTCAATCCGCGCAGACAATCGGCCAGGCCGAACCTTGCCAGAAAATAATAGAGAAAGCTCAGATCGAACTGGGCGTTATAAGCGACGCAGAGAGTCTTCTCCCCCTGCATGAAATCGTGCAGGGTCTCGGCTGCCTCCCGTCTGCCGACGCCGTCCGCGTCCAGCATGGCCTGGGAGATGCCGGTGATCTTTTCGATCATCGGCGGCACCGTCCGTCCGGTGGGAAGCCGGATCAGGCAGCTCAGATCCGCGTCCGCGACGAACTCGGCGCCGTCTCGCCGAAGGCGGACCGCGCCGAGCTCAATGATCTCATCATGTTGGGCATTGACGCCGGTGGTCTCGGTGTCAAGCACGATCAGGGTGTCAAATGCGGGGAACAGGTCGGTCATAGAAAAAACCTTTCATCCGTTTTTCTTGGGTTTGAATTCCGCTTCCTCACCGCGGATGAGTCTTTGGATATTGCTGCGGTGCAGGTAAATGACCAGCACACAGATAAACAGGCACAGCACATGCTCCAGGTGAAAGCCGGGGTGGAAGATCCAGTAAACGACGGGATAAACCGCGGCGCAGGTGACGGAGCAGGCTGAAATCCGCCGGGTCAGCAGGAACATAAGCATGAAGACCGCAAACAGGATCAGAAACAGCCGCCAGTCCAGCAACAGCGCGATACAGGCCGCCACACTGACGCATTTTCCGCCGCGGAATCGGAAGAATACGGGCCAGCTGTGGCCGATCAGCGCGCCGAAGCAGCCGACGACCATGCCCGTGCGTCCTGCAAGCAGCAGGCCGAACAGGCCCGCCAAAGCCGTCTTGAGCATGTCGCCCGCCAGAGTCAGCAGACCCTGGGGCAGGCCGAAAACCCGGGCGACGTTGGTGGCGCCGGCGTTGCCGCTGCCGTGATTGCGCACGTCATTGTGCCAGACCGATGCCGAGAGCAGCACGGAAATGCTGACGGAGCCCAGCAGATAGCCAACCACGGCAATGAGAATGTATCGGATCAAGGGAAGTCACCTCCCGCTGCGAATGCGCAGGTTATTTCCGGAAAAACAGGATGCCGAGACAGTTCGGGCCGCAATGGCAGGAAATGGTGCAGCCCGCCTTCGTCTGCAGGATCTCTTCAAAGGGCGCACAGCTTTCCACCACCGCCTGGATGCGGTCCACCGTGGCCTGATCCATATTGGAATGGGTGACGAAAATCCGATGCAGATCCAGGGAATCCACGTCGGCCAGCCGCTCCCGGATATATTTTTCCAGGCATTTTTCCAGGCTTCCGCGGTATTTCTTCCCGACCCGCATCTTGCCGTCAACGACTTCAATGCAGGGTTTGAGGCTCAGAAGGTTCGCGCCCAGGGCAGCCAGAGAGCTGCAGCGGCCGCCCTTGTAGAGATATTCCAGCGTGTCGATGACAAAGCTGACGTCCAGCTTCTTCTTCATCGTGTTGATTTTTTCAACGATTTCCTCCGGCGCAGCGCCCTCCCGTGCCATGATCGAAGCCTCAAGCACGAGCTGGCCGATGCCGGTGGACAGGTTCTCCGCATCGATCACATAGACGCCGGGAACCTCCTGCGCGGCAAGGCAGGCATTCTGATAGCAGCACGACAGCTCCGAGCTGATGGTGAAATGGATCACCGCGTCATTGTCCCGGCGCAGGCCCTCAAAAATATGCTGGTATTCGTCCATGTTGACCGCCGCGGTGGAGCAGACGCCGCCGCCGGAACTCACATGATCGAAAATATCCTGGGGTGTGATTTCGAGACCGTCTCTATAAAACACACCGTCCTTGCTGACAGAAAGCGGAACGATATGTACGTCATAACGCTCGACGAGTTCGGCGGAAAGATCGCAGGTGCTGTCAGAGCTGATTTTGATTTTCATAACGGATAAAACCTTTCATTGAGGCTATGGCCGCCGGCACATGTCCGGCGCACATGATATCTCTATTTTAATCATTCTCCGGAAAAAGTCAATGTCCTTTTCTGCCGCAAAAAGCCGCGGCCGGACAACTGTCCGCTTTAACGGACATCACGCCGATTATAATGGGGCCGAAAGATGAAAGGAGATGCCGTTATGCACGAACTGATCGATCTTCGCCCCTATCTTCCGGAGCCGGCCCGCCGGATCCGTCCGGTGCGCGACCCTGCCCCTGTTCCCTTCCTTCTGGCCCTGGAGGCCCTTGTCACAGCCGTCATCGGCGTCAGTATTGTCATCGGCGTCGGCGCGTTTCTGCTCATGCTGTAGGCACAAAGCTTCCGTCTTCGGTATAGAGATAGCTGCCGCAGGCGGGGCCCATGCACCGCGGGATCTGCATGGATTCGCAATAAGCGCCCGCGTCGCGGATCGCCAGCAGCTTTCCCGGCGACAGAACAGGCAGGATCGCGCGGTCGCAGAGGATCTCCCGCACATCCGGCGTGCAGCCATGGACGGAATAGACCCGTCTGCCGTTTTTAGAGCAGGTGCCCACCACCGAGATGGGATGCCGCGCACCGCCCAGGAGCAGATCCGGCAGCTGACCGGTGGACGCATCCAGGATCGCATAGACCCGCGTCCGCTCCCGTATCTCCGTCACGCGGCAAATCAGCAAGCCGTGGCGGGCAACAGCACAGCGGCCGAACTCCGTCCAGATCGCGGGGCGGTATCCCGCGCCGAAGCTCGCTTCGTACCGTTCCCGTACCAATGCGCCGACGCGGCTGAGCTGGACCATCCCGCGGTCCGCCTCGCGCCGCAGGCCGATCCCGCCGCCGGGATCGACGAAAGCAAACCGTATTCCGGTGCCGAGGAAAACCTCCTGCGCCAGCGAGAAAGCCATATCCGCCGCCGCGGGATAGAATTCCTCCCCCGGATTGCCGTCGATGTGGCAGTGCAGACCGATTTCTTCCACACCGGCGGCGCTGAGTATCCGGACCGCATCCAGGATCTGTGCCCGATCCATACCGGATTTATGCCGGAGCACGGCCGCTGCGGATCTGCCCGGTTCCTTTTCCGGGTGATATCGCAGGGCGCAGCGCGCGGGAAAACGGCCTTCCATGGCCTCGATCTGCGCAGGGGAGTCAAAAATCACCGTGCAGGGTGCGTCCTTTACGGCGCGCACCGCCTCGGGCGTCATGGCGGCGGTATGAAAGGCGATCTCGGAAAACCCGCAGCTTCGCGCCAGCGCCAGCTCCTGCACGCTTCGAGCCAGGGCGCCAAAGCCCGCTTCCCGGAAGATGCGCAGGACCTGCGGACAGCTGTTGGCGCTGATGGGAAACAGCGCCAGATGCTCCGGCGCCCATCGAAAGCTGCCGCAAATCAACTGCGCGCTTTTGCGGATGCCCTCCTCGTGATAAAGGTAGAAGGGCGTGGGCACGGTCTCGGCAAACGCCGTCAGCCGCTGCTGGGGCAGAAACAGCCGGTCCGGGCGATACAAATTGGCGTAAGCCATCGTCCGTTCCTCAGGCGCGCACGTTATTGCGGAACAGGATATCCAGTCCCTTCAAAAGCAGATTCTTGTCGTACATGATCTCACGGCGGCACATGGGGATGACATAGCGGGAAAGGCCGCCCGTGGCAACCACGGGTACGTCGGTCCCGATCTCCGCTTCCATGCGGTCCAGCAGGCCGTCAAGCATGGCTGCCGCGCCGAGCATGATGCCGCTGCGCATGCACTCGACGGTATTTCTGCCGATGGCATGCTTCGGCGCATCCAGAGAGATGCCGGGCAGCTGGGCCGTGTGTCCTGTCAGCGCCTCCATGGAGATGCGCACGCCCGGACAGATACAGCCGCCGAGGAAGCTGCGGTTCTCATCAATGACGGTGATGGTGGTGGCGGTGCCCATATCCACGATCATCAGCGGCGCGCCGTAATAGCGCACGCCCGCAACCGCGTCCACGATCAGGTCAGAGCCCACCTGCTTGGGGTTGTCCACCTGCACATTGAGGCCGGTTTTGATCCCCGGGCCCACGATGATGGGCTCCATTCCGGTCATCTTGACGACGGCGGTGTGCATGGAGTTCAGCACCTGCGGCACCACCGAGGAGATAATGATTCCTTCCAGCTTGTCCGCCTTGACTTCAAAAAGCTTGAGCATACTCCTGAGCTCCATGTGGTACTGATCGGAGGTCTTGTGGGTGTCGGTGGCCATGCGCGCCTCAAAGAGGATCTCGCTGTTCTCGATGCCGCCGAGGACAATGTTGGTATTACCGATATCAATGGCTAAAATCATGGTGTTTCCTCCTGGATTCTCAGTCTTCATATGATAATTCGCAGATCGCCGGCCTGACAGAGCCGCGGTCGAGTTCGATCACGCCATAGGTTATGGGGCCCATGCCGCTGCAGGTGCCGGGATTCAGGATCCACAGGCCGTTGTGCCAGTCGCACATGGCACGGTGGGTGTGGCCGAACAGCAGCACGTTCGCTTCGGCTTCCCTGGCCGCCAGTTCTGCCCGGAGCAGCCCGTATTTCACCCGGAGGGTATGGCCGTGGGTCACAAAAAACCGCACGCCCTCCAGCACATCCACAATGCGCTCCGGTCCTGCGCCGTGATCGCAGTTCCCGCTTACGCTCCACAGGGGGATCCCGGGGTACCGCTCCGCCAGGCGCATGGCGTCACGCTCATGATCGCCCAGATGGATGATCCGATCCGGCTTCTCGCGCTCCACAGCCTGGTACATATAATCCATTTTTCGGTGGGAGTCGGATAAAATCAACAGCTTCATGCGGTTCACCTTTCGTCCGCAGGCGCATATAGTGGAATAGCGGTCCTGCATGATATCTGAGGTTATTATAACAAGCGAACGGTCAGGAGGCAATGAAATGTTTTCAAATGCTGCAAATAATTCTCTCCCCTTCTCCGAAGAGGATCTGCAACGCGTTCTATCCTCTCCGGAGGGACGGAAGCTCCTGTCGATCCTGCGCGCAGGCGGAGGCGACGCCCTGCACCAGGCGGCGCAGGCGGCGGGACGCGGGGACTACGCCGGCGCCCAGGCGCTGCTTGCGCCCATGCTGCGCGACCCCGAGGCGGCAGCGCTGGTTGAACGGCTGAAAAAGCAGGCAAAGTAACGCATGGATCAGCTTGACGACGCGCTGGGAAAGCTCCTGAACGATCCCGGCGCCATGGCCCAGGTCATGCGTCTGGCGCAGAATCTTCTGCCCGCGCAGACGGATGCGGGGTCTGACGCGACGCCCGGCGTCGATCTCCCTGCGCCGAAGCCGGACGCAGACCGCAGGAGCGCCCTGCTGGCAGCCCTGGAGCCCTACCTCTCCCCCGCGCGGCGGGAAAAGCTTCGGCGCGCCATGCAGCTCGCCAGGCTCTCGGGCCTTATGAAGGCCGCCATGCAGCTCCCCGACCGGGAGGAATAGGAGGCGATGGAATGTACAGCCGATATACCCCCGGACCCGATGGCGCGTACCGGCGGCAGAATCTTGCCCAACCGACCGCTCCGGCGCCGATCCGTGCGGCTCCTCCGGCTCCCGTGCCGGACGCGCCTCCGCCCGGCCTCAAGCAAAAGCTCAGCTCCGTCCTGCCCGGGTCCCTGGATTTGGGCGACGTGCTGGTGCTGCTGATCGCTCTGCTGCTTTTGATCGACGCGGAGGAGGATCTGCAGACCATCTTAATCACCGCTGCAGCGTTCTTTCTGCTGTAAAAAACACAGACAGGAAAAATCCTGTCTGTGTTTTGTTATTCTTCATCCAGGGCTGCCACACAGGCCCGGAGCACATCGCCGGCGATGGGTCCGGCCACAGCGCTGCCGCTGCCGCCGTTTTCCACGATGACAATAAAGGCGAGCGGATACTCATTCGACTGGATAAATCCGGCGAAGGTAGCGTTCGGGACCTCGTCCGGGCCCACCTCCGCAGTGCCGGACTTGGCGCATACGTACAGATCCGGGAACATGTCCGTTCCGTAAATGGACACCACGTTGTTGCGCATCATTTCCGAAAGCTTATCGGCGGTACTTTCCTCGATCACCCGGTCCATTTTCTGGGTGGAGCCCTTGTGGGCCGTCAGTCCGCTGCCGGCGCGCGCCACCAGATAGGGCTTGGCGGCGGTGCCGCCGCCGGCGATGGCGCCCATAAATGTCATGTACTGGCAGGCGTTGACCAGATCGGTGTACTGACCGATGCCGGCCCAGGCCAGGTCGGCCTCAGAGGCATTGGACAGATCCATATGCCCGGAAGCGGTGCCGATTCCATCGAATTCGATGGAATCCGCGACGCCGATGCGGCGGGCATACTGATCCAGCGTATCCGTACCGAGCTGCTGCGCGATCTGACCGAAGGCACAGTTGCAGGAATGGGCCAGGGCCTGCTCAAAGCTCAGATCTCCATGGGCGTCGGCGCAGGTGATGACCTCGCCGCCGGTCTCATAGCTTCCCTCGCAATGAAACGTCTGGGATTCGATGTCAGGGATCTGCTCGATGGCGGCAGCGGCGGTGATCAGCTTGAAAATGGAGCCCGGCACGTAAGTGGCGTTGAAAAACCGATTGACATAGACGCCGTCAAACGCGCTGTCCTCCTCGTCGACGTCCGGCACGTCGTCCGGATCATAGGTGGGCGAGGTCACAGCGCAGAGGATCTCGCCCGTGCGGTAATTGTACACGCCCACGGTGCCCTTGCGGCCGTCCAGCGCCTCCAGGGCGGCGGTCTGGGCCTGTGCGCTGAGGGTGAGGGACATCTTTCCCTTCCCCTGCTCGGCGCCGTAGGTGCCGGTAAAGAAGTTGTAGCCGATCAGAGCGTCGGAATACTTCTCCATCAGCCGGGAGGGAATGAAGCCGTCCCGGTCGCCGAGGATATGCATGGTGGCCATGCGCAGCAGTCGGCTGTCGGCATATTCCCGTCCGTCGGTGGCGTCGAGCAGCACGGTGCCGGTGCGGTCGGTGACAACGCCGGTGTTGAGGTTGCCGCCGGAATATACGTGAGGGCTGCCCTGGAAGGTCGCCCATTTGCCCGATTCGATGCAGTAGCGCAAAGCAAACGCGAGCATACCCAGCGCGAGGATGATGGCAAGCGCCAGGGCAAACCAGGCGCGCTTAGATATCCTGTTCATCCTGCGCCTCCTTTCTGGACGGCAGCCTGACGGCAACGCTGGCGTTCTGGCGGGTATCCGCGGCCTTGATGAAAGCCAGCAGGCCCCAGGAAGCCATCATGCTCGAGCCGCCGTTGGATACGAACGGGAAGGTCACGCCGGTCAGCGGCAGCAGATCCACCGTTCCGAAGACGTTGAGGATGGTCTGCGTGATCATGATGCTCATTGCCGCGCAGGCACCGATGGTATAAAAGCTGCTCCGCCCCATGGACGCCGCCTTCAAAACGAATACGCCCATGATTACAAGCACAGCCACCATCATGACCGCCACCAGCAGGCCCCATTCCTCCGAGACAAAAGCAAACACCAGGTCGGTATCCGAGGCTGCCACATATTTGAGCCAGCCGCGGCCCAGGCCGAGACCCACAAGGCCGCCGGAAGCGATGCACATCAGCGACCGGGTCTGCTGGAAGCCGCTGCCCAGGGGATCATCCCAGACGTGGCCCCAGGTGGAAAAGCGCTCCAGAATATAGGGGCGGAACTTTGCCGCCAGGACGCCGGCGAAGCCGGTGCCGGCGCAGATGAGGGCAATGCCGGCAAAGCTTCCGGAACGCAGATAGGCGATCACCAGGAAGCAGACGAAGAAGATCAGCGCCGTGCCGAAGTCGCTCATCCATGCCAGGCAGCCGCAGATGACCGCGGAATAACCGATAAACAGGATCAGATTTCGCTTGGCAACGATGCGGTCCATGGTGGAGGCGCCGGCAAAGATGAAGCATACCTTCACAAGCTCCGAAGGCTGAAAAGAGATCCCGCCGATCTCGATCCAGTTCATAGCGCCGTATTTGACAACGCCCAGGGCAATATTGATCAGAAGCAATCCGATGCCGGCGGCTGCGGCCAGATACCGGATTTTCTTTGCCCGCTCCAGATCGCGCAGGGACCAGATGATGGCAACATACAGAATGATGCCCAGGACAAGCGCAACGAGCTGCTTGATCGTGGCCGTGGAGCTGATCAGCTCCGAGTGGATCTTGGAGGTGATCACGGTCATGCCCACCGTGGAAAGGAAAAAGGCCAGTGTCTCCATTTCAAAGCCGCTGCGGCGCATGAGCCTCGTCACAAAAAACAGGATCCATTCCACAGCCGCGAGCCCGACGAAGGAGATGAACACCGACCGGAGGTGCTCCGCATCCGACTGAAGGAGCAGCTGCAGCAGCACAAGCGCCTGCAGCAGCGTCAGCAGAAACAGTGTGGCGCCCGGGGTGATCACCCTGCCCGCCTTTGTGCGGCTGGAGGCCTGGATGACCTCCTGCCGGTGGGTAATGGGCTCGAGATACATCTCGATCCCGCCCAGCGACAGAGTATCGTTGATGGTGATGGCTGCCATATTGGTGCGCGCGCCATTGACGAACACACCGCCGCGGGAGCCGACGTCCGAAATGGACCAGCTGCCGTCGTCATAACGGGTCAGGACGGCATGAGAGCGGGAAATGGTCGGCACGTCGATGACCAGATCGCTCCGTTTGCTGCGGCCGATGATGTTCTCCCAATGGGTCACCGGCAGGCGTGTTCCGTCCGGCAGACAGAGCCACGCCCAGATCTCCGGCTCCTTGCGGAACGACAGCAGAGATTTCGCGCAGCGGTAGACGATCAGAAACGCCAGCACCGGAAATACAAAGCGCGCGACCGCATTGTATCCCTCTGCAAAGCCGACCGATTCCGTCACGGAACCGAGCTGCGAAAACAGGGCGGAAAAAAATTCCTTGATTTGTTCCATAGGTCTCCTTTCCGGCAGGCATTGCCAGGAATTCAAGTTGCAAAGATAGAAATCTCCCATCGGAGGCGATCCCATGGGAGATGGAATGTGCACGAATCAACGGTTCTGGTCCAGATTGTCAATAAACTTTTCCAGTTTTTCCTCCGACGGAGCATCCAGATCTTCCGGCGTAGCGATATCGTCGGCCAGCTCCTCGATCTCCGGCTCGTCGTCGTAGAAATCGACGTCGTCCGCGTGGAATGCCGCCTGCTCCGCGGCGATTTCACCCAGCTTCTGCGCCAGTTCGATATCGTCGGTGGAATTGATTTTGGAATAGATCTCCGTTTGCAGCGGCCGGCCCTTTTTCTCCAGGCGATGCTTGACAAGATCGCTGAACAGCATATACAGCACCGCAAAGATCGGGACGCCCAGGATCATTCCGGCAAAGTTGAACAGGCCGGAGAACAGCGTGATGGCAATGAGGATCCAGAAGCTGGACAGGCCAACGCTGTCGCCCAGGATCCGCGGCCCGAGGATATTGCCGTCAAACTGCTGCAGCAGCAGAATGAAAATGACAAAGATAAAGCATTGGAACGGATTGATCAGCAGAATCAGAAGCGCCGAGGGAATGGCGCCGATCAGCGGCCCGAAGAACGGAATAATGTTCGTCACGCCGATGATGACGGAAATCAGCATCGGATACGGCAGCCGGATGATGGACATGCCCACATAGCAGATCAAACCGATGATCATGGAATCGATGATCTTTCCGAGCACGAAGCCGCTGAAGATCCGGTTGGTGCGGCGGCTGTAATCCAGGATCCGGTTGGCCCATTTCTCGGAAAACAGCGCAACAATCACCTTTTTCGCCTGGGCCAGGAATTTTTCCTTTGACAGCAGCACATACACCGCGATCACCAGACCCAGCAGGAAATTGAGCGTTCCCTTGACCACGCCGTAGATCCGGGAAATCACGCTGGTAATGGCGTCGGTCAGATCCAGCTCGGACAGCCAGTTGATTGCCTGGTTGTACAGCCCGTTGATCTTCTCCGTGGCCCATCCTTCGATCTGCGGCCGGTCGGACAGAAGCTGGTGCAGCCAGTTGCTGATCCGGTTATAGTAGCTGACGATCATATCGGGATTCACGATATCGCTGAGGTTGCTGATAAACGTAGGAACCACCAGCGCGATAGCCAGATAGAACACGGCAAGCAGCGTGGCCAGGGCGGCGATCACGCCGATCACATGGCAGAGATTTTTCCTTGAGCGCAGCCAGACGCGGTCAGATACCTTCTCCTGTTTGCCAAAACGGAGAATCAGATGCATCAGGCCGTTCTCGACAAACTGCATGATGGGATTCATCAGGTAGGCAAAAAGGACGCCGAACAGCAGCGGGGAGAGAATACGGAAAAAGCCCCTGACCGCATTGAAAAACCCGGTAAGATTAAACAGGATCACCATAAAAACGGTGCTTGCAAGGACAACGCACAGCAGCATCAGGCCGAGCTTAAAGTAAACCTGGTTTTTCTTTTTCATGCCTTGTCCTCCTCCCGCTTGGCTATGTTCCTATGTTATCACGCCGACGGCCCTTCGTCAAGAAACGTGCGATTCTTTAAGAAAAAATTAACAATTTCTCCCCGTCTCATCGCCTATTTCCCCACGAAAAAAGAATTTTGCAGGAATTTGAAAAAACCGTGGAAAAAAGAGAGAAAATATAGTATGATATTACGGTACATCAAGTTGCGATCCCAATCGCACGGAAAGGGGATGCTTATGAAAGTCTTCCGAACCATTTTGGCTGCGGTCGCCTGTTTTCTGATCGCGGTCGGCATTTTTTCCGTCCTGGGTTATCAATTATACTTCCGCTACGCCAAGCCGGAGGTTCCCGCCCAGACCACAGTCCAGCAGGCGCCCGAGGCCGAGCCGGAACCCGAGGCCGAGCCGGAGCCCGAACCTGAGGCTGAGCCGACGCCCGAGCCCACCAAAGAGGAACTGCGCGCGCAGGAGCTGCTGGCGGATCTGTCCCTGGAGCAAAAGCTCTATCAGCTGTGCTTTGTTACCCCGGAATCTCTGACGGGCGTGGAGGCCGCCACCAGGGCCGGCGACGCCACCCGTGAAGCCCTGCAGACAAATCCGGTGGGCGGTCTTATATATGACGAAAAGAACATCGAGGATGAAGATCAGCTCAAGGATCTGCTGCTCGGCACACAGAATCATCTGAAGGACGGCGACGAGCTTCCGGCATTCCTGGGCATCGGCGAAGAGGGCGGCGACGTCGCCCCCGTGGCCACCAAGCTGGATCTGACCACCTTCGCCCCCGCTGCGGAGCTCGGCGCCTCCGAGGATCTGGACGGTGCAAAATCCATGGGTTCGATCATCGCCATGGATCTGAGCGATCTGGGCTTCAATGTTGACTTCGCCCCGATTGCGGATCTGACGGACTCCGACAGCAATCCCGTCATCGGCAACCGCTCCTTCGGCCCCGACGCGAACCTGTCCGCCAGTCTGGTGGGTTCCTTCGTCGACGGCCTCCAGTCCGGCAAGGTCCTCAGCGCCGTGTCCCACTTCCCCGGCCTGGGCAGCATCAGCGACGTGGCCCACGTGGACCGGACAAAAATCACCCGCTCCGTTGAAGATCTGAAGCAGAATGAACTTCTTCCCTTCCAGACTGCCGTGGACAAGCAGTGCGGCTTTGTGATCGTATCCCACGCCGTGCTCACCGAGCTGGACGACCAGCGCCCCTGCTCCATGTCTCCCGCCGTCATGCAGCTGCTGCGGGATGATTTGGGTTATCGGGGCATCATCCTGACCGACACCCTGAGCGTGCCCGCCATCACGGAGCACTACGATTCCGGCGAAGCGGCGCTGAACGCCATCAACGCCGGCGCGGACATGCTTTTGTGCCCCAAGGATCTGGAGGAAACCATCGAGACCCTGCAGAAAGCCGTCGAGGAAAACAAGCTCACGGAGGAGCGCATCGACGAATCCGTGACGCGTATCCTGACCGCCAAGCTCAGGCTCGGCCTGATCGAGTAAAACGCATAACAAACACGATTCGTTAAAACATAATAAAATACCTGCACCGGGCGGTGCAGGTATTTTTGTATCCCACGTCTCCGCCGGGCGCCCGGTGATACGCCCCAATGACGGCCGCCATTGAACCCGGCATCCGGCGCCGCGGAAAACGGGCTGTTCCCTTTTGCACCGTTCCGCAAGGTTCTGCCCCCCTTTGGCGTCCGGCAAAAAAATCGGGCGCTGCAATTGCTTGCAGCGCCCGAAATCGTTCCGGGTATTATTTCAGTTCTTTCTGTGCAAAGTGCTCCTTGGTGAGCTTGATGACCACGCCGGACAGGCCGAGCACAGCGATCAGGTTCGGGATTGCCATGAGGCCGTTGAGGGTATCGGCGATGTCCCAGACAAGGCTCAGTTCCAGCGTCGCGCCGACCACAACGGCGATGACGAAGATGATCTTGTAAATCAGGGAGGACTTGACGCCGAACAGGTACTCAAAGCAGCGGGTGCCGTACAGGGACCAGCTGAGGATGGTGGACAGGGCGAACAGAGAGATGCCCACAGCCACGATCAGCGATCCGAGCTTGCCGCCCATGACGCCTGCAAAGGAGCTGGAGACCAGCGCTGCGCCGCCGGAGCCGCCCCACTCGGGGGAAATGGCGTTGGAGCAGTAGCCAAGCAGCACGACCAGTGCGGTCAGGGTGCAGATGACGATGGTGTCCATGAAGACTTCAAAGATGCCGTACAGGCCCTGCTTCACGGGATCCTTCTCGGAGGAAGCAGCGTGCGCAATGGGCGCAGAGCCGAGGCCGGCCTCGTTGGAGAAGACGCCGCGGGCAACACCCTTCTGGACGACGGTCTTGAACGCGATGCCCACCGCGCCGCCGAAGGCAGCCTGGACGGTGAAAGCGTTGCCGAAGATCATGCCGAAGGCCTTGCCGATGAAGCGGAAATTGACAATCACGACAGCCAGGGCCGCAATGATGTAAACAACAGCCATCACGGGAACCAGCTTCTCGGTGACCTGGCCGATGCGCTTCAGGCCGCCGATCAGAACCAGGGCCACGATCGCGGCCACGACCACGCCGATGACGATGCTGGAGACGGGCACGACCTGATTGAACAGGGTGATTTTGGAAGCCTCAACATTACCGCCGAAGGCGTCGATGGCCGTATTGATGGAAGAGGCGATGGTATTGATCTGGGTCATGTTGCCGATGCCGAAGGCTGCCAGGAAGCCGAACACGCAGAAGATGCTGCCCAGCCACTTCCAGCCCTTGCCCAGGCCGTTCTTGATATAGTACATCGGGCCGCCGACCAGATCGCCGGCCTGGTTGCGCTCACGGTACTTGACCGCCAGCACGACCTCGGAGTACTTCGTAACCATGCCGAACAGAGCGGAAATCCACATCCAGAATACCGCGCCGGGGCCGCCGGCCACGATCGCGCCGGTGACGCCGGCGATGTTGCCGGTGCCGACGGTGGCCGCCAGTGCAGTGGTCACGGCCTGCAGCGGGGTAACCTCGCCCTCGCCCGCCTTCTGCTTCTTAAAGATCTTGCCGAATGTATTGCGCATCCAGTAACCGATCTTGCTGAACTGGATGAAGCCGGTACGGATGCTCAGATAAATACCCGTGCCAACCAGCAGGATCAGCATGATGGGACCCCACGCAAAGCCATTCACTTTTCCAACGATGTCTGCGAATGTCATAGTCTTTCTCCTTTTCAGTTTGTTTGCTCCCCACAAACCGCCCGAAGGCAGTAAAAATGAGCGTACCTAAAAGGTATGCTCAGGCAACCGAACTTTCATCCATAATGAGTAAAAATTCTGTCCTTTTGCCTGAGAGATAAGCGGAACGGGATCTTTCCGCCGTACACCTTCGGCGCCCCCAGAAAGGGAGACTCTCCAGAAGTCATTACTGACGAGGAAAGTATAGCATAGCGCAAAAAAGAATGCAATCATTTTATTCTACTTTTCGCAAAAAAATCCGGCGCGGACACCTGCCGCGCCGGAAAAAATAGATTTTTATTCAAGCATCAGATCCCAGACAAGATCCGTATATTCCGCGGGATCTTCCAGGGGCAGCCCGGCGCCCAGGCAAGCCTGCGCGTACAGGAGCTTCGCATAGCTTTTTGCCCGCTCGGGATCGTCCTGCACGCTGTCTGCCATGGCCTTGACGGCCTTGTGGTCGGCGTTGAGCTCCAGCACCCGGCCGAATTCCTCAGCCATATCCGGATTCACCCGGTGAAGATACCGCTCCATCTCGAAGCTCATGCCGGAATCGGAACGAAGGCTGGCGGGATGCGTGCCCAGATCCGGCGACAGGCGAACCTCCTTCACCTTTCCCTCCAGCACGCCTGCAACAAATTCGGTCACGGACTTGAGGCTCTCCGCCTGCTCCTTCGCGTGCTGCTTTTCCTCCTCGGTTTGCAGGTTCAGCTCGTCGGTCAGGGCGTTGCACAGAGTCTTTTCTGCATATGTTCCGATGGTGCGGGCAACGAACTCGTCCACCTCGTCGGTCAGCAGCAGCACGTCATAGCCCTTGCCCAGCAGCAGCTCCACCTGCGCCATCTTCGCGATCCGGCCCTTGGACTCGCCGGTGGCAAAATAGATCTTCTCCTGGCCCTCGGACATGGACGCGACGTACTCGCCCAGGGTGACGAGCTTCTCGTTTTTTCCGGACCAGAACAGCGCCAGATCCTGCAGAAGGTCCTTGTTCCGGCCGAATTCCGAAGCGATGCCGATCTTCAGCTGGCGGCCGAAGGCGGCGTAGAACTCCTCATATTTCTCCCGTTCGTCCTTCAGCAGCCTCGAAAGCTCGGCCTTGATCTTTTTCTCCAGATTGGCGGCGATCAGCTTGAGCTGACGGTCGTGCTGGAGCATTTCGCGGGAGATATTCAGGCTCAGATCCTGGGAGTCCACCACGCCGCGGACAAAGCGGAAATGCTCCGGCAGAAGGTCCGCGCAGTTTTCGTCGATCAGCACGCCGGAGGAATAAAGCTGCAGTCCTTTCTTATAATCCGTGGAATAGAAATCATAGGGCGCCCGCTTCGGGATGAACAGCAGGGCTTTGTAGGTCAGGCCGCCCTCCACGCTGGTGTGCACCGTGGCGATGGGATCCTCAAAATCGGCAAATTGCTTTTTATAAAACTCGTTGTACTCCTCCTGGGAGACGTCCTTTTTCTGCCGCTGCCAGAGCGGCACCATGGAATTGAGGGTTTTAAGCTCCGTGACCGTCTCATACTCGGGCTTGTCCTCGGTCCCCTCCTTCATTTTGGAGGTCTCCATCTCCATGCGGATGGGATAGCGGATGTAGTCGGAATACTTCCGCACCAGGCTCTGGATCTCATAAGGCTCGCAGAAGCGGCTGTATTTCTCATCATCGGTGTCGTCCTTGAGCTTAAGTACCACGTCGGTGCCCACGCCCTCGCGCTCGCATTCGGTGATCGTGTAGCCGTCGGCGCCGCTGGACTGCCACATCCATGCCTGGTCCTCGCCGTATTTCTTCGTGACCACGGTGACGTGATCCGCCACCATGAATGCCGAGTAGAAGCCCACGCCGAACTGGCCGATGATGTCCACCTCGTCGAGCTTGTCCATATCCTTTTTAAACTGGGCGCTGCCGGAGCGGGCGATGGTGCCCAGATTCTGCTCCAGATCCTCTTTGTTCATGCCGATGCCGTTGTCGGTGACGGTCAGCACCTTGTACTTTTTGTCGCAGGTCAGCCGGATCTCAAAATCTGAGCGGCTGAGGCCGACCTTGTCGTCGGTCAGGCTGAGATAAGCCAGCTTGTCGATGGCGTCGGAGGCGTTGGATATGAGCTCACGAAGGAAGATCTCCTTGTGGGTATAGATGGAATTGATCATCAGATCGAGCAGGCGCTTGGATTCCGCCTTGAACTGTTTCTTTGCCATGATTGTCACTCCAAATCAGTATTGGCACTCTTCTCTTCCGAGTGCTAACTCTATTATAGCCGCTTTTTGGCAAAATGCAAGCCCTCTGCACATTTTTTCTATGCAAGCGCCCGATTCTATGCTACACTAAAGAAAAGGAGGTCGAAATCATTGATCACAGTTTCCAACCTTGCCATGCAGTACGCGGGCACCGTTTTGTTCAACCAGGTGGATCTGCAATTCACCGCCGGCAACTGCTACGGCGTCATCGGCGCCAACGGCGCGGGCAAATCCACCTTTCTCAAGATCCTGTCCGGTGAGATCGACTCCACCAAGGGCTATGTGGCCATCAAGCCCGGCGTGCGCATGTCGGTGCTCAAGCAGGATCAGTTTCAGTACGACGACTATCCCGTGCTCGACACGGTCATCATGGGCAACGAGCGGCTGTACTCCATCATGAAGGAAAAGGACGCCCTTTATATGAAGGAGGACTTTTCCGACGAAGACGGCCTGCGCGCCTCGGAGCTGGAGGCGGAGTTCGCCGAGCTGGGCGGCTGGGAGGCGGAATCCGACGCCAGCCGGATCCTCCAGGGCCTGGGCGTCCCGGTAGAGCTGCATCAGGATCTGATGGCGGATATCGACGGCCGCCTCAAGGTGAAGGTGCTGCTGGCCCAGGCGCTGTTCGGCAATCCCGATATCATCATGCTCGACGAGCCCACCAACAACCTGGACATCGAGTCCATCAACTGGCTGGAGGACTTCCTTCTGGACTATCCCGGCACGGTCATCACCGTGTCCCATGACCGCCACTTCCTCAATACCGTCTGCACCCACATCGTGGACATCGACTACGGCAAGATCAAGATGTACGTGGGCAACTACGACTTCTGGTATGAGTCCTCCCAGCTGGTGCAGGCCCTGGCCCGCAACAAAAACAAGCGCAATGAGGAAAAAATCGCGGAGCTGCAGGCCTTCATCTCCCGCTTCTCCGCCAACAAATCCAAGAGCAAGCAGGCCACGGCCCGCCGGAAGCTGCTGGACAAGCTGAGCGTGGAAGAGATCCCCTGCTCCACCCGCCGTTACCCCTTCGTGGGCTTCACCCGGGAGCGCGAGGTGGGCAAGGACGTGCTTTTCGTCACCGAGGTGTCGAAAACCGTGGACGGAGTCAAGCTGCTGGACAAGGTCAGCTTCATTGCCAACCGAAACGAAAAGATCGCCTTCGTGGGCGAAAACGAGCTGGCGCAGACCACCATGTTCAAGCTGCTCATGGGCGAGCTGGAGCCCGACGAGGGCACCATCAAATGGGGCGTGAGCACCTCGCGCAGCTACTTCCCCAAGGACAACACCGAATACTTTGAAAACCACGACGAGACCCTGGTGGACTGGATGCGCCCCTTCTCCGAAAAAAAGGACGACGTCTATCTGCGGGGCTTCCTGGGCCGGATGCTCTTCTCCGGCGACGACGTGTTCAAATCCGTCAAGGTGCTCTCCGGCGGCGAGAAGGTGCGCTGCATGCTCTCGCGCATGATGCTCTCCGGCGCCAACTGCATCCTTCTGGATCAGCCCACCAACCATCTGGACATGGAATCCATCCAGGCGGTCAACAAGGGCATCTGCGCCTTCCCCGGCAACGTCTTCCTGGCCAGCCATGACCACGAGATGCTCCAGTCCACCGCGGACCGCATCATCGAGTTCCTGCCCGACGGCAGCATCTGCGACCGGCTGTGCACATATGACGAGTATCTGGAATATCGTCAGAGCGAAAAGGCGCAAAAATAATCGAATCCCCTTGCATTTTGGAATTCAGGCGATATAATATCCTTAGAAAAACCATCCGTACACCGACAAAGGAGGAACACCAATGAAACTCTGTCCGAAATGCAACATGCAGCTGGAAGACTCCGCGGCGTTCTGCCCGAATTGCGGCACGCAGTTCATCCCCAACGCCACCGTCACCCAGCAGCCCTACGTCCCCGTCGACAGCGCCGACCACACCGCGGAATTCGAGGCCGCCGACATCCAGGAGAACAAGCTCTTTGCCGCGATCTGCTATCTGTTCAGCTTCTTTGGCATCATCGTCGCTCTGTTGGCTGCCAAGGAATCGCCCTTTGTGAAGTTCCACATCCGTGAGAGTCTCAAGATCTCCGTCTGCGGAGTCATCCTTATGCTCCTTGCCATCGTCGGCATCATCACCATCATCGTTTCCGTCGCCGCCTATATCTGCATCCTCATCCTGGCGGTGGTTGAAGTCATCTGCTTCTTCCGCGCGCTGAAGGGCAGAGCCGTCGAGGCTCCCATCATCAAGGGGCTGAACTTCCTCAAGTAATCCATATACCGCGTTCGGCCGCAGGCGTCTGCCTGCGGCCGTTTTTTTATAAATACTCAAAGGACTCGATTTTTATTAAATTGTGTAGTATAATAGCGGCAGTCCAACCGGATACGGAAAGGAGAAGAATCAAAATGAGATTTCCCAAAGCCTATAGCGGCGTCAAGCTGCTCTTTATCGCTGAAATACTGTCTCTGGTCGTCGTAACGATGGCGATCTGCCTTACCCTTGTCGCCTTGCTGCCGGACATGGGCGTCATGGCATTGTGGTTCCTTCCGGCGCTGCCCATGTCCATTGCGGCCGTGGTCCTGATCTTTGTCGGTCTGAGCAGCGCGAAGGCCGAAGAGCCCAAATTCAAAACCGCGATGATCTTCATGATCTGCTCCCTCGTCTCGGCCTTTGTGATGGCCTTCGTCATGGTTTTTTCCATGGTTTTATCCATTGACTTCTCCGTGAATCCGCCGGCGGTGCCGCAGCCTTCCGGGGTATTTTCTGTGTTCCCTTCGATCATCGGCAGCATTTTGTCCGCCTGCGCGTTTATCTTTATTGCCTCCGGCGTCATAAACCTCGCAGAAAAGCTCGGCGATGAGGCAATGGCGGCAGCCGGCCGCCGCTTTCAGCGTGTGTACGTCGTATTCACCGCCTTGTCCGCCGTTGTAAACATCGTTTCTTATTTTGTCCGCCGCGGGAGCCCGAACGCTGCCTTCAACTATACGTCACTGATCTCCTTCCCTCTGACGCTCGCATTGGCCGTGATTACCATCGTGTTCCTCGGCCGGGCGAAGAATATGCTGGCGCGGTGACGCGATCCTGCCGCCGGCTCACGATTCCGGGCTGACATAATTATAAAAAAGGCGTGCTGCAAATTGCTTTGCAGCACGCCATGCTTTTAAGTAAGGATCATTCAGCCTCGACGGTCTCTTCCGCAGCGGCTTCCACAGCTTCGGCGGTCTCCTCGGCGGCAGCTTCCACAGCCTCGGCAGCCTCAACGGCCTCTTCCGCGGCAGCTTCCTCAGCCTCGGCAGCCTCTTCGGCATACTCCTCGGCGACGACGGCGCCATCCTGATACACAACCACGTCGCCCTCGGTCTCAACGGGAGCAGCGGGCTCGGCGGGCTGGCTCAGCAGCGCGCGGATGGACAGGGAGATGCGCTTGTTCTCCGCGTCGATGTCGATGATCTTGGCCTGGACTTCCTGGCCCTCAGCGAGCACATCCTCGGGCTTGTCGATGCGGCGATCCGCGATCTGGGAGATGTGGATCAGGCCGTCGACGCCGGGAATGATTTCGGCAAAGGCGCCGAAGGTCATGAGCTTGACGATCTTGACGTCGGCAACGTCGCCCACGTTGAAGCGGCTCATGAACTGGTTCCAGGGGTTCATCTCCGGGGTCTTGTAGCCCAGGGAGATCTTTCTCTTCTCGGGATCGAAGGAAATGACGTAGACCTCGATCTCGTCGCCGACCTTCACGACCTCGGCCGGGCTCTTGATGCGGCGCCAGCTCAGCTCGGAAACATGGACCATGCCGTCCACGCCGCCGATATCGACGAACGCGCCGTAAGAGGTCAGGGACTTGACAACGCCCTGATACTTCTTGCCGACCTCGATCTCGGACCAGATCTTCTCCACGGCAGCGCGGCGAAGCTCGGCGTTGACCGCACGGATGGAGCCGACGACTCTGCGGCGGGCGCGGTTGACCTCGGTGATCTTCATCTTGACAGTCTTGCCCTTGAGGGAGGACAGCTCGCCTCCGCGGGCAATGCCGGACTGGGAAGCGGGGATAAAGACGCGGATGCCCTTGATGTTGGCAACAACGCCGCCCTTGTTTTCCTCGGTGATGACGCCCTCGATGACCTCTTTGTTCTCGCAGATGGCCTCGATCTCGTCCCATACCTTCATGCCGTCGAGCTTCTTCTTGGAGAGCTGGACGGTACCTTCCGCATCGTTCACGCGTACCACAAAGACTTCGATCTCATCGCCGATCTTGAGAATGTCTTCGGGTTTCTGGTTGGGGTCGGTGCTGACCTCGTCTGCCGGGATATAGCCGGCATGCTTGGTGCCCAGATCTACCTGGACCTCAGTCGAGCCGATCGCAACAACCGTGCCGAGGACCTTGTCTCCCGTGTTCAAAGTTTTGATTGACTGCTCCAAAAGCTGCTCAAAGCTTTCCTCGGGTACAGTCTCAACATTGGTGATTTCGCTCATAGTCTTGTTGACCTCCTTAATTATCCACGCGGGAGTCGATGCTCCGGCAGTGATGCCAATTCTGGCGGCGTCCTGAAAATGTATTTGGGCCAGTTCAGATGCGTTGTCAACCATAACGACCTGACCGCAAAACTGCCGGCAGATGGTGGCAAGACGTCCGGTGTTGGCGCTGGACGCGTCGCCGACAACAATCATCGCGTCGCATGTGCGCGCCAAATCCGATGCCTCAGCCTGCCTTTTTTCAGTCGCTTCGCATATTGTATCAAATAAAACGTAATTTGTACATATTTTTTTTATAATTTCCGAGCAACTTTCCCAATTTTTTTTTGTGGATGTGGTCTGCATGACCACCGAGATTGGGATATGCTGGTAATTTTCGTCGCTGCGCAGCCATTTTTCTAATTCCTGGGAATTTTCAAACACCTGGGCATCCTCGCACCAGCCCGCGATCGCCTCCACTTCGGGATGGTCTCTGGAACCGATAATGACGACCTGCCGCCCCTCCTCCTGCGCTTTGCTGACGATCCGGTGGATCCGCTTGACAAAGGGACAGGTGGCGTCGATGATCTCCACGCCCCGGCGCTCCAGCTCCTCATAGACAGCCCGGGATACGCCGTGGCTGCGGATGATGACGGCTTCGTCCCCGTCCTCCAGCTCCGCAGGCGACCTGATGGCCCGGATGCCGAGCTCGGCAAAATGGGCCACCGCATGGCGGTTATGGATGATGGGCCCGAGGGTCACCGCCCGCTTCCCTTCCGCCGCCGCCTGCTCCACCATCTGCACCGCCCGGCTGACGCCGAAGCAGTAGCCGGCAGTCTTGGCCTGTATGATTTCCATATCAGCCAAGCCGCTGGGCGGCGATCTCCAGCAGACGCGCGATGGTTTCCTCAACGTTCAGATAGGAGGTGTCCAGCAGAACGGCGTCCTTCGCCCGGCGCAGCGGGGCGATGGGCCGGTTCATATCCTGCTCATCGCGCTGGATGATCTCAGCAAGGATCTTCCTCTCGTCCACCTTCTGCCCCTGTTCGCGGTACTGGGCGATCCTGCGCTGGGCGCGCACTTCGGGCGCGGCGGTGAGATAGATCTTCAGATCGGCGTCGGGCAGCACCACCGTGCCGATGTCCCGGCCGTCCATGACCACGTTATAGGCCTTGGCCAGATCCCGCTGGGTGTCCAGCAGGAAATCCCGCACCACCTTATGCGCGGAGATCGTGGACGCGATCATGCTCATCTCCGGGGTACGGATCTCATCGGAGACGTCCGCGCCGTTGAGGATCATATGCTGCGTGCCCTGCGCGTCATAGGTGATATCAAGGTTTACGTCGCCGATCAGCCGGTTGATCCCGTCGGCGTCCTTCGGGCCGATGCCCATAAGGTTCATATGATAGCCCACCGTGCGGTAGATGGCGCCGGTATCCACATAGACATAGCCGAGGGCCTGGGCAAGACGCTTGGCCATGGTGGATTTCCCTGCGCCGGCGGGGCCGTCGATGGCAATGGAATAATGTTTCATTTGGAAAAATCCTTTCCGATTTTTTTTGCGGCGCCGAGGCCCGCCGCATGGCCGGTGGCCCAGGCGATCTGCAGATTGAAGCCGCCGGTATAGGCGTCGCAGTCGATGAGCTCCCCGGCAAAGAACAGGCCGGGAACCCGTTTGGACTCCATGGTGGCCGGATCGATCTCCCGGGTGGAAACGCCGCCGCGGGTGACGATGGCCTCGTCGATGGGCCGCGGGCCCAAAACGGCGATATCAAAGTTCTTCATCAGCTCGCAAAGACGCCTGCGCTGTGCCCGGGTGATGGAATGGACCTTCTGCCCCGGATCAATGCCGCTGCGGCGGATGATCACGGGGATCAGCTTCGCCGGGAACAGGTCGCACAGGGCGTTTTCATAGTTGCGGTTTTTGTATTTTTCAAAGTCCCGCAGGATCCGCGCATCCAGCGCCTGCGCATCGAGCGCGGGCTTGAGATCCAGCACCGCGCGATAACGCACGTCGGGCTCCATATGGGCCGAGGCGGACAGCACGATGGGGCCGGACAGGCCGAAATGGGTGAACAGCAGCTCGCCGAATTCGCTGAAAACCAGTTTTTTCTTGGGGCCGTACAGCCGCAGCTCCACATTGCGCAGGGACAGGCCCTGAGCCATGGCGCAGAAGTTTCCGTCCTCCTCCAGAGGCACGAGGCTCGGCAGGGGCGGTATAACCGTGTGGCCCTTCGCCTCTGCCATGCGCAGGCCGTCGCCGGTGGAGCCGGTGCGCGGATAGCTGCATCCGCCCGTGGCCAGGATGACCGCGTCAGCCTTTCGCTCCCGGCCGCCGGTCTCGACGCCGCAGCAAACGCCGTCACGCACCAAAAGGCCCGTGACCTCGGCCTTCTCCACGCGCACGCCGGCACGCCTGAGTTCTTTTTTCAGCGCCTCGACCACGCTGGCCGCCTGATCGGATTCCGGGAAAACACGCCTGCCCCGCTCCGTTTTCAAGGGGCACTGCGCTTCGGTGAAAAACGCCATCGTTTTCTCCGGCGGAAAGGCGTTCATGGCGGAGTAGAGGAACTTCGCGTTGCGCGGGATCTGGCGCAGGACCTCCTCGGGCGTACAGTCGTTCGTCACATTGCAGCGGCCCTTGCCCGTGATGGCCAGCTTTCTGCCCACCCGGTCATTCTTTTCCAGCAGGCGCACCTTGCAGCCGCTGCGGGCGGCGGTGATGGCCGCCATCATGCCGGCGGGTCCGCCGCCGACGACAATGAGCCTGCCCGCCATATCAGAGGGACACCTTCTCGTAGACCTCGTACTCGTCCCAGATGCGCTCAAGGTTGTTGAGGGTTCGGGCGAGCTCCTTCTCCCTGCGCTGGGCCGTGGCCACCACCAGGGCGTTGATGAGGCTCAGGGGCGCCACCAGGGTATCCACCAGGGACACCATATCGCTCTTTGCCACCAGCACATGATCCGAGCAAAGGCCGACCGGCGAATCCTTGTCGTCCGTCAGGCCGATGACCGTGGCGCCCACATCGTGACAGTAGCGGATGCCCTTGATGGTGCTGGAGGAATAGCGCGGGAAGGAGATCCCGATGACCACGTCCCGGGGACTGACCCGGACGATCTGCTCAAACATGGTGCCGGTGCCGGAATTGGTGACCAGGCGCACGTTGTCGAACATATAATTGAAATAAAAACCCAGGAAGGTTGCAAGAGACGCCGAGGAACGCACGCCGAGGATATAGATGTTTTCCGCCTTGACGATGGCGTTGACGGCGGCCTCAAAGGCGGCGCGGTCCACGGTCTCGTTGGTCATGCGGATCTTGTCCACGTCGGTCTGAAGCACCATGGACACCACGTCCTGATCGCCGATGCGGTCGTTGGTCACCTCGATGCGCTGCACCGAGGTCAGGCGGTTGAGGATCATGGCCTGCAGCGCCTTCTGCATGGAGGGATAGCCCTCATAGCCCAGTTCGACCGCAAAACGAACCACCGTGGACTCAGAGACGCCCACGGTTTTGCCCAGCCGGCTGGCGGTCATGAATGCCGCCTTGTCATAGGACTCGGTGATATATTTGGCAATGAGCTTCTGCCCCTTTGAGAATCCCTGCATGTTATTCTGAATGATGGTGAGGATATCGGAATTCAAATAGATCTCCCCCTTTTTTATCTCTGTTTGTGCAGTACAAAGGGAAACTGTATGCTCATTCTAATCAAAAAACCGAAAAAATGCAAGAACAAATATTTGTCCCTGCATTTTTTGTTCCGTTTTTCCGTTTTCACGGCTGCTGCATCAGGGCGGAAATCTCCTCCTCCGTCAGCGCCCGCCATGCGCCCGATGCCAGCTCTCCGAGATGGACGGGGCCCTCGGAAATGCGGCGCAGCCGCGTTACATGCAGCGCGGCCTGGGCGCACATCCTGCGGATCTGGCGGTTCTTTCCCTCGTGGATCGTTATGCGCAGCAGCGCGCCGTCGCCCCTGGCGCTTAACAGACGCACTTCCGTCCTGGAAATGGCCTCGCCCTCCAGGGTTTTCATGGTGCTGAGCGTTTGAAGCTTTTCCGCCGAAAACCCGTTGACCCAGGCGAGATACGTCTTGGAGATCCCGTGCCTGGGGTGCATCACGCGGTTGGCGAATTCTCCGTCGTTCGTCATCAGCAGCAGGCCTTCGGAGTTGAGGTCCAGACGGCCCACCGGATAAACCCTGACGCCGCAGTCGGCCACAAGTTCGCGCACGGTGCGTCTGCCCTGCTCGTCGGACATGGTGGTGACGAAGCCCCGGGGCTTATGGAGCATCAGATAGACGTACTCCGGCGGCTTTGGCAGCCGGACGCCGTCCACCTCGATGACGTCCTCATCGGGATCGGCCCGCTCGCCCAGAGCCGCCGTATTGCCGTTCAGACGCACCCGGCCCTCGCGGATCAGCTCTTCCGCTTTCCTGCGGGATACGCCCTGTCGGGCCGCTATGATTTTCTGGATCCGTTCCTCCATTGTTCTCTCCCGTTCTTCGCTCCTCCAGCGGACACGTCGCCAGCACCCGGCCGGCGCACAAAAATGCCGCCTGTCCGCCGCCGTGCGTGAGCGTGACGCGCACGCCCTGCACACATTCATCCGGCAGCAGCAGCGCCCGTACATCCCGATCGCAGACCATGGGCGCTCCGGAGGGGCCCAGGCCCATGACCTGCCCCCGGGCGCACAAAAGCACGTCCGAAAACCGGGAAAAGCCTTCGTCCAGCAGCCGGAAGTGGTCGTTCCAGTCGTCGGGGTCCCGGATGGTCACACAGACCAGCCTTCTCCCCTGCCGCACGGCGCTGGATACCAGGATGCGTCCGGCGGCTTTGGTAAAGCCCGTCTTGACTCCGTCTGCGCCGGGATAACGCCAGAGCAGCCGGTTATGATTCGTCACCGTCTGCGCGCCGATCCGCCTGCTTTTTGTGCCCGCGATCCGGGCAAAATCCGGGTTGTCCATGGCGGCACAGGCCAGGCGTGCAAGATCTGCGGCTGTGGAATAGTTCTGCGCATCGTCCAGCCCGTGGGGATTGGCGAAATGGGTCGAACGCAGGCCCAATGCCCGGGCCCGGGCATTCATGGCCCGCACAAAGGCGTCCACGCTGCCGCTGTGGGCCATGGCAAGGGCCCAGGCGCAGTCATTGCCGGAGCGCAGCAGCAGGCCGCAGAGCAGATCCTCCACCCGCATGCGGACGCCCGCCTCCAGGTACATGGACGAGCCCTCGATGCCGGCCGCCTCCGGCGGGACGGTGATCTGCGCATCGAGATCACAGTCCTCACAGATCAGAAGCCCCGTCATGATCTTCGTCGTGCTGGCGATCAGACCGGGCTCCGTCTCATTTTTGGCATACAGGATCGCGCCCGTCTGCGCGTCCATGACGCAGGCGCTTTGGGCCGACAGGGCCGAAACGGGCGCACACAGGATCGCGGCTGCGAGAAAGGCCGCCGCCGCGATCTTGATCGGTTGTTTCATTGACATCACCGGCGCTATTATGCGCGGCGACGCCCCGGCTTATTCTTCGACGGTAAGCTCCGGCGTTTTCGCCTTTCTCCGGTCGTCGAGGATGCCGCCGATGCGGTCCAGGAGCTCCGGCGCCTGGTCGAGAATGCGGTCCACCGTGTTGCTGGCGGGCACCGCAATGGGCATCAGCCGCACATTGTCGTCCTTGCACACCAGGAAGGCAATGGGGGTGATGTTGACGCCCGCGCCGCTGCCGCCGCCGAAGGGGGCGTCGGAGGCATTGCCGGACTTTGGCACGAAATCGCTGCCGCCGCCGGCGAAGCCGAAGCTGACCTTGGAAATGGGGATGATGGTCAGGTTTTCGCCCAGGACGATGGGATCGCCGACAATGGCGTTGGCGCCGATCATTTCGCGGATCTTGCCCATCGTGCCGCTCATCATGTCAGGAAGAGGATGATTCATTTACTGCACCGCCTTTTCTTGGGAGATTTTTCGTTGCTTTTTCATGCGAAGATACAGCCGCAGCGCCCGCAGGCCATAGCGCACTGCCATGGCAACCAGGTCGCCCAGCAAAAATACCGCTTTGGTTTCCGCAAAGACCCGCATATCGCCCCGGGTGAAATCGCAGGAGCAGGAGACGTTCTCCTTTCCGATGCGGGCCCTGGCGCGGACGGGCTGCATGATCGCGCCGATGGCCGACCAGGCTCTGCCGTAGTTGACGGCCGCGCCGGCGGGATCGTCCGCGCCCCCGAAGCCCACATGCAGGGTGAGGATCGGGATGCGCAGCTTGCGGAAGAAGCAGCCCAGCAGGTCAATGCCCAGCCGGACAAAGGGCATGAAGTCGCGGATCAGGCCGCCGAGGGGCTGTTTTTCCTTCTTTTCCCCGGGTTCCTCCGGCTCTTTGGGCTTTTTCTCCTTCTTTTTCTTCTCTTTTTTGTCCTTTTTCGCCTTTTTTGGCTTTTTCGGCAGCAGACGGATGCGGATCGGACCGACCGTCAGCCAGACAAACGCCCCCTCGCTGTCGTAGCGCACATGGGCGCCCAGCGGGATCAGCGCCAGCAGAACCAGCACCGCCAGGACGATCAGAAGCGCTTTCATAGCTGCATCTCCTGCTGCTCCGGCTCCTGGACCTCCGGCACGCTCAGATCGACCTCGGGCAGCTCCGTCAGGGAGCTCAGCCCGAAGGTGCGCAGGAAGTCCGCCGTGGTGCGGTAGAGGAAGGGCCGGCCCGGCACATTGAGCCTTCCGCACTCCTCGATCAGCTTTTTATTGAGCAGGGCGCCGATGGAATAGCTGGAATCCACGCCGCGCAGCTGCTCCACCAAAGCCTTCGTCGTGGGCTGATAATAGGCGATGATGGTCAGCGCCTCCAGCTGGGCGCTGGAGAGCTTCGGCGGTTTGCGGGTCTCCAGGGCCTTGGTCACAAAGGCCGCCTGCTCCTGATTCGAGCACATCTGGAAGCTGTCGTCCAGCCGGACGATCCGGATCCCCCGCCGCTCAAAGGCGTATTCATCCGCCAGCTCCCGGGCGCAGCGCTCGACGTCCGCCGCGGCGCAGCCGATGGCGTCGGCCATGCGCGCAATGCCCACCGGCTCGCCCGCTGCGAACAGGATGGCCTCGATGGCGCGCTGCAATTCGGATCGTTCCATAGCGTTCTCCTTACTCATTCAAACTCCGTGCGCAGCTCGTCCTCCGGGAGCTGCTCAAACTGCACCGTCGTCTCCCCGTCGCCTGTCAGGCTGACACAGCGGGAGCGGCACAGATCCAGCACCGCCAGGAAGGTGGCCACCACCTCGCTGCGGCTGCGGCATTTGGTAAACAGGGCCTTGAGCTTGCTGGTGCCCTGGATCATCAGGGTACGCAGAAGCTGGGCCGCCTTTTTGCCCACGGGGTATCTCTGCCTGCCCACCACGCCGGCAAAGGCGGATACGGGCGGCGGCATGCGCCGCTCGGCGCGCTCGCCGATGGATGCGAATGCCTTGACCAGATCCTCCGGGCTGTGCTGATAGCGGTAGGTACCGTCCGGCACAAAGGGCTCCGGCAGCTTGACGAACAGGCCGAGTCCCAGTTCGTTCCGCTTTTCCAGCTCCGTCACGGCGCTCTGCAGCCGCTCACGGATGCCGGCATTTTGGCGCATGCGCAGGGATTCCATCAGGGCCTCCATCTCGGATTCGGCCTCGCTGCGCTCGGAGTAGCTCAGAAGCATCTTGGTCTTGATCTGCATGAGATGGCTGGCCATGATGATGAACTCCGAGGCGATCTCCATGTCCATGCGCTGCATCTCGTCGAGATAGGCCAGATACTGCTCCAGGATCGAGGTGATGGAGATGTCGGATATTTCGATTTTATTCTTGCTCAGCAGAAGCAGGATCACGTCCAGAGGGCCCTCAAAGTCCTCCAGAAGCTCCTCCTTCGTGCGGATCACGCCGGTGAGGCGGTACAGGGGTTGATCCATAGCTGCCTCCCGAATCAGACGCGAAGGATCGCCGCCGCCAGGGGGACGACCAGACGCATCACGAAGCCGGACACCGCCTCCACGGCGGGGCCGAGAATCCCGTTGAGAGCCCCGAACATCACCAGGGCGATGAGCAGGAACATGCCGTAGCGCTCATAGCGCATCAGGGTAAAATAGGCCCGCTCGGGCAGGAAGGCATAGAGCACCTTCGACCCGTCCAGCGGCGAAATGGGGATCAGATTGAATACGCCCAGGCCGCAGCTGATGATTGTGGTTGTATAGAAGAATTCGAACAGATAATACAGGAGCTTGCTGCCCGAATGCAGTTCAGAGCCGAAATAGCACAGGGCGGCCACGAAGCCCGTAAGGAAGGCCAGCAGGAAGTTGGACACGGGCCCCGCCAGTGCAGTGAGGGCCATGCCGGCCTTGGGGTTTTTGAAGTAGCGAGGATCGATGCGCACGGGCTTGGCCCAGCCCACGTGGGCCACGGCCAGCATCACGAGGCCCACCAGATCCACATGACGCAGAGGGTTCAGGGAGATGCGGCCCTGCTGCTTGGCCGTCGGATCGCCCAGGGCCAGCGCCGCCAGGCCGTGGGCGCTCTCATGCACGCAGATGCACAGGATCGCCGCCAGGGCGGAGATGCCCAGGGAAATGACGTATGAAAAATCCAGCTGCCGGACCCACTGGGAAATGTTCATGTTCCGCTCCCCTTTCTTTTATCAAGTTATTATACCAAAAAACAGCCTGCAATACAAGTAGAATGTGTTTTCCCAACAGCTCCGATTGTATTTACTCCAGTCGTCGCCGAAGTCCGCCTTGACGGATACCGGCGCGTGGATTTTTCCCCCGGTCACGATCTCCCGCATGGTCCTGGAGTAGTCGTCCGGCACCACGTCCACCACGCCCTCGTATAGGAGCGCGTTGAACAGCTCCGCCACATCCTGCTCCGTGACCTCTCCGCGTTCGATCATCTTGTCCGCGTACCGCTGCACGGTCTCCGCCGCCGCCTTCCGCTTCCCCTCCGGGATCCCGAACTTATCAATGGTCTGTCGGTTCAGCCAGCGCCTGGCCTCAATGGGCCTGCTCTCCGCCACCGGCTTCTTTGCCTTCTTCTCGGTCTGCTCCTCCGCAGCGGCGTCCACCTCTGACTCCGTAGGGGCGGATGCCCTCATCCGCCCGTCTGCTTCGTCTTCCACCTTCGGCAGCCGCAGTCCCATCGGCCCCTCTTCTTCCTCTGTGAAGGAATGCTCGATATCCTGGTTCCTCCGGTCGTATGTACCGATGTTGTCCGTCGCGCTCTTGTTCTGGGTGCTTTGGAATGTGACGGTTTCCGTGCCCGTGATGATTCCGTCGTATTTGGTGCCGTTCACTTCATTGAAAAGTTCCACGGCCTCCACCATATCCCCGATGGCCGTTGCGCTGACGTCCTGGAGCATTTCAAAGTCGCCCTTTCCGTACACCTGATCCAGCACGCTGTCCACCGTGGCGCCGTAACCGTAGTTCTGCAGGTCGTAGTCGTCCTCATTCTCCGCCACGGCTTCCAGGAAGGCCCGCATCTGCTCCCGGGTGATCTCGTTCTGTCCCGGCGAAAGCGGCTGCTTCACGTCCAGATAGAACGCCCTGACCTTGCCATACTGTTTTGCGTGACTCTCGCTGTCTGTGAAGTAGAACCCCCTGCCATACAGATTGCTGCCCCTGGCCTTCTTCCGGTCGAACACTGTGAAATCTGCCATATCTCCGCGGTACATCACTTTCGGCGTCCCGTCTGCATTCACAATCTTGGACGAAGGCAGCGACTTGAAGTCCCTGTCATACTGCTTGACAAGCGCATAAAGGTCTGCTACACTGTATTTGGTAGCAGACGGCGAACCGGTTAAGCCTCCTTTGGAGTGAACACCGTTGTCAATGTCTGCTACCTTTTGTACGTACTTGAGTGAGTACGCCCGGGTAAAGGCCTCGTTCGTTTTTTCAGATAGCGCTTCTTCAGCGAACATCTTCACAAGAACTGTCTTGCCGTCGATGTCAGCAAGCGCATAGAAGCGATGCATGAATGCCGTACCCGGCATTTTTCTTTTGCTGTCTCTTCTGGAAATTTCAGTATCAAACAGAACCGCATTTTGTACAATGCCCCGAATATTTGTTCCGAGAATACGAATATCATCTTTGAACTCTTCAGGCGTATTCAGTATGGATTCTCTTACCATATCTTTGTTCCAGGACATCATTCTGCCGGTGTCCTGGTTTTTTTCTTTTCCACTGTTCGGCTGTGCATTCATATCAGCTGAAACAACATGGGCAGGCGTAGTCTCTTTGGCTCTCCAATCTCCGAACCACGCCCGGAAGAACGGAGATTTTACACCCAACTCTTTGTTGAATTTTCTCGCCCACGGTGCAGCTTTCCGCAGCTCCTCGCTGTTCAGCGTGACAACATTCTTGCTTCCGATTCCCAAAAGAGCGTCCACATCTGCCTTCGTGATCTCCGGTCCCGATTCATCCTGCACTTGTGGCAGCGTCAGCCCCCGCGGCTCCGCTTCTTCTTCCGTCATGGACGCCTGCTCCTCCACCTTCGGCAGCCGCAGCCGTCCGTCCGTCTCCCCCCGGGAGGCGGCTTTTTCTTTCAGCGCCTGGGCATACAGATCCCGTGCCTTCTGCAGCGTCACCCGCTCCCGGGCGTCCTCGTTGCCCAGCTTCGCCAGCACCTTGTCCAGCTGATCGCGCATCCACCGGCCGAAGCTCCGGTTCCGCTGTACCGCGTCCCGGATCGCGGCTTCGTCGGTCAGCAGGTGCTCCTCCACGTACCGCGCCACCACCTCATGGTCGATGTCCTCCTGGTCCAGGCCCCGGTCCGCGTAGGCCTGCTCCACGTTCTGCCGCAGTTCTCCGATCGTTTGAAATACTTTATAAAAAAACGCCGCCGTATCCGTGATACGGCGGCGCGGGTTATGATTGACAGACGCTGAGAATCTGCGCCACGAGCTCATCGCGTCCGTTCCCCTTCTCCGCGGAGAACGGGATCAGCGTCACATCCTCCGGCAAATCCAGAGTCTGGCGGATGCGCTCCATGTTCGGCGCGATCTCGCTTTTTTTCAGCTTGTCCAGCTTGTTCGCCGCCACGACGAAGCGGCAGCCGGAGGCCTTGAACCAGTTCGCCATGGTCACGTCATTGTCGGTGGGCTTGTGCCGGGCGTCCACGATCAGCACGCCCAGGGTGATGAGCCCGTCCTCGGCAAAATACTGCTCCATGAGCTTCGCCCATCGCTGCTTCTCCGCCATGGACACCTTGGCATAGCCGTAGCCCGGCAGATCCACCAGGTAGGCCTGCTTGTCCAGCAGGAAATAGTTGATGTGCACGGTCTTCCCCGGGGACTCGCCCACCCGCGCAAAATTTTTGCGCTGGAGCACCCGGTTGATGACCGAGCTCTTGCCCACATTGGACTTGCCGGCGAAGACGATCTGCGGCAGGCCGTCGCGGCGGAAGTCGGCGGCTCTGGCCGCCGAAAGCACGAATTCCACGTTATGCAGATTCATAGGCGCCTCACTGACGGATGCCGCGGCCCGGCTTCTTCGAATCCTTGATGGAGATGGCCAGGCAGTCGGCAGGGGCGCTGGGGCCCTCGCGCTTCTCGTTCAGGCAGTGCTCCAGGGCGCAGTGCAGCACCGAATCCACATGCTCCACCGGGATAAAGTTCAGCGCGCGGCGCACGGTCTGGTCGATCTCGGCCAGATCCTTTTCGTTGTCCTTGGGGATGATGACCGTGTGGATGCCGTTGCGCAGGGCCGCCATGGTCTTCTCCTTCAGGCCGCCGATGGGCAGCACCCGGCCGCGGATGGAGATCTCCCCCGTCATGGCCAGATCCCGGCGCACGGGCCGGCCTGTCAGGGCGGACACCATGGCCGTGCAGACGGTGATGCCCGCGGAGGGCCCGTCCTTGGGCACGGCGCCCTCGGGGAAATGGACGTGGATATCCTTGGTCTTGTAGAAATCCGGGGCGATCTGCAGCTGCTCCGCCCGGGAGCGGATATAGCTCATGGCAGCCTGGGCCGATTCCTTCATCACGTTGCCGAGATTTCCGGTCAGCTCCAGTTTTCCGGTGCCGTCCACCACGTTGACCTCCACCTCCAGGGTCTCGCCGCCCACGGAGGTCCAGGCCAGGCCCGTGGCCAGGCCCACGCTGTCGCCCGTCGGCAGCTTTTCCGGCAGGAATTTGCGGGGGCCGAGGTATTCCTCCAGATTCTTGCCCGTGATGCTCACCCGCTTCGGGGGCTCGTCGGAAGCAAACTGCATGGCCGCCTTGCGCAGGATTTTTCCCAGCTCCCGCTCCAGGTTCCGGACGCCGGACTCGCGGGTATAGCAGGCAATGATCTCGCGGTAGGCGTCGTCGCTGATGCGGACCTGGGACTTCTTCAGGCCGTGGCGGGCCAGCTGCTTGGGCAGCAGATGGTTCTTTGCGATCATCCGCTTTTCCTCATCGGTGTAGGAGCCCAGCTCGATGACTTCCATCCGGTCGAGCAGCGCCCGGGGAATGGTATCGGTGGTGTTGGCGGTGGTGATGAACATGCACTCGCTCAGATCGAAGGGGATCTCCAGATAGTGGTCGCGGAAGGTGGCGTTCTGCTCCGCGTCCAGCACCTCCAGCAGAGCCGAGGACGGGTCGCCCCGGTAATCGGTGCCCATCTTGTCGATCTCGTCGAGCAGCATCAGCGGATTGCTCGTGCCGGCCTGCTTGATGCCGGCAATGATCCGGCCGGGCATGGCGCCGATATAGGTTTTGCGGTGGCCGCGGATCTCCGCCTCGTCATGGACGCCGCCCAGGGCGATGCGGGCCAGCTTGCGGTTCAGGCAGCGGGCAATGGAGAAGGCCACGGAGGTCTTGCCCACGCCCGGGGGCCCCACCAGGCAGAGGATCTGCCCGGCATAGCCCGGCATCAGCTTCTTCACCGCCAGGAATTCCAGGATCCGCTCCTTGACCTTCTCCAGGCCGTAGTGATCGGCGTCCAGGATCCGGCGCGCCTTGGCGATGTCCACGGTCTCGCGGCTGCGCTTGTTCCAGGGAAGGCTGAGGCAGACGTCGAGATAATTGCGGATGACCGCCGCTTCGGAGGAGCCCACGGGCTGCTTTTCCAGCCGGGCGACCTCCTGCAGGAGCTTTTCCTCGATCTCTTCGCTCAGATGCAGATCGCGGATCTTTTTCTCGTATCCGCCGATCTCCTCGTCCGCGTCGTCGCCGAGCTCGCTGCGGATGACCTTCATCTGCTCGCGCAGATAGTAGTCCCGCTGGCCCTTGTTGAGGGAGTCCTGCACCTTCTCATTGAGGTCGTCCTCGATACGCAGGATCTGCAGCTCATGGGCGAGCAGGCGGTTGGCGATCTCCAGGCGGCGCACCGGGTGCAGGGTCTGGAGGATCCGCATTTTTTCGGCATAGCCGAAGGTGGCGTTCTGGCCGATGAGATCCGCCAGGGGGCCGGGCTCGCCGTCGGTGAACAGCGGGATCAGGTTCTCCTGAGGCGGCTTCTGGGTCAGGGTGATGAGCTCGTCATAGAGCTGGAAGCTCTGGCGGCGCAGGGCCTCGATGCGGTTGTGCATGCCGGAGACCTCGGGCTCCGTGACGGTCTGTACGCGGCCGAACAGGCATGCCCCGGAGGTGTCGAGCTCCTGGAGCTCCGCCCGGGCCATGCCCTCCACGAGGACGCGCATGCTGTCGCCGGGGATCTTCAGGATCTGCTTGACCCGGGCGATGGTGCCCATCTCGTACAGATCGTCCTTCCCCGGGTCATCGACCAAAATGTCACGCTGGGTGACCAAAAACAGCTGCTGATTCAGTTTCATGGCCTTTTCGACGGCGGTGACGGATTTTTCACGGCCCACGTCGAAATGGATCAGCATATGGGGAAACACGGTCATGCCGCGCAGCGGCAGAACCGGCAGCCGTTCAGAAAGCAGAATTTCGCTCATATGTAACTCCTTTCAAAAGAGCTGCAATTAGAATAGCATACTTTTTTCGTTCCCGCAAGTGGCGGGATATGGAAGCAAAAGAGGGGCAAACAGCCCCTCTTTTTTATGAAAAACTTGATTATGCGCTGGCCGGCTCGGTGCTTCTGGGCGTCTCGCCGCGGATGATCGTCGGCGGTTCCTCGCCGAGAACGCACTTCTCGGTCATGATGACCTTTGTGATCAGATCGTCCGACGGGATCTCGTACATCACCGGGATCATCAGCATTTCCATCACCGCGCGCAGGCCTCTGGCGCCGATCTGGCGGTCCACCGCCTTCTGGGCGACGGCCTCCAGGGCCTCCGGCTCGAACTCCAGCTCCACATTGTCGTACTGGAGCAGGCGGCGATACTGGCGGCACAGGGCGTTCTTGGGCTCGGTGAGGATCTTGACCAGATCCTCCTTGCTCAGGCTCTCCAGGCTGGTGATGATGGGCAGACGGCCCACCAGCTCGGGGATGATGCCGAATTTCAGCAGGTCATGGGGCTGCACCAGGCGGAACAGCTTGCCCACGTCCCGATCCTTTTTGCTCTCCACTTCGGAGCCGAAGCCGATGGCGCTGCGGTCGGTGCGGGCCTCGATGATCTTGTCGAGACCGTCAAATGCGCCGCCGCAGATGAACAGGATCTTGGATGTGTCGATCTGGATGAACTCCTGCTGGGGATGCTTCCTGCCTCCCTGGGGCGGGACGTTGGCAACGGTGCCCTCCACGATCTTGAGCAGGGCCTGCTGTACGCCTTCGCCGGACACATCGCGGGTGATGGAGGTGTTCTCGCTCTTGCGGGCGATCTTATCCATCTCGTCGATGTAGATGATGCCGCGCTCGGCCAGCTCCACGTCATAATCCGCCGCCTGCAGCAGGCGCAGCAGGATGTTTTCCACATCCTCGCCCACATAGCCGGCTTCGGTCAGGGTGGTGGCGTCGGCGATGGCGAAGGGGACGTCGAGGATCTTGGCCAGGGTCTGGGCAAAGAGGGTCTTGCCCGAGCCCGTGGGACCGATGAGCAGAATGTTGCTCTTCTGCAGTTCGACGTCGGAATCCTCGCCGTAGAAAATGCGCTTATAGTGGTTGTAGACCGCAACGGACAGGGAAATCTTCGCCTCGGTCTGGCCGATGATATAGCCGTCAAGGTACTGGCGGATCTCCTTGGGGGTGGGCAGGTGCTCGGGGCGCTCGATGGACGAGGGCTCCGTCTCATACATATCCTCCCGCAGGAGGGTGGTGCACAGCTCCACACATTCGTTGCAGATATAGACGCCGTTGGGGCCGGACATGATCCGCCGCACCTGCTCCTGCCGCTTTCCGCAGAAGGAACAGCGCACGCCGCGCTCGTCGTTCTTAGCCAAATCGGTCCTCTCCTTCCGTGTTATCGGTGATAGATGACCTGATCCACCAGGCCGTACTCCTTCGCCTCTTCAGCGGTCAGGAAGTGGTCGCGCTCGCAGTCGCGGCAGATGGTCTCATAGTCCTTGCCAGTGTTCTGGGCGAAGATCTCATTCAGACGGCGCTTGATGGCGATGATCTGCTCGGCATGGATCTCGATATCCGTGGCCTGCCCCTGGGCTCCGCCGGAGGGCTGATGGATCATGATCTCCGCGTTGGGCAGGGCAATGCGCTTGCCCTTTGCGCCGCTGGAGAGCAGGAACGCGCCCATGGAGGCCGCCAGGCCGATGCAGATGGTGGATACGTCGCATTTGATATACTGCATGGTGTCGTAGATGGCCAGGCCGGCGGTCACGCTGCCGCCGGGGCTGTTGATATAAAACTGGATGTCCTTGTCAGGATCCTGGGCCTCCAGATAGAGCATCTGCGCCACAACCAGAGAGGCCGTCACATCGTTGACCTCTTCCGACAGGAAGATGATGCGGTCATTGAGCAGGCGGGAGAAAATATCGTAGCTGCGCTCACCGCGGCTGGTCTGTTCGACGACATAAGGAACTAAACTCATAACGAAATCTCCTTTCAATGGATTCTAACCGGGATCAAAGGAAAATATTCTCAGATCAAGCCTCAGCGGGCGCTTCCTCCGTCTTGGGCGCGACGGCAACGGCATTGTCGGCGACCAGGGCGGCAGCCTTGCGGGCAAGCAGATCGGTCTTGACGTCCTCGGCGCCCATGCGGGCCTTGACGTCCGCAACATCCATGGAGTAAGAGGCGGCCATACGGTTGTACTCGGCCTCGATCTCCTCGTCGGGGATCTCGATGCCCTCGACCTCGGCGATCTTCGCCAGCATGACCTGGGTCTTGACCTGGCGCTCGGCGTTGGGCCGCATGGTCTGACGCATCTGGGCCTCGCCGCCGAAGATCTGGGCGTACTGGTCCATGCTCATGCCGCTCATCTGCAGCTGATAGGCAGTCTGGCGCATCTGATACTCCAGCTCCTCATCCACCATGCAGGCGGGGATGTCGGCCTCGACGTTGGAAGCCGCGGCCTCAATGGCGGCGGACTTGAAGGTGGACTCGATGGAGTCGGTCTTTTCCTTCAGGAAGCGCTCGCGGATATCGGCGCGCAGCGCATCCATGGTGTCGAACTCGGAGACGTCCTTGACGAACTCGTCGTCCAGCGCGGGCCGGACGGTTTCCTTGACGCCGTTGACCTTGACGTGGAACACAGCGGGCTTGCCGGCCATGTCGGCGTGGTAGTCCTCGGGGAAGGTCACGTCGATGTCGCGCTCCTCGCCGGCGCTCATGCCGACCACCTGCTCCTCGAAGCCGGGGATGAACTGGCCGCTGCCGAGCTTGAGATCGAAGCCTTCGCCCTTGCCGCCGTCGAAGGCCACGCCGTCGATGAAGCCTTCAAAGTCGATGTTGGCGGTGTCGCCCAGCTGGGCGGGACGCTCGACGGTCTCAATGCGGGAAACGCTCTCGGCCATGCGGTCGATCTCAGCGTCGATCTCCTCTTCCTTGACCTCAGCCTCGGCCTTGGGGACCTCCAGGCCCTTATACTGGCCCAGGGTGACCTCGGGGTACAGGGGGACGTCCAGCTTGATGGCCAGGTCGCCGTTTTCCTGCTTGTCCATGGCGGTAACGCCGGGCGTACCGACGACCTTCAGGCCGCTCTCGGTCAGGCACTCAAACACTTCGGGGAAGATCTCTTCGATCGCATCCTCCAGGAAGACGTCCTCGCCGTACATGGCCTCCACCATTTTCCGGGGCGCGTGACCCTTGCGGAAGCCGGGAAGCATGATGTTCTTCTTGGCCTTGGCATAGACTTTGATCTTCGCCTGCTCGAGGGTATCGCGGGCAATGTTCATCTCAACGCTGGCCTTGGAGCCTTCTCTGGTCGTATTGGTGATTTTCATGTTTGTTTCCTCCTACTGCCGGTGCGATCAGCACTTTGATCTACCGTAATGACATATCTTTACTATTTTATCAAATAATGGACGATAATTCCAGTATTTTCTTTAAAAAACAAAAAAATTATTCAGCGATCAATCCAAAAGCTTTACAGGGGTGAAATTGATATAATCCGCGGACAGAAGCTGGAAATGGGTGCCGTCAAAATCTCCCTCCACCGCCAGCTTGTGGCTGTCGGAGTGCAGATGGCCGTAATAGCAGGCGGCGACGCGGTACTGCTTCAAAAGCGCCAGGATCTCAGGGCAGGTGTAGCCGCGATACCGGGGCGGATAGTGCAGGAAGCAGAGCCTGGGCAGCTCCCCCGCCGCCTTCAGCGAGGTCTCCAGCCGGATCAGCTCCCGTCGGAACACCTTCTCGTCGTGGGTGCCCTCCTTATCCTCCTCGTAGAACCAGCCCCGGGTGCCGCACAGGGCGAAGCCGCCGTACTCATAACAGTTGTTATGCAGCAAAAAGATGTCGTCCCAGCCGTTTTCGGCGCAGAAACGGTAGAATTTTGCCGCGGTGGTCCACCAGTAGTCATGATTTCCCTTCAGGATCAGCTTTCTGCCGGGGATGGCCGCCACAAAGGCAAAATCCTCCTTTGCCTGGCTCAGGTCCAGGGCCCAGCAGACGTCGCCGAGGATCACGGTGGTATCCTCCGGGCCGATCCGGGAAAGGCCCGCCCGCAGCTTGTCCACATAGCCCGTCCAGGCGCCGCCGAAGACGTCCATGGGCTTGTCCACGCCGAAGGCCAGGTGCAGATCACCGATTGCATACAGGGCCATAGGGTCCCTCCCTTGCTAAAATGCGTCCTCCAAATGGATGATTTCCGGCCGCTTCGTGTCCATGCCCTCCGGGGCATAGACCTCGATCACGTCGAACCGGGACTGAAGGGCCGTCTCGTTTTTCTCCAGCCAGATTTCAGCAGACGCTTTGATCCGGGCCTGTTTTCTGCCCGTGACGAACTCCCGCGCCTGGGCATAGCTGTCGTCCCGTCGGGTCTTCACCTCGACGAATACGACGGTCTTTCGGTCGCGGGCAATGAGATCGATCTCACCGAAGCGGGTGTGATAGTTGCAGGCGATGATCTCATAGCGCTTTTTGCGCAGATATTCCGCCGCCATGGCCTCGCCCCAATGGCCGGAAATTTTAGCCGTTTTCATAGAATTTCTTCAGAAAGCTCTGCCGGTGGATGGGGCATGGCCCGAACTGCCGCAGGGCCTCATAGTGGCGCTTGGTGCCGTAGCCCTTATGTACCTCAAAGCCGTACTGCGGGTATTGCCCGGCGTATTGCATCATGACCCGGTCCCGGGTCACCTTTGCCAGGATGGAAGCCGCGGCAATATTCGCGCTGAGGCTGTCGCCGCGAATGACCGTCTCGCTTTTCACGCCGAAATCGCTGTCCCGGTTGCCGTCGATCAGCGCCAGATCCGGCCGGACCGGCAGGGCTTCGATGGCCCGGCGCATGGCTAAAAACGTCGCCTGGAGGATGTTGATCTCGTCGATCTCTTTCTCGCTGGCGCTGCCGATGCCGTAGGCCAGGGCTTCGGAGGTGATGACGTCGAAAAGCGCCTCGCGCTTTTTCTCCGTGAGCTTTTTGGAATCGTTCAGACCGTCGATGTGCAGACCGCGGGGCAGGATCACCGCCGCGGCGTACACAGGCCCCGCCAGGGGACCGCGGCCGGCCTCGTCCACGCCGCAGATCATGCGGATCCCGTCGGAATATCGGGCGGTTTCAATGGCCCAGAGGTCGATTTTACTGTCCGTCATTGCCCTCTCCTTCCGCCGGGGGCTGCTCCAGGGAGAACACGCCCAGCTTGCAGCTGCGGTATTCCTCCAGCAGCACCCGCGCCATGCGCTCGGTGTTCACCTCGCCCCCCGCCATCAGAAAGCCGCGGCGGCGGGCCGCCTGCTGCAGAAGCTCCCAGCCGGTTTCATCCGCCGGAGCCTCGATGCGGTAGCGCTCGGTCAGGGCGGCGGGATATTCCCGCCACAAAAGCTCCATGAGGCTGCACGCGAGCTCCTCCACGTCATAGACGTCGTCCTTCACCGCGCCGGTGTAAGCCAGCTTCAGGCCCACCTGCGGATCCTCAAACTTCGGCCAAAGGATGCCCGGCGTGTCCAGCAGCAGAAGGCCCTGATCCACCGTGACCCACTGCTTGCCGCGGGTGACGCCCGGCCGGTTCTCGGCCTTGGCGCCCTTGCGTCCGGCGATCTGGTTGATAAAGGTGGACTTCCCCACATTGGGGATGCCGACGATCATGAGCTTGAGGGGCCGTCCCCCCTGCCCTTTTTCAGCGTACCGCTTCAGCTTCTCGCTCAGAAGGCGGCGCACCGCGGGCCCAAACTGGTTGACGCCCCGGCGGCTCTTGCAGTCGGTGCAGATGACCTCCATGCCCAGGCCGCGGAAATACGCGGCCCAGCGTCTGGTCATCTCGGCGTCGGCCATGTCCATGCGGTTGAGGATGACGAGCCGGGGCTTATTGCCGCAGATGGCGTCGATGTCTGGATTGCGGCTGGCCAGGGGGATGCGGGCGTCGAGCAGCTCGCACACCGCGTCCACCAGCTTGAGATCCTGCTCCATCATGCGCCGGGTCTTGGTCATGTGGCCGGGATACCACTGGATCGTCATTTCGCTCATCAGTGCACCGCTCCCAGACGGTGGAAGTCCCGTTTGTCGGTCTCGTCTCGCTGGCCGGGCCAGACCACCATCAGCACCTTGCCCAGCACATAGCGCTTGTCGAAGATGCCGATGGGCGGATAGCGGCTGTCGGCGGAGTGGTTGCGGTTGTCGCCCATGACAAACACGCTGCCCTCGGGCACGGTGACCGGGAACTCGATCGTATTGTAAGAGGCGTGAAGCATCGTCTCATTGATGTAGGGCTCGTCCATGGCCTCGCCGTCGACATAGACGGTCGCGTTGCCGTCAAAATCGTACTGGATATCCACGGTCTGCCCCTCCACGGCGATCACCCGCTTGACGATGGCTTCATCCTTGTCATAGCTGGGCACGGTGGCCACCACCACGTCGCCGGGCTTCGGGTCGGAATAGAGCGTGTTGCTCAGAAGGGTCAGACGGTCGCCGTTGAGCAGGGTCGGCGTCATGGACGGACCAACCACGCTGACCATACGCATCAAAAAGACGAAAATCAGCGTCACGGCTGCCAGGATGTAGACCATATCGTGCAGCAGCTCATAGACGTCATGCTGAATGCCGCCGGGTTTTTCCTGTTTCATGAAATTGCTCCTTTCCGGCTTTTTCAACTAGTAGTATACACAATAAATCCCGCAATGAAAAGCATTTTCTTCCGTTCATATAAAAAGAGACAGCCGATGCTGCCTCTTTTTACACTTTTGAAGAAAAGCGGGATCAGACCCGTTCCTTGACCTTGGCAGCCTTGCCAAGACGGTCGCGCAGGTAGTACAGCTTCGCACGGCGAACCTTACCGCGGCGGACGGTTTCAACCTTGACAATGGAAGGAGAGTGCACCGGGAACACCTTCTCGCAGCCGACGCCGTAGCTCAGGCGGCGGACGGTGATGGTTTCCTCAATGCCGCCATGCTTGCGGGCAATGATCGTTCCCTCGAACACCTGGATTCTCTCGCGGGCGCCCTCTTTGATCTTAACATGAACGCGAACGGTGTCGCCGACGTTCATCTGAGGGAGCTCCTCCTTCATGTACTGGCTGGTCAGAGCCTTCATCAGATCCATAGAATTGTCCTCCTCGATTTTTTAGTGTTCGTAACGCAGGGAATGCCGCCGTACTTCTCGCAGCGGCTGCGACAGAGGACCACCAGATTTCAAAGACCAATGTATTCTATCACAGGATTTGTATAAAATCAAGAGAAAATTTACGCTTTTTCCTCTTTTTTCCCTTTCCAAAGGAAGCAAAGCCACATCGTTACACCCACGGCACAGCCGCCGATGATATTGCCGATGGTGACGGGCAGCAGATTGCCGGCAAAATACCTGCCCCAGCCCAGGGCGGAAAAGGCCCCGGCGTGGCCGGCATAGTAGCGCGTGCAGAACAGGCCGGACATGCAGTAGGTCATATCCGCGATGCAGTGGTTGAAGCCGCAGATCGTGAACAGGGCCACAGGCGCCCACGCGCCCATGATCCGGCTGGCGCCGTCCTTGCCCGCCAGGCTGAACAGCACCGCCAGCACCACGAGGATGTTGCAGAGGATGCCCATGACCAGGGCGTTTTCAAAGCGCATGGTCATTTTGGCCTGGGCCAGATTCATGGTATACTCCGCCAGCGCTCCGCCGCCGGCGCCGAAGAAATTGAACCGGGCAGCCAGAAACGACAGGAGCAGCGCGCCCAGGAAATTGCCCAAAAATACCAGGCCCCAGTTGCGCAGCATCCCCGGAACAGACGCCCGCCTGTCCAGGACGCTGATGGTGATCAGGGTGTTGCCCGTAAAGAGCTCCGCACCGGACAGGATCACCATGCCCAGGCCGAAGCCGAAGAGCACGCCGGAGAGCACGCGGATCATCGAGGGGTTCTCCAGCTTGTAGCAGGCCATATTGGTGACCAGGGCGGCATAGCCGATCAGGGCGCCCGCCAGGATGCCCAGGATCAGCAGCTTCCAGGCCGGAGCCTGGGTCTTTTTTGCGCCCGCCAGGGAATAGTTTCTCACCATTTCTTCCGGAGTAAACAGATTCATGCTTCCCTCCTGTTTTGCCGCATGGCCGCCGTGACCACATGGCGCAGCAGCGTTGCCGTCGTCACCGCGCCGACGCCGCCGGGCACCGGGGTGATTGCCGTGGCCACGGGCTCGACCTCATCAAATCGGACGTCGCCGACATATTTTCCATCCTGCCAGTTGACGCCCACATCCAGTACGATCGTCTCCGGGCCGACGCAGTCCGCGCCCACCAGGCCCGCGCTGCCGGCGCAGGCGATGAGCAGCTCGGCGCGTTTTGCCTCCTCCGGCAGATCCTTGGTGCGGGTGTGGCAAACCGTCACGGTGGCGTGACGGGCCAGCAGCAGCATGGCCAGAGGCTTGCCCACCACGGGGCTGCGGCCGATGACCACGGTCCGCCTGCCGCAGGGATCGATCTGATAGTGATCCAGCATCTGCATGCAGGCGCTGGGCGTGCAGGGGGCAAAGCCGGCGCCGGTGCCCAGGAAGATCCCGGCCGCGGAGCCGTCGGTCATGCCGTCCACATCCTTGGCAGGAGCCAGGGCGTTGAAGATCTCCGCCTGGCAGGGCCGCAGATGCTTCGGCAGGGGCCGGAACAGCAGCACGCCGTGGACGCTCTCGTCGTGATTGAGCTGATCGATGGCCGCGAGCAGAGCTTCGCGGGTACAGTCCGCGGGCAGCAGGCGCTTTTGCACCGCAACGCCCACGGAATCCGCCCGTTTGCAGATGCCGCGTTCATAGGCCAGATCCGAGGGGTCCTCCCCCAGCCGCACGATGCAAAGCGTCGGCACAACGCCCGGAAGCGATTCAATATCCTCCCGAATGCCCTGGCACAGGGCCTCGGCCACGGGTTTTCCGTATAAAATCATGGCAGCCTCACAGAGATTCGCGCACAAGCGCGAAGATTTCATCCGCCTTGTCACAGGCGGCGAGACAGGCGTTCGCCTGTTCGTTCAGCGCCTGGGCCTTTTCACGGTCGCGCAGGGCGCCGGTATTGATAAACACGTTCAGGCTCGCCGCCTGGATGGCCGCCTTGCACAGCACCGCCGCGCAGCCGGCGTCGGACAGGGCCAGACGTGAGCCCTTTTCGGCGAACACCCCTGCCAGATCGATGGCCCGTGCGCACAGGCGCATGATCTCGATCGGCGCGGAGCAGGCGTCCAGGGTGGCTTTTTCCAGGATCCCGGCCCGGTTCGGATCGTCCTTGGGAATGCCGTAGGCCGCTGCCAGCGGCGCAAAGCACGCGGCGTCCGCGTCGATCTGATCCAGAAGACTTGCCTGCAGGCTCTCACATTCCGCCATCAGGGCACGAAGCTCATCCTCCACGGCGGCGTATTTCTTCTTCCCCACGGTGAGCGCGCCCACCATGTGGGCCAGGGCAGTGCCGAGGGCGCCCGCCAGGGCCGCCGCGCCGCCGCCGCCCGGGGTGGGGGCGGCGGAGCTTAATACGTCTGCAAATTCCCGGCAGGAAAGGGCCGGATAGTTTTTATCGCTCATCATCAGAACAGACCGGAGATGACGCCGTTCTCGTCCACGTCGATGCGCTCGGCGGCGGGAACCTTGGGCAGGCCGGGCATGGTCATGATCTCGCCGGTGAGGGCCACCAGGAAGCCGGCGCCGGCGCTGACCTTGAGGTTGCGCACGGTGACGGTGAAGCCCTTGGGGGCGCCCAGCTTGGCGGGGTCGTCGGACAGGGAGTACTGGGTCTTGGCCATGCACACGGGCAGCTTGTCGAAGCCGAGGTCCGTGAGCTGCTTCAGCTGCTTCTGGGCCTGGGCGGTGAAGCTGACGCCGTCGCCGCCGTAGATCTTGGTGACGATATCGTTGATTTTTTCTTCGATGCTCTTGTCGAGCTCATAGGCAAAGGTAAAGTCGTTGGGCTGGCCGCACAGGCGGATGACCTCCTCGGCCAGCTCGATGCCGCCCTCGCCGCCCTTGGCCCAAACCTCGCTGAGGGCCACGTTGACGCCCAGGGTCTCGCACTTCTCACGGATGAGGGCGAGCTCGGCCTCGGTGTCCTGGGGGAAGCGGTTGATGGCAACCACGCAGGGCAGGCGGTAAACCTTCGTGATGTTCTCCACATGCTTCAGAAGGTTCGGCAGGCCCAGCTCCAGCGCCTGGAGGTTCTCCTTACCGGTCTCGGCCTTGGGCACGCCGCCGTTGTACTTCAGGGCGCGGGCCGTGGCAACCAGCACCACGCAGTCGGGCTTGAGTCCCGCCATGCGGCACTTGATATCCAGGAATTTTTCCGCGCCGAGGTCCGCGCCGAAGCCGGCCTCCGTCACGCAGTAGTCGGACAGACGGCGGGCGATCTTGGTGGCGGTGACGCTGTTGCAGCCGTGGGCAATGTTGGCAAAGGGGCCGCCGTGGACAAAGGCGGGGGTATGCTCCAGGGTCTGCACCAGATTGGGCTTGAGGGCGTCGCGCAGCAGGGCCGCCATGGCGCCCTGGGCGTTGATATCGCCGGCGGTAACGGGCTTGTCGTCATAGGTATAGCCCACGATGATGCGGGCCAGACGGGCCTTGAGGTCCACGATGTCGGAGGCCAGGCAGAGCACGGCCATGATCTCGGAGGCGACGGTGATATCGTAGCCGTCCTCACGGGGCACGCCGTTGACCTTGCCGCCGAGGCCGTCCACCACAAAGCGGAGCTGGCGGTCGTTCATATCGACGCAGCGGCGCCAGGTGATCTTTCTCGGGTCGATGTTCAGGCGGTTGCCCTGATAAATGTGGTTATCCACCATGGCGGCCAGCAGGTTGTTCGCAGCGCCGATGGCATGGAAATCGCCGGTGAAATGGAGGTTGATATCCTCCATGGGCACCACCTGAGCGCGTCCGCCGCCGGCGGCGCCGCCCTTGATGCCGAACACGGGGCCCAGGGAGGGCTCACGCAGGGCAACAAGCACGTTCTTTCCCAGACGGCGCAGGCCGTCGGCCAGACCGATGGTGGTGGTGGTCTTGCCCTCGCCCGCGGGCGTGGGGTTGATGGCGGTCACGAGGATCAGCTTCCCGTCGCCGCGCTTGGAATCTTTCAGGATCTTCGGGTCTACCTTTGCTTTGTAGGAGCCGTACTGCTCCAGATAGGCGGGGGCGATCCCCGCGCGCTCGGCAATGGAGGTGATGGGCTCCATTGGTGTGGACTGGGCAATTTCGATGTCGGACAGATATTCCATAGACTACTCTCCCATGACCCCGATGCTCCCGCACCGTGTATTTTTATACTCCTATTATGGCCGAAAAGTGCCGCCCTCGTCAATCGCAGAAACGGATAAATATTCAAGTATTTTGATGCCTTTTTATTGCATTTTGACAAATACCGTGAAAAAACAAAAGGAGCGCGCCGATTTTGCCCCGGCGCGGCTCCAAATTGTGCGGTTATTCGATATGAATGGATGGATATATAAGCTTTATCTGGCCGTTTCGTTCGGAAAAAGGGCCAGCATGGCGCTGTGGGCAGCGGCCTGCTCGGCGCGCTTTTTGCTGCTTCCCTCCCCGGTTCCGACGGGCTCACCGTTCAGCAGGACCTCCACGATGAAGCGCTTGTCGTGATCCGGGCCGGACTCTCCCGCCAGTCGGTAGAACAGATTCTGGCCCGGCCTGCGCTGAACCAGCTCCTGCAGGGCTGTTTTGTAGTCTGCATTATGCAGCTGGCGGTCGGGGATCTCGGTCAGGATCAGCCGGGCAATGATGCCCTTGGCGGCGTCAAGGCCTCCGTCGAGGTATGCCGCAGCGATGACCGATTCCATGGCGTCGGCCAGGATGGAGGCGCGGGTCCTTCCGCCCCCCTGGTCCTCGCCGCGGCCCAGCAGCAGCTCCTGCCCCAGACCGATCTCATTGGCCGCCCGGGCCAGAGCCGCCTCGCAGACCATGTCGGCCCGCATCCGGGTCATCTCCCCCTCCGGCCGGTCGGGGAACCGGCGGTAGAGGGCGTCCGCCACCACAAAGCCCAGGATCGAGTCGCCCAGGAATTCCAGGCGCTCGTTGCATTCGAGCTTCAGATTTTTATTTTCATTTGCATAGGAGCTGTGGGTCAGCGCCCCCCGCAGCAGAGCCGGGTCGCGAAACCGATAGCACAGCGCCTTCTGCAGCTGATCATACATGGTTTTTACTCCTTTGCCGCTTTCATCCTCGGGATATTGGCGGTGATCTCCTCCACGATGCCGGACTCCACCGCCTGTTTGGCCTGGCGGACGGCGCTGCGGATTGCCAGGGCGTCGGACGAGCCGTGGGCCTTGATGATGGGCCGGGAGATGCCCAGCAGCATGGTGCCGCCCACCTCACGGTAGTCCAGCAGCTTCTTGAACCGCTGCACGCCGCCGCGGACGCACAGGTAGCCCAGCTTGCCGCCCAGGCCGGAGGAGAACATCTTCTTGAGCTCGGAGCCCATGAACATGGCCGTGCCCTCGATGCCCTTTAAAAGCACATTGCCGCTGAAGCCGTCGCACACCACCACATCCGCGGCGCCCATGGGAACATCCCTGGCCTCCACATTGCCGATGAACTGGATCAGGCCGTCGTCGGAGGCCTTTTTCAGCAGGGCATAGGCCTCCTTGTGCATGGCGGTGCCCTTGGTGTCCTCCGCGCCGATATTCAAAAGGCCCACCCGCGGATTTTCCACGCCCAGGGTTTTCTTGGCGCATAACGAGCCCATGCAGCCGAATTGCAGCAGGAATTCCGGCGTGCATTCGGCATTGGCGCCGCTGTCGATGATGATGCACTGGCCGGTCTTGGTGGGCACGGTGGGCCCGAAGGCCGCCCGGCGGATGCCGCGGATGCGGCGCACCAGAAGCGTCGCCGCCGTCAGGAGCGCGCCGGTGGAGCCGGCGGAGATAAATGCATCGCCGCCGCCGTCAGACAGGAGCTTGAGGCCCTTGACCATGGACGAATCCCGGTGCATATGCAGCACGTCGGTTGCTTCGTCGTGCATATCCACCACGTCGTCGGCATTCAGGATCTCTACGCCCGCAGGCAGGGTGTCGATGCCGGATTCACGCATGGCCTCCAGGATCTCGTCTCCCCTGCCGACCAGCGTCAGATCCACCCCGTAGGTCTGGGCGGCCTCGATGGCGCCGTGGACGATCTCATCGGGGGCGTTGTCGCCGCCCATTGCGTCAATGATGATTCTCATAATGTTTCTCCTGTTTCCAGTCCTGCCGCCAGCACCTGCGCAAGCTGATCCAGCGCACGCTGCGCAATGGCAAGGTTTTTCTCTTTCTTTCCGCGAACTTTATACCCCAGGGGGGAAATGATGCTGAAATTGATATTCATCGGCTGGAAATTCGCAACCGAAGGATCACTGACATAATAGCCCAGGGCGCCGATGGCGGTTTGCCTCGTGAAGTCCCGGGGCTCCCTGCCGCACAGCCGGTCATACAGACCGAGGGCAGCCAGAAGACCGGAAGCGGTGGATTCCACATAGCCCTCCACCCCCGTGAGCTGCCCGGCAAAGCATGCCATGGGATTGCGGAGATCGGCATATACCCGGTCCAGCAGGCCCGGCGAGCGAAGGAAGGTATTGCGGTGCATGACGCCGTAGCGCACAAACTCCGCGTCGTGCAGGGCGGGGATCATGGAGAATACCCGCTTCTGCTCGGGAAAGCGCAGATGGGTCTGAAAGCCGACGATGTTATAAATGCTGCCGGCGGCATTGTCGCGCCGGAGCTGCACCACTGCGTAGGGCTCTTTCCCCGTGGCCGGATCCCGCAGGCCCACGGGTTTCATGGGGCCGTAGCGCAGGGTATCGGGGCCGCGGCGGGCCATGACCTCCACGGGCATGCAGCCCTCGAAGACCATCTTATCCTCAAAGCCGTGCACGGGCGCCTCCTCTGCCGCTGCAAGCTCGCGCACAAATTCGCTGTACTCGGCCGCGTTCATGCCGCAGTTGATGTAGTCGGCGGTGCCCCGGTCATACCGGGAGGCAAGCCATGCCTTTTCCATATCGACGGACTCCACCGTCACCAGCGGCGCCGCGGCGTCAAAAAAGCTCAGATACACGCCGTCGCCGAAATACCGCCCGATGGCCCCGGACAGGGCGTCGGAGGTCAGGGGGCCCGTGGCGATGATGAAGGGCGGCTCCGGGATCTCGGTGACCTCTCCGGATACGACCGTGATATTGGGATGGCTGCGGATTTTCTCCGTGATCATGGCGGAAAAGCCGCCGCGATCCACCGCCAGACAGCCGCCTGCCTCCACGCGGGTGGCGTCGGCGCACGCCAGGATCAGACTTCCCGCCCGGCGCAGCTCCTCCTTCAGAAGGCCCACGGCGTTTTCCAGCCGGTCGCCCCGCAGGGAGTTGGAGCACACCAGCTCGGCAAAGTCCGCGCTGTGGTGGGCGGGGCTCATCTTGGCGGGCTTCATCTCAAAAAGCTCGACCTTTACGCCCCGCTGCGCGAGCTGCCAGGCCGCCTCGCAGCCGGCCAGGCCCGCGCCGATCACCTTGACCGGGATCATGCCTTCCCCTTGGTACGCCGCGTACCCTTGGCGGGCTTCTCCTCCGCCTGCTTGCTCTGCGCGCTCCTGCGCGTATAGCCGCGTTTGTCCTCCGGGACGAAGGCCTCGCAGTTTTCGTTGATGCAGAAGGGCTTCATGCGGCCTCTGCCGGATTTTTTAAACATGGTCTGGCCGCAGTGGGGGCAATCCTCCGCCGTGGGCACATCCCAGCTCATAAAGCCGCACTGGGCGCCTTTTTCGCAGCTGTAGTAAGCATAGCCGCGCTTGGACTTGCGCTTGAGCAGGCCGGAGCCGCACTTGGGGCAGCGTCCGGGCATCCGCTCGACAATGGGCTTCGTGTTTTTGCACTCGGGGTAGCCGGGGCAGGCCAGGAACTTGCCGAACCGGCCCACCTTGACCACCATATTGCGGCCGCATACCTCGCAGATCTCGTCGCTGACCTCGTCGGGCACCTTGATGCGGGTATCCTTGAGGGCCTCCTCGGCGTCCTCCAGTTCCTTGTGGAATACGCCGTAGAATTCCTCGAGCACCCGGCGCCAGGGAATCTTTCCCTCCTCCACCTGGTCGAGCTGAGCTTCCATGTTGGCGGTGAAATCCACATCCACCACGTCGTTGAAGCGCTCGACCATGAGGCCGTTGACGATCTCGCCCAGGGGCGTGGGCGCCAGGCGCTTATCCTGCTTGACGACATACTCCCGGTCCTGGATCGTGGAGACGATGGTGGCATAGGTGGAGGGGCGGCCGACGCCCTTCTCCTCCATGGCCTTGACCAGGGTGGCCTCGGTATAACGCGCGGGCGGCTGGGTGAAATGCTGCTCCTTCTCGATCTTGGTCGGGTTCAGCTGCTCCCCCTCTGCCAGATCCGGCAGAGGCGACTGCTTCGCGTCCTGCTCATCGTCGCGGCCTTCCTCGTAGACCGCGGTGAAGCCGGCGAAGCGCAGGCTCTGATGGCTGGCCCGGAAGACGTGACCGGCGCACTCGGTATCGATGGATACCACATCGTACTCCGCGGGCGCCATCTGGCTGGCCACGAACCGGCCCCAGATGAGGCGATAGAGCTTGTACTGCTCCGGCGTCAGATCGCCGCGGATCGACTCGGGGTCCAGACGGACGTTGGACGGGCGGATGGCCTCGTGGGCATCCTGGGCCTGCCGCTGGCTCTTGAAGCGCCGGGGGGCGCCGTTATAGTATTCCTTGCCGTAACGGCCCAGAATGAAATCCTTCGCCGCGTACAGGGCGTCGTCGGAAAGGCGCAGGGAGTCGGTACGCATATAGGTGATCAGACCGACCAGGCCCTCGCCCTTGACCTCCACGCCTTCATAGAGCTGCTGAGCCACCGCCATGGTGCGGCGGGGCGTCATATTGAGCTTGCGGGAGGCCTCCTGCTGGAGGGTGGAGGTGATGAACGGCGGCGCGGGATTTTTCTTCTTCACCACGCGCTTGACGTTGGTCACCGTGAAAGGCTTGCCCTGGACGTCGGCAATCAGCGCGTCCACTTCGGCTTCGTTTTTCAGCTCGCGTCTGCGCTTGTCGCCGTAATAGCGGGCGACAAAGCTGCCCTCCTTTTCGATTCGCCGGAGGGTAACATCCAGAGTCCAGTACTCCTGGGGCACAAAGTCGCGGATCTCCTGCTCCCTGTCCACCACCAGGCGGGTGGCCACGGACTGCACGCGGCCGGCGCTCAGGCCTCTGCGGATCTTTTTCCAAAGCAGCGGGCTGAGCTGATAACCTACGATCCGGTCCAGGATGCGGCGGGCCTGCTGCGCATCCACCAGGTCCATATCGATGGCCCTGGGCTCATGGATGGCGCGCGTGACCACGCCCCGGGTAATCTCGTTGAAGGTGACGCGCCGGGTCTTCTCCTCCGGCAGCTGCATAAGCTCGCGCAGATGCCAGGAGATGGCCTCTCCCTCGCGGTCCGGGTCGGTGGCGAGGTAGACGGTGTCGCAGTCCTTCGCCGCGTCCTTGAGCTCGTGCACCAGGGACTCTTTTCCCTTGACCTGGATATAATGGGGCTCGAAGTCGTGCTCGATATCCACGCCGAGGGTGCTCTTGGGCAGATCCCGCAGATGGCCCATACACGCCTTGACGATATAATCGCTCCCCAGATATTTTCCGATCGTCTTCGCTTTGGAAGGCGACTCGACAATCACAAGATTTGAAGCTCCATTTGCCATGGAATATCCTCCGGAATTTATGTTTTGATGTTGTCCGCCAGGGCGTACCGGTTGGCGCCGGCCTTCCGGATCATGCGCCGGATCTCGAGCATGGTCAGGGCGGACATGGCCTGCGGCGCGGGGATCTGTGACCGGTCGATCACGTCATCCACCGTCAGAGGTCCCTCGGAAAGGGCCTCCAGAACGGCGCACTGGACAGGCGGCAGCGTTCTCATGAGCGCTTTTAGCTCAATATAATCAGATTCTTTTGCGTTGTCAACGGCTTTTTTCGGCGCCTGAACCGCCGACGCCACCTTTAATTCGGGCTTTTCGTCGGTTTTTGCCGCAATTTGCTGCACGTCGTCGGGCGAAAGCCCGATCCGCTTTCCCGCGTCGGCGCAGTCGCGCAGCGCGGGGTAACGCAGCATGTATTCGCTGATAACGTCGGCGCCGGTCTCGGCGAAGATCGCGCCATCGCGCAGCAGGCGGTTGGAGCCCGCGCAGGACTCGTTCCCCGCCGCGCCGGGCACAGCAAACACGTCCCTGCCCTGATCCAGGGCCAGCCGCGCCGTGATGAGCGCGCCGCTTTTTGCCGCGGCCTCCACCACCACAACGCCGTCGCTCATGCCGGAAATGATCCGGTTGCGCACGGGAAAATGGAACCCGACGGGCGGCGTGCCCGGCGGATACTCGGTCAGGATGCAGCCCCGGGAAATCGTATCGTCATACAGCGACCGGTTTTTCGCGGGATAGATGACGTCGGCGCCGCAGCCCAGCACACCCACCACGGCCGCTCCGGCGGTCAATGCGCCGAGCATGCACATGGAATCGATGCCGTCGGCCAGACCGGAGACGATGATCGCCCCTGCCTTGCCCAGCTGATAGCCCATGCGCTTGGCCGTCAGCAGACCCACGGCGGAAGCCCTGCGGGCGCCGACGAGCGCCAGGGTCGGAACAGAGCCGAAGGCCGGCAGCCGGCCTTTGTAATAGAGCACCAACGGCGGATCGTCGATGTTGCGCAGAAGACTCGGGTACTGGGCGTCCTGCCAGGTGAGGATCCGGATATCCAGATCGTAGCAGCGGCCAAGGATCTTCTCCGCTTCCGTCAGATCCTTATCAAGCAGCGCTTCATGCTCCTCCGCCGTCAGTTCTTCCAGCAGGGAAAGCTCCGCGTCGCCGGAAAAGTATACGGCCTCGATGGATCCGAGCCGGCGCAGCAAAGCGAGCCTGCGCACCTTGGATACGCAGGCTTTTTCACTCAGCCACAGCCAATATTGGAGCATGGTTTCACCCGTTTCTGTCTGTCTTTCGGGATTCTATCTTCTCATTTCCCACATCACGATGGCCGCCGCCACCGCCGCGTTGAGGGATTCGCAGCGCGGAGTCATGGGAATCACCAGGTTTTTCTTCGCGTTTTGAATGAACGCCGTCCGAACGCCCTGCCCTTCGCTGCCGATGACCACGGCATAGCGTCCGGGTTCCGCCGTGCGCAGATCCTCGGCGTCGTTCGACAGCGCTGTGACCGCCAGATCGATGGCGTTTTCAGCGCAGTAGGCCAGGATCTCTTCCGTGTCCGCGCTCTGCGGCTGGGTGCGAAGCACCGCGCCCATGGACGCGCGCACCGTCTTCTCCCCGAAGGGATCGGCGCAGCCGTCGGACAGGACCGCGTTCACACCCAGGGCGTCGGCCGTGCGCAGGATCGTGCCCAGATTCCCGGGGTCCTGGATGCCGTCGAGGATCAGGCTGCCCGGCGCAATACAAAGGGGCTTCTTCTCCGGCATATGACACAGGAATATCACGCCCTGGGGCGCGCGCATGGTGGAAATGGACTGCATCAGGCTCTCCGGCACCCGCACCAGGCGGACGCCTTCCGGCAGCGCCGGCAGCGCCAGGCCGTCGCAGGCAACGACCGTGTGCAGTCCCGGATACCAACGGATCGCCTCCCCGAGCAGCTTGACGCCGTCGGCGCAGAACTGCCGGGTCTCGTTCCGGTAGCTTCGGGAGCTCTGAAGCTTGCGCAGGTGGACGAACAGCGGATTGGAGCGGCTGGTCAAGCGCTCGCTCATAGCTTTTCCAGATGGGACAGGTCGTCCGACTGCCCCAAAAGAACGAGCATATCTCCGGCTTGAATCAGATCGTCCGGATGCGGCGCGACCACAAGGCGCCCTGCTCTGCGGAAGGCGATCACACTCACGCCGTACTTTGCGCGGATATTGAGCTGGCGCAGGCTTTTTCCCTCCCACGCGTCCGGCGCCCTGCGTTCCATAATGGCATACTCGTCGGACAGCTCGAAATAGTCGACCACGCTGGGACACACGAGACTTTGCGCAAATCTGCCCGCCATTTCCTTCTCGGGAATGACCGCCCGCTCCGCGCCGACCTTCAGAAGCGCCTTTTTGTGGATCTCATCGCAGGCCTTGCAGACCACGCGCTTGACCCCCATCTCCTTCAGCGTCAGCGTGACAAGGATGCTCGCCGCCACATCTTCGCCGATGCACACGACACAGCAGTCATAGTGAACGATCTCCAGAGACCGCAGCACCGATTCATCGCGGGCGTCTGCCACAACGGCGTCCGTCACAGAATCTGCGATCCGCTGTACCTTTTCTTCATTGTGGTCAATGGCCAGGACCTCGCAGCCGGAATTCATCAATTCCGCCGCCACGGCGCTGCCGAATGTACCGAGTCCGATTACCGCGTAAGTATCCATAGCGCTCACCTATCCAATCATCAGTTTTGTTTCAGCAAATCGTATGCGTTCCTCCGCCCGGTCGCTCATCATGAAGCCCATGGATATGGTCATGATGCCGACACGGCCGAAGAACATAAAGATTATGATCATGATCTGGGATGCCGCGCTCAGTCCGGCGGTCACGTCCGCCGTCAGTCCGACGGTGCCCAGGGCCGAGGTGGTCTCAAACAGAGCGTTGAGGAAAGGGATCCCGTTGCCCGCCGCCAGAACGACCGCGCCTGCGATCGCCAGGCCGACCATCATTGTCACGATGGCATAAGCCATGGCGATCTGGCCGGGACTGATCCTGCGGCGGAAGACCGTCAGACTGGACTTCCCGCGGGCCACGGACCAGGTGGACAAAAGCAGTACCGCAACGGTGACTGTCTTCATGCCGCCGGCGGTGGAGCCGGCGCAGCCGCCGATCAGCATCCAGATACACGAGACGGCCCTGCCGGCCTCGGTCATATCCGCCTGGGAGAAGGTCGCAAAGCCTGCGGTTCTCGTGGTCACAGACTGAAATACGCCATTCAGGATTTTTTTGCCCGGGCCCATGGCGCCGAGGGTCGCGGGATTGCTCCATTCAAAGAAGCAAAAAATCAGCGCTCCTCCGACCAGAAGGATGCCGGTGGCCCACAAAGCCATCCGGGAATAGACGCTGAGCTTTTTCATGCTGCGCCGGTTGATCCACAAATCCTGCCAAACGAAAAAGCCGATGCCGCCGACCACGATCTCCAGCATCACCACAGTCAGAACCAGCGGGTCCCCGGCATAGGGCGACAGGCTGCAGCCCGGAGAAATACGGCCAAGAATATCGAAGCCGGCGTTGCAGAAAGCGGAAACGGAATGAAACAGGCCCATCCAGACCGCGCTCTTGAGCGGAAAATCAAACAAGAAGCGGACAGAGAGCACGACCGCACAGACGAGCTCCACCGACGCAGTCATCAGAACGACCCGCTTGAGCAGCTGCACAACGCCCTGAATATCCGTCAGGCCGAAGGTCTGCTGGAGGATCATGCGCTTTTTGAGGCCCAGCTTGGCGTTGAGCATGAGCAAAAACAGGGAAAAAATCGTCATAAATCCCAGGCCGCCCACCTGGATCAGGCACAGCAGCACCGCCTGGCCGAAGCCGGACCACTGGGTAAAGGTATCCACCAGCGCAAGGCCCGTGACACAGGTGGCGGAGCAGCTGGTGAACAGCGCCGTGAGGAAGCCGCAGCCCTCCCCCGCTCTGGAGGAAACCGGCAGCGACAAAAGCACCGCGCCGAGCAGCACAATGGCCGCAAAAATCAGGGTGATCACCTGCGCCGGGGACAAGGCGCGGCTGATCCGGCTCATATGGCGCGACAGTGCGCGAAAGAAGCGATTCATAGAGCCACCTGCCTTTAAAAAATAGTCTTCGCCACTATATATATCATTTCCCGCGGGGGGCTGTCAATACCAAAGGTGCAGTCCGGTCGGGACTGCACCTTCGTCACTGTATGGTTTTTTTACTTCGTTCTCACATCGTTTTTGGGCGTGAACAGGTTCCACAGGGGGCCAGACAGGCACACCGAGGAGAAGCAGCCCGCGATGACGCCCACGCAGATGGGGGCGGCAAAGTTGCGGATGGAGGACACGCCGAGGATCAGCAGGCAGACCATCACGATCAGGGTGGTGATGGTGGTGTTCAAGCTGCGGGTCATGGTCTGGTGGATGGACTTGTCCACGATCTCGGCGAAGGTGGTCTTCTTGCCCATCTCCTTCTTGCGGTTCTCGCGGATGCGGTCGAACACGACGATGGTGGCGTTGATGGAATAACCGAAGATCGTCAGTGCCGCGGCGATGAAGTTCATGTTGAAGGGGATGCGGAAGATGATATACATCGACAGCATGACCAGCAGGTCGTGCACCAGGGCGATGATGGCCGCGATGCCGGAGCGGAACTCGAAGCGGATGGTGATATACACCAGGATCAGCGCCACGGCGATCAGGGAGGCCTTGATGGCCTTGTTGCGCAGGTCGGAGCCCACAGACGCGGACACGTAGTCGCTCTTGAGGTTGTCGGTATCCTGCATGCCGTACTTTTCAGCCAGGGCGTCGAAGATGGCGTCGCGGGTCTCGGAGTCGAGCTCCAGGCTCTTGATGACCACCTGGGTGCCGGAGTCGCCCGCCTTGGTGACGGAGGACGCCGGTTTGCCGCTGACTTCCTGAACGACGGCGGCCACATCGGAGGTGATCTCTGCGGTCACGGGCGTATGCAGGTCGAACTGCATGGTGGTGCCGCCGACGAAGTCGATGTCAAAGTTGAACAGCTGCACGCCGAAGGGCAGCAGAAGCAGGCCGACCAGGCCGACGATCACAAAGAGGGCAGCAATGATCGAGATGAACTTGAAGTTCTTGGTGAAGCTGAAGCCACGGATCTTATCTCTCATGTCAGCACCTCCTTATCAAACGCAGTAGGCCTTCGGGCTGCGGATTTTGAGCCCGACGGCGGCATGCAGAAGCAGCCTCGTCACGACCAGCATGATGATCATGGACAGGATGACGCCGATGAGCAGCGTCTGGGCGAAGCCGATGATGGTGCCGGTGCCGAAGATCCACAGCACCACGCCGGCAATGATGGTGGTGATGTTGGAGTCGACGATGGCTCGCAGGGCGCCCTTGTAGCCGGTATCGATGGCGTACAGCAGGGTCTTGCCGGTGCGCAGCTCTTCCTTGATGCGCTCGTAGATGACCACGTTGGCGTCAACAGCCATGCCGACGGTCAGGATGATGCCGGCGATGCCGGGCAGGCTGAGGTTGATGCGGAACACGCTCAGCAGTACAGCCATGAGCGCGCCGTAGAGGGTCAGGGCGATGCAGGAGATCACGCCCATCACGCGATAGACGACGATCATGAACAGCATGACGATCAGCAGACCGATGAGGCCGGCCAAAAGGCTGGTCTGCAGGCTGCGCTCGCCGAGGGAAGCGCCCACGCCCTGGAGCTTGACGCACTCCAGATCGAAGGGCATCTGGCCGGCGGAGATGATGTTGGCCAGATAGGTGGCGTCCTCCGCAGTGGCGTCGTTGCCCATGGTGATGACGGCGGAATCGGAGTTGATGCCATCGGGATTATTTTTCTTATCAACGGTGGGACTGGAAACCACTTCTCCGTCCAGACAGATCGCCAGATAGTTCTTGCCGTCGGAGCGCTGGACCACAGAACGGGTGCCCTCGAGGAACTTCTTCTGGCCCTCGGCGTTGAAGGTCAGCACAACGTGATGATTCGGAACGCCGCTGTTGTCGGTGGGGCCATATTCATAATAGGCCTTGTCGAGATCGGAACCGGTGATCCACTGCTTGCCGTCGGCGTCCTCAAAGGTGACGACGGCGGTGGAGCCGAGCTTCTGGACCGCGTCCTCGGGGTCGCTGATGGAGGGGATCTCCACAACGATCTGACGGTCGCCGGCCTGATAAGCGTTGGCCTCCGTGTAGCCCAGCGCATCCAGGCGCTGCCGCAGCATGGCGATGGCGCTGCTCATGCCCTCGGACAGATCGCCGGACTTATCGGTGACCTGGGCCTCATAGGTGATTTCCGAGCCGCCCACAAGGTCCAGGCCCAGCACAATGCCGTCCTGCGTGCGGGGGATGATCGATCCGATGCCGTTGAATGCGGCAAACAGCAGCGCCGCAGTCAGAGCAAGGATGATCAGCAGTGTGATCACACTTTTTTTCATTTCTCTGTTTCCTCCATTTCCTGCGAAAGGCAGGTTATTTTTTGAATTTCAACAGCGCGTAGGAAACGCTGGCGCCGACGATGCAGCAGATCACAGCCTCCAGGAGGCCCTGCACGCCGACGGAAAGAACGATAAATTTCAGGATGTTGCCGCCGTAGGTGGCAAGCGCATTGCTGATGGGTTCAACTTTGCCGAACAGCGCAACCAGGAAGCTCATAAACAGGACCGTGTTGAGCAGCGCGCCGCAAATGCCGGAAATACCGCAGCGCAGCGAGGTCTTCTTCATACCCTTGAGCGCCTTGAACACATAGGCGCACAGCAGGCCCATCAGCAGACGGGGCACAACGCAAAGGATAAACGTGGAGAACGGTCTTGCGCCCAAAAGCACAACGCCGAGCGGATCCTTGCCGAAGCACTCCCAAAAGCTGGTCAGTCCGAAGGCGGTGCCGAGGATCGCGCCGGCCAGGGGGCCGAGGACGATGGCGCCGACGATCACGGGCACCTGCATGATGGTAAATGACAGGAAGCCGGTCTTGATGTAGCCGAGTCCGGTGATTTCCAGCAGAAGCTCGATGGCGATGAGAACTGCCAGTTCCACGAGGAATCTGGTGTTGACGGTTTTCTTTTTCATAGTAATGCATCCTTTCTGTTGCTGTCGCCCTGTCGTCAGGTGCAATGCAACTCCGTTATAGTAGCATAACTTTCTTAATTTGTAAACCTTCCGAATGACAATATTTTTACGGGATCTCCTCCGGCACGGGCTCGTCCATGGTGAGCTGTTCGCCGTTCTGCATGGCCTGCCACTGCTCTCTGGTAACGAGCAGCTGCCTGGGCTTGGAACCCTCGAAGGGGCCGACGATGCCCTTGTCCTCCATTTCGTCCACGATGCGGGCGGCCCGGGCATAGCCCAGCTTCAGCCGGCGCTGGAGCATGGAGACCGAGGCCATGCCGGACTCCAGGACCACCTCCACCGCCGCGGGCAGCAGCTCGTCGCCCTCGGTCGGCATGGGCGCGCCGTCCGGACTTTCGGCTTCCCTGCCGCCCTCTGCCCTGCGGTCGATCTGCTCAAGGATCTTCTTCTGCTCGCTCTCGCTGACGCTGAGCTGCTGGGATTTGATGAACGCGACCACGCGCTGGACCTCTTCATCGGTGATAAAGCAGCCCTGCACGCGCTTGGGCTTGCCCTCTCCCAAAGGCGAATAGAGCATGTCGCCCTTGCCCACCAGCTTTTCCGCGCCGACGGTATCGAGGATGATGCGCGACTCCATGGCGGAGGCCACGGCGAAGGCGATGCGCGAGGGGATGTTGGCCTTCATCAGGCCGGTGATGACGTCCGCGGAGGGACGCTGGGTGGCCACGATCAGGTGGATACCCGAGGCACGGCCCATCTGGGCCACGCGGCAGATGGCCTCCTCCACGTCCTTGGCGGCCACAAGCATGAGGTCGGCCAGCTCGTCGATGACCACCACCAGCTGCGGCATGGCGTCGTATTCATCGGATACGGCGGCCAGCTTGTTGTATTCTGACAGATTCCTTACGCCGGCGTCCGCCATCATGCGGTAGCGGCGCATCATTTCCGTCACGGCCCACTGCAGGCTTCCCGCGGCCTTCTTGGGATCGGTGACCACGGGGATCAGCAGATGCGGAATGCCGTTGTATACGCCAAGCTCCACCATTTTCGGGTCGATCATGATGAGCTTGACCTGCTCGGGCGAGGCTTTATACAGCAGGGAGATGATCAGGCTGTTCATGCACACGGACTTGCCCGAGCCCGTGGTGCCCGCGATCAGCAGATGGGGCAGCTTGGCGATGTCGCCCACGATGCTCGTGCCGCCGATGTCCTTGCCCACGGCAAAGGACAGGGGCGATTTTGCCCGGTAGAACGTATCCGAGCCGATGACCTCCCGTGCAAAGACCGTGGATACCAGCCGGTTCGGCACCTCGATGCCCACCACGGAGATCTTGTCCGGGATGGCGCTGATGCGCACGCCGGAGGCGCCGAGGCTCAGGGCGATATCGTCGGCCAGGCCGGTGATCTTGGAAAGCTTCACGCCCCGGTCCAGCTCCAGCTCATAGCGGGTGATGGACGGCCCGCGGGTGACGTTGACGATGTGGGCGTCGATGTTGAAGCTCTTGAGGGTCTCGTCCAGGCGTCTGGCGTTCTCGCGCATCTCCTGGGTGCCGTCCAGGCGGGACGAGTCCGGCGGCGAGAGCAGGTCGAGGGTCGGGAACACGTAGCTCGGCGCTTCGGCCTCCTTCTGCTCGATGATCTCCTGGGCGATCTCCACGGCGGAGGCCTTGGCCTCCTCGCTCTTCACCTTCTGGGGCATATTCTGCACGAAGTCCTGCACCATGGCCTGGGTGGCGGCGCTGGGCGCGGCGGCTTCCTTCTTCGGCGCCTTGGGCGCCTGCGCCGGCTCCAGCTCCGGCTGATGGAATACGGGCTCCGGCTTCTTCGCCTCGGCGCGGCGCTGCTCTATGAGCTGATCGGGAGACAGGACCTTCTTTTCCTGCTTCTCCTGCCGCGGAGATTCAATGGGCTCGTCCACGGGCAGATCGTAATCCTGGATGTTCTTCTCCCGCGCCCGCTTCTGCTGGATGCGGTCGATGCGGCGCTGGGCCACATGGTTGACAATGGCCGCAGCCCGGTCCTGCTCCGGCTCGCCGGGTTCCTCCGGCTCCAGCCGGGGCCGGTTCTGAATGGCCTTGACGATGGACGGAATGGTCATATTGAGGGCGTAAAGAATGCATACGATCAGTGCGCCCGCCAGAATGATGGCCGCGCCGATCTTACTCAGGCATGCCTCCAGCGCCATGGCGATGAGGCCGCACAGCAGGCCGCCCGTTTCGGCTTCGACGCCGCCGTTCCAGAGCCGGGAAATCAGGCCCTTTGACCAGTCCAGTTCGCTGCCGGACATCAGATGCGCCAGCGCGCCGATGCAGACCACCATCATCATGGCGCAGAGGATCCTGGCTTTCACGGGCTGGCCCCGGTGGAGCAGCAGGATCGCCGCCACGACAAACAGCGAGAACGGAATGATGTAAAAGCCCGCCGCGCCGAACATGCCGCGCATGACAAGGGCCCAGGCATTGGTAAAGATGCTCTTGACGCCCAGGCACGACAGGGCGCTGATCAGGAACGCACCGAGGCACACCAGCGCGCCGATCCAGCGGCGCGAGGGCGCTTCCGCCCTGGCAGCCTGTGCGGAGGCTTTGGATCTCGCGCTGCTCTTTGACGCGGATTTTTTGGTTTTTGATGGTTTTTTACCGCTTTTCGTTGAAGCCATGATAACCTCCTCAGGAAATCAGGGACAGGAGCATGGATAGGATACCGGCGCCCCAGCAATAATAGGCGAAGCCGCCGAATCGGCTCTTTCTTGCGATATACTGCAGCAGCCGCATGGCCCCGACGCCGGAGGCCGCGGCGACAACCACACCCACCAGATACTTGGGCAGCAGCGAGGGATCAACGCCCGCACGCGCCGCATCCGCGATCTGCAGGACCACCGCCGCCAGGATGGTGGGAATGGACATGAGGAAAGAGAACTGCACAGCGTAGCTGCGGTCCAGCCCCCGGGCCGTGCCGGCGGAGATGGTCATACCCGAGCGGCTGAGACCGGGGAACACGGCAAGGGCCTGAGCAAGGCCCACAAGAAGGGCGTCCCAGAGGGTCATCTCCTTCTCGGTCTTCTCCCCCTTCGGGAAATGGTCGCTCATATACAGCACCAGGCCCGTGATCATCAGCATGATCCCGATGAACAGATAGCTCGAACCCAGCTTTTCCATGGCGTCCTTCACCGGCAGGATCAGAAACAGCGGAAGCAGCGACGCGATCAGCAGCGCGATCATGCGCCGTTTGGGCCGATCCGGCGTCTCTCCGGCGCGCGGGGTGCGGATATGCACCATCGTCAGCGCCTCCCGCAGCAGATCTGCGATGACCCGGTGATAGACGATCAGCACTGCCACAAGGGTGCCGAAATGCAGAAGCACGTCGAATAGTATGTAGTCCGTCTCCACATTGGGCAGACCCAGCAGCTTTTCAAAAAGCTTCAGGTGCCCGGAGCTGGAGATGGGAAGAAATTCCGCGATTCCCTGGACAAGGCCGAGAATGATCGCCTCAAGATAGGTCATAACAGTCCTCCGGAAAAATTGATCTGAAAATATTGCATTTTATCATACCATATATTTTACATAATTTCCAGTTATTTTTCCAGTGAATTCGCTTTTTCACAAAATAAAGAGCTCAGGCGCCCGAATCGGGCGAATGATCTGCCGCACGCTCCCCCGCTTCCGCGTCGATCATCTGATGCAGGGCGTCCAGGGCATCGCTGAGAGAACCCACCGCGTCGATGAGTCCGCAGTCCACCGCCTGCTGCCCGTAGATCACCGTGCCCACGTCCGAGGCCATCTCCCCTGTCGCCATCATATAGTGCAGAAAGGTCTCCCGGTCAATGCCGGAATTGAGGGTGACGAATTCCACGATCTGCTCACGGATGCGCTGCAGATACTGATAGGTCTGCGGCGCGCCGATGAGCGTCCCTGTCATGCGCACTGGATGGATGGTCATGGATGCGGTTCGCGCAATGAAGCTCTTTTTCGCGCATACGGCCAGAGGCACGCCGATGGAATGCCCGCCGCCCAGCACCAGCGAGACCGTGGGCTTTTTCATCCCCGCGACCAGCTCGGCAATGGCCAGTCCGGCCTCGATATCGCCGCCGACGGTATTGAGCAGAAGCAGCAGCCCCCTCACCTGCTCGCTCTGCTCCACCGCCGCCAGCAGCGGCAGAACGTGCTCATACTTGGTGGTCTTGGCCGTCTCCGGCAGGACCTGGTGCCCCTCGATCTGACCGATGATGGCCAGCGTGCAGATGTCCGAATCATCCGTGCGCAGACCGACTGCGCCGTATTCCTCCAGCGCGTCGCGTTCCCGGCCGCTGTTTTTCTCCTGTTCCATGACGTCCCTCCGGTTCGGTTTTGTATCAGTATGGCCGATTCCACAAATCTGATACAACGATTCTGTAAACAGTCCACAAAACTGTTGCATTTTATCCGCGTGCCTACTATAATATCCTCGTTTGATTGACCCCCTGCCGGAAGGAGTATTTCATGAATGACCGCCGCGCCGTGCGCACAGGCTTTGTCTGTATCATTATATGCTATATCCTGTGGGGCTTTCAGCCCCTTTACTGGCATCTGGACGGCACCTTTGATTCCATGTTCCTGATGGCCTCCCGCTCGATCAGCGCCTCCCTGTTCTGTCTGCTGCTTTTGACCGCGCAGGGAAAGCTTGAACAATTCCGGGCGGTGTTCCGGGACAGGAAGGTCCTTGTCCGCGAGATCCCGGCGGCCGCCCTGCTGTTCGGCGACTGGTTCGTGTTCATCTGGGGCGTACAGCACGCGCAGGTGCTTGAGTGCAGCGTGGGATACTATATCCAGCCCCTGGTGGTGTTCGCCTTCGGCGCGCTTGTGTTTCACGAAAAATGCCGGGCATATCATTTTGCCGCCCTGGCGCTGATGATCGCGGGGATCGTGATCTCCGCAGCGGCCCTGGGTGCGCTGCCCTGGGTGACTGTCTCGCTGGCGGTCATGTTCGCCGTCTATGCCGCCATCAAAAAGAGTCTCACGATCGATTCCATCGTCAGCACCAGCGTGGAGATCCTTCTGGCCGCGCCGTTTATGCTGGCATATCTGCTGATCTTCCGCCGCGGTCCGGGCGGCCTTGCAGAACTCACGCCGCTGCGCGCGCTGTTCCTGCTGGGCGGCGGCATCGTAACGGGCCTTCCGATGCTGCTCTACTCTGTCGGCGTGCGCAGACTGAAGCTCATGACCGTCAGCATCGGTCAGTACATCAGTCCCACGCTGGGCGTTGTCTGCAGTCTGATCCTCCGCGAGTCCATCACCCGGGAGAAGCTCTGGAGCCTGGCCTTCATCTGGGCCGGCATCCTCATTTATGCCGGTTTTACCCTCCGCGATCAGAAAAGAAGCAGCCAATAAAACCCTTATAAAATAAGCGGCTCTGCGATCGTTTTGACCGGTCGCAGAGCCGCATTGTTCTTTTTTCGGAATAAGGCAGACTTCACACGCTGTGTATCTCCGACCTTCTTGCCCGGTCGGCAAGCTGCCGGACCTCCTCCAGGGTCAGATCATTCGCCGCCGCGATGCGTGCGCAGTCATCGTACTCATACTTGATCCGCTCTGCGCCGTAGCCCGCAGAACGTTTATAGCGAATGTCTCCCAGGGGCGTTTGGACGCGGCCGACCGTGCGTTCGAGCACATAGCGTCTGGTCTCCGCCTCCCGCACGCCGATGGTGCTGGTGTGGCGGAACAGGGCGCGCAGGATACGCTCGCGCTGCTCCGGCAGACAGATGACCCGCAAAAGGGTGCCCGGGCGGGATTTTTTCATGCCCGCGGGGACTGTATAGACCTCCCTTGCCCCGGCCTCAAACAGCCGGTCCATGGCAAAAGCGATGGCCTCCGCGCTCATATCGTCCACATTGCAGCTGAGCTCCAGCGCCGTTTCCGCCGCGTCCCCGGTTTTTCCGAGCATGAGCCGCAGGCAGTTGGCCCGGGGAAAATCCCGGCTGCCCATGCCATAGCCGACGCCTTCGGCAACCATCGCGGGTATGGGGCCGAAGGAATCCGCGAAATATTTCAGCAGCGCCGCCCCCGTGGGGGTGCACAGCTCCCCTTCGATCTCACCGCCGTAGACGGGACAGCCGAGCAGCAGCTGCGCCGTGGCCGGCGCAGGCACCGGCAGCACGCCGTGGGCGCAGCGGACGGTCCCGCTGCCCACATGCACCGGCGACGCGACCACCCGCTCCACCTGAAGCATACGTATCAGCAGGCAGAAAGCCGTGATATCCGCCACCGCATCCATAGCGCCCACTTCATGGAAGTGGACCAGCTCCACGCTCTGGCCGTGCACCCGGCTCTCGGCGTCCGCAATCAGTCCGTAAACGGCCAGAACATCCCGCTTCACTTCCTCCGGAATGTCCAGGCCGGAAACAACGCTGCCGATCTCGCCCATGGAGCTGTGGTGATGCCCGCCGTGCCCGTGATGGTGCGTCTGCTCCTCATGGCCGTGCACCGTCACGCGCACATGGGTGCCGCTGACGCCGCATTTGCTGGCGGGGACCGCCTCAAAATGCACGCCGGGGATGCCGATGGCATTCATTTTTTCAATAAACGCGCCGGGGTCCGGAATCAGCTCCAGCGCCGCGGCGGTGAGCATATCCCCCGCCGCGCCCATGGAGCAGTCGATATAAAGCGTCCTCATTTTTTCGCCTCCATATGGTTGATCATGCCGGCAAGATAGCCCGCGCCGAAGCCGTTGTCGATGTTCACCACCGAAACGCCGCTGGCGCAGGAATTGAGCATGGCCAGCAGCGCCGAAAGGCCGCCGAAGCTGGCCCCGTAGCCCACGGAGGTCGGCACGGCGATCACCGGGCAGTCCGCCAGGCCGCCGACCACGCTGGCCAGCGCGCCCTCCATGCCCGCCACCGCCACGATCACGCTGGCCGTCATGATCCTTTCCTTCTCCGCCAGCAGGCGGTGCAGCCCTGCCACGCCCACATCGTATACTCTCGTGACCCGATTGCCCAGGGCTTCGGCGGTCAGCGCCGCTTCCTCCGCCACGGGCAGATCGCTGGTGCCGGCAGCGGCGACCACCACCGTGCCGATGCCGTCGGCCTCCGGCAGATCTCCGACCAAAGCAAAACGGGCCTCGGGCCAATAGTGAAGGGCGAAGCTTTCGCGCAATTCCTCCGCCGCCGCCGGGCTCATTCTTGTGATGATCACGCGGTCCTGGGCGTTGTCCAGCATCGTCTGAACGATGGCACGGATCTGATCCGGGGTCTTGGACGCGCCGTAGATCACCTCCGCACTTCCCTGCCGCACCCGTCTGTGCAGATCCACTCTCGCAAAGCCCAGATCCACAAAGGGCTGGGTCTTGATTTGCAGCAGCGCGTCGTCCACGGATACCTCTCCGTCGCGGACCGCCTGCAGGAGCTTTCTCATTTCACTTTGCATACGGTTCCTTCCTTGTGAAAAAGCGGTCCTGTCATTCGGGCACAGGACCGCTTCCGGTTATTTCTTATAAAGCTTCGCCTTTAGCACGCCCCTGGGATCCCTGATCAGCAGCACGATGATCCAGATGATCAGCCCCAGGGCCACCACGCTCAGGCCCAGGAACAGGTCGTTCAGCAGATCCTCCGGGGAGGGGGTAAAGTATTCCGCGCCCAGCTCCCGGTACTCGAAGATCGCGTCCACCAGCCACATGAGCGACGCGCCCCAGAAAAGCCAGCACAGCACGCCGAGCTGCATTTTGCTCTCCGGCGCGTTTTTATACCACAGCGCCGTACAGATCACGGCGGCAAACGCTGTGACAAGCAGAGTCATACGCCGCTCTCCGACGCAAGCGCCTCAGCCCGGGCACGCTTTTCCAGGATCGCCGATACCGCCAGCATTCCCAGCCAGACGGCGGTGGTCAACGCGGCCATGCAGACGCCCACGGTGGCCATCTCATGGAGCATTTCTCCCGTGGCAGCCTTGTCAGACATTTCGGTCAGGAAAGGCGCCCAGGGGACGATCTCCCCATGCCACAAATGCTCAAAGGCCAGCAGCGCACTGCCGCCCCACTGCAGATTGGAAAGCCAGCGCAGCTTCCGGGAAAACGGGATCTTATGCGCTTCGACCACGCCGGTATGCGCAATTTCCTTTTTTTCTTTTTTTTCGATGATTTTCGCGGTAACAGTTACCACGGCGGCTTCCGCAGCCGAAACCAGAAAACAAGCCATAAAACGCTCCTCCATAGTACCGACAGTACACATTGCGGCGTCGATTTCTTCGATTTTCAGTTTACACAACATCCATAGATTTGTCAACGGTTTCCGACGAAGGAAATCTTAGCAAATCAGAAACTCCTTCTTGTGTTTCTGCCTGGAAATATGGTATACTTTTTTTATAAAAACGTCAAACCGTACAACATTTGGCATTATGGGGGAACAAGCATGCTCAAAGTATTCCTGACTGAGGACGAAAGCATTGTCCGCGAGGGTCTTCGCGATAATATTCCCTGGGAGCAGTACGGCTTCACCTTCGCCGGCGAAGCGGCAGACGGTGAGATGGCTCTGCCCCTGATCCGGAAGATCAAGCCGGACATTCTCATCACCGATATCAAGATGCCGTTCATGGACGGTCTGGAAATCAGCCGGATCGTCAGCCGCGAGCTTCCCAATACGAAAATCATCATCATCAGCGGCTACGACGATTTCGAGTACGCACGGCAGGCGATCGAGCTGCATGTGGATCAGTACCTGCTCAAACCCGTGACAAAGGTCAGCATGATCCGCGCGCTGGAGCAGACCAAGCGCCGCATCGAGGAGGAGCAGGAGCAGCACAGCTTCCTGCGGAAATTCAACCAGGAAACCCGGGAATATGAGCGCTATTCCCGCCGCATCTTCTTCGAAAACCTGGTGGACGGCTCCATTCCCGCCGACGAGCTGCGCAAGCAGGCGCAGGAGCTGGACATCGATCTGGATGCGCCGGGCTACAACATGGTCCTGTTTACCCTTCAGCCCCGGGCAGCCAAATCCGAGTACTCCGAATCCGTCGCCATGCTCTATGACGAGCTGATCCAGGATCTGCTTCGTCTGCCGGAGCACCTTCTGTTCCGCTGCAACCTGTTCTGCTACGCCGTCATCATCAAGGGCAACGCCGTCACGCTGCAGGAGCTGACCCGCCGCTGTGTGGACAGCATCCAGCGCCGCTGCGATATGACGACGGTCCCCATGGACTGGTATGTGGCAGCCGGAACACCCGTCTACGCTCTGGATGAGCTTCCGGGCTGCTATGCCCGGGTCAACCACATCCTTTCCCTGCGCCATCTTCTGCAGGGCCAGCATGTGCTCACCCAGGAATCCATCGACCGCTATCCTTCCGAAGGCCAGGATCAGGATCTCATCGACTCCGGCCTCTTTGACCCCATGATGCTGCGCAGCTTTATTCAGAGCGGCCTGAAAAACGAGATCGACGGGTTTACGCGCGATCTGTTCGGCAAGCTGGGCGACGCCGTCCGGCTGCTGCTGTTCCGCCATTATCTGATCGTCAGCGTGCGCGTCAACGCCATTGCCGCGCTGCAGTCCATGGGCTGCGACACCCATCAGCTGGAGCTGCCGCCCATGTCCCTCGACAAGAATGACGAGCACCTGCGCGCCTATTTCTCCAAGGTTCTGGAGCAGGCGCTTCAAATCCGCGACGACGAATCCCAGAAGCAGAACAGCAGCATCATTGAAAACGCCCTGAAGTACATCGATCAAAACTATTCCGACGAATCCATCTCCCTGAACGTCGTGGCAAAGGCCATCAACATCAGCGCCAACTATCTCAGCGCCGTATTCAGCCAGAAAATGGGCATCTCCTTTGTGGAATATCTGACGCAGAAGCGCATGGAAAAGGCAAAATATCTGCTGCGCAATACCGCCAAGCGCTCCGGAGAGATCGCATATGAGGTCGGATACAAGGACCCGAGATATTTCAGCTTTGTTTTCAAGAAAACCCAGCAGTGCACACCCCGGGACTACCGGGCCGGAAACAAAACGTAAAATGAGACGATCCATACAAACGAAAAAGCAGTCCATCGACCAGAAGCTCTGGAGCATGAGCCTTGCTCTGCTCGTGCCGATGTGCGTGATGTGCATCCTCCTGTTCCTGCTGTTCCTTTCCTTCAGCATCCAGTATGAAAAGGAGATCCGCAACATCACCACCGTCTCGACCTTCAACCAGAACTTCAAGGATGAGGTCGATCTGAAAATGTACCAGTTCGTCACCGGCAGCGCGTCGGACGTTCCCCTGGATGAAGTTGCCGAGGCAAAAGCATTGGCGGAGACCCTGCAGGCAGGCACCCGAAACAAAGACAGCCGGAAGGCGATCCACGGCGTGCTGAACCTGATGGGCAATCTCTCCGACTGTATCTCGGAGCTTGAAAACACGAACGGTTACGCCCAACGCATGGCCCAGCTGGAAAACAACATCTATGTCATCACGGAGCTCATTCAGAAATACATGAACACCTACCTCTATTACGAGGCGGGTGAACTGGCCGCTCTGCGGCAGAACATGGGCGTCTGGCGCAATGTTTCGAGCATTGCCGCGCCGGCGCTGATGCTGTTCCTCGTCCTTCTGTCTGTCCGGCGGGTGGTCCGGATGTCCAAAAGCATCATTCAGCCCATTGACGCCCTCTATGAGCGCGTGCAGGAGATCGGCCGGGGCGACCTGACCGTGAAGACGCCGGTGCCCGCCTACGACGACAAGCTCCAGACCCTGAGCGACTCCATGGAGGAAATGGTCGGCAAGCTGAACGATCAGATCGAGCTTACCCACCGGGAGCAGGCGCGTCTTCGCAGCATGGAGCTGTCGCTGCTGCAGGCACAGATCAACCCCCATTTCCTTTATAATACCCTCGACGCCATCGTATGGCTGGTCGAGACGAAAAAAAACGACCAGGCGGTGGAGATGGTCTCAAGCCTCTCCAACTATTTCCGCTCCTTCCTGTCCAACGGCAAGGAGATCATTCTGCTGAGCGAAGAGCTCCAGCATGTCAAGAGCTATCTGGAGATCCAGCAGTTCCGCTATCAGGACATCCTGCGCTATTCCATCGACATCGACCCCACCATTGAGAACAGCAGCATTCCAAAGATGACCCTGCAGCCCCTGGTGGAAAACGCCATCTATCACGGGATCAAGCCAAAACGGGGCATCGGCACCATCCTGGTCAAGGGCGAGATGCAGGGCGACAAGGTGGTTCTCACCGTCAGCGATACCGGCGTCGGCATGTCGCCGGAGACCCGGGCAAAGATCCTCCGCTCGCTCGGCTCCAACGAACCGCCGGGATTCGGCGTATTTGCCGCCTGGCAGCGCCTCAAGCTGACCTTCGGCGACGACTTCACCTTCGACATCGAAAGCGAAGTGGACTCCGGCACCACCTTCCGGATCGTTCTGCCCTATTGCCCGGCTGAGGAGGAACATATATGAAAACGCGTCGAATCCTTTCCCTGGTCTTATTCCTGCTGTTTCTGGCAAGCTGTGCCGGGAACGCGCCCAATACAGAGGATCCTCCCCCGCCCCTCATCCGCGTGGGCTTCTCTCAAGTGGGCTCGGAATCCGACTGGCGTCTTGCCAACACGAAATCCATGACCAACGCTCTGAGCGAGGAAAACGGCTTCGAGCTCCTGTTTGACAATGCCCGTCAGAAGCAGGAAAACCAGTTTCTGGCCATTCGCAATTTTATCCAGCAGGAGGTCGATTACATCGTCATCGCGCCGATCTCGGAGTACGGCTGGGACAGCGTGCTGACAGAGGCCCGTGACGCCGGCATCCCGGTGATCATCATGGACCGTCAGATCCAGGTGGAGGATGACTCCCTCTATACCTGCTGGATCGGCTCGGATTTCTATAACGAAGGCAAGATCGCAGTCAATTGGCTGGACGACCAGCTTGCGCTCCAGAAGCGCACGGACGAGGATATCAACATCCTGCACATTCAGGGTACCGACGGCGCCACGGCTCAGCTCATGCGCACCAAGGCCCTGGAGGACGCCGTGGCGGAACGGGAGCACTGGAATATCGTCGCTCAGCTCAAGGGCGAATATACGGAGGCCAAGACCTACGAGCTGGTTTCGGAGTATCTGAAGACCGGAGAGTCCTTTGACGTGATCTACAGCGAGAACGACAACATGACCTTCGGCGCCCTCCGCGCCCTGAATGAGGCGGGCATCACCCACGGCCGCTACGGCGAAGTCACCGTCATCACCTTCGATGCGGTGCGCGAGGCTCTGCAGTACTGCCTCAACGGGAAGATCGACCTGTGTGTGGAGTGCAATCCCCTGCACGGTCCGCGGGTCGCGGACATCATCCGCCGGCTCGAGCGGGGCGATTCCCTGTCCAAAAAGAATTATATGGAGGAGATCAGCTTCTCCTTCTCGACCCTGACCCCGGAGATCATTAACGCGCGGGAGTACTGACCCGGCTCCCGGCATTTTCGATCGCACACCCAGCATGTCTATCCGCGCTCCGGCGCAAATCATAGAAAGTGAGGAAAGAACCATGGATCTTAAACAAACCGTACTTGGCATCGAGCTCGGCTCGACCAGGATCAAGGCGGTCCTGCTGGACCGCAACCACCTGCCCATCGCCGGCGGCAGCTATGAATGGGAAAATCAATTTGTAAACGGCGTCTGGACCTACTCCATGCAGGCGGTGCACACGGGCCTGCAGGCCTGCTTCGCCGATCTCAAGCGGGACGTGAAGGAGAAATTCGGCCAAGAGCTCACCACCGTGGGCGCCATCGGCGTTTCCGCCATGATGCACGGCTACCTGCCCTTCGACGCCAACGGAAAGCAGCTGGCGGAGTTCCGCACCTGGCGCAACACCATCACCGGCGAGGCCGCCGAAAAGCTGACGGCCCTGTTCGGCTTCAATATTCCCCAGCGCTGGAGCATCGCCCACCTGTATCAGGCCATCCTCAATAAAGAATCCCACATCGGCGACATCGCCCGGCTGACCACCCTGGCGGGCTACATCCACTACATGTTCACGGGTCTGCATGTCATGGGCGTGGGCGAGGCCTCCGGAATGTTCCCCATCGACTCCGAGAAGATGGACTATGACCAGACCATGGTGGAGAAGTTCGACGCCGTCTCCGGCATGAGCTGGAAGCTGCGCGACATCCTGCCCAGGGTCCTGACGGCAGGCGAGAGCGCCGGCGCCCTGACCGAGGCGGGCGCCCGCTTCCTGGATCCCAGCGGCACCCTGCAAGCGGGCATCCCCGTGGCCCCCTGCGAGGGCGACGCGGGCACCGGCATGGCCGCCACCAACTCCGTGCGCGTGCGCACCGGCAACGTGTCCGCCGGCACCAGCGACTTCGCCATGATCGTCACCGACCACGCCCTGGGCGTGCACCGGGAGATCGACATGGTCACCACCCCCGCCGGGGCGCCCGTGGCCATGGTCCACTGCAACAACTGCACCTCCGACATCAACGCCTGGGTGGAGCTCCTTTCCCAGTTCGCCGAGGCCATCGGCGCGCCCCAGGACAAGGGAGCCCTGTTCACCCTGCTGTTCAAGAAGGCCCTGGAGGGCGATCCCGACTGCGGCGGCCTTTTAAGCTTCAACTACTTCTCCGGCGAGGGCGTGACGGATCTGGACGAGGGCCGTCCCATCTTCGCCCGCACCCCCAACTGCGCCTTCACCCTGCCGAACTTCATGCGCACCCACCTGCTCTCCGCCCTGGCTACCCTGAAGATCGGCCTGGACATCCTGACCCAGGAGGAGAGCATCGCCGTGGACAAGCTCTACGGCCACGGCGGCTTCTTCAAGACCCCGGGCGTGGGCCAGCGGATGCTCTCGGCAGCCGTCGGCGCGCCGGTTTCCGTCATGGAGACCGCCGGCGAGGGCGGCCCCTACGGCATGGCCCTGCTGTGCGCGTTCATGCTCTGGGGCGGCGAGGGCGAGACCCTGGAGGACTACCTGGACAACAAGGTGTTCGCCTCCGCGAAATCCTCCACCCTCATGGCCGACGCGTCCGACATCGACGGCTTCAACGCCTTCCTGGCCCGCTATAAGAAGGCCCTTCCCATGGAGAAGGCCGCCATTGAGGTGCTGTAATGCTCGAAGAACTGAAAAAACAGGTCCTGGCGGCCAATCTCCTGCTGCCGAAATACAATCTCGTCACCTTCACCTGGGGCAACGTCTCCGGCATCGACCGGGAATCCGGCCTGGTGGTCATCAAGCCCTCCGGCGTCAGCTATGACGGCATGTGCCTGGAGGATATGGTGGTCGTCGATCTGGACGGCAAGGTGGTGGAGGGCAAATGGAAGCCCTCCAGCGACACCCCCACCCACGTGGAGCTCTACAAAGCCTTCCCGAACATCGGCGGCGTGGTGCACACCCATTCCCGCTGGGCCACCACCTTCGCCCAGGCCGGCCGGTCCATCCCGCCCCTGGGCACCACCCACGCCGACTACTTCTACGGCCCCATCCCCTGCACCCGCCGCATGACCGAGCAGGAGATCGCCGGGGCCTACGAAAAGGAGACCGGCAAGGTCATCATCGAGGCCTTTGAAGGGATCAGCGCCGACGACGTCCCCGGCGTGGTGGTCCACAGCCACGGCCCCTTCGCCTGGGGCACCGACGCGCTGAACGCGGTGCACAACGCCGTGGTCATGGAGGAGGTCGCCTTTATGGACTGGCACGCCATGATCCTGGAGCCCGGGCTGCCCGATATGCAGCAATGCCTGCTCGACAAGCACTACCTGCGCAAGCACGGCAAGAACGCCTACTACGGCCAGGGCTGACCTGAATATGAAAACTCCCTGAGAGCAATCTCAGGGAGTTTATTTTATTCCCAAAGTCCTCTCTTCGCGTTGCCGTGCATGACCTTCAACGCGATTGGAGCATACCATACTTTGATTTCATGATCCTCCAAGTTTTTCAAAAGCAGTTCCTGATCTACACACGCAAACAATCTGCTTGAAGGGTATTGTTTGCTGTTCAAATCGACACACATGCACCATTTGGGCCAGTAGAACCCGCCAACATCCAATTTCACAAAAGGACGATGTACTTCTTTGCAAAATTCAGCCGTCAATATCCACCGACTTGGCATACTTCTGGCAGAAATGACGACTTCTTTGATCTCGCTCCATGGAAAAAAGCGACGCCGAATCAGCCTTTGCAGTGTGACTCCCTCAGAATCGATGCGAAATCGATAAAACAGAAACAGGATTCCCCACAAACAGAATAAAATGTTCAAAACACACATTCCAATCCAGAAGTAATATCCGGACTCCTTCGCGGGAATCATATCGATTATTAAATATGAAAACAGCCCCAGAGGTAATAATAACAGAACCATCGGATACCACGCCCAACCGGATACGATCGCTTCTTCATTTTTCTTCTCATTGTGTTCCATATACTCACCTAGTTTCCTGCAAAAACATCCGAAACGCCGTGGGCAGGGCGATTTCATTGTCCATTTGTTCGGGGCTGGCCCATGTGAAGCAAGCGGGCTTTCCGCGGCAGGTGATGTAATAGCAGCGCAGGTTCCACTGGACGTGGGTGAAGATGTGCACCCGGTCAAGCTGCATCTGAAGCTCCCCCGGCTCGCAGCCCCAGGCCTGCGCCTGTTCGATGGCGGCGGCAGGGTCCAGGGTGCCGGACACGTTGGGGTATTCCCAGAGGTCGGCCAAAAGTCCCCGCCTGGGGCGCTTGCGCACCGCTTCGTCAGATCCGCAGCGCAGTACGAACACCGTCCGGTCCTCGATCCTGCGTTCTTTTTTCTTTTGACGAACGGGATAGCGGGTTTGTTCCCCGCTCGCGCAGGCGCGGCAGATTGCCCGCAGCGGGCAGGCGTCGCAATTCGGCGCGCCGTTGGGCACGCACACCGTGGCGCCCAGCTCCATTAAGCTTTGGGTAAAGGTTCCCGCCTCCGGTGGATAAACCGACGCCAGAGCATCGTGGACGGCCTTCTTCGTACCGTCGCGATCGACGCAGGCGTCCCAGGCCAGCAGCCGGGTAATCACCCGCAGGACGTTGCCGTCCACCGCGGGGGTGGGAAAATCAAAGCAGATGGAGCAGATCGCTCCGGCGGTGTAGGGCCCGATCCCGGGCAGGGCCCGGACCTCGGCATGGGTGCGCGGGAAGACGCCGCCGTGCCGCTCCATGATGACCTTCGCCGCCGCCTGGAGATTGCGCACCCGGGAATAATATCCCAGGCCCTCCCAGAGCTTGTGCAGAGCATCAGGCGCGGCGTCCGCAAGATCTTTGACCGTGGGGAGCGCAGATAGAAACCGGCTGTAATAGCCCTTTACGGCCTCCACGCGGGTCTGCTGGAGCATGATCTCGGAAAGCCAGACGTGATAGGGCTCGCGGTCAAGCCGCCAGGGCAGTTCCCGGGCATTGCGCGCAAACCAGGGCAGCAGAAGCTCCGGCAGCCGCGCCAAAATCGCGCCGCTGTTCTGCAAAGCAATTCCATGTTCGTCCATACGTCCGCCTCCTTCCCTGCTTCGTATTTTACACGACATATATTTCATTTGCAAGGCCAACGGAACTTCCGCTCCCATCCGTCCGGCCGCCTGACCGGAATGCCCTTTGTGCGCTTCCCGGTTGCGCTGCAGTGCAGGCGGGCGAGTGTGGAACAGCGAGCCTTCGTGTGCGGCATACATCGGCAAAGGCGGCGGCCCGGGTCTGTCCGTCCTGTGTCGGGCAGAGAAATGCCGGGGCTGCGTTTGCAGCCCCGGCTGTTTTTATGCGGTTGTTTCGGACTTCACCCGCGTTCGCTCTTATTCCGCTGTGGCGCGGTACAGGAAGGTGACGACCTGGCCTCTGGTGCAGGTGGCGTCCGGGCCAAAGGTGGTGTCGCTCAGGCCCTTGGTGACCTCGTTCTCCACGGCCCAGGCCACGGCCTTCATGTAGTAGCCGTTGGGGTTCACATCCGTGAACGGCGTCTGCGTGCTCGCGGGGGCGGGTTCGCCCTTGAAGCGCCACAGGAAGGTCACGATCTGGCCTCTGGTGCAGGTGGCGTCCGGGCCGAAGGTCGTGTCGCTCAGGCCCTTGGTGATGCCTTCCTCCACGGCCCAGGCCACGGCCTTCTCATAGAAGGCGCCGGGCTTCAGATCCGTGAACGGCGTTGTGGTGCTTGCGGGCTCCGGTTCACCGGCGGCGCGCCACAGGAAGGTGACCACATGGCCGCGGGTGCAGGGATTGTCCGGACCGAAGTGAGTATCGTCCACGCCGTTGGTGATCTGCGGATTGGCCTTGAAGGCCCAGTAGACGGGATCGAAGTAGAACTTGTTGGGATCCTTCACGTCCTCGAAGAGGAAGGGCTCCTCGCCGGTCTTTTGGGCCGTCACCGTGATGGTGAGATCGCCCTTGACCTTGGTGATCCGGTAGCCGTTGGCAATGCCGGTATCCGCCGGGCCCTTGAGGTTCTTATAGGATCCCGCGGGCTCTGCGGTGACGCTCTCGAGCTCGTAGCCGTCGGCCACATTCACGATGAAGTTCACCTGGCCGTCGCCGGAGCAGTCGATCAGGCCGCTGTCGCCGTCGCGCGGATTGGCGCTCTCGGCGTTCTCCGCCTTCGGGCCGTCGGCCTTCTGGGTCTCCAGCACGGTGACGGAGGCGCCCTCGCCGCAGGAAATCGCCACATTCAGCAGCTTTTCGCCGCAGACGGTGCACACGCCGTCCACATAGTTGTGCGGGATCTTCGCCGTATAGTCGCCCACGTAGCTGTCGCCGCACTTCGAGCAGGTGTAGGTGGTATAGCCCTGGGCGGTGCAGGTGGGCGCGGTGACGACGGCCTGGTAGTCATGCTCGCAGGAACCGGCTTCCGTGGCCTTGACGGTCACCGTCACAGGCCCTGTCAGCTTGGTAACGCGGTAGCAGTTATTGATCAGCGTCTCATCCGGCCCCTTGAGGTTGTTGAAATTCGCAGCGGGCTCCGCGGTGACGCTTTCGAGCTTATACCCGCTGTCCACATTCACCACAAAGTTCACTTGGCCCTGCATTTCGATCGCGCCGGTGTCGCTGTTTCTGGCAAAGGCCATTTCCGGGTTCACCGCGGGTTCCCCGGTCAGCGCCTGCGTCTCGTAGACCGAAACGCTCACGCCCTTGTCGAGGACGAACGTCGCATAGGGCGGCGTGGGCTCCTCACCGGTCTTCCGGGTCTTGACGGTGACGGTGAGATCGCCCGAGATCTTGGTGATCCGGTAGCCGTTCTCCATTCCGGTGTCCGCCGGACCCTTGAGGTTCTTATAGGAGCCGACGGGTTCGACGGTGACGCTGTCGAGGGCATAGCCCTGCGCCAGATTGACGACAAAGTTGATCTGGCCATTGCCGGTGTTGTCGATCTGACCGGAGGCGCTGTCGCGCGGATTGGCGGTGGTGACGTTCTTCAGAACCTCGGCGTCGGCGGCCTGGCTCTTGTATACGTCGATGCTCGCACCCTCGCCGCAGACAAAGGTCGCGGTGATGTCGGACACAGCCTCCTGCACTCCGCAGCGGGTACAGACGCCGTCCACAAAGTCGTGGCCCAACGCTGCAACCTCGTCCGCCATGTAGCTGTCGCCGCACTTGGAGCAGGTATAGGTGGTGTAGCCCTTCTCCGTGCAGGTCGGGGCCGTAACGGCCGCGATATAGTCGTGCTCGCAGGTGGATACGCGGGTCCTGACGGTGACGGTGACGGGGCCGGTGACCTTGGTCAGGCGGTAATAGTCCTTGCTCTTGGTCTCATCCGGGCCCTTGAGGTTTTTATAGGCGCCTGCGGGTTCGGCGGTGACGCTCTCGATCTCATAACCGGGCTTGGCCTTGACTACGAAATTGACCTGGCCGTCGCCGGTGACGTCGATCTGGCCGGAGGCGCTGGATCTGGCATAGGCAAACTGCGCGTCCTCTGCGCCGGCCTGGGTGAGATCCTGGGTATCGTAGACCGTGACGGAGCTGTTGGCGTCGCAGTCGAAGCTCACCTTGAGGGCCTGTGTGCCGCACTTGACACACACGCCGTCCACAAACTCGTGCTCGCACACGACCTCCTGGGTCTCGACCTTGACGGTGACCGGGCCGGTGACCTTGGTGATGCGGTAGGCATTCTCCACGCCTGTATCAGCGGGGCCCTTGAGGTTGCCGAAGTTTCCGGCGGGCTCCACGGTGACGCTCTTGAGCTGGCAGCCGTTCTTCAGATTGACGACGAAATTGATCTGGCCCTCGCCGGTGGTGTCGATCTCGCCGGTCTCCTTGTTGCGGGCATAAACAATATCGGGGTTCTCGACGCCCTCGCCGGACAGATCCTGGGTGTCGTACACGGTGACGGAGCTGTTGGCCCCGAGCTGGAAGGCCGCGTCGAAGCCCGGCTCCTCGTCCATGAGCAGCTCGCTGCGCAGGAAGCGGGCGCGTCCCTCTGTATAGGCGTACAGATTGTCGACATAGTCGCGCCAGGTGTCGGTTTTCTTATAGGTGATCTCGTATTCGGTGCCTGCGTCAAAGGTGCGCGGGGAGTTGAAGTCGAAGGCGTTCATGGTCTCGCCCACGTCGCGGATCTCGTTCATTTTGGCCGAGTCCTCGATCAGCTCCGCCTGCCGCAGGACGTTCTGGCACACATCGTCGTAGTACCGGCGATAGATGGTGTAGGCGACCTTGGTCTCATCCATGAGATCCTGGTGCTTGCCCAGGCGGCCGAAGATGCCGCCCGAGCCCATAATACCGAATCCCGATCCGCCGGAGAGATACCAGCCGCGGGCGGACAGGTAATTGGAGCCGCCCGTTCCGCCGTTGCCGTTGAAGGCCAGGGCGTTGTCGTAGTCCCATGCGGGTCCGGACAGCAGCTTGTCCGCGTCTGTCATGCCGTCGCGGTGGAAGAAGATGCTGCCCGCGGAGGTGGATTCCAGATTCTTGATAAACTCCTGGAATACGTAGAAGATCGCGGTGGAGCGGAGATCAAAATAATCGGTATAGTATTTGCCCTTGGTGTTCATGCCGTCCGTTGCCAGCACGGCTTCCCAGGCATCCTCCAGATAGGCGCGGATCGCCTTGGCTGCGGCGGTTACGGTCTCAGCGTTCTCTACGCCGCCCTCAAGCCAGTTGTCGCCGATGCCCTTGATATTGATGAGCAGGGTGGGCTTGCTGCTGCCGCCGCCACCGCCGGGCCATCCGCCGCCACCGCCGCCGGGCCATCCGCCGCCGGGCCATCCGCCGCCGCCGCTGCTGGCGCTGACGTTATCGGTGCCGTCGCCCAGGCGGAAGGAGGGGTCGCCTCCATCGGCGATGGACTGCTCCTCTGCCCAGTTGTTGTTCTCGATCAGAAAACCGTCGTCCGGGACAAAGGAGTCGGTCTTCGGCGTGAGCAGATAGGTGCCCTGGTAGACGCCGTTCAGCCACACGTCCGTGGAAGCGCTGTCCAGACCGATGCCCATCTGATGCGCCAGGTCATAGGCAACCTTGTTGCGCAGCAGGCTGGGATCGTTGACGTTGGCAAGCAGGGACCATTTTTTGGTCTTGGGCGAGTCGATGCCCAGAAGATTTACCTTGGATTCCAGCTTGAAGTTGTACGGATGCTTTGTTTTGCGCTGCATCCAGCTGTAGTTGCCTCTGCCCTTGATCTGGGGCAGCGCCATGCGCTGGCCGTCGATGACGATCTCACCGGTGCAGGTGGTCAGATGATCGTCGTCGGCGTGCATGGCGGCGATGGTGCCCTGGCTCTCGTCGATCTCGATGAAGATCGGCTTCACACCGACGGAGCCCTGATAGGTGGTGATGATGAATTTCTTCGTCGTGCCGTCCTTGGTAAAGGTGACCTCGCCGTTTTCACCGGGCGCAGGGATGGGCAGCTCACCGCTGGCGTAAGTCTTGCCTGCATAGGAGGCGCTCAGGCCGCCCTCCCAGGACAGGAAGCAGTTGGCTGCGGATGCGTTGCCCGGCAGATACAGATGGTAAAGATTGGAACCGCTGGAAGCGGAAGGATCCGGAAACAGATCGATCCTGGATGGGAGATTGCTGAGCGCAGATGGCGCAAGAAACAGAACAGAAGGAAGATCGCCCTCCGCTTCCATCAGTGTCATTTCATCCGGTTGGTCAGCACCCTGGGCTGTCACAGTCACAGCCGGAACAAGAGAGAACAAAATGCTCATGATCATGAGCAGGCTGAGCAGTCGTTTTTTCATGCCGTTTCACCCTTTTCACTTTAACGAATTAGTACGCTGACATTTTTTCGCGCTATGGCGGGGCTGCCGAAGCAGCCCCGCCGGGGTTTGTTTCCTATTTTTACGGTTGTTTTGAGATGCAAGGTGTTCGCTCTTATTCCGCGGTGGCGCGGTACAGGAAGGTCACGACCTGGCCTCTGGTGCAGGTGGCGTCCGGGCCGAAGGTGGTTTCGGTCATGCCCTTCGTGACATCGTTCTCCACGGCCCAGGCCACGGCGTTCTCGTAGAAGGCGCCGGCCTTGAGGTCGGTGAACGGGGTCTGCGTGCTCTTGGGCGCGGGTTCACCCTTGAAGCGCCACAGGAAGGTCACGATCTGGCCGCGGTTGCACTTGCCGTCGGGCGCGAAGGTGGTGTCCGTCATGCCCTTGGTGATGCCTTCCTCCACAGCCCAGGCCACGGCCTTCTCATAGAAGGCGCCGGGCTTGAGGTCGGTGAACGGGGTCTGCGTGCTCTTGGGCTCCGGTTCGCCGGCGGCGCGCCACAGGAAGGTCACGACATGGCCTCTGGTGCAGGCGTTGTCGGGGCCGAAGTGGGTATCGTCGGTGCCCTTGGTGATCTGCGGATCGGCGTAGTAGGCCCAGTAGACGGGATCGAAGTAGAACTTGCCGGGATCCTTCACGTCCTCGAAGAGGAAGGGCTCGCCGCCGGTCTTCTTTGCCTTGACCTGGATGGTCAGATCGCCGGTAATCTTGGTAATCCGGTAACCGTTCTCGATCCCCGTATCGTCCGGCCCCTTGAGGTTCTTATAGCTGTCCGCGGGATCTGCGGTGACGCTCTCGAGCTCGTAGCCGTCGGCCACATTCACGATGAAGTTCACCTGGCCGTCGCCGGAGCAGTCGATCAGGCCCGTGTCGCCGCTGCGCGGGTTGGCCGCCGCGGCGTTCTCCGTCTTGGGGCCGTCGGCCGCCTGGGTCTCGAGCACGGTGACGGTGACGCCCTCGTCCGCTTCGATCGTTACGTTGATGAGCTTTTCGCCGCAGACGGTGCAGACGCCGTCCACATAGTTGTGCGGGAGCTTATCCTTCAGGTCGCGCTTTTCGACTTCGCCGCAGCGCTTGCAGGTAAAGGCGGTATAGCCCTCCTGGGTGCAGCTCGGCTCGGTGACCACGCCTTCGTCCCAGTCATGGCCGAGCGGCTCGCTCTGACCCTGGACCTTGAAGGCATACTTGGCGAAGTTGTACACGCCGCTGGAGGTGGCGCCGCCATGATTTGCGCCCGGAATCTCCCACCAGGTGTGGGCAATGCCGTTTTCAGTATAGATCCGATGGTACTCCTGCGGGTTCTTGCCCACGACGGTGTCGTTGTCGCCGCTGGTCATCATGATCAGATACGGGGTCTCGCCTTCGTACTTGATTTCTTCTTCCTTGAAGACGCCGGGATGGGACATGTAGTTGTCGGTGGCTGCCACAATGCCGGGCGCGGAGCTGATCGCGCAGAGGTAGCCGATCACATCGGGATGGTACAGACCGATGAGCAGGGTCTCGCGGCCGCCCTGGGAGAAGCCGCATACAGCGGTGTTCTCTTTGCCCTCAGCGACGGAATAATGCTCGGCCATGTAGGGCATCAGATCGTTGACCAGATCGAGGTGGAACCGGTCGTAACCCTCCATCGTAGTCTGGTTGATGCCGTTCGGGCTGGCGGAAGTGGCACTGGACCACATGTTCGGGCAGACGATAATCATTTCCTCGGCCAGGCCGTCAGCCACCAGGTTCTGGATGATGGTGCCGTTGCCGACCATGTCGTTCTCACTGCCCATGACGCCGTGCAGGAGGTACATGACGGGGTACTTCTTGTTCGGGTCGTAATTGGCCGGGAGCTGGACGTTGGCTTTCTTGTTGCGGCCGGCGGTGGTGGAATAATAGGTAATGCTTTCTTTCCTGCCGTAGGTGCCGCTGCTGCGCTCGGTAGTGGCGGAGCTGGGCACGTTGATCTCGGGTTCAATTTCAGGGGCGGCGGAACCGACCTCCTCATACCAGTAGCCGCACTTGGAGCAGGTGTAACGGATCTTGGCCGGCTCGGTGCAGGTGGCGGGGATCGACTCTGCGGTGAATTCATGCTCGCAGTCGCCGGAATCACCCTTCTTGGTGTTGACAGTGACGGTCACATTGTCGGTGATCTTTGTGATGCGGTAACCGTTCTCAATCGTGGTATCCTCGGGTCCCTTGAGGTTTTTATAGCCGCCCTCCGCGGCGATCTCGCCGTCAAGCTCATAGCCTTCGGCAAGCTTTACCACGAAGTTGACCTGGCCCTCGCCGGTGTAGTCCTCCTCAAAGGTTTCCTTGTTGCGGGGAACCGCCGTGGTCACGTTCTCAAAAATCTCACCGTCAAGGGTCTGGGTCTTGAGCACGTCGATGGTCGCGCCCTCACCGCAGACGAAAGTGACCCGGAAGGTGCCCGGAGTTGCAGGCTCAAGCGCGGCGACCGCCTCGTTCAGCGCGGCGGCAGCAGCGTCGATCTCAGCCTGGCTGTTGGAAGCGAGCGCAGCCTGAGCAGCCGCAAGCGCCTCCTCCATGGCGGCGACAGACGCCTCCGTATAAGCGTCCTTGTCGATCGCTTCGGCAGCTGCAATGGCATTGTTCAGAGCGGTCTTGTCAACCACGGGAGTCACCTCGCCGCCCTCAAACTTCAGGGATTTCAGGGTGAACTTGTAGCCGGCGGTCATGCCGGTGTAGGCATCGATGAGGAGCTCATCGGCCTCGATGCCGGTGCCCTCATAGGCGAACATCTGGGTGAAGGCCTCGCCGTCGTCGCTGCGATAGCAGGTGTAGGCGTCGCCTTCTTTTTCAATGCGCAGGTAGTAGGTCTTGCCGGAGGTATCAAAGCCGGGGGTGCTGGAGTTCTGCTCTTCGGTGATGGCGCCGTCCTTGCGGATGAAGTCCTGGATCGCGCCGTCGCCGCCGCGGATGCCCACCAGATTCTGGTTGTCCTTGCCCTGGGAGGCCACGAAGCCGAAGAACTGATAGTAGCCGTTGGCCGCGCCGTTGGCGTCGAACTCCACCTCCAGGGTGGCGGTCCAGTCGCCGGAGACGGGAACCTTGACAACGTCGATGTCGGCCTCGGCGATGTTCTGCTTGGCGGGCTCGATGCCGCCCTGGCTGGATACCAGCGCCAGGCCCACGCCCTCTTCCACGGCGCTCTCGCTCTGACCGGCGATCTCATACTTGTCGGCGTCAGCCGGATCGGTGAAATCGATATCAGGCAGGCCGCTGCCGCCGGCGGCGGGCTCATAGAGCTTGATGGAGCTGCCGGTGGTCTGAGGATCCCAGGCAGAAGCGTACAGGGTGTTGAAGCCGGTCTCCGCGCCGACCATGGCGTAGTAACGGCCGGTGGAGCCGTTCAGGTAGAGGGTGTAGGCATCGTCCTCTGCCTCACGCGCGGTCAGGGACCAGGTGTAGAAGCGCTGGTCGGTGACATTGTACTCGCCGAGGGACAGCGGCGGCGTATTGCTGCCGGAGCCGCGGCGCAGATTCTGGCCGTCGGCGCTGGAGATGAGATACATATCGTTCCCATCCGCTGCCGCGTCGGCGCCCTCCGCCGCTCCGAAGGTCCACAGCATATCCGCAGTGACCTCGCTGGTGATGACATTGCCCTCAATGGTGACGGCCGTCGCGCCGAGGGTCGTGTCGCCGGGCTGGCCGTTGAGCGCGTAGGCGCCGTCTGCCACAATGACGTAGGTGCCGCCGGGCACAAATTCCTCGGCCAGCACATACTTGCCGGCGGGCTGCGGTACGGGTTTCTCCTCCAGGCCGTTGATGGCGGCCTGCAGCGCCTCAGCCGCCGCATCGACGGCGGCCTGATCGGCGTCCTCGGCGGCCTGCACCGCCTTGGCGCTCGCCAGAGCAGCCTCAAGGGCGGCGACGGTCGCGTCGGTGTACTTGCTCTTGTCCACGGCCTCCGCCGCAATGACCGCCTCGTTCAGCGCGGTCTTGTCAACCACGGGCTGCACGCCGGCCGCCTTGGTGGTGACGGTGATGGTAATATCGCCCACAACCTTGGTCAGGTTGTAGCTGGTGGGATAGGCTTCATCCGCCGGATTGTTGATCTTGTTGTAGTTCTTGGGGTCAACGGTGACGGAATCGATTTCATAACCCTCGTCCACATTCACAACGAACCAGACCTGGCCGCCCTCCAGAGGATTGCCGGTGGACTTGTCGCGGGCCTGGGCGGACGTGGCGTTGGGATGGCCCTCGCCGGACAGGTCGGAGGTGTCGTAAGAGGTAACGGAGCAGTGCTCGTCGGTCACAAAGGTGGCAATGGGAACGACGGCAGCGGCATCGCCCTTGGCCAGGAGCTTGACCTTGGCGGTGGTGGCGATGACGTCGCCCTCGGTGACGCTCAGGGAAACGGATACCTGGGTGTCCGTCGCGGGCTTGGTGAACTTGCCCTCGGCGTCGATGATCTCGGGATGGTCGCAAACCACCTCCACGCTGTAGCCGTGGGGCGCGGGAGGCAGGACCAGATCGCCGTCGACCTGGGTGGCAGGCAGCGCGGCAAAGATGTAGTCCGCCACGTTCTGCGCGGCCCAGTCGAGCATCTCAGCGGGGGTGACCTCCTCGATGCCGTTGTGGCCGAGGACTGCCAGATATTCGAAGTACACATCGACGGGGTCGTTGGCGCCCTGATCCGTATTGGAGGTGGCAAACAGGCCGATCTTCGGCGCCTCGTACTCCGCGGTGGTGGAGCCGAGCTCGGTGAAATTCAGGCCGTCCTGGGAATAGCTCAGGGTATAGGTGGTACCCGTCTTGTCGATCATCCAGTAAAGGGTGACGGAGCCGTCCTCGGCCGCCTGGGCGCGGGGCTGCTGGAAGCCGGAGGAGGAGAAGCTGCCGTTGGTCTCCTTGCCGGGCTGGATGCTCAGGTTGCTCTGCTGGCAGTTGATGCGGATGTAGTTATCCTCATCCTGCCATACCAGCATCATGGCCTGCTGATAGTTCTGGGTGGGAACCTTGGGATAGACGGCCTTGGTGACCGCTTTCCAGTCGCCCTCGGTGGGAGTGACGAAGCAGTTCTTCCAGGCGGCGCCGGTGGAGTAAATGTCATAACGCTGGGTCGGCATCACGATGCCCTTGCCCGTCTCCACGGAGTAGTTCTCCGTATCGGGATTCAGGATCTCCCAGGCGCTTTCGTCAAAGCTGCCGTCAGCAAAGTAATCGGCATTGGGATCGCCCACCTTCATGGTGGTGACGTGCAGGACAAAGGAGCCCTCGATTTTGGTGATGCCGAAGCTGTTGGGCACGTTGGCGTCGGCGGGATCCTTCACTTTATTGTAGTTCTTCGGCTCGCCCACCAGATGCTCCACGTTCACCGCGTAGCCTTCGTCGACATTGACGACGAAGTACAGCTGGCCGCTGCCGGTGACGTCGATCTCGCCGGTGTCCTTGTTGCGGGCGAAGGCGAATGCGGCGTTGGGATGGCCAGCACCGGTCACGTCGGAGCTGTCAAAGGCGGTGACGGTGCAGTGCTCGTCGCAGTCGAAGGTGACCTTATAGGCCTCCATGCCGCACTTGGTGCACACGCCGTCGGCGTTGAATTCATGCTCGCACAGGAGCTCGGAGGATGCGATCTTGACGGAGATGGGGCCGGTGACCTTGGTCACGCGGTACAGGCCCTCGGAGACCGTCTCGATCTTCTCATAGTTCTCGGCCGGCTCCGCGGTAACGCCGTCGAGCACATAGGGCGGGGTCGTTTTCACGCGGAAATTGACCTGGCCGTTGCCGTCCTTGGTGATCTCGCCGGTGACGGGATCGGTGGCATAGACGTACTTCTCACCCTCGACGCCGTTCTGGTCGCCCTCGGCGTCCGCCTGCTTGGCATAGGTGGTGACTGTCGTGCCCTGGCCTGCGTTGATGGTGGCCACGAAGCCCTCATCCTCGCGGGCATAGGTGTTGGCGAACCACAGGCTGCGGGCCTTGACGTACTCCTTGAGGTTGTTCACATAGTTCGGCCAGTCGGTCTTGTTGTTCGAAGTGGCCTTCATGTTCTGCTCGTACTCGGTGCCGCCCTCGAGGGTGGTGTCACGGCTGTAGCTGTGGTTGTTGTAGTTGACGGATTCCACCTTGTTGTGGTTCATCATGGCGGAGTCGCGGATATCGTCGGCCATGGCCTGCACCGTGTTGGGCAGAGCGTCGAAGGCTGCCTTGTTGAGGTTGTACTGGCGGTAGACCTCCTCCATGAAGTCCTCGTGTCTGCCGATGGTCTTGTAAATGGAGGTCTTGTATTCCTGGATCTGCGTGATGAATGCGCCCTTGCCCGAGCGGCGGTCGCCCACAGAGCCCAGGGACATGTTGCTCTGGGTGGAGCCCATGGCGTTGTCCAGGTCCCAGATGGGGCCGGCGATCAGCTTGTAATCGTCGGTGTTGCCGTCGCGGTGGAACAGGATGGAGCCGGCGCAGACGTCGTAGCTCTTGACGTAGTCATGCATCAGGTACATCTTGGCGAAGGACTCGATGTCGACGTAGTCGGTGTAGTACTTGCCCTTGGAATTGTAGCCGTCTTCAGAGCGGATGGCGTCCCAGGCGTCCTGCAGCCAGGCCTTGATCTGGGCGGCAGCCTTCTCGGCGTCGTCGCCGACGGCCGCGAGCAGGTTGTCGCCGATGCCCTTGCAGGTGATGAGGTTGTAGTCGGAGCCGCCGCCGCCCCACTGGCTGTTGTTGCCGGGCCCGTCCAGGCCCTCGAGGGCGAACTGGGGATCGCCGCCCTCGGCGACGGTGAGGGACTCCTTGTAGTTGTCGTTCTCGATCAGGAAGCCGTCCTTGGTGACGTAGGAGTCATACTTGGGCGTGACGGTGTAGCAGCCCTGGTACTCGCCGTTCATCCAGACGTCCGCGGAAGCGGTGTCCTGGCCGACGTCCATCTGATGGGCCAGGGCGAAGCCGGCGCGGTTGCACAGCAGGCTGTGGTCGGCGACCTCGGCGAGGATGGACCACTTCTTGGTGGGTGCGCAGTCGATGCCGAGGATGGATACCTTGGTGTCCAGGCTGATGTTGTAGGCCTTCTTGTCTCTGGCCTGGGACCAGGTGTAGTTGCCGCGGCCCTTGATCTTGGACATGACGAACTGCACGCCGTCAATGTAAATGACGCCGGAGCAGGAGGTTTCATGATCCGGGTCGCCGTCCATGGCGGCGATGGTGCCCTTGGACTCGTCGATGTCGATGAAGATGGCCTTGACCGTCGCGGAGCCCTGGTAGGTGGTGACCGTGAAGGTCGCCGTGTCGGAGCCCTTGGTAAAGGTATAGGTCTTGGTTTCGCCGGGGGCGGGGATGGGGCAGGCGCCGCTGGCGTAGGTCTGGCCGTCCACGGTGGCCTGCAGGCCGTCGGCCCAGGAGAAGAAGCACTTCGTGCTGTCCACATTGCCGGGCAGGTAGAGGTCGTAATTGCCGCCGGGGGTGGTGGTACCGCCGCCCTGGCCGCCGCCGGGGAAGCCACCGCCGGGGAAGCCGCCGCCGGGGAAGCCGCCGCCTCCACTGGACGAGCTGGTCTTAAATACGTCGATTCTTGCGGGAATGCCGTTCGTCGCCGATGGCTCCACCGACAGGATCGTCGGCAGATCCCCTTCCGCGGCGCCCGCCGTCAGGGCGATGGCCGGGAACAGGGAGCACACCATGCAGATCACGAGCAGCATGCTGAGCAGTCTTTTCTTCATGATTCGTTCCTCCATTTTTTATTGGGGAGCAGCCACTCCCCAAATGCAGACAGAGCCGGGCCCTTTGCGCTCCGCCCAAATCCGCATTGATTACTGTTTCAACATCTGATATAATAGGTTATATCATTGACGCAGTCTGTTTCCCCGGATCCTGCGCCGTCCTTCTTCAGACTCCGATCGTCGGGCTCTCCAGTTTGATAAATTCGCGGCGCAGAGAGGCGGCGAATTTGGTCATCAGCGCGATATAACTCTCAACCTCCTCCGGACTCCAGTCGTCGAGGGCATGGATCTCCGCCCCGCGGAGCTGGCCGATCGTCTGATGCATGAATTCCTCGCCCTTCTCGGTCAGGCGCACCTGCTTCGATCTTCCGTTATAGGGCTCCAGAAAAATGATGCCGGCGGATTCCAGGCGCCGCAGGGACGAGTTGATCGTCTGTTTGGGCACACCGGTGAGTTTGTACATGTCGCTGACGGGACAGCGCTGCCCGTTGTCATAGAGAAAATGGAGAACCAGCGCGATATTGTCGGTGATTCCGAGCCGTGTAGAGGAATCGTGATACAGTGCGCCGATCACCATCGTCAGCAAATTGAGCTGTCTGAAATCGTTGTATTGACTCTGACTCATGCAATCACCTCAATGTACGAAATCGTACTTTTAGTATAATATGCAAGAAAACCCTTGTCAATGAAAAACGGCAAAAAAGTCCGCCGTAAAAGGAAAAAAATCCGCTGACGGCGGACGAAAAATGCGCAAAACTTGAACCGCTGTTGCAGAACGAGCATGTATGCCGCGCCGGGCTGTCTCCTTTCGTCCGCAGGGCACAATTCATTCTGCGCAAACGGAATATTTCATCGAAAAAAACGCCGCCCTTGTCCATGGACAAAGGCGGCGTTTCTTTGAAAAAGAAAACGCCGTCGCGAACGATTCGAAGTCCGCGACATCGTGTTCCGGTTGCTGAGGGCGGCTCCACCCCGCCTCTGTATCAAAATCGAAGCCCAGCGAAGCGGATTCGATTTTGAAAGGAGGAGCGACGGAGAGAATGAGAGGCGGCGTTTCTTTGAAAAAGAAAACGCCGTCGCGAACGATTCGAAGTCCGCGGCATCGTGTTCCGGTTGCTGAGGGCGGCTCCACCACGCCTCTGTATCAAAATCGAAGCCCAGCGAAGCGGATTCGATTTTGAAAGGAGGAGCGACGGAGAGAATGAGAGACGGCGTTTCTTTGAAAAAGAAAACGTCGTCGCGAACGATTCGAAGTCCGCGACGACGTGGTGCGGAAGAGGAGACTTGAACTCCCACGTCGGTTGACACACGCACCTCAAACGTGCCTGTCTACCTATTCCAGCACTTCCGCAAAAAGCATTTTCAATGCGTAGTATATTATAATGACTCCCACCTTGTTTGTCAACAACATTTTTCCGACTTCACCAAAAGCCGTTTTTCCAACTTTTTGGCCGAAAAACAATCCGCATAACGAAAAATCGCACGTAAACGTAATGCCGCAGTTACAAAAGCATAACGGCGAATATTCAACCGGATATCCAGTTTTTCCCTCGTATAATTGTTCGTTCAACCCGGATTTGGGCCATCGATCACGAAGTTTTTCACATTGTTCACAGGCTTTTCAACATACACATCCGCGCTCTTTGCTGCATATTTCGTTGACATAAACGAGAAACTTTCTACATAAGAAAACCGTCCAATTCGGCCTTCGAAAGCCCCGGATGCAGTGCAGAATTAACGGCTTCCCCCAGCAGCTTTGCCATGGTTTTTACCGTCAGATCGACGTCCGCCGTGGTAACGATCCTTCCCTGTCCGTCCCCGTCCAGATCCGTCACCGTCGGCACGCCCAGGGCAAGCACCGGCACACCCAGGACCGTCCGATCCAGCCGGGCGCTGCGATTGCCCACGCCGGAGCCCGGCTGAATCCCGGCATCCGAGAGCTGGATCACCGCGCCGATGTGCGAAAGCTCGGCGGCCGCCAGGGCGTCCACAGCAATCAGACATGCCGGCTTTACCCGCGCTGCCACTGCCCGGACGATCTCCAGGCTCTCCAGGCCCGTCTGTCCCTGAACACCGGGACAAATGGCGCTGACGGATCGGAAAAACGGGAACTGCGCGCACAGGTGCGACGTGATCAGAAGCTCGCCCACCGTCAGCGCCCCCAGCGCATCCGGCGTCACCGCCCGGTTTCCCAGCCCGACGACCGTGACCGGCCCCTCCGCCGGGAGAAGCTTCCGCAGATGACCCGCCAACTGCCGCGCCGCAGCGGCGCGCACCTGGCCGGACCGGCCGTCCAGCTCCATGGAAAGATAGGTGCCCCGGGCTTTTCCCATGGCCCGCTCCCCTTCCGCATCCAGCACCTGCACGACGGTGGTGCAGACGGGGCCGCGGCGCTTCGTCTCAACGCGCACGCCGGGCAATTCCCGATTGTTCTGCGCGCGCCGGCGGATATCATGGGCCTCCATGGCCAGATCGGTCCTTTTCACATACATTCCCCCTGCTCAGCATTCCATCCAACGGGAGATTTATTCCGGATCGGCGCATAAAACACGTCCGTTTCGCCCGGAGCGCGGCTTTTTTCTGAAAACAGACATAAAAAATGAAAAATGACTATTGATTTTTTCGTTTCATGAAGATATAATGTTTAACTGCATGGGATTTCACGCGATGTGATTTCTTGACATATACAACGCGATCAGAGGAGGTGTAATCCGTGCCCAACATCAAATCCGCAAAGAAGAGAGTTCTGATCTCCAAGGCTGAGAACGAGCGCAACAAGGCCGCGAAGTCCGCGCTCAAGACGACCGTGAAAAAGTTCGACTCTGCCATCACGTCCGGCGACAAGGACCTGGCGGACGCCGCCTTCAAGGCTGCTGTGAAGTCCGTGGACAAGGCTGTGAAAAAGGGAATCCTTCACAAGAACACCGCTGCCCGTAAGAAGAGCAGCATGGCCGTGAAGATGAACAAGCTGGCCTGAGCCTTCGCATGAAAAATTCCTCCTTCCCTCTTCGGGAAGGGGTTTTTCATTTTCATATGCAAAAAAATCCCTCCGGCAAGCCGGAGGGATTTTTTATGATACGTGTCTTGATTATTTGCTTACTGGGCAGCCGCCTCGTTGGAGCCGAGCACGAGATCGGTGCGCAGGAACTTGGTGCCGGCCTCGTCCAGGACGGCGTCCTTGCCCTCAACGATCTTTTCCGCCCATTCGTCATAAGCGGCGTCCTTCAGATCGTGCAGGATCTGATGGCGGCGGTAATTTTCGCCCTCGCCCACGAAGTACATGATATGATAGCCGTAGGTGGTCTTGACGATGCCGGTGTCGCCGGCCTTGCGGGCGGGATCGTAGCACCAGTCCTCAAACTCCGCGACCATCTGGCCCTTGTAAACATCCTCATAGAGGCCGCCGTCGTCGGCGTTGTCGCTGGAATTCTCCTTGGCCAGGGCGGCAAAACTGTCCTCGGTGGCGTCGCCGGCCTTCCAGTCGGCCAGGATCTTCTCCGCCTTTTCCTTGGCGGCGGCGTCCGCGGCGTCGGAGGCTTTGTCGGGGGTGCCGTCGTTGTCGGAATCCTCGTCATTCTCCGGGGTGATCAGGATATGACGCACATTGACGGTGTTGTAGTTGTTGTCGTCGGTGGACAGGAAGTAGAGCACGTAGTAGCCGCTGTCCGCGTCGGCAATGGTGGTCACATCGCCCTCCTTACGAGCGCTGTCAAAGAGCCAATCCACAAACAGAGAGTTGATGTCGTCGTAGCTGTCGCCGGAATGCAGGGTGGCGTCGGCATTTTCGTAGGTCGACTTGGCGCCCTCGGAGGCAAGCTCCAGCGCCATATCGGTGTAGGCCTTCTCGGAGGTGGCGGCAGCGACCATCTTGTCGGCGTCGGCCTTGGCGTCCTTCAGCGCCTGCTCGTCAATGGCGGCCTGTTCCTCTTCGGAAATCTCCTCCTCTTCTTCGCCTTCCTCATCCGTCGCGGTCTCAGGCTTGTAGTTGCTGGCGCTTAGAAGGTAAGAGCGATAAGTGGCGGTGGAGTACTTCGCGGGGTTCTCGTCGTCCTTGGCCTGGATGTCGGCATCGGAGAATTCGCGCTCATCGTCCAGCTTCTTCGAATACTCCGAAGCGGTGGCGCGGATACGCTGATAGGCAAGGTAAGAGTTCTTGCTGCAGCCCTTGCCGTAGACCTGGTCAAAATACTGGTCAATGGACTTGAAGCCGTTCTCCTTGACCTGGGTCTCCAGCGTCTTGATGCTGTCCTGAATGGCCTGCTCACTTTCCGCGGAAAGCGTGTAGCCGGCGGCTTTCGCCTCGTCATAGACGGCGTAATCGAACTTCGCCGTATCGGCGGCGCTCTTCTTGAAATACTCCGCCCAGGTCTCGCCGGTCTCCTGGTCATAGACCTGCTGGTCGATGGGCTGGGAAGGATCAGACATAAAATAGCTCAGATAGGAGCCGTAATTCTGATAGAACGAGTTGATCGCGTCATAATAATAGTGGCTGAATTCCACGGCGGACAGCTCGTGATCGCCGGTGCGCAGGGCCACGGTCTTCTTGGGCAGGGCCTTGGGCCGAACGACCAGACCATAGAACAGGCCGATGCCGATGGCCAGCGCCAGTACGAGGGCAATGATGCCGACCGTTCTGCGGTGCGTCTTTCTTTTCTTTTCCTGGGCAGCCTTGATCTGCTTCGGGCTCTGGCCGCTTTCGGCAAGCACCGCCCGCTTTTTTCTTTCGCGTGATGCACTCATGGGGATCCGTCCTCTCGATAATTGATATTCATTCAGGTCGCATATGCAAGCGATTATAGCCATTATAACGAATGCGCCCGCCAGATGCAAGTGCCTTTTTTGCTTTTTGACGCAAAACGGCAGCACGCCGGAGCGTGCTGCCGTTTTCTTTTATGAGGCCCCGCCATGGCCGTGAGGATCCAGTTATAACCTGCACACAACTGCAGGTGGGTCGCCTCTCCCATTCTTCGCTGCTTCCAACTTCCGCGTTGTATCGAGTACAGGCGGGAGGCCTGCAATCCGAATGAGAAGTACAGCGTCCCTATTATTTAATGTGGGTTTAAGTGGATCCTACACGAACCAGGCAGGGGGTAATTCATTCTTCTTCCTCGTACATCTGCTCGATGAGCAGCTCATAAACCTTCTCGAGTTCATCATCGTCGTCGATCGCCACGAGGATTTCTTCTCCGTCTTCCTCCACGGCCTTGAGAACGCTGACCTCCAGCTCTTCGTCTTCATCAGTATCCGCGGGCGCGAGCGCGTAGTAGAGCGCTCCGTTGTATTCCACGGTGGACAGGATTTCCAGTTCGTACTCAACGCCGTCTTCATCTGTGATCGTGATGAAATCCCGGCCGAATTCAGTATCCATGCGGTGCCTCCTTGGTCTTGCTGGCCTTATTGTACCACAAAGACGAAGAAAATCAAGAGGGTATCGCCGGTTTCTTGCTGTATTTATCAGAAAAGTTTCGTCTCGATTCTCCATTTTTGTATCATTTTACCAATCACCGCTGCCGATAATTGTAAAAATCTCCGGTCATGCTTTATTGGGCGCTTTCGCGGCTGCCCCTCGGTGTTCAGAAAAAATTCACGATTCTTAACGCTTTTTGCCATTCCATCCGTTTGACATTTATGCTATAATATAAGATGTTGTATTATACTGTTTCGACAGATCGTCGTTGCATCCGAGCCGCTTCCGCGGCTTTTGCGCAGGAGGATCCCATGGACGCAAATAAAAAGAGACTCAGAGAATATAAAGACCGCAAACGCGCAGCCAACGACCGGGACGGAGCTCCGGTCGTCATCGTGCGTATTTTATGGTTCCTGGTCAAGCTCGCCGCCGGGGCAGCTGCCACCGTCCTTCTGGTGGCGCTCATTGCAGGCATACTGTTTTCCGTGGATATGGCGACGTATCTGAAAGACGACGTTCTGGTTTCCTCGGACATGTCTCTGGACGACTATACCCTGAGCCAGACGTCCTTCATCTATGCCATGAACAAGCAGACCGGCGAATATGAAGAGCTCCAGCAGATCTATGCCACAGAGAACCGCATCTGGGCCGATCTTGAGGAAATCCCCGAAAATCTGATCAATGCCGCCGTCGCCATTGAAGACAAGCGGTTCTTTGAGCACCAGGGCGTCGACTGGCGCCGCACCATCAGCGCCTGCGGTTCCATGTTCTTCGGCTCCGGGGGAGATTCCTTCGGCGGCTCCACCATCACCCAGCAGCTCATCAAAAACCTCACCGGCGACGATCAGGTCACGGTGCGGCGAAAGCTGCAGGAGATTTTCCGCGCCCTTCAGTTTGAGAAAAAATATACCAAAGAGGAAATCATCGAGTGGTACCTCAACACGATCTACCTCGGTGAAGGCGCCTACGGCGTCAAGAGCGCGGCCAACGTCTATTTTGCCAAATCCCTCGATGAGCTGACCCTTGCAGAGTGCGCCAGCCTCATCGGCATCACCAACAATCCCTCCCTCTATGATCCGTATATCGCGCCCGAAGAAAACCTGACCCGGCGAAACATCATCCTGCAGGAGATGCGCGATCAGGGGCTCATCAGCGAGGGCGAGTACGCTGCGGCGCACGATCAGGAACTGATTTTCCACAACGGCAGCGCCGAGGACGCCTACAACTGCCCCGAGTGCGGGGCCCAGGTGGGCGAATACTCTCTGAAAATCGAAACGGTCCCCTATACCGAGGAGGAGCTGGAGGAACTGCGCGCCGAGCGCGAGGCAGAACGGGAAGAATCCGAGGAATACGAAGAATCCGACGAACAGGAAGAAGATGAAACCGCCGAGGGCGAAGAAGATGGACAACCCGGCGAAGAAACGCCGGACGAGGAAGATCCCATCCCCACCACCCACGATGTGCTGCACTGCCCGAAATGCGGCGCCGTGCTGACCGAGGAAAGCCTGGTGGAAAAGGTCTGGGACTATTCCTACTTCGTCGACACGGTCATCCGCGACGTGGTGGCCGATCTGCAGGTCCAGACCGGCAGAGATTACGAAGCCTGCATGACCCAGCTGAAAACCGGCGGCTATATCATCTATTCCACCCTGGATTCCGACGTTCAGGCCATCGTGGACGAGGTTTATGAGGACAAGTCCAATCTCCCCGACACCACCAGCGCCCAGCAGCTCCAGTCCGCCATCGTGGTGGTGGACAATCAGAGCGGCGACGTGGTGGCCATGGCAGGCGGCGTGGGCAAAAAGGAAGGCTTCCTGAATCTCAACCGCGCCACCATGAGCCAGCGCCAGCCCGGTTCGTCCATCAAGCCCCTGACGGTCTACTCCCCCGCCCTGGAATACGGCGTCATCACCCCCAACTCCATTTATAAAGATATGCCTTACGAGGACGGCTGGCCCACCAACGAGGGCGGCGGCACCTCCGGCAAGAGCATGACCGTGGCCACCGGTGTGGCGAAGTCTCTCAATACCATCGCCGTGCGTGTTCTGGCGGATCTGACGCCGGAAGCCTCCTTTGAATTTGCAAAAAACAAGCTCAATATGTACTCGCTGGTGGAGCGGGAGGATATGGGCGACAAGGATTACACCGACAAAGCCCTCGCGCCTCTGGCCCTCGGCGCGCTGACCTACGGCGTCACCGTCCGCGAGATGGCCACGGCCTACGCCACGTTCCCCAATGACGGCGTCTTCCGCCAGGCCCGCACCTATACCAAGGTCGTGGACAGTGAAGGCAACGTGATCCTGGACAACACCCAGGAAACCCACCGGGCCATGAGCGAGGGCACCGCCTGGGCCATGAGCTTCATGCTGGAAAACGCGGTCAACTACGGCACCGGCTCCCCCGCTTCCATCGGCGGCATGGACGTGGCCGGCAAGACCGGCACCTCCTCGGACAACAATGACCGCTGGTTCTCCGGCTTTACAGGCTACTATACCGCATCCGTCTGGTGCGGCTTCGACGAGCCGGAGGAGGTCGTTCTGTCCGGCAGCTATACCAACCCCGCCGTGGTGATGTGGCGCAAGGTCATGTCCCGCCTGGTGGACGGCAAAGAGAACAAGCCGGTGTATCAGGGTTCCTTCTACGTGCAGGAGCTCACGGAAAAGGATTATGTGATCTGCTCCAAGAGCCATCTGCTGGCAACGGACGCCTGTAAAAACGACGTCAACGGCAGCTGCGCCGTTACCGAACGTCTGGTGGAGATCGACGCGCCCACGGAATACTGCACCGGGCATACCACCATTCAGTGGTGTGAGGGCGGCCATGGCCGCGCCAACGAGTACTGCTCCAGCGTGCCTGGCAATACCGTCCGCGTGGGCGGCATCTGGAACGGCGAGGATGTTCCCACCTGTACCGTGCACAGCGCGGCGTCCCTGACGCCGCAGCCTGCGCCCGCGCCGTCGCCGGAACCCCCGGCACCCGAGCCTCCGGCGCCTGACGGCGGATAAAAGTTTAGCATTCAGGAGACTGCAATTATGTGGATTTCGGATCATTGGAAGGACTATGAGGTGCTCGATACCTCCGACGGAGAAAAGCTCGAGCGCTGGGGCCGCTATATCCTCGTGCGCCCTGACCCCCAGGTGATCTGGCAGACCGCCCGCACGGATCCGCGCTGGAAACGTTATGACGCGCGCTATGTCCGCTCCAACAGCGGCGGCGGCCGGTGGTCCGAGCACCATCTGCCCGAGCGCTGGCAGATCGGCTACGGTCCCCTGGTATTCAACGTCAAGCCCATGAACTTCAAGCACACCGGCGTCTTCCCGGAGCAGGCCGCCAACTGGGACTACATCATGGCCTCCATCCGGGCTGCGGGACGTCCGATCCGTGTTTTGAACCTGTTCGCCTATACCGGCGGCGCCACCATCGCGGCGGCGGCGGCCGGCGCCAGCGTCTGCCATGTGGACGCGGCCAAGGGCATGGTGGCCTGGGCGAAGGAAAACGCCCGCTCCTCCGGCCTCGGCGATGCGCCGATCCGCTGGATCGTGGACGACTGCGCAAAATTCGTCGAGCGGGAGATCCGCCGGGGCAGACAGTACGATGCCATCATCATGGATCCCCCCTCCTACGGCCGCGGCCCCTCGGGCGAGATCTGGAAACTGGAACAAAATCTGTTTCCCTTCGTCGAATTGACGTCGAAGGTCCTGTCCGACGATCCCCTGTTCGTCATCATCAATTCTTATACCACCGGCCTCGCGCCCAGCGTCCTGGGATATATCATGGACAGCATCTTCCGCCCGCGCTTCGGCGGCAGGAGCGAATGCGGCGAGCTGGGACTCCCCGTGACAGATTCCGGCCTGATCCTCCCCTGCGGCGCCACGGGCCGATGGGCCGTTAATTAAGGAAGCATCAAATGAGCACAGCAATCAGCGCAGAGAACATCACATTTCAATATGAGCCCCAGGAGGGCAAACTCGCCGTCCCGGTGTTTGAGGATCTGAGTCTCAGCATCGAAGCGGGCAGCTTTGTGGCCGTCCTCGGGCACAACGGCTCGGGAAAATCCACCCTGGCCAAGCATTTCAACGCCATCCTGCTGCCCCAGGGCGGCAGCGTCGCGGTGTTTGGCATGGATACCGCCGACGAGGACCTGCTGCTGGACGTCCGCCGCACCGTGGGCATGGTGTTCCAGAACCCGGACAACCAGATCGTGTCCAACGTGGTCGAGGAGGACGTGGCCTTTGCCCCGGAGAATCTCGGCGTGGCTCCGCCGGAGATCCGGGCGCGGGTGGATGACGCCCTCCGCCAGGTGGGCATGTATGAATTCCGCGAGCACGCGCCCCATCTGCTCTCCGGCGGCCAGAAGCAGCGCATCGCCATCGCCGGCGTCATCGCCATGCGGCCGAAGTGCATCGTTCTGGACGAGCCCACCGCCATGCTCGATCCCCAGGGCCGCCAGGAGGTCCTCTCCACCATCAGCGCCCTTTGCCGGGAACACGGCATCACCGTGGTGCTCATCACCCATCACATGACCGAAGCCGCCCTGGCCGACCGCGTTGTGGTCATGGCCGAGGGCAGGATCATCGCCGACGGGACGCCCCGGGAGGTCTTCTCGCAGCCGGAGCGTCTGTCTGCCGTGGGGCTTTGCGCCCCGCAGACCGTCGAGCTCCTGTACGCCCTCGATCAGGCGGGCTGCGGCCTTCCTCTGGACGCGCTGAGCGTTGAGGAATGCGCCGACGCCATCTATCGCTGCTTTTCCCGCTGATAATTTTCGGAGGTACGCCTTTGTTACTTGAGACCCGGGGCCTGAGCCACACCTACAGTGCCGGCACGCCCTTTGAACGAACTGCAATTGAACATATCGACCTCGGCATCGACAGCGGAGAATTCCTCGGCATCATCGGCCATACCGGTTCGGGTAAATCCACCCTCATCCAGCACTTCAACGCCCTGCTGAAGCCCACCGCCGGACAGGTCCTGTTTGAAGGAAAGGACGTCTGGTCGGACCCCGCCTTTACCAGAGCTCTCCGCTTTCAGGTCGGCCTGGTCTTTCAGTATCCGGAGCACCAGCTCTTTGAGGAAACGGTCTATCGCGACATCGCCTTTGGCCCTAAAAACATGGGACTGAGCGAGGAAGAGATCCATGAGCGGGTATACGAGGCCGCCGGCTTTGTCGGTGTGCCGGAACGCCTGCTGGAATCTTCTCCCTTTGAGCTTTCCGGCGGCCAGAAGCGCCGGATCGCCATCGCCGGCGTCATTGCCATGCGCCCGAAGATCCTGATCCTCGACGAGCCCACCGCCGGTCTGGACCCCGCAGGCCGGGAGAGCATTTTGCAGAATCTGCGCGATTACCGCGAAAAATGCGGCGCCGCCATCGTCATGGTCAGCCATTCGATGGAGGAGATCGCCGCCTCCGTGGAGCGCATCGTCGTCATGAATCACGGCCGCATTCAGATGGACGGCTCTCCCCGGGAGGTTTTCTCCCGCAGCGCCGAGCTGACGGAAATCGGCCTGGACGTGCCCCAGGTGACCCAGGTCTTCGCACGGCTGCGCGACCTGGGGCTGGAGCTGGATCCGGGCGTCTACACCGTGGAGGCCGCCGCCAGCGCCCTTCTCGCTCTGAGAGGAGGCCGCCATGCTTAAAGACGTCACCCTCGGCCAGTACTTCCCCGGCGATACCGTCGTGCATCGGCTGGACCCCAGGACGAAGCTGATCCTGGTGATCGTCTACATCGTCGCCCTGTTCTGCGCCAAATCCTATGTATCCTACGCCGTCGTGGCGGCGTTCCTGATCCTCTGCATGTGCCTGTCGCGCATCCGCCTGCGGGTGATCGTCAAGGGTCTGAAGCCCCTGCTGCTCATCATCGTGCTGACGGGCCTTCTGAACATGTTCTACACGCCGGGCCGGGAACTCGTTCACTTCTGGATCTTTACCATCACCTGGGAGGGCCTCCGCAACGCGGTCTTCATGATCTCCCGGATTGTGATGCTGATCTTCGGCACCTTCCTGCTGACCTATACCACCTCCCCCATCGCCCTGACGGACGCCATGGAGCTGCTGATGAGCCCCCTCAAGAGGATCAAGGTGCCCGTGCATGAGCTTTCCATGATGATGTGCATCGCCCTGCGGTTCATCCCCACCCTCATCTCCGAGACCGACAAGATCATCTCCGCCCAGAAGGCGCGGGGCGCCGATTTTGAATCCGGCAATCTGATCCGCCGGGCCAAGGCCCTCATTCCCATTCTGGTGCCCCTGTTCATCAGCGCCTTCCGCCGGGCCGACGAGCTGGCCGTGGCCATGGAGTCGCGCTGCTATCACGGCGGCAAGGGCCGCACCCGTATGAAGCAGCTGCGCATGGCCGGCCGGGATTATCTGGCCCTGGCCTTCGGCATTTTGCTGCTCGCAGCTGTGATCGTGCTGCGCAAACTGGGCCTGTAGGAGGCGGCTATGCGAAACATCGCTCTGATCCTCACCTATGTAGGCACCGCCTATCACGGCTGGCAGGTGCAGCCGAAGGATATCACCGTCGAAGAAACGCTGGAAAAGGCCTGCGCCAAGGTCGTCGGACACCGGGTCCACATGACCGGCTGCGGCCGCACCGACGCGGGCGTGCACGCCAAGCGCTATGTGGCCAATTTCCGCACGGAATCCACCATTCCCGTGGATCGGCTCCCCTATGCCCTCAACACCCATCTGCCGGGCGATATCGTGGTGACCGAGGCGCGGGAAATGCCCGAGGGCTTCAACGCCATCGGCTCCTGCGTGAAAAAGGAATACACCTATCTGATCTATAACTCCCGCATCCGCGACCCGTTTTATGTAAACCGCGCCTGGTTCTACCCCAAGCATCTGGACGAGCACATCATGCAGGCGGCGGCGGATCAGTTCGTCGGCACCCACGATTTTGCGGCGGTTCGCTCTGTGGGGACCGACGTGCGCTCCACCGTCCGCACCGTCTATTACTACGAAGTCGAGCGCACCGGCGACATTCTCTCGCTGCGGGTGTGCGCCAACGGCTTTCTCTACAACATGGCCCGCGCCATGGCGGGCACCCTTGTCTGGGCCGCAGAGGGCAAGATCCGGCCCGAGGAGCTCGGCGCCATCCTGCGCGCCGGCGACCGCACCGCCGCAGGTCCCACGGTCCCGGCGGGCGGACTGTATATGACCCGTCTTTGGTACGAAACACCGGAGGTGAGCTTCCATGTCGAATGAAAATGAGCATCTGGCTCCGGAGGCCGATGTGAACGAAGCACCGGCTGCGTCCGCCGTGGCCCCGGAGGAATTGATCGGGGAACCGACGCCGGAGCAGCTCGCGGAGGACTTGCCGGAGGACCCTGTCCTCTCTTCTCTGTTTTCCGACCGGCCCGAGGAAGAGGCGCCGGAGGAGCCGCAATTCCCACAGTGGTTTCTTCGGATCATGCAGACCCTGCGCGAGCACAGGCGGCTCGTGATCTGGTCCTTTGCCGCGGCGCTGGTGCTTTGCATCGCAGCCATCGCGGTGTTCGGCGGCAGACGCGTGACCGGCCGCATCGATCGTTTGCTGCGCTATGCCGGCGAGCAGACCGTCTTCCCCATCGACGTTCACAGCTCCAACAGCTATCTGAGCTTCCATAACGGCCTGGCGGTGGCCTCGCCGGACGGCATGCAGTGCTTTGACTCCAACGGCGAGCAAACGGCGCTTGCCCAGTGCAAAATGGACAATCCCGTGCTGCTGCAGAACCGTACCGTCGCCCTGGGCTACGGCGTCGGCTCCAGCGGTCTGTGCACCGTCCACCACACCAAAGGCGAGCAGCTGAACCTCACCGTCCCCGGCCCCATCATCGACGCCGATCTGTCAGACGAAGGCTATATCTGCTGCGCCTCCAACCAGCCCGGCTATAAGACCGTGCTGAACGTCTATGACGCCGCAGGCAACCAGATCTATACCTGGCTGTCCTCCACCCAGTTCTTCGGTCAGTGCGCTGTCTCCGGCGACGGCAAATCCATGTGTTCCGTCGCCCTCGGCATCGACGGCGGCAGCTACGCCTCCACCGCTGTTTGCTTCGCCACCGACGAAGAAGAGCCCGTTGCGCAGTGTCCGCTGGGCAGCGATCTGATTTACGAGCTTGCCTATACCGGCAAACGCTCCCTGTGCGCCGTCGGCGAGAATGCCCTGTATTTCTTTGATACCGGCGACGAGCAGGCTTCGGCTTTCCCCTATGAGGGCGGCGAGCTGCTCTCCTTTGACCTCGGCGCGGACAGCTTCATTTCCATTGTGCGCAATATGAACCAGGCCGGCGCCCGTTACCGGATCACCACCGTATCCCATGACGGCACGGAACTGGCCAGCCTCGATTTTGACGAACCGATCCAGGACATCAGCGCCAACGGCGCCTATCTGGCGGTCCTCACCGCCAAAGGGCTGCAGGTGTACGACAGCCGCCTGCACCTGTGCCTGTCCGAGAACAATATCGGCTACGCCACCCGTGTCTGCGTCCAGTGCGACGGCGCCGCGCTGCTCATCGACGGCAGCTCCGCCCGGCGCATCAGCTGACACGGTTCCCGGGACTTTTTTCCGGATTTCTGCTATTCTATGACCCAACGTTTTCCCGAAGGGAGGTTCCCGCATGAAACCCACACTTTGCACCAGATGCAAGAAAAATGTCGCCGTGATCTTCATCACCAAGATCGAAAACGGCGCCTCCACCAATGAAGGCCTCTGCCTGAAATGTGCCAAGGACCTGGGCATCAAGCAGGTGGACGACATTGTCCGCCAGATGGGGATGTCCGACGAGGACCTTGAGAATATGACCAATGAAATGACCTCCATGATGGGCCTGCAGCCCGGCGAGGAGGACGACGACGAGGACGTGGCCAGCCAGACGGCCACCTTCCCTTTCCTCAACAAGCTTTTCGGCAACGCCGACGCTCCCCTGCCCTCCGTCCCCAAGGAGCAGGAGAAAACCGCGCCCAAGGACAGCCGAAAAAAGAAAAAGAAATTCCTCGACGCATACTGCCTCAATCTGACCGAAAAGGCCCGAGAGGGCAGCCTCGACCACATTGTCGGTCGGGAGGTAGAGACCGAGCGCGTCATTCAGATCCTGAACCGCCGGCAGAAGAACAACCCCTGCCTGATCGGCGAGCCCGGCGTGGGCAAGACCGCCATCGCCGAGGGTCTGGCCCAGCGCATCGCCGCCGGCGACGTGCCCTTCAAGCTCCGCGACAAGGAGGTCTATCTGCTGGATATGACCGCCCTGGTGGCGGGCACCCAGTTCCGCGGCCAGTTTGAAAGCCGCATGAAGAGCCTGATCGGCGAGATCAAGGCCTTTGGCAATATCATCCTGGTCATTGACGAAGTCCACAATCTGGTGGGTGCGGGCGACGCCGAGGGCTCCATGAACGCCGCCAACATCCTCAAGCCCGCCCTGTCCCGGGGCGAGGTGCAGGTCATCGGCGCCACCACCTTCACCGAATACCGGAAGTATATAGAGAAGGACGCCGCCCTGGAGCGCCGTTTCCAGCCCGTCACCGTGGCCGAACCCACCCTGGAAGAGGCCATTGCCATCGTCCGGGGCATCGCCCATTACTATGAGCAGTTCCACGGCGTGCGCATCCCGCCGGAGATCGCCCGGCAGACCGTCCTGCTGTCCGAGCGCTATATCACCGAGCGCTTCCTGCCCGACAAGGCCATCGACCTGCTGGACGAGGCCTGTTCCGACGTCAACCTCCGCTCCAAGGAGATCTCCCGCCTGGCGGAGCTCAGGAAGGAGCACGACGATCTGGAACTGGAGATCCGCATGCTGACCGAGGACGCCAAGCAGGAGAATTTTGAACGCCTGGCCAATCTGCGCAGCAAGCTGTGCGTCGTCAATGACGAGATCGAGACGCTCTCCCAGACCCCGCCGCCCATGCTGACCCTGGAAAATCTTGCCCGCATCATCGAAATGTGGACAAAGATCCCGGCCTCCAAGATCCAGGCCCAGGAATACACCCAACTCCAGGAACTGGGCGACCGGCTCCGCAAGCGGGTCGTGGGCCAGGACGAGGCCATTGACGCGGTGTGCAACGCCATCCGCCGCTCCCGTGTGGGCATCTCTCCGAAGAAGCGCCCCGTGTCGTTCATCTTCGTGGGCTCCACCGGCGTGGGCAAGACCGAGCTGGTCAAATGCCTGGCGGAGGATCTGTTCGACAGCGTGGATTCCCTGGTCCGGCTGGACATGTCGGAATACATGGAGAAGCACTCCGTCTCCAAGCTGATCGGCTCGCCCCCGGGCTATGTGGGCTATGACGAGGCCGGCCAGCTCACCGAGAAGATCCGCCGCAGGCCCTACTCCGTCATCCTGTTCGATGAGATCGAAAAGGCGCATCCCGACGTTTTGAACCTGCTGCTGCAGGTGCTTGACGACGGCCGCATCACTGACGCCCAGGGCAGAGTGGTCAATTTTGAGAACACCATCATCGTCATGACCTCCAACGCCGGCTCCGAGCACAAGGGCGGCAGCGTGGGCTTCAACCAGAGCCTGTCCGAGCAGTCCAGGGAGAAGGCGATGAAGGCCCTGTCCGACTTCCTGCGGCCGGAGTTCATCAACCGCGTGGATGAGATCATCTGCTTCAACCGCCTGTCCGAGGAGAACTTCCGCGCCATCGCCGGCATCATGCTGGGCGAGCTCCGCGATTCCCTGGCTGACCGCGGCATCGCCGTGCGCTGGAGCGACGACGTCATCGACTACCTGGTGGAGAAGTCCTTCTCCGTCACCTACGGCGCCAGAAATCTGCGCCGCACCATCCAGCGCGACATTGAGGATCAGATGGCCCAGCGCATCATCGAGAGCTACGAAAACCCCATCTCTCAGATGGGCATCCGCACGCAGGACGGCAAAATCATCCTCGACGCCCTGTAACCCCGGAGCCGTTACACGCGCCGGTGATACGATCCAATGACAGACCGGCAGATACGTGAGGTCTTCTCCCGTATCTGCCGGTTTTTTTCTGTATAACCGCGTAAACTATATTGCGCCGCAAATAATCATTTCCTTTTTTTGTTCGTTGTGATATAATACTCTGATTTGAATGGCCGTTTGCATTTTTTACCCGCCCTGCGGCACGATGGCTGGGTCATTCGCTTCCGCGGGTTATCTCCCTCATTGGGTGCACACGGCATTCAAATCATACTGTTTCAATTTTGCGCAACTCGCAAAACACAGCGTGAAAGGAGTAACATTATGAAAAACACAGTCATTGAATCCGTTTTTGCGCGGCAAATCATCGATTCGCGCGCAAATCCGACGGTTGAGGCAGAGGTCACCCTGGTCGGCGGCGTTACCGCCAGGGGCGCCGCTCCCAGCGGCGCCTCCACCGGCGAATTCGAGGCGCTGGAGCTTCGCGACGGCGATCAAGCCCGTTTTGGCGGCAAGGGCGTCTCAAAAGCAGTAGAAAACGTCAACACAGTCATAGCCGATGCAGTCATTGGTCTGGATGCGGCGGATATTTATGCCGTGGACGCAGCAATGTGCAAGGCCGACGGGACAAAGGATAAATCCAAACTCGGTGCAAACGCCATTCTCGCGGTCTCCATTGCTGCAGCCAGAGCTGCCGCCGCCGCCCTCGGGCTGCCTCTGTATCGCTTCCTCGGCGGCGTCAATGCCAATCGGCTGCCCGTCCCCATGATGAACATTCTCAACGGCGGCGCCCACGCCTCCAACAGTGTTGATACCCAGGAGTTCATGATCATGCCCGTGGGCGCGCCAACCTTCGCCGAGGGCCTGCGTTGGTGCACGGAGGTTTTCCACGCGCTGCAGCGCCTGCTCAAGGCCGAGGGACAAACCACTGCCGTGGGCGACGAGGGCGGCTTTGCACCGAATCTTGCAAGCGATGCGGACGCCATTGAGCACATCCTCTCGGCGGTTCGTGCTGCAGGCTATGCGCCGGGCACGGATTTCATGCTGGCGATCGACGCCGCCGCTTCGGAGTGGAAGAGCGAAAAGGGCATGGGCCATTACCGTCAGCCCAAATCCGGCCGGGAATTCACCTCCAGGGAACTGATCGATCATTGGGAAAGCCTGGTTGCGCAATATCCCATTGCCTCCATTGAGGACGGTCTGGATGAAGAGGACTGGGAAGGCTGGCGCGAAATGACGCGCCGCCTGGGCAATCAAGTCCAGCTGGTGGGCGACGATTTGTTCGTCACCAACACCGAACGCCTGAAAAAAGGCATTGACAACGGCTGTGCAAACTCCATTCTCATCAAGCTCAATCAGATCGGCTCCGTTTCCGAGACACTGGAGGCCATCAAAATGGCCCACAAGGCCGGATACACCGCCGTCACCTCCCATCGCTCCGGCGAAACGGAGGATACGACCATCGCCGATCTGGCCGTAGCCTTGAATACCTGCCAGATCAAGACCGGCGCTCCGTCCAGAAGCGAGCGCGTAGCCAAGTACAATCGTCTGCTGCGCATCGAGGAACAGTTGGGGCCCCACGGCGTCTATCCCGGAAAAGCGGCGTTCTGAAGCGCGGCCGCATACACTGATTCACACAAAAACAGATCCCGGACATGCCGCCCATGTCCGGGATCCCTTTTCGCGTGCCGGGCAGACCCCGGTTACAAAATAATGCAAATCAGGCCGCCTGCCCCCTCGTTGACGATCCGGCTCAGCGCGCCGCGCAGGCGCAGCCGGGCGTCCTCCGGCAGATGGGTCAGTTTGGTTTGGAACCCCTCGCCGATGAGCTCCAGCACGGACCGGCCGAAAATATTGCTGTTCCAGAGCGCCTGGGGATCATTCTCAAAATCCGCCTGCATTGCTTTTACCAAAGTTTGAGACTGAGTCTCACTTCCAACCGTGGGACTGATCTCCGTTTTCAGATCCGTCCGCAGCAGATGGATCGTCGGCGCGCTGGCGGCCAGGCGCACGCCGTAACTCCCGCCCCGCTTGCAGAGCTCCGGCCGTTCCAGCTCCATCTGCGCCGGATTTGGCATGACGATCCCGTAGCCTGTGGCGCGCACCGATTCCAGCGCCGGGGCAAGCTGATCGTACTCGCGCTTGATGTCCGCCATCTGCGCCAGCAGCTCCATGAGATCGGCGTCGGTCTCCACCTGCACTCCGGTCGCCCGGGACAGGCTTTCATAAAACAATGCATCGGGCAGCACAAGCTGGGCGCTGACCGTTCCCGTGCCCAGGTCGATCCCCCGCAGACGGACCTCCGTGATCTCCTCGAGCGACTCGAGCTCCCGAACTGCCCGGGCCGCTTCGCGCAGACTGCCCACGCCGGAAACCGCCTCCCGCATGGCGCGATACAGCGTCTTTCTGAGGGGCTGCTCCGGATCAAGCGCCTGCACCCAGCCGGGAAGATAAAACGCCGCCTGCACCATGGGGAATTCCATCAGAAGTCCCTGCAGCAGGCCGCTCAATTCCGCAGCTCCGGCATGCAGGCAGTCCAGGCAAACGCATGCGGCGCCTTCGCGCCTGATCTCCTCGGCCAGCATCCCGGCCCGCTCCCCTTCCGGCTGAACGGAGTTGATCACCACGACGAAGGGTTTTCCAGTGGCGCGCATGTCCCGGATGGCGCGCTGCTCCGCCTGCACATAGTTTTCCCTGGGGATATCGGTGATACTGCCGTCGGTCGTGACGATGACGCCCACGGTGGCATGCTCTTCCATGACCTTTTTCGTGCCCAGCTCCGCCGCCTCCGCCATGGGGATCTGGGCGTCCGCCCAGGGCGTCGTGATCATCCGGGGCTGTCCGTCCTCCTCGGCGCCCGCCGCCCCGTCCACCAGGTAGCCCACGGAGTCGATCAGCCGGATCTGCAGCTGTACACCGTCATCCAGCCGCAGCGCCGCAGCCTCCTCCGGAACAAATTTCGGCTCCGCCGTCATGATGGTCCTGCCGCTGGCGCTCTGGGGCAGCTCATCCCGCGCGCGCTCCGCCCGATAGGGATCGGCGATGTTGGGCAGCACCATCTGCTCCATGAACTGCTTCACAAAGGTCGACTTTCCCGTGCGCACCGGTCCGACCACACCGAGATAGATATTGCCTCCGGTCCGCCGGGCAATCTCATGATATATGCTCGTGTTCTCCATCCGGGTTCCTCCTGTCAGTAGCTTTGTACAGCATATTGGAGCAGGACAGCCCTTATGCAAAAAAATCGGCGCCCCGTTTTCGGGGCGCCGCGGTTTTAGTTGTGATCACCCGGGACAAAGTCGGCGGGTCTTTGCTCATTCAAGCCGAAGTACCACTCAATGGCCTGGGCGATGCGCTTGCAGGCGCTGCCGTCGCCGTAGGGATTGACGGCGCGGGCCATGGTCCGGTAGGCCTCGGGATCATCCAGCAGCTCGCAGGCCATGGAAACGATGGGCTCGTATTCCACGCCGGCCAGCTTTGCCGTGCCGGCGCTGATGGCCTCGGGGCGCTCGGTCTCCCGGCGCATGACCAGTACGGGCCGGCCCAGGGCCGGCGCCTCCTCCTGCAGGCCGCCGGAATCGGTCATGACCAGGTGGCAGCGGGCAATGAGGTTGTGCATCTGCAGCACGTCCACCGGGTCGATCAGATGGATCCGGGGATGGCCGGAAAGGTATTCCCGCGCACATTCGCGCACGGCGGGGCTCAGATGGACGGGATAGACCGCCTCGGTATCGGGATGACGGTCCACCACCTCGCGGATGGCACGCATGATGTTGCGCATGGGCTCGCCATAGTTTTCCCGGCGGTGACAGGTGACGGCAATGACGCGCTTCGCGTCGAAATCCAGCGTGTTGAGCAGCGGATCTTCAAAGGTGAACCGCTCCTTCACCGTGGTCTGCATGGCGTCGATGGCGGTGTTGCCGGTGATAAATATCTCGCCGCGGATTCCCTCGGCGCGCAGATTGTCCGCATTGGCGCGGGTGGGCGCGAAATGCAGCTCGGCGATGTCGCCCACCAGGGTGCGGTTCATCTCCTCGGGGAAGGGAGAATACTTGTCCCAGGTGCGAAGGCCCGCCTCCACATGGCCCACGGGGATCTTGTGATAGAAGGCAGACAATGCGCCTGCAAAGGTCGTGGAGGTATCGCCGTGCACCAGGATGAGGTCCGGCTTTGCCTGATCGATCACCCGATCCATGCCCAGGATGGTCTTCGTGGTGATGGTGGACAGGGTCTGCTGCCGTTCCATAATGTCCAGGTCATACTGCGCCTGCAGGCCGAAGGCCTGCATGACGGAATCCAGCATCTCCCGGTGCTGGCCGGTGAGGCAGCAGATGCTCTCCAGGCCCTCCCGGCGGCCCAGCTCCATGACGAGGGGGGCCATCTTGATCGCCTCCGGCCGGGTGCCGAAGACCGACATGACTTTAATCTTCTTCATGTGCAGAAGTCTCCTCCGGTTTGGGCTCGTTTTTTTTGCGTCTGCCGGCAAAAATGGTGCAGAAGCCGATGACGAAGACTACAAAGATGGAGCCCAGCAGCAGCAAGGCCTTGACCTCGCCGGAGCCCGTAAGCACCACAGCGGCCAGTCCCAGCAGAGCCGTCAGCATATAGGTGATCATCACCGACTGCTTCTGGTCGAAGCCCATGTCGATCAGCCGATGGTGCACATGCTCCCGATCGGCGGTCATGGGGTTCTGGCCCCGGGCCAGGCGGCGGATCACTGCAAAGCAGATATCGAAAATGGGAATGCCCAGGATCAGGAACGGTACGGCAAAGGAGATGATCGCGTAGAGCTTGAACAGGCCCTGAATGGACATGGTGGCCAAAATAAAGCCCAGGAAGGTGGAGCCGGTATCTCCCATGAAGATCTTTGCCGGGTTGAAATTATAGGGAATGAAGCCCAGGCAGGCGCCGAACAGGGCCGCCATGATAATGGCCACATTCTGCTCCGCCACCAGGATGGATACCACCAGCATGGTGGCCGCGGAGATGCCGGATACGCCCACGGCAAGTCCGTCCAGGCCGTCGATAAAGTTGACGGCGTTGGTGATGGCAACGATCCAGACAATGGTGATGAGGACGGAAACGATGTTGCCCAGCCGCAGATATGTAGCCGTACTGGTAAGCACGGGATTCGAAATAAATTCGATCCGGCAGCCGTAGAGCACGACTATGACCGCCGCGGCGATCTGCACCAGGAACTTGGGCAGGGCGCGGAGGCTGTAGATGTCGTCCAGCACACCCAGCATGACGATCAGAAGCGACCCGATGAGGATGCCGCGCATCTCCCGGTCGATCTCGGCAAAAATCAGCACAGTGACGACAAAAGCCACGAAGATGGCCAGTCCGCCCAGTCGGGGGATCGGGACCTTGTGCATCCGCCGGTTATCCTTGGGCACGTCCATTGCCCCGACGCTGACCGCCAGCTTTTTTACCAGCGGCGTCGCCGCAAAGGACAGCACCGAAGCCACCAGAACTGCCAGCAGTATCCACAGGGCAAAATGAAATTGTGGCGTCATTCAGACTCATACCTTTCTCAGCAGGCGGCAAAGCCTGCCTTCTTATTCTCTGCCTTGCTCAGCGGGCGACGAAGCCCACCTTTTTATAGACCTTTCGCAGTGTCTTTTCCGCGAGATAGCTTGCCCGCTCGGCGCCTTCCTTATAAATGCCCTCGAGATAAGCCTTGTCGCGCATGAGCTCCGCAGCCTGCTCGCGGATGGGCCGCAGCAGCTCCACCACAGCCTCTCCCACGGCGGGCTTGAACACGCCGTAGCCCTGGCCCTCGAATTCGGCCTCGGCTTCCTCAAAGGTCTTGCCTGTGGCGGTGCAGTAGATGGAAAGCAGGTTGGAAATGCCCGGCTTGGCATCCTTGTCATAGCGGACGGCCGCTTCGCAGTCGGTGACCGCGCGCTTGAACTTGCGCATGATGTCCTCCGGCTTATCCATGAGGAACACGCAGCCGTCGGGGTCGGACTTGGACATCTTGCTCATCGGATCGCCCAGGCTCATGATGCGGGTGCCCATCTTGGGGATAAAGGGCTCGGGCAGGGTGAAGGTGTCGGAGTAAAGGCCGTTGAAGCGGTTGGCGATATCGCGGCACAGCTCCACATGCTGCTTCTGATCCTGGCCCACGGGCACCAGATCCGCCTGGTAGAGCAGGATGTCCGCCGCCATGAGCACCGGATAGGTGAACAGGCCTGCCGTGATGTTGTCGGCATGCTTTTTGGACTTATCTTTGAACTGGGTCATACGGCTGAGCTCTCCGAACTGGGTGAAGCAGCCCAGCACCCAGCTCAGTTCCGCATGCTGATGCACATGACTTTGGATGAACAGGATGTTTTTCTTGGGATCCAGGCCGCAGGCGATGTACTGCGACAGCTGCTCCAGGGTGCGGCGGCGCAGGGTCGGGGGATCCTGGCGCACGGTGATGGCGTGCATATCCACGATGCAGTACAGGCAGTCATAGTCGTCCTGCAGGGCGACCCAGTTTTTGATCGCGCCCATATACGAACCCAGGGTCAGATCGCCGCTGGGCTGAATTCCGCTCAATATCCTCTTTTTCTCGTTCATAGAAAGCACCTCGCTCGGGTTTTTGGTCTCAATCCAATGTATCATATCACATTTTAATAAAAATGGCAACTAATCATTGACATTCCGGGGCAAAGAAATGTAAAATAATCTGGAACAAAATCAGGAGGCAATCCCATGGATTTTTTTGAACAAATGGAAGCGCGGATCCCCGTTGGAGGCGTCCGTACCCGCTTCGCCCCGAGTCCCACGGGCTACATGCACATCGGCAACCTGCGCACCGCCCTGTACACCTGGCTGATCGCCAGATCGAACGGCGGCACCTTCATCCTGCGCATTGAGGATACGGATCAGGGCCGCTATGTGGAAGGCGCGGTGGACGTCATCTACAATACCATGTCGCGCTGCGGCCTCACCCACGACGAAGGCCCCGACGTCGGCGGTCCGGTGGGACCCTATATCCAGTCCGAGCGCCGCGATCTGTACGGCAAGTACGCCGAGCTGCTGGTGCGCCGCGGCGGCGCCTATCACTGCTTCTGTCAGAAGCAGGACGAAGAACCGGCCGAAGGCAAGGCCATCGTCAAGCATGTGTGCGCCTGCCCCTCCCTGTCTGAGGCGGAGGTCCGCGCACGCATCGACGCCGGCGAACCCTACGTCATCCGTCAGCGCATCCCCCAGGAGGGCTCCACCACCTTCCACGACGCCTCCTTCGGCGATATCACCGTGGACAACAGCGAGCTGGAAGACCAGATCCTTCTGAAATCCGACGGTCTGCCCACCTATAACTTTGCCAACGTCATCGACGATCATCTCATGGGCATCACCCACGTGGTCCGCGGCAGCGAATACCTCTCCTCCGCGCCGAAGTACAATCTGCTCTACGAGGCCTTTGGCTGGGATATCCCCACCTACGTCCACTGCAGCCCCGTCATGCGTGACGCCCAGCATAAGATGTCCAAGCGCCACGGCGACCCCAGCTTCGAAGATCTGATCGCCCAGGGATTCCTGACCGAGGCGGTAATCAATTATGTGGCCCTGCTGGGCTGGTCTCCCCGGGGCGAGCTGTCCGAGCGGGAGTTCTTCACCCTCGATGAGCTGGCGGAGGTCTTCGACATCGGCGGCATTTCCAAATCTCCCGCCGTATTCGATATTGTCAAGCTGCGCTGGATGAACGCAGAATATATCAAAAAACTCGACCCCGAGGCCTTCTATGCCATGGCCGAGCCGTGGCTCAGGCAGGCCATCAGCAATCCCGCCATCGATCTGCGGGCCGTGAGCACGCTGATCCAGCCGCGGTGCGAGATCCTCTCGGAGATCCCGGAAAAAGTCGATTTCCTGCAGGCGCTGCCGGAATACGACCCCGCCATGTATGTGCACAAAAAGTCCAAGACCAATCTGGAAAACAGCCTGGCATCCCTCGAGGCCGCGGTCCCGATGCTCGAAGCCCAGGAAGACTGGTCCAACGACGCCCTGTATGCCGCGCTTTCCGAGCTGGCCCAGAATCTCGGCGTGAAGAACTCCGTGGTGCTGTGGCCCGTGCGCGTGGCCGTGTCCGGCCGGCAGTCCACCCCCGGCGGCGCCACCGACCTGTGCGCTCTGCTGGGCAAAGAGGAGGCCCTTTCCCGCCTTCGCAGCGGCATCGAACTGCTGCGTTCCCTTTGATCTGAGGTACCCGATGAATCAGTTTACCCAGCGACATTACCAGGCGCTTTTAGGCTATCTCAAAACAAATCTGCGCAGCGGCGCCCTGCACGACGGCAGCCGCCTTCCCCCCGAGGAAACGCTGGCCGCTGAGCTGAATTTCAGCGTGCCATCTTTGCGTGAAGCGCAGCACCTTCTGGAGATCTTCGGCCTGCTGACCCAGGACGCGGACGGCGGCTACCGCCTGAGCCATGACGTCAGCCGCGGCTTCACCGACATTTTTTCGCTGATGCTGCTGCTCAATCAGCTCAAATACTCCGACGTCCACCGCCTGCGCCGCAGCATCGAGCTGCAGTCGATCCCCGCGATCATTGAAAACATCACCGAGCGGGAACGGCAGATGATCTATCTCTGCCTGGCACGGATGATGGCTTCCGAGCACGGCGACCGCCGGGCGGACGCGGAATTTCACGATCTGCTGCTCACCGCCTCCGGCGATCAGCTGGTCATCAGCCTGAATCGCGCCCTGGCGCAATTCCTGGGCACGAGCCGCAATCTGGCCGATGATTCCTTCTATTTCGAGAACTGGGATGAGCTGGTGCAGATCCACGTGAAGCTCTACCGGGCCGTCTGCGCCAGGGACGCGGCGCGGGCCGCCGAGGCTGTAAACGAGCACTACGATTTTCTGACGTATCTGGATAAACCGACAGAATAACAGCAAAAACCGGAGCATATGCTCCGGTTTTTCATTTATTTCTTTTATTGCTGCGGTTCGTGGTACCAGTCATCGGCGGGCGTCCACGCCTCGCCGCTCAAATCCAGAACTGCGCCGTTTTCGATCAGTTCAACGCGGTTGACCTCCGGAAGCGCACAGGCGGTGGCGAGAAGGCTCCGCAGCAAAAGCGTGCGCTGCGCATCCTCGATCCGCTCGGTGGTGGTATACTCGATGCGCAGACTGCCGCCGTTTTGCTGCACGCCGCGCAGCTCTATGAGGCCCTGGCCGGGGCTGTAATAGCCGTTGCGCGGCGCAAATGCGCACAGGGCGCCGAGCACGGAGGCGGCGCGGCTCAGCTCCGCAGTCTCCTGCACCCGCATCGGATAGACCGTCAGGCGCTCGTCGCCCTCCAGGCACAGAAAGAGCGCGGCATCGAATTCCCCCACGCCGCTGCGCACCGGGCCGATCATATCCTCGTCGCGCACCAGCTCACGGTTGAGGTTCAGCTCGTAATACCGCTCCACGCTGCTGCCCTCCACGAGGATCTCCACGCTGTCCACGTCCTCCAGCTGCGTCAGAGAATTGACCACGGAGAAAACGGTCATGCGCTCTGCCAGCTCGTTTCTCGGACGGTTCTGCAAAAATTCCGCCGAGAAATTCACCAGGCAGACCCGATCCACAACGGAGACGTTCAGCAGCACCGTGCCCTTGGGAATGGTGGCGTTCAGGCTCTCGGTCTGAGGGCCCTCGATCAGAGAACGGAGGATGAACTCCGGAAGCTCCTGCTTCTCCTCCACCGGAGCGCTGCGCTGCTCCTCGATCAGGAATCTGCCCTGGGCATCGGCAAAAAACAGCTGCACCAGCGCGTTGGGCTGCCCGGCGCTGCGGTCCTCCAGCACAAGCTCCGCCGGCTGCACCGTGACCGCCTCTTCCCCATCGAGGCTGAGATGCTCGGCACGGATGGTCACCGTGTCATAGCCGCCGTACTCCGCCACGGTGCGCGCGATACAGGCGCATGCCAGGCGCAGTCCCACCCCCGTCAGCGCCGCCAGCGTGTCGTCAAAGACGAGGGTGATCTCCCTGGCGGTCATCTCGGAGCGGAGCAGCTGCATCCCCTTGGGGAAGGGGCTTGTCAGCTCCGGATCCACCGGCCCGCCGAGATACAGCTTCATCATGGCATTGATGTCCGTCTGGTCGTCGCGCAGTGTGCGGTGTTCGATCCCCATGGCGCCGAGGGGTGAAAAATAATCGGCGTCAGTGCTGCGGTAATAGAAGGATACGCCCTTGTCCTGCCGTCCCAGGCCGAGGCGGGCGCAGCCGCACAGCAAAGCAAACATCAGAAGAAGGCAAACGATCCGTTTCATTTCGTCTCCTCCTTTTCCGCGTAGGGGAACACCACGGTGAAGCAGGCGCCGCCCCCGGGCAGGTTTTCCGCGCGCACGGTGCCGAAATTCCGCACCACCATATCATGCACGATGGACAGTCCGAGGCCGCTGCCGCCGGCCTGGCGGGACCGGGCCTTGTCCACCCGGTAGAACCGCTCGAAAATCAGGCCGATGGCTTCCTCCGGGATGCCCACGCCGCCGTCCATGACACGGATGGTGACGTTGTTTTCGTTTTTCTCCAGGCTCAGCCGCAAAAGGCCGCCGTCGTTGTTGTATTTGATGCCGTTCTCCACCAGGTTGAAGATGATCTGATACAGGTCGTCCTCCTGGATCTTGATGGTGCAGCCGGGGATCGTGGCGTCCTCCAGGCGGAGACCGCGCGCCGCGATCTGGGGCTGGAGCATGCGGAACACCTTGCGGGCCACCGCCTGAATATCCACGATCCGGCGCTCCTCCTCCGCCATGGCGTCGAGCTTCGTGAGCTCCAGCAGCTTCTGGGAAAGCCGGGTGAGCCGGTCGGCCTCGTCTCCGATATCGCCGACAAATTCGCGTACCGTGCCCGGGTCCATGTCATTCTGCAATATGGAATCCGACAGAAGCTTGATGGAGGCCAGGGGCGTCTTGAGCTCATGGGAGGCGTCGGATACGAACTGACGCCGCCGCTGCTCGGACTCATGCAGGCGGTCGGTCAGGAGGTTGAATTCCGTGGCCAGCTGCTCCAGCTCATCGTGGCTGTGGATGCGGATCTTGTTTTCCTCGGTGTAGTCGCCCTCGCGCAGATTGCGCACCGAGTCCATGACCCGGCGCATGCGCCGGGAATAAATGGCGGAGAAAAACACGGAGAAGGCAATCACCGCCAGCGCCAGGATCAGCGAAAGCCGCAGGACCGTCGCCTCCAGGCCCTTGAGCAGCGCCCCCTGGGCGCTGTCGCATACCATGAGATATACCGCGCCGATGGGCACGTCAAAGTACATGATGGGCACGCTGGCATAGCATTCGATGAGCCCGCTGCGGAAGCGGCTGTAGAACACGTCGCTGCCCTCCAGCGCCTGCACCACCGACGGCAGCAGAAACTGGGCCCCCGTCTCGTTGCCGACGCTCAAAGAATCGAACACGGCAAAGCCCGCCTCGTCGGTGATGACGATGCGGTCATAGCTCTGGGGCCCCAGCACCAGCACCGCCTGCTGCGCAGCCTCTTCGGTGACCGAGTCCAGGTCCTGGAAGGACGCGGCGATCACGCGGGCGCGCTCCATCACAGCCGATTCATTGGCCCGGAAGACCAGATTGCGGCTGGAACGGGCGGCGTAAATATTCAGAAAGCACAGCGCCAGGGCTGTGATGATCACGTAAATGATCGCGTATCGCAGCTGCGAATTTCGCACCGCGAAGCGCCCCGTTCCGTTACGCCTTGAAATAGTAGCCAACTCCCCACTTTGTCATGATGTGCTCGGGCTCGGCGGGATTGCGCTCCAGCTTCTCGCGGATGCGGCGGATATGCACGTCCACCGTGCGGATATCGCCCTGGTAGTCGTAGCCCCAGATGAGATCGAGCAGGTTTTCCCGGGAATAGACCCGGTTCGGGTTGCGGATGAGAAGGTCGACGAGATCGAATTCCTTGGCCGTCAGATCCGCCAGGACCCCGTCGCGGTAGGCGTTGCGGCTGACAAGATCCAGCCGGATGGCGCCGGCTTCGATCTGCTCCGGCTTGGCCTCCCGGAGGCCGGCCCGGCGCAGCAGCGCCCGGACTCTGGCCTTGAGCTCCAGGATGTTGAAGGGCTTGGTCAGATAGTCGTCGGCGCCGTGCTCAAAGCCCATGAGCTTGTCCATATCGTCGGCCTTGGCAGTCAGCAGGATGATGGGCACGTCGGAAAAATCCCGGATCTGACGGCAGGCCTCCAGCCCGTCCATCTCCGGCATCATCACGTCCAGGATCACCAGATCCACCGGCGTCTCTCGCACCGTGCGCACCGCGTCCATGCCGTTGGAGCCGGTCAGCACCTCGTAGCCGTCGTTGCGGAGATTATAGCTAATACCCTTGACCAGTACGGCCTCATCGTCAACCACAAGAATTTTCATTGTTCACCCTCCACATATATCAGATCCTTGATCTTGGCATATTTCCCTTCGCCGATGCCCTCCACGTCCATGATCTGCTCGGCGCTGACGAAGGCGCCGTATTCCTCCCGCCAGGCGACGATCCGTCCGGCCAGCACCGATCCGATCCCGGGCAGCGCCTCCAGTTCCGAGAGGCCGGCCGTATTGAGCTCCACCCGCTCCTTCGCCGTCGGCGCAGGCACGGTTTCGGGCGCAGGCCCGGGTTCCGGCTCCGGCAGTTCGCGCACCAGCTCCTCCGGGGCGCGCTCGGTGGTGATCTGGGCATGGACCGACCGGCGTCCCAGGAAGAACGCCAGCGTAAAGGTGACAAACAGGGCCGTCACCAGAAGCAGTGCCTTCTGCGCCTTTCCCAGCTTCACCGAACTCCCCCCGATCATTGACATTGCGCGCAAATCTGATATAATTTATCCAGTACAATCAATATACCACATATGACACGGGATCGGCAATGGCCGATTTTCATATTATTGGAGTTTCTTATGAAAAACAGAAAAATTTTTGCCCTGCTGCTTTGTTTTTTGCTCGTCCTGCAGCTCTTCACCCTGCCTGCCCTGGCCGAAGGTGAGGAATTGTCGGACAGCGAGGAAACGGAAGACGTCGAAGACGCGGAGGACGTCGAAGACACGGAGGACGCTGCGGCCCCGGAAGAGGCAGACGCCGCGGAGAATGCAGCCTCCCCGTCCGGGAAAGCCCCGGAAGCGGACGGCGTCCTCCTGCCTCCGGAACTGAACTGCAAGGGTGCGATCCTCGTGGAGCTCAATTCCGACTCCACGGTCTTCGAGATGAACGCAGACGAGCGCCTCTACCCCGCCAGTCTGACCAAGATCATGACCTGCATGCTGGCCCTGGAGCACGGCAACCTCTCCGACGTCATCACCGTCGACGGCGCCCTGCTCGAGGAGATGGACGAGGACTCCAGCGCCGTGGGTCTGCTGGACGGAGAACTGCTGACGCTGGAGGAACTGCTGTACTGCGTGATGGTGCCGTCGGCCAACGACGCCTGCCTCGTGGTGGCGGATCACATCGGCGGCAGCGTGGATAAATTCGTCGAGATGATGAATCAGAAGGCCGCCGAGCTGGGCTGCACGGGCACCCATTTTGTCAATCCCGACGGCATGCACGACGACAACCACTATACCACGCCCCGGGACATGTCGATCATCACCAAAGCCGCCCTGGAGAGCGAGACCTTCCGCACCATCTGCGGGACCTCCGTGCACGAGCTGCCGGAGACCAACACCTCTCCGAAGCAAATGCTCTATACCACCAACTATTTCCTCAGCACCATCCTCACCCCGGACTACTACTGGGAGAAGGTCAGCGGCGTCAAGACCGGCTTCACCACCCCCGCGGGGCGCTGCCTCGTCTCTCTGGTGGACGAGGGCGAATACCGCTATCTATCCGTGGTCATGGGCGCCGAGACCCTTTATAACGAAGACGGTTACCCCATCTACGGCAGCTTCACCGAATCGCGCAAGCTGCTGGAATACGGCCTGGACAACTTCACCTTTGCCGCCGTTCTTTCCCATCTCAGCCCCATCGCCCAGGTGAGCGTCAGCTCCGGCGCCGTGGACTCCGTGGTCATCGCGCCCCAGTCCGACGTCAACGCCCTGCTGCCGCTGAACTATGATCCGAAAAAGATCCAGGTCGACTACACCCTGGATTCCGGCGAATCCCTCGCCGCGCCCCTGACGGCCGATCAGGTCGTGGGCACCGCCACCGTCACCTACGAGGGCAAGGTGGTGGGCAAGACCGGCGTGCGCACCATCGCCGCGGTGGAGCGCAACAAGATCATGGCCGTGCCCACCAAGGACGACCCCGCCTTCCTGCGGCTGGTGCCGTTGGTCATCATCGTGATCGCTGCCATTTTGCTGCTCATCTCCTGGCTCAACCGTCGGGCGGGCCGCAAGCGCAGAAGGAGACATTGAGATGGCACAGTTGGACGAGCTGAAAAGAAGCTGCCTCGGCTGCAACCGCTGCGGCCTGTGCGAGACCCGCACCCAGGTGGTCTTCGGCGTGGGGCCGGAGACGACCCCCGTCATGTTCATCGGCGAGGGCCCCGGCGAGCAGGAGGACCTGCGGGGCGAGCCCTTCGTGGGTCCGGCGGGCCGGCTCCTGGATGAAATGCTCAGCATCATCGACCTGGGCCGGCACAACTGCTACATTGCCAACATCGTCAAGTGCCGGCCGCCCCACAACCGCGATCCCCTGCAGACCGAGCAGGACGCCTGCATCGGCTGGCTGCGGCAGCAGGTGAAGCTGATCCGTCCGCGGATCATCATCTGCCTGGGCAGGATCGCCGCCATGAAGCTCATCCGGGAGGATTACCGCATCACCCGGGATCACGGCCAATGGGAGGAAAAAGGCGGGATCCAGTTCACCGCCATCTACCATCCCTCCGCCCTGCTCAGAGATGTGAGCAAGCGCCCCGAGACCTTCTCGGATCTGCTCTCCATCCGCGAAAAAGTCCGCGAGCTCTGCCCGGAAATCTATCAATGAAAGACGCCCCTGTGTCGCTTTTCACGCGGCACAGGGGCGTTTTCTATTCATATATTGCGCCTTCAGGACGCGGGATCGTATGGATCCACTCGCCGATCGTTCCTATTCCGTTCGAATTACAAAACTGATAAAATCCTTCTTCCGTAAACGGGCCGCGCTTTTGCCCGGATTCCATATCGACAAAATAATAAATCACATCCTCCGGTATCTCGTTTTGCGCAATATCCTCTTCCCGTGTGCATTGCAATCCGATATACGATTCGTTATAGCAAAATGAAATTACATTCGCGTTGATTTCCGCATGATAATCTCCGCCCGAAGTGCTTGTTAACTGATAATTCCCATAATAAAACTCATCTATCTGATAACCGTGACTTATGGGATAACGCCAATCTCTTGATACACTATCCGGGAAAAGCTCCAAGACAGCGTCCATACATCCCCTCAGAAGAAGGAACGGGCATACAATAATGACAATCCAAAGTACGACAACAATTGTCCTCTTTCTTTTTTCCATAGGCTGCTCTCCTCGGATCATATTGTGATATATGTGTAATAATGGCGGCCAGAGGTCTGGCCGCCCTACGTCCGGTTCATAACATAATTACAGCTTCCTGTATTCCAGAATATCGCCCGGCTGGCAGTCAAGGGCTTCGCAGAGCTTGGCCAGGGTCGTAACCTTCACGGCCTTGGCCTTGCCGGTCTTGAGGATCGACATGTTGGCCAGGGTGATGCCCACCTTCTCGGCCAGCTGGGTCACGCTCATCTTGCGCCTGGCCAGCATGACGTCGATGTTGAAAATGATCTCCCCTTCCATGGCAGCCTCCTAAATGGTATAGTCGCTCTGTTCCTGGAGCTCCGCGGCCTTGCGCACCAGATGGGACAGCGCCGCAGCGGCGATCGCCACCGCAACGCCCGCGAACACTCCCAGCAGGGACGCCAGCACCACGCCGGGATGGCTCATGTTTAAGAACAGGAACACGACGTTGCCGAGGAAGAAGAACGCGGCGTCCCCTGCCGCCAGAAACGCGATCGCACGCAGCGCCCGGGCGTTTTCCATGCAGAACGATCGATCCTTCCCGATCCGGCCGGCAACGCCCCAGCCGAGGATCAGCGCCGCGATGCAGGGCAGGGCCGTACACCACAGGAAGATCAGCCAGGGCCAGTAGCAAAATGCAAATTCCGGGTTCTGCGCAGCGATGGACTTCCCGAAGTCGGGAATGATCAAAAGGTAAACCACCGCAAGGCAAAGCGCGACGCCGATGACCGCCGCTTTCAGCCAGCGGGCCAAAGCTTTCTGTTTCATATTGCACCTCCATTGGGTTTCTGGAGGCAGTATAGCACTTCTTTTTGTGTTTGTCAACAAGTTTTTATTGATTTTCAATAATTATTTGCTGTTTTTAAGCCTTCCCCTCGGAGGGGAAGGCTTTGACGTTCCGAATGAATCGGCATGCCCGTTACTTAAAAAACGCCTCATAGTGTTCGCATAGCTTTCTTCTTGCTTCCCTGGCCTGCTTCGTCCAGAACATAGCGTCGAAGCCGTGGATATTGCCGCGATAGACGTCCGCCTTCGCGCTGACGCCGGCGGCGTTCAGTTCGCGGACAAAGGCCAGGGTCTCGTCGTAGAAGGGCTCGCCGTCACACACGAAGGTGTAGCAGGGCGGCAGACCGCGGTAGTCGGTCTCCCGGGACGCGGAGGCGTAGGGGGGCACATCGTCCCTGCGGTAGAGCGCGCCCAGATAGTGCCGCCAGCCCCAGTGGTTGCGCCGGGTATCCCAGCCGTGGCCGTGGTTGTCCCGGGATGAGGGCGTATCCTCGCAGTCCAGCATGGGGTACAGGGGGAACTGGAAATCCACGGGCACCTCTCCCCTGTCCCGGGCGCAGATGCACACCGCCGCCGCCAGGCCGCCGCCGGCGCTCTCGCCGCCGACGATGATCCGGTCGACGCCCAGCTCCTCCCTGTGAACGTGCAGGTACAAAAGAGCCGCGTAGCAGTCCTCCAGGGCCGCGGGATAGGGCGCCTGCCAGGCCAGCCGGTAGGCGGGCGAAATCACCACCGCCCCGTATTTGCGCGCCAGCATGGCTCCGCAGGAGCCGTAGACCATGGAGCTCATGCCCGTCATATAGCCGCCGCCGTGGATCCACAGGATGCCGGGCAGCTTCCCCGCCTGTTCTTTGGGCCGCAGGATGCGCAACTTGAGTCTGCCCCCGGGCCCTTCGATCCGGCGGATCTGTGTTTTCAGTCTCATTCTTCTCCCCATTCCATAAACCGATTGCATCTGCAAATATCTCTATTCATCATAGCACAAACAGTTCCCCGCAACAACATAAAAAATGCACCGGCACGGTTTGCGTGTCGGTGCGTTTCGCCAAGCAGTAAATCAAATCCGGGGTGGAAGCTGGCCGCGGTAGTAAGGCCGCATGATCTGCGCGTCCTCCGGGGTATAATCGATCCAGACATGGCCTTTCTGGGAGAAGGTGTAGCAGTCTTCGTCCTTGCTGAGAGCAGGCTTCGGAGGTTCGGGCAGGCAGGCGATCACTTTTTTCGGCCCGATCCGATCAGGAATGTTGAGTTCTCCGACATAGCTGAACGAATGCCAGGGCAGGTCTTTCTTGACCCGTTTCCCCGAAAGGACCTTGATCCCGGTGGGATCGGCACTGTAGTCCAAGCCAAACAATCGTCTGAAATACAGTATGCCGAGGCAATTATTCACAAGCAGCAGCGGCGGAAGAATAAAGATCCGCTTGTTCCCCTTCATGAGATATACCCATATCGCCATCGCGGTGACAACAAGGAAGCCGATAATCAGATACCAGATCATCAGCCGATATGTTTTTATCGTTTTCTTATCTCGGACAATGTGCATTATCTGTCTCCTTTGATGGATTCCGATCTATTCGGCGCGATTTTGCAAACGCACCGGCATGCCCGAGCATGCCGGTGCGCGGATGATTGATTCTGCAATCAGCGGAACAGGATGTTGTTGACGATGGTCTCCAGATACTCCTGACGGCCGGAGCCGGGCAGCGCGGGGGCGCCCAGCTTGTCGGCATAGGCGGCCAACTCGGCCAGCGTGGTCTCGCCGGAGCGGATCTTCGCGCCGATGCCGGACTTGTAGGAGGCATAGCGGTCGGCGATGAACTGGTCGATGCGGCCGTCCTCGATGATCTCGGCGGCCTTGATCAGGCCCAGGGCGAAGGTATCCATGCCCAGGATGAAGGCATAGAACATGTCCTCGAAGGTGTAGGACGGACGGCGGTTCTTGGAGTCGAAGTTGAAGCCGCCGGTCAGGCCGCCCGCCTTCAGGACCTCATACATGCACATGGTGGCCTCATAGACGTTGAAGGGGAACTCGTCGGTGTCCCAGCCCAGGAGCAGGTCGCCCTGGTTGGCGTCGATGGAGCCCAGCATGCCGTTGATGGCGGAGATCCGCAGATCGTGCTGGAAGGTGTGGCCGGCCAGGGTGGCGTGGTTGGCCTCGATGTTCATCTTGAAGTCCTTGTCCAGGCCGTACTGCTTGACAAAGCCGATGGCCGTGGCGGCGTCGAAGTCATACTGGTGCTTCATGGGCTCCTTCGGCTTGGGCTCGATGTAGAAGTCGCCGGTGAAGCCGATGGAGCGGCCATAGTCGACGGCCAGACGCATGAGCTTCGCGATGTTCTCCTGCTCGAACTTGACGTCGGTGTTCAGCAGGGTCTCATAGCCCTCGCGGCCGCCCCAGAAGACGTAGCCGCGGCCGCCCAGCTTGACGGTGATGTCCAGGGCCTTCTTGACCTGCGCGGCGGCAAAGCAGAAGACGTCGGCGGAGTTGGTGGAGCCCGCGCCGTTCATGAAGCGGGGGTTGGAGAACATGTTGGCGGTGCCCCAGAGGCACTTGATGTCGGTGCCCTTCATCTTCTCGAGGATGTAGTCGGACAGCTCGTCCAGGCGGGCGTTGGTCTCCTTGATGTCGTCGGCCTCGGGGACGAGGTCCACATCATGGAAGCAGAAATACTTGATGCCCAGCTTCTGCATGAACTCGAAGCCGGCGTCCACCTTGGCCTTGGCATGGGCCATGGTGCCCTTTTCCTGACCGAAGGACTTATCGGCGGTGTCGCGGCCGAACATGTCGGTGCCGGCGGCGCCCAGGTTGTGCCACCATGCCATGGCGAAGGGCAGATGCTCGGCCATGGTCTTGCCCATGATCACGCGCTCGGGATCATAGTATTTGAATGCAAAGGGGTTCTTGCTCTCGGGACCCTCATACTTGATCTGAGGGATGTTCTCAAAAAACTTGCTCATTGATTTTCCTCCTTTGGAATGAAATCTTTCTCCGGGCTGCCGCCTGAAGGGTTTGTACGCGTTACCCGCATACAATCTTATTATACATTATAGCAGGTTCGGCAAAAAAAGCAAGAGCGAACAAAAGATTCCTGTCGAATTCTTACAAGGTTTCTCCCTTCGCCGGCAGGTAGATCGACCATGTGGAAAGGTAGTCGGGATTGACCACGACCTCGCCCGTACTGTTCAGGCGATACTCCCCTTCCGGCGCGTAAATGATTATTTGTAAAAAAGCCGGTAGCCCCGGATAATTCCGTACCATCTCTTTAATATGGATATCCCGTTTATTTCAACTGTATCCCACTTTTCCTCCCATGTAAGAAGATAGTCACCGTCATGGTCGATAATATCGCCGCGAACATGTTGCTTTGCCATCAGCTTTCCGTTTTCGTCGATCCATGCGAAAGAGCTTTTTTCGTTGTATACAAGGAAACGTTTTTTCTCGTCAAAACCAAGCCCGTAAAACCCTCGGGGAAGTCTGATTGTTTTGCCGGTATATGGCTGAGGGGCATCCTCTGAAAATAAGAGCTTGTCATAACAGTCCACATGCTGAAAAAGCGGATTCTCACTGCGCGTGGCGTTATACCTTTGATCTGTTCCATGTTTCAGCATTTCTTCATCTGAAATAAATTCCAGTTGTCCATCCCGAAAGCATACAGGTTTTTCCGCTGCTCCTGTGGCTTTTTCACATGTATAAAGCCAATAGTGCTTTTGGAAAACCCATAAACAGCCCTCTTGCTGATGGTATTTATGGCTCCAGTCCGAATCATAAAGAACACCGTCCTGTTCAAATAAAAGCATGACCTGAAGCGGTGAACTCTTTCCCGACGGGACTTTGTTCTCTGCTTCAAATCGTTTGAACAGCACCGTGTTTTTTATCTGTACGGCACAGTCCGGATCTTCCGCCAGCATCTCCGGATAAAGCAGCAGCTTCACCCCAAAGAATTCTTCCAGCAGTTGGATCTGAAGTTCAATATCCGCACACGTCAGAATCTTTGATAACCGTTTTCTGTAACTTTCTTCCAATCCGACCAAAGCAGGTATTTTAGATAGATTTTTGTCCGAAGACAACGCGTTAAACGCGGCAGCTGTTTTCCCATCTGAATACAGGGCAAAGCAGAGAACATCTTCGTCAAACATGAAAAACCAAAGAACCGTCTTATGCAGTGTCTTTGACAGTGCCTTCGCCTTTTTTGAAGATGCTTCCGGGTCAGTCAGAAGAGCACGGTTTTCTTCCCTCGGAATCAATGTGTACCAACCAGGAGACCATGAGGCAAAACTGTCAGAATCAATTGAAACAGATTCTTCACAAAGCACATGGATCGATGCGCAGGTAATAGCCATAATTCCCAATCCCTTCGATTCAGTATTATATCAGTATTATAATTGTATCATTAAAAACGCAGCAAAGCAATAAAGGTAAGGAACCAATAAACGGAGGAGCTATACTTATTCGAAGAATATCCAATGAAAGACAAAGTGAAACGCTGCCAGGCGGGTATGCAGCCCATCCTGCCACCGGCAGGATGGAACTGATATATCGGTGAAGCTCCCGCAATCGCGGAGAGGCAAGATTCGCTGCATTTGCGCAAGCGCAAATGTAAGGTTGCGACGGCGGGGCGCCGTCGCCCATCCTGTCACCGGCAGGATGGAACTGATATTTCGAATCCCTTTCTCTCGAATTCGCCAACAAAAAAGCACCCCATAGGGGTGCTTTTTTGTTGGCGGAGAGAAAGGGATTCGAACCCTTGAGACGCTATCAACGCCTACACGATTTCCAATCGTGCGCCTTCGACCAGCTCAGCCATCTCTCCAGGCCGACCTCCGGCTGTCGTTCCCACCGGAAGCCTAGATATCATACCCGATTCCGGCGAAAAAGTCAAGCGTTTTTCAGAAAAAGCCGAGATGAAAGCGTGCCTCATTCTGATCCTCTGTAAAAAGGATAGCTTTTATCTGCTCCCTGTGATATGATAAAGAAAAAGCTGCGGAGACTATTCATGAAGAAACCCGACCATTTTTACAAGCGGATCGCGATGAGCGCCATCGGCGTCATCATCTGCGGCGTCAGCGTGGGCATGTTCAAGCACGCCAGTCTGGGCGTCGATCCCTTCCAGTCGCTGATGAGCGGCCTGGACGCCGTGATCCCCATCTCCTTCGGCACCCTGTACGTGCTGGTGAACCTCGTTCTGCTCCTGTTCGCCCTACTTCTCGACCGCCGCAAGATCGGCCTGGCAACCCTCATCAACCTCTTCCTGCTGGGCTACATCGCCCAATTCTCCCAGGGCGTCTGCGCCAGACTGCTGCCGGAGCCTTCCCTTCCCGTCCGGCTGGGGCTGCTGAGCGTGGCCATCGTGATCATGTGCCTGGCCTCGGCCTTTTACTTCACGGCCAACCTGGGCGTGTCCACCTATGACGCGGTGGCGCTGATCTGGTCGGAAAAGCAGACGCGGATCCCCTTCCCCATCTGCCGGATCATCACGGATCTGGTCTGCGTCGTCGCCGGCGTCGCGCTGTGCGTCCTGGCGGGCTTCACCCTGGGGCAGATCTTCGGCGAGGTGGGCATCGGCACGATCATCACCGCCTTCTTCATGGGCCCGCTGATCGAGCTGTTCAACAAAACCGTCGCCCGGCCCTTCCTCTACGGCCGGAAAAACCGCGAATAGATCAAATATTATCTGCTGCAAAAAAGCAGGCCCGCGAATTCGCGGGTCTGCCTTTTTGCATTATATGTGCCGTTTGGGGATGGCGCCGGGCTCAGATCATGCTCTTTTCCCAGGTGGCGGGGGCGTCGATCTCCAGCAGCTTGACGATGGTGGGCGCCACATTTGCCAGACCGTACTTGCCCTCTTTGATCTCGAAGGTCCGATCGGGATCGGAGATGATGAAGGGCACGGGGTTCAGGGAATGGGCGGTGCGGATGGAAGCCTTGCCCTTCTTGACGTCGAGCATCTGGTCGGCGTTGCCGTGGTCGGCGGTGACCAGCAGGGTGTAGCCGTACTTCTCGCAGGCGGCCTTGATCTTGGCCACGCCGCTGTCCACGCACTCCATGGCGTAGATGACCGCGTCGATGACGCCGGTATGTCCCACCATGTCGCCGTTGGGGAAGTTGCAGCGCAGGAACTGGAATTCGCCGGAGGCGATGGCCTCCACCATGCGGTCGGCGATCTCCACGGACTTCATGGCCGGAGCCTGCTCGAAGGGGATGACGTCGGAGGGGATCTCCTCATAGACCTCCAGGGACTCGTCCACCTTGCCGGAGCGGTTGCCGTTCCAGAAATAGGTGACGTGGCCGTACTTCTGGGTCTCGGACAGGGCAAATTCGTGGATGCCGTGGGCGCAAAGCACCTCGGTGAGGGTATCGCGGATGACGGGCGGCTGCACCAGATAATGGGTGGGGATCTTCAGGTCGCCGTCGTACTGCAGCATGCCGGCAAATTTCACGCCGGTGTAATCGCCGCGGTCGAAGAACGCGAAGTCTTCCTTGTCGAAGGCCAGGGAGATCTCCTGGGCGCGGTCGCCGCGGAAGTTATAGAGCACCACGCTGTCGCCGTTGGCGATCTTCGCCAGGGGCGCACCGTCGCGGGCGATGACAAAGGCGGGCAGATCCTGGTCGATGCAGCCGGTCTCGGCGCGGTAGGTCTCGATGGCCTCCCGGGCAGAGGCGAACTGCCGGCCTTCGCCGCGCACATGGGTTTTCCAGCCCGCTTCCACCATCGGCCAGTTGGCCTGATAGCGGTCCATGGTGATCTGCATTCTGCCGCCGCCGGAGGCGATGGCATAGTCAAAGCCGGGCTCCCGCAGGGCGGCGAGCTTATCCTCCAGCTGATCCACATACTCCAGGGCGGAGGTGGCGGGAACATCGCGGCCGTCGAGCAGGATGTGGCAGTAGACGCGGCGGATGCCCTCGGCCTTGCAGCGGTCGAGCAGGGCGAACAGATGGTTGATGTGCGAATGGACGTTGCCGTCGGACAGCAGGCCCAGGAAATGGAAGGCCTTGCCCTCTTCCTTGGCGTTGGCGGCCAGATCCTTCCAGACCTCGGACTCGAAGATCAGGCCGGATTCGATGGATTCGTCCACCAGCTTGGCGCCCTGGGAATAGACCTGGCCGCAGCCGAGGGCGTTATGACCGACCTCGGAGTTGCCCATGTCGTCGTCCGTGGGCAGGCCGACGGCGGTGCCGTGGGCCTTGAGCCAGGTATGGGGGCAGGTTTCCAGAAGCTTGTCAAGGGTGGGGGTTTTGGCCAGCTTGACCGCATCGCCGGGGCCGCCGTCGCCGAGGCCCACGCCGTCCATGATGACCAGTACTACGGGTTTTTTCATATGATTTCCTCCAATCTGTAGGTAAAACTCTATTATATATTTTACTACATTTCGCGCCGGACTACAATCGTATTTTTCCCGTCCGTCCGCCAAATTTTCACCCAGTTAGCTATGACAAACTAGTTAAATATGTCAGATTCCGAGGCAAACAGGGCCCGGACGCGCTGCAGAAGCGGCTGATACTCGGGCATGGAGGCAAATTCCGGCCCTGCCAGGAATTCCTCCGCCGCCTGCTGGGCGGTCTTCAGCGTGGGCAGGTCGAAGGCCAGGCTGCCCACCTTGAAGGCGGGCAGGCCGTGCTGCCTGCTGCCGAACAGGTCGCCGGGCCCGCGCATGGCCAGATCCTCCTCGGCGATCTTGAAGCCGTCGTTGGAGGCGCACAGGGCCTTGAGCCGCGCCTGGGTCTCGGGGCTGCGGTTGGAGGAGAAAAGGACGCAGTAGGACTTGTCCTTCCCCCGGCCCACCCGGCCGCGGAGCTGATGCAGCTGGGACAGGCCGAAGCGGTCGGCGTTTTCGATGACGATCAGGGTGGCATTGGGCACGTCCATGCCCACCTCCACCACCGTGGTGGCCACCAGCACGTCGCTTTCCCCCCGGGCAAAGGCGCCCATGACCTTCTCCTTCTCCGCGCCGGACATTTTGCCGTGGAGCAGGGCGATGCGCAGATCCGGGAACACGGTCTTCTGCAGGGTTTCCGCCCAGGTCTGGGCGGATTTGAGGCTCTCAAGCTCGCTCTCCTCCACCGCCGGGCAGATGATATAGCACTGATGCCCCTCGTGCACCTGCTTGCGGATGAATGCGTTGATACGTTCACGCATATTTTCACCCACCAGGAATGTATCCACGCTCTGGCGGCCCGGGGGCAGCTCGTCGATGATCGACACGTCCAGATCGCCGTAGACGATCAGCGCCAGGGTGCGCGGGATGGGCGTGGCGGACATGACCAGCAAATGGGGATGCACGCCCTTCTGGGCCAGCCGGGCGCGCTGGGCAACGCCGAAGCGGTGCTGCTCGTCCACGATCACCAGCCCCAGGGCGCGGAACTGCGTCGTATCCGTCAGCAGAGCGTGGGTGCCCACGGCCAGCTGGGCCTGCCCCAGGGCCAGGGCCTCCAGCGCCTCCCGGCGGCGGGCGGCCTTCATGGACCCGGTGAGCAGCACGGTTTTGATCCCCAGCGGCTCAAACAGGGCGCTCAGCGATGCGTAATGCTGCTCCGCCAGGATCTCCGTGGGCGCCATCATGGCGCTCTGCAGGCCGTTTCTCGCGGCCAGATAGATCGCCGCCGCGGCCACCATGGTCTTGCCGCTGCCCACGTCGCCCTGGATCAGCCGGGCCATGGGGGCGGGCTTTGCCACATCGGCACGGATCTCGTCGATGGCCCTTTTCTGCGCTCCGGTGAGTTCAAAGGGCAGGGCAGCATAAAACGCCTCCAGCCCCAGATCCCGCATCGGTTCGCGGGAAACTTCGACATTTCGCCGGCGCAGGATGGCAAGGCCGATGGAAAAAATGAAAAACTCTTCAAAAATCAGCCGGCGGCGGGCCGTTTCCAGCGTTTCGTAGTCCGGCGGGTTGTGAATGGCGTCATACGCCTCCTGCGCGCCGCACAGGCCGTAGCGCTCCCGCTGGGCAGCGGGCAGCACCTCCGGGATGGAACCGCGGCAGGCCTCCAGGGCCTGGGTGACAGATCGGGAGATCAGCTTATTGGAGATCCCCGCGGTGAGACTGTAGACGGGCATGATGCGCCGGGTGGCGACGCCGGGCTCGTCGGGCTTCTCCACCACGGGATTGGTCATCTGATAGCCCATATAGTCGCCGCTGAGGCTGCCGTAAAAAACATAGCTCTGGCCGTAAACCAGAGTATCCTTCATATAGCTCTGATTGAAGAATACCAGATTGAGGGTCGCGGATTCATCCGCCACCCGTACCTTCACCAGATCCAGGCCCTTGCGGATGTGGGCCAGATGGGGATGGGAGACGACCATGGCCTCGAAACAGGCGGGGATATTCGCCTCCAGCTCCGCAATGGGCACCATCCGGCTGCGGTCCTCATAGGCCCGGGGAAAATAGGCGATGAGGTCATAAAGCGTGTCGACGCCGAGATTATGCAGCTGCTTTGCGCGGGCTTCCCCGACGCCCTTGAGATAGCGCACGGAATCAAACAGTGACGGCACATTCCTCACCTCCAGCACATGGTTTGTCTGGGTTCATCATACCGCACGCCCAGGGGGAAATCAAGATAATCGTTGCATTTCCACCGATTTATGATAAAATAGAGAGGAAAAATACCCAAGGAGGCGAACGTTATGCCCCGGTTTTTCCTTCCCGGTTCCCTGACCGGCGAACGCTTTTTCACCCTGTCCGGCGAACATGCCCAGCATGCCAGGGTCCTTCGGCTGCGCCAGGGGGAAGCGGTCACCGTCTGCGACGAAACCGGTCGGGAATTTGCGTGCACGGTGTCCGATGTTTCCGCGGGACAGTACTGCCTGGTGGTGCACGGCGAGCAGGCTTCGCAGGCGGAGCCCTGCGTTTCCGCCTCGGTCTATATGGCCTTCGCCAAATCGGACAAGCTGGAGCACGTGATCCAGAAGGCCACGGAGCTGGGCGCGGCGGAGATCGTCGCCTTCCCCTCGGAGCGCTGTGTCTCCCGCCCGGATGAAAAATCCCAGGGCAGGAAGCTCGAGCGCTGGCAAAAAATCGCCGCCTCTGCAGCCGAGCAGTCCGGCCGCGGCACGATCCCGCAAATACGGATCCTGCCGGGCTTTCGTGAGGCGGTCGCCCGGGCTGCCCAGGCCGACCTGCCGGTATTTTTCTACGAAAACGAGGATGCCTTCACCTTCCACGACGCCATCGCTTCCGGCGATTTCCGCACCTGTGCCCTGATGACGGGGCCTGAGGGCGGCTTCAGCGCCGCGGAGGTGGCCGAGGCCCGGGCCGGCGGCATGAAGATCTGCACCCTCGGCAGGCGGATCCTGCGCTGTGAGACGGCGCCGCTGTGCGCTCTTTCCGCGCTGATGTTCGCCTGCGGTGAATTCTAAACCAACGCAAGGAGGTACAATATGAAGCCTGTCATTGTCATCGGGCATAAGAACCCCGACTCAGACTCCATCTGTTCCGCCATCTGCTATGCCAATCTCAAACGCAAGCTCACGGGGCGGGACTATATCGCCTGCCGGGCAGGCGAGATCAATAACGAAACCAAATTTATTCTCGAGACCTTCCGCGCCGAGGCGCCCCAGCTGGTGGAGACGCTGGAGCCCACCCTGGCCGACGTACAGTACCGCCGGATCGAGGGAATCAGCTCCCACCTCTCCCTGCGCCGGGCATGGGAATACATGCGCGACAACGATATCCCGACCGTCCCCGTGGTGACGCCCCAGGGACAGCTCAAGGGCATCCTGACCCTGGGCGACATTGCCCGGTTCTATATGGAGGATCAGGACGCCAACGCCCTGGCCGAGGCCGGCACCCGCTACCGCAACATCGTCGATACCCTCCAGGGAGAAATGGTGGTCGGCGATCCCGAAGACCACTTTACCAAAGGCAAGGTCGTCGTGGCCGCCGCCAACCCCGACGTGATGGAGGAATACATTTCCGAGCATGACATGGTCCTTCTGGGCAACCGCTATGAGTCCCAGCTGTCGTGCATCGAGATGAAAGCCGGCTGCATCATCGTCTGCCTGGGCTCCAAGGTCACGCGGACCATCCAGAAGCTGGCCCAGGAGGCGGGCTGCAGCGTGGTGAGCTCTCCCCTGGATACCTATGCCTGCTCCAAGCTCATCAACCAGGCGGTGCCCGTGCGTCACGTCATGCGCACCCAGGGCGTCATTACCTTCCGCGACGACGATCTGGTTTCCGAAGTAAAGGCCAACGTATCGAAGCTGCGGGTACGCTACTTCCCCATTCTGGATAACGACGGTTATTACATCGGCATGATCTCCCAGCGAAATCTTCTGGACATCGATCGTCAGCAGGTCATCCTGGTGGATCACAACGAGAAGGATCAGGCGGTGGACGGCATCCGCGCCGCGGAAGTGATCGAGGTCATCGACCACCATCGGATCGACTCTGTGGAGACCATGAATCCCATCTATTTCCGCAACCAGCCCCTGGGCTGCACCGCCACCATCATCGCCCTCATGTACCAGGAGAACGGCGTCGCCATCGAACCCCAGATCGCGGGCCTGCTGTGCTCGGCGATCCTTTCTGACACGCTGATGTTCCGCTCCCCCACCTGCACCCCCACGGACGAGCGCATCGCCCGGATGCTGGCGGCCATTGCGGGCATCGACGTGGAGGCCCACGCCACGGCCATGTTCAACGCCGGCTCCAAGCTCGGCGACAAGACGCCGGATGAGATCTTCCATATCGACTGCAAGCGGTTCAAAGCGGAAATGAAATCCCTGGCGGTGGCCCAGGTCACCAGCGTCAGCCGCCGGGAGCTCGCCCGGCTCCGGGAGCAGATGCTGCCCTACATGCAGAGTCTGCTGCCCAGCTCGGGCATGGACATGCTGTTTTTGATGCTCACGAACATCATCGACGAGTCCACGGAGCTGCTGTTTGTGGGCCATGGCGCCAAACAGGTGGTGGAGGATGCCTTCGGCGTCGAGGCCGGACCGAACAGCGCCGTGCTCCCCGGCGTCGTCAGCCGGAAAAAGCAGATGATGGGCCCCCTGATCACGGCCATCGACGCCTGGCAGGAAGGATTATCATAAAAAACCGGGATCATCATAAAAAACCGGGATCGGAAACAAATCCGATCCCGGTTCTGTATTCTCATTTCAGGATGCCGGGGAAATTTACCTGGGCTTTCTCGTAGCTCTCCAGGTCGCCCACGTCAAAGTGCAGCCCCGGCATTTCCATGCTGTACACCACGCTGTTCTGGCACATCCAGCTCACCAGGCTGCCCGGCGCGTCGGTCCCGCAGCCCTCGGCAATGGCGCCGGGAATTTTCTTTACATCTTCGGCAGTATAGTAATAATACGGCAGCGCACATAGGTGGGTCTTGGGCTCGGCCGGCTTTTCCTCCAGATTGAGCAGCCGCCCGTCCTCCCCCAGCTCGCACACGCCGCTGCGGCGAAGGCTTTTCAACTCCGGCTCATAGCAGTGCATGATGCAGGACGTCTGCTTCTCCAGCGCATAATCGATAAAATGCGTGATGCTGAAATCCGTCAGATAATCTCCCGCGACCACCAGCAGATCATCGTCGATCCCCGCGGCGTCCACGGCAAACTGGATATCCCGCACCGCGCCCAGCCGCTCTTCGTTGCAGCACGTGCCGTTATCAATAATCCGGATGGGGATCGGCTGCTTCTGCGTCCAACGCCGGAACTCATCAAAAAACTTGTGGTTGGTGATCAGGATGAACTCCTCGATCTGATCAGAGCTCCGCAGATCCTCCAGCAGCCAATCCAAAATGGCCTTGCCCCGAACCTTCAGCAGCGGCTTCGGATACTCTCTTGTCAGTGCGTACATCCGGGTCGCATAACCTGCAACCAGCATCAGACATTTCATCGCGCTCTCCTTTCCGGCGTCGGCGATCCGAACGTGTTGTATTTTTGATTATACTACAGAACGCTTATGGATACAAGCGTTTTCTTTCCCCGCCGCCGGGCGCCGGACCCCGGGTCCGTTTGAAATAATTTACAATTTGTTCAACATTTTTAAATTTGATTCCGGTATAATTATAAAATCCAGTAAAAACGCCGAAAGCACATTCTGCAAATGGCTTCCGGCGCTGGCACCCACAGGAGGACTCGAACCTCTGACCTGCCGCTTAGGAGGCGGCCGCTCTATCCAACTGAGCTATGTGGGCATATTCTGTTATGACCCATTCATTTTATCCGACACGCGCTGGTTTGTCAACCGCGCGAAAACGAATTGGCATCTTTGCCGGGCCCTGTGCATAGAATAGGAGCATTGAGAAAGGAGGCGCGACATGAACATCGCATGGATCACGCAAGCCCCACAGGAGGACATTGACGATCTGATCTACGCCGACGAGGACATCTACGTCAGCACCAGATAAGGATGGCGGGTTTACCGCCATCCTTTTGCGTGTTATGGTGTTTTTACACTTTACACGGGCAGGATTTTTATATATACTATCATAGAAAAATCAGAAAACAGGAATGATTGCATTATGATCCGATTTGAAGAATACAAGGGCAAGCTGAATAATCTCAAGCCCGCGCTGACCGATCTGCACGAATCGCTGAACATCGACGGCGCGCGCGATGAGCTTGAGCGCCTGCACGCCATGCAGGAGAGCCCCGGCTTTTGGGATGATCCTGCAAAGTCCCAGAAGATCGTCGTCAAGACCCGGGCGCTGGAAACCAAGGTGGAGAAGTATGAGAAAATGTGCGCCCAGTGGGACGATCTCATGACCATCGTGGAGATGGCGCTGGAGGAAAACGACGACAGCCTTCTCGACGAGCTGACCGAGGGTTATGCGCAGCTGGAGCACGAGATGGAGGTCTCCCGCCTGGAGACCCTGCTCACCGGCGATTACGACGCCAACAACGCCATCGTCTCCTTCCAGGCCGGCGCCGGCGGCACCGAGGCCCAGGACTGGGCCCAGATGCTCTACCGCATGTACACCCGCTGGGTCGAGGCCCACAACTTTACCTATAAGATCCTCGACTATCTCGACGGCGACGAGGCCGGCATCAAATCCGCCAGCATTCTCGTTGAAGGCGAGAACGCCTACGGCTTCCTCAAGAGTGAAAACGGCGTCCACCGGCTGGTGCGCGTCTCCCCCTTCGACGCCAATGCCCGCCGCCAGACCTCCTTCGCCGCGGTGGAGGTCATTCCCGAAATCGACGACGACGCCAATGACGTGGAGATCCGCCCCGAGGACATCGAGATGCAGGTCTACCGCTCCTCCGGCGCCGGCGGCCAGCACATCAACAAGACCTCCTCCGCCGTCCGTCTGATCCACAAGCCCACGGGCATCGTGGTCTCCTGCCAGACCCAGCGCGACCAATTCCAGAACAAGGAAACCTGTATGCGGATGCTTCGCTCGAAGCTGGTGGAGATCAAGGAGCGCGAGCATCTGGAGAAAATCTCCGACATCAAGGGCACCCAGCAGAAGATCGAATGGGGCAGCCAGATCCGCAACTATGTCTTCATGCCCTATACCCTCGCGAAGGATACCCGCACGGGCTATGAAATGACGAATATCAACGCCGTTATGGACGGCGATCTCGACGGCTTCATCAACGCCTATCTCACCTGCGCCGCCACCGGCACCTGGGTGACAAAATAATTGAAAAATCGCTGAAAAAGTCCTTGCAAATCGGAAATTGCTTTGCTATAATAGACAAGCTATTTTGAATTCATTCCGATTCCGAGCGCCGGGCGCCGGACTGCGGTACAATTTGGAGGTTAACCATGGAAGTTTTAAGAATCATCTGCACCGTTGCCATGCTGCTTTCCGCGCTGGCCCTGATCGTCATCGTTCTGTTCCAGTCCGGCAAATCCGCGGGCCTGTCCGGCGCCATCGCCGGCAACTCCGACTCCTTCATGAGCAAGAATAAGAACCGCTCCCGGGACGCTATTCTTGCCAACAGCACCAAGTGGGTCGCCGCCGTCTGGCTGCTGACCACCCTGGCCCTTTCCCTGCTGTAAGTCGATCGATCCGACCGCCGCAAAACGGTATCGTTTTGCGGCGGTTTTGTATTTTATTCCGGGTTTCCTATTGAAATGTGCATTTTGATGTGCTAAGGTCAAACTGACAGAATTTGGGCGCAGCCCGCACAAAGCAGGCGTCTTGATTCGAAGGAGGCTGCAATATGAAACGTAGAACCATCAGTATGCTGCTCGTGGCATGCATGACGATCTCCATGCTCGCTGCAATCAGCGCGCCGGCGCTGGCCGCGGCGGGCGATCTGCCGTCCACCATGTGGGTCTCCCCTACGGATACCAACGGCATCCCCGTGCGCATCGAGCTCAACCAGGACGTCAGCTCCACCGGCGGTTACCCCGGCGGCTGTAATCCCGGCGGCGGAGGCGGCGCAGGCACGTCGTCCACCGCGTATAACCTGTTTCTGCCGGGCGACGCCGTGCCCTCAGAATGCTTTTTCTCCTGGGACGACGGCCTGGAGGCTTCCGACGGCGAAAGCACCTATGAAAGCGGCAGCCTGCCCATTCCCGCGCCCGGAGAAACCAAGACCTTTACTTTCACCAATGAAGCAGGCTCGAGCACCCATTTTGACGTGACCGTATATCAGGGCGCCGCAGAGGTGCCGCCGGTGTTCATCCAGATCGACGAAAGCCAGGGCACCATTGCCGCCATGAACAACGATCAGGATCACGAAACCACCTGCACCGGCGAAATCTACATTGACGGTGTGATGTATGCTATGCCTCAGATGAAGGGCCGCGGCAACTCCTCCTGGATGATGGCCCGGACAAAGAAGCCCTACAACGTCACCCTGGGCAGCAAGGTCAACCTGCTCGGCATCGATTCGGAAAAGACGAAAAAATGGTCCTTCCTGGCCAACTGCGACGAGCCCAGCCTTCTGCGCGACCAGCTCGGCTACGACATGGCCCATGCCATGGGCGTGGGACTGGACAGCGCCCAGGCCGACGTCTGGATGAACGGCAAATACCTGGGCATTTATCTGATCACGCCCAAGTATGACTCCTTCGTGCCCAAGAACGGCTTTCTGATCGAGAACGACAACTATAAGGAAGACCCCGTCGAGAACGGCGGCGACCCCAGCTTCGATCTGGAGGGCCTGATCTATTCCAGCCACCCCGCAGAGTACGACTATAACCGAATCACCGTCAAGAAAATCGGCGACAACCTGCTCGACGGCGGCGTGGAGAATGTGGAGACCCTCAAGGCCGCGGGCGAGCGGATCAGGATCTACACCCAGGAGGTCTGGGACGCCATCCGCTCCGCCGACGGCTACAACAGCCAGGGGAATTATTATGCCGACTATATCGACATGGAGTCCTTTGCCAAGATGTATCTGCTGCAGGATTATATCAAGAATTACGACTTCTGCGGCGGCAGCATCTTCTTCCACCGCGACGGCCAGACCGAGGCCGACAAGCTCTATGCCGGCCCCCTGTGGGACCTGGATCTCGGCTTCGGCTGCCCGCAGAAAAACAACACTCTGGGAAGCCAGCTGGACCTTCAGGACGGCACGGGCTGGTTCGTGCGCAATGTCGCCGATTCTCCCAAAAACTCCATCTTCAAGGTCGTCGGCCGGCATGAAGATTTTATGGAGGAGGTCAGCCGCGTCTACAATCTCTACCGTCCGGTCTTTGACAACGCCCCGGCCCATCTGGAAGAGCTGGCGCAGAACATCCGGGCCTCGGCGGAAATGAACAAAGTCGTCACCGCCAACGAGCAGCAGTCCACCCTGTACATGCGCGCGCAGGCCGTAAAGCAGAGCGGAACGGAATACGAGCAGGTCTACAAGGCGACCAACACCTGGCGCGACTATGTGGACAATGTCCAGACCTATGTCACCGCCCGCTCCGCCTTCTTCCGCGACAATCTGGCCGACGGCTCCGAGGAGGGCTTCCCCGCCCTGTTCCAGACGCCCGCCAACTGTTCCGTCACGGTCTACGACACCCAGGACCTGTCCGGCGAGGGCACGCGGGATCCCGAGGTCACCTACGCCCGCAGCAGCGAAACCGGCGAGATCGACGTCAGCGGCGAGGGCCAGATCAATTTCAAGGTCGATTTGAATCCCGGCTGGCGGATCAAATCCGTCACCGTGGAGCCCGCGGAGAATTTCAAGAATCTCAAGGGCCCCGCGGATACCGGTGCGGACAACGCCTACCGCATCACCAAGATCACCGGGCCGCTGACCGTCCGGATCGAGACAGAGGAGATCGTCTGCGAACATGAATTTGTGGACGGCGTCTGCATTCACTGCGGCGCGGCGGCCATGCAGGCCAGCTTTGTGTGCGACGAGGGCGCGACCGTCGACGTGCTCAAGATGCCGAATCTTGATGGAGAAATCTTTGAAAACGCCGCCTCCGCCTTCCCCCGCAGCAGCGCCACCGGCGAAATCGACATCTCCGGCGAGGGTCAGGTCAACTTCGTGGTGAACGTGGCCGAGGGCTACAGGCTGGAGAGCATCACCGCCGAGCCCGCCTCGAATTATAAAAACTTCAAGCTGCCCGACGAGACCCTGATTCCCAACGGCTATCGCATCACAAAAATGACCGGCAGCGTAACCGTCACCGTCAAGACGGCGGATGACGGCGGCTGCGAACACGATTACAACGCGGTCAAGACGCCCGCGACCTGCACCGCCCAGGGCTTCACCACTTATACCTGTTCCAAATGCGGCGACAGCTATGTGAGCGATTATACGGCGAAAATCGACCACGAGTATGTCAACGGCGTCTGCACCGTCTGCGGCGAAAAGCTGCTGAATGTGGCCATTTTCTGCGGCGAGGGCGCCTCGGTCACCGTGCTCGAAACGCAAAAAGAAAGCGGCCCCAGGATAGAGAACGCAGTCGCCGCCAATCCCCGCAACGGAGATACCGGACAAATCGACTGCTCCGGCGAGGGCCAGGTCAACTTTGTGGTTAGCGTGGCAGAGGGCTATGAGCTCGACAGCGTCACGGCGGAGCCGGCCGAAGCATACAAAAATCTGAAAGGCCCCGAAGATACCGGCATTGAAAACGGCTACCGCATCACCAAGGTCAAGGGTGACTTTACCATCTTTGTCAAGGTCATCAATCCCGGCGACCCCGGCCATGTGCACGAGTACAAGGCCGTGATAACGGCGCCCACATGCACGGAAAAGGGCTACACCACCTATACCTGTTCCTGCGGCGACGCCCACATCGGCGACGAGGTGGCCGCCCTGGGCCATGACTATCAGGCCGTCGTCACCGAGCCCACCTGCACGGAAGACGGCTTCACGACCCACACCTGCGCCAGATGCGGCGACAGCTACACCAGCGACGCAGCCGCCGCGCTGGGCCATGATTTCAAAAACGGCGTGTGCACCCGCTGCGGCGAAAAGGAAACCGTTCCGCCGCCCCAGGTCGACAAGACGGCGCTGAACGAGGCCGTTGCCGCCGCCGATGAGATCGACAAGACCAAGTACACCGAAGATTCCGTCAAGGCGTTTGAAGAGGCCCTCAAGGCCGCCAGGGACGCGCAGACCAGGGAAGACGTCACCCAGGACGAGGTCCGCAAGGCTGCCGAAGATTTGAGGGCCGCCATCGAAGCACTGGAGGAAAAGTCCGGCGACTTCCTGTTCGAGGATGTGAAGGATCCCAACAAGTTCTATTATGATGCGGTCTACTGGGCCTACTACGCCGATCCGCAGATCACAAAGGGCACCGACGACACCCACTTCGGCCCGGATAATCCCTGCACACGCGGGCATGTGGTCACGTTCCTGTGGCGTGCCGCCGGCTGCCCGGCGCCAAAGAGCACAAAGACGCCGTTCTCGGATCTGAAGAAGGACGCCTTCTACGAAAAGGCCGTGGCCTGGGCGGTGGAGGAAGGCATCACCAAGGGCTTGAGCGACACGACCTTCGGCCCGGACGCCACCTGCACCAGAGGCCAGATCGTCACCTTCCTGTGGCGCTTCAAGGGCGAACCCGCGCCCAAGAGCACGCAGACGCCGTTCAAGGATGTGAACTCCGACGCTTACTACATGAACGCCGTTGCCTGGGCCGTGGAAAATGAGATCACCAAGGGCCTGAGCGACACCGCCTTCGGTCCGGACGCCACCTGCACCAGAGGTCAGGTCGTGACCTTCCTCTGCCGCGCCGCGGGCGAAGAATAGGAAACAGCAATAAAAAAGCGCCCCCGGGATTGGGGGCGCTTTTCCTGTTTCGCGGCAGCTGTGACCGTTCTGCGGCCGGGCCGTCTATACCCGGGTCGTATCCTCGTCCTTGACGACGGTTGCACCGACGTTTTCGTTGTCCGCGTTGGACAGCACCTTCCAGATGGTGAGAAAGAAGATTTTCACGTCCAACGCGAAGGAAAGGTGATCCACATACCAGACGTTCAGTTCGATGCGGCGATGCCACTCCACGTCCTTGCGGCCGTGGACCTGGGCCCAGCCGGTGATGCCGGGCCGGACCTCAAACATCCGGCGCTGGAACTCTGTGTACTGATCTATGGGCCAGGGATGATATGTCAGCGGCGGCCTGGGGCCGATCAGGGACATATCGCCCTTTAATATGTTCCAAAGCTGCGGCAGCTCGTCGATGCTGGTGGCACGCAGGATCTTTCCGATCCTCGTCACGCGGCTGTCGTTTTTGCCGGAATAGACGCCGCTGCCCGTGCGCTCCGCGCCGACGGACATGGAGCGGAATTTGTAGAAGGTGAATTCCCTCCCGCCCTGGCCCAGGCGCTGCTGCCGGAAGATGGCCGGTCCCCTGCTCTCGAGCCGGATCAGCACTGCGACGATGGCCATGAGCCACCACAGCGCCAGCAGCGCCGCAGCGGAGAGCAGAATATCAAAAAATCGCTTGAAAAAAACTTTATACATAACTTATTCCCGGGCCGTCCGATGAAGTGCCGGCTCAATCCCTGCAATCGTTTTATTCATCATAGCATAGCCCATTCCCGATTGCAACCGGACAGAAAAGGAAAGCAGGCCGTTTTTCAAAAACGGCCTGCTTTTGGTTGGATGAAGCTCAGCCCAGCATCACACGGACGCTGACCGTACTGCCGGGTTTCTGCACGGGGATGACGCAGCCGGGGTGGGCGACGCCGTCAATAAACATGGCCTTGACGCCGCACTCCATGCCGAGGGGATTCTCCACCTCGATCTCATACGTCGCGCCCCGATACACACGGCGGACCCGGTAGTGCCGCACAGACGAGGGCACGCAGGGATCGATCTTCAGGCCGTCCAGCGTGGGCTTGACGCCGAGGATCGCCTGGGACACGCTCAGGAAGGTCCACGCGGCGGTGCCGGTGAGCCAGCTGTTTTTCGCCTCGCCGAAATCGGGGGCGTCGGTTCCCGCGATCATCTGACTGTAGACATATGGCTCGGTGCGGTGGATCTCGCTGATCTCCTCGATATAGGCGGGCGAGGTGCGGCAATACACCTCAAAGGCACGATCGCCGTGGCCCAGCTCGGCTTCGGCGCAGACGATCCAGGGATTATTGTGGCAGAAGATGCCGGCGTTTTCCTTATAGCCGGGGGGATAGCTGGTGATCTCGCCCAGCTCCGCATGATAACCGGTGTAGGCCGGCTGCTGCAGCACGATCCCGTATTTCGTATCCAGGCGTTCGCGCACGCTCCGCAGCGCCCGCTCCGCCTGTCCCGTCTGCACGCCGATGCCGGCCATGACGCACATGCCCTGGGGTTCGATGAAGATCTGCCCCTCGGCGCATTCTCTGCCGCCCACCACGTTGCCGAAGGCGTCGTAGGCGCGCCGGAACCATTCCCCGTCCCAGCCCGCATCCAGCGCGGCGGCTTCCATGGCATTGACGGCGGATTCGGCCTGCATGGCCTCCTCCGTATGGCCCAGATGGCGGAGGATCTCCGCCCAGGCGCCGCCGTATTTTACAAACATACCCGCAATGAACACGCTCTCCGCCACGGGGCCGTCGCTGGGGCCGGTAATCTGAAAGCTCTCGCCGGGATGCTCGGAGAAGCAGTTGAGGTTCAGGCAGTCGTTCCAGTCCGCCCGTCCGATCAGCGGCAGCCCGTGGGGGCCGAGATGGGTACGGGTAAAGCGGAAGCTGCGGCGCAGATGCTCCAGCAGGGTCTCGGCCAGGCTGGGGTCGTTGTCGAAATCCACCCTCTCGTCAAGGATGCTCCAGTCCCCTGTCTCCCGCAGATAGGCGTCCACCCCCGCGATCAGCCACAGGGGATCGTCGTTGAAGCCGCTGCCCAGGGCGGTGTTGCCCTTTTTCGTCAGAGGCTGATACTGGTGATAGGCGCTGCCGTCGGGGAACTGGGTGGCGGCGATGTCCAGGATGCGCTCCCTGGCCCGCTCCGGGATCATGTGAACAAAGCCCAGCAGATCCTGGCAGGAATCCCGGAAGCCCATGCCCCGGCCCATGCCGGATTCAAAATAGCTGGCCGAGCGGCTGAGATTGAAGGTGACCATGCACTGGTACTGGTTCCAGATATTCACCATCCGGTCGAGCTTCTCCTCGCCGGACTCGACCTGATAGCGGTCCAGCAGAGCCGACCAGTGGGCGCGGATCGCGGCCATGGCGCCGTCAAAGGCAGCGTCGTCGGCGTAGCGGGCCATCATTTCCTCGGCCCGGGACCGGTTGATCCGCCCCTCGGCGCTCCATTTTTCCGCCCGGGGGTTCTCAACATAGCCCAGGCCGAAAATCAGACTGACCTCTTCGTCCGCGTGCAGCTCCAGGTCGAACTGCTGGGCCGCAATGGGCTGCCAGCCGTGGCAGATGCTGCCGCTGCAGCCGCCGCCGAAGACGGCCTCGGGCCTGGCGGGACTGCCGTAGACGCCGATGAAGGCGTCGCGGCGGGTATCGAAGGCGTCGGCGTCACGGTTGGCCCAGAACACACAGTAGTGATCCCGGCGCTCGCGGTACTCGGTCTTGTGGAAAATGGCCCGGTCCGAGGCCTCCACCTCGCCGGTGGAGTAGTTGCGCTGGAAGTTGGAGCCGTCGTCCATGGCGTCCCAGAGGCAGAATTCAATATAAGGGAACAGGGATATCTTCTTTCCGGTCCCGCTTACATTATTTACGCGCACGCGCATGAGCAGGCAGTTGTCCCCGATGGGAACCATAAGCTCCTGGCTGACCTTTATGCCGTTCTTTTCGCCCTCAATCACACTGTAGCCCAGGCCATGGCGGCAGCGGTAGGAATCCAGCTCCGTCTGCACCGGCTGCCAGCCGGGATTCCACACGGTCTGCCCGTCGCGGACATAGACACGGAACCCCTCGGAATCCAAGGGACAGTTGTTGTAGCGGTAGCGGGTCAGCCGGCGCAGGCGGGCATCCCGATAAAAGCTGTAGCCGCCGGCGGTATTGGAAAGCAGCGTAAAGAAGTCTTCGCAGCCCAGATAGTTGATCCAGGGCAGCGGCGTGCGCGGCGTGGAGATCACGTATTCCCTGCGCACATCGTCAAAACAGCCGAATCGCATGACCATATCCCCCTGTTATGAAATCGTTTAAGTTGTCCTTTCTTTTAAAGATTATCCCAATCTTCGCAAAAAAGCAAGGAATTTTTTCTGAAAACGTCTGTTTTTTGAAATCTCATTTTTTCCTTGGACATCTATTCAAAAATGTACAAATTGTATATGTGCTTTTTTACTAAATCAAATGGATGGAAATTGTATATTACTGATAAAAATGTATTTTTGATCATATTTTGCTTGCACTCTGATGAAAACCGATGTATGGTAAGGGTACGAAAACGATTAAGTAAGGGGGCATTCGTTGTGGTTTCCGTTAAGGACGTCGCGCTTCAATGCGGCGTCTCTGCAGCGACGGTCAGCAAAGCGCTCAACGGCGCGCCGGACATCGGCGAAGCGACACGTCAGCGCGTGATTGCTGCCGCGCAGGAACTGGGCTACACAGCCAATGCCGCAGCCCGCGCCCTCAAAACCAACCGCACCTTTAATCTCGGCATCCTGTTCTCCGATCTGCAGAACAGCGGCTTTATGCACGAGTACTTCGCAGCGACCCTGAACAGCTTCCGCGCCGAAGCCGAGCGCTGCGGCTATGACATCACCTTTATCAGCTCCAACGTCGGCCAGCAGAGCACCAGCTATCTGCAGCATGCGCTCTACCGCGGTGTGGACGGCATCGCCATCATCTGCGCGGATTTCCACGATCCCCTGGTTCAGGAGCTGGTTTTCTCCGAGATCCCCGTGGTCACCCTCGACCACAATTTTAATAACCGCACCGCCGTAATGTCCGACAATATGCACGGCATGGAGTGCCTGGTCCGCCACGTCTACGAAAAGGGCCACCGCGCCATCGCCTATATCCACGGCAATCCCACCGCCGTTACGGAGTGCCGCCTCACCGGTTTCTACCGGGCCTGCGAAGCGCTTGACCTTGAAATCCCCGACGAGTACATGGAAGCCTGCGAATACCATGAGCCTGTCAGCTGCCATGAAGCAACCAATCGGCTGCTCGCCCTGCAGCCCAGACCCACCTGTATTCTCTTCCCCGACGACTATGCCTATATCGGCGGCATCAACGCCATTTATGAGCATGGCCTGCGTGTACCCGAAGATATTTCCGTCGCCGCTTACGACGGCATACACATGGCCCGGATGGTCAGTCCCAAACTCACGACCTGGCGTCAGAACTGCGCTGCGCTGGGAAAAACGGCCGCGTCCAAGCTGATTGAAAAGATTGAGCATCCGCGCACCACACCGCCGGAACACATTGTGATCGAAGGCAATCTGCTGGAAGGCGAGACTGTCGCAGACCTGACTGAATGAAGGCCCGGAGGCCGGAAAGACGAGGAACCGTGAATGAAGCGTGAACAGGCAAGGCTTCTGGCCCAGGCGCTGGTGGACCGCATGACCCTGGAGGAAAAAGCGTCTCAGCTCCGTTTTGACGCTCCCGCCATCGAGCGGCTGGGCATTCCGGAATACAACTGGTGGAACGAAGCCCTGCACGGCGTCGCCCGCGGCGGCACCGCCACGATCTTCCCCCAGGCCATCGGCCTGGCCGCCATGTTTGACGACGAGCTGCTGGAAAAGATCGCCGAAGCCGCTTCCGTCGAAGCCAGAGCCAAGTACAACGCGCTGTCCGTCCTCGGGGACCGGGACATCTACCACGGACTGACCATGTGGTCGCCCAATGTCAACATCTTCCGCGATCCCCGCTGGGGCCGCGGGCATGAAACCTATGGAGAAGACCCCTACCTCACCTCCCGTCTGGGCACGGCATTTGTACGGGGCCTGCAGGGCGACGGAGAGACCATGCGCACCTCCGGCTGCGCCAAGCATTTTGCCGTGCACAGCGGCCCCGAAGCCCTGCGCCACAGCTTCAACGCCGTTGCCTCGCCGAAGGACCTGGAGGAGACCTATCTCCCCGCCTTCCGCGCTCTGGTGTGCGATGCCGGCGTGGAATCGGTCATGGGTGCCTACAACCGCACCAATGGCGAGCCCTGCTGCGCCAGCAATTACCTTATGACAAAGCTTCGCGATGATTGGGGCTTCGAAGGCCATTTTGTCTCCGACTGCTGGGCGATCCGCGATTTCCACGAAAACCACAAGGTGACTCCCGACGCCGCCCACTCCGCCGCCATGGCTCTGAAGGCCGGCTGCGACCTCAACTGCGGCTGTGCCTACCAGAACATCCTGCAGGCATACAAAGAAGGGCTCGTCACAGAGGAAGATATCACCCGCTGCGCCGTTCGGCTCTTTACCGTCCGCTATATGCTCGGCATCCTGGGCGACGAGGGCAGCGAATTCGACGAAATCGGCTACGACGTGATCGAATGCGATTCCCATCTTTCGCTGTCCCTGAAGGCGGCCGCGGAATCCTGCGTTCTGCTGAAGAACGACGGCCTGCTTCCCCTGGACGCCGAAACCTGCGGCACCCTGGGCGTCATCGGCCCCAACGCCAACAGCCGCAGCGCACTGATCGGAAATTATCACGGCACCGCCTCACGGTATACCACGGTTCTGGAGGGCATCCAGGACCGGACCGCGGGCCGCTGCCGGATCCTCTACTCCGCCGGCTGCGCCCTGTCGGGCGACCGGACAGAGCCCCTTGCCAAGCCCCACGACCGCATCGCAGAGGCGGTGGCGGTCGCCGAGCACAGCGACAAGGTGATCCTCGTCCTCGGACTGGACGAAACCCTGGAGGGCGAAGAAGGCGACACCGGCAACAGCTACTATTCCGGCGATAAGCCCGACCTGTGTCTCCCGGAGCCCCAGCAGATCCTGCTTGAGCGTATACTGGCTGTGGGCAAGCCCACCGTCGTGATCCTGATGGCGGGCAGCGCGATCGATCTGAGCGTCGCCCAGGAGGATGCCTCCGCCGTACTCATGAGCTGGTATCCCGGCGCCCTTGGCGGAAAAGCCGTGGCACAGCTCCTGTTCGGAGATCGCTCCCCTTCCGGAAAGCTGCCCGTCACCTTCTACTACAACGGCGCTCTGGCGGAAATGCCGGAGTTCACCGATTATTCCATGCGCGGCCGCACCTATCGCTATTACCGTGGGACGCCGCTGTATCCCTTTGGCTACGGCCTGACCTATGCAAAATGTGCCGTCACCGATCTGCACGCAGACCGGACGCAGGCAGCGGTCCGGGTCAGAAACGAGGGCAAGCGCGATACGGACGAGGTCATTGAGCTGTACATCCGCGATGAAGGCTCCCCCGACGCCCCGCCCAATCCCGTGCTGTGCGGCTTCCGCCGGATCCATCTGGCGGCGGGGGCGGAAGCGGAATTCTCCGTCGCCATCGATCCGCGGGCTTTCACCGTTGTCAATGATTGCGGCGAGCGCATTCCGGGCAGCGGGCGCTGGATCCTCTACGCGGGCTTCGGCGCGCCGGACCGGCGTACCGAAGCGCTGACCGGCCGTGCGCCCGTCAGCGCAGAGCTCTCCGACTGCGTGCGGAAGGATGAAAATCTATGAAAAAACAACTGACCGCCGTTCTTTTCCTGCTGCTTGCCGCACTCGCGCTGGCAGGCTGCGGAAAAAAGGCTGACCTCTCCCCCCAGGCCCAGGCGATCGTGGGAAAATGGGCCTATGACTATGAGCCCGAATCCGCGGCCCTGACCCTCAAGGCCGACGGCGCCGCCGAATATGAGGGCAGGCGCTACGACCGCTTCACCTTCGACGGCACAACGCTGGAGCTCTCCTGCACCGACGGCCCCGCCGCGCAAATCCGCTGCAGCTCCGACGACAAAGGTCTGATCGTTTACAAGCGCACCGACTACCACAGCGACGGCGCCCATGACGGCCTGGCCGGCGCCTGGCGCAGCGACGAAGGCGGCTGGTCCTATGAGTTCAACGCAGAAGGCGCCTTCCTGGAGGACGGAACGTTCTCCGGCACCTATGCCCTCGACGAGTCCGCCGGCACCTTCACCCTGCAGTACGCCGACGGCCAGTTCGCCGACACTCTTTGTTATTTCACCCTGGACGGCGACAGACTGACCGTCGAATACCCCTGGCGCATGGTCAGAATGAAGTGACCCTGCTAATCCCGTATAGATTTTGGCCGGTGGCGGCCGCCCTGTCTGGACGCGGGGCAGCGCACCGGGCCCAAAGCTATAAATACACACCATCTCACACAGACAACATGAATCATTAGGAGGTTCAAAATGAAAAAGATTCTTGCACTCATCCTTGCTCTGTGCCTGGTCCTTTCGCTGTGTGCCTGCGCCAAGCAGTCCGGCTCCGGCAACAAGGACGGAAAGAAGACCCTGACCATGTGGTGCATCGCCACTGAGAGCGACGCCAACCGTCCCGCTTACGAAAAGGCCGCTGAAGAATTCAAGGCCAACCATCCCGACGTCGACTTCCAGTGGGAAGCCTTTGAGAACGAATCCTACAAGACCAAGATCAAGGCTGCCATGAGCGATCCCGAGTCCCTGCCCGACATTTTCTTCACCTGGGCCGGCGCTTTCCTGGGCGACTTCGTCGCTGCCGGCAACGTCTACTGCCTGGACGAGGCCTACAAGGGCTTCTCCAAGGAGCTTCCCGAGGTCATGCTGCAGAACGCCTCCTACGGCGGCAAGCACTACGGCGTGCCTCTGACCATGAACATCGTTACCCTGTTCGCCAACATGGACCTGCTGGCCGAGGCCGGCTGGGATCATGTTCCCGAGACCTATGAAGATCTGACCGCCTGCTGCGACGCTCTGGTCGCCAAGGGCATCATCCCCTTCGGCTGCGCCGGCAAGGAGACCTGGTGCGTCACCGAGTACCTGGAGCCCATCATCGAGAAGACCATCGGCTACGAGTCCCTGAACAAGATCTTCGCCGGTGAAGCTTCCTGGAACGATCCCGACATTGCCACCGCCGTTTCCACCTTCCAGGATATGATCAACAAGGGTTACTTCGATCCCGCCGGCGCCGGTCTGGGCAACGACGAGGTCAAGGCCAACTTCATCAACGGCCAGTATGCCTTCTATCAGAACGGCTCCTGGAACTGCGGCGAAGTCAACGATGCCGCCGGCAACTTCCAGGTCGCTCTCTTCCCCGTCATGAACGCCGACAAGGCTACCTACAGCCAGGTCATCGGCGGCCCGTCCGACACCCTCGCTGTTGCCGCGACCGCTTCCGATCCCGCCTTTGCTGCCACCGCCGCTTTCGAGCTTGGCCGCACCATCTGCCACTACGGCTATCTGGCCGGCTCCGGTCTGCCCGCCTGGACTCCCGACTACGACACCAGCGAAGTCAAGAAGCTCGTCTCTGACGTTGCCAAGATCGTTGCCGAGTCCGACGGCATGGTTCTGTTCGGCGACACCGCCATGAGCGGCGACCCCGCCAACACCTACCTGGACTATGTCTCCCGCGTCTACGGCTGCGAGATCGACGGCAAGGCCTTCGTGGATGGCCTGAAGAAAGACATCGGCTGATCCCCTATCACTGAAACCGGAGGCGGCTTTTCTCAGACGGTCCAGAGCTCTGGGAGGGCCGCCTCCTTGGGTAACCTCTGATCCATTTCCCGGGTGCGTCTTTCCGCGCCGGATGCATCAGCGATTACTCAGCGAGGAAGGATACTGACAATGAAAAGACTATACAGCAATAAATTCTATATCCTGGTTTTTTTGCTGCCGGCATTGCTCCTGTTCTGCGGGGTCCTGATCGCGCCGATCATAACGAGCCTTTATTACAGCTTCTTCAACTGGAACGGCATCGGAGCGAAGGCATTCATCGGCCTGGCAAACTATAAGGAGCTGTTCACAAGCAACTCCATCGGTTTCCTGCGGGCGCTGCGCAACTCTCTGCTGCTGGCGGCGCTTTCGGTGTTCCTGCAGCTGCCGCTGGCCCTCGCCCTGGCGCTGACCCTGGGCAAAAAGATCAAGGGCGAACGCACGTTCCTGTCGGTTTACTTCATGCCCGTTCTGATTTCCACGGTGGTCATCGGCCAGCTCTGGCTGAAGATCTACAACCCCGACTACGGCGTTCTGAACGTGCTGCTGAGATCCATCGGTCTTGAAAAGTGGACCAAGGTCTGGCTCGGAACGAAGGAAACCGCCCTGGGTGCGGTGTTCGTCCCGACCCTTTGGCAGTACGTCGGCTACCACATGCTGCTTTTGTATGCCGGTGTAAAGAGCGTCCCGCCGGAGCTACGCGAAGCCGCCATGCTCGACGGTGCGACGGACGGGCAGATCAACCGGTTTGTCGTACTGCCCTATATCAAGCCCATCATCCGCATCAGCGTGATCTTTGCCATCACGGGCTCCCTGAAATCCTTCGACCTGATCTACGTTCTGACGAACGGCGGGCCTCTGCATTCCACGGAGGTGCCCAGCACTCTGATGATCAATATGCTCTTCCTGCGCAACCGCTACGGCATGGGCAGCACCATCGCCGTGATGCTGATCATTCTCTGCTTCGGCTTCGCCCTGCTGATCAACGCGATCTTCAAAGAGGAGGACTGAACGTATGAGAAATATTAGCAAAGGCAGACGGGTCGCCATCTATATCGGCTTGATCCTTTGGATGCTGATCAACCTGTTCCCTGTCTACTGGATGTTCACCTTCTCCCTGAAGTCAAACGCGGAGATTTTCGGCGACAACGTCGTGGGTCTTCCCAAGCAGTGGCTCTGGTCGAACTATACCAGCGCTCTGAACACGGGTCGGATGGGAAAATACTTCCTCAACAGCACCATCGTGGCGGTGGCCACGATCCTCATCACCCTGGCCGTGGCTCTGATGGCCACCTTCGCGCTGACCCGGCTGATCTGGCGGCAGCGCAAGACCCTCAACAAGTTCTTCATGTTGGGTCTCACCATCCCCATCCACGCCTCCATCGTGCCGATCTATGTGACGCTTTCGCGGCTGCATATGCTCAACACCTACTGGGCCCTCATCATCCCCTACGCGGCCTTCTCGCTGTCCATGGCGATCCTGGTCTGTACGGGCTTCATGAATGAGCTCCCGCGGGAGCTGGACGAATCGGCCTGCATCGACGGCTGCGGCGTGTGGGGCATCTTCTTCAGGATCATTGTTCCGCTGATGAAGCCCGCCGTGGCCACCGTCGGCATCTACACCTTCCTGCAGTGCTGGAACGAGCTGATGTTCGCCAACATTTTCATCAGCAAAACCGAGCTGAAAACGCTGCCCGTGGGCGTCCAGGCCCTGTCCGGTCAGTACACGACGGCTTGGGGTCCCATCGGCGCCGCCCTGGTCCTTGCCACCTTCCCGACGCTGTTCATCTATATCTTCCTCAGCAAGAAGATCCAGGACAGCTTCATCGCCGGTGCGATCAAGGGATAACCGATCATCGGCGCCGTCACGCAATCAAAGTGAATAACAAAAATCCTCCCGTAAATACTATCCGTGACAACAGATAGAAATACAGGAGGATTTTTATATGAAAGCAACAGGCATTGTCCGGAGGATCGACGACCTCGGCCGCGTGGTCATCCCCAAGGAGATCCGCCGCACCCTGCGGATCCGCGAAGGCGATCCGCTGGAGATCTATACCGAGCGCGACGGCGAGGTGATTTTCAAGAAGTACTCCCCCATGGGGGATCTGCAGGATTTCGCCGATCAGATCTGCGACTCCATCGGCAAGAATACCGGCGCCATCGCCGCGGTATCGGACCGGGACAGCATCATCGCCCTGTCCGGCATCCCGAAGCGGGAGCTGCTGTCCAAATCCAATTCGCAGGAGCTGGCGCATCTCATGGAGGAGCGGAAGAGCTATCGCTATACTCCCGGCAGCGCCAAGGTGCAGGCCGCCGAGGATGTGGACCGCTACCACCTGGGCGTGGCCGCGCCCATCATTTCCAGCGGCGATCTCATGGGCTGCGTCATGCTTTTAATGGATGAATCGGATAAAGCGCCCCAGGAGGCGGATCAGAAGCTGGTGCAAACCGTAGCCTCCTTCCTGGGCAGACAGATGGAGAATTAAAAAACCGTCCGGCATAGGCCGGACGGTTTTTTATCGTATTCATCATATTACCTGTTCTTTTCCAGACCGATAAATACCAGGCTCGATACAAGCAGCAGGAACGGATAGAACAGCAGCGGGATGATCTCAAAGGCAGATACCGTGTAGCCCAGGGTCGCACATGCGGAGATGGCCACCAGCATCTGCGCGCCGTAGGGAATGACGCCCTGGAAAATGCAGGAGAAGGTGTCCAGCAGGGACGCAGACTTTCTGCCCGCGATGCCGTAATCCTCGCTGACCTCCCTGGCGATGGGGCCGGCCATGACGATGGCGACGGTATTGTTGGCCGTGGCAATGTCCATGAGGCCCACCAGCAGTCCGATGCCCAGCTGGCCGCCGCGGATTCCCTTGAAGGTGCGGCGGATGAAGCCCAGCAGGCTCTCAAAGCCGCCGTAGGCCCGGATGAGGCCGCACAGGGCGGAGACGAGGATCGTGACGAGGATGGTCTCAAACATGCCGCTGACGCCGGCGCCCATGCCGCCGAGAATCTCCAGCGCGGACATCTGGCCGGTGGCCAGGGAAATGACCGCGCCGGTGACGATACCGATGAGCAGCACCACGAACACGTTCAGCCCGGCGATCCCACCGATCAGCACCAGGATATAGGGGATCAGCAGGAGAAGGTTGTGGTCGCCGGTGGGAATGGAATTGATCTCCGCGCGCATGGAAATCAGCAGGATCAGCGCCAGGGTCAGCAGCGCTGCCGGAAGGGCGATCTTGAAGTTGGCGCGGAATTTTTCCCGCATGCCCACCCCCTGGGTGGAGCAGGCGGCGATGGTGGTGTCGGAGATGAACGAGAGGTTATCGCCGAACATGGCGCCGCCGATGACCGAGGCGATGCACAGCGGCAGCGAGAAGCCGGAGCCCGCGCTGACCGCCACGGCGATGGGCGCGATCAGGGTGATGGTGCCCACGGAGGTGCCCATGGCCACGGATACGAAGCAGGACACCACGAACAGCACCGCCACCGCCAGCTTCGGCGGCGCGACGCTCAGCAGGAAGTAGGCCGCCGCTTCGGCGCTGGAGCGCCCCGTGACGCCGACAAAAATGCCGGCGGCCAGGAAGATGAGGATCATGGTCATGATGTTCTTGTCGCCCACGCCTCGGGCCATCAGCTCCAGCTTGTCGTCGAAGCTGACCGCGCGGTTCTGCAGGCAGGCCACCAGGATGGCGGCGAGGAAGGCGACCACGATGGGGATCTGATAGAAACCCATGGGGATCTTCAGAATGTACTCAAACAGGATGCCGAGGCCCAGATACAGGACCAGAAATACGCCGATGGGGATCAATGCCGCCGCCTTGGGCGCTGGTTTCTTGTTCATAGCTTCTTCCATTCTCTTTCTTCAATTTTAGTTGCGAAGGCTGTGCAGGGGCGCGGGGATACGGCCGCCGCGGGCGATGAAATCCGCAGCGGAGGGTGTAAGCACCGGCATGACCGGCGCTGTGCCCAGCAGGCCGCCGAAGGAGACCTCGTCGCCGGTTTTTTTGCCCGGGGCGGGGATCAGGCGGACGGCGGTAGTCTTGTTGTTGACCACGCCGATGGCGGCCTCGTCTGCGATGATGGCGGAGATGGTCTCGGCTGAGGTATCGCCGGGAACGGCGATCATATCCAGGCCCACGGAGCAGACGCATGTCATGGCCTCCAGCTTCTGGAGGGTCAGGGTGCCGCAGCGTGCCGCGGCGATCATGCCCTCGTCCTCGGATACGGGGATGAAGGCGCCGGAAAGGCCGCCCACATGGCCCGAGGCCATCACGCCGCCCTTCTTGACGGCGTCGTTGAGCAGGGCAAGGGCAGCGGTGGTGCCGTGGGTGCCGCAGGTCTCCAGACCCATCTCCTCCAGGATGCGGGCCACGCTGTCGCCCACGGCGGGCGTCGGCGCCAGAGACAGATCCACGATGCCGTAGGGCACGCCAAGACGGCTGGCGGCCTCCTGGGCCACCAGCTGGCCGATGCGGGTGATGCGGAAGGCGGTGCGCTTGATGGTCTCGGCCACCTCGTCAAAGGGCCGGCCGCGCACGGCCTCCAGGGCATGGCGTACCACGCCCGGACCGGAGACGCCCACATTGATGACGCTCTCCGGCTCGCCCACGCCGTGGAAGGCGCCTGCCATGAAGGGATTGTCCTCCACGGCATTGGCAAAGACCACCAGCTTGGCGCATCCGATGCCGTCAGCATCGGCGGTAAGCTCGGCGGTGCGCTTGATGATCTGGCCCATGCGCTGCACGGCGTCCATGTTGATGCCCGCGCGGGTTGTGGCCACGTTGACGGACGAGCAGACCGCATTGGTCACAGCCAGAGCTTCGGGGATGGATTCGATCAGGGTCTCATCGCCGTGGGTCATGCCCTTGTGGACCAGGGCGGAAAAACCGCCGATAAAATTGACGCCGCAGACGCGGGCCGCCTGATCCATTGCCTGGGCGAAGGGCACATAGCTGTCTGTACGGCAGCTCTCTGCCACCAGGGCGATGGGCGTGACGGAGATGCGCTTGTTGACGATGGGGATGCCCAGCTCCGCCTCGATGGCGCAGCCCACGGGCACCAGGCGCTCGGCGCAGCGGCAGATCTTGTCATAGATCTTCTGGGCGCAGCGGGTGGGGTTGGGATCGGCGCAGTCCCGCAGAGACACGCCCATGGTGATGGTTCGGATATCGAGCTTCTGATGGTCGAGCATATCGACCGTCTGCATGATTTCGGCATTGGTAAGCATGAGATCCTCCTTACACCGTGTGCATGGCGGTGAAGATATCCTCGCTCTGGATACGGATGGTCACGCCGATTTCTTTGCCCAGCTCATTGAGCTGCTCGCGGAGCTTCACGAGCTCCTTGGTGGCGCCGGACATATCCGCCAGCATGGTCATGGTGAAAAACTCCTGCATGACGGTCTGGCTGATGTCAAGGATGTTGACATTGGCCTCCGCCAGCAGCTTGCATACGCCATAGATGATACCGACCCGGTCCAGGCCGTAAACAGTCACGATCACACGCATTGCGTTGCCTCCTTCTGTGCAAAAAACTGCGTTTGCCATATCATAACATACGCCGCACGGAAAAGCAATTGACACAACGCGGGAAAAAAGTTTGACATTTTCTCCTCTTTATGGCAAAGTAGACGCAGAAAGGGGGCGAGGCGCATGTTCTGTCCCAAATGCAGAGCCGAATACCGCGAAGGCTTTACCGTCTGCGCCGACTGCGGCGTGCCTCTGGTGGAAACGCTGCCCGCATCGCCGGAATTCGACCCGGTGTTCTTCTTTGAGACCGAAGGCGACTGCGCCTGGGAGCTTCCGGCCCTGCTGCGCCGCGCGGGCATAGCCTGCTATCTCTACGGCGGGAACGGCATGTTCATCCGCATGGAGGAGGAGCAGACCGTACCCGGTCAGCTGTATGTGGACAGCCGGGATCTGCCCCGGGCCAGGCAGTGCCTCAATCTGCTGTCCGGCCCGCCCGTCCCCGTGGACGAAGACGAGCTGATGGAAGCCTATGACACATACATGTCCGAGGGTCCGCAATCGGAAAGCGAAACCACCGGCGACGCGGCCTGGAAGCTTTTCCTGGTTATGGCAATTGTGGTGGCCGCCTGGTTTCTGTACCTGATCATTTTTCGGTGAGGCATTTATGACAAAACATGAAGTATTGGCGCTGCTGCGGCAGCAAACGTCTCCCCTGTCCGGCCAGGCCATCGCCGAAGTGCTGGGGATCTCCCGCACCGCGGTATGGAAGGCCGTGGGCGCCCTGCAAAAAGAGGGCTACCGCATCGACTCCGTCCCCCGCAGGGGCTATGTCCTGGTGCAGACCACGCAGGCCCTCAGCGCTGTGGAGATCAAAAATCATCTCGGCGGTCATCCCTGGGCGGGCTCCGTCACGGTGGTGGACAGCGTGGACTCCACCAACAACCTGGCAAAACAGCTCGCCGGGGCCGGTGCGCCGGAGGGCACCTGCGTGCTGGCCGAGCGCCAGACCGGCGGCCGCGGCCGGCGGGGCCGCAGCTTTGCCTCCCCCGGCGGTATGGGCATATATCTGAGCGTCATCCTCCGCCCCGACGCCAGGCCCGACGCGCTGATGCACCTGAGCGCCTGCGCGGCTGAAGCGGGCGCCGAGGCCGTGGAAACGCAGACCGGGCTTCAGGCCGGCATCAAATGGGTCAACGACCTGGTGGCCGGCGGCAAAAAGCTCTCCGGCATCCTCACGGAGCTGTCCGTGGAGCTGGAGAGCGGCAGAGTGCAATATGCCGTTGTGGGCATCGGCGTCAACTGCTGCCAGCGCCCGTCGGATTTCCCGCCGGAACTCGCCGACATCGCCACTTCCATCGCCATGCAGACCGGCAAAGACCCGGACCGCAATGCCCTGGCGGCGGAATTGATCCGCGCCATCTCCCGGCTCAGCAGGGAACTGCTGACCGAACGCGCGGCATGGATGGAGCGCTACCGCGCCCGATGCGTCACCCTGGGAAAGCAGGTCCAGGTGCTCTGGCCGGACGGCAAGCGTGAGGCCAGAGCCATCGGACTGAACGACTATGCCGCCCTGGAGGTGGAATATCCCGACGGGAGCCGCGCGCTCGTCTCCTCCGGCGAGGTCAGCGTGCGCGGAATGTACGGATATCTTTGAAAAAATGCGCGTTTTCGCGAAAAACCATTGCCAAAGCGCATGTTTTGTGGTATACTGTTCAAAATAAAAACAACAGGAGGTTCGCTATGAAATCAGTCAAGATCATCCTTAAAATCGCAGCGGCCTTTGCCGTCCTGGCGGGCGTACTGTTCGTGATCGCCGCCTTCTGGGACAAGCTCACCGCCCTTTATGAGCGCCGCGGCGAGTTCACGGAGAAGGCCAAGGAAAAGCTGCCCACCAAGGAGCAGATCCGCGCCAAGCTTCCCACCAAGAAGGCCATCTTCGACAAGCTCCCCACCAAGGCGGATATGATCCGTCTGAACCCCTTCCGCAAGGCCGAGATCGAAGCCGAGTACGCTGACTACGCCGACGTAGATTAAAAAATCAAGCCCGCTCCCCAGCCGGAGAGCGGGCACATTTCATTTTCAAAGGGATAATTCCTTTCCGTCCAGCACAGCGCGTGCCAGCCGGTCGCCCTCATAGCACAGCTTGAGGGAGAAAAACGGCGCGTTCTGCTCCAGCAGCGACAGGAAGATCCGGTCCCCTTCCCACTGCGGCAGATCGGCAATCCGGCTGCGGGAGATCCACGCCAGTTCGCCCTCGGAGCAGGGCATGAGCTCGCCTTCAAAACCGTCGGCGGTGAACAGGTGCATGTACTCCCCTTCCCACCGATCCGACACGAAGGTGACGATCCCGCGATAGCGCCAGCGCGTCAGGCGCAGCCCGGTCTCCTCGCGCACCTCGCGCAGAAGGCAGTCATCCGGACTCTCGTTCGCCTCCATCTTGCCGCCGACGCCGATCCATTTGCCCTCATTCTCGTCGTTTTGCTTCGCGGTCCGGTGCAGCATCAGCACCTCATCCCCGCGGAGGATATAGCATAGCGTCGTATTTTTCATCAGCAGTACAGGGTGATGGCGCTGCGCAGATTGCGGATCGTCGTCTCGTTGACGTCGGGCATGCATTCTCCGTCCAGCGTCCAGTCCAGCGTCTCGCCGGAAAAAGCCCGCACCTCCGGCGCGCTGACAAAGGTGATCATCTTGGAAGAATAGTCCTGTGCGCTGAGGGCGCGGATGCATTCGCTCAGCTCAAAAATATCCTTCGGCGACTTGATCAGCACCAGCTCAAACAGGCCGTCGTTGAGATCCACGCGGCTCTCATCCAGGGTCAGCACGCCTCCCACGGAGGTGGAGTTGCTGACGGCGCCGAAGATATAATCGTCCTCGAAGACAAGGTCGTCGAGCTCCAGGCGCATATGCAGCGGGCGGATGGACGGGATGTCCGAGATCCCCTGCAGCACATAGGCCAGGTGACCCAGGGCATTCTTGACGCTCTGGGGCGTGGCATAGGAGGTCCGGGCGAAGGCGCCGAAGGAGGCCACATAGGAAAAATACCGGTCGCCGAACTGTCCCACATCCAGGGCGCAGGACGTTTCGCCGGCAGCGCTTGCCGCCGCTTCCATGATGGTCTTGGGCAGCCGGAGCGTCGTGGCGAAATCGTTGGTGCTCCCGCAGGGGATGTAGCCCAGGGGCGTGGTGAGGCCGGCAGACAGCAGGCCGGTGATCACCTCGTTGAAGGTGCCGTCGCCGCCGGCGCACACGATGCGGTCAAAGTCGCCGCCGCGTTCACGGACGATATCCGTGGCGTCGCCCCGGCCATTGGTCATATAGACGGTGCTTTCAAAGCCCCGGGCACGGAACAGCTCGATAATCTGCGGGAAAAAACGGGGAATACGCTTCGTCCCCGCGCAGGGATTGACGATCAGAAGCAAACGCTGCATGATACGACCTCTTTTCCGAAATGGTTCCCGGCCAGCGGCACAGGCATGAATGATTATATCATGCCGCATACTGAAATAAAAGAACAGACTGTGAACTTTTCCATGGTTTTCCGGTTTTTCACGCAAAGGAGGAAGCAAAATGATCCGGACCGGCAGACGAATGCTCGCCGCGCTGCTCATCTGCGCCATACTCGCAGGCTCCGTCTGTGCTGTCAGCGTCAATACGCAGCAGCGGCACACCACAGCATCTCTGAGCGACAAGGCCCAGGCCTATTACACCGGGGCCTTCGCGTTCAAGCGCATCTGCTCCCTGCCGGGAAAGTATACCTCCGCCTCCGACAGCGCCATGCGCACGGATCTGTACAGCACCCTGCACGATCTCATGTCCCATACCCTGACAACGAGATACGCCTACGCGGATCTTCCGAAATATTGGTATTCCTCCGATACCACCGGCGGGTCCGGAACGATGCTGTTTTATTCCGACGTCTTCCTGCCAAAGGGCGGCTCCCTCACCCGGGAGCACGTCTGGCCCAAGAGCCACGGCACCTTCTATGAGACCGGCGCGGGCTCCGACCTGCACCACCTGCGGCCGGAGGACTACCACGTCAATTCCGCCCGCAGCAATTACACGTTCGGCAACGTCCGGAGCCGCTGCAGCACCTGGGACACACAGAGCTACAACGGGCGCACCGTGCTGTGGTATAACGGGGACTATTCCGCCGGCGGCAGCCGGGGCCTCGTGGAGACGGCGGACAACGTCAAGGGCGACGTGGCCCGGATCCTGCTCTACGTCTATGTGACCTACGAGCAGCCGAATCTGACCGCCAATACCTCCGCCGTCGGTCAGGGAGACGAGCGCTCCGACGGCAGGAAGGTCATCGAAAACCTGGACACCCTTCTCGACTGGTGCCGCCGGGACCCGGTGGATGCCTGGGAAATGCGCCGCAACGACATCGTGCAGGAGCTCCAGGGAAACCGAAACGTGTTCATCGACTATCCGGAGTTTGCCTGGCTGCTCTTCGACCGGCCGCTTCCCAACATGACCACACCCTCCGGCTATGCAAAACAGAACCAGGGCAGCAACTTTGTGGACGTACCCAAGAGCATCTGGTACCGCGCCGGGCTGGATTTTGCCGTGTCGGAAAAGCTGATGAACGGCATCGGCCACAGCCGCTTCGCGCCGGAACAGACCCTCACCCGGGCCCAGCTTGCCACGGTGCTGTATCGTCAGGCCGGATCGCCCTATCTCGGCAGCGCGAGAAATCCGTTTTCCGACGTGCCGTCCGGCGCCTGGTATGCCAAAGCCGTCACCTGGGCGAACCGGCAGGGCATCATGCTCGGCTATCCCGACGGACGCTTCCGTCCGGACGAGTCCATCACCCGGGAACAGCTTGTGACCGTGCTGTATCGCTACACCGGCGCCAGGCCAGGCCCCGCCAGCGTCCTTTTCCCCTTCCCGGATCGGGGCGAAGTATCTGATTTTGCTCTGGAGGCCATGCGCTGGGCAGTGGACGAAGGCTTGATCAACGGCGTCAAAACTGCCCGGGGCGACATGCTCTCCCCAAAGAGCGGCACCACCCGGGCACAATTCTGCGTCATCCTGCAGCGCTGGCTGGGCTGATGCTTCCATGTATACAAAAAGGGAACCGCAGCGGTTCCCTTTTTTTCGCCCGCCAACAATGCGGGCCGGGTCAGCAGTGCTTCATGCGGTGCACGGAATCCTCAATGCTGTCCTCAATGGTATCGGCCGTCTTCTGCATGGCGCGCCGTACCTTGTTCTGTTTCGGCATCATCAGGATCGCCGCCGCGCCCAGCACCATGCCGGCGCCGACGGAGGCGGCAAATGTCTTGAGCTCCACAATAATCACCCCCGCAGAAAGTTTGCCCGGTTTTTTATAAAAACATCAAGCCAAAAAACGACAACGCGGCCGCCGGGCAATGCCCGGCGGCCGCGTCGGATATGGAAAAAAGGAAAATCAATCGTTTTACTTGCCGAGGGAATCGGTGATGCCGACGGTCTTGGTCTGGCTGTAGCACTCGAACTTCTGCTCCACGTCTGCAGGCTTTCCCTTCCGGGTCAGCAGGCTGACGATGGGCACCAGCACCAGGCCGCCCACCATGGCGAACACGCCGGAATACAGGGAGTTCTTGAATACGAAGCCCAGCACCGGGACGTTCTCCACGCTGATCAGCTTCAGCGAAACGAGCAGCTGGAAGATCTCCAGGCCGACGCCATAGATGAAGCAGGCGATGACGCCGCCGCGGGTCACGCCCTTCCAGTACAGGCCGTAGAAGAAGGGCGCCAGGAATGCGCCGGCCAAAGCGCCCCAGGATACGCCCATCATCTGGGCGATCAGGAAGCTCTTGGAACGATACTGGAAAATGGCGATGACGGCGGAAACCACGATGAAGAACACGATGAACGCACGGATCAGCAGCATCTTGCCCTTCTCCGTCAGACCGTTGCGGCGCAGGGGCGCGATGAAGTCCAGGGTAATGGTGGAGCCGCTGGTCAGCACCAGGGACGACAGGGTGGACATGGAGGCCGAGAGCACCAGCACGATCACGATGCCGATGATGATCGACGGCAGCGTGGAGAGCATGGTGGGGATGACGGCGTCGAAGCCCTGTCCGGCCACATCCACATCATAGAGCCGGCCGAAGCCGCCCAGGAAGTAGCAGCCGCCCGCCACAACGATGGCAAAGAGGGTGGAGATCACGGTGCCCTTCTTGATGGAGTCCTCATTCTTGATGGCGTAGAACTTGCCCACCATCTGGGGCAGGCCCCAGGTACCCAGGCTCGTCAGCATGACGACGAAGAACAAAAAGCCCGGATTTGCGCCGAAGAAAGAGGCATACTGCCAGCCGCCGTTGGGGCCGGTGGCCAGCTGCTCGATGGCCGCGTTGAATCCGCCGTTGGAGGCAAGGACCGCACCGATGACCGCCACGATGCCTACGAGCATCACGATGCCCTGGATAAAATCGTTGATGGCGGTGGCCATGTAGCCGCCGTAGAGGACGTAGATGCCCGTCAGCACGGCCATGATGATGACGCACAGAGAGTAGTCCACGCCGTTGTAAGCCATGGAGAACAGGCGGGACAGGCCGTTATAAAGCGAAGCGGTATAGGGGATCAGGAAAACGAAGGTGATGACCGAAGCCGCGATCTTGAGGCCGGGGCTGTTGTAGCGCATGCCGAAGAAATCAGGCATCGTGCTCGAGCCCAGATGCTGGGTCATGATGCGGGTGCGGCGGCCCAGGATCGTCCAGGCAAGCAGCGAGCCGATGAATGCGTTGCCCAGGCCGATCCATGTGGAGGCCAGGCCGAAATTCCAGCCGAACTGACCGGCGTAGCCGACAAAAATGACGGCGGAGAAATAGGAGGTGCCGAAGGCAAAAGCGCTGAGCCAGGGGCCCACGCCGCGTCCGCCGAGAACGAAGCCTTCCACGGAGGTGGAATGCCGGCGGCAATAGAAGCCGATGCCCAGCATCACGGCGAAGAAAATGACTAAGAATACGGAGGTCAGTACGACATTCATAATGTATCATCCTTTGCGATGGGTTCCCGGCGCTTTGCCGGGGCGGAAAGTTTATCACTTTAAACCGCTAAATAGAATGATACTCGTTCATGGGCGAAATGTCAAGTAGCGTGTCGAATAAAAATACTGCCCGGAAACGGCGTTTATATGTGCGAGATTTCCACCCCGGTGTAATATGTTGTCAAAATCTGCTCCGCCGTGGCCCCCGCCAGAGCCATTGCCTGGGCCCCGCACTGACTCAGCCCCACCCGATGCCCCGCTCCGTAGACGTCGAAGCAGAAGCGTTCGCCGTCCCAATGCAGATTGAAATTCGTGGAGCGGAGTCCAAAAGCCTCGCGGAGCTGCGCGCCGCTCAAAACCGTTCCGCCGATCTCGAGGGTCCGCACGCCGTCGCCGTCGGTGCGCACCGGCTTCCCCACCCATTCCGCCGGGTCGCCCGCGGGGATGGCCCGCGGCTCCAGTACGGCAATGACGTCTGCGAATTCCTCCGGACTGAACTCCGCCCGGCTGTAGTAATTCCCGGCATTCTCCTCCCCCGGGCTCGCCACGGCGCGCAGATAGGGCGCATCCGATCCCCAGACCTCCCGGGCATCCTCTGTCATGCCGCCGGAGCAGGAAAAATAGGTGGCGTCGATCAGTGCGCCGCCGTAGGTCAGCACGATTCCGTCGGTGCTGTCCACTGCCTGCTGCGCCTTTTCCCGCACAGCCTCGTAATCCGCCCCGAAACGCCGCCGCAGCGATTCTTCATCCTCTCTGCACTGGCAGCAGGCGCCGTCGTCACAGACGTCCGCATCGGAATGCCTGCTGCTGTGCAGAACGTAGGTGCGGGAGGCGATGGCCTGGGCGCGCAGGGCCTCCGGCTCGAAGGACATGGGCATCTCCGACAGAACCACGCCGATCAGGTACTCCCGCATGGAAATCGTGCCGACCGCATCGCCTTGCAGGAGTCGGACGGAATGCGTGCGGTCAAAGGAAGCTTTCTGCGCCTCCAGATCGATCTGCACGGCGGCATGGCTCGCGGACGGCCGCTCCGGCGCGGCAGCGCCCCGCGGCGGAAACGCCAGCAAAAGCGCAAGGCTCATAATCAGTCCCATCAGGATTTCCGGTTCGTATTTACGCATAGCCGTCCTTTCTTCAAATCAGCAGATTGCGGCCATTCTTGACAGAATCTGGCCTGCGAAGTATAATAATTGCATTGATCATCAAAATTTATGCGCGATCCCGCGCCGATTTTCCACGAAATGGAGCTGTTTTATGAAAAAAACACTCATCAAGATCCTGTGCCTCGTGCTCGTCCTCGCTCTGATCGGCGGCGCGGCATGGTATTTTCTGATCTACCAGCGGGATATGACCGCCGAACGCTGCGCAGAGCTCGCCGGCGACGCCGCTGCCGCGGGCAGGTACAACCGGGCGATCCGCCTTTACACCACAGCCTATGAGCTGGATCCGGAGAATTATGACCTGGCCCTGGCCCTGGCAGACACCTATGTGGCCGCGGGCAACTATACCAAGGCTGAGTACACCCTTGTCCACACCATCTCCGACCATCCGGACGCCGTCGCGCCCTATCTCGCCCTCTCGCGTATTTATGTAGCCCAGGACAAGCTGCTGGACGCTCAGCAGATGCTTGACCATATAGAAAATGAGGCCGTCCGCACCCAGCTGGAACAAATGCGGCCGGAGGCGCCCGTCCTCAGTCCGGAGAGCGGCTATTATTCCGACTATATCAGCGTCTCTCTGACCTATCGGTCCGGGACGCCTTACCTGCGTGTCGATGGGGAATTTCCCTCCACCTCCGACGCCCCCTACAGCGCCCCCGTGGAACTGCCCGGCGGCGAATCCTCCGTTTCGGCCATCGTCGTGGGCGAGAACGGCCTGGTCTCCCCCGTTGCAGTCAACGGCTACACCATAGGCAACATCGTCGAGGAGGTCACCTTCGCCTCCAGCGCCTTTGAATCCTTCGTGCGCGAGACTCTGTCCCTGGACCCGTCTGCGCCGATCATGACCGACAACCTGTGGGACGTCGAGGAGCTGACCATTCCCGACACAGTCACCGAGATAAGCGATCTGCAGTATTTCACGGGCCTGAAAAATCTGACCCTGCAGAACTATCACGGCGGCGATTACAGCTTCCTGGCTTCCATGCCCCTGCTGGAAAGTCTGGATCTGAGCCAGTCGAGCGTCTCCACCATCGCCCTGGAGGCCATTGACGCGATGCCGGCGCTGCGTACCCTGAACCTCAACGCCTGCGGTATCTCCGACGTGAGCAATCTCAAATCCCTGTCCGGTCTGCAATCGTTGGATCTGGGCAGCAACAGCGTTGCCGACGTCGCGCCCCTGGCCCGCTGTACGGGCCTGCAGACCCTCAATCTCAGCGGCAACGGGATCTCCGACATCTCGCCGCTCGCCGCTCTCAAGCAGCTCCAGGCCCTGGATCTGAGCTATAACGCACCCACCACCCTGGCGCCTCTGGCGCAGTGCACAGAGCTGCGCAAGCTCGACTTGTCCAACTGCGCTCTGATCGACATTTCCGCCCTGAAGCTCTGCACGAAGCTCACCCATTTGACCGCAGCCCACAATGATCTGACCGGCATCGCCGGCCTGGAGGCATGCACGGCTCTGGAGGAAGTGGATCTGAGCTACAATAAGCTCGCCTCCATCGACGAGCTTGCCGGAATCAATACGCTTTTGCTGCTCAACATCAACGAAAACGACGTGAAGAATGTTCCGGCATTCTCCTCCAGCTGCAGCCTGCAAAAATTCTACGCCGACCACAACTTCCTGGAGGATCTGTCCGGCCTGACCGCCCTTCCCTATCTCAACTATGTCACGCTGGACTACAACAATATCGATAACATCGACGCCTTGGCCGACTGCGAAAACCTGGTACAGGTTAACGTCTTCCATACCAACATCACCTCTGCCGAGGCTGTGTCAGCCCTGACGGATCGCAGTATCATTGTCAACTATACCCCGGATTATTGATCCTGTCTTATCCCGTATAAACGCCGCCCCGTATCCCTGCCATACGGGGCGGCATTTTTGAAAAAAAGCGAAGAAAACAGTTGACAATCCCCGGATTTTTGATATAATACAAGGGCTGTCCAAAATGCTGCTGTAGCTCAGTAGGTAGAGCGCATCCTTGGTAAGGATGAGGTCGGCAGTTCGAATCTGCCCAGCAGCTCCAAAAAACACCCGGTTTCATCACGAAACCGGGTGTTTTTTTATGTTCAAAAATTTGAGCGTTCTTTATTTGTTATACTTCCGTTTCTCTCTCCACGAAAAGGGTCAGCGGCGCCGGTCTCCCGGCGCCGCCTCTGTTTTACCCGATCTTTTGCAGAACACAAGGGATGAAACACGGAGAACCGTCCCCTGTGTTACATTTTCGTCAAGACATATCTCCGTCCCCCGTTTCCGGGGGAAAGGTGTGCTGGAGCAAGCCAAAAACTAAATGGTAAAAACATATACTTCACTTACGACGCTATCCTTATAGTGAATCTCATACGCGCTTCCATCTTCAAAAAAATGATATGAGATCTGAGGGAAACCAGACCAACTCGCAAAGAGAAAATCATATTCACCGCACTTATCTGCTTGCATTACCGAATCCAGATCATCCCCTTTTTTTATACTTTCTATCTTGGTTTTTGATTCAATATCTGAAAATACTATTTCTCGATTGAAGGAGTATTTTCCTGCTTCATCAAACCAAACCAGATACAGATGTTTTGGAGTTCTTACTACCGTGTAAATAAGAACTCCCAACTGCTTGAAGGATATTTCGCCCAAGTTTTGTTGCAATTGCAGTGTAGTTGGCTCTTGGGATAATACTGTATTCGCCTGCTCGTCATTAATGATTGATGCCTCTTTGTACAAAATGACGTCTTGTCCAACAATTCTGGCTTCTTCATCATGAATATGTTTTGCTGAACAACCTGAGATAAACATGGCATTTAAGATAACAAACACTACTAAACATAAAAGCCATCTTTTTTTCATCTTACGACTCCTTAATCTGAACCGTCCCCTGTGTTAAGGGCGAAGAAACGGTTCCTTCGTTACTCACCATCCTTCGCGTTCCCTTTTTGCCAGAGATGTATTCCGGTATTCTATCTTCAATTCTGGAAAAGCACTTCTGATCTCTTTTTCAAGCTCCCGTGTGTTCAGAAAAGTAATGACTGAATACGGTTTTGAAAAGAACTGGCCCCTGTTGCCTATCTTCTTTGCTTGTTTGGCGTCTATCTCTGTTTTAGATAAAACGATAAGCGAGTATATTTTGGCGCCGGTGCCTCTGACCCACATGATATAACAATAAGGAAAATCTTTCCATGAAAAGTGCTTCGTCCAGTGCAGAATCCCATAGATCGTAATTCCGGAAGCATTCAATTCATATTCTCGATAACTAACTACGATATAATGAATGACTAATGAAAATACAAGTACACCGATTACCGTCCATATGATCACGTCGATCTTTGGGTCAGGTCGAAAAATATCGATCATAATGGGTATAAAGGCAACAAGAACCACTGCCAAAAGAACAAACATGAATATAAGCATAGGTTTATTCCGTTCGATTTTGACCATAGTATTATCATCCCCAAAGTTCACATTATCTGCGTGACGACCGTCGATATGTTGATCGACGTTGATAATATGCTCGCCTATAACTTAATCTATAGTTCTTAAAGTTGTTTGTACTCATTGATGCTCTTCTGGTACTATTATAATGAATTGTCTTTGCACATGTGCCAATTGTCCCTGTGTATACTCCAACGGTGCCACTTACAACCGCATTTCCTGCAATGTTGATGTAGCGCAGGGGACGGTTCTCATCGGCGGGCGGGGTTGTCCCCCGCCCGCCGAATCTCGGTGGAATGAAACAGTCAAACGATGGCTTTTCCGTCAGGGCGAAGAAGCGTCTTCCGACCTCCCGGGGCAACACATAGAGTCGTTCCCTGTGCTTCCCTGCAATCAAGTGTACATTATCGTTCCTTGTCTGCCAAGACTGAGAAACGTCCACAGTTCTACAACAGTCCGTTAATTGCTGGGTTGCCTTCCATTCAGCGCGTACAGAGCCGTCTTGTCATACTGCAACGACAATCCACGACCTTGCGCATATCGAAAGAATGTCTCTCGGTCAATATATGCATAAATCCTGCTCGCAGGGTGCTGCGGGCTGTCGAGATCAATCCATATATTTTTTGCTTTTCTTCTGACACCGTAGATCTCCAGCACAGGCCTGGGAAGGGGGCGACAGATTTCTCTGCTGAACAGGACCGTTTGTACCATGCGCCCCCGGATCCTCCGAGTTGTAACAACTATTTCCTTAAGATCGCTCCATGCTATGGTACGTCTGTAGGCCAGATGCCTTGCGATGATCCCGTTGTGGTCGAGAATAAACCGATGCGGTCCGATGATCGCCGATGCCAGACAGATCAGTGCAACGAAAACGCCAAACGATATAAACGCAGGACTACCGGTATCCTGCACAGAGAGAATGCCGAAGAACAGGATCGGGACAATTACTGCTCCTATGGCTCCTACCGCTGGGAAAAGACATGGACTGGATTTCAGCGTATTGATATCAGCGTGTGGTACATTTGCATTTAATGCTTTCATTCGGTCATGCTTTTTTGAGCGTATCTGCCTGTCGGTGGCTGTTTTCGCTAATTGTCTGCATTTATAAATAGTGATAGGAATCAGAATGCAAGCAAAAACCAAAAACAGAACAAAAAAGGGAGTGGCTTGTGGATAATACAAAGGTCTTTCAAATACGCGGACATTTCCATCATCTGTCTTTTTATAGATGATTGTACGTGGATTTAAAGGGTTTTCAAAATACTGATTTCCATGTGCGTCGGTGAATTTCCAGGATGGCAGGTTTGGATAGTCCGCAGGATTGCTGTACTCCTTTTCATTCAGTACGTTCCCATAAAGATCTAACGTATATTCATATGGAAGGCACAGCAATATGACCTTCTCGTCTTTAATTGTGATTAGGTATCCACGCGTGGTCATCGGATTAAACTGACATAGATATGATCCGTCTGGCGCGAAAACCCGAACGCTTTTCTCACAGGCAAGGTAGAAGTTTCCTTCATTATCCAAGGCAAAGCCAAAATGATGAATATATGCGCCCGACCAACAAATTGTAATGCCTGTCAACAATAATACAAGCAGCAGAATCACCGTGACATAAAGGATTCGCGGTTTTTTCATTTTCATTACTCCATAATATAGTCATTCAGCTGGTAGTACCAATCAAAAACATTTCCCAAACGTGTTACACGGGTATTACTGACATCGCCATGCATCTCAAAAAGCACCGGCGTAAGGCCGTAACACAGGGGACGGTTCTCTGTGTTGTTTTACTTTTCCACGATCCTGCGTATGATCATCAAGCTGACTCCGGTCAGCCTTTTGATCGGGCGATGTCTATGAATGATTATATGTTCATATCGTTCCGTTGTCAAACGAAAACGGCGCCTTTGTTTTTAAACATAACACAGGGGACGGTTCTCTGTGTTTCTTTGGATTGACGCATAAGCATTTTTTCGGCGGGCGGGGGATATCCCCGCCCGCCGAATCCCGGTGGAATGAAATGGTCAAACGATGGCGTTTTGCCAAGACGGAGAATTACTATCTCTCCCCCAGGGGCAACACATAGAACCGTCCCCTGTGCTATGGCGTTTTGTCAGGACGGGGAAGCGGCTTCCGGCCTTCCGGGTCAACACACAGAATTGTCCCCCGTATTACTTGAGATCGGGTTTAAATCGTGCCTTAACGAACTGTCCGAAATGATTCTATTGATATTAATTTGTGGTAACCGCTCCCTGATTTGAGATTCTAATAAGCGATCGTAATAGAAATATGCACTTTTCCTAGGATGATGATGGTGCCATGATTCTGTGCTTCTTTCCTTTGTAAGCTGCATCGTTGAATCATAAAATAACACAAAACAACTTAGCGAAAAATGATGATTACGTTGCATTTCCAAATCGCAAATATAGATAATAGAATCATTTGACCAAGGATGCTCTTTTTTTATTCCACATGGCCAAATCACGGTGATTCCGTTTTGATCTAAAACATACTTTCTGCCGTAAACCAAAAGCGAATATCCACATGAGCATAATACGAAACCAGAGAATAATAGAATAAGCCAAGCGGCGTTATTTACAACTAATCCTGTAAAGATTCCGAAAACAAGCACAAGAACCACAATTAATGATATTATACCAAATAAAAGATACAGGCCAAATAAACTAAACATTGTTGTCGTTTTTATCATTATCTTTCATCTTCTTTCACGCACGCATAGGAGGAAGACGGGGGACGGTTCTGTGTCTTTATCCATCAAGACAGAGAACCGTCCCCTGTCCTGTGTGGAATAAAAGAGTCAAACGATGGCTTTCCCGTCAGGGCGGAGAAGCCTCCCCTGTGTTATGGCTTGTAAAACACGCAATGATTAATGGCATAGTTGGAAATGCTACACGTACAAATGCGTGATCCAAGTTCTCTATCATGCACAGAAATCTATATTCCTCTACTGTGATTTCACGAATAAAACGATGATTCCAAATACAATAGACACCCTGATATATCCATGGGACGCCGCCTGCAACATCGAGTTGATGCATGCAGTATTCGCTGATACCGAAAACGACTACATTTAACAGACAAAGGAGCCCGAAAACCCATTTTCGTTTTGTGCTCATTTCCCGATACGTATTTCGCGAAATCATTCTCTTGACAGCCTCTATCATGATTTGACGGCGATACGGCGACAGGAAAGAGATAACAAAGGGGGCAAAAGCAATAACATCCAAAAAAATATTGAAGATTTGCTTTTCCCGATTTGCAGAAAGTCCGAAAACCGGAATCGCAGCAAGTGGAAGTAGCAAACAAATAAGAGAAAACCAAATCCACCTGTTATTGGCTGCGCGTATCTTTTCCTGTGAAATCGCTTTCGTTATGGTTTTTTTCTTTTCGACGTTCACGTCACAGACCGGAAGATTCTCTCCATAAAAATAGTTCCGCAGCAGCGCATACGCTCTGTCCTTTTCTTCTTTCCGAATCCGTAAAATGAGAACATTCCCCATATTATGTACGAGATGCAGCCAGATCCAAGGCTCCGTAAACGGCTCGCATCCAGCGAATGCGACCCGGATATACACCGTATGCTTACACTGAAGCACTTCCGCCTGAGAAACAGTTCTCCCGTCAAAGCGCTTCAGTTGAGCCCATCTTCGGCCTTTGTAGTTATTCTTCATGGCAGGACGGAATTCCGGTTTCAACCGACTGCAGGTGATACCGTCTGTTTTGAATTCGTAGCGATATCCCAACCCAAAGGTTATTAAAACAACGAGCAATCCGATGTTAGCGAGAACAAATGTCCATGGTGTAATCAACTCCAGGAAAAACAACAAAAAAGAAGCAATACAAATCAAAGCAAGCAGGTAGAGTAATGGAAGGTAATTCGTATCGACAGTAAAGTCTTTTTCCCCTTTTGCATGAGTGATTGAAGGCTTCGGCAGCGGTCTTATCATTTCTCCGCCACCGTACGAGTCAAGTTGTAATAAGTTCATAATGCCGCGTTCACCTTCCATGACAATTATCAACTATGCCAGCTCTTCCCGAAGCTGCTCAAAGACTTCCGGAAAGTGATCTCTGTTAAACTGAATATACACGATGCCTGAAATGTTGGTAAACAGTTCGACGCCTTCTTCACAAAGCAAGATAACATTCTTCCGGCCGTATTTCCCCTGGAAAAAACCGATCTCATGGATGACATTCTGGCGGCCCCTCTTGTTGCCGTCCGCCATTTCGTCATCTTTGGTGAGAAGAATGATCGCCTTATTGCACTTCTCGCTCGCGGCTTCGAGTTTCTCAACAATGGTCATCCCGTTGTTGGGCTGCTCTGAAAGAATCAGCGCTTCCCTGCCCAACCGGCTCTTGATAAAATCCTTCAGCTGATACTTCAAAAGGTCAGCGTGACCGTGGCTGATAAAAATTGAATTGCACATCTCCTTTTTAACCTCCTCAACAATCATAATCATTTTTGCGAAATACTCAGGATCAGATTTATCAAGAAATCTTCTTGCGCCGTTCTGGTATGCCTGATCAACCAGCATCGTCATGCCGGCAGTCCGGGAAGAGATCATCAGAACCTCGCTGTCGGGCTGGTTCTGTCTGACAAAACGCAGGATCTCAATTCCCTCCTGTGAATAGGACGGCGGGAGCATCAGATCAATGATGATAAGATCATACTGTCTGTCCCGGAGTTTTGCTATGGACTCCTGCATGGAGCCGCTGTGGTCGACTTCATTCCCTGCTGTATAGAGAGATTCGCATATTCCCTCAGCAAACGAGAGGTCGTCATCAATCAACAATATTCTCACTTGAGCCACCCGCACCCTTTCATCACTTTGATCAGCTTTGAAATATGGATTTGTTCTTTTACGGAAAGCATCTCCAGCTTGCTCGCCTCTGTAAACGGGGCCAGGACATCCCGAATCTTCCGCATGGTTTCCCGTGAGCACACAGCCTGATACTTTTCGCCGAACACCAGCATGCCTCCGAGCGTCCATCTGTCTTCCAAAATACAGATGATATCCCCTTCGTGTATCTCACGTTTGTCTTCAGTGAAAGCTTTATTGTACAATTTGTCTATTTCCAGTCCGGAAGCCCGGTTGATGCACGGAATACCCATTCCCCTGCACATCACAGATCCATGTGTGATCCCTCCCGAGGTAAAAATTGCCCCGTGACATTTGCTTAAAATGTGGGCATCTCCCGGGGTGACATCATCGGAAATAAAAATGGCGTCGTCTGTGAGCTTGTCCACGTCTGTCCAGGGAAAACACGCATGGCCCATGACGGATCCATGATCCGTTACCTGATTTCCTCTGTACTGTATGTCATGTGTCAGGCAATATCCCCGACTTGAAACCGACGCTATGTTTTCCGGCCTTAAGAGTGAGAGGAACTTTTCTGAAGAGAATGCGCCTGATTCCAGTTTGGCGAGAAGGCAGTCAAGCAGGGCCTGCGTTGTAAGATGATACTCTTCGACTCTCCTGACAATGATTTCTCCGTCTCCCGGATTCCTTCTATAGATGATTTTCCCGGGCAGATCGATCAGCGAATCAACCGCTTTTATCATTGCCTCCTCTTTATGATCAAGCGGTGTATCTGCGCAGTGAATGAGTCTGATCCCGTCAGCGCCCCGCAGCAAAGCGCCTGTCCGGGGATGCCTGGTTATCGTGGTCTGCTCATCTTCAGAGCAGGACTGGATCAGAATTGCGGGGTAAGTATCCTCCTCTTCCAGATGCCGTGTCTTGCGCTTCGCATACGGTTTCGGATCAAACCAGCGAACATACAATGCAATGAGCGCATTGCGGATATTCACGTCGGATACCCGTATCGTGATTGGCTGATCCATGACGTTGCACTCTTCGAAAAAACTCATGAAAAGGGTCGCACGCGTAATATGGAGATGCTTTAACAGCCAAACGATTTCAGATATGATACCATCAGGCAGTACCTGCGTTTGTCTGTAATCGCGAAACAGCTCGTTGCTGATCACGACAGAGGGCTCAGTTTTATAGCATGTCCGATCCTTCGAAACAAGATTCAGATTGTAAATCAGCTTCCCGAAGGCCCGTTGATCGATCAAATCAACTCTGCTGCATGGCAGCAAAAAAAGCATAATGCATTATCCTTTCTGCATTCCGTGCTGTTGGCGAACTGATTCCATTTGCTGTACTGCCGGCGATCTCCGACTCATTTTTTGTTGTAAATAATTATACAGCACAGATATAAAACATGCAACTTTTTTCATTGATTATCCTTCTCCGTCTTTTTTCTTCTGACTGCCTGCAAGCGCAGATGCAGCGAATCGAAGGCGGCTTTCACACAGCCCGGGAGGGACGCCAATGCATGCTTTCACCGCCGCCCGGAAAAGCGGGCGGCGGTCTTTATAAACAAGCGGCGGGGCTGCCGAAGCAGCCCCGCCGGGGTTTTATTTGTCGGTCAAACCGTTCGCTTCCGCCGCGGGATCAATCCTGGGTCGCGCGGTACAGGAAGGTGACGACCTGGCCTCTGGTGCAGGTGGCGTCCGGACCGAAGGTGGTTTCGGTCATGCCCTTCGTGACATTGTTCTCCACGGCCCAGGCCACGGCGTTCTCATAGAAGGCGCCGGCCTTGAGGTCGGTGAACGGGGTCTGCGTGCTCTTGGGTGCGGGTTCACCCTTGAAGCGCCACAGGAAGGTCACGATCTGACCGCGGTTGCACTTGCCGTCGGGCGCGAAGGTGGTGTCCGTCATGCCCTTGGTGATGCCTTCCTCCACGGCCCAGGCCACGGCCTTCTCATAGAAGGCGCCGGGCTTGAGGTCGGTGAACGGGGTCTGCGTGCTCTTGGGCTCCGGTTCGCCGGCGGCGCGCCACAGGAAGGTCACGACATGGCCTCTGGTGCAGGCGTTGTCGGGGCCGAAGTGGGTATCGTCGGTACCCTTGGTGATCTGCGGCGTATGCTTATAGGCCCAGTAGACGGGATCGAAGTAGAACTTGCCGGGATCCTTTACGTCCTCGAACAGGAAGTCGTCGGACTTCTCCTCCAGTGCTTCGATGGCGTTCTTCACTGCCGCAGCAGCTCTGTTGACCTCGGTCTGGGTGGCGTTCTCGTTTGCGAGGACTTCCTTTGCCGCGGCAACAGCCTCTTCAAGCGCCTTGACGGACGCCTCGGTGTAGGGCGCGGTGTCAATGCCATCGGCTTCGTCAATGGCTGCCGCAAGCGCCGTGGTATCCACAGGCGGCACATCACCGTCGCCGAAGGCGGCAGGATTCCACGCATATTCCTCACAGAAGATACGGAACAGCTGGCACCATGCGTTGAAGTCATGGCCGCCGGTGACCACTCTGTATTCGATGAAGTAGCCGGCCTCCTGCAGAGGAATGTGGGCGGTGTGGTCCGGACGAACGGTGGTATCGGACCAGCCGGTACCGAAGAAGATGTGGGTCTTCTTCAGGCCCGGCGCATCGGCGTTGACACGCATGCCGCCGGAGAACGGGCCGAAGTAGCCGAAGCGGTCGGCGCCGCCGTTGATGATGTTCTGGGTATTCATGGAGCCCATGCTAAGGCCGCAGAACGCACGGTTCATCGGATCGTCGGAAATGTTGTACTTCTCCTCCAGGAACGGAAGGATCACGTTCATCAGGTTGGAGTAGTTGTCGCTCTGGCTGCCGATCTCGTTGTTGTTGGTGGTAACAGAGACGATGATGGCGGGCTCGGTGCGGCCCTCGGCTGCCAGATTGTCCATGATCTTCTGGACGGAGCCGATGTTCATCCAGTCGGACTCGTCCTGGCCGTAGCCGTGCAGGACGAAGATCAGCTTGTAGGGCTCTTCTCTGTTCTCATCGTACTGATACGGCAGATACACGCCCATATGGTGGGTGGTGCCGCCGATCTCGATGGGAACGTAGCCCCAGGTGCCGACCTTGCCGTCGCTTCTGGGATTCTCGGCCTCGCGGAGCTTCATGGGCTCGTAGTCCTGCTTCTCGTCGTACGGGACATAGACATAGTTATAGCCGTTCTTCTGCTGGGCGGTCGGGCTCCAGATCGGGGTATTGGCCGGATCGGGCACCATGGTGTTGGTGTCGCCGTTGACATAGAACCAGTACTGGTTGGCGCCGCAGGCCAGAGGCACCTCGTAGTACCAGTAGCCGTTGCCCAGGTTGGTCATGGTGTCGGTGAAGGTTCCGGCGCGCATGAGGCCGGGTCTGTAATCGAACGGCGAGTATTCTTTGTTGTCGGCCTCGCGCTCCACGTCGTTGCGCAGCATGATGTCGCCGGCGAAGGTGACGGAGGTCGCGGCGTCATTTTTATACACGAAGCGGCCCATATAGCCGGTAGGCGAATCAGGATCGGCAACGATGGACGGGCCCTCCGTCAGTTCCGTGGGCAGCAGGGTCTTGGTGGTCTTCTCGCCGCAGCGGGAGCAGATCATCTCCTGCTTGCCGAACTCGGTGGCGGTGGGGGCGACGAGGATCTCGCCGTCGACCCAGTCATGACCCAGGGCGGGCACCTTGTCGGTGGTCTTGGTCTTGCCGCACTTGGAGCAGGTCTGCAGGGTGTAGCCGCCCTCGGTGCAGGTGGGCTCCACGACCTCGGAGACCCAGTTGTGGTCGCACGGGCCGCCGCCCACGCCCTCGATGTCCAGGGACTTCAGGGTGAACTTGTAGCCGGCGGTCATGCCGGTGTAGGCGTCGATGAGGAGCTCGTCGGCCTCGATGCCGGTGCCCTCATAGGCAAACATCTGGGTGAAGGCTTCGCCGTCGTCGCTGCGATAGCAGGTGTAGGTGTCGCCGGCCTTCTCGATGCGCAGATAGTAGGTCTTGCCGGTGGTATCAAAACCGGGAGCGCTGGAGCTCTGCTCCTCGGTGATGGCGCCGTCCTTGCGGATGAAGTCCTGGATCGCGCCGTCGCCGCCGCGGATACCCACCAGGTTCTGGTTGTCGCCGCCCTCGGAGGCAACGAAGCCGAAGAACTGGTAGTAGCCGTTGGCCGCGCCGTTGGCGTCGAACTCCACCTCCAGGGTGGCGGTCCAGTCGCCGGAGACGGGAACCTTGACAACGTCGATGTCCTGCTCGGCAATATTCTGCTTGGCAGGCTCGATGCCGCCCTGGCTGGATACCAGCGCCAGGCCCACGCCCTCCTCGACGTCGCTCTGGCTCTGGCCGGCGATGTCGTACTTGGACTTGTCGGCTTCCTTGGTGAAGTCGATGCTCACACTGCTGCCGCCGGCGGGCTCATAGAGCTTGATGGAGCTGCCGGAGGTTTGGGGATCAAAGCCGGTGCTGGAAACATACTGGGTATTGAAGCCGCTCTGTGTGCCGCTGACATAGTAGATATAGCTGCTGGTGCCATTGACATAGAGGGTATAGGCGCTGTCCTCTGCGGTGCGCTCCGCCAGGGACCAGGTAAAGTAGCGGGAGCTGGCGGCGTCATATTCGGCAAGCTGCAGCACAGTGGTACCGCCGGAGCCGCGGCGCAGGTTGATGCCTTCAGCGTTGGTAATGAAGTACAGATCATTGCCGTCCGTGGCGGGATCGACGCCCTCCGCTTCTTCGAAGGTCCACAGCATATCCGCGGTGACCTCGCTGGTGATCGTGTCACCCTCGACTGTGACGGCCGTTGCGCCAAGCTCGCCGTTGAGGCCCACAGCGTCGTCGGCCACGATGACGTAGGTGCCGCCGGGCACAAATTCGGAGGCCAGCACATACTTGCCGGAGGGCTGCGGTACGGGCTTCGCTTCCAGTGCTGCTTCCGCAGCGTTCAGAGCCTCGGTGGCTGCGTCAACGGCGGCCTGATCGGCTTCGGCATCGGTCTGCAAAGCCTTGGCGGCTTCCAGTGCAGCCTCGAGGGCAGCGACGGTCTCGTCGGTGTACTTGCTCTTGTCGATGGCCTCAGCCGCGGCAATGGCCTTTTTCAGCTCGGCCAGATTGAGTCCGGAGGCGGACTCGAGGGTCAGAGTATAGACGCTTGTGGCATCGGAGGCAGGATCGGCAACCGTAACGGTGGCAACCCCGGGGATGCCCTCGAACTGCTTCACAGTGACCTGCAGGCCGCTGCCGGCGGAGGGGTTCTTGGGCGCCTTTGCCGTGACGGGGCTCTCAATGACCCGGGGATCGGGTTCGCAGACCTCCGCCTCGGGACGCAGGCCCAGACTGGCAACGCCGACGGATTTCAGATTGTGCATGCCGTTCTCGTCCCAGCGGCTGATGATCACCTGGTTGCCGCTGATCTGGAAGGCCGTCATGGTCAGCGTGGAATCCGCGGCGTCGTTGATGACGACCTGGCTGCTGCTCGAGGCCCACTTGGCCCAGTAGTAGCCGGTATAGCCATAGTTCATGTAGGTGAAGTTCAGCGGCTCGACGGTAAACTCGTCCCGGCTGCCATGCTTCGCGATATTGATGGTATCGCCGCGGGTCAGGAAGTTGGCGGCGCCGCCGAGATAATCGTCATCGCCCCAGGCGTGGTTGTGGCCGTACAGGAAGATGATATTCAGATCGTCGCCGTACTTGTACAGGGTCTTGTAGATCACATCGCCGTAGATGGCGTCGGCCTTGTTCTTGGTACGGGTGTTGTAGTGGATGGGGACATGGCAGGCAATGAAGACGGGCTTGTCAAAGCCTGCTGCGGTCTTCTCAGCAAGATAGGCGTCGAGCTTGTCGGCGACCGCCTGGGCCTTGGCTTCACTGTTCTGGGGATCAGACCACTTGCCGCTGTCCTGCGGATAGGAGCGGTAGTCCTCCTCCATGATCGTGAACATGCCGAAATCAGCTTTGTCGCAGGGGCCGGTGGGCGCACAGTTGCTGCCGGCGGCGTCGTGGTTGCCCTGGATGAAGGTGGCGTCAATGTCCGTCCCGCAGACCTGCTGGACGGCTTCCAGGGTCTTCGCGATTCCGGTGTTGGTTCTGTCAACACTGTTCTTGATCTCGTCGAAGTTGTAGTCGCCGCCGCCGATGAAATAGCTGGCGGTGCCGAGGCTCTCCTTCATGTTGCCAACGATGGCCTTGATGCGGTCCTGCTGCACCGTATAGTCGCCATTCCTGGCGTAGTCGGAACGGGTGTAGGAGGTCGCCGGATCCTGGAAGTCGGAGCCGGTGATCAGCAGGGTCGAGCCGCCGCCGAGATAGCCGACAACAGGCGCGGTCTCATAGTCGTCCGCATTCAGCTGATAGTCAAACTTCAAGGGCTCAAAGCCCTCCATGGGCTGGCCGTCGAGCGTGATGCCCGCAATGGTGGGAACGCCTTCCCCGGAGGCGGGATCAATCGCGCCGCAGCGGGTGCAAACGCCGTCCTGATAGTCATGGCCGAGGGCCGCGACTTCATCGGCAACGTAGCTGTCGCCGCACTTGGAGCAGGTATAGGTGGTGTAGCCGCCCACGGTGCAGGTGGGCTCCGTCACGACGGCCACATAGTCATGCTCACAGGGCACGGGGGCGTCGCCGCTCTCGATGTCAAGGGACTGCAGCCAGTACTGGTAGCCGGTGGAGCGGCCGGAGTAGGCGTCGATGACGATCATGCTCGCCTCGATGCCGGTGTCCTCATAGGTGAAGACCTTCTGGAATTCCTCTCCGTCCGCGGACAGGTAGCCGGTGTAGGTGGTGCCCGCCTTCTCCAGACGGTACCAGTGGTATTCGCCGCTGGTCAGGCCGGTGGATACCTTCATGCCGTCGATGGAGGACTCATTGACGCCGTCCACTTCCTTGAAGTTCACCGTGGAGTTGGCGCCGGCGCGGATGCCGCAGCCGTTGTCGTAGTCCGCCATGCCGTACAGGCACAGGAACTCATACTGGCCGTTGGAGCCGGAGGTATCGACCTTCAGGTACAGCGTGGCCGTCCAGTCGCCGGAGACCGGCACCTGGATCGTATCGCGGGGCGTATTGGCGGCGTCGCCGCTGAGCTGGCCCTTGCAGTCCTCGATGGCTTCGTTGGTGGAGATCATGTAGAAGCCTTCGCCCTCTTTGATCTCCGAAACCGCCTGGTTGTCAACGGTGAATTTCGAAGCGTCCGCGGGATCCGTAAAGTCGATGCTCACGCCCGCCGGCTGCTCGGGTTCGACCTCGCCGCCCTCGATGGTGAGGGACTGCAGCCAGTACTGGTAGCCGGTGGAGCTGCCGGAGTAGGCGTCGATGACGATCATGGCCGCCTCGATGCCGGTATCCTCATAGGTAAAGACCTTCTGGAATTCCTCTCCGTCCGCGGACAGGTAGCCGGTGTAGGTGGTGCCCGCCTTCTCCAGCCGGTACCAGTGGTTTTCGCCGCTGGTCAGGCCGGTGGAGACCTTCATGCCGGTGATGGAGGATTCATTGACGCCGTCCACTTCCTTAAAGTTCACCGTGGAGTTGGCGCCGGCGCGGATGCCGCAGCCGTTGTCGTAGTCCGCCATGCCGTACAGGCACAGGAATTCATAGTTGCCGTTGGAGCCGGAGGTATCGACCTTCAGGGCCAGCGTGGCCGTCCAGTCGCCGGCGACCGGTATCTGGATCGTGTCGCGGGGCGTGTTGGCGGCGTCGCCGCTGAGCTGGCCCTTGCAATCTTCGATCGCTTCATTCGTGGAGATCATGTATAGGCCTTCGCCCTCTTTGATCTCCGAAACCGTCTGGTTGTCGATGGTGAATTTGCCTGCGTCTGCCGGATTGGTGAAATCGATGGTTCTGCCGGCGGGCGCATCGTCTGCCCAAACGGTCGGCAGCACGGAACAAACCATGCAGAAGACCAGTATGAGCGCCAGAATTCGCTTGACGTGCTTCATTCAGAATTTCTCCTTTTCTTTTGGTGAACTTTACCTTCAGGTAACCCATACCATAATACTACTCATTTTTCTTCACAATTCAATATGCGATTGTCTTTTTGGTCTGTTACATAAATTAACGCGCCGTTTTTTGTTGAACTTGTACATAAGCAGAAGGATCCGTCGCATGCGTTTGTAACTTCTGTGCCTGCCCGCCGGGCGGGAAAACGCATACAGAAGCAAAAAAAGATCCTGAAACCCTGCGGTTTCAGGATCTTTTTCGATCGGTTGCAGCTTACGGCTTTTCAAACCCGTGGGGGCTCATGGAGTAGCCTTCCTGGTACTGGATGGTCAGATACAGGGTCTTGCCCCCGTTTTTAACCTGGACATAGCAGACGCCGTCGTCGTCGAACTTGTCGGTGATCTCAAGCTTCTGGTTCTGACAGTAAACCCATGCCGTACCGTCGTCCTTGTATTCCACCTGCGGCTCGTTCAGATGTTCGAGGATCTCCTCCTCCGTCAGCGGCCGCTCGACGCCGTTTTCGTCGATCGCGATACCGCCGCCGCCCATTTCCATGGTGTCACCGTTCTCATCTTCATATGTGACTTTATAACAGCCGTCCTCTTCCACGACCATGACCGCGTCGGTCTGGTCGCCGTGAACCCAGAGCTGGACAGTGCGCTGGATACCGCCGACGTCTGCCGCGTATGCCGCGGTGGCCAGTACCGCGATCAGTGCAATGGCCGCACAAAGGGCCACGATTCGATTCTTTCTTACCTTCCCCGTTCGTTTCATTGGGGTCACCTCCATCAGAAAATCCTCGGAGGCATGAAGCGTTGAAAAAGCTCTTTGATAGCGTTCTTTATTCGTCATCGTTCCAGTCCTCCTTCAATTTGGTTTTCAGGAGCGTGCGTCCTCTGCTCAGCTGGCTTTTCACCGTACCCTCCCGGCATCGCAGGATATCCGCGATCTCTCGCACGGAATACTCCTCATAGTAAAACAGATGGATCACCGTGCGGTATTTGTCCGGCAGGCCCATCACAGCTTCAAACAGGCGGCTGTCCTCGGGCGCCTCGAATTCGAGTTCGCTCATATAGTCCTCCCAAGGGACTTTGTTCCTTCTCCAGAAGGAAGACGAAATGTCCTTCGCCCGATTGATAACGACCCGCAGCAGCCAGGCTTTGAGATGGTTCTCATCCTCATAGTCAAGTCTGAGGCTGTGATATTTGATCAGCGCGTCCTGCACCGCGTCGTCCGCGTCCATTTTGTTTCGGCAGACGCTGAATGCTGCGCAGAACATGCGGTCGGCGTATGTGTGAAAAGCTTCTTCAGCTGACAGTTTCATGTATTGCTCCTTTGTTTGTGGAAGGTCCCTTCGCAAATGATACGATTGAGGCATCCAAAAGGTTGCAGATTGAAAAAATTTTTCCTGCGGAGAAACCGCAACGGATCTGTGAAAGAATGGCGGGGCTGCGAATGCAGCCCCGCCGGGGTTTTATCTGTCAGTCAAATCGTTTGCTTCCGCCGCGGGATCAGTCCTGGGTCGCGCGGTACAGGAAGGTCACGACCTGGCCTCTGGTGCAGGTGGCGTCCGGACCGAAGGTGGTTTCGGTCATGCCCTTCGTGACATCGTTCTCCACGGCCCAGGCCACGGCCTTCTCATAGAAGGCGCCGGGCTTGAGGTCGGTGAACGGGGTCTGCGTGCTCTTGGGTGCGGGTTCACCCTTGAAGCGCCACAGGAAGGTCACGATCTGGCCGCGGTTGCACTTGCCGTCGGGTGCGAAGGTGGTGTCCGTCATGCCCTTGGTGATGCCTTCCTCCACCGCCCAGGCCACGGCCTTCTCATAGAAGGCGCCGGGCTTGAGGTCAGTGAACGGAGTCGTCGCACTCTTGGGCTCGGGCTCGCCGGCGGCGCGCCACAGGAAGGTCACGACATGGCCTCTGGTGCAGGCGTTGTCGGGGCCGAAGTGGGTATCGTCGGTACCCTTGGTGATCTGCGGATCGGCATAGAAGGCCCAGTAGACGGGATCGAAGTAGAACTTGGCGGGATCCTTGACGTCCTCGAACAGGAAGTCGTCGCCGGCATCCGCGTCAACCTTGACCGTCTTGGTGGTGGAACCGGAAGCTCCGGCGCCGGTGACGGAAACGGTCACTTCGACGTCCTTCGCTTCTTTGCCTGCGGTGACCTTGCCGTCGGCGCCGATCACAGCGGGATCGCTGGACTCGACGCTCAGCTCATAGCCGTGAGGCACAGGCGCGAAGGCCAGGTCTTCCTTGGTGGTGTCGGGCAGATCTTCCGCGACATAGTCGGCAACATTCTCAGCTGCCCAGGCAAGCATCGCGGGGAAGTCGGGCTGCAGGCCGTCGCGGACTGCAACAGCGACATATTCGACATAGGCCTCGGCGGCCTTGCCGGCGGACAGGCCGATCTGCGGGAAGGTGTAATCAACCGTCTCATCCAGCACATCGGTGTACTCCATGCCGTCCTGGCTGTAGGAGCCGATGACGGAGTTGCCGTCCTTCTTGTACTTGAGGTAGACGGTCACGAAGCCGTCCTCGTCGGCGGTCAGATCCTTGCCGGTGAGCTCAAGAGCGTTCTCAGCATCCTGACCCAGCAGGAAGGCGGCCTGATTCTCGCCGGGCGCGGCGGGATAGACGATCTTGGCAACAACTTCCCAGTTGCTCATGGCGGGAGCAAAGATGGGCTTGTCGCCGGCCTTCAGAACAATGCCCTTGCCCTGCTCGACGGTGGCGTCGCCGGACCACAGATCCTTGTTCATATCGCCGTCCGCGAAGAAGTCCTCCTCGGCACGGTGGCCGACAGCCACGGTGTAGGAAACGGTCTTCTTGCCGGCGGTGCCGGTGACAGTGTAGACGCCGAACTTGCCTTCGGGCTTGGTGACCTCAACCGTGGTGGCGGAGTTGCCGGCCTTGGCGGTGACCTCAACGTCAGCGTCAAAGGCGACCACAGCGCTGTAGGCAGCGGTCTCGGGGTCGAAGTCGGAGAGCGCCTCACCGTTAACGGAGATGGAAGCGATCTCGGGAGCCTTCTCGGCAGGAGCGGAGCCCTGCGTGTACAGGCGGATGGAGCTCTGGTAGGTCTCGCCGTCCCAGCTGCCCTGGGCAACGCCGGGGGCGTCGAAGCCGGTCTCACGGCCGTACAGAGTGAAGTTGTAGTCGTTGCTGTTGGCAGAGTTGGTGTAGACGGAGTAGCTGCCGTCCTGACGCTGATAGAAGGAGATCATGGCGTACTGCGGGCTGGCGGGGTTCATCTCGCCCACGCTCAGCGGCGCCGTAGCGGTTCTGCCGGAACGGCGGAGCAGCTGGCCGCCCTCCTGATCGAAGATGAAGTAGGTGGGCGCGCCGTCTCTGGCCTCGGGAACGTCCACGGACTCCTCGATGGTCCAGATCATGCTGTCTTCCACTTCGCTGGTGATCTTGTCGCCCTCGATGGTGACTTCGTTGGCGCCCAGGGAGTCGCCGCCGTCGGAGTAGTTGCCGCCGGCCGCGGTGGGCACGTTGTTCAGGGCATACTGGCCGTCGGCCACGATGACATACCGCTGGCCGGGCACGATTTCGGTGGCTTCCACCCAGTCCGTGCCGCCGATGCCGTCAAGGGTCAGCTTCTTCAGCGTGAACTTGTAGCCCTCGGTCATGCCGGTGAAGGCGTCGATGAGGATCTCATCGGCTTCGATGCCGGAATCGGCATAGGAGAACATCTCGATCCAGTCCACGCCGTCCTCGCTGCGGTAGCAGGTATAGGTGGTGCCGGCCTTCTCGATGCGCAGGTAGTAGGTGCCGGTGGTGGCAAAGCCGGGCGCGGAGTTGACGCCGTCCTCATCCTCATGGGTGATGGTGCCGTTATGACGCTCGAAGTTCTGCATCGCGCCGTCGCCGCCGCGGATGCCGAGCATGTTCCGGTTGTCGCCGCCCTGAGAAGCATAGAAGGCGAAGAACTGATAGTAGCCGTTGGCCGCGCCGTTGGTATCGAATTCGACCTCCAGGGAGGCGGTCCAGTCGCCGGAGACGGGAACCTTGACAACGTCGATGTCCTGCTCTGCAATGGACTGCTTGGCGGGCTCGATGCCGCCCTGACGGGAGATCAGAGGCAGACCGGCATCGGTGATCTCGCTCTCACTCTGGCCGGAGATCTCATACTTGCCGGAGTCGGCCAGGGAGGAGAAGTCGATCTCGCTGCCGCCGGTGGCCTTGAGCTTGAATGTGATGGTGTAGACGGAGGCGACGTCGGAGTCCTTGTCCTTGGCGGTGATGGTGGCAACGCCGGGCAGCTCGGTCGCCTGCTCCACGGTGATCTCGAGATCGGGGTTCTCAGACTCGACGGCAACAACGGGGATGTGCGTCTTGTTCTCGAGGGTCATGGAGTACTTATATCTGGTGGGGCTGAACTTGGCGATCTGCTCGCCGTCGACGGTGATGTTGTCAACGTCGGTGTTGGTCATGACGTAGATGACCTCGTCGCCGGAAACGGTCACGCCGTTGTAGGTGACGGTGGCGGTCAGGGTGGCAACGCCGGGGGCGGCGGTGTAGACCTTGCCGTCGACGACCTTGACGACTTCGGGACGGTTGGAGGTGTAGGTCACTTCCATGCCCTCGGGCAGCGGGGTGGACTCCATGGACTTGATGTTGGAGTGCTGCTGGGAAATGATGAAGCCGTAGAGCTTCTCGTTGTTCATGGCAACGGTCAGCTGCGGGTTGACTTCCTTGTTCTTGCCGTAGATCAGGCGCTCTTCGATGCCCTGCTCGGTATCGCCGGCCTGGTTGGCCTTCATGGTGACGACAGCGGGGACCTCGGTGAGCTTGCCCTGGACCTGGAAGGTATCCTTCAGGTTGGCCTCGGCAGAGTTGGTGCCGACCTGGATCTCATAGTTGCCTTCATCGACGAGGAAGCAGTCGGCGTCGTCGTTGAAGAAAGCCAGATCCTCGATCTTGATTTCCATGGTGACGGTCTTGGTCTCACCGGGCTCGAGGTCGATCTTCTCGAAGCCTTCCAGACGCTTGATCGGGCGCTTGAGGGCGGCCGGCGCGTCGGGCTGGGCGACGTAGAGCTGGGTGACTTCCTTGCCGGCCACGGAGCCGGTGTTCTTGACGTCGAAGCTGACCTTGACGGTCTCGTCGGGGCTGTAGGAGCGCTTCTTGTCGATGATCTTCAGGTTGGAGTAAGCGAAGGTGGTGTAGCTCAGGCCGTAGCCGAAGGGATAGCTGGGCTTGCTGGAGCCGTTGTAGTACATGTAGGTACGGCCGTTCTTGCCCTCGGAGGGAACCAGGTCATAGTCGGTGATGCCGGGAACGTCGGATTCGCCGGAATCGTTGACTTCGTTGTACCAGGTGTCGGTGGTCTTACCGGAGGGGCAGTAGCCCGCCATGATGTCGCCGAAGCCGTTCTTCCACTGGCCGCCGAAGCTGGACCACAGGATGGCCTTGACGTTGTCCTGGAAGCGGTTCACGCGCATGGGACCGCAGGTCTCCATGATGACGACGGTGTTGGGGTTGGCGGCCGCAACGTTGTTGATCAGGGCCTCCTGGTTGTCGGGAAGCGCGATGGTGGTGCGGTCGTGGTCCTCCTGAGAGTAGCTGCTGGAGGTACCGGTGACGACGATGGCAACGTCCGCCTCGGCGATCGCGGTCTTGTTGGCGTCGCTCAGGCTGTTGCTGGTGATCAGGGTGTACTGGATGCCGGACTTCTTGGCGTTGAAGGCAGCCTGGATGCCGGCCTGGATGTTCTGCTGGTTCTGGGAAGCCTGGGCGTACAGGCCGGTGGAGCCGTTGGTCTGCCAGGAGCCGACGATGGCGACCTTGCTGATGCCGGTCTCGGACAGGTCCAGAGGCAGGATGTTGTCCTTGTTCTGGAGCATGACGATGCCTTCACGGTTGATCTGCTCAACCAGCGGGCGGCGGACCGTATCTCTCAGGGTGTTGGTGTTACGGGCGGAGGCGTCCTGCTTGATCTTGATGTTGCCGTCGAGATCGCCGGTCTGGATACGGGCGGTCATCAGGCGGTGCAGCGCGATGTCCACGGTATTCTCGGTGAACTTGCCCTTGTCGGTGTCCTGACCCATCATGGCGCTCATCTGGGAGCCATAGGTGGTCTTGAAGCCGGAGGTGCCGGAACCGGGGGAGCTGTGGCCGCCGTTGCACTCCAGGTCTTCGCCGTGGGCCAGAGCGCCTGCAAAGGCCTCGGGGGCGGTGATTTCCTTGCCGGTGTAGTAGTTGATGTAGTGCAGGTTCTGCATGGAGTTGACGGAGTCGCAGTCACCGGTGATGTAACCGCTGAAGCCGTAAACCTGACGCAGCAGGGTGTCCATGAGGTAGGAGCTGTAGGAGCTGGGATCGAAGGCAGTCTTCGAAGGTCCGTAGTAGCTGTACGCGGTCATGACGGAGGAGACGTCCGCGGCGCGGATGATCTCGCCGTAAGGCAGCGCATAGTACTCACGGAGCATACGCAGGCTGGACACGGCGCCGGCTCTCAGACGGCCGGTGGTGTCGCCGGAGCTCTGGCCTTCGTTGTTGTTGGCAACGTAGTGCTTGATGGTGGAGTGGGCCATCAGGTAGCCGTCGGGGTCAAGCACATTGCCTTCGCGGTCCTTGCCTTCCAGACCGTTGACCCATGCGGTGCCCATCTTGGCGGTGAGCAGGACGTCCTCGGAGTAGGACTCCTCGTTGCGGCCCCAGCGGGGGTCACGATGCATGTTGATGGTCGGGGAATAGAAGTTCAGGTTGGTGTTGTTCCGCTCACGGATCTCCTGGCCGATGTTGGTGGCCTCCTGATAATACAGTTCGGGGTTCCAGGTGGAAGCAACGGTGGTGTTCTGCGGATAGTTGACGCCGCTGCGGCAGCCGTGCAGGGTCTCGGACCACCAGGTGTAGCTGCCGATGCCCTTGGTGGCGGGCACGTTCAGGGCGCCGCCGCTGAGCTGGGCGGCGTTGATCGCAGGGGCGTTCTGAGAGGTGATCTCAGACGCCTTCTGCTGCAGGGTCATACGGGCAACCAGGTCGGCCGCACGCTCTGCAAAGCTGTACTGCGGGTTTTCAAAGATGGGGATGGTCGGATCGATGGCATCGTCACCGTCAGCTGCAAGCGATACTGCCGGGAGCATACCCAGAAGCATCACCAGGCAGATGAGCCATGCAATGCCGCGCGAGAGTTTTCTCATAACTTACCTCCTTGAGTTGTTTAAATGGATGTTTATAGTAAACCCATTTTATGCTGTAAATTATAATTCAAATTGGTAACAAAGTCAAGCATACGACATAAAAACCGCCCCCCGGAAAGCCGGGAGGCGGTTTGTATTTTCTTTGCGGATCAAACGCCGCAAAAGATCGCAAAAACCGACCGTTCTGCGTTTTAATTTGCGGAATTAGAATGGATAAAATTGGATTTTGCGCACCGTGTCGTTCCGCAGGATCAATCCTTCACGATCTCATAGGGCCAGTCTTTGATGCCGCCGAGGTTATAGACCTTCGCATAGCCCATCTCCACGGCCAGCTCCGTGGCCTTCTGGGAGCGCTTGCCGGAGGCGCAGTAGAAGATGATCTCCGTATTGTGATCCGGGGCGACCTCGGGCAGCTTTGCCTCCACCTCCGCCAGCGGAATGTGGATCGAGCCCGGGATATAGCCGTCCGCGGCCAGCTCGTCGGCCTCGCGCACGTCGATCAGGATAGCGCCGTACTGCATGTCGATCTGGGCCTGCTCGGCCTTGATCTTATCCTGACGGATCTGCTTGCTGTCGAGCACGCGGCTGAAGAAATCCTCGCCGCAAACCAGCACGCCCTCTTCCCGGGATGCCGTCGCCCAGAGGTCCTTCTGCTCATCGAGCTGCATCTCCTCGTTGCACACCGAGCACTCGGTGATGGAAAGGACGCGGCCGTCGTCGATGGCGCCGACGATCTGGTCGATGTTGAAGCTGATGTCATGGATGTGGATGTTTTCCTCGCCGGTAACGGGCTGGTCGTTGATCTTCATCATTTCCTTCTGCATCCAGACCTGGGCGGTCTCGGTGAACATGATCAGCGGCAGCTCGGGATTGTCGGCGTGATAGCCCAGCACGAAGAAGGTCTCCCCTGCGCCCACCGCTTTGGTGAACACATAGGCCGGATAGAGGCCCTCATAGTCCTCATTGAAGTTCATGTACTCCCATTCCTCGCCGTCCTCGGAGTAGTAGACGTCCGTCTCGGCGGTAACGGCGACGACGCAGTAGTTGGTGGAGACCAGGCCGACGATCTCATGATCCGTCTCCATGGGCACCTTTTTCCAGCCGGCAGAGCCCTGGCGGTAGATGACGCCGTCCTCCCCCGCTGCATACAGGACATCCTGGTAGGCGGTGCAGGCGTTGAGCGCGCCGGAGGCGCCGGTTTTCACGCTGCGGAAGCTCTCGCCGGCGTCGGTGGACATCAGCAGCGTGCCGTTGTTGCCGCTGATCAGCACATTGGATCCCTCGGTATATACGCAGTTGAGCTTTTCCGTCGTGCCGCTGTCCAGCGTCGTGACCTCACCGTCCAGGGAGATCCTGTCCACCCGGCCGCCGGTGCCGCAGGCAATGAAGCCGTCGCCCAGAATATCCGCGGAGGTATAGCCCACGGGGCCCTCTTCCACGGGATCGACCGGATCAACGGCGCCGGGATCCTCCGGCTGCCCGGTCTCATTCTTTTTCCCGGGGTTCCATTTACAGCCGGCACAGCTCAGCAGCATGGCGAGCGCCAGAATAAGCGCCAGCATACGAAACAGCGAACGATGAGTCTTTGACATTGCATCAGATCCTTTCCCCAGGTTTTACATAGTACTTTTGCGCTTCGGAAGATGTCTGCGCTGCTCGGCAGACATTGGAGATAGTGTAACGTATTTTTTTTCAGATTTCAACCGGTTTTCCCGGCGTCCGCAAAAATCCATCATTGTGCAACAAATAAACCTACTATTTTTGTGGATAATTTTATCCCCCCGTAAAAAAACCTGCCGGCCCGGTGGGGCCGGCAGGGGTTGCGCAGGAACTGGCGGGCTTATGCCCCTTCCTTCTCGGCGCTCCAGCTCGATGCACGGCACAGCGCCCAGTAGATGAGCAGCAGCGCAATGGCGACCAGATAGCCGACGGACTGGCTGCCGAAGAAGTCGGCGATGGAGCCGGCGGAGATGAAGCACATCACCACGGGCACGATATACTTGATGCAAATGCGGTAGAAGGTGTGCACATTGCCGCTGTAGCCTTTTTCGATCTCTCCGTACAGCGAATCCGAGCCCTTCTCCCAGCCGATGATCAGCGCCATGATCATGGCGCCGATGGGCATGGCCAGGCCCTCGGACCAGCAGTCCATGAAGTCGAGCCAGCAGTCGTTCCAGCCGGCGACCTCCAGCTTGAACAGCTCCGCCGGAGAAATGCCGTTGGAGCCCAGACCGTCGGCGGCCACCAGGCAGGCCACCACGGTGATGGCGGCGCACACGAGCACGGTGATCATGCTGCGGTCGGACTTCTTGCCCTTGAGGCTGTTGCGGTCGATGAACATGGTCACGATGACCTCGATCAGGGAAATGGCGGAGGAGACCGCCGCGATCAGAACGAGGATATAGAAGATCGCGCCGAACACGCCGCCCAGGGGGCCCATATCGTGGAACACGTCCTGCAGGGTGGAGAACAGCAGGTTCGGGCCGGCGAGCTTGATCTCGCTGACGGGAATGCCCTTGTTGATGCCGTTGGCAACGGCGGCGGGGATGACGGCCAGGCCGGCCATCAGGGCCACCAGGGTATCGGAAATGACGATGACCAGGGAGTTCTTGGGCAGGTTCTCATCCTTCTTGAGGTAGGAGCCGTAGGTGATCATGATGCCCATGGCCAGGGACAGGGAGAAGAACATCTGCCCGCCGGCAATGCCCAGCACAGACAGCAGGCTCGGGGCCTCCTCAATGAAGCCCGCCTTCACGGCGTAGCCGGGGACAAACATGAACTTGAGACCCTCGACGGCGTTGGGCAGGGTCAGGGCGCGGATGATGATGACCACCAGCATCACGAACAGGGCGGGCATGCCGACCTTGTTGAACTTCTCGATGCCGCCGGAGATACCGCCGCGGTTGATCAGATAGCAGATGACCATGAACAGCAGCAGCACGCCGATGCTGATCCAGGGACTGGTGAGCATCGTGCCGAAGGAGCTGGAGTCGGGCATGCCGCCGAAGATGCCGATGCAGTTGATAATAATATAGTAGATGCAGTAGCCGCCCAGGACCGAATAGAAGGTCATGATCAGGAACGGCGCGATCAGAGCCAGCCAGCCGACGCCGGCAAAGCGCTTGGTGTAGTTCTTGTAAGCCAGGATGGGGCCGGAGCCGGTCTTACGGCCAAGTGCCAGCTCGCTGCACATGATGGAAAAACCGACGAAGACTGCCAGCGCCAGATAGACCAGCAGGAAAAGGAAGCCGCCGCATTTGCCCATCTTATAGGGGAAGCCCCAGATATTGCCAAGGCCGACGGCCGAACCGATGGCAGCCAGAAGGAAGCCGATATTGCTTCCCCAGGAGCCGCGTTCGCTTGTTTTCATTGTTCTCTTTCTCCTCTTTTCTCAAAGTATGGAAAAACAAATTTTCCTTTATATATATTAGCTAAAAATATTCTTTTTGTAAACCGTTCTTTTTTGCATGTTGTCCATTAAGGTTTCTCATAGATTACTTTCATGCCCCGCATCTGCCGGCGCCGTTTTCTCCGCTGGATTTTCTCTTTTCACCGGGCGCCCGCTATGATATAATAGGCGCGGGAGGCGATGAAATGATCGAACGGTTTATCGAGAAAAGCGGCGCCGCATGCATCGGCGGATTCATCGCTTACTATAATGATATGTCGCTCTATGCGCCGGATCCCGCCGTGATGCTGTCCCGGGCCGTGGCGATCCTTGTGCGCGCCGACCGCAGGCTTTTGATTTGCCCCGCGGATCTCACCCTGGAGGATAGGGCGCCGGAGCACGCCGTCTTTCGCTCCATCGAGCGGGATCAGTTCGCAAAGCGCTCCACCGGCGCGCTGTTTGCCCAGGGGCGGTATTTTTCCATCCGGTCCGGTGATCTCGCCGGAAGCTATCAAATTTCCGACGATCTGATCCGCAGCGAGGCGTTTCCCAATCCGCGCGCCTACCGGCAGTTTCTGCTGGGACAAAAGTAATTTTTCGGCATTGCTGCGCTGCCTTACCCTTCCTGATCCGCACGAAAATAACGGTTGTTTTTTTGTCGCGGAATAGCTATAATAAAACAGATCTAATGTTTTTCATACCCGCGCACGGTTCCGCGCCGTTCCGGGACGATATGGGAGCAGATACATATGACGCAATCAGGCAAAAGCCGCGCATTTTTTGATATGCGCGATCCGGACCGCAGAAAAAAACTCATCCGAGTCATATTTCTTTCGATCGTGGACGTCCTGCTGGCCTGTTTCGTCCAGATTTTTTCTCTGGCTCTTCGCTACGAGTTCCAATTCCAGCTGATGGCAGCCTCGGAGCATATGGACAATCTGCTGGCGTTCCTTCCGGTCTATCTCATCATGGTGCTTCTGTTTTTCCGGCTGGCCGGTCTGTACTCGAGCCTGTGGGAATTTGCCGGCCTGGAGGAAGCGATCCGCATCATTGCCGCCTCCGCGCTCGTTTCCATCGTTCAATTCTGTGTCATGCTGGTGCTCAAGCGCCGCATTCCCCGCAGTTTTCCCTTCCTCAACGCCGTGTTCCTCTCCCTGGCCATCGGCATCGTGCGGTATTCCTACCGGATCGCGCGCTCCATGCTTCGGCAGCCCCAGGGGCTCCGCCGGGCCCGCACCATGCTGGTGGGCGCCGGCGCCGCCGCTTCGGTGGCGCTGAAGGATCTGAGCGAGGCCGACACCTCCCGCAACCGAGTGGTCTGCATCATCGACGATGATCCGCTCAAGCAGGGCCAGCGCATGCGCGGCGTGCCCGTTGTCGGCGGCAGAAAAGATATCCCCGCCATGGTGCGGCGCTATCAGGTGGAGCAGATCATTCTGGCCATTCCCAGCGCCACGGCGTCTCAGCTGCGGGAACTGACCTCCATCTGTCAGGATACCGGCTGCGAAACGAAAATCCTGCCCTCCATCACGCAGATCGCCTCGGGCCGTCTGGATATCCGTGCGATCCGTAAAGTGCAGATCGAGGATCTTCTGGGCCGCGACAGCGTCAGCGTCAATCTGGAGGAGATCGCCAGCTATGTGGAGGGCAAGGTCGTCCTGGTCACCGGCGGCGGCGGGTCCATCGGCTCGGAGCTCTGCCGGCAGCTTGCCGCGCATCATCCGTCCCGGCTGCTGATCTTCGACATCAGCGAAAACGGCGCCTATGCCATTCAGCAGGAACTGGCCCACACCCATCCCGCCCTCCGGGTGGAGGTGCTCATCGGCTCGATCCGCGACGCGGCCAGACTCGATTCCGTATTCGATACCTACCGGCCCCAGATCGTCTACCACGCCGCGGCGCATAAGCACGTGCCTCTGATGGAAGAAAATCCCCGGGAGGCCGTGAAAAACAACGTGTTCGGCACCCGCAATCTCTGCGAGGCCGCCGACAGATTCGGCGCGGAAATCTTTGTGCAGATCTCCACGGACAAGGCCGTCAACCCCACCAACGTGATGGGGGCGACAAAGCGCATCTGCGAAATGCTGGTGCAGTCCTTCAGCCGCCGCTCCGACACCAAGTTCGTCTGCGTCCGGTTCGGCAACGTGCTGGGCTCCAGCGGCAGCGTCATTCCCCTGTTCCGCCGTCAGATCGAGCAGGGCGGCCCCGTCACCGTCACCCACAAGGACATCATCCGCTATTTCATGACGATCCCCGAGGCGGTCTCCCTGGTGCTTCAGGCCGGCGCCTATGCCAGCGACGGCGAGATCTTCGTGCTGGATATGGGCGAGCCCGTCCGCATCGACGACCTGGCCCGCAACATGATCCGCCTGTCCGGTTACGAGCCCGACGTGGATATGGAGGTGCGTTATGTGGGCCTGCGTCCCGGCGAAAAGCTCTTTGAGGAGCTGCTTCTGGACGAGGAGGGCATCCGCTCCACCGCCAACCAGCTGATCCACATCGGCAAGCCTCTGGAAATCGACGAGGACGGTTTCCGTTCCCAGCTTGCTGCGCTCGAGGTTCTTTGCCATCAACCCGACGGCGACGTGCGGCCCCTGCTGCGGGAGATCGTACCCACCTATCAGCCGGAAAACGGCGGCGTTGTACCGGCGGGCGTACATTAAAATAATATAAATAATCGGCGGAAGGATCGCTCCTTCCGCCGGTTTTTTATTGTTCTTTTCGCCGCAGATCATTGCCCAGGAACTGCATCAGCCGGTAGCTGCCCAGCAGCCGTGAGCAGATGGCCTGCGTGTAGCGTGCCGAGATGGCGTCCGGCGTCAGGTTCGTGGAAATGATGGTGGCTCTGCCCTCCATCAGGCGGGAGTTGACCACGGTATAGAGCGCCGACATGGTGAATGCGGTGGTCATCTCGCTGCCGAGATCGTCCATGATCAGAAGGTCGCAGTTCAGATACTTGTCGGTGCGGCTCTGATTCTCCTCGGAGTAGTCGCCGAATTTTGCATTTTCAAAGTCGGAAAACATCCGGATGACCGTCTCGTAGACCACGCTGTGTCCCCCGTCGGCGACGGCCCTTGCGATGCAGGCCGAGAGAAAAGTCTTGCCCAGGCCCGGCCCGCCGGTGAAGAGCATGCTCTCGGCCCCGGGGGCGAAGTTCGCCGCATAGCGCTTACAGCGGCTGAGGTTCAGGCGCATCATGCTGCGGGCGCTGCAGCCGAATTCCTCAAGGTGCTCGTCCGGGTAGACGTCCAGGCGGAACTGCTCGAACCGGGCGTTGCCGGCGCCGAGCAGGCTGGTCAGCTCCCGCTTCTGCTCCTGCCGGCACAGCTCCCGCAGGCATTCGCACATCTGATCGCCCACATAGCCGCTGCCGCCGCATTTCGGGCAGATGGGGCTGTCGTCCAAAAAGCCCTCTTCCAGACCGGACAGGAGCCATGCCCGCTCACGCTGCAGCGCCAGGTTTTTCTCGCGCAGCGTCTCGATGGCCTGCGACGGATCCTCCCCGGCGCGCATGCTCGCGGCCACGGCCTTTGCCACCGTGGCGCTCAGCGCCCGGTCGATCTCCGCCAGGCGGGGATAGCGTTCATAGGCTTCGGCCAGATGGCCGGCGTTTTCCGCGTCCCGCTCCGCCTTTGCCTGGGCGAGCCTGGCCCTGGCGGCCCGGAGCACGCTCTGGGAATATGCCATATTACTCTCCCTCCTCCGCCAGCAGCTTTTCGTATGCCGCCCGGACCACCGACGGGTCCGGGGTGTAATTTCCTCTCTTTTCCGTCTGGCGTTTGACCGGAGCACTGTCGCCCGCCTCGATCTGTGCAAGGGTATGCAGATTCTGTTCATGCCAGCTCAGCAAAATCCTGTGCATATAGGGCCAGACCAGCGCCCCCTTGTTGAGGCATGTCTTCTCGTATGCCAGATGGATCTCCGGCTTGCCGAATCCCATCTCCAGCCACTGGCGCACATAGTTTTCCTCCGGGATGGTCAGCCGCCGGCCTTCCAGCTGGAGATCATTGCGGATCTCGCCGACGCGGCTGAACATCCGCAGCTGATGCTGGGACCAGGCTGCGGCATCCTCCAGGGTTTCGACGCCCTGATCCGCCCAGCGGTAGGCTTCCTTTTCGATGGTGCGCATGGAGGGCGCCCGCTGCACGCCCCGGACGCGATTCTTCTGGATGCAGAAGTTGATCAGCAGCGCGATGACGTCAAAAGGCAATCCCAGATAATCCGTCAGCGACAGAAGGATCTTCATCTCCTCCGTGGACAATACCCGGCCGAGCCTGCGCTGGGCCTCGCTGACCAGCTTGGAGAAGGCCGATCCCCTGCCCACCTCGCGCAGGATGTCATCCTCGGTGTAGACGGGCTTATCGGGCGTTCGTTCGATGGGCTTCCTGGTCTCCGGCAGCAGGCCGAGCTGCCGGAGCACGGCCCCCGCCCGGCGCAGACGGTCGCCGGTCATGCCCAGGGCCTTGCCTGCCTCCAATGCCGGGCGATCGGCGCTGAGATACAGATACAGCAGCGCCGCGTCCGCGCTGCCCGCACCGATGAGCTTGCGCACCGCAGTGCGTGAAAGCAGAATATCGTCCGGCATATGCTCGCTCCTTTCCGGATTGTTCACAGTTCGTGTAGTGATTATTATAGCACAGCGGCGCAGCCGCGGCAAGCATGGCAAATGGGGGAATTTTTCCGTCGTTTTTTGGCGGCGCGCAACATCTTGTGGCCGCGGAACCGGGCATCCACAAGGAAATGCCCTTTTACAAACTCCATGCCGCATGCTATACTGTACATGAAAAACATCGGAAAGGATGGTTTTGCATGAGCTACGACGTTGCCATCATCGGCGCCGGCACCGCCGGCGTATTCGCGGCCTATGAGCTGCTGAACCTCAAGCCTCACCTGAAAATCGTTGTCCTGGAGATGGGCACCGACATCTATCGCCGCCAATGCCCCATCGTGGCGGGGAAGGTGCGCGAGTGCATCTCCTGCAAGCCCTGCGCCATCATGTCCGGTTTCGGCGGCGCCGGGGCATTCTCCGACGGAAAATACAACTTCACCACCGAGTTCGGCGGCTGGCTGGGCGAATACGTGGACGACGCCAAGTTGATGGAGCTGATCGAATACGTGGACTCCGTGAACGTCCGCTTCGGCGCCACCACCGAGGTTTTCACCACCGACTCCCCCGCCGCCCGGGAAATCGAGAAGCGGGCGCTGGAAAACGATCTGCATCTGCTGCAGGCCCGGTGCAAGCACCTGGGCACGGAGCGCAACCGCAGGATCCTCACCAATATCTATGAGCATCTGGCCCAGCGCTGCGAATTCCGCTTCCATTCCCCCGTGCGCTCCATCGTCCCCCTGGACGAGGGCTACCGCCTGATGCTGGACGACGGCTGTGTGGATTGCCGCTGCTGCATCGCCGCCCCCGGGCGCTGCGGCGCGGAGTGGTTTTCCGACCGCTGCCGGGAGCTGGGTCTGAGCATGACCAACAATCAGGTGGATCTGGGCGTGCGCGTGGAGCTGCCGGCCAAGGTGTTCGAGCACATCACCGACGTGGTGTATGAATCCAAGCTGGTCTACCGCACCAAGCAGTACGGCGATACGGTGCGCACCTTCTGCATGAATCCCTACGGCCACGTGGTCTCGGAAAATGTGGACGGCGTCATCACCGTCAACGGCCACAGCTATGCCGATCCCGCCCTGCGCTCCCAGAACACCAACTTTGCCCTGCTGGTGTCCAACCGTTTCACCAAGCCCTTTGACCAGCCCTATCAGTACGGCAAACACATAGCCGCGCTGTCCAATATGCTCGGCGGCGGCGTGCTGGTGCAGCGCTTCGGCGATCTCATCAAGGGCGTGCGCACCAACGAGCACCGCATGGGCCACTCCTTCACCCGGCCCACCCTCCAGGCAACCCCGGGGGATCTGAGCCTGGTGCTGCCCAAGCGCCACATGGACAACATCATCGAGATGATCTATGCTTTGGACAAGATCGCCCCCGGCACCGCCAACTATGATACCCTGCTCTACGGCGTGGAGGTCAAGTTCTATTCCGCCCGCATCCAGCTCACGCCGGAGCTGCAGACCCAGCGTCCCGGCCTCTATGCCATCGGCGACGGCGCGGGCGTCACCCGCGGTCTGGCCCAGGCCGGCGCCTCGGGCGTCCTGGCCGCGCGGGCCATCGCGGCACGTTTTTGACAATTTTTTGAGATCCATTCTGTCTACTCTGCCCATCGGCTCCAAAATAAGCAGAAATTTTTTCCGTTTTACCTGTTGAATTTGCCAAAAAAATAGTCTATAATAGAGGATACTGATTACAAAGCCTTGAAAGGAGGCGTTCACGGTGGGGCAGGTCGTTGCCTTTGTATCCGGTAAGGGCGGCACCGGCAAGACCACCCTGTGCGCCGCCGTGGCGGGCAGTTTGGCCAAACGCGGCTCAAAGGTTCTTTGTATCGATCTCGACGTTGGCCTGCGCAATCTCGACATTTCCCTCGGCATGCGCGACGAGGCCTCCGTCAGCTTTCTCGACGTCATCGACGGCAGCTGCGCCGTGACGGACGCGCCGGTCCACCCGCTGCTTCCCTCCCTTCGTCTGCTCACCGCCCCCGTGGCGGAACCGGAGACGGTTTCGGAGGAGGCCTTCTTCGGCCTGCTGGCCGAGGCGAAAGCGCAGTTCGACTGGGTCCTGCTGGACGCCCCCGCCGGCGTCGGCGCCCTGTTCCGTCTGGCTGTACGCCGCGCCGACCGCACCGTGGTGGTGACTCAGGCCGATCCCGCCAGCATGCGCGACGCCGAGCGCGCCGGCAGCCTGGCCGCGCAGCTCGGCCCCCAGTGGGTGCGCGTGGTGGTCAATCGGGTGCATTCCCGGCTCTACAGCCGCCTGCGTACCAATGTCGACGACATCATGGATACCGTCGGCCTCCCCCTGCTTGGCCTGGTGCCGGAGCACGCCGACGTGCTTCTGGCCGCCGCCTGGGGCGTGCCCCTGTGCAATGCCGAGGGCTGTCCCGCCGCCAGGGCCTGCGCCAACATCGCCCGCCGCCTGGAGGGCGAAACCGTCCCGCTGATGCTGCACTGAATACATACATATACATCTTGAATCAACAGAAAACGGAGTGGATATCATGAATATTGCGCTGACCGCACAAGACAAGAAAAAGGAACTGCTCGTTCAGTTCTGCACTGCTTACAAGAGCATCCTTGCAAAGCACAACCTGTTCGCCACCGCCACCACGGGAAGACTCGTGGCCGATGCGACGGGGCTCCCGATCAGCCTGTTCCTGTCCCACAAAAACGGCGGCCATCAGCAGATCGACGCCCGCATCGCCTACAATGAGATCGATCTGGTGCTGATGTTCTCCGATCCCGACAACCGCGATCCCTGGGAGGATCAGCGCATCATCGAGACCCTGCGCCACTGCGACAAGCACAACGTCCCCGTCGGCACCAACCTGGCCTCCGCGGAAATGCTCATCATGGGCCTGCAGCGCGGCGACCTCGATTGGCGCGAAATGATCCATCCCCGCCGTTCGGTCAAATCCATCCGCTGAACGTACAACTGAACATGCGCAATGACGCGGAAGCAGTAGCGCATCCGCCCGCCCCCAGAGAAGGAAGCCCCGGCTGAAAGCTTCCGGCGCGGCCATGCGTGAAGGACGTCCGCCGAGCGCGCGTATAAGGCTTTTGCCGAAATCGCCGGTCCCTGCCCGCAGCAGGCCAAAAGAGTCGCAAGACTGAAATTGGGTGGCACCACGAAGTAGAACCTACTCTCGTCCCATGTACAGGGACGAGAGTATTCTTTTTTGAACGATCTGAAAGGAACGAAGACCATGGAAAAAATCAAGCCCCGCACCCTCTCCGGCTTCATGGAGCTGCTCCCTGCACCCCAGATGCAGATGGAGCGCATCATGGAGATCCTGCGCCGCACCTATGCCCTTTACGGGTTCACGCCCCTGGATACCCCCGCCATCGAGTCGGCGGAGGTGCTCCTTGCCAAGGGCGGCGGCGAGACAGAAAAGCAGATTTACCGCTTCCAGAAGGGCGACAACGATCTGGCCCTGCGCTTTGATCTCACCGTCCCTCTGGCGAAATACGTCGCCATCCACTCCGGCGAGCTGTGCTTCCCCTTCCGCCGCTACCAGATCGGCAAGGTCTACCGCGGCGAGCGTGCCCAGCGCGGCCGCTTCCGCGAATTCTACCAGGCGGACATCGACATCATCGGCGACGGCAAGCTCTCCATCATCAACGAGGCGGAGATCCCCTCCATCATCTACCGCACCTTCCGCGCTCTGGGCCTGACCCGCTTCCAGATCCGCGTCAACAACCGCAAGATCCTCAACGGTTTCTATGAGCTGCTGGGCCTGTCCGACCGGGCCGGCGACATCATGCGCACCGTGGACAAGCTGGATAAGATCGGCCCCGAGAACGTCCGTCTGGTGCTGTGCGAGGACGACGGCATCAGCGAGGAGAAGGCCGATGAGATCCTGAAATTCATCTCCATCGGCGGCTCCAACGCCCAGGTGCTCGAAGCTCTGGAGGCCTACCGCGGCCGCAGCGAGCGCTTCGACGAAGGTCTCGGCGAACTGTCCACCGTGGTGGGCTATCTGGGCGCGTTCGGCGTGCCGGAGGAAAACTTCGCCGTGGATCTGACCATCGCCCGCGGCCTGGATTACTATACCGGCACCGTCTATGAGACCACCATGCTCGATCACCCCGAGATCGGCTCGGTGTGCTCCGGCGGCCGCTATGACAACCTGGCCGCCTACTATACCGACCGGCAGCTGCCCGGTGTGGGCATCTCCATCGGCCTGACCCGCCTGTTCTACGTGCTGGGCGAGCAGGGCATGCTGAATCCCGACCTGCCCACGGCGCCGGCGGACGTGCTGGTGCTGCCCATGGGCGACGAAGCCCTGTCCAGTGCCATTGCCCTATCCACCGCCCTGCGCGGGGCGGATATCCGCGTCCAGCTCTACACCGAATCCCGGAAATTCAAGGCCAAGATGCAGTACGCCGACCGGCTGGCGATTCCCTATGTCATTTTCCTCGGCGAGGACGAGATCGCCGAGGGCAGGTGCTCGGTCAAGGAGCTGGCCACCGGTCAGCAGCAAAAGCTCAGCCCCGACGAGGCGATCGAGCTGATTCGCGCCGGGCTCGCCGAACGCAGCCGCGGCAGCGTCATTCGTGAAACCATCTGAAAAAGGAGAGAGAAATATGTTCCAGTCCAGAACCCATACCTGCGGGGAGCTCCGACTCTCCGACGCCGGCAAGCAGGTGACCCTGGCCGGCTGGATGGAAAACGTCCGCGAGGTCGGCTCCAATTTTGCCTTTGTGATCCTGCGCGACTTCTACGGCACCACCCAGATCGTGGTGGAAAACGAGGACATGATGAAGATCTTCAAGTCCCTCAACAAGGAATCCACCATCCAGGTCACCGGCACGGTGCGCGAGCGCGCCAGCAAGAATCCCAAGCTGCCCACCGGCGAGATCGAGGTCTCTCCCACGGGCGTGGAGATCCTCGGCCGCTGCCGATACAATGAGCTGCCCTTCGAGATCAACCGCAGCCGCGAGGCCGACGAGACCCAGCGCCTGCGCTACCGCTATCTCGACCTGCGCAATCCCGCCGTCAAGAAGAACATCATCCTGCGCTGCAACGTCATCGCCGCCCTGCGCGAGGCCATGCTCCGCCACGATTTCCTGGAGATCACCACCCCCATCCTGACCGCCTCCTCCCCCGAGGGCGCGCGGGACTATCTGGTGCCGGCGCGCAAGCATCCCGGCAAGTTCTATGCCCTGCCCCAGGCGCCCCAGCAGTTCAAGCAGCTTCTGATGACCGCGGGCTTCGACCGCTATTTCCAGATCGCCCCCTGCTTCCGCGACGAGGACGCGCGCGGCGACCGCAGTCCCGGCGAGTTCTACCAGCTCGATATGGAGATGGCCTTCGCCGGCCAGGACGAGGTCTTCTCCGTCATTGAGGACGTGCTGCCCCCGATCTTCGCCAAATACGGTACGTATTCCGTCGCCTCCGAGGCCCCCTTCCGCCGCATCAGCTACGTTGACGCCATGGAGACCTACGGCACCGACAAGCCGGACCTGCGCATCGATCTGACCGTGCAGGACATGACCGATCTGGTAGACGGCATCGACTTCGCCCCCTTCGCCCCCGGCAACCGCGTCAAGGCCGTGGTGGTCTCCGACTGTCACCTGGCCCGCAAGGCCATCGACAAGGTCATGGCCGAGGTGGAGGTCCAGGCCGGCGCCCGGCCCATGTGGTTCCGTATGGACGAGGGCGGCAATTTCGTCGGCGGCATCTCCAAGTTCCTGGCCGACCGGAAGGACGCGGTCATCGAGAAGCTGGGCCTCACCCCCAACTGCCTCGTGGGCGTCAGCGCCGGCAAGCTGGGCGTCGCCCAGAAGACCGCCGGCGTCATCGTCAAGAAGCTCGGCGCCGCGGTGCCCGGCCACATGGACCGCGAACGCTACGAATTCTGCTGGATCGTGGACTTCCCCATGTACGAGATCGGCGAGGAGTCCGGCGAACTGGAATTCTGCCACAATCCCTTCTCCATGCCCACCGGCGGCAAAGCCGTGCTGGAGCAGGCCGAGCGCGGCGAGATCGACCCGCTTACCATCTGCGCCGACCAGTACGATCTGGTGTGCAACGGCGTGGAACTCTCCTCCGGCGCAGTCCGGAACCACGACCCCGAGATCATGATCAAGGCCTTTGAGATGGTCCGCCTGGGCGAGGAGGACGTCAAGGCCAAGTTCCCCGCCATGTACAACGCCTTCTGCTACGGCGCGCCTCCCCATGCCGGCATCGCTCCCGGCGTGGACCGCATGGTCATGCTGCTGGCGGGCGAGGACTCCATCCGCGAGATCATCCCCTTCCCCATGAACAAGAACGCCCAGGACGTCATGATGGACGCCCCCTCGAGCGTGGAGCAGCGCCAGCTCGACGAGCTGCACATCGCGCTGGTCCGGCCGGAATAAGATGGACGCGCGCCAGGCCCTGGTGGATTGCGCCCGGCGGGCCTATGCCGAGGGTCTGTTCTCCGGCACCTCGGGCAATCTCAGCGTGCGCACGGACCGCGGGATGCTGATCACCCCCACCTCGGTGCGCTATGAGACCCTTTCGCCGGAGGACATCGTGCACCTGCGCCCGGACGGCGCCGTGCTTGAAGGCCGGTTTGCCCCGTCCTCGGAGTGGCGGATGCACGCGGAGATCTATGCCCGCTTCCCCGCCGTGGGCGCCATCGTACACACCCATTCGCCCCATGCCACCGCCTTTGCCGCCGCAAACAGGTCCATCCCCGAAAGCCTCATTGAGATGCGCTTCTTCCTGGGCGGCGAAGTTCCCTGCGCCGCCTATGCCCCCGCGGGCACCCGGGAGGTCGGCCTGCGCTGCTGTGAGGTCCTGTCCGGCCGCGGCGGCTGCCTGATGGCAAACCACGGCGCCCTGGCCGTGGGCAGGGATCTCGGCGAAGCCCTCCTGCGGGCGGAATACATCGAAGACAGCGCGAAAATCACCCTGCTTTCCATGCAGCTCGGCGGCCCCGTGCCGCTGCCGTCGGAATAAAACAGACCCATATGGAGGTAATCTTATGAGTTTTGACGTACAAAAAGTGACAAAAGACGTGATCGAATGGACCCGGGACTGGTTCTCGGTCAACGGCCCCGGCTGCAACGCCGTCATCGGCATCTCCGGCGGCAAGGATTCCACCGTCACCGCCGCGGTGTGCGTGCAGGCCCTGGGCGCCGACCGGGTGATCGGCGTGCTGCTGCCCAACGGCGAGCAGCATGACATCGACGTGGCCCGGGCCGTGGTCAAGCATCTGGGCATCCGCTCCTACGAGCTCAACATCAAGCCCGCCTACGACGCGATCTACGGCGCCGTGGAGGAGGCCGTGGGCTTTGTGTCCGATCAGTCCCGCATCAACCTGCCCCCGCGCATCCGCATGACCACCCTCTACGCCGTGTCCCAGTGCAACAACGGCCGCGTGGCCAACACGGGCAACCTCTCCGAGGACTGGGTGGGCTACTCCACCCGCTACGGCGACGGCGCCGGTGACTTCGGCCCGCTTTGTCAGCTGACGGTGCAGGAGGTCAAGGCCATCGGCCGGTATCTGGGTCTGCCCTCGGAATTTGTGGACAAGGTGCCCATCGACGGCCTGTGCGGCAAAACCGATGAGGACAACCTGGGCTTCACCTATGCCGTGCTCGACCGCTATATCCGCACCGGCGAATGCGACGACGAGGCGACAAAACAGGAGATCGACCGCCGCCACAAGGCGAACCTGTTCAAGCTCTCCGTCTTCCCCACCTTCCCCTACGACGGCCCGGTATTCAATTTCTGACACGCCATATAAAAACTCCCTGCCGCTCCATGACGGATGGCAGGGGGTTTTATTTTTTGTTTTATACCATTTTTTCCGGCTGGACGGCGGCGTCGTATTCCTCGCCGGTCATGAAGCCCAGCTTGACGACCGCTTCGCGGAGCGTGCAGTTTTCTTTGAATGCCAGTTTGGCGACCTTCGCGGCCTTGTCGTAGCCGATGTGGGGATTGAGGGCCGTGACGAGCATCAGCGATTTCCTCAGATTCCCGTCCATCTTCTCCCGGTTGGCCCGCAGGCCGGACAGGCAGTTTTTCACGAAGGAATCCATGGCGTCCGCCAGAAGAATGACGGACTGATTGAAGTTGTAGAAAATCACGGGCATGAAGACGTTCAGCTCGAAATTGCCCTGGCTGGCGGCGAAGCCCACCGCCGCGTCGTTGCCCATCACCTGCACGGCCACCATGGTCACCGCCTCGCACTGGGTGGGATTGACCTTGCCGGGCATGATGGAGCTGCCGGGCTCGTTCTCGGGGATCGTGATCTCTCCCAGGCCGCAGCGCGGTCCGGAGGCAAGCCAGCGCACGTCGTTGGCGATCTTCATGAGATCCGCCGCCAGGGCCTTGAGGGCTCCGTGGGCAAATACGACGGCATCCTTGGAGCTGAGGGCGTGGAACTTATTGCCCGCCGTCACGAAGGGCAGGCCGGTCAGCTCCGCCACCTGGGCCGCCACAGCGTCATCGAAGCCCTCCGGGGCGTTCAGGCCGGTGCCCACGGCGGTGCCGCCCAGGGCCAGGGCATAGAGCCCGGGCAGGCTGTCGCGCAGCATGTGGCGGCAGGCGCGCAGCATGGCCCGCCAGCCGGACATCTCCTGGGAGAAGGCGATGGGCACCGCGTCCTGCAGATGGGTGCGGCCGGTCTTGATGACGCCGGCATGCTCCAGCTCCAGCCGGGCGATGGTCTCCTCCATCCGCTCGATGGCGGGGATCAGCCGCCGGTTGATGCCCAGGGCCGCGGCGATGTGCATGGCCGAGGGGAAGGTATCGTTGGAGCTTTGGGAGCGGTTGACATGGTCGTTGGGATGCATGAGGCCGAAGCCCGCCAGCTCGTTGGCCCGGTGGGCGATCACCTCGTTGACGTTCATGTTGGACTGGGTGCCGCTGCCGGTCTGCCACACCGCCAGGGGGAACTGGTCGGACAGCTTTCCCGCCAGGATCTCGTCGCACACGGCGCGGATCAGGCCGGCCCGCTCCGGGGTCAGCACGCCGAGCTGCTCATTGGCATTGGCGGCAGCCTTTTTGAGAATGGCAAACGCCTCGATGATCTGCCGCGGCATCTTCTCCGTGCCGATGCGGAAATGTTCCAGGCTCCGCTGGGTCTGGGCGCCCCAATGGCAATCCGCCGGGACCGCGATCTCACCCATGGAATCGTGCTCAATACGTACTTGATCCATTATGCATCCTCCTTGGTCACGTTGACCCAGCCCTCAAAATTCTGTGCGTACCGCTCCAGCTCGGGGATCGTAAGCTCGATGGCGGAATTGCCGCTGCCGCAGGCGGGGAACACCGTGGCAAACCGTTTGAGGGACTCGTCGAGATAGGTCTTCACGCCGTCGTTGATCGCAAAGGGGCACACGCCGCCCACGGCATGGCCGATCAGCGCCTCCACATCGTCGAATTTGATCATGCTCGCCTTCTGGCCGAAGGTATGCTTGTATTTGCTGTTGTCCACCTTGGCGTCGCCGGCCACCACCACGAGAATGGGGCCCTGCTTTGTCAAAAAAGAAAGGGTCTTCGCAATGCGCGCACCCTCCACGCCCACGGCCAGGGCGGCCAGCTCCACCGTGGCGGAGGACAGCTCCATTTCCCGGATGCGCGGGCTTATGCCATAGGGCTCAAAGTAGGCTCTCACCTTTTCGATCGACACAAATAATCTCCCCTTTTTCTCGGTATCGCTCAAATCATAGCACGGTTCCGCGGGAATTGCAACCGGTTGACATATGCTGTATAATGATGATGGAAAAACATGCGCATCTGCGCGCAGATCGGAGGGAATCCATGACCAAAACCAACGCCATGCGGCTGATGGCGCAGGCGGGCATTCCCATCCGCGTGCAGGAATATGCGGTGGACGAATCCGACCTCAGCGGCCTGCACGCCGCAGAGGAACTGGGCATGCCGCCGGAGCAGATCTTCAAGACCCTGGTGGCCCGGGGCGACAAAACCGGCATCTGCGTGTTCTGCATCCCCGTGTGCTGCGAACTCGACCTGAAAAAGGCGGCGAAGATCTCCAAAAACAAAAAGGTCGAGATGATCCATGTCCGCGAACTGCTGGGCCTGACGGGTTATATCCGCGGCGGATGCAGTCCCGTGGGCATGAAAAAGCAATACCCCACCTACATTGAGGAGGCCGCCCTCCTGTACGACGAAATCGGCGTCAGCGCCGGGGCCCGGGGCGTGCAGATGCTCCTTTCGCCCGAAGCGCTGATCGAATACTGCCGGATGACAGCCGCCGATCTGATCGAATGAGAGGAATTCTATGAGAACTGACGTGATGGGCGTTGGATTCGACAACGTCACAATGGCGGAAGCCATAGAAAAAGCGAAGGCCCTGCTCTCCCAGCCAGGTCATGCCTACTGCGTGACCCCGAACGCGGAGATCGTCTACGAGGCCATGCATGATGAGAACTTCCGCGCCATTCTGAACGGCGCCGCTCTGGTCCTGCCCGACGGGGCGGGCACCGTGCTGGGCGCGAAGCTCCTGGGCACCCCCCTGAAGGAAAAGGTCGCCGGCATCGACTTTGCGGCCAATCTTCTGGGCATTCTGGAGGAAACCGGAAAGCGGCTCTATCTTCTCGGCGGCAAGCCGGGAATTGCGGAGCAGGCCGCGGAAAATATGAAAAAAAAGCATCCCGGGCTGTGCATCTGCGGCACGGCGGACGGATACTTCAAGGATGAGGCGCCGGTGATCGAGAAAATCAACGCCTCGAAGCCCGACGCCCTGTTCGTCTGCCTCGGCGCGCCGAAGCAGGAGATCTTTATGCACGCGCACCGGGACGATCTGAACGTACCCATGATGATCGGCCTGGGCGGCAGCCTTGACGGCTTTGCCGGCACGGTCAAGCGGGCGCCGGACTGGATGATCCGGCTGCAGCTGGAATGGCTCTACCGGCTCATCAAGGAGCCGAAGCGCATCGGCCGGATGATGCGGCTTCCGAAATTCGTGCTGGCGGTGCTGGCGCAGCGGATGCGGGGAGGAAACAGCCATGGGTAAGCTCATTGTACTCGAGGGCACCGACGGGGTGGGAAAATCCACCCAGTTCTCCCTGCTGAAGAACCGGCTGGCCGAAACCGGCCTGGATTTCCGTACCGTCGTATTCCCCCAGTATTCCGAGCCGTCCTCGGCTCTGATCCGCATGTACCTGGGCGGCGAATTCGGATCCTCCCCCGCCGACGTCAATCCCTTCGCCGCTTCCATTTTTTACGCGGCGGACCGCTATGCCTCATACAAAAAAATCTGGGGCGAATACTATGAATCCGGCGGCGTGATGCTCTGCGACCGCTACACCACCTCCAACGCGGTGCATCAGGCCAGCAAGGTGGAGCCCGCCCGAAGGATGAAGTATTATCAGTGGCTCTATGAGACGGAATTCGACCTCATGGGCCTGCCGCGGCCGGATCTGGTCATCTATCTCGACGCCCCCATCGAGCTCACCGAGCAGCTCATGCGCAGGCGCGAGCACAGCACCAACACCCACGCCGATATCCACGAAAAAGATCTGGCGTATCTCCGCACCTGCCGCCTGACCGGTAAGCAGGCCGCGGAGTTCTACGGATGGCGCATCGTCCGCTGCGACCGCGACGGCGCCATGCGCTCCATGGAAGATATTCACGAAGAAGTATTCCGACTGGCAAGCAACTGTTTGGAGGGATAAACTATGGTATATATTCTCCTGGGCAACGGATTTGAAGAAACCGAGGCCATCGCTCCCTGCGACATCCTGCGCAGAGCGGACGTGCCGGTGCAGTTTGTCGGCCTCGGCGGCCGCGAGATCCCCGGCGGCCACGGCATCGCCGTGTGCGCCGATATCACAGCCGAAGAAATGAATCTTGACGAAATGGAAATGATCGTCCTGCCCGGCGGCATGGGCGGCGTGCACTCGATCCTGGACTGCCCCGCCGCTCTGGACGCGGTGTGCCATGCCTGGGCAGGCGGCCGCTGGGTGGCCGCCATCTGCGCCGCACCCACCATCCTGGCAAAGCTCGGGATCACCGACGGCAAAAAGGCCACCTGCTATCCCGGTCTGGAATCCCAGATGGGCAGCGCGCAGATGCAGTCCGGCGCCGCCGCCGTGCAAGACGGCAAACTGCTCACCGGCGCCGGTCCCGGCACGGCCATCGATTTCGGCCTGCTGCTGGTGCGGGCGCTGCGGGGCAAAGAAACCGCAAAGAAGGTCTATGACGGGCTTGTCTACCGGCTGGCCCGCCCGGAATAAGAGGAACGCCATGGCTGAACAGAACAATCAAACCCCCGGCAGCGCAACGGAGGAGCTCAACAACCTCATCAACGAACTGAAGCAGGAACTGCATATGGACGAGCCCGCCCCCCTTCCCGACCGCACCCCTGCGCCGGAACCGGAGCCGCTGCCTGAACCGGAAGATGAATTCGACATCGTTTTTGACGACGCCTATGAGAAACCCGAGGCAGACCCGGAGCCGGCGGAGCCGCAGTACGCCGTGCCCCAGCGGCGCAAGAGGCCCGGCTTTTTCCGCCGCCGCCGCGACAGCCGCCGCCACAAGCGCAAGGATTCTCTTGCCATGTCCATTTTCGGCAACGTGATCTATTTTGCCCTCGTGGCAGCCGCGGCCATCACCATCGCGAAATTCGCCTGGCTGTGCGCCGACGACGTGCTGGCCCTGACCAAAGGCGACTCCACCGCCACGGTTTCCATCAGCGAAGGCGATAACCTCAACAAAATCACGGAAAAGCTCCACAGAGCGGGGCTCATCAACTACCCCTGGCTGTTCAAGGTTTACGGCAAGTACTCCCACGTGGAGGAGAAGGTCTCCCCCGGCGTGTACGAGCTCAACACCCAGTACGACTATCACGCGCTGGTGAGCGGCATGCAGGGCAGCTACAACCGCATGACGACCACCGTCACCATTGTCGAGGGCAAGACCTGCGCCGAGATTTTTGAGCAATTGGAGCAGGACGGCGTCTGCAAGGCGGAGGATCTGGCAAAAACCGCCGCCAACTACGAGTTTGACTACGATTTCCTGGAGGGTCTGGAATACGGCAGCGCAAACCGGCTGGAGGGCTTCCTCTTCCCCGATACCTATGAATTCTACCTGACAGACGATCCGGAAAGCGTGCTGGATAAATTCCTGGCCAACTTCGACGAGCGCATCGACGAAAACATGGAATCCAGAATGGCCTCCATCGGCTACAACGTCCGCGAGATCCTGGCGATCGCCTCCATGCTTCAGGAGGAGGCCGCGGTACCTGAGGAAATGCCGATCATGTCCTCGCTGCTGTACAACCGCCTGAACAGCGAGAGCCTGCGCCTTTTGCAGATGGACTCCACGGTATTCTACGCCGCCGATCAGATGGGCACGACCTTCGATACAAAACTTGACAACCCCTACAACACCTACGTCTATCCCGGGCTGCCCGCGGGTCCCATTGACAACCCCGGCATCGAGGCCATCAACGCCGCCCTGAATCCCGACGATACCGATTTCTATTACTTTGCCACCGGCAAGGACGGATTCAACCACTTCTACAACGACTGGGACGAATTCGAAGAATTCCTGGCCAGCGACGAATACGTCGGAAATCACTGATATGAGAAAAAAACCGGAACTTCTCTCCCCCGCCGGGGATATGGAGCGGCTGCGCATGGCCGTCGCCTACGGCGCGGACGCGGTGTATCTGGCCGGCACCAGCTTCGGCATGCGCTCCTTTGCGGGCAATTTCAGCCCCGAGGAGCTGCCCGAGGCCGTCGCCTACGCCCACGCCCACGGCGTGCGCACCCATGTGACCGTCAACACCCTGGCGAGAAATGATGAAATCGCCCGCCTGCCGGCACATCTGGAGCTGCTGAACGAGATCGGCGTGGACGCGCTGATCATCGCGGATCTGGGCGCCTGGCGGCTGGCCGAGCGCTATGCGCCCCGCTGCGAGCGCCACGTCTCCACCCAGGTGTCGGTATCGAATTACGAAACCGCCAGAGCCTGGTACGAGATGGGGGCAAAGCGTGTGGTGCTGGCCCGAGAGCTGAGCCTGCCGGAGATCCGCGGGATCCGGGAAAAAGCGCCCGCCGAGCTGGAGCTGGAGGTCTTCTGCCACGGGGCCATGTGCGTATCCTGGTCCGGCCGCTGCCTGCTGTCGAACTACATGACCGGGCGCGACCCCCAGCGCGGCGCCTGCGCCCAGCCCTGCCGCTACAAATACGCCCTCATGGAGGAAAAACGCCCCGGCGAGTACTTCCCCGTCTTTGAGGACGAAAAGGGCACCTTCATCATGAACAGCCGGGACATGTGCATGATCGACCATCTGGATGATCTGATGGATCTGGACTGCCTCAAGATCGAGGGCCGGGCCAAGTCCGCTTACTACGCCGCCATCGTCACCGGGGCCTACCGCCACGGGCTCGACGCCGCGGCCGCGGGCGTCCCCCTGGACCCCGTCTGGCGCGACGAGGTGGAGAAGGTCTCCCACCGCCGCTATTCCACGGGCTTCTTCTACGGCGAGCCCGGACAGTATGTGGACAATTCCCGCTATATCCGCGAGTATCAGGTCTGCGCCGTGGTCACGGGTCATACGCCCGACGGTCTGGCAAAGCTGAGCCTGCGAAATAAGTTCGCCGCCGGCGATACATTGGAGCTGGTGGGGCCGGACGTCCGCCCGGTCTGCTTCACCGCGCCGCAAATGCTTCTGCCCGACGGCACGCCGATCTCCGAGCCCCGGGTGCCGCAGATGGAATTATTGATGCGGCTGCCCCGCCCCGTGCCGGAGCTTTCTATCCTCCGCCGGCAGGTGGATCTATCGGCGAAGGAGACGTGACAGCATATGAAAAAAGGATCTCTGCTTGCTTATACAAGGAAATATCATAGCCCCCTGCCGAAGCAGGAGGCTATTGCGCGGGTGCAAGACGCCCTGGAAGCCGACCGGGCCATGCGCATCACGCCGATCCAGGCCACAGAAAACGAGCTTTCCTTCGGTGTAAAGAACGCGATCCTACTGGAGAAGAACTCCTTTCTCCCCGACGTCTGCATACATTTCAGCCGCACCGCGGCCGGAACGGAAGCGGAAACTGTTTGCAGTCTGAAACGGGTCACGCGGGTCCTGTTCACAGTGTTTACCGTGCTTCTGGCCGCACTGGAAATCCTTCTGCTGTGCTGGTATTTCCGCAGATCTCTTGATTTCGGAGTCGTATTGCTGATCCCGGTGATCATGATCGCGTTTTCCATTCTCTTGATATTCTTCGGCCTGCGATTGTCTTCCAGAGACACGCTGTATGTCATCCGCACCGCCCTGCAGCCGGAGACCGGATCTGAATAAGCACAAAAAATGCAGCCTCACGGCTGCATTTTTTTCATGCGGACAGATTTCATCATAAATCAGTGCAGACTAGTCTACACCGGCGCTGCGCCAAACGACGCCGATACCTGCGACAGGAACCGCTCGGCGATGGGCGTAAAGGTTTGGTATCGGTTCCAGATCAAATAAAAGCGAAGCTCCAGCCGCGGCTGCAGCGGAATGAAACATAATCCGCTTTCCGGGCTGACGTCGATCAGATGCTCCAGGGTCAGAAGGCACCCCAGAGCCTCCAGGGCAAACATGGAGCCGTTATAGGCCAGACGGAAGGAGCCCTCCAGACGCAGCTGATCAAAGCGTTCGCCCGCCCAGGGGCGGATATCGTTTTCCCAGCTCTGCTCGGAGCAGAACAGCGGCAGGCCGGCCAGATCGGCAGCGGTGATCCGGTCCCTCGCCGCCAGAGGATGCCCCCGGGGCACGACCAGGCCGAAGCGGTCCGCCTCCGGGAATTCGATAAACCGATATTTTGTCGAATCCGGCGTGCTGCAGACCACGGCAAAGTCCAGCAGGCCCTTATCCAGCTTCTCCGTCACCTGCTCGGTATCGCCGCTGGTGATGTGATAGCGCAGGGCCGGATATCGCTCCTTGAGCGCGCGCAGCTCCCTGGCAAGATAGCGGATCTGGTAGGATTCGGCCAGACCGAAGTATAGCTCGCCGCCGGTGATGTCGTCCAGCGACAGAAATTCCCGCTCGATCTTGTCCGCCATAAAGATGAGATCCTCCGCGCGATCGCGGAGCAGTGCGCCCTCATCCGTGAGGGAAATGCTGAAGCTGTGCCTTGTGAACAGCTTTTTCCCCAATTCGTCCTCCAGGGACTTCAGCGCCTTCGACAGAGTCGGCTGCGTCACATGCAGCAGCTCCGCCGCCCGGGTCATATTCTCCTCCCTTGCCACCGCAAGGAAATAGCGCAGCGTGCGGATTTCCATATTTGACGCCTCCTGAAATAACAAAATAGAATATTACGATATTCATTATAACCATTAGCGCCAACCATGTCAATGTGATATGCTGGGATTGCAAGAACAAAAAGGAGCAAACCGATGAAGGATATCATAGACCAGATCCGCACAGCGATGTGCGACGCCGGCTGTTCCGAAGCCGAGATCGCGGACGCTCTGCGCGAATGCCGCACGGGCGATCCCGCCGGCCTGCTGCACCAGCTGCGAAAATGCCGCTGCCTGCGGATGGAGGAGCTCCACGAGAGCCAGAGGCGCGTGGACCGGCTGGATTATCTGATCCGTCAGACACAAAAAACGGCACAATCATCTGTTTAGGAGGATATTATCATGATGCAAACGCAGGAACTCAAGCTCACCCGCCGCTGGGACAAGACCTTCCCCAAGAGCGACAAGATCCGCCACAGCAAGGTCACCTTCGTCAATCGCTACGGCGTCACCCTGGCGGCGGATCTCTATATCCCCAAGGGCGCGCGGGGCAGGCTGCCCGCCATCGCCGTCTCCGGCCCCTTCGGCGCGGTGAAGGAGCAGTGCTCCGGCCTCTATGCCCAGACCCTGGCCGAGCGCGGCTATCTGACCCTGGCCTTCGATCCCTCCTTCACCGGAGAGAGCGGCGGCACGCCGCGCTACATGGCTTCGCCGGATATCAACACCGAGGACTTCATGGCGGCGGTGGATTTCCTCAGCCTCCATGCCAACGCGGATCCCGGGCGCATCGGCATCCTGGGCATCTGCGGCTGGGGCGGCATGGCGCTGAACGCCGCTGCCCTGGATACCCGGGTGAAGGCCACCGTGGCCTCCACGATGTATGACATGACCCGGGTCAACGCCAACGGCTATTTCGACAGCCAGAACAGCGAGGAAGCCCGTTTTGCCGCCAAGCAGGCCCTGTGCGCCCAGCGCATCGAGGACTATCGGAACGGCAGCTACAAGCTGGCCGGCGGCGTGGTGGATCCCCTGCCGGAGGACGCGCCCTTCTTCGTCAAGGATTATTATGACTACTACAAGACCCCGCGGGGCTATCACAAGCGCTCGCTGAACTCCAACGGCGGCTGGAACGTCGTAGGCTGTATGAGCTTCATCAATCAGCCGATCCTCAAGTATTCCGGCGAAATCCGTTCCGCGGTGCTGCTCGTCCACGGCGAGAACGCCCACTCCTGCTACTTCAGCCAGGACGCCTATGCCGACATGGTCCGCAACGGCCGCTTCACCGACAATAAGGAGCTGCTCATTCTGCCCGGCTGCGTCCATACGGACCTCTATGACGGCGGCGGCAAGGACGCCATTCCCTTTGATAAAATGGATGCGTTCTTTGCCGAATATCTGAAATAAGCAAGGGAGGTCCCTATGAAAAAGCTTTTCCTGCTCGTATTGGCGCTGCTCCTGAGCGCCTGCTCGTCGCACGCGACGGCGCCCGATCCGGCCCCGGCGGAACTGTCCGTACAAAGCGCGCAGAAGGCGCAGCCGGGGGCCTTTGCCGACGTGCCCGGGGACGCCTATTATGCCGAGGCCGTCCGCTGGGCGGTGGCGCAGGGCGTCACAAAGGGCACAGGGCCGGATACCTTCAGCCCCGCCGATGCCTGTACCCGGGGCCAGATCGTCACCTTCCTCCACCGGGCCGCCGGTGCGCCCGCTCCGTCGGGCGGCGCCGGATCTCCCTTTGCCGACGTATCCTCCCGGGCCTATTACGCCGGGGCCGTCGGCTGGGCGGTGGAAAACTCCGTCACCCGGGGCACCGCCGCCGACCGGTTCAGTCCGGACACGCCCTGCACCCGGGGCCAGATCGTCACCTTCCTCCACCGGGCAGCGGGAAGCCCCGCGGCAGCGGGCAAACCCGCCTTTGCCGACGTACCGGCCGGGGCTTATTACGCCGAGGCGGTCCGCTGGGCGGTGGAAAACGGGATCACCAAAGGCACCGCGGAGGACAGATTCAGCCCGGACAAAACCTGCACCCGGGCCGAGGCCGTGACCTTCCTCCACCGGGCCTCCCGGCTTGCGCCGGAGCCGCCGGTCACCGGAAAGCACATCCTCGTGGCCTGCTTCTCCGCCACGGGCAACACAAGGCCCCTGGCGCAGACCGCCGCGCGGCTGCTGGACGCGGATTATTATGAAATCGTCCCCGCCGAGCCCTATACCGAAGCGGATCTGGCCTACTATACCGACTGCCGCGCCGACCGGGAGCAGGCCGACCCCGACTGCCGCCCTGAAATCAGCGGCAGCCTTCCCGACCTGGAGCAGTATGACACCGTTGTCATCGCCCATCCCATCTGGCACGGGCAGGCTCCGCGCATCATCAGCACGTTCCTGGAGCGCGGCGACTTCTCCGGCAAGACCCTCACAAGCTTCTGCACCTCCGCCTCCAGCCCCCTGGGCACCAGCGCGGAGAATCTCAAAAAGCTGATGCCGGATTCCGTCACCTGGCTGGACAGCCGCCGTTTCGCCGCCGGCGCGTCCGAGGAGGAGCTCGCGGCATGGCTCCGTGAGATCGGTCTGACCAAACCCGCGCAGGAGGAGGAACCCGCCATGCTTCTGACCATCAACGGCACGCAGATCCCCGTGGACTGGGAGGACAATGAGAGCGTCGAGGCTCTGAAGGACCTTGCCGCCGAAGCGCCGCTGACCATTCAGATGTCCCCCTACGGCGGCTTTGAGCAGGTGGGCCCCATCGGCACGAGTCTGCCGCGGAACGACGAACAGACCGTGACAGAACCGGGCGACCTGGTGCTCTATTCCGGCAATCAGATCGTTGTATTCTACGGCTCCAACTCCTGGGCCTACACCCGTCTGGGCAGGATCCGGGACCTGGACACGGCCGCCCTGACTGAGCTTCTGGGCGCAGACGCGGTCAGCCTGGGCATTTCCTGCTCCCGCTGAAGGCAAAGCCCGACCGAAGATACAAAAAAAATGCAGCCTTTCGGCTGCATTTTTTTGCGTTATTCGATCATCAGGCGCTTGGCGGCGGGCTCCGGCTTCTGGAGCTTCGGCATGGTCAGGCGCAGGACGCCGTCCTTGTAAGCGGCGGTGATGTGCTCGGTGTCGATGCCGGAGGTATCGAAGCTCCGGGCATAGGAGCCGTAGGCGCGCTCACAGCGCACATAGCTGCCCTTCTTGTCCTTCTGCTCGAAGTCGGAGCGGCGCTCGGCGGTGATGGTCAGGCTGCCCTCGTCCAGATCCACGTGGATATCCTCTTTGTTGAAGCCGGGCAGGTCCGCCTCCAGCAGGAAGTGGTCGCCCTCATCGCGGATATCGGTGCGGAATTCGGCAGGCGCGCGGCCGGAGAAGAAGGCGCGCTCAAGCTCGCCCAGGGTGCGGAAGGGATCGTACGCGACCAGGTCGCGGATCGCACGGGTATAGGGTACTAACATCAAAAAGACCTCCATTCATGTCGTGCCGCCGGATGCGGCGGGTGGTTTTTTCTTTCTGATTTGATGCTACACCCCGAGTATGAACAATTTTTGCGGAATCTATGAACAGAACGTAAATTTTAGCACTCTTTATATAAGAGTGCTAAATCTCATTTCCGATATGCCAGATATCCCTCCAGGATCAGGCTGGCGGCCACGGCGTCCACGGTGTTCTTCCGCTTCTTGCCGTGGTAATTGTGCTCGGACAGGATCTGATGGGCCTCCACGGTGGTCCTGCGCTCGTCCCAGAGCCGGACCTCCATGCCCAGACGCTCCGACAGCGTTTTTGCGAACGCCCGGTACAGCTCCGCCCTGGGGCCCTCGGTGCCGTTCATGTTCCTGGGAAACCCCATGACGATCTCCCCCACATCGTTCTCCCGCACCAGCCGCTCCAGCTCCTCCAGGAGCCGTTCTTCCTTCCGGGTATGGATCACCGTCGTGGAGCCCACGATGGATCCGGTCAGGTCGGAAAGGGCCACGCCGGTGCGCGCGTCGCCATAGTCGATGGCCATGATTTTCATATTTCAGCCTCCGTTTGAATTCTTTGCCCCTATCATAGCATATCTTTCGAAAAAACGGGAAAAAATTTTGAAATTTGCCCATTTTTTTGTTGACCCCGGGGGTGGTTTGTGGTAGAATGATTTCACCTGTGAAAAGAGGGCTTATTTTTTGTGCGCTTTTTTCAGCTTCGGATGGCCGTTTTTGTAGTTTGAGCGGTCTCTAAATCCATGATAGCCGGAGTGATACAGGGAGGCAATTTTTTAAGGAGGTGCCGTTCATGCGCGTAAAAGTCACACTCAGATGTTCTGAATGCAAGCAGAGAAACTACAACACCATGAAGAACAAGAAAAACGATCCCGATCGCCTCGAGATGAAGAAGTATTGCAGATTCTGCAGAAAGCATACCCTTCATACCGAGACCAAGTAAGCAAAGGAAGGGTAACACAAATGGCAGAAGCGAACAAAAAGCAAAACTGGTTTGCCCGTACCTGGAACAGGATCCGCAAGTATGTGCGCGATTCCAAGAGCGAACTCAAGAAGGTCGTGTATCCCTCCGCCAAGCAGGTCCGCAACAACACGCTGCTCGTCCTGCTTTGCGTACTGATCGTCGGTATTTTCGTTTGGGTCTTCGACGGCGTCGCGACCTTCATCATCCAGGGTCTGATCTCCCTGGTGAAGGGCGGTTAAACCATCATGGCGGAAGCGGCTAAATGGTATGTTGTCCATACCTATTCCGGCTATGAAAACAAAGTAAAGAACACGATCGAGACAACGGTCAAGTCCCGCCATCTGGAGGATGTGATCCACGTCGTTTCGATTCCCCTGGAAACCGTCACCGAAATCACCGACAACGGCCCCAAAACCGTGGAGCGCAAGGTATTCCCCGGCTATGTCCTCGTGAAGATGATCATGAGCGACGACAGCTGGTACATTATCAAGAACATCCGCGGCGTCACCGGGTTCGTCGGCTCCGGCGGCAAGCCCACCGCCCTGACCGAAGAAGAGGTCCTGGCCCTCGGCATGGAAAAGCGCGAGATCATCGTGCCCTACGCCGTCGGCGACTCCGTCAAAATCACAGACGGCCCCTTCACTTCCTTCACCGGCGTGGTCGACGCCATCGACGTTGACGACAATTCCGTGCGCGTTATCGTGCCTCTGTTCGGCAGAGACACCCCCATCGAACTCGAGCTCGACGAGGTGGAGCCGGTTTCCGAGTGATCGGACCCGACCGGACAGAACGTGGGAGGGGGTAACGCCCCGCCAAAAATACGCCCAGAGCGTATCACCACATTTTAATCAGGAGGTGCTCATTCATGGCACAGAAAGTTACAGGTTATATCAAATTGCAGATCCCCGCAGCCAAGGCGACTGCTTCCCCTCCGGTTGGCCCGGCGCTCGGCCAGCACGGCGTGAATATTTCCCAGTTCATCAAGGAATTCAACGAGCGCACCAAGGACCAGGCAGGCTTTAAGATCCCCGTCGTCATCACGGTCTATGCCGACCGCTCCTTCTCCTTCATCACCAAGACCCCCCCTGCCCCCATGCTGATCCTCAAGGCCGCCGGCCTGGACAAGGGCTCCGGCGTCCCCAACAAGAACAAGGTTGGCTCTATCACCAAGGCGCAGGTCAAGGAGATCGCAGAGCGCAAGATGCCCGATCTCACCGCCGCTTCCATCGAAGCTGCCATGAGCATGATCGCCGGCACCGCCCGCTCCATGGGCATCACCGTGACCGACTGATTTTCCGTTTGCCGAGGTCAAAGGGCCCCGCGCCCGACCTCAAAAATGTGGGAGGATTATTCCGCATCACCACTTTAAGGAGGATATAACATTGTTTAGAGGTAAGAAATATAAAGATAGTGCGAAGCAGATCGACCGCTCCGTACAGTATGACGTTGCCGACGCCCTTGCCCTGGTGTGCAAGACCGCTCCGGCAAAATTCGATGAGACCGTGGAAATCCACGTCAAGCTCGGCGTCGACTCCCGTCACGCCGACCAGCAGGTCCGCGGCGCCGTCGTCCTGCCCAACGGCACCGGCAAGACCCGCAGAGTCCTGGTCTTCGCCAAGGACGACAAGGCCGATGCAGCCAAAGAGGCCGGCGCCGATTTCGTCGGCGGCATGGACCTGGTTGAGCGCATCACCAAGGAAAACTGGTTCGATTTCGATGTGGTCGTCGCTTCCCCCGATATGATGGGTATCGTCGGCCGCCTCGGTAAGGTCCTGGGCCCCAAGGGCCTCATGCCCTCCCCCAAGGCCGGCACCGTCACCCCCAACGTGGCGCAGGCCGTCAAGGAAGTCAAGGCCGGTAAGATCGAGTACCGTCTGGACAAGACCAACATCATCCACTGCCCCATCGGCAAGGTCAGCTTCGGCGCCGAGAAGCTCGCGGAGAACATGGACACCCTCATGGGCGCCATCGTCAAGGCCAGACCCGCCGCTGCCAAGGGCCAGTATATCCGCTCCTGCGTCGTCGCCTCCACCATGGGCCCCGGCGTCAAGGTCAACACCAACAAGTATTGATTTTACAGAAAATCCTTTGAAACGTGGAATCTGCGTTTCAAAGGATTTTTTGCATGAAAAAACGTGGCGTGGACAGACCCAAAAGGCTGTCCACGCCGTTTTATTTCGTTGATTACGGGTTTTTATTTGCCGCCGTAAGCGCGGTGGAGGAAGGTCACGATCTGCGCGCGGAGGCAGTGTGCCTCCGGGCTGAAGGTCGTGTCGCCGGTGCCGCGCGTGATATCGTTCTCCGCGGCCCACAGCACAGCCTTACCGTAATAGGCGCCGGGCGCCACATCTTTAAAGTGCAGATCCGCCGCTGTCGGTTCCGGCTCTCCTGCGGCCCGCCAGAGGAAGGTCACCGTCTGCGCGCGGGTGCAGTTCGCGTCGGGAGAGAAGGTCGTATCACCGGTGCCGCGCGTGATGCCGTTCTCCGCCGCCCACAGCACGGCCTTATAGTAGTAGGCGCTCTGCGACACATCATCAAAGGTAAGATCCGCCGCCGTCGGTTCCGGCATGCCCGCGGCACGCCAGAGGAAGGTCACCATCTGCGCGCGGGTGCAGTTCGCATTGGGCGAGAAGGCGGTTTCTCCGGTCCCCTTCGTGATGCCGCTGCCGACCGCCCAGTACACGGCGTCGTAATAGTACGCATTTTCATCCGTGACATCCTCGAACCGCTGTTCCGTCCGGGAAAGGTACGTGATCACACCTTCGTTCGACGTGAACACCAGGGCTTTTCTGCCGTTCACCGCTGTGATTTCATAATATCCCGGGGTGACGGTTTCTTCGGCGGGATTGAGGGCAATATAGGTGCCGCTGTCCTTCCCGTCCGAATCGTCGGCATCGTAAGCAAAGAACGTATATTCGGCGGTCAGCGCCATGCTGCCGCTGCCCGTAAAGTCCGCATAGGTTTTCCCATCGCCGTTGGCGGACAGCACGATATACATTTGGGCGCTGCCATACTGGGGAAATGCGGAGAAGTCGCAGTCCCAGGTTCCCACCAGCCCGGCGCGCTGGGCTTCCGTTTCATCATTGATCATCTCTGCCAGGTTTTCCACGACAAAGAGGGATATCACCTTCTGGAGCGTGTCCTCATCCTCTTCGGTCAAAGCGGAGGCCGCAATGGCGGCGCCGACCCAGCAGCCGCAGGGGCCCTCCAGAAGGCTGCAGACGTCCGCCTCCGTTTCACCGTAGCGGAACTCCAGATGGAACGTCGTATCCGGCGTATCAGGGAACATCAGCAGGTACTTGAACATACCCGCATCCGCTTCCTGCGCCTCATACAGGTAGCCGTCCATCGCCATTTCGAAGCCTGCGTAAATTCCCGTGGCGGAGGCTTCCTTCACAAACGTATAGTGGATCACAGTGCTGCTGCCGTCCTCTTTTGTATAAGTGACGGTTTTTCCGTCCTCGCCGCCAAAGGTGATCGCCGTTACGCCGCCCGCGAAGCCGCAGAAAAAGTTCGGCGCGTCGGCCTGGGCGCCATAGCCCTGTGCGTTTATGGAAGCCTTGATATTGGCGACGGCATCATCCGCAGCGGTCGCTCCCACCACGGCAGCCGCGTAATCGTGCCAATAGTGATCATATTCCCTGTTTAAGGTCGCCCCTTCGAACAGCGGCCGATAATCGCCGATGATCTGCGCAAGGAATCCTTCTCCTTCGGACAGATCGAATTCCGCCGTAATATTGACGTCTGCGTAATTGTCGCTGGTAATGCTGATTGCATAGGGCTGCGGCTCGGTGCCGCCGTCCGCCGCTTTTTCGCAGGCCGGAATCGTCGTAACGATGCTGCCGTCCGTCACGGCGACGCCGTCGGCAATCACCGTCGCCTCCTCGCCTCTGCCCACGGAGGTCTTTACCGTGGCGACGGGATTTTTCATATCCTCAGGCAGGCCCGTTACGATGATCGTATTCGCGTCCCGGAACGCCGCCGTCACCTCTCCGAGCGCCTGCTTGACCGTGATGTCCACATCGCAGGAGTAGACGTTTTCGGGCGTGATGAACGTGACGTTCTGAATGCGTTTCCCGGCGATCTGATCCGGCGCGGCCCAGCCGATCTGCGTCTTTCGCCAGATCCCTTCGATATGCTTCAGGCCGATCCGGGAACCGTCGGCGAGGGTCGCAACGGCGCCGCTGACGTTTTCTTCGAACGAAAGGCCGCTGAGGGCAATTTCCACATAGTTGTTATGGTGGGTATAATAGCTGGCATTTGCCGTGACCCCGTCCACCGCCGTCGCTTCGCCGGAGACAGCGGAGAAGGAAAAGCTGCCGCTTTCCTCCACAGAGAGGGTCTTGTACCGGGCGGGGACCTCCGTGAGCCTGTAATAGGCGTGGCTGGGCGCCTCAAAGAGCGCGTCTTTCCCCGCGTATGTCGTGGTGGAGGTATTTCCTCTGTTGGTTACGGTGATTTCAACGCTGGAAGCGTCGGTGATCTCCGTAAGATCGGCCAGAACGGCCTTGTCGGTGACAAGCACCGGATAGATCACGCCTGTAATATCACTGCCGTCGGCGTTGACGTGATAAGAGCCGCCGGCAAGGGTCCCCGTGCGGGGTTTATTGAAGGTCGCGGATGTAACAGCGTCAACGGGCGCGTCGTCCGCCCCCAATTCCGCTGCGTAGAATTCATCATAGGGAATGTTCATGAGAACATAAACAGGCTCGTCAGCCAGCACCGCGGGCATCTGGGCCAGCGCCAGCGCAAGAACCAGCGCAAGCGCCAGCAAAAATGCCGTCATGCGGGTCGACGTTGTTCTTTTTTCGGTCATTGTATTTCTCCTGTTGTAATATCGTTGACTTTTGGTTTGCTGTCAGGTAGCATAAGAGAGGCAGTATGGGGCAGGGCTCCAACCAGAATCCCCATGCAGCTCCCGGGCCCCGGCGTATGCCGGGGTCTTTTATCGTCCATCCGGGTCGCCCCGTATCGGAGGAAGCCTCCGGTTATGTATGGACCACAGGCAAAGCCCATTCGTTATATGCACGGCTCCATTTCCCGGTAATCGCAGATTGGTCAGACTTCTCATCGCCCTTCGGTTAGTGCAGGCTAACTATACCACACATGGCCGCCCTTTGTCAAGGTGCTTCGCGGCCAACGACGCAAAGCCGCACGCGGCGCCGCGATGCAAATGCGCATATTTCAGTACTTTTCGGGAAAGTTTCAGCAAAAAGTACTTGACTTTTCCTGCACTTTTTGCTATTATAGTCGAGCTGCCAAAGACAGCAGGAGACGAAAGTCGTAACGGGATTCCCCTTCCTGCCGAGGTTACACATTGTACCACAGTATCTGTGTCCTCATGTGCTTTGGCATGAGGACATTTTATTTTTCGGAGGTGACAACACTACATGCCCAATGCAAAGGTTCTTGAAAGCAATAAGGCAATCGTAAGTGCTCTGGCCGACAAGCTGCAGAATGCAACCTCTGCCGTCTTCGTCGATTACAAGGGCATCACCGTCGCACAGGATACGGAGCTGCGCAAGAAGTTCCGTGAGGCAGGTGTGGAATACACCGTCGTGAAGAACACGCTCACCCGGTTCGCCGCCAACAACGCCGGCTACAACCAGTTTGACGAGATCCTCAACGGTACCACTTCCCTGGCAAGCACCACCGGCGATCCCATCGCCCCTGCCCGTATCATCAGCGAATTTGCCAAGAAGAACAAGAACGTACTCAAAATCAAGGGCGGCTTCGTAGAAGGCTCCGTCATGAGCGCTGATCAGCTCATGGGCTTCGGCGAACTCCCCTCCAAGGACGCGCTGGTCGCACAGGTCCTTGGTACCTTCCTTGCCCCGATCTCCTCTCTGGCCTTTGTTCTGAGCCAGATCTGCGAGCTCAAGGGCGGCGCTCCCGCTGCCGAAGAGGCTCCCGCGGAAGCTTGATCCATCACATTTGAAACGATACTAATTAGGAGGATATTACAATGTCTGAAAAAATTGCTGCTCTGATCGAAGAAGTCAAGGCTCTGACCGTTATCGAGCTGTCTGAGCTCGTCCATGCTCTGGAAGAGACCTTCGGCGTTTCCGCCGCTGCTGCCGCTGTGGCCGCTCCCGCTGCCGGCGGTGCTGCCGAAGCCGAAGAGAAGACCGAATTCGACGTCATCCTGAAGGACGTTGGCGCTTCCAAGCTGAACGTCATCAAGGTCATCCGCGCTGCCACCGGCCTCGGCCTGAAGGAAGCCAAGGAAATCGCCGACAACTGCCCCAAGACCCTGAAGGAAGCCATCTCCAAGGAAGATGCGGAGAAGCTCGCCGAGGATCTCAAGGCCGCCGGCGCCACCGTCGAGATCAAGTAAGATACCCCTTATGCAAAGCAACCCCGGGCCGACGGCCCGGGGTTGCTTTTATTTGCTCCGGATCAGAGCCCCGTCATGCACCGCATCAGGAGCGCCGCCGCCTGCTCCCGGGTGATGCTGTCGTTCGGGGCCAGGTATTGCCTGCCGTCGGCGTCGCGCTGTCCGGTGACGACGCCGTTTTCAACGGCCCAGCCGAAGGCGGCCCTGGCATAGTTCCCCACCGCACTCGCGTCGGCGAAGCCGCGCAGGCTGTCGGCGGAGGCGGAGCCTTCGGGCGCAAAAAAGCGGTACAGCAGCGCCACCGCCTGGGCTCTGGTCAAAAGAACATCCGGGCCGAAGCGATCGGCGGAGATCCCGTTGGCCAGTCCTGTCTGACCGGCCCAGAGAACGGCCCGGCTGAAATAGGCGTTTTGCGGCACATCGGCAAAGACGCAGGCGCCCTCCGCCTCCGGCATTCCGGCGATGCGCCACAGCACCGTGACCATCATCGCCCGGGTCATACAGCCCTTCGGGGAGAAGGCGTCGGCCCCTGTCCCGGAGAAATACCCGTTTTCCAGCACAAAATCCACGCCGTTGTGGGCCCAGTTGTCCCAGGCGGGGGCGTCGGTGAACCGGCTGCTGGGGCATGGATCCTTCCCGCAGCCCTCTGCGGGCATCGGGCCCGTATTCCGCTGCACCGGATCACAGTCATTTTCCGCCATATCAACGAAGCGGATCTCATAATCCAGCATCGCCGCATCCCCGTCCAGTGTGGTCAAGCCCTCGACCGTCACGCGGTACACGTCCCGGTACAGTTCGGTCTGCCCGGGCGCGAAGGCGAACAGGATACAGTTGTTCAGCCCGTAACGCTGTTCATCCACCAGCAGGAACCGGGCGTCGGCGCTGCACGCAGAGGCGGATGCGTCAAGTCTCCAGGCCCTGCCGTCCCCCCGGGTGATCGTCACGGTCAGATCCGCCCGGGACGGGATCTCGAATACGCCCGGATTCAGCGACACCGACCAGGGCGCTCCGGGGCTGAGCATTTGTGCCGGGAACGCGCCGGAGGCCGGCCAGGCGACAAAATCATAGCTGACCCGGGCGACGCCGCCCCGGGTGCCCAGGACTTTCAGGACCTGGTACATCGTCCCGTCCGCGCTGTCTGCGCAGCCGACGCCCACGGTCTGCAGGCCGGGATAGAGAAGCCATCTCCTGTGGGGCAAACAGGACCGGTTGAAGCTCCCCGTGTCATTCATATAGTTTCTGATCAGCGTCGGGACCGCTTCGGCGCATTTTTTGTTTTCCGAGGCGCCGCCGGCGTACTTCAGGTAGCCGATGTTCCCTGCGCCCAGGGCCTGGCATCCCTTTTGATAGAAGGCGGCGTCCATGCCCGCCGGCCTGGCGGGGTGATGATCCAGGGTATTCATACCGGCCAGGAGCACGGCGCCGTATTGGGCGGAGCGGTTGTCCTCGGCAGAATCCGATACAGACGGCAAACCGGCAGAATACCGGAATAAGTTCACACATTCCAGATTCTGCCGGATAAAATCCCCGGAAAGCTGTCCGAGGCAATATGTTGCTTGCACGCTGGGCGCCCGGTCAAACCGGTGGGACGGCACAGTGATCGCATCCCATCTTCGGTGCAGCTCCTGCGCAGTCCGCTCGGGCGCATCGGTCGCGCCGCTGGTCGCAAACCGCAAGGGACCGCTCCGCTGCGCACCAGCGGACGGAATCATCCGCGGGACAATCAGCGAAAAGAGCATAGTGAGGGCTACGGCGCGTCTTCGCACCTTCCTCACACCAGCCATACATCGACGGACTGACATGTTGCTCCCTCCCCTATGCTTATATAGGTATCATATACGGAAATGGATAACATGTCAAGTTGATTTTTGTTTGTTTTTAATAAATATTTATGGATCGATTAACAAAATTTCAGCAGAAACGCACAGTATAATCAGCGCTGCGCCGGCAAATCCAACGACAGAAAGCCGCTCTCCCAGAACGAGGAATGAAAACAGCGCCGTCATGATCGGACAGACGCACTGCGTCAGCGCCACGTTCTTTGCAGAAATGGAACGAAGCGCCACGTTCTGGAGCAGAAATCCCGCGGCGCTGCAGGCGATGGCCAAGTAGCAGATGATTCCCCAGACCGGGATGGTGGCGGCCTCGACGTGCACCCCGCCCTCAAGCACAAACGCCGCGATCAGAGCAACAAGGGCGGAAACGCCGATCTGCAAAGTGGCAAGGGCGGCGGCGCTCATCTCCGTCATGGCTTTTTCTCCGAGCAGCAGGGCTCCGGCCATGGCCAGCGCGCCCAGCAGAGAAAGCACCTCCCCTGCCCCGAAGCCGGACAGGCCGCCGAACGAGCACAGCAGGAACAGGCCCACCACGGACAGGGTGCCAATGAGGAAATGCCGCCAGCCGTATTTCCTGCGGAACAGCACAAAAGCCAGCACCGGCGTCAGAATCGTGGCCAGGGAACGAAGGAAGGCCACGCTGGTGGCCGCCGTCAGCTTCAGGGCAAGATTGCTGAGCAGATAGGAAAGGCTGATCAGGACGCTTGGCAGGATCCAGGCTCGGGTCCGCCGCAGCTCCGCCAGGGTGCTCCTGCCCGCAATTGCCAGCAGGAAAACAAACGCGATCAAATATCGCACGCTCAGAAGGGAGCACACCGGCACGAGTTCGTAGGCGGACTTGGAAATCGGATCCCCGAAGCCGTAAAGCAGGCTCTGCAGCACGATCAGCAGAAACGGGACGAGCTTCTTTTTCATGTCCGGAATCAGATGGGCAGGAGCATCCAGAGCTTGTAGAACAGGGGTACCAGCAGCAGGGCGGGCAGGAAATTGGCCACCTTGAGCTTTGTGATGCCTAGCAGATTGAGGCCCAGGGCGATGATCATTACGCTGCCGGCGCAGGTAATTTCAGCAATTAAGGCTTGATCGGTCAGCACATTCTGCATAAGGCCCGCCAGCAGCACCAGACCCCCCTGCACCACCAGGACGAAGATGGCGGCGAACATGACGCCGATCCCCAGAGTGCTGGCCAGCAGGCAGGAGGAGATGAGATCCAGGATGGACTTGGTGAAAAGCAGGGTGTTGTCCCCCGTCAGTCCCGCGTTCAGGGATCCCACGATGGTCATGGCGCCCACGCAGAACAGGAGACTGGCGGTCATGAAGCCCTCGGCAATGGAGCTGTGGTCGTCGCCCCGCTTCATCTTTTTCTCAATGAACAGGCCGATCCGGTTGATCTTGTCATCGATATCGATGAGGGTGCCGATCAGCGTGCCGAACACCATGGAAAGGATCAGAACGATGGTTTTGCTCCCCTCCAGGGCGCCGTCGATGCCGATGTAGATGGTGCACATGCCGATGGCCAGCATCAGAGCTTTGGAGATCCGCTCGGGGATGCCCTTGCGGAAAAGAAGACCCACGGCGCTGCCCAGCAGCACCGTCGCCACATTTACAAATACGCCGATCATACGCTACCTCCCGGGTTTATTTCTAATGCATATGATACTAAAGATCCGGCGCGGACGCAAGGCCGCATTTTATACGATTATTCTCCGCGTCAATCCGCTGTTCCCCGTTTTTTTCATAACAAAAAGCAGGCCGCGTAAGCGGCCTGCTTTTTTCGTTGGAATTACTGCAGCTGTTCGTTGTCCACCATGTCGGACGTGACCCTGGATTCGGGGGTCAGGCCCTCCTGGTAGTCGCGATAGACCTGCAGGCCGGAGCCCGCGGGGATCAGCTTGCCGATGATGACGTTCTCCTTCAGGCCCACCAGATGGTCCACCTTGCCCTTGATGGCAGCCTCGGTGAGGACCTTGGTGGTCTCCTGGAAGGAGGCGGCGGACAGGAAGGAATCGGTGGCCAGGGAGGCCTTGGTGATGCCCATGAGCATCAGGCTCTTGGTGGCCAGCTGGAGATCGGTCTCGCCGGCGTCGATGCGGGCCTGCACGGCCGCGTTGGCGTCGTCGAACTCGAAGCTGTCGATCACGGTGCCGGAGAGCAGATCGGTGTCGCCGGCTTCCTCCACACGCACCTTGCGCATCATCTGACGGATGATGACTTCAATGTGCTTGTCGTTGATATCAACGCCCTGCTGGCGGTACACAGCCAGGACCTCCTGGGTCAGGTACTCCTGCACGGCCTCGACGCCGGAGATGCGCAGCACGTCATGGGGAGACAGCGCACCGTCGGTGATGCGGTCGCCCTTGCTCACGCGGCCGCCGTTTTCCACGCGCAGGCCGACGCTGTAGGGCACCTGGTAGATCTTGACCTCGCCGTCGTCGGCGGTGACGGTGATCTGACGCAGGGCGGTGCGGTGGCTCTCGTCGATGTCCACGGTGCCGTCGATCTCGGAGATGGTGGCCATCTTCTTGGGCTTTCTGGCCTCGAACAGTTCCTCAACTCTCGGCAGACCCTGGGTGATATCGTCGCCCGCAACGCCGCCGGTGTGGAAAGTACGCATGGTGAGCTGGGTGCCCGGCTCGCCGATGGACTGGGCCGCGATGATGCCGACGGCCTCGCCCAGGTCCACCAGCTTGGAGGTGGCCAGGTTCATGCCGTAGCATTTGGCGCACACGCCGCTGCGGGCCTTGCAGCCCAGCACGGTGCGGCAGTAGACGCGGTGGATGCCCGCGGCCTCAAAGCGGTCGGCGTCGGCCTCGGTCATCATCACGTCCTTGGACTGGAGCAGGTTGCCCGCCTCGTCGTAGAGGTCGTCCACCAGGAAGCGGCCCTGGATGCGCTGGGCAAAGGATTCGATGACCTGGCCCTTCTCGGCATAGGCGCCGAGCCAGATGCCGTTGGGCGTCTCGCAGTCGCGCTCGCGGATGATGACGTCCTGGGACACGTCCACCAGACGGCGGGTCAGATAACCCGAGTCGGCGGTACGCAGGGCGGTATCGGTCAGACCCTTGCGGGCGCCTCGGGAGGAAATGAAGTATTCCAGAACGCTCAGGCCCTCGCGGAAATTGGCCTTGACCGGGATCTCGATGGTGCGGCCGTTGGTATCGGCCATCATGCCGCGCATGCCGGCAAGCTGACGGATCTGCTTCATGGAGCCTCGGGCGCCGGAATCCGCCATCATGAAGATGGGGTTGAAGCGGTCGAGGTTGTCCTGCAGGGCGTCGGTGACGTCGTCGATGGTCTTTTCCCACTGGCGGACGGTCAGACGGTAGCGCTCGTCGTTGGTGATGAAGCCGCGCTTGTACTGGCGGTCGATCTTGACGACCTCCTCCTCCGCCTCGCGGATGAGCTCGTACTTGCGCTCGGGGATGGACATATCGGCGATGGAGACGGTGATGGCGCCGCGGGTGGAGTACTTGTAGCCCAGGGCCTTGACCTTGTCAAGCATCTCGGTGGCGATGGTGAAGCCATGCACGCGGATGCAGCGGTCGATGATCTTGCCCAGCAGCTTCTTGCCCACGGTGTCGGTGATTTCGAGGGCGAACATATCGGCCTCGGTCTCACGCTTCTTGAAGCCCAGATCCTGAGGGATGGGCTCATTGAAGATCAGCTGACCCACGGTGGCGTCAATGATCTGCGACTTCTTGACGCCGTCGATCTCCTTCTCCATGAGGACCTTGATCGGGGCGTGCATCTCCACGATGCGGTCCTTGTAGGCCAGCATGACCTCGTCCACGGAGGAGAAGCAGTGGCCGGCGCCGATCTCATCCTCCTTGACGTAGGTGAGGTAGTAGGTGCCGAGGATCATATCCTGGGTGGGCACGGTGACGGGCTTGCCGTCCTGGGGGCGCAGCAGGTTGTTGGCAGAAAGCATGAGCATTCTGGCCTCCGCCTGGGCCTCGGCGGACAGGGGGACGTGCACGGCCATCTGGTCGCCGTCGAAGTCGGCGTTGAAGGCGGTGCAGCACAGCGGATGCAGCTTGATGGCGCGGCCCTCCACCAGCACGGGCTCAAAGGCCTGGATGCCGAGACGGTGCAGGGTGGGCGCACGGTTGAGCATGACGGGGCGGTCCTTGATGATCTCTTCCAGGGCGTCCCAGACCTCGGTCTTGCCCTTGTCGATCATCTTCTTGGCGGACTTGATGTTGTTGGCCTGGCCGTCCTCCACCAGCTTCTTCATGACGAAGGGGCGGAACAGCTCGATGGCCATTTCCTTGGGCAGGCCGCACTGATAGAGCTTGAGCTCCGGGCCGACGACGATGACGCTTCGGCCGGAATAGTCCACGCGCTTGCCCAGCAGGTTCTGGCGGAAGCGGCCCTGCTTGCCCTTGAGCATGTCGGACAGGGACTTGAGGGCGCGGTTGTTGGCGCCGGTGACGGCACGGCCGCGGCGGCCGTTGTCGATCAGAGCGTCCACCGCCTCCTGCAGCATGCGCTTCTCATTGCGGATGATGATATCCGGGGCGCTGAGCTTGATCAGACGCTCCAGGCGGTTGTTGCGGTTGATGACGCGGCGGTACAGATCGTTCAGGTCGGAGGTGGCGAAGCGGCCGCCGTCGAGCTGAACCATGGGACGCAGTTCCGGCGGGATGACCGGCAGCACATCCATGACCATCCACGAGGGGTCGTTGCCGGACTGACGGAAGGCCTCCACGACCTCCAGCCGCTTGATGATGCGCAGCTTCTTCTGGCCGGAAGCGCCGTGCAGCTCCGCTCTCAGGCTGTCGGACAGGTTCTGCAGGCCGCGCACGGTATACTCGCGCATCTCGGCGGTCAGGCTGTCGAGCAGATCCAGGTCATCGGCGGGGATGGGGATGCCCCGGTCGCGCAGATCGGCCAGCTTGGCGTCCAGCTCATGCTTCCGATCCAGCAGGGCAATCTTTTCCCGGGCCTCTTCGTCGTCGAGACCCACGATGGACAGCAGCTTGCGGACAGCCTCGGCGCCGATGCCGGCGTCGAAATCGTCCTCATACTTCTCGCGCCAGTCGCGGTACTCCTTCTCGCTCAGGGTCTGATTCTTGACCAGCGGGGCGTCGCCCGGGTCAATGACGATATAGGAAGCAAAATACAGGACCTTTTCCAGAATTCTGGGGCTGATATCCAGCAGCAGGCCCATGCGGGAGGGGATGCCCTTGAAATACCAGATATGGCTGCAGGGGGCGGCCAGCTCAATATGGCCCATGCGCTCGCGGCGCACCTTGGCCTTGGTGACCTCGACGCCGCAGCGGTCGCAGATCTTGCCCTTGTAGCGGATCTTCTTATATTTGCCGCAGTGGCATTCCCAGTCCTTGGTCGGCCCGAAGATCTTCTCGCAGAACAGACCTTCGCGCTCCGGTTTCAGGGTGCGGTAGTTGATGGTTTCAGGCTTTTTTACTTCGCCGTAGGACCATTGTCTGATCATGTCCGGTGAAGCAATACCGATCTTGATCGCGTTGAAAATAGCGTTGCTCATCGTATTACTCCTCCTTACATTTCTTCTTCGTCATCCAGATCCGGACTGCTGACCATCTCGGAAATGACGTCGATGACGTTTTCGTCGGGCTGATCCTCGTCCAGGGCAAAGCCGGAATCGAAGACCTCGCCCTCGTCGGTGACGTAGGTCTCGTCGCCCAGGCCGGCGGCATAGACCATATCGTCCTCGTCCTCGTCGCGCAGGATGATCTCGTCGCCGTTCTCATCGAGCACACGCACGTCCAGACAAAGGGACTGCAGCTCCTTGACCAGGACCTTGAAGGATTCGGGCACGCCGGGGTTGGGCACGTTGTGACCCTTGACGATGGCCTCGTAGGTCTTGACGCGGCCGGTCACGTCGTCGGACTTGACCGTCAGGATCTCCTGCAGGGTGTAGGCCGCGCCGTAGGCCTCCAGGGCCCAGACTTCCATCTCGCCGAAGCGCTGGCCGCCGAACTGGGCCTTGCCGCCCAGAGGCTGCTGGGTGACCAGGCTGTAGGGGCCGGTGGAACGGGCGTGGATCTTGTCATCCACCAGATGGTGGAGCTTGAGGTAGTAGGGATAGCCGACGGTGACGCGCTGATCGAAGGGCTCGCCGGTGCGGCCGTCATACAGGACGCTCTTGCCGTCCTCGGCGACGCCTGCCTGCTGCAGGGTCTCGCGGATGTCCTTCTCGTTGGCGCCGTCGAAGATCGGGGTGGCGATCTTCCAGCCCAGTTCATGGGCGGCATAGCCCAGATGGACCTCCAGCACCTGACCGATGTTCATACGCGAGGGCACGCCCAGGGGGTTCAGCACGATGTCCAGCGGGGTGCCGTCGGGCAGGAAGGGCATATCCTCCTGGGGCAGGACGCGGGAAACGACGCCCTTGTTGCCGTGGCGGCCGGCCATCTTGTCGCCCACGGAGATCTTGCGCTTCTGGGCAATGTAGACGCGCACGACCTTGTTGACGCCGGGGGCCAGATCGCCGCCGTTCTCGCGGGTGAAGACCTTGACGTCCACGATGATGCCGGCTTCGCCGTGGGGCACCTTCAGGGAGCTGTCGCGCACTTCCCTGGCCTTCTCGCCGAAGATGGCGCGCAGCAGGCGCTCCTCGGCGGTGAGCTCGGTCTCGCCCTTGGGGGTGACCTTACCCACCAGATAGTCGCCGGAGGAAACCTCGGCGCCGATGCGGATGACGCCGGACTCGTCAAGGTCCTTCAGCGTATCCTCGCCGACGTTGGGGATATCGCGGGTGATTTCCTCGGGCCCGAGCTTGGTGTCTCTGGCCTCGGTTTCGTATTCTTCAATGTGGATCGAGGTGAACACGTCCTCGCGCACCAGGCGCTCGTTGAGCAGGATCGCGTCCTCGTAGTTGTAGCCTTCCCAGGTCATGAAGCCCACGAGCACGTTCTTGCCCAGGGCGATCTCGCCGTCCTTGCAGGCGGGGCCGTCGGCGATGATCTGGTTATAGGTGACGCGCTCGCCGACCTCCACGTTGGGCCGCTGGTTGACGCAGGTGCCCTGGTTGGAGCGGGCGAACTTGGTCAGCCGGTGGTCGGTGATGTGGCCGTCGTCGTAGCGGACGGTGATGTTGGTGGCTGAGACGCGGGTGACCTCGCCGTCGCCCTCGGCCTTGACGCAGACCTCGGAGTCCACGGCGCACTTGTGCTCGATGCCGGTGGCAACGATGGGCGGCTCGGTGACCATCAGAGGCACCGCCTGGCGCTGCATGTTCGCACCCATGAGGGCACGGTTGGCGTCGTCGTTCTGCAGGAAGGGGATGAACGCCGTGGCCACAGAGGTCATCATCTTGGGCGAGACATCAACATAGTCGATCATTTCGCGGTCCACGGAGATGATCTCGTCGCGGTGGCGGCAGGTGATGCGGCGGTTTTGGAGATAGCCGTTTTCATCCTTGGGCTCATTGGCCTGGGCAACGTAGTAGTCGTCCTCCACGTCGGCGGTCATGTATTCGATGGTATCCGTCACGCGGGAGGCGATGCACTTGCCGTTCTCGTCGTACTCGCGCTCGACCTTGCGGAAGGGCGCCTCCACGAAGCCGTACTCGTTGATCTGGGCAAAGGAGGCCAGATAGTTGATCAGGCCGATGTTGGGACCTTCGGGGGTCTCAATGGGGCACATGCGGCCGTAGTGGCTGTAGTGAACGTCGCGCACGTCGAAGGAGGCGCGCTCGCGGGACAGGCCGCCGGGGCCCAGGGCGGACAGACGGCGCTTGTGGGTCAGCTCGGCCAGAGGGTTGTTCTGGTCCATGAACTGGGACAGGGGCGAGGAGCCGAAGAACTCCTTGATGACCGCCGTGACGGGGCGGATATTGATGAGGCTCTGGGGGCTGACGTCGGCCAGCTCCTGCACGGTCATGCGCTCGCGGATGACGCGCTCGAGGCGGGTGAAGCCCACACGGAACTGGTTCTGCAGCAGCTCGCCCACGCAGCGCAGGCGGCGGTTGCCCAGGTGGTCGATGTCGTCGGTGGTGCCGGCGCCCTCAACCATGCAGTTGAGGTAGTTGATGGAAGCCAGGATATCGTCGGGGATGATGTGCTTGGGCACCAGCTCATCGCGGCGCTGCTCGATGGCCTCTTCCCAATCGATGTCCTCCTGCTCCAGCATTTCCTTCAGGACCTTGAAGCTGACCTTCTCGCGGATGCCGTAGTCCTTCGGGTCGAAGTCGACAAACCTGCTCATGTCGACCATGCCGTTGGAGAAGACCTTGACGCGGCGGCCGCTGACATCGATGACAGCCTCGTTGACGCCGCGGTCGGAGATCTCATGGGCCTTCGCCCGGGTGAGGATCTCGCCGGGCATGGCCAGCACCTCGCCGGTCATGGGATCGGCGATGGGATCGGCCAGGGTCTGGTTCGCCAGACGGGCCCAGATATCCATCTTCTTATTGAACTTATAACGGCCGACCTTGGAAACGTCGTAGCGGCGGGAATCGAAGAACAGAGAGGTCAGATAGCTCTCGGCGTTCTCCACCGTGGGGGGTTCGCCCGGGCGCAGACGGCGGTAGATCTCCAGCAGGGACTCCTCGCGGCTGTGGCAGGTGTCCTTCTCGAGGGTCGCCAGGATGCGCTTGTCCTCGCCGAAGAGTTCCTTGATCTCGGCGTCGGTGGTGACGCCCAGGGCGCGGATCAGGCAGGTGATGGGAAGCTTGCGGTTCTTGTCGATGCGCACAAAGAAGGCGTCCTGGTTATCGGTCTCGTATTCCAGCCACGCGCCGCGGTAAGGAATGATCTGCGCGGTGTAGGTGTGCTGATCGGCCTTGTCCACCTCATGCCCGTAGTACATGCCGGGGCTGCGGACGATCTGCGAGACGATGACGCGCTCGGCGCCGTTGATGACGAAGGTGCCGCCGTTGGTCATCATGGGGAAATCGCCCATGAAGATGGACTGCTCCTTGATCTCGCCGGTGTTCTTCTTCAGGAGCTGCACCCGCACCTTGATGGGCTTGGCATAGGTGGCATCGCGCTCCTTGCACTCCTCCACGGTGTACTTCGGGCTCTCGTCCATGGAGAAGTCCTTGAAGGTCAGCTCCAGGTTGCCGGTGTAGTCGGTGATGGCGCCGACGTCGCGGAAGACCTCCTTGAGCCCTTCGTTCAGGAACCAGTTGTAGGAATCCTTCTGGATCTTGAGCAGATTGGGCATTTCGAGGATTTCTTCATACTTCGCGAAGCTGTGGCGCAGGGTCTTGCCAAAGAGAACTTCCTTCGTTTGTGCCATTGAATTCATCACAGCCTTTCTCCGATCATCGGATCTATTTTGACACGCCAGGGTAAGTTGTTACAATTTGTTCAGCTCCCCTTGACAGATTTGGTGCGATCTGATAAAATGCAGTCAAGGTGGAGGAAAATGCGCAGCGATAGCCGCAGCATGGACTTACATCTTATCATTTTTTTGATGGAAAGTCAAGGCTTTCCCGGGAGATTTTCCCGTTTTTCCAAAAAACATACCATCGGGTGCGCACCTACCGGCAGTCAGGCGAAACGTCTGGCGCTTTTTTGTTTTCAGGAGGTTTTTTATGTTTTCCTATATCTGGCCCATCGCCCTGGTCGTGATTTCCAACATCGTCTATCAGATCTGTGCAAAATCCGCGCCGAAGGGGATGGATCCCCTCGCCTCCCTGACCGTCACCTATCTGGTGGGCGCGGTGGTGTCCGGGGCGCTGTTCTTCCTCCTGCACCGCGGGGGCAATCTCCTGCGGGAGTACCGCCAGCTCAACTGGGCGCCCCTCGTGCTGGGCATCGTGATCGTCGGCCTGGAGGTGGGCTTCCTCTATGCCTACCGGGCGGGCTGGCAGGTCAGCCGCGCCGCCCTGGTGCAGAGCTCCATTCTGGCGGTGGCCCTGGTGATCGTCGGCGCGCTGCTTTACCGCGAGCACGTCACATGGACCAAGCTCGTGGGCGTGGGCATCTGCCTGGTGGGGCTGGTGTTTATCAATCTGTAAAATGCGGAAAGGTATACGCTTCCGCCGCTCCCGCAGGGGCCGACGCCCTCGATAGCCCGGCGTGCCGATACACAGATCACAAAAAAACATGGGGCGAATTCGCAAAGCCGCGAATTCGCCTCACATTTTTCGTTATTCGTCATTTGGCTGCGCGGGCGGATGAGGGCATCCGCCCCTACGACGCGTTTTGTGACAGTCCCTTTTCATGAATCATTGCTGTTGTATGTAACTGCTGCGGATGGAATTGATGGCCCGAAGGGCCCGTTCCCCGTCGGACAGGAGTTCCAGCGCAAAACCCGGTTCTCCGAAGGAGCTCCTGCGGTTTACGCCGGACGTCTGAAAGAAGGAGCTCTGCCCAAACAGGATGCTCTTGAGCCCATCGCGGTGCTCCTTCACCTGCACCGGCGGCATGGAATAGCCCTGGAGCATCTCCACCTTTTTGTTTCTGCGGCGCAGGATCTTCTGGGTGGTGATCACATAGGTCGTATGCTTAAGCAAATACCATCTGTAGATGAACCTGCCAAACACAAAATACAGCCCCATCAGCACAAAAGGGATGCCAAAAAGGCTGAATAAACTCACGCCGTTTTTGATAACGAGCCCTTCCCAGAACACAGCAAATCCGCACCATAAGAGGCTGAAGGGGATCAGATAGGCGTCATACAGGGTGAACGGCGTAAAGCGCTGAGGCCTGCCCTGCCAGAGGATGCTCTCCCCCGGTCCGAGATACGGTCGCACCCAGCCGGTATCGTTCCGATAATCCATAAAGTCCATGGCGTACTCTCCTTTGCAGGGAATTATTTATGATACAGCCGCTGGGTCTGATACACAGGCTCGCAGGTCAGATCCGCGCCAAGCTTTTTGCATACGGCCGCATCCACGCTGGAGAGGATCACCGAGGAATGGACCTGGCAGCCGCGCAGCTTGTCCAGCTGCTCCAGGGCCAGGGCCACCACGGGATTGGTCACCGCGCAGATGGACAGAGCCAGCAGCACCTCGTCGGTGTGCAGCCGGGGGTTGCGGCTGCCCAGATGCTCCACCTTGAGCTGCTGGATGGGCGTCAGCACCGTGGGAGACAGGAGCTTGATGGAATGGTCGATGCCCGCCAGATGCTTCAGGGCGTTCAGCAGGGCCGCGGACATGGCGCCCAGCAGATCGGAGTTGTGGCCGGTGATGATGGTGCCGTCGTCCAATTCAATGGCCGCCGCCGGACCGCCCGTGACCTCCGCCGCCGTCAGAGCAGCGGGCACGGTCGCGCGCATGGAGGTCTCGATGCCGGCCGAGCGCATGAGCATCTCCAGCTTCTGCAGCTCCGCCGGATCGCTGTCGCCCTGCCGGGTGTCGCAGGCGGTGTGGAAGTAGCGGCGGATGATTTCCTGCCTGGATGCCTCGCAGCATACCTCGTCGTCCACAATGGCAAAGCCCGCCATGTTGACGCCCATATCCGTGGGGCTCTTGTAGGGACATGTGCCGCGCATCTGGGTGAACATGGCCTCGAGCACCGGGAAGATCTCGATGTCGCGGTTGTAGTTGACGGTGGTCTCTCCGTAGGCTTCCAAATGGAAGGGGTCGATCATATTGACGTCGGACAGATCCACCGTGGCCGCCTCATAGGCCAGATTGACCGGATGCTTCAGGGGCAGATTCCAGATGGGGAAGGTCTCATATTTCGCATAGCCTGCGTCCACGCCCCGCTTGTGCTCATGATAGAGCTGGCTCAGGCAGGTGGCCATCTTGCCGCTGCCGGGACCGGGCGCCGTGACCACCACCACAGGGCGGCTGGTCTCGATGTAATCGTTCTTTCCGAAGCCTTCGTCCGATACCACCAGGGGGATGTTGGACGGATAGTCCGGGATCGCGTAATGGCGGTAGGTATGAATGCCGAGGCTCTTGAGCCGGCGCTCGAAGGCCACGGCAGAGCTCTGGCCGGCATAGCGGGTCAGCACCACGCTGCCCACGTACAGGCCGTACTCGCGGAAGGCGTCGATCAGGCGCATGACCTCCAGATCATAGGTGATGCCCAGATCGCCGCGGCGCTTGTTCTTCTGGATGTCGTTGGCGTTGATGGCGATGATGATCTCCGCCTGTTCCTTGAGCTGGACCAGCATGCGCATCTTGCTGTCGGGCAGGAAGCCGGGCAGCACACGGGAGGCATGGAAGTCGTCAAACAGCTTGCCGCCGAATTCCAGGTACAGCTTGCCGCCGAAGTAGTCCACACGCTCTTTGATCCTGGCGGATTGCAGCGCCAGATATTTGTCATTGTCAAATCCGATTCTCTTCATTTGGAACCTCCGGAACGCGCGTTAAAAAAATCCTTAGTAATCATAGCAGATTCCGGGAAAAAGGTCAAATGAAATCCGTGCATGGATCGCAATGGAATTGCAATTTGTCCGGAAACGTGGTATAGTATGAAAAAATCGGAAAGAAGGTGGGGATATGGCGCGTCCGGATCGGCTGATCGCGGTGTTTGACTCCGGTTTGGGCGGAATCAGCGTCCTTCGCGAGCTGATTCGCCAGATGCCCTGCGAGCAGTTTCTCTATTTCGGCGATTCGGCAAACGCTCCCTATGGCAGCCGTCCCACCGCCGAGGTGCGCGCCCTGACTATGGCGCGCATCGGCGAGCTGATGCCCCGCGGCCTCAAGGCCGTGGTGGTCGCCTGCAACACCGCCACCAGCGCAGCCATCGATGAGCTGCGCCTTCAGTATCCCGATATCGTCATCGTCGGCATCGAACCCGCTCTGAAGCTGGCAGCGGAGCGCTGCTCCGGCGGCCGGATCATCGTCATGGCCACGGAGGTCACGCTGCGGGAGAAAAAGTTTGCCCATCTGATGTCCCAGTACGGCGCCAGCCGCGATATTCTTCCCCTTCCCTGCCCGGAGCTTGTCCGGTTCGTGGAGAAGGGGCTTCTCGACGGTCCGGAATTGGAGGACCACCTGCGAACCATCCTCGCGCCCGCGCTGCGGGCCGACGTCGGCGCCATCGTGCTGGGCTGCACCCATTTCCCCTTCCTCAAGCCGGTGCTCCGGCGCATCGTCGGTCCGGAGGTCCGCTTCTTCGACGGAAGCGAGGGTACCAGCGCGCAGACCCGGCGTCTGCTCTCCGAGCGGGGCGCGCTGCGGAGCGAGGGCGAACTCAGCGTCACTCTGGAAAACTCTTTGGGCACCGCGGAGATCCTGGATCTCAGCGCGAGACTGCTGGACTACGATTACTGACAGCAAATTCCTGGCATTCGATTTTAGTCATTTGGAGGCATGTCCATGCTGAAACTGCAAAAAAAGAAGCCGGACGGATTGAAGATCATCGTCGTGGGCTGCGGCAAGGTCGGCTCCACCCTGGTGGAGCAGCTCAGCCGCGAAGGACACGACCTGACCATCATAGACGAATCTGCCGCCATTGTTGAAAACCTCTCCACCACCTATGACGTGCTGGGCTTAACGGGCAACGGCGCCAGTTACAGCCTGCAGAAGGAGGCCGGCGTGGAGAGCGCGGATCTGATGATCGCGGTCACCGGCTCGGATGAGTTGAACCTGCTGTGCTGCACCCTGGCCAAAAAAGCCGGCAACTGCGCCACCATCGCCAGCATCCGCAACCCGGACTACACCGTGGAGCGCCGCTTCCTGCGCCAGCAATTGGGTCTGAGCATGATCGTCAATCCCGATCTGGAAGCCGCCACAGAGATCGCGCGTCTTCTGCGTCTGCCCACGGCCCTGGATATCAACTCCTTTGCCAAGGGCGCGGCGGAGCTGATCAAATTCCGCATTCCCAAGGGAAACCGCCTGCACGAAAAGACCGTGGCGGAAGCCGCCCAGAATCTGCAGTGCGGCGCGCTGTTCTGCGCTTTGGAGCGCGGCCATGACCTCAGCATCCCCAGCGGCAGCTCCGTGCTGCGCGAGGGCGATCAGGTATCGGTGCTGGTTTCGGCCAAGGATTCGCGCAGCTTCTTCCGCAGCATCGGCGTGCCCACCCATCAGGTCGGCAGTACGATGATCGTCGGCGGCGGCAGATCCTCCTATTACCTGGCCCGTCAGCTTCTGGAGATGGGCATCAACGTCAAAATCATCGAAAAGAGCGCCAAGCGCAGCGCCGAACTCAGCGAACTGCTTCCGAAGGCCACCATTCTGAACGGCGACGGCACCGATGAGCAGCTCCTGCAGGAGGAGGGCATCACCCGCACCGACTCCTTCGTGCCCCTCACAGGCATTGACGAAGAAAACATTCTCATGACCCTCTATGCCCGGCGCGTCTCCCAGGGCAAGGTCATCACCAAGCTCAACCGCAGCTCCTTCCGCGACGTCATCGCGCAGCTGGATCTGGGCAGCGTCATCTACCCCCGCTTCATCACGGCGGAAACCATCGTTGCCTACGTCCGCGCCCTGCAGAACTCCATCGGCTCCAACATTGAAACCCTCTACAAGCTGTTCGACGACCGGGTCGAGGCGGCGGAATTCTTTGTGGGCCCCGGCGCGCCGGTCAACGGCATTCCCCTGTCGGAGCTGCCTTTGAAGGACAATCTGCTGATCGCATGCATCAATCGGGGCGGCAAAATCCTCATCCCCGGCGGCAGCGACTGCATCCAGGCGGAGGATACCGTCATCGTCGTCACCACCCACACCGGCTTCCACGATATTCGGGACATTCTCAAATAGGGGGCCGACATGAACATTGCGCTGATTTTTTATATCATCGGCCGCGTCCTGCAGATCGAAGCAGTCTTCCTGCTCCCCTCCTGCGCCGTCGCCCTGAGCTACGGCGAATGGCAGGGCTGGGTCTATCTGGGCGTCGCCGCGGCGGCAGCCCTTGCCGGACAGCTGATCTGCATGCGCAAGCCGAAGAATATGACCTTTCTGACCCGCGACGGCTTTGCGGCGGTGTCCCTGTCCTGGCTGGTGCTCAGTGCGGTGGGCGCATTGCCCCTGCGCCTGTGCGGCGACATCCGCAGCTATACCGACGCCCTGTTCGAGACCATCTCCGGCTTCACCACCACCGGCGCCAGCATCCTGACCGACGTGGAGGCGCTGAGCTATTCCAGCCTGTTCTGGCGCAGTCTGACCCACTGGATCGGCGGTATGGGCGTTCTGGTGTTCCTGCTGGCCATCGTGCCCATGCACGGCGGCACCCACATGCAGCTCATGCGGGCCGAAAGCCCCGGCCCCTCTGTGGGCAAGCTGGTGCCCAGGGTTCGCTCCACAGCGAAAATTCTCTACCTCATCTACCTGGGGCTGACCGCCACGGAAGTTATTTTGCTGCTGTGCGGCGGAATGCCGCTGTTTGATTCGCTGACCCTATCCTTCGGCACCGCCGGTACCGGCGGCTTTGCCCCGAAAAACACCTCCGTCGCCGGCTACTCCCCCTATCTGCAATGGGTCATCACCATCTTCATGATCATGTTCGGCGTCAATTTCAACATCTACTTCCTGCTGCTGATGCGCCGGTTCCGCGACGTCGCGAAGAATGACGAATTCCGCAGCTATCTGCTCATCATTCTCACCTCCGTGGCGCTGATCGTCTGGAATCTGATCCGCTCCGGTACGGCCATCGGCATGGCCTTCGGCGATACTCTGCGCCACAGCGCCTTCCAGGTGGCCTCGATCATGACCACCACAGGCTTCTCCACCATAGACTTCGACCTATGGCCGGAGCTGAGCAAGACGATCCTGGTGCTGTTGATGTTCATCGGCGCCTGCGCCGGCTCCACCGGCGGCGGATTGAAGGTTTCGCGCATCGTGATCCTGTGCAAAAACGGCCTCAATGAACTGCGCTCCTATGTGCATCCGCGCTCCGTGCGCAAGCTCAAGATGGACGGAAAGACCTTGGACGACGGCGTCAGCCGCAGCGTGGGCGTGTATTTTTTCACCTATATGCTGATCTTCACCGTCTCGCTGCTCATCCTCTGCCGCGACGGAATGAACTTTTCCACCAACTTCACGGCGGTGGCCGCGACCTTCAACAACATCGGCCCCGGCCTGTCCCTGGTGGGTCCGACGATGAATTACTACTCCTACAGCGCCCTGGCAAAGTACACCATGATGTTCGACATGCTGGCCGGCCGCCTGGAGCTTTATCCGATGCTCCTGCTGTTCTATCCCGCCCTCTGGTGGGAGAAGGGTTTCTCCAAAAAACATCTGTGATTATCAAAAAACAGCGCCTTTTCCGAAGAAAAGGCGCTGTTTTTATATTTGTTTATTTCCTGTCGGCGGCGATGACACGCTTCAGCGCCTCGACGCCGACGCGCACGGCCCGGGAGGTATCCTCGCTCATGTTCTGGTCCAGACCGGCCTTCTCGCGCTCCTGGTTCCAGATCACATGGAAGCAGCTGGCACAGCGGCAGCCCAGGGCGGCGGCCGCCACGAACAGGGCGGCCGATTCCATCTCCGAGGCCAGGACCCCCAGCCGTTTCCAGCTCTCCCATTTCTGCAAAAGCTCATAGGAGACAGGCGACTTCTGCGGACTGTGCTGGCCGTAGAAGCTGTCCTTGCACTGCACCACGCCCAGGTGCGTCCGGCAGCCCATGGCCAGGGCCGCGTCCCGCAGGGCCAGCGTCAGGCCGAAATCCGGGACCGCAGGGTATTCGATGGGGGCGTACTCCACGGAGGTGTGCTCGTAGCGGACCGCACCGGTGGCAATCACGACGTCGCCGGACTGCACGTCCAGCCGGATGCCGCCGCAGGTGCCCACCCGGAGGAAGGTATCCGCACCCACGTTGTGCAGCTCCTCCATGGCGATGGAGGCAGACGGGCCGCCGATGCCCGTGGAGCAGACGCTGACCTTCTCCCCCATCAGGGTGCCGGTATAGATATTGAATTCCCGGTTTTGGGCAACGTGCTTCGCATCGTCGAACAGGGCAGCGATGGCTTCGCACCGGCCAGGATCGCCGGGCAGGATCACATATTTCCCCACGTCCCCGGGGACACAATGGATATGGAACTGTTTTTCAAGCTGCTGCATGGCGCGCCCTCCCTTTTTCTTTCATCATAGCGCAAAAAAGGGACGAAGGCAAGCTATTTTGCCCGCAGCATCCGCATGGCGTTGCAGATGGCCAGCACCGCCACGCCCACGTCGGCGAACACAGCCAGCCACATGGACGCGATGCCGAAGGCAGCCAGCACCAGGATCGCCAGCTTGACGCCCAGGGCGAAGATGATATTCTGCCGGGCGTTGCGCACGGTCTTCTGGGAGATGCGCAGGGCGGAGGCCAGCTTCTCCAGATCATCGTTGAGGATCACCACGTCCGCCGCCTCCACGGCCGCGTCCGCGCCCACGCCGCCCATGGCGACGCCCACATTGGCGGCCACCAGCACCGGCGCGTCGTTGACGCCGTCGCCGGTAAACATGACCCGGTCCTCTTTCAGCAGTTCTTCCATAACCGCCACCTTGTCCTGGGGCAGGAGTTTGGCGCGGATCTCGTCAAAGCCCAGCTTCCCGCCGATGCGTTCCGCGGCGGCCGCATTGTCGCCGGTGAGCAGCACCGTCTTTCGAACCCCCAGATCCCTGAGCTGGGAAAGCGCGCCGGAGGCGTTGGATTTGACCGTATCGGCCAGGCGGATCATGCCTGCATAGGCCCCGTCCACCGCCACCAGCACGCAGGTGCCGTCGGCATGGACGTCGGGCACAGCCACGCCCTCCCCGGCCAGCAGGGCAGCGCTGCCCGCCAGCACCCGGCGGCCGTCCACTTCGGCTGCCACGCCCCGGCCGGGCTCCTCGCGCAGGACGCGCACGTCCGTCGGCGGATCGGAAACCGCAGCGCAGATGGCCCTGCCGATGGGATGGGAGGACATGGACTCCGCGCCGGCGGCATAGGAAAGGATCTGCTCCCGATCCATGGCGGCCTCGTCCACCTGCTCCACACGGAACACGCCCATGGTGAGGGTCCCGGTCTTGTCAAAGGCCGCGGTGCGGATGCGGGCTAGGTCCTCCATGATGGCGCCGCCCTTGATGATGACGCCCTGCCTGGAGGCCGCGCCCATGCCGCCGAAAAAGCTCAGAGGCACGGAGATCACCAGCGCGCAGGGGCAGGAGATGACAAGGAATGACAGCGCCCGCTTGATCCACTGGCTCCAGGCCCCGTCGAACAGCGGCGGAACCACCGCCAGCGCCAGGGCGCACAGCACCACCGCCGGGGTATAGATCCGGGCAAATCGGGTGATCAGCCGCTCTGTGGGCGCTTTTGTTTCGCTGGCGTTCTCCACCAGCTCCAGGATCCGGGCCACGGTGGAGTGCTCATAGGCGCTCTCGGCGCGGATCTTCAAAACGCCGGACAGGTCGATGCAGCCGGAGAGCACCTGCTGCCCCTGCCCCACCTGCACCGGCAGACTTTCGCCGGTGATCTGGGCCGTATCCAGACTGGCGTCGCCTTCGACGATCACCCCGTCCACGGGGATGCGCTGCCCGGGCTTGACCAGCAGGATATCGCCGGGCCGGATCTCATCGGGGTCGATTTCCTCGGCCTCTCCGTCCCGCCAGAGCCAGGCGCTGTCCGGGCGCAGATCCATGAGCGCGGAGATGGACCGCCGGGAGCGCTCCACAGCCAGGCTCTCGAAAAGCTCGCCGATCTGGAAGAAGATCATCACCGCCGCGCCCTCGGGGTACTCCCCCAGAGCGAAGGCGCCCACGGTGGCCACGGTCATAAGAAAATGCTCGTCGAATACGCTGCCCCGGGCGATATTGCGCAGGGCCTTGCGCACCACCGTCCAGCCCGTGACGGCCCAGGCAGCCAGCATGAAGCCCAGGCGCACATATCCCCTGCAGAACAGGCCTGCCAGGAACAACGCCAGACCGATGAGAATATAAACGAGACTTTTTTTCTGTTTTTTCGTCATTTGAGGATCAGCTCACAATCCGGCTCCACCTTCGCGATCAGCTTTACGATCTTGTCCATGACCTCGTCACGAATGCTCTCGTCGTCGAGCTCCACGCTCATCTTCTGCTTGAGAAAGCTGACGCTGACCGCCTTGACCTCGGGCAGCTCCGCGATGGCCCGCTCCATTTTTGCAGCGCAGTTGGCGCAGTCGAGATCCACAAGCTTGTATGTCTTTTTCATGATATTATTCCTCCTCCAGATGTTCCTTTGCCATATAAATGATCGTTTTCACATGGTCGTCCGCCAGGGAATAGACCATGGTCTTCCCCTCCCGGCGGGAGGTGACCAGATCCGCCTGCTTCAGAAGCCGCAGCTGATGGGAAATGGCCGACTGGCTCATGCCCACGAGCTCGCAGATCTCGGTCACATTGCGTTCCTGCTCAAACAGGGCGCACAGGATCTTGATGCGGGTGGAATCCCCGAAGACCCGAAACAGCTCCGCCATGGAAAACAGGCCGTCTTCATTCATGATATGATCCATGGTTGCTCCTTTCATATGTTTAATTGTTCATATGAGCATTTCTTCATATATAATACCACAGTATCCCCGTTTGTCAAGACCTTTTTCATAAAAAACAAAAAAACTGCTGCAAGGCATGCCTTGCAGCAGTTTCATATTACGAATCAGTCGTTTTCTTCTTCCTCGTCGTCGAGATCAAATTCCAGTTCTTCGCCGCAGGACGGGCAGGCAATGGAGCCTTCCTCAAGCATATCCTCGTCGATGTTGATGATCTCGCCGCAGGCGGGGCACTCGACCTCATAGATGACCTCGTCGTCGTCGAAGTCGAATTCGTCGTCGTCCTCCTCGTCCTCTTCTTCCTCGTCGTCTTCGTCATCCTCGTCGAACTCATCCAGAAGGAAATCCTCCATGGCATCGAGAGTCTCCTCGATTTCGTCAAGCTCATCCGAGACGGCGATCGCATTTTCCTCCAGATCCGAGATCGAAGACGCGATCTGACCGATGGTATCGACCAGAGCAGCGATCATCTTTCCCTCGTCTGTTTCCGTGGACAGCTGCATGCCCTCCATCAGGCCCTTCAGATAGGCAGATTTCTCAGAAAGTGTCATAAAAGTCTCCTCCTTCGCAGAAAAATTCGGGTAGATTATTTTGCACGACCCAGGTATTCGCCGGTGCGGGTATCGACCTGGATCTTTTCTCCTTCGTCGATAAACAGAGGGATCTTGATCTCAGCGCCGGTCTCCAGAGTGGCGGGCTTGAGGGTGTTGGTGGCGGTGTTGCCGGGGACGGCGGGGTCGGACTTGGTGACGACCAGCTCCACAAAGTTGGGAACTTCCAGGCCGAACACGCTGCCCTTGTGGGACAGGACGGTGCAGACCTCATTCTCCTTGATGAAGCGGAAGGCTTCGGGCAGAAGATCCTTGCTCAGGGGGATCATGTCGTAGGTCTCCTGATCCATGAAGTAGTACAGATCGCCGTCGTTGTAGCTGTACTCCATCTTTTTGCGCTCGATGAAGGCCTCTTCAAACTTTGCGGTGGGGTTGAAGGAGGTCTCGGTCACGCCGCCGGTGATGATGTTTCTCATCTTGGTGCGGACAAATGCGGCGCCCTTGCCGGGCTTCACGTGCTGGAATTCGACGACCTGATAGATCTTGCCGTCCATTTCAAAGGTCTTGCCGTTTCTGAAATCGCCTGCGGTAATGGTTGCCATATATATTGCCTCCAAAATAGAATTACTATCCGTTTATAGTTTCTGATAGTTTACTACATTTACGCCGATATTTCAAGTATTTTCACAAAATTAACAATTCTTTCGGACTGCCAGTGATGTTTTCACAGCCGTCATCCCGGAAAATGACCACATCCTCGATGCGCACGCCGAATTTTCCGGGCAGATAGATCCCCGGTTCGGCGGAGCAGACAGCCCCTGCGGGGATGGGCTGCGCGCACGAAGGCGCGCAGTTGGGCGACTCGTGGACCTCGATGCCGAGGCTGTGGCCGTAGGAATGGCCGAAGTATGCTCCGAATCCCGCCCGGTCAATGACGTCCCTTGCCGCGGCGTCGATCTGCGCGCCGGTTTTCCCGGCGCGGGTGGCGGCGATGCCCGCTTTCTGCGCCCGCAGGACGGTATCGTACACCAGGCGCATCTGATCCGTGGCATAGCCCAGGGCGACGGTGCGGGTCATGTCGGAGCAGTAGCCCTCCAGGATCAGGCCGAAATCCATGGTGACGAAGTCGCCCTCCTGCAGCACCCGCTGCCCCGCCACGCCGTGGGGCATGGAGGTGTTGGGGCCGGAAACCACGATGGGCGGGAAGCTCAGGCCCTCCGCCCCGGCGCGGTACAGACGGTAGATGAGCTCCGCCTCCAGTTCCTTCTCCGTCATGCCCGGGCGGATGATGCCCAGCATTTCGGAAAACACGGCGTCGGTGCGCTCCTGGGCACGGCGCAGGCGCGCCTGCTCCCAGGGCTCCTTGACCGCCCGCAGGCCGTCCGCCCGCGCCTGACAGGGGATCAGGCGGGCATTCAGTTTTTTAGTCAGGCGGTCGAATTCTCCGTGGGTGAGCTGTTCCTCCTCCACGCCGACGGCGTCGATGCCCCTGGCCTCCAGGGCAGCGTTGATGCGCTGGGAATAGGTGTGCCCCCGGTCGACGCACTCCACCCTGCCCGTGCCGGCCATGGCCCGCTCCGCCGCCTCGGTGTAGCGGCTGTCGGTCAGGAAGATGCACGCATCCGGCAGGATCAGGCACATGCCCTCGTCGATGCGCGCATCCGTGGCGTACTGCCGATTGGGCGCGCCGGTGAGCAAAATCGCCGGCAGCTCCTCATTCAACAGAGCGCGGAGCTTTGCAAGCTGATTCATTCCCCTTCCCTCCTGCCTCCGGCCAGCCAGATGAACGGCAACTCGGCCACATGGCGCAGCTTCAGCCAGATGTTGTGATTGTGGATCGCCGGGATCAGGATCGAGCGGACGCCGGCGCAATTGGCGCCGAGGACGTCGGTATAGATCTGATCGCCCACCAGCGCTGCCCGGCGGGGCTCCGTCTCATAGCGGCGCAGGCATGCCCGAATCCCCCGGGAAAAGGGCTTTTTGGCATGGGTGATACAATCGATGCCGTATTTGTCACAGAATTCGACCACCCGTCCCCGTTTGCTGTTGGAAACCACACAGATCTGGATTTCCGATTCTGCGGCCCGTTTGAGCCAGGCATGCATCTCTTCCGTGGGATCGTTGGTAGTATAAGGTACGATGGTGTTGTCAAAATCCAGCATCAGCAGGCGAACGCCTTCGGATGCCAGGCGGGCGGGATCGATCGCGGTGAGCGCCGGATAGATGTGGCGCGGCAAAAAGGACAAGGGCATAGCAGGTTGCCTCCGTGCATAATAGTGACTGATGCTATTATACAAAACGGGAGGCCGTTTGTCCATGTCTTTGCCGGTGTATTTTGTATGTCAGGCGCCGCAGCCGCCGCCGGGACGGATCGCCCTCTGCGGCTGGCACTGCGCGCCGGACGGAACGCTGCGCGGGCCGGAGGTCCCCGGGCGGGCTGACGCGCTGGTTTTTGACGACCGTGCTCCCCTTCCGGACAGCCCCGATACGCTGACGGACGCTCTGCTGCAGGCCGCCGGATGCATCGGCGCGGAGGTGATCGTCCTGGATTTCGAGCGTTCCGTCTCCCCCTGCGCCTGCCGGCTCGCAGAAGCGCTCGCCGCGCGGCACCGCACCGCAGCGCCGGTTCGGTTCTGTACCGGCGCCTGTGAGCCGATCCGCTGTTACTCGCCCGCCGCGCAGACCTTTCCCGAATTTCTCAGCACGGCCGGCGGATGGATCGAGCTGCGGCCGGTCCGGGAGACCGTGCGTTACGATATCGGCGGCGTCCTCCCATCCGGCGACGGGCAGGATTTCTTTTCTGAGCTGCTGCAGTGCCGGTATCGTGCGAGACAGACAGCGGACGGACTCCTCATAGAGCTCTTTGACTCGCCGGAATCTTTCCGCGCCCGAACGCAAAGGCTTTCAGACAGTTTTACCGCCGCCCTCGCCCTGCAGTGGGAGCTGACGGCATTGGGATATCCGAATGATCCGAAATAAAACCCCGGAGCCGTCCTCGCAGCTCCGGGGTTTGGATTGCTTTATCCGTTTTGTTTTTGGCAGGATTCGATGATACGCAGCGCCGCCTGCTCCAGAACGCCGGGCAGCTTCTCCGCCGGCCCGGATATCTGCTCCGTGGCGCCGCATCGGGTGCACTTGTACTCCCCCGGAACGTCCGTCGGTGCAAAATCATGGCCCAGCGCGGCGGAAAGCACGGTCTTGCGCCTGCGGCCGCACAGCTCGCACTCCTCCACGCGGCACTCGGGCTCGGTGCAGGTCGCAGGGGTGTCATATGCGGCACGGAAGCGGTGGTCGCAGTCGGACGGAATATCCTCCAGATCCGCGCGCGCAAGCTCCAGCCGCGTGCTGGCTGCGTTGCCCGCCGCATCGGAGACCGTCACCGTCACATAGTAACGGCTGGCGTCGGCGCTGAATTTCCTGGTGCTGACCGGCAAAATCCAAAGGCTGCCGGAAGTCTTGGCATAGGCCGCCCAATCCACAACGTCATCGGCATCGGTGCCGATCTGCACCCGGCAGTCCGTCACCCGCTTGTTGTCCTTCGCATTTACCTCCACCTGGAAGCGTTCGGCGTCCAGGGGCACGAGCCGCGCGGCAGTGATTTTCGGCGGTTCGATGTCCACGTTGATCGGAACGACCGGGACGGGGTTCTCCACCGGTCCGGTCCATTCCAGATTGCTCCAGTCCAGGCTGCGGCAGTACTCGTAGGTCCAGTTGCGGCGGTTGAGATAATTTGACGTCACCCGCACCAGCGCGCCGTGGAATTCGTCCACGGAATCGATGCTGGATTTGCCCAGCAGTCCCTTGACCCGGCTCACCAGATCCGCCGCGCCGCCCGTTCCGTACTGATTTTCGATATCACAGTAGTAAACCATTGCCTCCGCGGTGCGGATATCGTATGTACGGGCATGGGAGAGATAAATGGAAATGTCTTTTTTGGCCATGGCGTCCTGGATGCGCACGGAAACCGTGCCGCCCAGAAGTCTTCCGACCAGGGCGCCCTCCTCGGGATTCAGGATGCGGCAGTCCCAGGCGCCGCGGCCGGCGGTCGTGATCTCCTGAAACAGGGAATCGCCCAGCGTCGCAAGGGCATTCGCCGGATCGGCCGCGACGATCTGCTTCATGAGCTCCAGCGCTCTGCCGCCGTGCCATTGCAGTTTTCCCAGGGACAGCGCGCCGTTGTCGTCGCGGTTGACCGAATCGTAGGTGCCCTCCCGGCATCGGAAGACGACCAGCACCGCACGAATGACGTCGTCATCCGTCACCGAAGCAGCCTGCGCCGTCAGCGGCAGCAGGCTCAACAGCAGTATGACGGCAAGCAGTGCCGAAAGAGCTCTTCTTCGCATAGGGAACCCTCCGGGAGTACGTTCATTTTGCATACAGCGCCCCGACGATCCGGTTGGACAGCCGGCGCGGCAGCAGCTTGGCAAGCAGCGCGACGCATTTGTAGGAAAAACCCATGGCCACCAGGGGCCGGGAATTGCGCTTTAAAGCATATTTCGCGACGAACCGCCCCGCGTATTCCGGGGTCATGCCGCCGCGCTCGTCTCGTTCCATGCCCGCGACGCTGCGGGCGATCCGTCCGGCGTACACATCGTCGCCGATTTCGGATTTTTCTCTGGCGTCGGTGAAGCCCGTGGCGATGTCGCCGGGCAGAACAGCGCACACAGTGATGCCGAAGGGCCGCACCTCATTTGCCAGGGCCAGGCAGTAGGAGGCGATGGCAGACTTGCTCACGGAGTACCAGAGCTGAAACGGGATGGGCAGGATGCCGGCGATGGAGCTCAGGCAGACAATGCGCCCGCGCCCCTGCGCGCGCATATGCGGCAGGACGGCACGGGTGACGTTGTCCATTCCGAAGAGGTTGACCTCCATCTGGCGGTGGGCGTCGGCGCTGCGGGTGTTTTCCGCCGCGCCGGAGATGCCGAATCCGGCATTGTTCACAAGAATATCGATCCGTCCCTCGGCGCCGATGACCCGGCCGATGGCCGCAAGGGCCTGGCTCTCGTCGGTCACGTCCGCCGAGAGGTGGATGACGCCGTCCTGGGGGATCTCCCGGCGGCTGAGTTCATAGACCCGGCAGCCGGCGTCCAGCAGCGACCTTGCCGTACAGCGGCCGATGCCGCTGGATCCGCCGGTGACAACGGCGATCTCAGCCATTGCCGATGATCGAGCCGATGATCTCCACAGCCTCGTCGATCAGCGGCTTGGTAAGCGACGCCATGTAGCTGGTGCGCAGCAGGCAGGCGTTGGGCGCCGTGGCAGGCGGCAGCACCGGATTGACGTACACGCCGGCTTCATAGAGCTCCTTGGCTTTGATCAGGGTGTTGTCCACCTCATAGGTATAAATCGGCACGATCGGAGTGATCGCTTCGATGATGGGCACGTTCTTTGCCTTCAGCCCTTCTCTGGCATAGGCCGCCAGATCCAGCAGGTGCTGGGGCAGTTCGGGATGGGCCTTGAGGTGCCGCAGGGCGGCCAGGGCCACCGCGCAGGCGGAGGGCGGGATGGAAGCGGAGAAGATAAACGGGCGGGAGTTGTGGCGCACGAAATCGCAGACCTTTGCGGAAGCAGCCATGAAGCCGCCGAGGCTGGCCAGGGACTTGGAGAAGGTGCCCATGATGACGTCCACCTCATCCTCCAGGCCGAAATAGCTGGCGGTACCGCGGCCGCCCTCGCCGATGACGCCCAGGCCGTGGGCGTCGTCCACCATGACGCGGGCGCCGTATTTCTTGGACAGGCGCACGATCTCGGGCAGATTGGCAATGTCGCCGCTCATGGAGAACACGCCGTCGGTGACCACCAGGATGCCGGCGCCCTCCTCGCTGACACGCCTGAGGATGGACTCCAGGCCGGCCATATCGTTATGGTGATAGCGCAGCATCTTGCCGTAGCTGAGCTTGCAGCCGTCGTAAATGCTGGCATGGTTTTCTCTGTCGCAGATGACATAGTCGCCGCGGCTGACCAGGGCGCTGATGATGCCGAGATTCGACTGGAAGCCCGTGGAGAAGGTCACAGCGCCGTCCTTATGGACGAAATCCGCCAGCTCCGCCTCCAGCTCCAGATGCATCTCCAGCGTGCCGTTGAGGAAGCGGGAACCGGAGCAGCCGGTGCCGTAGCGCTCAAAGGCCTTGATGCCGGCCTCCACGATGGAGGGCTCCACCGTCAGGCCCAGGTAGTTGTTGGAGCCAAGCATAATGCGGCGCTTGCCCTCCATGAATACCTCCACATCCTGCCGGGATTCCAGCGCGTGGAAGTAGGGATAAATGCCCATTGCGCGGTAATCGTCTGCCATGGTAAATTTTTCACATTTTTCAAAAAGATCCATAATATTCCTCTTTCTCAGACAGTGGCTTCATATGCGATGCCGAAGTGCAAATTCGACCGAATGGACTCTTATGTTAGTATAGCATGGGATTCAATTTTGTCAAGAAAGACCATCTGTCCAAATTGAAAACGCGCCGGGAACCGGCGCGTTTTGTTTAAAAAGCAGTCGCTTGCAGATCGAAGGCAATCAAGCCCTCCGGCGTCATCAGACGCACATAGGCCTGCTTCCCCTCCTGCCAGAGCAGTCTGGGCAGCGCCTGACCGGCAAAGCACTCGTGGTGATAGTTGAGTTCCAGCGTTCGCACAGCGCGCACGGGCTCCGGCAAAGACTCCAGCGCCAGCGGGACATAGGCCGCGTTGTTGATGTGGCCGTTGACGTCCAGGCTATCCGTCCCGGCGCACAGGGGCGCGGCCTCGCGCAGCTGCCCGGGCGGCGTAAGCTTGCGGGGCCGGACATCCTTGACGACCTCCGGCCGGGGAGAATCGGCCAGCTCCGCGACCTTGCTCATGCGGAACAGCGTGCGGCTGCCGATATCCACCAGCACCCAGGTCTGCACGGCCTGTCCGATGCGCTCGCCGTTCTGGATCAGATCAAAATCACGGTAAATCATGCTGCCCGTCATGCCGCGATGCCAGGTGCGGACGGTCAGATCAGACGCGGGATCCGGCTGCTTGTCGAGCTGCATCCAGGACCGGACGATCATCCAGACCACGCCGTAACGCTCCACCATGACAGGACGCGGAATACCGAGCTCAATCGTGTGGAGGGCGGCCGTTTCCTCCAAATTGTGAAGAAGCTGATAAATCAGCGACGGTTCTTTCTCAAGGGTCCAGGTCTTTTCCAGGGTATCGCGCATGTTCAGTCCTCTTTCTTCTCCTCCACCTGCTCCTCCCTGGGCGGTTCGGGCTGGGGTTCCGTCTTATAGTATTCGAGGGTCGCGCCGCAATGACGGCAGTACTTGGCATAGTCCGACACGGGCTTGCCGCAGAATTCACAGTACATGGTAATACTCCTTCCTTGCGAAGATCCGCCCCAACGGGAGGCGGGCTTTTGCTTATTGTACCACAGTTCTTTGAAAAATGCACGAAAAACATCTTTTTGGAAAAAAATCAGCCTCCCCGAAAAAAAAGCTTGCATTTTCCAAAGAACCCTGCTATAATAACCCTGCTCTGAGGAGCACAAGCCAAATTTGGGGGATTAGCTCAGCTGGGAGAGCGCTTGAATGGCATTCAAGAGGTCAGCGGTTCGATCCCGCTATTCTCCACCACAAAAAAGGACAGCCGAATGGCTGTCCTTTTTTGTGGTGGAGCTACGGCGCCGGATCAAATCGCCCATGCGCAGCATGGGGCGGCGACGGCGGCAAAGCCGCCCAGTGCCGCGAAGCGGCGTCGATCCCGCTCTCATTTAACACATTAATATATCCGGGCGGACAGCCTTTTTCGTCCCGGCGATCCTGCCCGGTCCCCTATTGCGGCCGCGCCCTGCCGGCACGCAGGAAAAACCCCGTCTTTCGACGGGGTTTTTTGCAATATCGGTTCAATTCACGGTTTTATCCGGGCCGATGTAATGTACGCAGAGCATGGTCAAATCGTCGAATTGAAGGGCGTCGCCGATGAAGTCCTCCACCGCCTGATTGACCGCGCCGAGGATCTGAACCGGGCTGCCGTCCTCGGCGCTTCGCAGCGCCTCCACGGTCCGCTCCACGCCAAAGAGCACATTGTCCGGCTTCGACGCCTCCGGCACGCCGTCGGTATAAAGGAAGATTTTCGCATCCGGCAGCAGCTTCAGCTCGTAGTCCTTGTAGGTTAAACCGTCCATGCCGCCGACAACAAAGCCGTGCTTGTCCCGGAAAACCTCAAAGTGCCCGTTCGGCTGCTTCACGATGGGGTATTCGTGCCCCGCATTTGCCGCCGTGATGACGCCGGTCCTCAAATCCAGCACGCCCAGCCAAACGCTGACAAACATCATCTCGCGGTTGTTGCCGGAAATCTGATTGTTCACGGATTCCAGCACCTTTGCCGGACTCGGTTCGTTCATGGCCGCCTGATGGATCATCAGCATGGACGCCATCATAAACAAAGCGGCGGGAATTCCCTTGTCGGATACGTCGGCGATCACGATGGCGAGGTGGTCATCGTCCACCATGAAGAAATCGTAGAAATCGCCGCCCACCTCCTTGGCCGGCGTCATGGAGGCATAGATTTCGAAATCTTTCCGCTCCGGGAAGGGCGGAAAAACATTGGGCAGCATATCGTCCTGAATGCGCGAGGCCAGCGCCAGCTCCGTGTCGATGCGCTCACGCTCAGCGGTGATGGTCTCGATGCGGCCGAGGTAGTCATCCATTTCTCTGGTCAGATCGACGACGTCCGTCGCCAGCTCGCCGAGTTCATTGCGCAGGCGGATCTGCGACAGATTCTCCGCCACCGCATGACTGTCCTTGGTGTTTTTATAAAGGCGGATGTTCTCCTGAACCTTCTTCAGCGCCCGAAGTACAAACAGATAGATGAGGCCCAGGCACAAAAGCGACAGCACGAGCTGATTCGCAACCGCCAGGGTCGTGCCGCGCCGGGTCTGGTTCCGGATGTCGGTATTGATGCCCGAGAGATTGTAGGTCAGGCCGATGAGGGCCGGGCGCCCGTCCACCGTGCCCAGATAGGCGTAATAGTCCACATAATCGCCGGCCTCGGCCAGATGGCCCTGGTGGTCCCGCGCATATCGCATGGATTCCTGCTGGCTTTCATTGTCGGCCACGGAAACCACCTTGCCCAAAGGATAGACTTCCAGGTAGTTGGTGCCGCGCACTGCGCCGGGATCGGCCGCGCTGAAAAGGAAATACTGCGTCTGGTACGCATCGTCGGTCAGTACGCAGAACAGGAAATCGATGTGATTCGCGCGCTTGATCTCATTGATGCGGGTGATCAGCCAGGAATAGGCGACCTCCGCACAGAGCTTCTGATCCTCCTCCGGCAGCGCCTCGATCTGCTCTGTTGATGCATAGCGCAGTTCCAGTGCAGGGTGCCGCTCATGCAGAAGCCGGGTTTTCTCTTCGGTTTTCGTTCCGGCGCTGAAATCCACATCGTATTCGATATCCAGTTCGTCATCGTGCTCATACCAGTAGCGCAGCAGCCAGTCGCCGGAGGGATATTCATTTACCGCCAGCTTCACCTCTTCCGCCGTCCGGGTCGCGATCTGCTTGATCTCATCTCTGACACTGTAATCAGAAGCCGCAAGCTGCGTAAAATATGCAATAATTCCCGTCGTCAGAATTCCCAGCACAAACAGCAGCGCAACCTGCGTGATGATGCCGATTCGAAGATGTTTTTTCTTCATTTTATTCCTTTAATCCCTTTGTGCGGTTTTATAGTTCCTATAGTTACTGTATACCAGTTTCCTGCCGCTTTTTCAAGTCGTTTTTACAGATAATCGGTATAATTTCACCAAATTCGATACAAAATCAAACCCGTCGGGACAACCGCCCCGGCGGGTTTCGTTTTTGAACGGTATTTTCATCCGAATCGAAGCGCCGCCGCGCCGGGGCTTTCCCGTCAGATCAGGCGCTCTTCCCGCATCAGGGCAAGGAGCTTGCGCTTGTGATCCTCCTCCATTGGCGTCAGGGGCATGCGCAGGTAATTCTCGCAGAAGCCCATCTCGGCCATGGCAGCCTTGACGGGGATGGGATTGACCTCGCTGAACAGGGCGTGGATCAGCGGCAGATACTTCAGCTGCAGCTCCGCCGCTCCGGCGCAGTCTCCGCGGAAGAATCGGCGGCACATCTCCGCAGTCTGGGCCGGCAGCAGATTGCTCAGCACACTGATGACGCCCTTGCCCCCCAGGGACAGGATGGGGATCGTCTGATCGTCGTTGCCGGAATAGAGATCCAGCTTGCCCTGCACGGCTGCGGCGGTGGTGACGATCTTGGAGATATCGCCGTTCGCCTCTTTGATGCCGACGATGTTCTCATGCTCCGCCAGCCGGGCGTAGGTCTCCGGCTCAATGTTCACGCCGGTACGGCTGGGTACATTATAGAGGATGATGGGCTTCGTGACCGCGTCGGCAATCATATTGTACATCTGCACCAGGCCGTTTTGCGTGGCTTTGATATAGTATGGAGTCACCACCAGAAGGGCGTCCGCCCCCACCTCGCAGGCGTACCGGCTCAGGCTGATGGATACGCTGGTCTCGTTGGAGCCGGTGCCGGCGATCATGGGCACACGGCCTGCGATCCGCTCGGCGCTGTATCGCAGCACCTCCCGATGCTCGGTGATGCTCAGGGTCTTGCCCTCGCCGGTGCTGCCGGCGATCACCAGTGCGTCGATGCCCCCGCTGATCTGCCAGTCGATGAGTCTGCCCAAAGCCTCATAGTCCACACCCGCCGGGGTGGTCGGTGTAATCAGCGCCGTGGCGGCGCCGGTAAAGATCGGCTTGCTGGTCATATATGCATCCTCCTGACACAATATATTGTTGCTGTTAAAGATGATTATAGCACATTTTGACAAAAAAAGCAAAGAAAACCTTTTGCCGTTCGGTCTGCTTGCATGCTGCGGCGGATCGTGATATCATAAGCATAAGGAGTTGAGCGTGATGGATAATCTCAAGGATTATATCCGATGGATGGGCGACATTCCCATTCAGGCCACAGGCATGCGTGACGCAGACGCCATGGTGCTGTGCGGCCTTTCCTATTTTGACCTGTCCCCCCTCTTTGACGGGGGCAAAACGCCCCGGCTCCGGGACTTCCTCCCCGTACTGAAACGCGGCGAAGCGAAGGTACAGATCACCGGCAGCCCAGAAAATCACCTGGAGCTCATGGCCCTTGCAGCAGCCTCGCGGCGCTATGGCGAACTGACGCTGTGCGATTACGTGGACGTACTCAACCAGGAGCCGCCGGTGCAGTTTTCCTGCGTCTGCTTTCACGACGACGCCGGTCTCTCCTTCCTGGCCTACCGGGGCACGGACAACTCCCTCGCCGGCTGGCGGGAGGACTTCATGTTCAGCTTTACCCGCACCGAGGCCCAGGAACTGGCGCTGGCCTATGCCCTGGCCCACATCCGCCCGGATCGCCGATGGTACCTGGGCGGCCACTCCAAGGGCGGAAACCTCGCCCTGTACACCGCCTGTCTGCTGGAGGGCGCCCAATGGGACAGCGTCGAGCGGGTCTATCTGCTGGACGGACCGGGCCTGTGCCCGGAAGTGATGGATCCGGCCCGGATCGAACGGATCGACCCGAAGACCCGCCGGATCATTCCCCGCTTCTCCGTCGTGGGCAAGCTTCTGGAGCCAAAGATCACCGATACGCGCATCGTCCGCGCCACGGGTTTCGGTGTGTCGCAGCACAGCATGCTCACCTGGGGCATTGACCACGGAGAATTGGCCGAGGCGCAGGAGAATGACGCCATGAGCCTCTGGATCAACGAGAAGATCCGGGGCTGGTCCGACGAGATTTCTCCGGAAAACCGCGCCGTGTGCGTAGACGAGCTGTTCGACGCGCTGAGCGCAGGCGGCGCACAGACGGTGAACGAGATCAGATTCTTCGGCCCGGACGGCGTGGATGCGATCCTGAAACGGCTGCGCGAATCCAGCGACGTGACGAAGCATGCCCTGACAGAACTGCCGAAATACGCCGTAAAGACCAGTTTTCAGAATCTGTATCAGAAATACATTGCCAAGCCCGCCGAGCCGCCCTCCCTTCCGGAGAGCCCGGATCAGAATTGATTTTTTCAAAGCCGCTGCATGTGCTTGCAGCGGCTTTTTTGTGATCTGATCTAAATTTATTCCGATGGATCACAAAATATTATTCATTTTTTATAATCTTTCGCTTTTTTAATTACAAAATCTGTGCTATAATACGTATATTCCAAATTGTGTAAGGAGGTAATTCTATGGCATCGCGTATCGTACTCAATACCATTTCCTATCATGGCCACGGCGCCATCGACAACATCGTGCCGGAACTCCAGGCCCGTGGTTACAAGAAAGCCTTCGTCACCTCGGACGCCGCTCTGATCAAATTCGGCGTGACAAAGAAGGTCACGGATCTGCTGGACGCCGCCGGCATCGCCTACAGCGTCTACTCCGATATCAAACCCAACCCCACCATTGAGAACGTCCAGAACGGCGTCGCCGCCTTCCAGGCCGCCGAAGCCGACTGCATCATCGCCATCGGCGGCGGCTCCTCCATGGACACCGCCAAGGCCATCGGCATCATCGTGGAGAATCCCGAGTTTGCTGACGTCCGCTCCCTGGAGGGCGTCGCGCCCACCAAGAAGCACGCCGTGTTCACCATCGCCGTGCCCACCACCGCCGGCACCGCCGCGGAGGTCACCATCAACTACGTCATCACCGACGTGGAGAAGAAGCGCAAGTTTGTCTGCGTGGACGTCAACGACATCCCCGAAGTCGCCGTGGTCGATCCCGACATGATGGCCTCCATGCCCAAGAGCCTCACCGCCGCCACCGGCATGGACGCCCTGACCCACGCCATCGAGGGCTATATCACCAAGGGTCACTGCGTCATCTCCGACATGTTCCACCTGGAAGCCATCCGCCTGATCGCCGCGAACCTGCGCGGCGCCGTGGAGAACACCCCCGATGGCCGCGAAGGCATGGCCCTGGGCCAGTATATCGCCGGCATGGGCTTCTCCAACGTGGGCCTGGGCATCGTCCACTCCATGGCCCACGGCCTGTCCGCCCTGTATGATACGCCCCACGGCGTGGCCTGCGCGATCCTGCTGCCGGTTGGCCTGGAGTACAACAAGCCCGCCGCCATGGAGCGCTACCGCGCCATCGGCAAGGCCATGGCCGTGGAGGGCATCGACGCCATGAGCGACGAGGAAGCCGCCGACGCCACCATCGCCGCGGTGAAGCAGCTCTCCGCCGATGTGGGCATCCCCGCCAACCTCCAGGGCATCCTGAAAGACGAGGACGTGCGCTTCCTGTCCGAATCCGCCTATGCCGACGCCTGCCGCCCCGGCAACCCGCGGGATACCAGCGTCGAAGAGATCGAAGTCCTCTACAGAAGCCAGATGTAAGCAACACAGAAACGCGCCGGACCGCCGTCCGGCGCGTTTTTCTTGCAGTCGGTCCGAAAACGTGATATGATGATCCAAACAGGAAAAGGAGCGCTTGCCATGGAGCTGCCGGAAATCAGTTTCACCCCCACGGTTCTGATGTACAACATGAAAGATGACGCCAGAACGCAGGCGATCCGGCAATATCTGGCGGTACGCAAAATTGCCTGCGAGGCCGTGGTCCCCGCGGACTACGGACAAAGCCTCGGCGCGCTGCTGCACCTGTACGGCTTTGCCCGGCGCTTCTCCCCCGCTCCGGTTTTTGACGATGAGATGCTGGTGCTCTTCGCCTTTGAGAACGATATGCTCGATGGGTTCCTGAAGTTTTTCCGCACCTTCCGCCTGCGGCCTGTGGCGCTCAAGGCCGTAGTAACGCCCCACAACGTGAACTGGTCTTCGGTGCAGCTCCACGACGAGCTGTGCCGAGAGCGAACGGAATTGGAAAAACAGCAAACCGGGCAATAAAAAACTGCGTGCCGACAATGGCACGCAGTTTTTATGTTATCTGTTCAGAACTCCGCTCTTGCGGATGCGGCGCACCAGAATGGCGGCCAAAGCGATTTTCAGTGCGTCGGGGATCAAAAACGGGACCACGCAGGTCATGAGGATCTTGCCCAGTCCGCCGTTGGCGAAGAACAGGCCGAACCAGGCCGTGCCGAACACATAGCACACGGCAATGCCCGCGGCCATGGCCAGCACCAGGGGCAGGAGCTTATCCGAGCGCCGGGCAATCCAGCCGGTCAGCAGGGCCGTGAACAAAAAGCCCACCAGATAGCCTCCCGTGGGGCCAACCAGCGCCTGAACGCCGCCCCGGAAGCCGGAGAACACCGGCACGCCCACCGCGCCGAGGAGAAGATACACAAGCACCGCCGCAGCGCCCTGCCAGGGGCCCAGCAGCGCCGCCACCGTGACCACGGCCATGGTCTGCATCGTAAAGGGCACCGGACCCGGGATCGTCAGCCAGGCACAAATCGCAATAAACGCCGCACTCAGGGCGATAAACACAAGATTCTTTGTTTTTTTCATTTCATTGCCTCCGTTCCGGCGGCCGGATCTCCGCCGCCTGGCAGATCATAACACAGCGCCGCCTCTTTGTCAACCCGTTTTTATTAATTGGTTAACGTATCGCCGAAACAGAAGCCGGACTTCCGTCCGGCTTGCTTGTTTTACGCTTTGCAGGCTTCCTGAATGACCGCCACGGCTTTTTGCAGCTGCTCCATGGGGATGTTCAGCGGAGGCAGCAGGCGGACCTTATCCTTGGCGGTGAGCACCAGCACGCCGTGATCCCGGCAATACGCCACGATCTCCCCGGCGGGCTTGACGGTCTGGATGCCGATCATCAGGCCCATGCCGCTGACGCCCTTCACGCCCTCGCTCCGGCCGAGGGTTTCGAAGATGTACTTCGACTTTTCCTCCACCTCGGCGAGAAGCTGATCGTCGATGCGGCTGAGGATGCTGATGGCTCCGGCGCAGGCCAGGGGGTTGCCGCCGAAGGTGGAGCCGTGGTCGCCGGGGGTGAAAACGTCCTGTACTTTTTCGCCCAGCATGCACGCGCCCAGGGGCAGGCCGCCGCCGATGGCCTTGGCGGTGGTCACCACGTCAGGTTCGATCCCCAGCTTCATGTAGCCGTACAGGGCGCCGGAGCGGCCGTTGCCGATCTGCACCTCGTCGCACATGAGCAGAATATCCTCTTTTTTGCACAGCTCGGCCAGGCCCTGGGCGAAGTCCTTGTCCAGCGGCACCACGCCGCCCTCGCCCTGCACCGCCTCGATGAGGACGCCGGCAACCTTATTTTCCGAAAGCAGCGCTTTGACGCTGTCGAGATCGTTGGCCCTGGCATGGACGAAGCCCGGCGTCAGGGGCTGATAGAGCTCGTGATAGTGCGCCTGGCCGGTGGCGGCCAGGGTGGTGAGGGTCCTGCCGTGGAAGCTGTTCTCCAGGGTGAGAATGGTGGAATACTCCGGGCCCTTCTTCTCCATGGCGTACTTCCGGGCCGCCTTGATGGCGCACTCGTTGGCCTCGGCGCCGGAATTGCCGAAGAACACGCGCTTCAGGCCGGTGCGCTCACAGAGCATCTGCGCCAATTGGGCGCAGGGCGCGGAGTAATAGAGGTTGGAGGTGTGCTGGAACTTGTGCAGCTGCGCCTCCACCGCGGCGATCCAGGCTTCGTCGCACATGCCGAACACATTCACGGCGATGCCGGTGCCCAGATCGATGTATTCCTTCCCCTCGTCGTCCACCACGACAGCGCCGTGGCCGCCCACGATCTCAATGGGGAATCTGGCGTAGGTATGGGCAATGTACTGCGCGTCAAGCGCCTTCGTTTTCATCATAATCGTCTCCTGTGACCATCGTGCCGGCGCCCTCGTCGGTGAGCATCTCGATGAGGATCGAGTGGGGGATCCGGCCGTCCATGATAAATACCTTCTTCACGCCGCCCAGCACGGCTTCCACACAGCAGTCCACCTTGGGCACCATGCCGTCGGCGATCACGCCGGTGCGGAACAGCTCCGTCGCCTCGCTGACGGTCACCCGGTCGATGAGCGAATCCGGGTCGTTCCGGTCGCGCAGGATGCCGCAGATATCGGTCATTGCGATCAGGCACTCGGCGCCCAGCCCCGCCGCGATACGCGACGCGGCAGTATCGGCATTGATATTGTAGGCGTTGCCGCTGCCGTCGCAGCCGACGGTGGAGATCACGGGAATATAGCCGTGATCCAGCAGATCCAGAATGGGCTCCACATTGATGTCCGTGATGCGGCCCACGAATCCCAGGCGCTCGTCCTTGGGCACGGCGTCGATCATGTGGCCGTCAATGCCGGAGATGCCCATGGCCTTGCCGCCGTGCATTTCCAGCAGATTGACCAGGGTCTTGTTGACCTTGCCTGTCAGCACCATCTGGACGATCTCCATGCTCTCTTTATCGGTGACCCGCAGTCCGTCGACAAACTCGGAGGTCTTCCCCACCCGCTTGAGCATGGCGCTGATCTCCGGGCCGCCGCCGTGCACCAGCACGACCCGCACGCCCACCAGCTGCAGCAGGACGATGTCCTCCATGACCTGGGCCTTGAGGGTCTCGTCGATCATGGCGTTGCCGCCGTATTTGACGACGACGATCTTATTGTAATATTCCCTGATATAAGGCAGGGCCTGGGTCAGCACCACGGCCCGCTGCGCATTGGTCAGATCCAGTTTCATACTCTCACCTCAGGTACGGTAATCTCCGTTGATTTTTACATAGTCATAGGTCAGGTCGCAGCCCCAGGCCGTTGCCCCGAAGGCGCCGGAATTGAGCTCCACCAGAATGTCGATCTCCGGGGCAAGCAGGATCTGCTTGGCCTTTTCCTCGGAGAAATCCACCCCCGCGCCCATGGAGCAGACCTCGATGATCCCCTCGGCGGATCGGAACGCCACGTCGACCTTGTGGACGTCCACCTGGGCGCCGCTGTAGCCGATGGCGCACAGCACCCGGCCCCAGTTGGCGTCGGCGCCGAACATGGCCGCCTTGGTCAGCGACGAGCAGATGACGCTTTTTGCGACGATTTTCGCAGTCTTTTCATCCGAAGCGCCGGTGACGATGCACTGCAGCAGCTTCGTCGCGCCCTCGCCGTCGCCGGCGATCATCCGGCACAGGCAGACCGTCACGGTGTTGAGCGCCTGCATGAACGTGGCAAAGTCCTCGTTTTCTTCGGTGATTTCCGGATTGCCCGCCATGCCGTTGGCCAGGATCACCACCATATCGTTGGTGGAGGTGTCGCCGTCCACGCTGACCATGTTGAAGCTCTTGCGCACGTCCGTGGACAGAGCTTTTTGCAGCATTTGAGAAGAAATGGCGGCGTCGGTGGTCAGGAATACCAGCATGGTGGCCAGATTCGGATGGATCATGCCGGAGCCCTTGGCGATGCCGCCCAGGCGGCAGGTCCTGCCGCCGAGGGTGAACTCCACCGCCACCTCCTTGGCCACGGTATCCGTGGTCAGGATGGCCCGGGCGGCGTCGGCCTGTCCCTCCGGGCGCAGCATGCCCGCCAGATCCGGCAGAGCCGCCTCGATGCGCTCCACCGGCAGGGGCTGTCCGATGACGCCCGTGGAAGCCACCACCACATCGCCGGCGGGGATGCCCAGGACGTCGCCCGTCAGCTTTGCCATGGTCTCGGCGACCTCAATGCCGTTGGCGTTGCAGGTGTTGGCGTTGCCGCTGTTGCAGATGACCGCCCGGGCTTTGCCGTCGGCCAGGTTTTCCTTTGTGACGAGCAGCGGCGCGCCCTTGACCAGATTCGAGGTATAAACCGCCGCTGCGTTGGCGATTTTATCGCTCACAATCAGCGCAAGATCTTTTTTTGCCTGATTGGCCCGAATGCCGCAGTGCACGCCCGCGGCACTGTAGCCCTTGGGCGCGCAGACACTGCCTTCAATCCGTTTCATTGCAAATCCTCCATTACAGCTCCAATCCGGCAGCCGGATCGAGCCCCAATACATAATTCATACATTCGATGGCCGCGCCGGAAGCGCCCTTGCCGAGATTGTCATAGCGGGCGGTGAGCAGCAGCCGGTCGTCGCAGCCGGAGACGTACAGCACCATGGTATCCTTGCCCTCCAGGGCGTTGGCGCTCAGGAAGCCGTCGGGATCGGGATAGTCGGATACAGACACCAGGCCGCCCTGGTACCAGCGGCGGTAGAACTCGCGCAGGGCCTCCGGCGCAGCGGTTTTCAGGAACTGCTGCCGGAACACGGGCACCGTGACCTCCATGCCGCTGTAGAAATCCGCCACGATGGGGCAGAACACCGGCGCGTACTGCAGGCCGGTCACCGCCTGCATCTCCGGCAGATGCTTATGATGCTGGGACAGCCCGTACTGTCTGGGCGCGGCATAGCCGGCGGGACGGTCCTCCTCCTCATACTGGGCGATCATCTTTTTCCCGCCGCCGGAGTAGCCCGTCAGGCTGAAGCAGGTCAGAAGCGCATCCGTCGGGAGGTATCCCGCCGCGATCAGCGGATAGCAGAGGGCGATGAACCCGCTGGCATGGCAGCCGGGCACCGCGATGCGCTTCGATGTGCGAACCGCGCGCGCGTGCGCCTCCGACAGCTCCGGGAAACCGTAGGTCCAGCCGGGATCGGTGCGATGGGCGGTGGAAGTATCCAATAATATTGTATGATCATTCCTCACCAGAGCCACAGCCTCCCTGGCCGCCGCATCGGGCAGGCACAGGAACGCCAGATCGCTGGCGTTGAGGGCTTCTGCACGCGCCGCGGGATCCTTTCGGGTCTGCTCCGGCAGGGTGATGAGCTGCAGGTCCTCCCGCGCGCTCAGCCTTTGCCGGATCCGCAGGCCGGTGGTACCGGCGCTTCCGTCGATAAACACAGTTTTCATGGGTTTCTCTCCCGTCTTTCCGATCTGCGGCCGCATCCCGGCAGGGACAGCGGCCGGATCATACAAAAGTTTTCTATACTCTACACGAAAAACACGCAAAACGCAAGTATAAATATTCAAATTTTTTGAATTTGTTGAATATGACACGATCGATGTCAAATACAAACTATATTTTGTCACAAATGACTGTTGAATATTTATTCAAGCCGTGGTAAGATTATTTCACAAAATCCGAGACAAACGGAGGCAATCGAAATGAACAATCAATTTAAGAAAATCGTCCTCGCCTATTCCGGCGGTCTGGACACGTCCATCATCATCCCCTGGCTGAAGGAAAACTACAATAATCCCGAAATCATCGCCGTGGCCGGCAACGTGGGTCAGGCCGACGAGCTCGAAGGTCTGGAAGCGAAAGCCATCAAGACCGGCGCCAGCAAGTTCTATGCCGCCGATCTGTCCGAAGAGATGGTCAACGATATCATCATCCCTTCCATGCAGGCCGGCGCGATGTACGAAGAATATCTGCTGGGCACCGCTTTCGCCCGTCCCATCATCGCCAAGGCCCTGGTGGAGATCGCCAAGGCCGAAGGCGCCGACGCCATCTGCCACGGCTGCACCGGCAAGGGCAACGACCAGGTCCGCTTTGAGCTGGCCATCAAGCACTTTGCGCCGGATATGGCCATCATCGCCCCCTGGCGGGAGTGGTCCATCAAGTCCAGAGAAGAGGAAATCGACTTTGCCGAGGCCCACAACGTGCCCCTGCGCATCAACCGTGAGACCAACTACTCCAAGGACAAGAACCTCTGGCACCTGAGCCACGAGGGCCTGGATCTGGAGGATCCCGGCAACGAGCCCCAGTACGAGAAGCCCGGCTTCCTGGAGATGAGCGTTTCCCCCATGGACGCCCCCGACGAGCCCACCTACGTCACCATCGACTTTGTTCAGGGCGTGCCCACCAAGCTCGACGGCGTGGAAATGAAGCCCGTGGACATGATCTGGAAGCTCAACGAGATCGGCGGCAAGAATGGCATCGGCCTGCTGGACATCATTGAAAACCGGCTCGTGGGCATGAAGTGCCGCGGCGTTTACGAGACCCCCGGCGGCACCATTCTCTACAAGGCCCATGAGGCGCTGGAGACCATGACCCTGGATAAGCTCACCGCCCATAAGAAGCAGGAGCTTTCCGTCTGCTTTGCCGAGCTGCTGTATAACGGCCTGTGGTACTCTCCCCTGCGCAAGGCTCTGTCCGCCTTCGTCACCGAGACCCAGAAGAACGTTACCGGCACCGTCAAGCTCAAGCTCTACAAGGGCAACGTCATCAAGGCCGGCATCTGGTCGCCCAATTCCCTCTACTCCGAGGAAATCGCCACCTTCGGCGAAAGCGACTACAACCAGGCCGACGCCACGGGCTTCATCAACCTGTGGGGCCTGCCCACCAAGGTCCAGGCCATGCTGGACCAGGGTCTGCTGAGCAAATAAGATCATACAATTCCAAACCCGAGGAAATCCGGCGGCACCGTCGGATTTCTTCGCCGTATTTCAACAAGAAGGAGAACGCCATGAAGCTATGGTCCGGGCGGTTTCAGAAGGAGACCGACGCCCTTGTCAACGACTTTAACTCCTCCATTGCCTTTGATTCCAGAATGTACGCCGAGGATATCGCCGGCTCCATCGCCCACGCCACCATGCTGGGCGAATGCGGCATCATCTCCCCGGAGGATCAGGCGCTGATCGTGCAGGGATTATCGGAAATTCTGGCCGATATCGAAGCAGGCAAAATCGAATTTACCGCAGACAATGAGGACATCCACATGAACGTGGAGGCCCTGCTGACTGCGCGCATCGGCGACGCGGGCAAACGCCTGCACACCGCCCGCAGCCGCAACGACCAGGTGGCGGTGGATCTGCGGCTGTATCTCCGGAAGGAGATCGCCGCCATCAAGGGCATGATCCTCGATTTCGAAGCCGTGCTGGTCAACAAGGCCGAATCCAACCAGAGCACCGTCATGCCCGGCTATACCCACCTGCAGCGCGCCCAGCCCATCACCCTTGCCCAGCATTTGCTGGCCTATGGGGCCATGCTGAAGCGCGACGTCACCCGGCTGGAGGACTGCGCCGAGCGCATGAACGAGTGCCCCCTGGGCTCCGGCGCCCTGGCGGGCACCACCCACCCCATCAACCGGGAGCGCACCGCTTCCCTGCTGGGCTTCTGCGCCCCCACCGCCAACAGCCTCGACGGCGTATCCGACCGGGACTATGCCATTGAATTTCTGAGCTGCATGTCCATCCTCATGATGCATCTGAGCCGCTTCGCCGAGGAAATCATCGCCTGGTGCAGCTGGGAGTTCAAATTCGTGGAGCTTGACGACGCCTATTCCACCGGCTCGTCCATCATGCCCCAGAAAAAGAACCCGGATGTGGCCGAGCTGGTGCGCGGCAAGACCGGCCGGGTATACGGCGACCTCATCAGCCTGCTGACCGTCATGAAATCCCTGCCTCTGGCCTACAATAAGGACATGCAGGAGGACAAGGAGCCGGTATTCGACGCCATCGATACGGTGAAGATGTGCCTGCCCGTGTTCAGCGCCATGATCGACACCATGAAGATCCTGCCGGAAAACATGCGCGCCGCTGCCAATCGCGGCTTCATCAACGCCACCGACTGCGCCGACTACCTGGCCAAAAAAGGCATGCCCTTCCGGGACGCCTACAAGATCACCGGTCAGCTGGTCTATGCCTGCACCCAGAGCGGCAGGACTCTGGAGGAGATCCCCCTGAACGAACTCCGGGCCATCTCGCCGCTGTTTGACGCCGACGTCTACGAGGCCCTCAGCATGGACGCCTGCGTGGCCCAGCGCTCCAGCTACGGCGGCCCCAGCCCCGCGGAGACGTCCCGCCAGATCGCCATGCTGCGCAAATTCATTGAAGATCATAAATAAGGAGAACGAAATGGAACAGAAGCATTTTCTCAAGCTGCTGGACTTTACGCCGGCGGAAATCGAACATTTTCTCGACGTGGCCGCCATGCTCAAGGCGCAGAAAAAGAGCGGCATCTCTCATCAGTTCCTGGTGGGCAAAAACGTCGCTCTGATTTTTGAAAAGACCTCCACCCGCACCCGCTGCGCCTTCGAGGTCGCCGCCTCCGACCTGGGCATGGGCAGCACCTACCTCGACCCCAAGGGCTCGCAGATCGGCAAGAAGGAATCCATCGCCGACACCGCCCGGGTACTGGGCAGGATGTATGACGGCATCGAGTATCGCGGCTTCGGTCAGGAGATCGTGGACGAGCTGGCAAAGCACGCCGGCGTGCCCGTGTTCAACGGCCTGACCAACGAGTTCCATCCCACCCAGATCCTGGCGGACTTCCTCACCATCCGTGAGCACTTCGGCACCCTCAAGGGCATCAAGCTGGTCTATATGGGCGACGCCCGCTACAACATGGGCAACTCCCTGATGGTGGGCTGCGCGAAAATGGGCATGCATTTTGTGGCCTGCGCCCCGGAGAAATACTTCCCCGATCCCGCCCTGGTCAAGACCTGCGAGGCCATCGCCGCCGAGACCGGCGCCACCATCGATTTCTGCACCGAGCCCGCCGAAGCCGTCTGGGGCGCGGACGTCATCTATACCGACGTGTGGGTGTCCATGGGCGAGCCGGACGAGGTCTGGGCCGAGCGCATTGCGGATCTGCTCCCCTATCAGGTCAACGCCAAGCTGATGGAGGCTGCGGGCGACAACGCCGTGTTCATGCACTGCCTGCCTGCCTTCCACGACCTCAACACCACCATCGGCCGCGAGATCAGCAAAAAGTTCGGCATCACCGAGATGGAGGTCACCGATGAGGTGTTCGAAAGCCCGCAGTCCATCGTCTTCGATGAGGCCGAGAACCGCATGCACACCATCAAGGCCGTCATGGCCGTCCTCATGGCAGGGCTGTAATCCATCCTTTTCCTTCCATCCCCAAAGCCGCATGCCCGTCCGGGCATGCGGCTTGTTTTTATTGCTTTTCTCCATGGGTCTGGTATAATGAAATAAAGTCCGGAAACGGAGGCGATCCTATGATCGACCTGAATCATTTGGAACAGTATACGGAAAACAACCGGATCGAGGCAAAGAAGGCCCTGGGCGGCCTGCCCCACAGCATCTGGGAGACCTACTCCGCCTTCGCCAATACCATGGGCGGCCTGCTTCTGCTGGGCGTGGAGGAGCACAGGGACAAGTCCCTGCATCCGGTGGATCTGCCGGACCCCGAGCGTCTCAGGCGCGAATTCTGGGCCATGGTCAACGATCCCCGGGTGGCCAGCGTCAACATCCTCAGCCCGGCGGACGTCACCGTCGAAACCGTGGAGGGCAAGCAGATCCTGGTGATCCGCGTACCCCGGGCAGAACGGGCCTATCAGCCGGTCTATGTGGAGGGCAATCCCCTCAACACCTACCGCCGGAAGGGCGAGGGCGACTGCCGCTGCAGCCGGGAAGAGCTGCAGGCTATGGTCCGCGACGCCGACGAGCGCGCCCAGGATCTGCGCGTATGGAAGCAGATGGAGCCGGAGATCCTGGACGGCGCCGCCGTGCGCGCCTATCGGGATGCCATGGCCCGGGCCCATCCCGGTCACCCCTGGGAAAAACTGGACGACGCCTCATTCCTCCAAAAGGCCGGCGCACTGGGAATCGACGACGGCGGAAAACTGCACCCCACCTCCGCAGGACTGCTGCTGTTCGGCTGTGAACCCGACATCGTTCGTGCGTTCCCCCGTTATTTCCTCGACTATCGGGAGGAAGCCGACACGGCGCAGCGAATATGCTCCATCTCCGGCGAATGGTCCGGCGGCATATATGAATTCTATATCCGGGTTTGCGCCCGCCTGCTGCCGGAGCTGGACGTCCACTATCCGGCGGATGTGGGCGAAGCCGTACGGGAGGCCATCGTCAACAGCCTGGTCAACGCCGACTATCGCGGCAGCGGCGGCCTGACGGTGATACGCGCACAGGACAGCGTCACAATATCCAATCCGGGCAGTTTCCGCATCGGTCTCGACGCCGCCAGAACCGGCGGTCTTTCCGACCCGCGCAACGGCGCCCTTTTGAAGCTGTTCAATCTCATCGATGTGGGCAGGCATGCCGGCAGCGGCATTCCCGGCATCCTGCACGTCTGGCGCACGCAGCGCTGGCCGGAGCCGGAGATCGCACAGAGCTACGGCCCGGACCGGACGACCGTCGTTCTGCGTTTCGCGCCGAAGCAAAAGACGGGCCGAAGCAAATCCCGGGAGACCCCCGTGCGCATTGAGGCCGCCGCACAGAAGGCCTTGCTGATCGATGAACTGACCGACCGGGCCGCCCTCACGCCGGCCCAGCTGGCCCGCCTGCTGGGCATCCCCTCCGCCGCTGTGCGCATCCTGCTCAAAGAGCTGGAGGCCGACGGCATCGTCGTCGCTTCGGGTAAGACCTACCGATTAAAGGCATAAACAACACTTCTTGTTCAAGTAAATATAACGCCCCCTCTGCGGCGCTGCAGAGGGGGCGTCTTTTTTCGAAAAAGGGCGGGGCTGCTTTCGCAGCCCCGCCGGGTTTTGTTTGTGCGGTTATTTTGAAATGTTCCTTCTTATTCCGCGGTGGCGCGGTACAGGAAGGTCACGACCTGGCCTCTGGTGCAGGTGGCGTCCGGACCGAAGGTGGTTTCGGTCATGCCCTTCGTGACATCGTTCTCCACGGCCCAGGCCACGGCGTTCTCATAGAAGGCGCCGGCCTTGAGGTCGGTGAACGGGGTCTGCGTGCTCTTGGGTGCGGGTTCACCCTTGAAGCGCCACAGGAAGGTCACGATCTGGCCGCGGTTGCACTTGCCGTCGGGCGCGAAGGTGGTGTCCGTCATGCCCTTGGTGATGCCTTCCTCCACAGCCCAGGCCACGGCCTTCTCATAGAAGGCGCCGGGCTTGAGGTCGGTGAACGGGGTCTTCGTGCTCTTGGGCTCGGGCTCACCGGCGGCGCGCCACAGGAAGGTCACGACGTGGCCGCGGGTGCAGGCGTTGTCGGGGCCGAAGTGGGTATCGTCCACGCCGTTGGTGATCTGCGGATCGGCATTGAAGGCCCAGTAGACCGCATCATAGTAGAACTTGCCGGGATCCTTCACGTCCTCGAAGAAGGTGGCGTCAGGCTTGGGCTCCAGGGCGGCGATAGCAGCATTCAGCGCGTCGGTGGCCTTGTCGACCTCCGCCTGGGTCGCGTCCTGCGTGGCCTGCACGGCCTTCGCCGCGGCCAGGGCTTCGGCCAGGGCAGCCGCAGACGCCTCGGTATAAAGCGCGGCGTCGATGGCTTCGGCGTCCTCGATGGCCTTGTCGAGCGCGGGATGACCGATGTCGATGGACTTGGGTTCCAGCGCGGCAATGGCGTCGGTCACGGCCTTGGCCGCGGCGTCGACCTCGGCCTGGGTGGCGTCAGCCTTGCTCTGGATCGCCTTGGCGGCTTCCACAGCGTCGATCAGAGCCTTGTAAGAATCTTCGGTGTAGTCCTCCGCCTTGAGGGCTTCGGCGGCCTCGATGGCCTCGCCGAGGGCGGTCTTGTCGATCTCAGGCTTCTTCTCCAGGGCGGCAATGGCGTCCTTCAGCGCCTGCGCAGCAGCATCGACCTCGGACTGCTTGTTGGAGTTCTTGGCGGCCTCGGCGGCAGCCAGAGCTTCCTCAAAGGCAGCGACGGACTCGGCGGTGTATTCGCTCTTGTCGATCTTCGCAGCATCGGCAATCGCAGCGTCCAGCGCGGCGGTGTCGACTTCCTCAGGCTCGCCGTCACCGAAGGCAGCGGGATTCCACAGGTACTTCTCGCACCAGATGCGGAACAGCTGGCACCAGGTATTGAAGTCATGGCCGCCGGTGACGCGCTCGAAGCGGGCGAAGCCGCCGTTGTCGCAGATGGTCTGGACCGCGGTGATCTGAGCCTCGCTCAGAGCGCCGAAGTCAGCGGTGCCGTCGCCGAACAGGATGTGGGTCTTGGCCAGATCCGGGTTGGTGGCGGTGACGCTGTTGCCCAGGCTGAAGCAGCCGTACCAGCCGAACAGCGGGGCGTTGGCGTTGATCATGCCCTGGGTGTTGCTGGAGCCCATGCTCAGGCCTGCCCAGGCGCGGTTCATCGGATCGGTGGAGACGTTGTAGTGCTCCTCAATGTAAGGGATCACGTACTCGGAGACGTTCGTGTAGGCGTTGGCGCCTCCGCCGCCCCACATGCCGCCGCCGGAGCCGAGGAAGTTGTTGTTCGACGTGACGGAGACGATCACGGCGGGCTCGGTCTTGCCGGCCACAACCAGGTTGTCCATGATCTTCTGGACGGAGCCGATGCCCATCCAGTCGGACTCATCCTGGCCCATGCCGTGGAGCATGAAGATGAGCTTGTACGGCTCGGCACGTTTCTCATCGTAGCCGTAAGGCGTGTAGATGCCCATGTAGTGGGTTCTGCCGCCGAATTCGATGGGATAGTAATCCCAAACGCCGGACTTGCCGTCGGTTCTCGGCAGCTCGGCGGTACGGGCCTTGGTGGGCTCGTAGTCCTGCTTGGCGTCGTAGGGCACGTAAACGGTGTTGTACGCGTCCTTATTCGCGGCGCTGTTCGGGCTCCAGTAAGGCGGGTTGGCGGGGTCGGGTTCCATGCGGCTGCCGCCGTTCACGGTGAACCAGTACTGGTTGGCGCCGGCGGACATGGGAACCTCGTAATACCAGACCTCTTTTTCCTCGACCGCTCCGTCGATCTCGACCTCGAGGGTCTTCTTCTCCATCGGCGCATTGAAGCCGGCGGCACGCATGTAGCCGGGCTTGTAGTCGAAGGGGCTGTAGTTGGTGGTGTCGCTGCGGTTGGAGTCGTCACGGTACATGATGTCGCCATTGAAGGTGACGGAGGTTGCGGTGGCATTGTCGTACAGGAACTTGACGGTGTAGCCGGTGGGCGACTCGGGATCCTTGATAACGTTCGGGCCGAGCTTCAGAGCGCCGGTCTCGATGGGGCCGCTGCCCTCTTCCAGGGCCTCGGTGGCGGCCAGGAGTTCCGCAGTGGCGGCCTTGACGGCCTCCACGCCCTCGCCGGTGTAGATGCGGACTTCGACCAGGTCCTCGGCAGCCTTCTTGGCGGCCGCATAGCGGGCCCAGGACTCGGCGGTGTACTTGCTCTCCTCGCTGTCGGCGGGGCCGTCCTCGATGGCATGGCGCATCTTGAGGCGGTTGGGCGCGCCGATCAGGGCGAAGAACGCGGGCTTTTCATTGGAGCTGGAATCCCAAACCTGGCAGCCGGTGCCGCGGTTGAAGGTGTTGCTGTCGCTGGTGCCGTCCATGGCGATGGCGCCGACCTTACCCTGCTCGGCCTTCTCCAGCATGATGTCCACCAGGTCGGCCCAGTAGTCGGCCTGCAGGCGCTGGGCCTCGGGATCGCTCGCGCTGAAGTTGTTCTTGCGGCGGACGGGGCCGTTGGAGACGTCGTAGGTGTTGCCGTTCTGCTGGCTGCGGCGGTTGTAGGAGCCGGAGCCGCCCTGATCCCATTCTTCGTCGCCGTTCTGGACGCGGCGGGTGGGCTTGTCGGGATCGAACAGGGGGTTGACCTCAAAGTCGGTGCGGACGTCGGCCTCGGAGAAGCTGACCTCGTCGGCCACCTTCAGGCCTTCCTCGATCTGATAGCGGAGCAGGTCAATGCCGGGGTAGGCATAGGCCAGGCGGGCCTGCATGCCGTAGCCGTCGATGTTGCCTGCCTCATAGATGGGCTTGAGCACCTTGAGGGTGTTGGTCATCTTGGGCTCGTAGAGCATGCTGGAGTTCATGTAGTCGTTGTAGTACAGGGTCCAGTGGACACCCAGCTCCTGCTGCCACTTGCGGGCGGAAGCAAAGGCCTGGCGGATCCACTCGGATTCGTACTGCAGACGCTCGTCGGTCATTTCCTTCACAGGATTGCCGTTTTCGTCCTTCATGCGGTAGATGGTGCCCCAGGCGCTGGACTGGTTGGATGCGTCGTCCAGGGTCGTCTCGCCCCAGGAGCTGCCGTTCCATCCGTTGCGGACCATGCCGGTGTAGTCGTCCAGAGCCTCGTTGACGATATCCCAGGAGAGGATGATATCGTCCCAGGGCTGGTAGCGCTTGAACATGGCCTCGACATAGGAGTCGATACGCAGGTTCATGACCTCGCGGGAAGCCAGGGGCTTGCTGGTGTCGAAGCCTTCATGATAGAACGCCGCGTTCTGCTCGGAGCCATGCCAGCACAGCACGTGCTGACGGTAGTACTTCTTCGGGCCCTCGGGATGCTGCTGGTTCCACTGCTGGATCCGGTTCAGATCGCTCTGCAGGGGGTTGTTGCCGCCCAGCAGGACCTTGCCGTCGGCTTCCTTGATCTTCTGGGCCTTCTCTTCCTCGGTGAGAGAGGTATCCGCATTGATCTGGGAAACAGCGTTGTTGTAAGCGTTTCTGGACTCGTTGGCGCCGAAGTTGTAGGTCATCTTGCCGGAGTTGCCGGAGTAGGTGTTGTACTCACGGGTGACCTGATCGCCGTTGGGGCTCTGGGTGCCGAAGTTGCCGAAGGCGAAGTAATCGCGGTATTCCTCGGCCAGGGAGTACATCTGGTTCCAGTCCTTGGACCAGGAAGCAGTCAGGGTGATGTCCTCGGTGATGGGGGTGCTGAAATTGAAGTTCTGGTTGCCGCGGCGCCAGGTGGCGGAGTAGCCCACGCGGTTCGTCGCGATGGGCTCGACGGTGCTGCCCATCTTGACCTCAACCACCACGGGATCGGGGGCGCCGTTATAGTTATAGTTGAAGGTGACGCGCATCATGGGCAGCTCGGGATTGTCCTCCAGGCCGGCAATGGCGGCGTTCAGATCCGCGGCGGCCTTGTCCAGGGCTTCCTGGGTTGTTGCCTCAGCCAGCGCCGTCTGGGCGGCTTCGAGGGCCGCTTTCAGCGCGGCAAAGGACTCCGCGGTGAAGAACCGATCGTCCTTGGACTTGGCCTCGCGGATGGCGGCGCGGATGGCCTTCTTGTCCAACTGGACCGTGCTGCCGCCGACCAGTTCGTACAGGCGGACGGAGCTGCCTGCGGTCTGAATGTTGCCGGAGGAGTTGGAAACACGTGCTGCGGTGAAGCCGGTCTCTGCGCCGCTTACGGCATATCTGCTGGCAGCACCGCTGCTGTTTCCGTTCGAGAAGAAGGTATAGGCGCCGTCTTCAGCCTCGCGCGCGATCAGGGACCAGGTGCGGTAACGCATCTCGCCGGAATCGTCGCCGAGGGCCAGTGCACTGCTGTCGCGGCGCAGGTACTGTTCGTCTGCACTCATGATGAAATACAGATCGCTGCCGTCAATAGCGGCCTCAGCGCCCTCTGCATCTGCAAAGGTCCAGACCATACCGTCGGTGACCTCGCTGGTGATCTTGTCGCCGTCGACGGTGACAGCCGATGCAACAATGGCGCCGTCAGCATTCGCGCTGAGCGCATACTGGCCGTCGGCCACGATGACGTAGGCCTTGTCGGACTCAACGCCGTCGGCCTCGGTCCAGGCCGCTTCGCCGCCTGCGTCGCCCTCGAAAGCGAGGTACTTGAGGGTGTATTTGTAGCCCGTGGTCATGCCGGTGTAGGCGTCGATCACGAGGTACTCAGCATCGATGCCGGTGTCCTCATAGGAGAACATCGGGGCGAATTCTTCACCGTCGTCGCTGCGATAGCAGTTGTAGGTCGTGCCTTCCTTTTCGATACGCAGGAAATAGGTCTTCCCACTGGTATCAAAGCCGGGCGCAGACTTCAGATCCGTATCCGTCGTGAGGGTGCCGTCCTGACGGATGAAGTCCTGGATGGCCTGATCACCGCCGCGGATACCGACCAGATTCGTGTTCGCCAGATCGTCGTCGGCAGCGGCAAAGAAGCCAAAGAACTGATAGTAACCGTTGGCAGCGCCGTTGGTATCAAAGACACACTCCAGCGTTGCGGTCCAGTCGCCTGCTACGGGGATCTGAACAAGATCCACAGGCTCCTGGGTGATGTTCCGGCCGGCGGGCTCGATGCCGCTGGTCGTGGTAACCAGAGCCAGACCGTCCGCTGCGACCGCAGCCGAGGTCTGCCCGATGATCTCGTACTTGCCGGCGTCGGCTTCACTGGTGAAGTCGATGTCCGACAGGCCGCCCGCCGCAAAAACGCCCGCGGGAAGCATACCCACGACCATAATGAGGCAGATGGCAAACGCGATCACTCTTGAAAATCTCTTCATAAAATACCTCCTGAAAAAAAGATCCTGTACAAAGCACAATGGCCGGCAATCTCTCCTAACGAATGACGGCCATTCATGCTTAACCATACGGATAAATTATACACTTTTCCTCATTTTCTTTCAACGCACAATTCCCTTAGCCTGAATTTTCTACAAAACCACTAAAAGCGCCCGTTCGCTTTTGTACACTTCGTTAATGCACCGGCGGATGCCGCTTTGCATGACTGATAAAAACTGCCGGGGCTGCTTACGCAGCCCCGGCAGGGTCTATGATGATACGGTCGTTTTGCGCTTCAAAGGAGAGCCGATCAATCCTGGGTGGCGCGGTACAGGAAGGTCACGACCTGGCCGCGGGTGCAGGTGGAATCCGGGCCGAAGGTGGTGGCCGTCAGGCCGTTGGTGACCTCGTTCTCCACGGCCCAGGCCACGGCCTTGCCATAGAAGGCGCCCGGCTTCAGGTCGGTGAACGGCGTGGCCGCGCTCTTGGGCTCCTCTTCGCCCGCGAAGCGCCACAGGAAGGTCACGATCTGACCGCGGTTGCAGGTGGCGTCCGGGCCGAAGGCGGTGTCGCTCAGGCCCTTGGTGATGCCTTCCTCCACAGCCCAGGCCACGGCCTTCTCATAGAAGGCGCCGGGCTTGAGGTCGGTGAACGGGGTCTGCGTGCTCTTGGGCGCGGGCTCGCCGGCGGCGCGCCACAGGAAGGTCACCACGTGGCCTCTGGTGCAGGCGTTGTCGGGGCCGAAGTGGGTATCGTCGGTGCCCTTGGTGATCTGCGGATCGGCATTGAAGGCCCAGTAGACGGGATCGAAGTAGAACTTGCCGGGATCCTTCACATCCTCAAACAGGAAGTCGTCACCCTTCTGCACCAGGGCAGCCACAGCTTCTTCGATGGCCTTAACGGCATCGTCGACCTGCTTCTGGGTGGCATTGGGATCGGCCTGCACAGCCTTTGCTGCTTCGACGGCCGCTTCCAGCGCCATGACGGAAGCTTCGGTGTAGGGCTCGGTGTCGATGGCCGCCGCATCCTCGATGGTCTTGTTGAGCACGGTCTTGTCGGTTTCGCCGCTGGGTACCAGGGCGTCGATGGCAGCCAGGAGCTCCGCGGTGGCGTCCTTGACCGCTTCCACGCCGTCGCCGGTATAGATGCGCACGTCCGCCAGATCCTCGGCGGCCTTGCGGGCGGCCGCATAGCGGGCCCAGGACGGTGCGCTGTACTGGGCTTCCTCACTCAGCGCGGGGCCTGCCTCGACGGCGGCGGCCATCTTGTGGCGGTTGGCAGCGCCGATCAGTGCGAAGAAGGCGGGCTTTTCGTTGCCGCTGCCGTCCCAGATCTGGCAGCCGGTGCCGCTGTTGAAGGTGTTGTTGTCGCTGGTGCCGTCGATGGCGATGGCGCCGACCTTGCCCTTGTCGGCCTGCTCAAGCATGATATCCACCAGGTCGGCCCAGTAGTCGGCCTGCAGGCGCTGGGCCTCGGGATCGCTGGCGCTGAAGCTGTTCTTGCGGCGGACGGGGCCGTTGGAAACGTCATAGGTGTTGCCGTTCTGCTGGCTGCGGCGGTTGTAGGAGCCGGAGCCGCCCTGATCCCATTCTTCGTCGCCGGAACGGACGCGGCGGGTAGGCTTGTCGGGATCGAACAGGGGGTTGACCTCAAAGTCGGTGCGCACGTCGGCCTCGGAGAAGCTGACCTCCGGGCAGATCTCCAGGCCCTTTTCGATCTGGTCGCGGAGCATGTCGATGGTGGGATAGGCATAGGCCAGGCGGGCCTGCATGCCGTAGCCGTCGATGTTGCCGGCCTCGCCGATGGGCTCGAGCACGTGGAGGGTGTTGGTCATCTTGGGCTCATAGAGCATGCTGGAGTTCATGTAGTCGTTGTAGTACAGCTTCCAGTGGACGCCCAGCTCCTGCTGCCACTTGCGGGCGGAGGCGAAGGCCACGCGGATCCACTCGGATTCGTACTGCAGACGCTCCTCGGTCATTTCCTTCACGGGGTTGCCGCTTTCGTCCTTCATGCGGTAGATGGTGCCCCACGCGCTGGACTGGTTGGAGGCGTCGTCCAGGCTGGTCTCGCCCCAGGAGCTGCCGTTCCAGCCGTTGCGGACCATGCCGGTGTAGTCATCCAGGGCCTCGTTGACCACGTCCCAGGAGAGGATGATGTCGTCCCAGGGCTGGTAGCGCTTGAACATGGCCTCAACATAGGAGTCGATGCGCAGGTTCATGACCTCGCGGGAGGCCAGGGGCTTGCTGGTGTCGAAGCCCTCGTGGTAGAAGGCGGGGTTCTGCTCGGAGCCGTGCCAGAACAGCACGTGCTGACGGTAGTACTTCTTCGGGCCCTCGGGATGCTGCTGGTTCCACTGCTGGATCCGGTTCAGATCGCTCTGCAGGGGGTTGTTGCCGCCCAGCAGGACCTTGCCGTCGGCTTCCTTGATCTTCTGGGCCTTCTCTTCCTCGGTGAGAGAGGTATCCGCATTGATCTGGGAAACAGCGTTGTTGTAAGCGTTTCTGGACTCGTTGGCGCCGAAGTTGTAGGTCATCTTGCCGGAGTTGCCGGAGTAGGTGTTGTACTCACGGGTGACCTGATCGCCGTTGGGGCTCTGGGTGCCGAAGTTGCCGAAGGCGAAGTAATCGCGGTATTCCTCGGCCAGGGAGTACATCTGGTTCCAGTCCTTGGACCAGGAAGCAGTCAGGGTGATGTCCTCGGTGATGGGGGTGCTGAAATTGAAGTTCTGGTTGCCGCGGCGCCAGGTGGCGGAGTAGCCCACGCGGTTCGTCGCGATGGGCTCGACGGTGCTGCCCATCTTGACCTCAACCACCACGGGATCGGGGGCGCCGTTATAGTTATAGTTGAAGGTGACGCGCATCATGGGCAGCTCGGGATTGTCCTCCAGGCCGGCAATGGCGGCGTTCAGATCCGCGGCGGCCTTGTCCAGGGCTTCCTGGGTTGTTGCCTCAGCCAGCGCCGTCTGGGCGGCTTCGAGGGCCGCTTTCAGCGCGGCAAAGGACTCCGCGGTGAAGAACCGATCGTCCTTGGACTTGGCCTCGCGGATGGCGGCGCGGATGGCCTTCTTGTCCAGGCCGGTATCCCCGCCCTCGAGGGCGAGGTACTTCAGGGTGAACTTATAGCCCGTGGTCATGCCGGTGTAGGCGTCGATGAGGATCTCATCCGCCTCGATGCCGGTGCCCTCGTAGGAGAACATCTGGGTGAAGGTGTCGCCGTCGGAGCTGCGGCTGCAGAGGTAGGTGTCGCCCTCCTTCTCCAGGCGCAGGAAGTAGGTGCCCGCGGAGGCGAAGCCGGGAGTGGAGTTGACGCCGTCCTCATCCTCGTGGGTGATGGTGCCGTTCTGACGGATGAAGTTCTGCATCGCGCCGTCGCCGCCGCGGATGCCGCACATGTTCTGGTTGTCGCCGCCTTCGGATGCAAAGAAGGCGAAGAACTGATAGTAGCCGTTCTGGGCGCTGTTGGTGTCGAATTCGACCTCCAGGGTGGCGCTCCAGTCACCGGCGACGGGGATCTTGACAACGTCGTTGTCCGCCTCGGCGATGTTCTGCTTGGCGGGCTCAATGCCGCCCTGGGTGGCGACCAGCGCCAAGCCCACGCCTTCTGCGACAGAGCTCTGGCTCTGACCGGCGATCTCATACTTGCCTGCGTCGGCTTCCTTGGTGAAGTCGATGTCAGACAGACCGCCCTCCGCCGCAAACACGCCCGCGGGGAGCATGCCGGCGATCAGAACCAGGCAGATCGCAAACGCGATCACTTTTGAAAATTTCTTCATTTTTTACCTCCAAATAATAGGAAATCGTGTGCAAAACGTCATGGGTAATCTTCAATATGCATATACCCATGGCATTTTATTATAGGGTGATTATACACGTTTCGAGAATTCCTTTCAATGAACAAATCCCCCCATGCCGGAGAATCTACAAAACTTCTAAGAGCGCCTGTTCACTTTTGTGTATTTCATCTTGACTTTGCCTTCGCCGGATGGCGGAGCGCACCCGTCCGAACATACGGCAAGGCCGCCGGGCAATGTTCTGCCTGGCGGCCTTGAGCCGTTTGATTAGAAAGGAGACAATGAAAAGAATCTATTGATTTCCCTGCCGTCTGCACCCGGCGCGGGATCAATTGCCAAAGAAGTACTCGAAGGGATCCATACCGCCGAAGGGATTGCCCTGCTGGGGCATCTCCTGCTGGGGCACTTCCTGCTGAGGCATCTGCTGCGATTCGCGCGGATCGCTGCCGTCGGCGGCCTCGGTCTCGTCCTCCCTGGCCTGCTGGATCTTCTCCTCGACGGTGACCTTCAGCTTGAGTGTCTCGTTCTGACGGTAAACCGAAAGCTCCAGCTCATCGCCGACGCTGACACTGCCGATGGCTTTGACCAGATCGTCGCCGCAGGTGATCTCGGTTCCGTTCACACCCGTGATGATGTCGTTTTCCTGGATGCCCGCCTTGGCCGCAGGGCCGTCCTCCACAACGGAGCGGACCGCAGCGCCCTTGGGCAGGCCGTAGGTCAGGGCCTCCTCGCCCACGTCGCCGACGCTCACACCGATGTAGGGCTTGGAAATATAGCCCTTCTCGATGATGCTCTTGACGATGTCGCGGACGGTGTTGATGGGGATGGCAAAGCCGATATTATCGATGGAGGCGGTATTGCCGCCGGCGCCGGAATACTTGGCATTGGTGATGCCGATGACCTCGCCGTAGAGGTTAAACAGAGCGCCGCCGGAATTGCCGGAGTTGATGGCGCAGTCGGTCTGGATCAGATCCATGCTCAGGCCGTTGGACATGGTGATCTTCCGGTCCAGGGCGCTGACGGTGCCGGCGGTCAGGGAGAAGGTCAGCTCACCCAGGGGGTTGCCGATGGCCACGACGCTGTCGCCCACCAGAAGCTCGTCGGAGTCGCCCAGCACCACAGGGGTGAGGTTCTTCGCGTCGATCTTCAGCACGGCCACGTCGTTGCTCTCGTCGTAGCCCACCAGCTCCGCGTCATACTTTGTGCCGTCGAACATGGCGACCTCGATGGAACTGGCGCCCTCGATGACATGGTGATTGGTGATGATATAGCCGTCGTCACTGATGATAAAGCCGGAGCCCGCGGCGGCCGCCTGGGTCTGATAGCCCCAGAAGTTGGTGGTGTTGATGGAGGTGGTGATGCCGACGGTGGAGTTGACGTTGTCGGCATAGACCTGCGCGGCGGTCTTCTGCTTGGAGGTATCAATCTTGGAGACGCTCATCACCTCATGGGGACGCTCGCCTTCGAGCACCTCGGCCACATGCTCCAGCTCGCCGGTCTCGGGCGCCGCGTCGCTTTTCCTGGACGTGGCCAGCGCAACGCCGCCGGCGCCCACGGCGCCGCCCAGCAGCGAGCAGCACAGGGCCAGGGCGACGATTTTCGCGCCGATACCGCTGCGGCTTCCCGTCTTGCGCTGGCGCTTCTTCGGCACGGCATAAACCTGGGCCACAGAGGGCTGCTCCGGTTCGGCCGATTCGTTCATCTGCTGTCCAAACGTGAGTTCTTCACGGGGTTCATTTTCACTGGCTAACATGTTCAACGCATCCTTTCTTTTGCCGGTGCTGTCCGGCTCGTTTCATCTTTCGTGATTATTGTAGGACACGAAGCTGAAATCATTCTGAAAGAGTGTTGAACAAATTATGAACTTTTATCGCGTTTTTTATGACAAACGCCCCGCCGCGGTTTCCCGCGGCGGGGCTGTCCGTTTTTCGTTATTTATCGTCCGATGCCCACCAGGTCACGGACGACCTCGCCGGCGATGATCAGGCCCATCACCGAGGGCACGAAGCTCACTGAGCCCGGCACCTGCCGGCGGATCGAGCAGTCGCGCTTGCTGTCCGGCGGGCAGACGCAGTGGTATTTGCAGCTGATTTCATCGTCCTCCAAAGGTGTGAGGGGCTGCTCCTTGGAATAGACCACCTTCAGATGCTTCACGCCCCGCCTGCCCAGTTCCCTGCGCATGACACGGGCCAGGGGGCAGACGGAGGTCTTGGCCAGATCCGCCACCTCAAAGGCGGTGGGGTCGAGCTTGTTGCCCGCCCCGAGCGCGCTGATGATCGGCGTCCCGGCAGCCCGGGCCTTCATCACCAGAGCGATCTTGCCCTTGACCGTGTCGATGGCGTCCACCACATAGTCGTACCGGGTAAAATCAAACTGATCCTCGGTGTCGGGCATGAAAAAGGTTTTCCAGGTGCGCACGGCGCAGTCCGGATTGATGTCGCGCACGCGCTCGGCCATCACGTCGGTCTTGTACTGGCCGACGGTCTTTCGGGTAGCGATGATCTGACGGTTGATATTTGTCAGGCAGATCCGGTCGTCGTCGATCAGGTCCAGCGCGCCCACGCCGGCCCGGGCCAGGCCCTCCGCCGTATAGCCGCCGACGCCGCCGACGCCGAACACCGCCACACGGGCGAGCGCAAGGCGCTCCATGGCTTCTTTTCCCAGCAGGAGCCGGGTTCGGGAAAATGCATTCAGCATAGCTGCCTCCAAATCAGTTCGTGTTGCTGTGCCCCTGCGCCAGCACCTCCGGCGGGAGCGTTTCGTTCATGCTGCCGGTGCGGTAGCCCTCCAGATCCACGCAGACGTGGACAAAGCCCAGGGCGCGGAAACATGCCGCCGTTTCTTCACCCAGCTCAAGCAGTCTTTTGATGGCGTCCGTGGGCACCTCAATGCGGGCAAGCCGTCCGTGAACGCGGACGCGCACCTGGCGAAAACCGCGCTCCAGCAAAAACGCCTCCGCCTGCTCCACCGCCCGGAGCTTTTCCTCCGTGAGCCGCTCGCCGTAGGCGATCCGGGTCGCCAGGCATGCCAGGGCGGGCTTGTCCCAGACCGGCAGGCCCAGATGCTTCGAGATCGCACGGATCTCCGCCTTGCCGAGGCCGGCCTCCCGCAGCGGGCTCCGGATCCCCAGCTCCGCAAGGGCTTTCCTTCCCGGACGGTAATCGGCGTCGTCGTCGAGATTGGAACCCTCCAGGACGGTCTGAAAGCCCTGCTCCCCGGCGATCTGCCGCATCCGGGAAAACAGCGCCCGCTTGCATAGATAACAGCGATCCGGCGGATTGTCCCGGATGCCGGGAACGTCGAGCATCGTAAACTCCGCGACAAAATGCCGCACGCCCATGGCCGCGCAGAAATCCGCCGCTGTCTCCGCCTCCCGCCGCTGCACGGCTTCGGAGCGGACGGTCACGGCGATCACCCGGTCTTTCCCCAGCGCATCGACCGCCGCGCGCAGCAGCAGCGTCGAATCGACGCCGCCGGAAAAAGCCACTGCCGCCGGGCCGAGCGCCGCGATCGCACGGCACAGGGCCTGGTACTGTTCGTTCCACTGCGGCATTGGCCTCTCCCCCCCTCGCGCTTCTTTTATCGGCTCGATTATCGCAAAAACAGTGTGCCTTGTCAAGGGCGGCGCGGCGCACATTTTTTCATTGATGATTCCTTAATAATATGGTATAAATATTCTGTACGCAGTGTGATGCCCTAAAGGAGACGAAATGACCGCCTTTTTTCAAATGCTATTTAAAATATTCGCCGCGGCGGGGCTCGCGATCCTGGCATACTGCGCGCTGTATGTGCTGAACGCCCTTCGCATTGCCATCTGCGCCTATTTGCGTCGGCCGATCCGCCGATACTATAAAACGCTTTCCGCCCGGGAGGGCTTTGTACCGCGCCAAAAAATCCCCGCCGCCGCCGATATTGTTTTGATTGCTACGGAGGACGTCTCTTTCCCGCGCCACCATGGCTTCAGCATCCCGTCGATCCTGTGTGCGATGCGGGAAAACCGCTCCCGCCGGTTCAGGAAAGCAGACAAATGGGGCGGAAGCTGCATCACACAGCAGCTGGTAAAGAATCTGTACCTCTATCCCAAAAAGACCTATACGAGAAAGCTGGCGGAGCTCTTCCTCTCCGTCTGGATCGAGCTGCGGATCAGCAAGCGGCAGATCCTGGAGCTGTATTTCAATATCGTTTACTATGGGAAATCGCTGTACGGCATCGGGCCGGCAGCCCGCCACTACATGGATGCCCGACCCTGCGATCTGAGCATGAATCAACTCATTTCGCTGATCTGCATCCTCCCCAATCCCGATCGCTATCATCCACTGGATCATCCGGAGCTGTTTCAAAAGGCGCGGGAGATCACCCTGCGCCGGCTTGAGAAATACCGATGCATCACCGCGGAATACGCGCAGGAACTCGCGGCCATGCCCTGGAATGCGGATTCCGGCTCCCATGAGCTGACCGTTGTTCAGAGCTTTTTGACAAAAAATCCCTGTTATCGGGAAAATCTGACCAATACGGCGCCAAAATATGTCGCTTTTCATCAGGATGGCCCCCAGGGGCTGATGCTCCACTCCGTCGGCTGCGCCCGTTCCGATCCCTCTGTCTTTTTGAAGCTGTGGAACTGCAAACGATTTGACGACGCCTGCGTCCATGCCTTCATCGACGCCAACGACGGCGCAGTCTACCAGACGCTGCCCTGGACGTTCCGGGCATGGCACTGCGGCGGTGCGGGCAACAACACCCATATCGGCGTCGAGATGTGTGAATCTGAATCCATCCGATACATCAGCGGGGCGGAATTTGAAGTGCTCGACCCGGATGCGGCCAGGCAGCACGCCAGGCGCGCGTATGAAGCCGCCGTGAAACTGTTCGCATCGCTGTGCCGCTCGTATCATCTGCCCGGCAGCGCGATCATCAGCCATCGCGAGGGGTGCGCGCTTGGCGTCGCCTCCGACCACAAGGACCCGGAGCACCTTTGGGAAGGTCTGGGACTGGACTGCTCCATGGATCGCTTCCGGGCGGACGTCATGGCACAGGCGGAGGCTGCGCCGCTGCATGTCATCTCCGGCCCGCCGCACAAGACGAAATATCCCCTCTGGAAACGGATACGGGGATTTTTGCTTGGAACATAAAAAGCGCTGCTCCAATTCAGCAATTTTCCTGAACTGGGGCAGCGTCATTTCTTTGCGAAAAAAAGGAGCCCATGCATTTGCATGGGCTCCAAAAGCAGCTTGATGGTTTTGTCTCAGTTCAGCTCGGTGATGCCGTCGATGCGCAGGGAGAAGGACGGCGCGGACTGGAAGTAGGACTCATGGTAGTAGCCGTCGATGATGGCCTCGTCGGCGTCGTTGACGAAGTCGCCGTCGGTATCGGTGGCGAAGGCGCTGGTGACGGGAGCGCCGCCCACGGTGAAGGTGCTGGCATCGAAGACGTGGATCTTGCCGGCCTTCAGATCGGCGATGGCAGCGTCAACCGCTTCCTGGGTGCCGGGCGCGACGTTGGGGCCGAGCTTGGTCAGCGCAACGGCTTCCTTGTCAAAACCTTCGGCCCAGTTGGTGTCGAAGCTTTCACCCTTCTGCATGGCAGCCAGAGCATATTCATAGTACACGGCCCACTCGTTGGTGGGGGAGGTCAGCGCGGCGTTGGGCGCGACGTTCAGCATATCGACGTTGTAGCCCACGGAGTAGGCGACGGTGCCGGCCTTGAGGGCTTCCTCGCAGGCGGTGGGGGCGCCGGTGGAGTCGGCGTGCTGGCCGATGATGACGCAGCCGTCGGCCATCAGAGCCACGGCGGCCTCGTTCTCGGCGGTGATGTCGAACCAGGAGTTGGTGTACTGGACTTCCATGGAGACGTTCTCGAAGACGCTCTTGATGCCCAGGAAGAACGCGGTGTAGCCGGAAACGACCTCGGCGTAGGGATAGGCGCCCACGTAGCCGACCTTGACGGTGCCGTCGGCGGCGTAGTTGGCGTCGGTCAGCTTGCCGGCCTGCTCGAGCTCGGCGATCTTCATGCCGGCGACGATACCGGCGACATAGCGGGCCTCATAGATCTCGGTGAACGCGTTGTGGAAGTTGGCAAGGCCGGAAGCCTTGGCCTGGTCGCCGGTCATGGCAACGATCTGTACGTCGGGGTTTTCCTCGGCGGCCTGCTTGGCAAAGGACTGGTGGCCGTAGGAGTTGGTGAAGACGATGTTGCAGCCCTGGTCGATGCAGTCGGCAATAGCGTCGTAGCAGGTCTCATCCTCGCCGACGGAGTACTTCCAGACGGCGTCGGCCTTCTTGTCGATGCCGAGCTTGTCCATGGCCTTTTCCAGGCCTTCGATGTGAGCGTAGGTATAGCCTTCGTTTTCGTCGCCGACGAGAACGACGCCGACCTTGACTTTCTTCGCGCCGTCGTCGGCGGCGGGGGCGTCAGCCTTGCTGCCGCAGCCGGCAAACAACGCTGCCGCGAGGGAAAGAACCAGAAGAAGCGCTACGAGTTTTTTCATTGGTAATCCTCCTATTTTTGTAAAATAAACATCACAGCGCGGGGGATTCTCCGCGCTTTACTACCGTTTTTATTTTACAATTATTCTTATATTGATTCAATCATTAATTGTTTATTTCGTGAAATTTCGTGGAAATATGCAAAAAGCAGGGAACATAATCCCGGCTGTGTGGGCACTTTGTTTTATGGGCGCAAAGCTGGCCGCGGCACGAAAAAAACGCCGCCCCCTCCACGGTCGGAAGGGGCGGTTTTTGTCTGTTTTCTATGCCGTTGTCGGCAGGCATACATAGAAGGTGTTGAACCCGCCGGCGCTGGCAGCCCAGATGCGGCCGCCGTGCTCCCCTGCGATCCCCTGGGCAATCGGCAGACCCAGGCCGTAGCTGCCATCGCGGGACCGGGCGGCGTCGGCGCGGTAAAAGCGCTTGAAGATGTTCTGCAGATCGTCGCGGGAAATGGGCGCGCCGGGATTCGCCACGGATATGACGCACTGGTTTTTCCCCTGCCGCTGCAGACAGAAGCGCACATGCCCCGGATCGGAGTACTTTCTGGCATTGTCCAGCAGGATCTCCGCCACACGCCGCAGGTGATCGGCGCTGCCACGGACGAAGATCCCCGGCTCTATGAAGCTGTCGAGCTCCAGTCCGCTTTCAAAGTACAGCGGCTCAAAGGGCAGGGCTGCGTCGGAGAGCACCCGGGAAAGATCCACCCGCTCCCAGACGGCGCGGGTCAGACCGTTGTCCACTCTGGCCAGATCCAGCAGATCCTCCACCAGGCCGCGCATCTGCTTTGCCATGGTGAGGATATTGTCGGAAAACTGTTCCTTGGCCTCGGCGTCGTAGTCCGGCGACTGCATCAGCTCGGCGTTGGTCAGGATCACCGTCAGGGGCGTCTTCAATTCATGGGAGGCGTCGGAGATGAACTGCCGCTGCTGGGCCCAGGAGGCTTCCACGGGTTTGACCAAAAGCCTGGCCAGCAGGAAGCTGATGAGCAGGAAAATGAAAAAGCTTGCCACGCCGATGAGCACGCAGGCCCGGGTCACCCGCGCCACCGTCTTGTCCTCGCCGCGGATGTCGGCAAAAGCGATGGTGCACGAGTCCCAGGTGATCCGGCGGCAGTAACGCAGGTGATACTCCGGCAGCTCGCCCTCCGGCTGCTCCGTGTTGAGCGTCCGGAGAAGCAGATCCTCCAAAACCGTCTCGTCAGACAGGTCGAAATGACCTCCGCTGATGGCCATGATCTCATTGTGCCGCCCGATCTGCAGGGCAAAGAAGGGAAAATCTCCCCCCTGCTCCTCGGTGTAGGTGCCCAGCTGCATGGGATCGGCGGCGATGGACTCCATGATGCGCAGGCTCTCCGCTTCCAGGTTCTTCCGGGTGGAATGGACCACCGTAAAGACGATGGCCAGCAGCATCACCGTGACGATGGCCATGATGATCAAAATAAACCGAAGCCGCAGTTTTTTCAGCACGCCTCATCCACCTCCAGATGATATCCCAGCCCACGCGCCGCCGTGATGCGAACATTCGAGCCGATGGCGCGCAGCTTTTTGCGCAGGAAGCCCACATAGACCTCCACATGATTCTCCACGGCATTGGACTCGAGGCCCCAGACCCGGGATAAGATGACCTCCTTCGACAGATTCTGCGCCCCCGCATTCATCAGAAGGCGCATGACGTCGAACTCCCTGGCAGACAGCCGGATCTCCTGCTCTCCGCACGAGAGGGTGGAGGAAGCCAGATCCAGGGTGGTGTTCCCGCAGGTCATCACGTCCACCTGGTTCCCCTGCCGGCGCAGCAGGGCATTGATGCAGGCCAGCAGCTCCCGGGCGTCGAAGGGCTTGGTGAGGTAATAGTCCGCCCCGGCGTTGAGTCCCTCCACCCGGTCCATGAGACCGGACTTGGCCGTCAGCATCAGGATCGGCGTGGTCAGACGCTTGGCCCGGACCTCCCGCGCAAGCTGATAGCCGTTGAGCTTCGGCATCATCACGTCCAGGATCAGCAGGTCGTAGATGCCCAGCTCGGCGTACTCCGCGCCGGTCTCTCCGTCGTAGGCTGTCTCCACTTCGAATCCTTTGGCCTCGAGCATGGTCTTAAGCGAATCGGCCAGCAGCTTTTCATCCTCGATGATCAGGATCTTCATTGCGTTCCCCTCTTTTGCAGCACTTTTCTATATTATACTACGCTTCAAAGCTGAAATAAAGCTGAAAAAAACCGGGCAGATCCCTCTGCCCGGGTTTTTATCATATCCATTCTTACAGATCGTCCTTGTTGCGCAGGACGGATGTAACGATAACGGTCAGGTTGCCGTTGCGGCAGCGCAGCGCGTCGATGAACTCCTTCTCCTTCGACGGATCCTTGAGATCGACGATATAGGTCAGCTCGTACATGGTGCCGAGGTTGATGGTCTTGACCCGCTCGAGCCGCGCATAGTTGGTATAGGTCTTGAACGGCTCGTCGAAGATGCCGCTGTATTCCAGATCCTCCGGGATCGTGATGCGCAGATGCTTCTCCTTCGGGACGTTGATGCCGAAGTGCAGCCGCTCGAGGATGAACATGGCAGCGCAGACCACCACGGTCAGCAGCGCCGCCAGGGTCAGGAAGCCCAGGCCCACAGCCAGGCCCACCGCCATGGCAAAGAAGATGAAGCCGATGTCCCAGGCGCTGCCCGTCGCGCTTCTGAAGCGGATCAGGCCGAAGGCGCCCAGCACCACAAGGCCGGTGCCCAGGTTGCCGTTGACCAGCATGATGATAACGGCCTCCACCACCGGAAGCACCGCCAGCACCACAGCAAAGCTGCTGGTATGCGAATGGGAACTCCGGTACACCAGGGCGATGATCACACCCAAAATCAGGGCCGTCAGCATGGTCAGAAGCACCGTCTGCAGGCTGAACGAGCCGGTGTGCATAATACTTGTGAAATCAAACATAACTATGTTCCTTCGCTTTCTCCCAATTCTCCAGCCGATGACACATGTAACGCGTCGCGTCAAAGGCATTGTGTTCCTGTCTGACCAGATTGCCGTATTTCGAGAATGTCGTCATATAAAGCGACAGCCCGGAGAGGATCTGCGTGAACCAGAACGGCGTTGCGTCCAGGATCTTCGTCTCCATCAGATAATAGTCGTCGGGGATCAGCGCGGTGCCGTAAGCCCCGTTCTCCAGGCCAATGTCGTCCCGCCGGCCGCGGATGCAGTGGTCAAAGGTGATGCGGAATTCCGGATCCTCCCTGGCGAACAGCGCCACCCGCTGATAGTTGACGTTCATGCCGGGCTGCAGATCATACCGCTCCAGGAAGAAGTCGATCTCATTGAGGATCTGCTCCTCCCCTTTCGACCGCTCTCCCTTGGGCCGAATGCCCCTGCCCACATAGTCGTAGGCCTCCTGGAGCGTCATCCCCACCCGGCGCTTGTTGACCAGGCCCTCGTACTTCTTCTTGATTTCCAGAAAGGTGGTGGAGCTCAGCTTCGGCACGCCGTAGGAGCGCAGACGCAGCTTCTCCTTGTAGACCGGCATCTCGTTCGACCTCCGCACGAGCAGACCGTCCGGCGTATCGAAATAGAGGTTGAGGATCGTGGTCAGGCCGTACATATCCACCTGCATATAGGGCTCCAGACGTTTACGGAGCTCCCGGTACACAGGTTCGGTCATCAGGTATTTCTTCTCGTATCGGTTAAATACGGTCTGCACCAGCTCCGGTGCGATCTGTGTACTCATGCGCCCCTCCTTCCCCTCAGTTCAGACGGACGTCGATTTTCGATCCGTCGGTAACGGCGGTGATCCGGCCGTCGCTGGTCTGAAACACGTTGACGCGGTATTTTACCAGCTGCTCCAGCGTGGTCGCATCCGCGGGATTCTTCTTTGAGCAGGTAATGGCTGCGTATTCGGGCTGGGTGACCTGGAGCAGATCCTCCAGTTCGGCATTGAATGCGCCGTGGTGCGGCACCTTGAGGAAGTCCACATCTCCGACTTCGGTATTTTCCAGCCATTCCTTCAGGCGGCGGCGGTCGGCGTCTCCGGTGAACAGGAACTTCTTCTCGCCGCAGGTGACCGTGGTCATCAGTGAAAGGGTGTTGTCGTAGTCTTCCACCGCGTCGGAGACCACGTCCACATCGTAGTCCACCGGCGGCTCGATCAGCACCGACGTCTCACCGAGGGTGAATTCCATCGGCCCTTCCACCCGCTCCGGCTCCACCATGGCCGCCTTCATGGCATCCATGAAGGAGAAGTACTCCTCGCGGGTGCCCTCATAATTGGGGATCAAAACCCGATCGACATTGAATTGCTCCACGATCGTGCCGGCGCTGCCCACATGATCCTTGTCAAAGTGGGTGATGATCATGGCGTCGAGCGCCGTGACGCCCTCCTCCTTGAGAAACTTAACGATTTTTTCCGCGTCGTCCGCCTCGCCGGCGTCGATCATCATGGTCTTCCCGGCGGATTGGAGCACGATGGCGTCCGCCTTTCCGACCTTCAGGACCGTCACCTTCAGCTTCTCATTATGTATACCGCCTTGCTGCATACGGATAACAAGAAAAACCAGCGCAAGGCAGACGAGGCATGCCAAAAGAATCAGCAACAGACTGCGCGTTTTGCGATTCAAAACGATCACCTCTTATCAATATTTTTTGATTAATATGAAAAAAATGTTGAAAATCTTCATTCCGCAGACCAGTATAGTACGATTTCGTACTAATGTCAATCGCCGTTTGTGGAAAAGGAAATATTTGGTGGTATTGCATATTTATTCGTCATTTTTTTGTGAGTTATTCACATGTCAAAAAATAGAGCGGGCGTTCATACTTTCCCTTTCCGCAGATATCCTAACGAATCGTTCTTAAAAGAATCTTAAAAGCACAAAAACAGCGGCAGATCCCTTTGGGATCTGCCGCCTGCGATCGGCCCTGTAAGCCGGGTTCTGTCTAGACAGCCATCTATCTTGGCGCCGCGTTGCCGCTGCGCTCCAGCCACCTCCTCGGAAACAGCCGGGCCGGCCTGATGTTTCCTCCACGGTGTTGCTCCGGATAGAGTTTACAGCGCCACGATGTTCCCATGTGGCGGGTGAGCTCTTACCTCGCCTTTCCACCCTTACCGCAAATTGCGGCGGTATATCTCTGTTGCACTTTTCCTGGGGTCGCCCCCGGCGGGTGTTACCCGTTATCCTTGCCCTGTGGAGCCCGGACTTTCCTCACGCAGGGCCTTTCGGCGCTCTGCGCGCGGCTGAACGGACCGGTCGCGGGTTTATTGTATTGCAAAAAGGTAAAATTGTCAAACAGATTGCAAAAGACGGCGCAAACGGATATAATGTAGAAAAAGCCTGATTATACTGCGTGAAAAGAGGTCTGTCATGAATCCGAAGGTCGACGCCTGGCTGGATACCCTGTCGGGCAAAAAAATACTGGTTCTTGGTTTGGGCGTGAGCAACCGTCCGCTGGTGCGCATCCTTCTCCGGCGCGGACTGGACGTCACCGGCTGCGACGCCACCCCCTATGAAAAGCTCGATGACGAAATCCTCGCCCTGGAGCGCGACGGCTGCCGCCTGAAAACAGGCCCCGGCTATCTGGAGGATCTGTCCGGCGACGTGGTCTTCCGCACCCCGGGCCTGCATCCCAACCGGCCGGAACTGGTGGCCCTGAAGCGGTCCGGCGCCGTCATCACATCAGAGATGGAGGCTTTTTTCCGGGTCTGCCCCTGCAAGATCATCGCCGTCACCGGCTCCGACGGCAAAACCACCACCACCACGCTGATCGCCGAATTCCTCAAGCAGGCGGGCAAGCGCGTCTGGCTGGGCGGCAACATCGGCACGCCCTTGCTTCCCCTGGCAGAGCAGATGGAGCCGGATGATTTCGCCGTGGTGGAGCTCAGCTCCTTCCAGCTCATGGACTTCCCCCTGAGTCCCCATATCGCCGTCATCACCAACCTGGCGCCCAACCATCTGGACGTTCACAAGGACATGGACGAATATGTGAATGCCAAGAAAAATGTTTTTCTGCACCAGGGCTCGGACGATACCCTCGTCCTCAATATGGACAACGCCCTCACCCATGCCATGGCCGCCGAGGCGCCGGGCCGTATTCTGGAGTTCTCGCGGCAGAGCGTGCCGGAGAACGGCGCCTATGCCAATGACGGCGTGATCCTCTGGTCCAGGCACGAATTCAAGACCCTGATGATGCCTCAGTCGGACATCTTATTGCCTGGCCTTCACAATGTGGAGAATTATCTGGCCGCCATCTGCGCGGTGCAGCCCTTCGTCAGCGTGCGGGATATCCGGACCGTTGCCCAGAACTTTGCCGGCGTGGAGCACCGCATCGAGCTGGTGCGTGTGAAAGACGGCGTCCGGTTCTACAACGACTCCATCGCCTCCTCCCCCAGCCGCACCATTGCCTGCCTGCGCTGCTTCCCGGAGAAGATCATTCTGATCGCCGGCGGGTACGACAAGCACATCCCCTACGACGCCCTGGGCCCGGAGATCTGCGAGCACGTCAAGCTGCTGGTGCTCACCGGCGCCACAGCCCCCAAGATCCGCGAGGCGGTGCTTAGCTGCGGCTCCGCCCGGCGCAGCTGCCCGGAGATCCTGGAAATCGACGATTTCACCGAGGCGGTAAAGACGGCGGCGGCCCGGGCAAAGGCCGGCGACGCCGTGATCCTGTCCCCCGCCAGCGCCGCCTTTGATAAATTCAAGAATTTCATGGTACGCGGCCGCTTCTTCAAGGAGCTGGTCAACAAGCTGTGACAGGAGGTGCCCCATGTCGGTATTTCAGTCCATCAAACGCGTCCTGCGCAAGCGGGGCGAGACCTGCGCCGCGATCCTGGTGGCGGCGGGTTCCTCCTCGCGCATGGACGGCCAGGATAAGCTCCTGGCGGAGCTCGGCGGCATGACCGTCCTCGAGCGCTCCGCCCTGGCCTTCGAGCAGAACGACCGGATCTCCGAGCTCGTGGTCGTCACCCGGGCGGACCGTCTGGATGAGATCAGCAAGCTGCTGGACGCCCGCGGCCTTTCCAAACTCACCATGGTCGCCGCCGGCGGCGAGACCCGGGCGGACTCCGTGCGCGCCGGGCTGGAGCATATCTCCAAAAAGGCCGCCCTGGTGGCCATCCACGACGCTGCCCGGCCCCTGGTGAGCCAGCGGATCATCAATGAGACCGTGGCCATGGCCATCAAAACCCGGGCCAGCGCTCCGGCAATCCCCGTGAAGGATACGATCAAGGTCGCCAAATCCGGCGCGGTCGTGTCCACGCCGGACCGCAAGACCCTTTATGCCGTGCAGACGCCCCAGGTATTCGACTCCGATCTGCTGCGCGCCGCCCACAAAAAGGCGGAAAAAAGCGAAAAGGAGCTCACGGATGACTGCCTCGCCGCGGAGCAGCTCGGCCTGAAGGTCTTCCTGACCCAGGGTGAGGAAACAAATCTGAAAATCACCACCCCGCTGGATCTTCGCATCGCGGCGATGATCCTGGAGGAAACGCCATGAGGATCGGCCACGGATATGACGTCCACCGCCTGGTGGAGGGCCGGGATCTGATCCTCGGCGGCGTGCAGATCCCATATCATCTCGGCCTGCTTGGCCATTCCGACGCCGACGTGCTGACCCACGCCGTCATGGACGCCCTGCTGGGCGCGGCCGCCCTGGGCGACATCGGCAAGCTCTTTCCCGACACGGACGAACGTTACCGCGGGATTTCCAGCCTCAAGCTCCTGGCCGTCGTGCGCGACCGGCTCCGGGACGCCGGCTACGCGGTGGAGAACATCGACGCGACGGTGATCGCCCAGCGTCCGAAGCTCGCGCCCCATATCCCCGAGATGCGCCGCGCGCTGTGCGGCGTGCTGGAGCTGCCGGAGGACCGCCTCAATATCAAGGCCACCACCGAAGAGCATCTGGGCTTCACCGGCCGCGGGGAGGGCATTGCCTGCCACTGCGTGTGCCTGCTCGGATAAAAAGCGGCCTGCGCCGAAGCGCAGGCCCATGGGATTTGGTGAACACCGCCCCTTGCGGCGCGTTGTCCGGATCTTGTGCTCGCATTGGATAAGCTGTAACCACAATATAACACACGCCCGGCGCAATGTCTGTCGAACTGCGTCGGGCGTTTTATTATTTTTTTGCGCGGTAAACGGCCCGCTCCGTCACGAATGCGTCCATCGGGATGTCCAGTTCTTCGCAGGCGATTTCCGGCAGCCGCTGGGCCTCGAAGGCCGCGCCGATGACGCAGGCGTTTTCGCACATGGGCAGGAACCGGTCGTAATAGCCGCCGCCGTGACCGAGCCTGCGGCAGTTTTCGTCAAAGGCCACGCAGGGCGCCAGCACCAGGTCGATTTCCTCCGGGCAAATATGAAGCGCGTATTCCGGCACCGGCGAACGGATGCCCAGCAGGCCGCGCTCGAATCGCCACGGCGGCGCGGGCGCGAACGCATGCATGACCCCGTCCGGCCGGGTCACGGGAAAGGCGACCCGGCAGCCCCGCTCCGCCAGCCATTGATGCAGGGCCGACAGATCTGCCTCCTCCGGCACGGCGAGATAGGAAAAGACCGTCCGGGCGTTCTGCACTTCCTTCATCCGCATCAGTCTCCGGCAGATCTGCGCCGACGCCTCGGCGCGCGCCGCCTCCGTCATCGCCCGACGGGCCGCGAGCGCCCGGGCACGCTGGGTCTGCTTGTCCAAGGTCCTTCCCCCTTTTCCTTCACTGTTTAAAGCATACCGCATTTCCCGCGCCGTTGCAATGCCATTCAAAAAGCGCTGGACAAATATTTTTGTTTGTGATACCTTATAAATGGGAAAATCGGTTGAATTACCGATCGCGTTCCATGCCCAAATACAAGCAAGGAGGGCAAAGGATATGCCATCACAAATCACCAATTATCAGTGCCCCGCCTGTAACGGCGGACTGCATTTTTCCAGCGCCACCGGCCGGCTGGAGTGTGAATACTGCGGCTCCTCCTTCTCCGTGGAGGATGTGGAAGCCTATTATGCCAAAAAGGACGAAGCCGCCGCTGCAGCCCAGGCAAAGGCGGAGGCCAAAGCCGAAGCACAGGCGGCCCAGGCCGCCCAGGCTGCCGCCGAGGGATGGGATATCTCCGGCATGAGCAGCGACTGGGGCGCGGACGCCGCGGGCATGAAGGCATACAACTGCCCGTCCTGCGGCGCCGAGCTCATCTGCGACGCCACCACAGCCGCCACCAGCTGCCCCTACTGCGGCAACCCCACCATCGTGCCCGGCCAGTTTGCCGGCGCCCTGAAGCCGGACTACGTGATCCCCTTCAAGCTGGATAAAAACGCCGCGGTGGCCGCCCTGAAGCGCCATTATAAGGGAAAATACCTCCTGCCGAAGGTCTTCTCCGACGACAACCATATCAACGAGGTCAAGGGCGTCTACGTTCCCTTCTGGCTGTTTACCAGCACCGCCGACGCCGACGCCTCCTATCTGGCCACCAAAACCGAGGCCCACCGCGAGGGCGACTTCGACGTGGTCACCACCTTCCACTATCAGGTGCACCGCGCCGGCTCCATGAATTTCAACATGGTCCCCGTGGACGGCTCCACCAAAATGCCCAACGACTACATGGACTCCCTGGAGCCCTATGATTACAGCGAGCTCAAGCCCTTCTCCAAGGCCTATCTGCCCGGCTACCTGGCGGACAAGTTCGACGTCAGCAGCGACGCCGGCGCCAAGCGCGTGGAGGAGCGCATCCGCGCCACCGTGGCCCATGTGGTGGACGGCGACGTGCAGGGCTACGCCTCCGTCAGCCCCGGCGCCAGCAATGTGAAGATCAACCGGGGCGCCGTGCACTATGCGATGCTCCCCGTGTGGCTGCTGAACACCAAGTGGGAGGGCAAGGATTATCTTTTCGCCATGAACGGCCAGACCGGAAAACTGGTGGGCGATCTGCCCGTGGACAACCGCAAGCTCCGCCTGACCAAGCTGGGACTGACACTCCTGTTCGCCGCGCTTGCGTTCGTGTTCGCCACGCTGCTGCTCCATTGATCGGGACCGGAAAGGAGTGGATCGTATGAAGCGTATCATTTCTGTTCTCATTGCTCTGTTTCTGGTCGTTTTTCTGGTGGGCGGCATGTCAGCCCTTGCCGACGCCCGGCCATATGTGTTTGACGAGGCAGATCTGCTCTCCGACGCCGAGGAGGCCAATCTGACCGCCCTTGCCGCGGATATCACGGCGGAGTACCCCATCGACGTCTACGTCGTCGCCGTGAACGATTTCCGTGATCTCGGCGTCTCCAATGCTTACGACGCCGCAAAGACGTACTATGAGTCCCACAGCCTCGGCTATGGCGCCGGCCGCGACGGCATGCTGCTTCTGCTCAGCATGGACGACCGCGACTACGCCCTGGTCGCCAAGGGCGATTACGCCACCACGAATCTGACGGACTACGGTCGGCAAAAGCTTTCCGAAGAATTTCTGGACGACTTCCGCCGCGACGACTGGTACGGCGGCTTTGAGGACTATTACAAGGTCACCAAGGACTATCTCTACGAGGCCAAGACCAATCGCCCCGTGGACATCTACCCGAAGGATCCCCCCGATCCCAAAAAGGTCCGCTCCCTGGGCGCGGCGATCTCGCTGCTGCTGGGCTATCTCGCCGCCACCTTCACCTGCGCCGGCATGAAATCCAAGCTGCGCTCGGTCAAGGCGGCCTCCTCCGCCAACCGGTATCTGAACGCCGGCAGCGTCAACTTCTCCGACCGGAGCGAAGTCTTCACCCACACCACCCAGGTCCGCACCCCGATCCCGCGCCAGAGCCGGGACGACGGCGGCAGCAGCTTCGGCGGCGGCGGATCTCACATCGATTCCGACGGCTTTGCCGGACACAGCGGAAAATTCTGAACAAATCTCATATAGAACCACCCTCCCCGCTCCCGGGGAGGGTGGTTCCGCAAAATTTCAAAGGAGAATCCCATGCCAAAAATCTATACTTCCGTTGAACAGCTCATCGGCGGTACACCCCTTTTGGAGCTGACCCACATAGAAAAAGAAGACGCCCTCAGCGCCAGGCTGCTGGTCAAGCTCGAGGCCTTCAACCCCGGGGGCTCTGCCAAGGACCGCGTGGGGCTGGCCATGATCGACGAGGCCGAGGCAGCGGGGACGCTGCGTCCCGGCAGCGTCATCATCGAGCCCACCTCCGGCAATACCGGCATCGGCCTGGCGGTGGTGGCCGCCGCCAGGGGCTACCGGGTCATCATCGTCATGCCCGACACCATGAGCATCGAGCGGCAGAAGCTGATGACGGCCTTCGGCGCGGAGCTGGTGCTGACCGACGGCGCCGGGGGCATGCAGGGGGCCATCGACAAGGCCGCGGAGCTGGCCGCGGAGATCCCGGGCAGCGTCATTCCCGGCCAGTTCGTCAACCCCGCCAATCCCAAGGCACATTTTGACAGCACCGGCCCCGAGATCTGGGCCGATACCGACGGAAGCGTGGATATCTTCGTTGCAGGCGTGGGCACCGGCGGCACCATCACCGGGACCGGGGAATATCTGAAATCCCGGAATCCGGAGGTTCAGGTCGTCGCAGTGGAGCCCGCCGGCTCCCCGGTGCTCTCCGGCGGCAGCGCAGGGCCCCACAACCTGCAGGGCATCGGCGCGGGCTTCATTCCCGAGGTGCTCGATCCCGCGATCATTGATGAGATTATCCCCGTCCGGGAGGAGGACGCCTACGAAGCCGGCCGCCGTCTGGGCAGGCGCGAGGGCATCCTGACAGGCATCTCCGGCGGCGCCGCCCTTTGGGCAGGTCTCACGCTGGCCAGGCGTCCGGAGAACGCCGGTAAAACCGTCGTCGTCCTGCTGCCGGATACCGGCGACCGCTACCTTTCCACGGCGATGTTTGCCGAATAAACCGCATATAAAACCCGCGGCGGATCATCCGCCGCGGGTTTTTCTTCGCCCGATCGGGCGTATGCTCTTTCATAATTTCGCACGGCCGCGTTTGGGCCGCCGGAAAATCATCGATTCCCGGCTTTGCTCGCGAAGCTCCAGCTGTCGCGGCACATTTCCTCCAGCGTTTTTTCCGCCGTCCAGCCCAGCAGGGCCTTCGCCTTCCCGGCGTCGGCCCAGACCATGGGCAGATCGCCGTCGCGCCGGGGGCCGATGACGTAGGGCACTTCCCTGCCGGTGGCGCGGGTGAAGGCATGCACAAGCTCCAGCACGCTGACGCCGCTGCCGGTGCCGAGATTGATGGCCTCCGCGCCGGGATGGGAGGCGGCGTAATCAATGGCCGCCAGATGACCCTTCGCCAGATCCACCACGTGCAGATAATCCCGCAGGCAGGTGCCGTCGGGGGTGTCGTAGTCGCCGCCGAATACGGTGAGCTTCGGCAGAATGCCAGCGGCGACCCGGGCCACATAGGGCATCAGATTGTTGGGGATGCCGTTGGGATCGTCCCCCAGCAGGCCGGTGGGATGGGCGCCGATGGGGTTGAAGTAGCGCAGCAGCACCGCCCGGAATTCCGGATCGGCGGACGCCTGATCCCGCAGGATCTGCTCGATCATCAGCTTGGTCCAGCCATAGGGATTGGTGGCGACGTTGGCGGGCATGTCCTCCCGGTAGGGAACGGGATTGTTGGGCCCGTAGACCGTGGCCGAGGAGGAAAACACGATGGTTTTGCACCCGAATTCTCCCATGACTTCCAGAAGGGTCAATGTCGAATCGATATTGTTCCTGTAATATTTCAGGGGTTCACGGCAGCTCTCCCCCACCGCCTTAAATCCGGCAAAGTGGATGACGCTGTCGATGGCATAGGCCCGAAAGATCTCCCGCAGGGCATCCTTGTCGCGAACATCAACCTGATAAAAAACCGGCGCAGCGCCGGCGATGACGGCGATCCGCTCCGGCACGTCCGCCGAAGCGTTGGAAAGATTGTCGGCGATGATCACCCTGTGCCCCGCCTGAAGAAGCTCCACGCAGGTATGACTGCCGATATATCCGGCGCCGCCGGTCACTAAAACATTCATATTTCTCCCTCGATAACGCTCAAATGGATTGCGCAACATGCCGCTTGATGGCCTCAAAGGTCTCATCGCTGATGTCGTGCTCGATCTTGCAGGCATCCTCTGCGGCGGTCTGTTCGCTGATGCCCAGGCGCATCAGCAGCGCCGTCAGCACCGTATGCCGTTCATAGATCTTTTCTGCGATCTCCCGGCCGGATTCCGTCAGCATGATATAGCCCTCCGGGTCGATCGTGATATATCCCTGCTCCTTCAGGCGGCCCATGGCGCGGCTCACGGAAGGCTTGGAAAAACTCATATATTTGGCGACGTCAATGGAGCGCACAAGTTTATCCCGAATGGTCAGGATCAAGATCGTCTCCAGATACATTTCGCCGGATTCGAGAAGCTGCATAATCGTTTCCTCCTCTTGTTCTATAATTTGATTATATCATATGGACAGTGAAAATCAACCATGATTGCCCTGAAGTATACAAATCATCGCGCGAGGCAGCCAAGATATCCGCCGGAGACGTCATGGCAGTCTGAGTGAATACCGCGCCGCCGGGACAAAAAGGTGTATATTTCCCGGAAAGAATATGCTACAATGGAAATAGAAATCAGCTTTTCCGCCTCGCACGACCCATGACAAGGGCGTCTTCACGAAAACAGACAGGAATGAATAGTATGAAGATCTCAAAGAAACTGAAAGATACCATACGCTTCTGGTATTACATGCCGAAAAGACTTCGCCTGAAAAACAAAAATCCCACCATTTTTTGCATCAATTGCGTTGGTGGAATGATTTATCATGATTTGCGCCTGCAATTTCGATCTCCAACAGTTAATCTGTTCATGAGTCATAATGATTTTCTGTGTTTTCTTGAGAGCATCGATTACTATTTGCATTGTGAAATAGAGCAAATACATGAAGAGGGCATCGCCTACCCTGTCGGCCTGATGCGGCGCGGAAACGAATCTGTCAAACTGCATTTTGTCCACTTCCGAACATTTGAAGAAGCCGCTGAAAAGTGGCGGAACCGGTGTGCGCGCGTCGATTTGAACAACGCTTTTGTTATCATGGAATACGCGCCGATCAAAGAGGACGACCTGCTGTGGAAGCGTTTTTGCGCTCTTCCCTTTGATAATAAAGCCGTATTAACCGGCGACACATCATTCGACCATCCTGATCTGGTTCACATCGGGATGTACAATGAGCCATACGAAAACGGGAGAATTTTTGCGATCAAACCCGGAACGATTTTGCACCGGTGGCTGGATGATTTTGATTACGTCTCTTTTTTTAATCGCAGCGGCAAATGAACCCGATGACAACGCAGGTCCGGTTTTGGGAAAAACCGGACCTGCGTTTTATGTCCCGATTTCCTGATCCTGTCCGGTCGAGGAAGAAACTGTCACAATGATCTTATATGTTTTTTCTCCTCCTCAAATATGGCGTCGGAGCGCTAAGCTTCAGACGGCACAAAATGCAGCACGCAGACCTCCGGGCGGTTGAATATCCGCGGGAAGGGGCCGTAGCCGGCAAAGCCGCCGGAAATCAGCAGCCGCGTCCGCCCGATAGGGAAATACCCCCGGTCATACCGCGGGAAGATGCCCTGCCGCGGGGCATAGAGGCCGCCGATGAGGGGCAGGCGGATCAGGCCGCCGTGGGTATGGCCGCTGAGAAACAGGTCGATATCCCAGTTCTCGTATGCTTTTTCAAAAATGATCGTATCCGGCCGGTGGGAAAGCACGACGGTGGGCAGACCGGATGCCTGCATGCGCTCCATCAGGCGGTATTCCGGGGAGCTGAGGAATTCCTCCCGGCTCCTGCCGTCGGGCCACAGATGGCCCAGGGTGCCGCCCAGGCAGATGCGGCTACCGGCGATCTCCGCGATCTCACAATCCTCGTCGAGCAGCGCGGCGCCGGCGTCCCGGATGCCCGGCCGGAGATCCCTGCCGGTGATCCGCATATAGTCCTCCTCATGATTTCCGAGGGAGGAATAAACCGGCGCGATTTCCCGGAGGGCCCGCAGCAATTCGCCCATCCGCGCCACCTCCCCATCGGAGGCGCCGCGGCCGATGAGATCGCCCAGGGTGAAGATCACGTCCGGCTGCTGCGCGCGGATCAGCTCCAGCAGCCGGGCATTGTCCCGCCCGAACTGCCGGCCATGCAGATCCGTGACGCACACCGCGGTGAAGGGCCGCTCCACGCCCTCGAGGGGCAGTTCATATTCTCTGACTGTCAGGGCGGTGCGGCATATGACCGCGGAGATCCCCGCCGCCGAAGCTGCGCCGATAATAAAAATAATCAGTAAACGCATAATACATTTCTTCATAAAGTGCTTTTTTTCGAAGCCGCTCCGTCGGCGGCGTCTTTGCTCAATCTGAAAACAGCCGCCTGTCGAACGCGGCAAAAAGCCGGTCATAAATCAGCACAAGCAGCAGCGCGGCGGCGGTGCTGGCATAATTGCGTTGCAGGCATACGATTTTCAGAATGCGCTAATGAATCATGAGGACGGTCTTCAACGGCTTCCAGTTGATTTTTTTACCAATCGCAACTACAAGCATCGCAACGAATACTACGATGATAAATCGAAGCAGTTCATTCCATAAATGCAGACCATATCCAAGAATAGATAAAGTTATCGTGTGTGTCAAGTAAATGACCGCACTCAAATCACGGGCAAGTCTGCTCGTTTCGTTTTTAACAGGGATCGTGGCATCTGCAAGGATCAGGCAAAGAGCAAATAACGGAAGCGCCTGCAGTATGCCGAAGGGTATCCCGAATAATCTGTTGCTGTATGGATGCAACAGAAAAGCGCCTCCGACAAACAGCAGATAAAGTAATAGAACGGCACTCCATTTCCAATGACGAATTGCATCCTCATGGCGTGCGGCTGCTGCACCAATGAATAAAAGCGGGAAACCGGTCATTACTACGTTGCTTTCCGACGAGAAGACAAAGTACACGCCTTTGTTCAGAAGATTGCAGAACCCATTTTGTATGGGTATACGATAAACGACATTTAATGCAAGTCCACAGATACAAAAAAGCCAACCAAGTTTGTACTTTTGGTAACGCAGAATCAGCGAAAGGATGATGATTCCTTCTGCAAATACTAATATATACCAGTATGGGACCCATCCTGCAAGAGCAACGCGGCGAATAATCACGAAAAAAACATACAGAATACTCTTTTCGGCATTCGTACTAACGGTTTCTTTAATAATATATGGAAGCCAGCAAACAATCCAAAAAAGATAAATCAAGAGCAGCCGCTTCGCAAATGACAGTGTAAAACTCTTCACGGATTTCGCATTGCTTGCGCGTTTCGCATAGAAAAAACCCGATACCAGGAAAAAGAAAGGAACGGCCTGTCTGGTCAAGCATGGTATGATTGCAAACGAATCGCCAAACCCTTGATGAATCATCACGACCAAACAAGAACATGCCAATTTGACGATATCCAGCATTTTATAATACCGTTTTTGTCCGTTATTCTCAAACATTTTCGCCATAGCATTCTCCCCATCCCGATGCAGATGGCCAGCAAAAACCAGCCTGTTCATGCCTCCAGAACCGCGTCTAAAACAAGTATTGGCTGATGCATGCAGTTTTTTCAAAAACAATCAGAAACAATATATGGCGTCCCATCGTCGGCGGCAATTCTGCTCAATCTGAAAACAGCCGCCTGTCGAGCGCGGCAAGAAGCCGGTCATAAATCAGCACAAGCAGCAGCGTGGCGGCGGCGCTGGCAAGAACGAATAGTCCGATGCTGTACTGCGGCAGGCCCATCGTCTCAAAAATAATCATGGGCAATCTCTGAAGGATATAGCATAGGAACACATGCTTTCCCAACCACGCCAGCGCCGAATTACCGATCCTGACCCGCATAAGAAAAACATTGATAAGCAGCATCAGCAGGATGCCGCGGAGGTTTTCCAGCAGCCCGACCTTGTGCCGGTACGACCGAAACAGGGTCAGCATCAGAACGGCAATCCCGAGCACAGCAAGCGCCGCGATCCATCCGCGAAGGCCGGAAGTCCGTTTTTCAATGCTCTGCCGAATATCCGGGTAGATCAAGCCGAACCAATAGACAAAGATCGTATTATACCAGTAGTTGTCCTTGAGGAGAAAAAAGATGACCCAATAGACCGCGCTTAACAGGAAGCACACAAGGCAGGCCGTTTTCTGTGATCGGAGATATCGAAAGCTGAAATAGGTGGCGATGTACAAATACAAGATGGCAAAAAGATACCAGTTGCTGTTTCCAAAGGTCTTCAAAAAAACGAGCGACAGCAGAATGTGCCCCGGCGAATAGCGTTGACCAAGAAGCAGCTGAACCACAAAAAAGAGCGGCAGGATCAGCAGAAAATGGAGATAGGTTCGCAGGATCCGCCGTTTCGGCATGGCCCGAAGATAGGCCTCGCCCTTGCGCCCGATGGCGCACCGGAGCCCGTATCCGGAGTAAAACAGGAACGGAACCACCACCATCTGTCCGATCCTGGAGCGAATGATACTGTATCCCCTTGTCAGCAGATTCGGCGGCAGCTCAATGTACTGACTGATGTGGGATGCAAAGACCAACAGGACAAACAGTCCCTTGATCATGGTCGTCTGTTTGACCGATAATGCCTCTTCCATCTGATCCGGCGATCTTTTCCCGATCCCGATCATGGCAAGAATGGCAACTGAAACATAAAGAAACAGCATTTCCCCTCCAAAAGACAACCACGAACATTCAACGAGGCCGTTGCAGCAGTTCTTCCATCCAGTCCACCACACGCTTGGTGGAGTTGCCGTCAAGATATGTGTTGGTGAGGCGCATGACTTCCTCTCGTTTTTCTTTGAGCGGATCGTTGCCTTCAACCAAATCCCGGAAAAACGCTGCAAAATCCTCCGGCGTGTCCAAAATTGTCGAGCAGGATTTCAGCATCTTAAAGTCAATGGCAAAGCCTTGCTGCTCTTTATATTGCTCATAATCCTCAATCGTCAGGGCAACGGGCTTTCCGGTGAGCAGATAATCAAAAATGATGGAAGAATAGTCCGTAATCAGCGCATCCGTTTTCCCGAGGAAATCATGCGCCGTGATCCCATTCGAAACAAAGAAATCATCATAGATAAAAATCAGATGATCCAACTGCAGCTCCCGGATCAGCGACAGGTCCTGCACCGGGTGGGGCTTCACCACCAGTAAGATTCCATACTGAGCAGCGAGCTCGTTAATCCTGCGTGCCGCAGCCTCATCATGGATCAGCGGGATGGAAAAACTACTGTGCTGCGGGATAACGGCTTCGTGAATTCGGTGCTGCCGAAACGTGGGATACCAGACAACCAACTTATTGAATTTCTGATCAAACAGATTGAGTAAATCTGACTTGTCCGAGAACAGCGCGTCATTTCTGGGAAAACCGAGCGTAACCATACGCTCCACAGGAATACGCAATTCATATTCGTTAATCGGATTCCAAAACGGCGCTTGACTCAACATATAATCAGTATCTGGCGTGCAGTTATAGGACTCTCTGATACTCTTGACCGGGCTACCATGAGACAGGTATACATGGATGGTATTCGATGCCTTTTTTTGAATTTGCAGATTCTCATCAATAATCATTGCCGCCCGTAGCTTGAGCCAGGCAAAACGCCGTAGAGCTTTACGGCTGTCTCCGTACCAAACTCGCGTCTCCACCCGAACCTGCCGGTTCTCCAAGTGCCGCAATTCTTCCGGGTGCATGGAAATCAGAACGAATTTATATTTTGAGAAACTTTTTCTCTGCAGCATCTCCTTTAAAACAGCTTCGACATTTTCCCGGGTTCCATTCTCGACTTCCATTAGAATCAAATTCTGCCGTCCGAAAAAGCGGAGAAAACATGCCAAAAGCTGACATAACCATTCAACAATCATTCTGGACCATTTCAAAAATATCCCCCCAAAGCGTCTTGGATCACATAAATTCGTTTCCCCTTAGGTTGACTCCTTGCTCGAGCGCTTTTTCCTCTCTGCCATTCGCTTCTGTCGCTCTATCTTTTCCCATTTCCATATGGACGGATCTCCCACAATACGATGGAGCCAATATATCCCTGGAATGCGAATAAAGGTCAGAAAAGCGGCTTTTTCGGTAATCTTGTAAATGTTTGTTTTACGGATGTAACGGCGAAGCATCTTTAATTGCTTATTGCATTCGTGTACCGCTTCCCGGTCTGGATAGATATGAGATACCTGATATCTGAGGGAAAGATACCATTTAATTGCTTTATCCAGATAGATATCATCGCGATCACTTCTCTGCAGACGTTGATTCCATACACTTCCAAACCGGAAAAGCTGAGCGTTCTTTGCGACTTTAACGGCAGATCCCTCTCTTTGATAATAGTAATACAGAGGATAAGACAAAACGGTTGTATCGTCAATCTTTCCTTTCTCATAAACCTCTGCAACAAAAGTAGTATCCTCAGCCAGGTTGAGTTCTTCGCAAAATCGGACACTTTTCACTGATTCACAATGAATCAGCTTCCCCCAGCAATATGCTCTCAGGTTTTGTGTTTTGAAAATTTGGATAAGAGAACACACGCGCACTTTCCCAAGATCAAGTGAGTATGATCCTGGTATCTCTGAATCGGTAATGTCGTCAACTATCTGAAATCCGCAGATTGCGACACTGGTTCCGCACTCCAACAGCGCATGGTACAACAGTTCCACATACTGCGGATGTACAAAATCATCGGAGTCGATAAAGGTCACAAATTCTCCTGTCATGCGATCGAGCCCGGCGTTCCGGGCAGAGGACACCCCGCCGTTTTCTTTCGCGATCACAATGATTCTGGAGTCCTTCTCTTCATACGCTCTGAGGATTTCCAAGGAACGGTCCGTACTGCCGTCATCTACACATAGAATCTCAAGGTTCCTGTATGTATTTCCAATCACTGAATCCAGGCAACGCTCCAGATACAGCTCCATGTTATAAACGGGAATGATTACCGAAATCAAAGGCTCCATTTTGACTCTCCTAATTATTGGTTAGATCGTCCCAGATTCATACTAGCGATATCTCTTAACAAGCTTTTGTGTTCTCAACATTGTAAAGAAGACAACTCTTTGAATACGTTGAAAATAATTATCCTTGCTTACAAACAACTATTTTCTTCCAACACTTTGGGAAAAATGCCTTAATTGAGAAACTCATTTTCTCTCACTGAAAATCAAAACATCGGTGTTTTTTAACGGAAAACCTTGCCGTCTCCAGCAACTTTATTGTTTTAACATTGTTTTCAAACTACGTACTCGCGGGAAGAAGCATTTAAAAATATAGTGCGCCTTTTCTCTCGATGAAAATAGGTTTGACCTCACTATTAATGGTAAACCAGATCGCATTATCCGCAGGCATTCCTTGGTGACAGCTCGATCGGGTTCAGTGAAAGTATAGTTTTTCAGATACCATAGTAGTCGGGATTTCGCTTGACCCAGATATATCTTCTCGTTCTCTTTGGACAGCGCGGCTCTTTCAAGAAGATACTTGGCTAATGACAATCTGTCCTCGCCTCTGACCGTATTTACAATAGAACCCGGGCGATTATAATAGCCGTACAGTTTTTGATCCAGGTAATAACAAATCAGTCCGGGATTCTTCTCCCAAACTTCTGCAATAAAGACGCTGTCTTCGGCATAAGCAATATACTCGCGAAATCGAATCTCGCCAATACAATCTCTTTTGATCATTTTGCTGCAAACATATGACCGAAATCGTTCTTCTTTAAAACATTTTCCGCAGTCAATTTTTAAAAGCTGTTGCCGGTCAAACGAACACTGCTCCCAACGCACCGGCAGGTCCTCATCTGTCACGTGCAGAAAATCAATGTTCACCACATCCGCCCCAGTCTCTTTCTGAGCCTGTATCAGCAATTCGAAAAACTGCGGATGCACAAAGTCGTCAGAGTCAACAAAGGTCACGAATTCGCCCGTCATTTTTGCAAATCCCGCATTCCGAGCGGAGGACAAGCCTCCGTTTTCTTTGGTGATAACGGTAATTCGCGGGTCTTTTTTTGCATATTCTTGAAGGATTTCAGCGGAACTGTCTTTGCTTCCATCGTTTACACAGAGGATCTCCAGGTTCCGCCATGTATTTTCGATGACCGAATCCAAGCAACGCTTTAAATAACTCTCCATGTTATATACGGGAATGATAACGGAAATCAATGGATTCATAGGTCATCTCGCTTTCTGGAATTATCCCTTTCCCAACAATTCTGTTTTTATCGAATCATTTTGAACGCGATCAAGGGAATTCACGCTTTTTCAAATCCGCTTTTCTCGGGAAGGATTGTCTCAAATGCCTCCGCAATTCGTGCCGCGTATTCTTCGATAGCAGCCGTTTCCGCTCTGTCGTTGATGCATAAAAAACAATGGGTTTGATTCTTGATTGTACCGCAAACGTCGGCAATCGTCTCTTGATTGATTTGCCGCATATAGTTGTCCACCGGATAAGGTTGAAATTGCCCTCTGGCAGCCTGCCACCAGATCGCGACCCATTGATTCAGATCTTTTGGATCACGAAAACGATGCCGGGTCGTGTTCCATAACAAATCATATTCCTTTTTCCAGAGCGTAACAAACGTTTCTTTCAGAAATGCTGCCGGGGCATGATGATGGGAAAAGCCAACAAAATATCCCTTATAAAAAAGCTCGGCCATAAGTGTTCGAATGTTTTCTTTCAGTGTATACGCTTTGTTGATATATTTTTTCCTATATTTTTTGACCTGATCCTTTTTATAGAAATGCCGGTTAATTACTCCCAGACCGTTCATTGTCAAGTATTCAAATGTTTCCAACGTTTTAAATGGAACCGAATATTCCGAAACATAGGCGCATGGCAAGCCGTCAACAAAAAAAGCTTCTTCCTTCATCGGCCGCAATACAAACATATCATCGTTGAAATAGATGAAATGCTCCGCAAGGCCCTCGATTCGATGAATATTCATTTCAATCGCACAGGCATTAAACGTGGGCAGCGCATCTGCGGGCAGAAAGTCCTTATGATTGACCAGATGCAGCTTCGGGTGATTCAAATTGAGGAAATCGGGAACGTGTCCCCATGTCACAAAATGCACTTTGCGAATCCAAGGCAAAAAGGACTCAATCCCACGAAACCAGTACTTCATGAGTCCCCAGTCCCGGAACCGTTCGTCAGAATTGGAATCATCTTTTTTAGAGGTATCGTATTTGTCTTTTTCCGCTCTCCATGCCGGATCATTTCCATCTACCCAAAGAACGACAAGATCAATGTCCATTTTTTCTCCCCCTAAGCGAAACAGAAAACGATTATGTCTTGTAAAAAGCTCTCGCACACAAGCGTTTGCTTTTAAAACACCAATCCAAGCATAGAAAAGGCGTCAAACCTGATTCGGAGTATTATTCTTTTCAGCCTCCCGGCGCTTTTTGCGCTCCGCCTTTTCCCAGGCCCACATGTCCGGCTCCGTAATGCTGCGATAAAGCCAGTAGGCGCCCGGGAAACGGATAAACGTCGAGTAGATCATCTTTTCTTTTGCGGAATACACCGTTGTTTTTCCGAACCTCTTTCGGCAGGCTTTCAGCAAGCGCCCGCAATCCCGCGCGATTTCCCTGTCCGGAAGGATATGCCCCGCCAGATAACGGGTGGAAAGGCAGCGCTTGACCGCCTGATCAAGATACACGGCGCTGTTCTCCGGCGACTGCAGCACCTTGTCCGCAAACAGCTTTGCCGCCTTGAATCTGCCGGGAACATCCGTCTGCCAGGCCAGCGAATTCTCTCGCTGATAATAGTAGTACAGCTTATTCGGAATCACAGCCGTCGTCATCTGCGGGTTGTGCTCCCCGACCGAGGCAAAAAACGCTGAATCTTCGGAGTAGTTCAGGCCTTCGTCGAAACGGAGTCCGCGCAGCAGTGCAGCCCGGAACAACCTGCCCCAGCATAACGATCTGTAGTCATGATTCTTGAACAGCTGAACACAGTCAAGCGTTTCCGCGGCGGCTCCGGCGTCTTCCTCCAAATCCGTCGGCAGCGGCAAATCCTTGTCCTCCACTCTCCGAAAGCCGCAAATGCTGATATCCGCGTTCGCCTCGGTGAGCGCGCGGAAAAGCAGCTCAAAATACCTGGGGTGAATAAAATCATCCGGATCGATGAAGCTGACAAACGCCCCTGTCATGCGATCCAGGCCTGCATTTCTGGCAGAGGAAACGCCGCCGTTCTCCTTCGCGATTACGATGACCCGGGGATCTGCAGCTTCATAGCGGCGCAGGATCTCCAGGGAGCCGTCTTTGCTGCCGTCGTCCACGCAGATGATCTCAAGATTATGATAGCTGCTGCCCAAAATCGAGTCCAGACAGCGCTCCAGATAGAGCTCCATATTGTAAATCGGGAGGATCACAGAAATCAATGGTTTCATATGTCAACCCACTTTCTGTCAGATTATTAAGGTCAATGGAACTTATACATTCACTCGGCAGGGATGAGATTAACCACGCAAATTTCGGGCAAATTAAAAATTCTCGGAATATGATTGTGCCCGGATATTCCGGATGTGATAATCATATGCATCCGGTCATTCAGTTGATATTCGCCATAATCAAATGGCGGCCACCAGCCTTGTACCGGAGCATATAATCCACCCTTCCCCGGGATGCGTATCACGCCGCCGTGCGTATGTCCGCATAACGCCAGATCGATATGCCACCATCGCCGGGCGTCCTCAAATGCGATGGTATCCGGCATGTGCGCCAGGAGGATCGCCGGGTAAGGACTGCTTTCCAGCGTTGACAATACAGCATACTCAGGTGAAGCTTCAAATTCTTCTCTCGTTCGTCCGAAAAGGAACCCGTGTCCCATAGTGCTTCCAAATCGAATCGTATTCCCATTCAGCGATATATCTTTGCACTCTTCATCGAAAACGATGGCCCCCGTATCGCGGATCTGATTGAGCCAGCCGTTGCCATATTTCTCGGAATACTTTCTTTCATGGTTCCCCATAGCAAAAAAGACCTGCGCAATGCCATGCATTTTTTGCGTGAGATCTATCACATCGGCTTTGTCTGCCTTCTCAAACTCTGACGGAAGCAGATCACCCAGCAGCACAATGACATCCGGCTCTTGTGCTCTGATTTTTTTGTACAGCGGCATATTATCTTTGCCGAACACTTTGCCATGCGTGTCTGCCACAACAACAAGCCGGACTGGGTTTTCAATTCCTTCCAATGCAATGTCGTATTGCGTTGTCTTGATGCAGCAAAGGCACATGATATAAGAAATGGCGATTACAGTGACAAGGATCGCAAACAGAGCCAAAACCATTCTGAGGAGCTTTGGCAGTCCTCTTTTTTTTGCAGAATTCAATTTTATTATCTCCAAAGATCGTCAGAAAACATTTTTCAGATCCCAAACAGGCCACGGGATTGCTGCAAACGAGTCCCCATATCCCAGATGGATAATCACAACGAAGACTGCGCATGCCAATCTGACATCATCGAGCAGTTTATAGCGACAACCCGCTCTCGTTTCCATATGGTCTCTTCCAATAATAATGCCCATACGCTCTATCCTTGTCCGCCTTGTTCAAAAGAAACCCGTATACTTCCATTCTTCATGTCAAGGAATTTGAAAAAGTTCCGATTTATAATCTTCTCCGCCGAGCAATTCATTGTACTCCATAAAGAAATACTGCGTTAAATCTTCGTCCAGATAATCGTTGTCGTCAAAGTGCTTTATATCTCCATTCGAATCCACGCAAATTCCAAAAGACGTTCGAACGGGGATCTTCTTATGAACATTCAGCACCTGCTGATAGAACGGCGTCATCGGCATATTCGTCGATGCCAGCATCATAGGAATCAAATCGGTCATACTGGCATATTCCGATATTTCCTCCGTTTTATACTCAAAATTTGCCCAGATCACATAGGGCACAGCATGTTGCCAAAGCTGTGCTTCATCCGGCGTCATGCCTTGTTTGCCCTCAATTTGGTTCAGAAAAACAGGAGGATGATCTCCAACCATACATAGCATCACCGGATGGTCAGAATTACGAAGATAATCAATTAGATCATGAATTGCCGACGCAGAAAAGGAAACAGAAGTCAGATACTCATTTACATCATCCGTCAAATCTCCATAATTCCCTGTTGTATGAATCAGATCAAACGAAGCATCATTTTGCTCATATCCTCCATGATTTTGGTACGTCAGCAGATAGAAAAACCTGGGGTGCTCTGTTTTCTCCTCAAGCAGTGAGATTATTCCTTTATATTCATCCTTATCCAAAACCTGCCTATTCCCGTAATAGTTGATATCACAAGCCCGGTTATCTCCCAGGAATACATGATTAAAGCCCAAAGCGGGATAGGCCACTCCTCTTGAATAGTTCGCCGGGGACATGGCATGCATTGCATAGGTATCATATCCCAGTGATTTCAAATATTCTAAGAACGTGGAATTCTTTTCATTAAAATTGATATAATTAAACGGTGCGGAGCTGTTCAAAAGATACATTGAATCCGAAGTCAGGACTTCAAATTCCGAATTATTTGTTCCGCTGCCAATCATTGTCGAAAAGGCAAAACCATATCGGGCATTATTAATATGGTAAAAACCATCCATATAATCCTGATCCGCCTGAATATCACTAAAGATACTCAGATCGCAGAACGTTTCGTTCACAATTACAACAATATCGGGCTTTTGCTCCGAAGCAGACCGGTTATCGACATCAGGAATGCTGATTGCCTCGCTTTTGTATCCATTCGGCTTGCGAATCGGATGAACATATTTTTTTAAATTGGCGGCAGAGCAGTGTACAAAGCCGTCATATGCAATATCAAACTTCCATGAGAACGGATACCGTTCTCTCAGCGAGAAAGGACTGAACAGCAAAACGAAGGCCGCAGCTGCAGCACCAGCAAGCAGCAATACTGTTTTGTATGTCTTCCAACCCACTGACGTGTGCATTTGTTTTATAAAACAAAGCTCTGCCATCAATACAGCGATAATATCAAAAACCTGAGGACCAAGCACAAAAGAATACCCCGACAGAACGTTGATCGCCGCTTTGGTATTTGCGAATTCGCTTGGAAACAGAGGTGCCCCGTGAAACTGGATTACATAATAATTTGTAACACTGAATAGTGATACCAAAATGCAGCTAACCAGTGCGGCACTTTTTTCTTTCCGAATAATCAGAAATAAAAGAAGATAAATCGTCAGCAGTGGCAGCAGATTGGCAAAATAATATTTAAAATCAATTTGAAACAAAAACGCCCTGTCACTCAGCGAACTCCGTTGAAACTGGAATAATTGAAGCAACAATATACCAAACAAAAGCAGCCCGTTTAATATCAAAGGTCGTTGCTTTAGCAATCCGTGTATCTTCTCCGTTATTTGGTGATTTACGACACAGGTAATCAGAATGTTCAATCCATAAAACGCCGCAGCCGCGCATAAAAGCGCAAGCAAGAGCAGAAGCGTGCCGGATTGCATTGACAGCTTTGACGCAAATATCTTTACCCTGTTTGCGTTGATCCAATAGTCATAAAAGTAAGTTGCAGAAAGAATAATGATTGAGAGCTCGAGCAAGACATATTTCTTTAAGAATTGTCGGCTTCTGTTTCTATTCTGATAAATCAATAACAGCGAAAGCAGAGCGGCAGCACATACAATTCCTGACCTGACAATATTCAACGTAAGAAAGTATGTATAAAACACTGCCGCCGAGATGCCCGTCAAAAGCCATTTGTTACTTCTTGTTTTCATTTTTTCAATTCTTTCTCGTTAAATAAACGAAGATCTACTCATTGATTATCCCGTATGCAAGCCTTCTCCATTTTCATGCTTTCCCGACTCATAGCCGGGGCGTCAGTTTTCCTCAAACGCATCAATTATCGGATCCGTTTTGCTGGAACTCCGCCCCATACAGAATCGGATGGCAGATCCTTTACCACAACCGCGTTTGCGCCGATGGTGACATGATCGCCGATCGTGATCGGGCCAAGCACTTTTGCGCCGCAGGTGATCATCACATCATTTCCAATGATCGGCGGTCTGGAGCTGTCCTTATATCCAATGGTCACTTGCTGATTGATCCAGCAGTTCTCACCGATGGACTCCGCCGCGATATAGGTGCTGAATCCGTGCTGAATGAAGAGCCCGCCGCCAATGTCCGGCGTCATGATATACAGCGAATCCAGTGGCGGATAGAGCAATCTGACCCATCTTCTGTATGGCCGATTCTTCTGCCTGTAAAGGTACAGGGATCGGAATGCCTTGTCGGTTGACAGCAGGGTTCGTAATGCCTCTTTGTCCGTTCCCCTGATGCCGATAACCGATTTCCAGCGCTGCAGATCCTTTGAGAACCGTTCATCCTTCCACGGAACACCTGCACTGATCAGGAGGAATCTCACTTTAGACAGCAGTTTTCTCATGGCCGTTCTCTTTATCCTTTCCTGTTTAAAAACCCTATGTAGTCTATTTCGTCCAGGTATCTTTTGCCTGTTTTTTGGACAACGTCTAAAATCTTACCGCCATGCGGATTCTGATTATAGCAGTTTGTAACTTCGCAGTTACGGATGCCGGAGATCGGTTTATGTAAGATAGAAAGCTTTCTCACATTCCAACAGTCAAACAATTTGAGCCGTTCCGTATTATCATCATCATCAAAGAAGTGCCAGATATAATAAAGGTTGTCGTAGTCGACACGGGCACTGCGCTCCTTCCACTTTTCATATCCGGCTTCGAAGGAGGGATAGTGCATAAAGTTCACTTCGATGGGAATATGCTGATCATCCTTCGGGATAATTGTCCCGACCGGATAGGATTTGGCAGCGTCCGGGGTTTCTTTTATTTCACAGGAAAGATAATACTTTAAATTCTGCGCAAATTCGAGAAACTGCGAATTGGGGATCCACAGATTCACCGTCGGGGAGCGAAATTGCTCGCCCAAATCGTGGTAAATCACGCCTCCGACACAGTCGTTCGAAATCAGGCTGAAAGAATGATTTTGATTTTTCTTGCGCAGCCGTTTGAGCCAACGCTCTCTCTTGATCCTGCGCCAATGGTTGATGGCAGTTGTGATTATCTTTCTTTTCATCATCCGTCTTTCCATCCGTACTTACCCGCGCGTGTCTTCGGCATGAATCTGCCGGACTCTTTTGGCGGGCACGCCAACATAGGTGCCGCCCTCATCTTCAATCGAACGGTTGACCACTGCATTAGCGCCGATCACAGTCCGGCTCGCAATCGCCACGTCGCCAATTATGACCGCGCCAAAACCAAGCTCAACATTGTCGCCCAAAACCGGATTCTTATCTTCTATCCCATTGTTCCCAATGCAGTTTGAGCCGCGCAGAACACAGTTTTCTCCGGCTCTGACACTGGGGTTAACCACGATGCTCCCGCCATGCCAAATTGAAAGCCCTCTGCCGAAGCAATTCGGACCAATTTCAATTCCCAGTCGGTTTCCAAGCAGATTCTTCCTGCGCGCATAATAATAGGCCAAACAGGTATGAAAACGACTTCCTTCGGAATTGTTGAAATGGTATTCATATATCCGAAGATACTTCAAATACTTCTTCAGGGTATAATAAGGCGCGGCAGTAAACGCATCCCAAAAGCGCCATTTTCGATTTTTCGGTATATACCAGCCGTTGTCCGCCGCCAGATAATCCTTCAAATCCTTCCTCGTTTTGATCACAATACCCACTCCCGCTCAAATGCTTCGTCATTTCCGAACAGTCTCAACCGGATCATTCGCCCATTGTGCCGCGCAAATATTCAAGAGCCGCAACTTTTTCACGGTCTCTTATGATATCGACCGTTTTAAAGTCAATATCTTTACTAAAAACAGTATTCAGATTATTGTCGCCCGAAACCAGTCGATCCGTCAGATTCAGCTTCTGCAACAAATCCATCAGTTTTTCCGAATTGGAGTAGAAGACATCCTGCGGCCTGCGGCAATAGACCGCAAATGGAATATGATGGATGATGGAGAAGATCGCGCCATGAAATGTATCCGTCACGATATATTCCGCATTTTTAAAATAGGGCAAAATCTCAAACGGCGTACACGGCTGATTGTTCTCAACACCGGGGATATCCTGTTTGCCGGCAATGCTCAAAACTCGAAGATCCTTCTCTTTTGCAAATGCCGTAATTGCTTTTCCCTCCTCTTTGGATATTCGGTTCGGGTAGGCATATACAGCGACGTATCCCTTCTCATTGTTCTCTTCCCACTTCATGTGCTCAATTCCGCTGATCAGTGTGGGATCCAGATGCTGAAGCGGTTCTTTCCCTGTCAATGCTTTAACAATCCGGGCAGAATTCTCATCTCTTACAGACAATGCATCAAATCGGTCGAGATAACGCCCCACCTGCTTGCTGACTCCGAATTCGTCCAGTTTCTCCAGCGTCGTATCGCCAAAGGAGGCTGCGTAAGAAATCAACGTCTTTGCTCTGTTGTGCATTCCAAACAGTTCCGGTGAAAAACCCACATTATCTGCGTTTTGCAGACAGTTAAATACTTCATCGCTGCCGATAATCAAAGTATCCACTTCGGTGCGGTAATGAAAGTAATCACAATCCACACCCAGTTTTTCCAAGGCCGGCATAAAGGCCCGCTCGACGTCTGAATATGTGTCCGGGATTCTGTAGCTCATCGGTCTTCCACGGTACAGATTTGCCAGGAACCACCAGAGCCTCGTATTCCTAACGGCCTGTTTCCCTTTTTGCAGCCAGTATCTCGAGCTTCGTCTGTGCTGAATGGAAGGTCTTGCCTTATAGTCGACGAAAACGACCTCATGTCCAAGATCCTCCAGAAGAGTTTTTAATGAAAGCGCCTGCATGTAGGAGCCGTAATTGATGACCCGCTGCATCGACATGATTCCGACTTTCATTTGTGCCCCCTTTAATACAACTTTAATATCCAAACGTCAGGAAATCATGACGGATCTCTATCACATCTGTCATCAAAGGCGCCACCAAACCAGGCCTGTCTTTCCCAATTCATCTGTTTTGAAAATTCCTTTTACGTCGATCAGTACCTTGCCGGTGCCTTTCCCAAACATTTTTTGAATTCCCTTTAAGCCAAGCTCTTTAAACGATTCATGCGCTACCGCGACAATTACACAGTCCGCCTCACTTATCTTATCAAACGTCTTCAATTCAAGCCCGTACTCCTGTCTTGCAACCTCCGGATCAGCCCACGGATCAGCTATTTCCGGTTCGATCCCGTATTCCCGAAGCCTTTCGACGATATCTGCCACCTTGCTGTTCCGGCAATCCGGGCAGTTCTCCTTAAAAGTCAGCCCGAGAATGACCACCTTGCTTTTTAGGGGAGCTTGACCGGCTTCGATCATTTTCTGTATCGCCTTATCTGCCACGAATCTGCCCATATTGTCGTTCACGATTCGGCCGTTCAGGATGATTTGACTGTGAAAGCCAAGCCGCTCCGCCTGATAAACGAAGTAATACGGGTCCACGCCGATACAGTGTCCGCCAACCAGTCCCGGGCGAAATCCAAGCGCATTCCATTTGGTGTTCATTCCGTCGACAACTTCATTCGTGTCGATTCCCATTCTGTCAAAGACCATCGCCAATTCGTTCATGAATGCGATATTAACATCACGCTGACTGTTCTCCACCACCTTAACGGCTTCTGCGGTCCGGATACTGCTGACCGGGAAAGTCCCTGCTTTGATGATGATCTCATAAACCCGCTGTATAGCCCGGCAGGTCTCCTCGTCCATACCGGAGACAATTTTACGAATCGTCGTCAAGGTGTGTACCCTATCGCCCGGGTTGATACGCTCTGGGCTGTAGCCGATTTTAAAATCAACTCCACACCTCAGGCCGGACTCTTTTTCCAGGATCGGCACGCAAATATCCTCCGTAACGCCAGGATAGACGGTAGACTCATAAACCACGACGCTGCCCCGGGTCAGATTCCTGCCAACAATTCTGGAGGCGCTTTCAACGGGAAACAAATCCGGAGTATGGTCCGCGTTGATGGGCGTAGGCACAGCAACAACCAGAAACTTCGCCTCACGCAGACGACATTCATCCGCAGTAAAATCCACGGCCGTTCCGCGGATCGCCTCTTCCCCGACCTCATTTGTCGGGTCTACTCCGCTTTTGTATTTCCGGATCTTTTGCTCATTAAGATCAAATCCGATGACCTTGACATGTTTGGCAAATTCCACTGCGATCGGTAGACCTACGTAGCCCAGCCCGATCAGCGCCAGCTTCTCTTCGCCGTTCAACAGGCGGTCATAAAGAGTATCAAAATTCATTCTTCTTTGGTTCCTTTCAGAAAGGTTTCGATTCGTCATGGGGCTTTCATTCGTCAAATCATTTTAATAATCTTCTCAATGCTCTGGCACTCTTATGTTTCATAAACGTTCTGAATTGACGGCTTTCGTCAATCATTCGCGCGAAAACCCCAGGCAAAGCCGGTCTTGGAAGCGCATACCCCGCTCCAGCAATCAAATCTTCATCGATCAGTCCAACCGCTTTGATGTAATTCCACACCAGCTCATCAAAGGCTTCGTCATCAGTCAGTCCTTCCACCAAGTACGACGCGTCCGTCAGCAGTCTCATTGCGGAAAGATAATGCAGTCTGGCAAGGCCTTCTTTTTTTGATCGCTTCAAGTTGTCTGACATTCCACACAACAAATCAAAAACTTTCTTTGAATTGAGTTTGGGTCTCTCTGTCCCAATCCGGTAAATATAGGTCATCCGATTCACCGCGTAAAAAAATCCCGCAGAGATCATCACATTGACAAAAAACGGCGGATCCTGAAATCTTGAATACGTTGGGAAAAACAGATTCTCGCCGATCAGAAATGCCCTGTTGTAAATATATGCCGAGAATTGGAAATCACACTGATAGTCCTTATATTGAACCAAGCCCTCACAGGTAAAATCAATGCCGAAATAGCTTCGGTCCTTTGGAATTTGTTTTCCGTTTTCGTTCATGCATCCTAAATAACCGCCCGCAACCGCAACATGATTCTCGGTTGCCGCCTGATAGAGTATGCTCAGCGAGTCTTTGTCAGGATATTTATCATCCGGATCCATAAAGGCGATAAATTCGCCCCTCGCTGACCTGATCCCATCATTTCGTGCGGCGCCGACGCCCTCGTTTTGCTTGTCGATAATGACAATCCGACTGTCCTTTGCAGCGTACTCTTTGAGAATCGCCAGAGAATGATCGGGAGATCCGTCATTCACGCAGATGATTTCGATCTCTCGCAGCGATTGGCTGCTTACAGAATCCAGGCATTCCCTCAGCCATTTTTCTGCATTATATATTGGAATGACCACTGTTATTTTATAATCCATACGCTTCTCTCCGTCAGTCTCCGAGATGCCCGGACACTTATCTCTGCCAACAGGTTTCAAAGTATCCAAACAAAACCCTTTAATTCAATGGCAAGAACTGATCCAACCGGACTCACCCGCTTTTCTTTCTTGAAAAGGAGGATACCAACATGCCTTATCTCTTTTTTATTCGCCTGTATATTTTCTTTAGCACAGGGCTTTTTGCAAAAAAACCACGCAGCTTCTTCTTCCTTGGAGGGGCATTCCCAGGAAGATTTCTATTGGGGACATCTCCGTCATAAAGCAAATTATTTTCGATGCAATACACAGGTTTTCCGGTATCATTGTGAATTCTAATGGCTTGTGATGCAGCGCTCTCAATAAACAAATTGCAGTTTGATTGTTTATAGATCTCAGCCTTGTACACAGCATGTAGGCCTTTTGTTCTTCGTTCTTCCGCTGTTGAATCTAATAAGAAAAGTTTATCATACGAAATATGATTTTTCTCGAGCCATTTTTCTGTTTCTGCTCTGTATTTTTCAAGTCTGCTGCTTACAATACATTTGATTCTCCGCGTGGGAATAATTTTCGGAACAGCATGCTCCAAAAAATACCTGTATCGTTCTCCATCGTCATTCTCATCTTCCGTAGGGTCAACACACAGGACTCCATCAATATCTACACAGCTGTTCTCAATAATGCCGCTGTGAAAAAGATTCCACTCAAAAACACGTGGCCCGGATAATGATTGCAAATATAGATCGACCAGGGATTCCTTGCCCGGAAAAACGTATGCAGCGAAGTAAAGGACTTCACATGATAAATGACTTGCTTCAATCCGCTTTTTTGCAGACAGCAACGACGCCCCGGTATACACCGTGTCTTCAACAACCAAAATCTTTTTACACTCAGAAATATGACGTATACCCCCGCCTAAATAACGGGTCTTGGTGGCACCGCTGCTAATAATGTGGTCTGAAAGCAGGCCGTCAACATCAGTAATCTGCAAATTCAGGATCAATGCAATCAGATTTGCAACCAGCAGTCCGGATCTTGGAACTCCGACAATAAGATCAATATCACGGGGAAATCTGTGGATGTTCTGTAAAATGTCAGAACTCAGGTCGCTAACCGACTTATAGTTCATAACCCGATGCCTCCATGAATAAAAGCTCTTCGTATCAGTCTTTGTATATGGCAATGTCTTCGTAGCTGGCAAAACCCCAACGTCTGTGCCACCAATAATTTCCATCATACTTTTCCGGAGACTGCGCAATGCTGAATGTCAGAGCGTTCTTAAACCGATCCAACTCCACGTAGGCGCCATCATGGTTCACCCAATAAACAATCATGTCGCAATCATAAATTCCGGGAGTAAAATGTGTCAGCGGCATTGATCCATGCAGAATGTTGATCCCGCTCTCCAAATTTACTCTTTGATCGGTAAACGCAGAGCCAGTAATATTCGCCGCTCCGGTTTTACAAACAAACTGAATCAGTACATCGCTGAGCGCAGTGCTGCATCCAATCCTGAGTTCAAAATCAATGCGCTCATTTACCACGAATTCCATGCCGGTATCATTATTGACTTTCATAGATAATGCTCGGCATTTTTCGCCTTCAAATCCATTCGTGTTGTAGGCTGACTCATGATAATTCAAGACTTCGGGCGTAACGTCATAATAATTGTTTATTGCCTCTTCAACATCTCCGTCGAAAATCAGCTTCCCATGATCCAGCACGATACAGCGATTGCAGAGCTGACGGATCGTCGCCATATTATGGCTGACATACAGCACTGTTCTGCCCTCATCAATCGCGAGATGGCTCATCTTATTCAGGCATTTTCTCTGGAAAGCCACATCGCCCACCGCCAGGACCTCGTCCATGATCATAATCTCAGCGTCAAGATGTGCCGCTACCGAGAATGCGAGTTTTACATACATTCCGGAAGAATATCGTTTCACTGGAGTGTCAATGAATTTCCGACATTCTGAAAAGTCAATGATATCCTCAATCTTCGCGTCGATTTCGGCCTTTGTCATCCCAAGGATGGCGCCGTTCATATATATGTTTTCTCTGCCGGTCAACTCATGATGAAAGCCGGTGCCGACCTCCAGCATCGACGCCACACGCCCGTTCATGGCAATGCTTCCGGTTGTGGGGGCAGTAATTCGACTAATCAGCTTCAGAAGTGTGGATTTCCCGGCGCCGTTATGCCCAATGATACCTACACGTTCCCCCTGGTGTACAGTGAGATTGATGTCATCCAGGGCCAGGAACCGCTCCCCGATCCTTCCAACCGATGTATCTGTGACCTTTCTGGTGGGATCTTCCAATCCCTTTTTGGCAGCTCGTTTCCTTTGTAATTCTTCTTTTAGCGATGTTCCGCCAATCATACCCAATCGGTATTCCTTGGAGACATGCTTAATCGTTAATATTTCCGTGCTCATATCTCACCTCAGATTGTATCCATAAACGTGCGCTCAACCTTGTTGAACAGAAGTACGCCCCATGCCAGAAGAATAACCGTAATGACCCAGGAACACCCGTAGGAAACCCAATCCACGGAGCCCGCCTCCGGCCCCAGGAAACCGTATCGCATTATTTCAATGACTGGAGTCACAGGGTTGAAGCGGACGACATGATAAAGGATCGTCCCTCGAAACAGTCTCTGTGAATACGCGACCGGCGTACCGTACATCCAGAGGGAAACGCCAAAGCCCACAAGGAATCGCAGGTCTCTGTACTTTGTCGTACACGAGGAAATAATCACGCCACATCCCAGGCCAAGCATTGCCATTTGCAGGATATGCAGCGGGGCAAGCAGCGCAAGTGGATTGATCTGAATCACATAGCCCGGAATAAAAAGATATATGACCAGGAAAATAAGGAACATGGCGAACTGAATGCCAAAACTGATCAGTCTGCTCAACACCGTGGAAATAGGCATACACAGTCGCGGAAAATAAACTTTTCCCATCGTTCCGCTATTGGCAATAAAGGTGTCAGCCGTGCCGGTCAAACATCCCGAGAAATAAGACCACGTCACATTGCCGCACATGTAAAAGAGAAATGTCGGAACCGCGCCGCAATCGGCCAGATGTGCGACGTTGCCAAAAACAAATGTAAATACGATGGTCGTCATCAGTGGCTGGATGATTGCCCATGCCGGCCCGAGTATCGTCTGCTTGTATTGAGATACAAAGTTGCGCTTCACAAACAGGAGAATCAGGTCTTTATACTGCCAAACCTCTTTGAAATTGAATTTCAGAGCCTTGCTTCCCGATGCTATTTCTTTATAATACTTGCCTTTATCCATCAAACTTTTTTCTCCATATTGTTTTCTTGTTTTGTCTTTTTCACAGCGAAGGCTATTCCCATCGCATTATAATCCAGCCTTGCAAAAATGAAGGTAGATTGCCGGAAAGACTCGGAACAGTGCAATTTTAGCTTTTTGTCGAGTTGAGAAGCAGGAATAAGACATCATTTCCCTGAAATGACGATCGCAAATCATTTTAACTTCCTTCAACCGTCTCTTCTCCAAATCACCGGCACGATCCAATTTCTCAAATGCTTTTACGGTTTCATTAAATACAAACGAAAGCTGCTGATCGGCAAGGTCGTCATATTTCATTTCCCGAAGTTTCTGAATTCTTAAATCAAGTCCTTCAATCAAATCGGCATTTCTAATATCATATTTTTTATTCATGATGCTGTCTTGTCTGTCGAAATAATAATAGGAGATTTTTCCCGTAAAGGAAATGCTGTCAACCTGCGCCAGAATATCGTGGTAGATAAACAGATCCTCGTAGAGCTTCCCGACCGGATAGCGTATACCTTGAAAAAGGCTGCGATGATACAGTTTGTTACAGGCTGCCGGTCGCCAGACGGTCTCAGCCATTTTACTGCTGGAAACGCTTTCTTCCACATTACTGGGCGCGTAATCGACAGTAAACTTCCCGAAACCGTCGAATTTCATGATTCCGCAGATTGCAAGCTTCGTTTTATGTTTTTGAATCGCATGGTAAAGCGTCTCAATAAAATCCGAGCTCACATAATCATCGCTGTCTACAAAGCTGATATACTCACCCGTACAGATGTCCAGCGCCACATTGCGGGCATCGGAAAGACCTCCGTTTTTTTTGTGAATCACTCTGATCCTGTCGTCTTTCTCTGCAAAGCAATCACACATCTCACCGCAACAATCCGTAGAGCCGTCATCAACTAGAATAACCTCAAGATTCCGATATGTCTGAGAAAGAATGGAGTCCACACATCTTTCCAGATATGATTCTACATTGTAAATTGGGATAATAACAGATACTAATTCACTCATGCTTAAATATCCTTTTTAAAAAGCCAAAACCTCTAATACACCACGCATGTCCAGGATACGCTGAAATGTAGATATCTTTTCTCTTTTCAATTGGAATCATAGCTTTGTGGGTGGCTAAAAACTGTCTAAGTTTTGTTCGATATTCTTTTGTCTGCTGCCTGGACGCGCTGTCTTTCATATTCTTTGTGATCCAAATTGCATCCGACCATGCCGCCGCAAAATGCTCAATTTCAAGCCGATAAACTTTCTGCCAAGGGCTGTTTTTGAAATACTCTTCATGCAATTTGAACGCTTCAAGTACGTCAGGCAATCTTTGGATGTAATTATTCCTCGACACACTGTTGACATTGACAAAATAGCGATACATTCTATTGTCAAGCACAACCAGGTTTTTACAGCCAAACAGGACCTTATATGACACATATTCGTCTTCAGCTGTTCGCCCATTGGGAAAACGCAATCCTGCGAACAGCTCTCGTCGGTATAGCTTTCCCCAAGGCACTACGGCTCCAACTCTATCATGAATCCAATATTCTTCCCTGTCTTCCGCAGAAAAAACCGGAAACATCTGCGAGTCATCCACTATTGCATTGTCATGGACCAATGCATATCTGCATGCGACAATGTCGGCGTTTTTTTGACCGGCCACTTCAAACAATATGCGAAGATAATCTGGATGAATCCAGTCATCACTGTCAATAAACGCGATCCATTCGCCTTCTGCAATATCAAGCCCTGCATTTCGTGCCGAGGCTGCCCCTCCGTTTTGCTGGTGGATCACCTGGATACGATTATCTTTTTTTGCATACTGATCACAAATTGCGCCACAAGAATCTGGGGATCCGTCGTCAACGAGGATCAATTCATAATCCGGAAAGGTCTGTGCAAGGATGCTATCTATACATCTGCTTAAATACCTTTCGACATTATACACGGGTACTATGATTGAGATCTCCATTTTCTAAAATCTCCAACATTTTGTTTGAGCCAATTAGCCAGCCGATGGCGGATTTTTGCTTTTTTTCGTCGAAACAGGATCTGATTACTGTTCCCATTGTATAAAATCATCGCCTGTTTATTATTCGTTATCTCACTCTTCAGTTCGCGCTGATCAATCCATTCTCTGAAATCATTGCAGACAACATCTATTTCTTTTCGGGAAGCGCAGCTGTTTTTTCCTCTCGCCAAAACCAAGTACACGGACAAAAGAATATCCGTTTGATCTCCAAATGGAATCAATGCGTCTTCAATTTTGGCAATGACCGACGGGATGTGTGCGATCCGCTTCAACCTGCGTCCGGCATTACTCTCATCCGATACTTGACGGTAGTAGTAAATCGGCTCCGTGCAGAAATGAACCAGGCGGCACTGCGCCAGCACCCGAAGCGAAAACTCCAGATCCTCATAGAGAATCATATCCTCCTGAAGTCTTATCCTGCTTCTCTCAATCACGTCTCTTCGAATCAGCTTATTGCAAACTGAACTGAGCATATTGTTGATGAAAAGGTTATATAGGTTTACTTCACATTCATCATACGTTTTGGTTCCCATAAAAGGCGGGAGCATGCGCTCCTGCCGATAAATGCGGTTGCTGGCATAATAATCAAAAGACATCCCAAACACAACCATATCTGTTGAGATATCCTGTTCGAGCTTCTGCATAAGATCTGCCAGTTTTCTGGAATCGACCGTATCATCAGAATCCACAAAGAGAACATACGTACCGAGCGCCGCACCCAATCCCGCATTTCTTGCCGCAGAAACCCCCCTGTTGTTCTGATGGATCACCCTGATCCTGCAAATTCCAGACCCGCTTGTTTTACTCAGATCATCGCAAAGCTCCGAAGATCCGTCTGTGGATCCGTCATCAACCAAAATGATTTCACGAACAAACACTGTCCTGCAAAAATCGTTCACTGATGTGACAGACGTTACACAGTTCCCAAGAAACTCTTTGCAGTTGAACACTGGGATAATGACGCTTACTGATTCCATGTCTGTCATTCCTCTTATGATTGCCAAAAGAACAAATACGGCAAAAACAATCCCGAATCATTTACGTATGACAGGAATCGCCAAATTGCAAATGCACAGGCGATCAGAACAGCTGCTTTTTTAGCGGGGTCGCTTACAAATAAAGCGATACGGCCGCTTGGTTCCCTGCCTTGTTCAAAAACCAATGGAATAAACACAATAGATGTATGGAAATAGTAGTCGGCAAGCCGCTCAAAAATGTTGTTGTATCCGCAGAAAGTCTGAAAAACAATCGAGATGCCTGCAAACATCAACAGTATATTGTATACGGTCTCTTCCGGAGTCGGCGGTCTGATGACTACAGCAAAAATAACGATAGCGATCATGATCAGGGCCTTGTTACGCAGGAATCTGATTCCTTCCATTGTAGCCTCGGTATCACTGTCTCCATAAGCATTCAGCATCAGATTCAAAAGCTGATTCCGGAAAACAAACGTGATAAGCAGAAAAGCAGCCAGAAGAATCAGATAGTTTCGTCCGATCTTCATCCGCCCAATCCAGTACGCAGGAAGAAAAACGAGCGCCGGAAAATGGAATGTTGCAGCCAGCGCAACAATAATCAAGAATTTGATCGGCTTTTTTTCGATAATCGCATCAAATGCAAAAAGCAAAACGGCCATCGCCAAAGCCTGCTTCAAAGCGTCAAACAAAAAGGGATAAAAGAGCAAGCCCAAAAAATACAGGACGCTTTGAATTGGCGATACAGAATACTTCTTTATGAATCGAACGTAAGAAAACACCACGAACAGGGAGAAAATCGAAATAAACAATTGATAGTTTCCGTTTGTCAATTCATAAAAAATCTTCATGAGGTATATGAAGCCGATGTTATAGTTGTTCTGTCCCTTACCTGCTAAATTGCCCCATGGAGTAGCGCCGATCCTATCAAAACTCATCGAGTAGGAGCCATGTGTCCCCCATGCATCACTTCCGAATGCGTAAACATTCCGCAGCCCCATAACAGAAAAAAGCAGCAGAAATGAGATAATCATGAAGATTTTGCAGTTTCTCCGGTTGCCGCGAAACAAAAAAGCCGCTGCCACAAGAAGCACTACCATCCACACATAAATAGTCATTAATCAACTTGCTCCTCAAATATTAGTCCTGTCGTCCCTCGCATACAGATTCCTGCCGGTCGGTCTTTCTGCTTTTGAGCTTTCTGGCAGGATTTCCGCCCCAGACTTCGTAATCCGGAATATCCTTTGTGACAACTGCTCCCGCGCCGATGACTGCTCCGTTTCCAACATGTACACCGGGCAGGATCGTCACTCGCGAGCCGATCCATACGTCGTCTCCAATGATTATCGGTTCCGGCGCTGTAGACGCCTGTCGCCACATTGGGATGTCCATTCGCTCCATGCCGTGATTTGACGTAAACATCATACAATCCGGCCCCATCATCACGTCATTCCCGATGATGACATTGGGCGAAATCAACGCATTTACGCCAATTCCGGAATTATCACCGATACAAAGGTCCCATGCAAATTGAGCTTTTCGCTCAATATTGACGTTATTCCCGCACCTTGGCAGAATCTGTCTGGCGCAGAAATACCGCAGTTTCTTGGCCCCGAAACTGCATTTTCCATCGGAAAGCGGCATATGCTTCGCGATTGCTTTGTAGAGTATAATTGCAAAAAAACGTCGGAATTTCATGTTTCTTTCCTTTGCAGACACCGGCACATGACTCTTTGAATAAATCTTCTAAAAAACGGAAACGAAAAAAGCAGGCATGAACCATTTCTTCAAAACAGCTTCTATGATCAGATGGCACTACTGCGCAATCAACCGGTAAAACGCCTGCAGCGCTTGTTCCGAATCATTGATTGAAGAAATGCAATTAATCTCAAGCTGTTTTCTCAACACTGAGTCTGTCAGTACGCGCTCTATTCCATCTGCGACGGATTCAGGCGTCATCTCTGTGACCACACCGGTTTCACCGTCAATGATCTGATCCGCAACAGACGGATAATTCGTTGTCACGATGGCCTTTCCGAGAATCTTCGCTTCATCAAGGACCATCGATTTTCCCTCCAATCGCGACGGTTGGACAATGATATCCGCACGACGCATAAAGGGATACGGGTTTTTCTTCTGTCCATCCAGAGAAAACGTGTTTTCAAGATGATTCTCATGAATAAACGTCTCGATCTGGGATTCCATTGAACCGGCTCCAAAAACATGCCACTTGTGCCGAAGCCCACGCGCATTCAATATGAGACTTACTTTCGCCGCAATGTCAATTCCCTTTTGGTGCTCCAGCCGTCCCACCGTCAATAAATGCGGGATGGATCGATCCCACACCTCGTCCATAGGCGCAGCGGAAGCCGCTCGAACATCGTTCGCACAGGTGATGTTCTGAATCACCGATATTCGTGCGCCAACCTCAGGCAGCACAGAGATAAACGCCTGCCTGCATATCTCAGAGATCGTAGCAAGATAATCAAATTTTTTATACAGAGACCGCTCGCTCTCTAACAACCGTCTTCCGGTAAAATCGCTGTGAATCCACCCTATTTTCTTTTTTGCTGTCACTTTTTCGATGACATAGAAGTCTGCCGTTCCCTCAAGAAACCCAATTGCAACATCATATTCCGGTTCCAGATGCCTAATGTATCTTTTTGCAATACACCAATTGGCTTTTGCCTTCAGATGGAGTCGTTTCCGGATAGACGGCTGCATCTTCATCCAAAGTCTTGCTGACGCCGCTCCCAATTTCCATTGACGAAGAAGATCCTTCCAGTATAACCGAAACTCCAGCGTCATTGCCCTTGTAACCAGATCCTCCGGAAGAATGCGAACCCAGGAAGGAATCTGTTCCTGAAGAATGCCTCCTTGCTCAAACAAGAATAAATCAATCTCAACTTGACCCGGGTCCAGACTTTTTAGGAGCGAAACCAGCGCTTTTTCTGCGCCGCCCATACGCATAGTCGGAATAACAAACAGGAGTTTTTTCATTTGTTTTCCTCATTCACATTGACTGCCCTTGATATATTTGATATAGCTTTTCAAGCATCCATCGAACATTTGCGCCGGTATTATGCAGCATGATAGAGTATTGCTCCGGATTGCTGCGTTCTGCGGAAAGAAGCGCATCTGCCCATTGAGATTCAGAATCCTCCAGTGGAAGCGGAGAAAGCAAAACGGTCTGAAAAACGTCTTTTGGTACCCGATCTGAAATTACACAAGGCAATCCATTTGCCTGCACTTCAAGGATCGCCAGCGGCATTCCCTCATGGAGAGAGGGAAACGCGAAAACATCCATTGCACTGAGGTATTCATTGACGTTCGGTACGTTTCCGGGCATAAAAACAACCGTATCCAGCCCCAATGTGCGGACTGCCTGCTCCAGCATGGGGCGGTCCTCCCCGTCCCCGAGAAGTACCAGTCGGGCATTCGGGCGCCGCTTGAGGATCTCCGGCATCAGCTTGATCAAAAAAATCTGGTTTTTCACCGGAGCCATATGCCCGGCGTGCCCAATGACAAAACAGTCTTCCCAATGATTCTGCCGCCGTATTTGCGCTCTTTTCGTCGGATCATAGCGAAAGCGCTCTGTTTCGATCCCGTTCAGCAGTACAATGCCCTTATCCCGGAATGCACGCCTGCCGAACAGCCATTCGCCTGCCGCCTGCCCGCATCCGACATAATGCGTCGCGTACCGCAGGATCCACCGGCGCATGGTTTTTTCATAAGCATTTTGGATCGCCGTCCGAACGTTTTCCCCTCGAATGCTGTGGGAATGTGCAATCCGAACCGGAACGCCGCAGCGTTTTGCTGCGCGCAGCACCATGCCGGAGTTGAACATGGTGTGGCTGTGGACGACATCATACTGATTGTCTCGAATTATTCTTTTTAGACTACGATAGAATTGGAAATACCCTGTGTTCGGCGGATCGATATGCCAAATCCTGCAACCATGATCCACCAGTTCCTGTTCATATGCTTCAACTTTGTTTTCAAAAACGAGATAATCGATCTGGAACTTTTGTTTATCTGCATTAATACCGATATCTCTACATATACGTTCCGCACCGCCGATATATAGTTTTCCTGCAATTATCAGTACAGATATCATGCTGCTCCCCCGTTATATTTTCTTTTCCAGACTTGGTAAATCAGCCACCCGAACGGCAGGCAAAGGAACATCAATGCTTTATGATCACACTCTTGGGCCATCTGAAGAGGCGACAGCTTTGCAAAGCATCCGTAGCATGTGAACAAGAGTCCATTTTTGATCCGCCTCTTCAGGTTGTTTTTCTTTGTCATATTCAAGTTGGAGGAACACATTCCACCGTGCGGATTCCGTATCCGCATAGCTCGTCCTGAACGTGTCAGGCCGCCTTCTAGATACTCGCATAGGTAGATTATCCGATTGATATACACACATTTATAGGCCATCCCGACTCGATTCCACAAGACGCCTTCAGAAAGGAATCGTTCACCTGGAAACACTGGAAACGGGTAATTGAGAAAAATCTCCGTTCGAATAATCTCACAGACATCACTGCTGATCGGGCAAATCCGAGGATATGACGTAATATCCACTGGAACTTTTTCTTCCTTGACATAGCAGCACGGATGCTCCAGATCCCGGCCTCTGAGAAAAGCAACAATACCCACTTCAGTGCACGCGTCCCACTGCGACCAACCTTCTAACGCTTGGGCCACTGCATCCTCGGTCAATTCATCGTCACTATCAAGAATAAAAACATATTTTCCATGAATGTGCGAATGCGCTGCATTTAAGGCTGTATGTTTCCCGCCGTTTTCCTTACGTAGATAACATATTTCCATTGAAGGAGCTGTCGACATAAATCCAGCGACGATTGATTCCGTATCATCTGTACTGCCGTCGTCAACAATAATCCATTCGAAATCCATGCATGTCTGCTTTTCTAGTGAAGAAAAGCAGCGTTTTAAAAGCTCTCCCCGATTATACGTTGGCGTGATGATCGAAAACGATACTTTATTCTTCATTGTTTCATCCTTTTTTTGAACAGTAATATACTTCGATCCACGAGGCCGTCCGCACAATATCAAAGCCTTTTTCTGCAATTACGGCGGAATGATCCCTGCGCTCTGTACCGATCAATGAAAGAATACAATCTGCCCAGCGATCTTTGCCGGCGGAAAGACTGCAAATTGTGACAAGATCCTCTGCCAAAACACAATCGGGCGCCACCTTATCGGAAATGACACACGGCAGTCCGGAACACTGCGCCTCGAGATTGACGATTCCAAATCCTTCATAGACGGAAGGAAGAACAAAAATGTCCATCGCCTGATAATACGGAGATGTATCGTTCTGCACGCCGGCGAAGATAACGCGGTCCGTAAGTCCCAGCGTCTCGACCTTTCTTCGGACCGTCTGCGCAGCGTCCTCTTTGCCAAGCAGGAGCAGCTTTGAGTTTTCATGTATTTTACACACTTCTGAAAAGATATCGATCAGGAATGTGTGATTTTTCTGCGGCACAAACCGGCCGATATGGCCGATCAGGAGCTCCTCATCGGAGACATTGAGTTTCGCCCGGGTTTCCGCACGAAGCCGGGGATCATACGCGAAATGCTTCGTATCGATCGAATTGTGAAGCACGATGCAGCGCTCCGGATCGGCGCCGACTTTTTTGCCGTACCGGTCGATCCCCGCCGCCCGGGAGCACGCAAAGAACCGGTCGGCAATGAACCTGGTCGGGAACGCATAGGCGCGATAGATGAGATCGCCGAAGCCGACGCCCTTTGTATTATGGCTGTGCGCGATGGTGTGCAGGCCGTATTTTTTTGCCGTCCGCAGGTAAATTGCCGCGGTACTGCCAAGATGTCCGTGGACCGCGGCATATTCGGCAGCATGTTCTTTGAAAAAACGGTCCCACCATTTCACATAGGCAAAATGGTTTTTTCCGTTATAGTGCGGACAATGATAGATCCGCCCGCCCAGCGATCGAATCTCGGAATCGAAGGCCGCCGCTTTTTCAGTATTTTCAACAAAATCAAATTGCACGTTGTTTCGGTCGATATGCCGATAAAGGTTCATGATCAGCGTTTCCGCGCCGCCAAGATCCATGCGTCCGATCACATGCAGTATTCGAATTGGCCGAGTGTCCATATAAACCTCTCATTGCTGCTGATTTGAAATCAGCACTGACTGTTGGCGCACATGATTTCCATGGTTCGCGGGATTCCCTGCGCAATGCTGTAGCGCATGCTCCATCCAAGACTTTTCAATTTCGTACCGTCCATCAGCGCTTTGGTCGCCTTGGAATAGCCGGCCTTCTCGGTTTCATCCGGAAGTTCAAAGATGACGCGAGTATCAGCGTAATCCGCAATCAAACCGGCAAGTTCCTTCAGGGAAATATCCGATGAAGGATCCCCGATGTTATACGCTTCACCGTTTTTCCCAAAGAAAAGGCAGTAAAGGATTCCTGATACGGCATCCGCCACATAGCTGTAAGAATACAGCTGATTTCCCTCCGATTTGAGGATAATATTCTCTCCGTGGATTCCATTTTTGATGAACTGTGAGATTGCCTTCGTGTCCGACGGGAGCATGGTCGGGCCATAGATTCGAGGAAGTCTGGGAATCACAACATCCAGACCCTTCTGTCTGATATATGCCTGGCAAAGAGCTTCTCCCGCGCGTTTCCCCTCCGGATAACCCGCACGCAGTGTATTGCAGTCGATATAACCACAGTATCTCTCGTCAAAGCGCTCGCAATCGCCGCGGTTCTGGCCGTAAATTTCCACGGAAGAAAGAAAAATGACCCGTTTCGCCTGATGCGCAGCAGCAAGCTCCAGCATATGCTGTGTGCCGATGATATTGGTGGCTATCGTGCCGATGGGATCCGTCGCATAGGCCACGGGATGCGTATTGCTTGCAGCGTGAACCACATAATCGATCTGTGCGGGGAGTTCCGGCATCGTTTGGTTGATATCACACGCAATAAACCGGACAGAGCTTCCCCACGCAGGTGTGGCCCGTCCCTGCGCTTTTTTTTCATTTCTCGTCAGTGCAAAAACCGTACTTTCGAGATTCTTCTCAAGAAGGACATCGATCAGGAAACTGCCGACCATCCCGGTGGCGCCGGAAATGAGCAGCGTTTTCCCGCGGAGTTTATCCCACGGAAGGTTCAGGCCGGCAACATACGCCACATCCTGCCGATATTCGCGGCAATCCATTCTGTTCATAAACTGCTTCCCTCTTATTCTCCGGGATCCATTTCTTTCTCAGCCCTGAGATAGGCTTTGAACAACGCCAGATCGTCCTTCGTAGTAAGCTTGATATTTTTGTCCGAGCCTGCGGCGAAATACAGCCGTTCTCCAAGATCTGCAAACATAGTATTGGTATAAGATGCCCCATGGATCCCGATCCCTTTTTCAAATGCCTCCCGATAAGCCCACAGGAGCTTCCCGAACCGGTAGGCCTGGGGGGTGGAGACCCGCCGAAGCGTATCGCGGGGAATGTATTTCGTAGTTGACAGCGGATCGTCCATCAGAAATATTTGCTCGTTATACGGAAGCGACGAAACCGCGCTGCCTTTCTCCATGCAGACCTGGATCACATCCGAGAGCACGGAGCGGTCCACCAGCGGGCGGATCCCGTCGTGAATGACAACGATGTCGTCCGGGGCGCAGACATCCTCCAAATGGAAAACCCCGTTTCGGATGGATTCCTGCCCGGTTTGCCCGCCGGAAACGATCCACTTCAGCTTCGTAATCCCGTACTGGGCGCAGTAAGACCTGAGAATATCGTGCCAGCCGTCCACGCACACGACTTCAATGGCGTCGATCATGGGGTGTTTTTGAAAGCCCTCGAGCGTATAGAGCAGGACCGGCTTATCATAAACACAGACGAACTGCTTTGGGATCTCAAATCCCATGCGATTGCCAATTCCGCCGGCGAGAATAAGTGCAACGTTCATAACGACACCTCCGCTGTCTTGCAGTATTACAGCCGCAGCTCCCGCACAAAGTGCTTCTGGCGCTTTTCGGGCGGTGGGATCTGCATAAAATCTCCGTAAAGGTTTTTCAAATAGGCATCCGGATCGTTGACCATAGGAACTGCATGCCCATCGAACACGCCTGTTCCGTTGGGGAAAAACACATCCTCAGGAAATATCTCACCGAAATAATGCCGGCAGCCAGTAGGCAAGCCCCAGAGCCTCGTTTCTTTTGGATATTGGATGACTCGATCAATGGAATCGTACCATCTTGAGGCACATTGGAATGAGAAAAGCCACCCGATGAATCGTCGGATATAATAGCTTGTTTTTCCGTTGGTCTTGAACTGTCGGATCCATATTTCATCGAGGCATTCATAATAAGCCACCTGACCGGCAATAAACTCCAGTACATTGCACCAAAGGCCTTTCCATTTTCGCTTAAACGTGTTTTCAGGGATGCGGTCAACGATAAAAATATCAAGAAACACCTTACATAGAGACTTGTCCCGAATACCTCCGGTATCCAAATAGGAATCTTTCTTCAAGATTTTTGGGAATCTTGCCAGTGCTGTCTCACTATAATTTGGAGCGTTCAGAACATACCGGTCAGACAAATATGTTTCAAATGCTGGAATAAATCTCTTATAATCATCTCTCGGCATCCCGATATCTATATCATCATCCCAAGGAATAAAGCCCTTATGCCTGACCGCGCCAAGCGCCGTCCCTCCCAAGAGAAACGCACGTATGTTGTGCGCCTGACAGACAGCCAGCACATCCAGAAGCATTTCCAGCAGCGTGTTTTGAAGCAGCCGGAGCTCTTGTGCGCTTATTTCTCTCAAAAAGCCGGTGGTATCGACCGCATTGATCTGCTCCTTCGCATTCGCAAGCTGCCGAATCAATTTCATTCTTTCTTCCTCTCTTCTTTCAATCGCGGACAGCCTGCAGAAGGTCATTCAACTCTGCGCCGACAGCAGCGATGGTATAGGGCCGGATCTCCCGGCGCCCGTTCTGCCCCATGGCAGCGGCCTGCGCGGCGTTCCGGTACACGCTCCGGATCGCAGCGGCAAAGGCCGGGACATCGCCGAAGGGCAGCAGCCGTCCGGTCACGCCGTCTCGAACCAGCTCATCATGGCCTCGGTTGTGAGAGGCGACGACGGGCTTCCCGCAGAGCATGGCCTCAATGATGTTCAGGGGCATGCCCTCGCGTTTGCTGCACGAGACCACCAGATCCACAGCGGGAACCACCCGCTCCAGGTCGGTGCGGTAGCCGATGAGCCTGACGATACCGTCCAGCCCCTCTGCATGAATCTGCTCCCGAAGTGCCTGTTCCCTGGGGCCGTTTCCAGCCAGCAGGATCTTCAGACGCGGGATCTCGTCCTTCAAAAGCGCGGCGGCAGATACCAGCGTCGTCTGGTTTTTGTTCGCGTTCAGCTCTCCGGTACAGAGGATCACGAAATCATCCGACGCAAGACCTTCGGCTTCCCGCATGGCAAGCTGATCCTCCGGCGTCGCCGGGTGATAACGGCTTTCGTCCACACCCACGCCATGGATGCGCGCCACATTTGTACGTTTGCCGAATCGTTTTCCGGCCAGGGACTCGTCCTCTTCATTGAGCGTGATCAGCAAATCGCAGTATTTTGCCATGTGCTTTTCGATGGGATAGAAAAGCATCCAGGCCTTTTTCGACGCCCCCCGGAAGAAGTGAAATCCGTGGGCCATGTAGATGACCTTCGTTCCGTTTTTTCTGGCTTTCCTTGCCGCCAGCCGGGTGACGATCCCGCCCATGGGGGTGTTGCATAAGATTACGTCATAATGGTTTTCCCGCAACAGCTTTTTCAGCTGGCAGTACGCCTTCAGATTGTCCATACTCTTTGGGGAACGGGAAAACGGTATCTCAATGAACCTGTCACAATACCTGAGCTGCAGGCCGTTCTTGACTGCCAGATTATCGTGGGCGGCTACATGGACCTCCCACCCCTTCGCTTGCAGCATTCGCATGTGTGGCAGATGAAACTGGCATATATGGCTCAAAACCGTTGCGGTATAGAGGATATTCATAGGATCCTCCCAGAATAAATCTTTTGCCTTTCGAGTCGCATCAAATCGGTTGATCTCGTTATTTGTGCGCAGGATAAAGCAGCGTTCGATAATAGAAATATAGCTTTTCCATCCAAATTCGATACCCGTGGAAATAGAGGTTGCGGATTTCAACATCGGCATTTGCCACTGCCGGGTTCATGCACTGCATAATCTGCTTATGGATCCCATCGGCCTTTCGTTCCTCCCGTGGGAAAGACAGCATAATATCCAGGATCTTACGGTTGTTCATTGGGATTGTCATGCGATGGTATGCCTGCTGGGAGGATATAACAGAGACGCCCCAACAGCTCATCCTGACTTCCCAATAGAAAGAATCCGTGTGTTCATAATTGAAGAGTGGCTCTTCCAGTTCAATCTCCCGCAGAAAACGCCGATACTCCCGGTCAGACCATTTCAACAGTTCAGGATGGCCGAAATACCTGGTCTGGAAGATGCTGCAGTGCCGCTCGTTCAGTACCTCTGGCATTTTGATTTTGTACTTCCGCTCCAGGAACACTCGCGGGACTTCGGACGCCCATGATTTCAATTCAATATCGTAGGCATCAAGATCATGCAGAAAGATGTATTTACGAATCTCATTGTCTGCAAGATTGACAAAATAGCTCGTATTATGCGCCAGAATCATTTTGATGAGCTCAAAATCACGGATTTCTTCGTTAGAATCCGGGATATGATACAGCGTGTGCTGCAAGCCAAGCGCCGTACAGAGCTTTTTTGCAGCCTGCGCATCGACCAGCTCCTGCGGTTTGCTGTGAAAACTGAAAAATGAGAATCTGTCGTATAGTCCGTTTGCGCAGGCCAGTGTCGTTTTGCTGTCGGTACCGCCCGTCAGCGAAATTGCACAGCGATCCCATTTCTTTGTACAGCATTCAATACCCTTGTGCAGCAGCTCCGCGACGTGCTGGATGTTGGTATGTATTTCCTCTTCTGTTTTGTATTCCGGATGTGGCAGCGTCGGGAAAAACCGCCTTATCTGGAAACTGCCGTCATATTCGAGACAGGTATTGGCGCCGAGGCGTTTGATCTGTCTGTACGGGGTCAAATTGCCCGGCAGGTGCCTGTTGCCGATATTGTAGCATTTGGATGTGACCAACTTTTCCACCATGGCGTCCATTTTCAGATCACATAGATCCGCAATCAATTGGGGATGCTCTGAAATGAAGATCTCGCCCCTGACTGTGCCGAAGTAACATCCTGTCAGTCCGCAGGCATCCTGACAGGCAGTAATCCTGCCGTTTTCAACCAGAATGATCACATGAAGACCGGTCAATTCGGAAACTTTTTCAAAGTATGCGTCTTCGCCTTGCTGATATGCGTCGAGCAAGTCTTCGCAAATATCATTTTCCATCCACTTTCCATCAAATGGGTTATAAGCATGACCAATCAGCGCAATGCTCAACGACGACCTTCGGGCAACATAGAACGTCTGCTTTTGCTGAACATACAGGCTATACCTGTCCAGCGGAACACATTCCCACAGGCCGTAGAACGGATACTGATCCAAATCATTGAACGCACGTGAAGTCAAAAGATACCCTCTTCGAAACAGGAATTCTCTGTTTTTGGAGTCGGCGTCCAATGCCGTTCTGATTTCTTCCTTGAACTGTTTCATAACAGGCCTCCAGCAGATTGTGTCTGTCTCTAATCGACCTCTAAATTGCGGATAATCAGGTTTGCGAGTCTTTCGCTGTTCCCCTCGCCAGCAAAGCTGTTGTGAGGGGTGAGGATGACGGTATCCATATCCCACAGGGGGCTCGTCTCTGACAGCGGCTCGGTCTCGAAGACGTCGAGCACCGCGCCGGAGAGGACACCGGTACGCAGGGCGTCCGCGAGGGCGGCCTCGTCGACGACGGGGCCCCGGGCGATGTTCACCAGGATGCCGGACGGCTTGAGTCTTGCCAGCCGGTCCGCGCCGATCAGGCCGCGGGTGTCCTTTGTCAAGGGAACGGTCAGCAGCAGGATGTCGGTCCCGGGCAGCACGCCGTTCAAATCGGTCAGCGGCAGAATTTCATCGTAGCTCTCATCCTGCCGCGGAAAAAGGTCCACGCCCAGCACCCGGCATCCGAAGGCGCGGAAGCGTTTGGCGCACTCCGTGCCCACGCTGCCGCAGCCCAGAACGGTCACCGTCTTGCCGCACAGCTCCCGCAGATCCCGGTGCTTTTCCCACGTATGGGATTTTTGGTTTTCAAAAAATGTCTTCGCCTGTTTATATAATTGCAGCACGCCGCCCACGGCGAATTCCGCCATGGGAACGCTGTACACACCCCGTGCATTGTGCAGTTCGATCCCGTGGGCGGAAACATAATCCACATCCACGCGGTCAAGCCCTGCGCTGATGGTCTGGATGTAGCGAAGATTGGGAAACATTTCAATGGGGTGATGAAGGAACAGCGAATTGCATATCACACCCTCCACCCACGCATTGCCGCATGGCAGCGGATCCGTCTCCCATTGCTGAAACACGACCCGGTGTCCCATTGCCTCAATGGCGGGGATATGCTCCTGCGCGCCGATCCAGGCGCCGGTCACCAGCAGATTCATTGTCCTTCCTCCATTTTTCGCACCACATCCGCCACGCGGCGCCGCAGCTCGGCATGGTTCTCCGCCAGCGCCTCCGGCGTGCGGTCAAAGGCGGCTTCAAACTGCCGAAGCTCCGTCAGGCCTGTTCGGAAAATGGCCTCGATCTCAGTAAGATCGGTGGTTTTATCCGTATTGCAGAAGCTGCGCGACAGGATCGCCCGCTGCGAGCCCAGACGGCAATGCTCCCGGATGATGATCTCCGCGGGGACCGCGCCCCCGCCCAGGCGGGCGATACCGCCGAAGCCGAAGGGAATATCACGCGCCCGGAACTTGGGGCACAACAGATCCAGCGTGCCGTCCGCCAGAGGCTGAAACAGGAAGGGCTGTCCATAGCCGATACTCAGATCGTTGAGTCCGATGTGGATCTCATCGATGCCGGGCAGCGCGAGGATCTCATCCGCCAGCGTCACCGCCTCCGGCGTCTCAAACAGCAGCATGGTCTTCACCCTGTCGTCCACCAGCTCCAGGAAGGTCCGGACCTCGCCGACGGTTTTGAAATAGGGCAGCATGAGAATATCCGCGCCTGCTTCCACCGCCGCGTCGATCTCCTCCCGGGATGAAGGGATGCCTGAGAAAGCGTCGTGGATCGGGTTGACGCGCACCAGCAAATCCGCCGCAGAAAGGGCTGCCTTGACGGCGCGGGCGTCCCGGACTGTGTGGCGGGATTTCACCGTGTCCAGGCCGCGCTGCCGCGCGTCCTTGCCGAGATATTCCATATCCACGAAGATCCGATCGACGCCCGCCGCCTCGGCGATCCGGGCGATCTCCGGCCGATTGGTAATATACATCAGTTTCAGCATTATGCGCTCTTTTCCGCGCGTTTTGCCGCGCAAACGGGCATAGATTGTGGATGCACAGACCACCCCATGATAATTCAATTTATCATATCATAATCTGCGTTCTTTTTCAATACAACATCTATAAAAAGAATAGCCATTTGGGCCGCCCGCTCCCCTTCTCTTTTTCGGATTTTTTTCAACGGAAAAATAACCCCGGTCACGGATGTGACCGGGGTTATTTTATGCATAGTTATTCAGGTGATCAGACCATAATGAGGCCGGCCACCAGGAAGCAGACCGCCGACAGCACCGCGCCGAGCAGGCCATAGGGCAGCTGGGTCACGGCGTGACGCATGTTGTCGCAGCCGCAGGCGGAGGACGTGATGACCGTGGCGTCGGAATAGAAGCAGATGTGGGAGCCGAACACGCCGGCGGACAGCACGGCGGCGACCGCCAGGGCCACGTTGACGCCCATTCTCTGGGCCAGGGGGATGACGATGGGCAGGGCGATGATGTACATGCCCCAGTTGGTGCCGGTGATGAACTCCGTGATGGAGAGCATGATAAACACGATCAGGGGCAGGAACTTCGGCGTCACCAGGCTGGCGCCGGTGTTGATGACGTACTCAGTGAAATGGATCTCCGCGTTGACGCGGGCAAACAGGAAGGCCAGGACCATCAGCAGCAGGGGCAGGATCATGCTCTTGAAGCCCTCCAGGCAGACGTCCACGAATTCCTCCGCGGTCATCAGACCCTGGATCAGGTAGAACGCGAACATGAAGCCCAGGGTGATGATGACGCCCAGCTGCATATCCGTGCCGAACACGCCTTCTTTGAAATCCGAACCGGTGAGAATAGTGGAAACGATCAGCACGAGAATGGGGATAAGCATATTCCAGATGCTGCACTTCTCGGGGATCTGCACCTCTTCGCCGCCGTGAATGTCGATCTTCTCGCTGTTGGGAGGGGCCAGGGGGCCGCCGTCCTTGACACGCTGGAAGGCCTTCTTCATGGGGCCGATGGCAGGGATGATGCCGATGATGGCCAGAGGCACGATGAATGTGGCGATCCAGCCGTAGAAGTCATAGGGGATGGTCTTGATGAAGTAGGTCAGGCCCTCGCCGGCGGGAGCCCAGCCATTGGTCTCCAGCAGGCCGCCGACAAAGACCGCCCAGGTGGAGATGGGAATCAGAACGCAAACAGGCGCAGCCGTGGAGTCAACCACATAGGAGAGGAATTCTCTGGGCACCTTGTGCTCGTCCGTGAGCTTGGCCATGCAGGCGCCCACGGTGAGGGAGTTGAGATAGTCGTCGATGAAGATGATGATGCCCAGGATCCAGGTCCAGATCAGGGAGGATTTCCGGGTCTTTGCCTTGGTGGCAGCCCACCGGCCAAAGGCGAAGGCGCCGCCGGTCTTCTCGATGAGGGCAATGATGGAGCCCATCAGTCCGCAGACGATGATCAGCCAGGCCGTATCCTCATCCATCATCGTATCCAGAATCATCTGGCTGAAGGTGGAAAAAGCGTTGGTCGCCCACACACCCTCGCCCACGGTCACGGGACGGGTCACCATGATCACACCGATCACGGAAGCCAGCACCAGACCCTCCACCACGCGCTTTGTGGCAAAGATATAGGCGATCAAAAAGATGGCGGGAATCAGGGAAATGGGCCCGAACAGTGCCGGATCCGCCGGCAGGAAGTGCGTCATAACAACAGCCGCGATCAGAATGATTGCGATGCTGATGACCGTGCGAATTCCTTTCGCCCGGGTCGACGCTACAACAGGTTTTCTACTCAATGTACTATCTCCTCCTTTATTTTTTCCAGTGGATCTCTCCATTGCGTTTTTTATTGACAAACGTGCGCACATCCTCCAGGGCGGCCAACTCCATGCCGATCTGCCCGTCGTCGAGGGTCCGGTCGGAGGCGTCGAGCCCGGCGGCGCTCGCGCAGCGTTTGATGAGCCATTCGGTAAAGCGCGGATTCTTGGTCAGCACGGGGCCCAGGCAGTGGGTGAAGATCACGCTGCCGGTCTGCGCGCCCTCCCGGCCGTCGCCGCAGTTGCCGCGGCCGTAGATGATTTTTCCAAAGGGCGCCTGTCCCTCGCCGAGGGTGACGTCGGCCATCGTGACCTGGGTAGCGATCACCTCGAGGCCGTCGGCGGTTTCGATCCAGAGGTCGTCGCCGAAGGAATTCGTGCGCTGGGTCACCTCCATATCCAGAAGGCCCAGGCCCTCGGAGACGGCGCCGTCGTGGAAGGTCGTCTTCTTCGCCAGCACCGCGCCGGAGCTGCCGACTGCGACGATCATGCCGCCGCGCTCGGCAAAGGCGCGGAACGCCTCCGCCCGGGGCGCAAGGGCCCGGTCGATATCCGGCACAGCCGCCAGATCGCCGCTGGGGAAGAACAGAAGATCGGCCCAATCAAAGGGGATCTCCTCGATCAGCGTATCCACCCGGCGGATCTCGCAGGGGATATTCAGCAGGCAGGCAATGTGCATGATGCCCATCAGGTCTCCCCTGCCGCCGTGCAGATTCAGCACGTCCGGGTACATCCATGCCACGCGGATCCCGCGCGCATCGGCGGAAGCGCCCAGAACTTCATGATTCCGAAGGGTCTTCTGATCCTTTCGGCTGCCGGCGCGCACCGCAAGGAATCGTTCAAAGCTGCTCATTTACGCCATCCTCCTGACTTTGAAGTAGGGGATCTCTTCCACATAATACACCCGGTCGCCGGGCAGCTCGCGCAAAGCCGCGGCGAGGTGCGCCTCCTGGTTGTCGGGCAGGGGGATCAGATCCTTTTCGTCGAAGCCGTCATAGGCAAAGCGCAGGGCGCAGGCGCGGGCCAGCGTCTCGGAGATGATCAGGCATTTGCTCACGCCGGAGCGCTGCAGGCCGCGCATGTCGCAGTAGAAGGGATAATAGGAGATGTTCAGCGGCGGATAGAAGTCCAGATACTCGTCGAAGCCGAGCATGAAAATCTTATCCCGCTTGTCCTGGCTGATCAGATTCAGGGAGGACTGCAGCGTTTCGGGGTTCTCCTGCTTCATCTTGATATAGTGGATCTCCTTGCCCGCCAGGGTGCGGGTCTCGATGCGGCCGCGGATATCCTTGAACGCCTCCATGGCAGAGCGGATCTCCTCAACGCTCAGGCCAAGCTCCCGGGCCACCGCCACGGCCAGCACATAGCTGTAGACAAAGTAAGGCGTGTTGAAATTCATGGCGTAGCGCTCGCCGTCCACGCAGAAGGTCTTCCCCTCAAAATCGACGTCTTCCGCCAGATAATCCGGAGTTTCGCCGCCGAAGCCGCACACCGGGCAGACGAAGGGGCCGATGTTCTCGACATTATACCTGGAGAGTCGCACCGGGTTGTGGCACTTGGGGCAGGCCATGCCCACGCTGAAGAAATCGTCGTCCTTGTCGAAGGAGAGGGCATTCTCCGCCACGCCGTAGGTGACGGTCCGGCCCACATAATCCCGGAGGGAGAGCGCATTGGGCTCGTCGGCGTTGGCAAAGAGCGTGGCGTCCTTGTCCAGGGCCTGGGACACTCTGGCCGTGATATAGGAGGGCTCGCCGTTGCGCTGGCACTGGTCGCGCTGGATGTTCGTGATGCAGACGTGCTTCGCAGGAAGCTGGGCCCGGATGAATTTGAGGAACCGCTCGTCGGTCTCCATGACCACATATTCGTTCTTGAAGCGGCCACCCAGGGTGCAGTCGGCGATCAGCGCCGTTGCCACGCCGGAGAGCAGGTTGGCGCCCATGAGATTGGCCGTCACCGCGCGTCCGGAGTGCTGCAGCACGTGATGGATCATATTGGTGCTGGTGCTCTTGCCGTTGGTGCCGGTGATGAACACCGTCTTGGCAGGATCCAGGCCCTTGATGTGGGTCACAAACTTCGGGTCCAGCTTCAGGGCCAGCTCGCCCGGCAGGTTGGTCCCGCGGTCCTTCGCCACCAGACGAATCACAACGGCACATAGCTTTGCAGCCCAGAGCGCCAGATAAAATCGCATATCTCTCTACCTCTCTTTTTACAGCGGCCGGCATAAAAAAGCAGAGCGCTGCCGGGTTCCGCCTCATTGCTCTAACCAAAGATTATACGTGAGCAGTCTATAAAAGTCAATACAGCGGGTTAATTATGCATTATTTTCGCATGGAAATACCGCCGGGACAGCCCCGGCGGTATTCAATTTATCCGTCGCCGAACACGTGCCCGAAATAGTCGCAGTTCAGGCAGCCCTTGCAGAAGGAAATCTTATTGGAAACGATGGCGTTGATCTTGTCGACGTAGCCTTCGGGGATCTTGACGTCCTCGCTGACGGGCGTGAAGGTATTCGTTGCGGCGATATAGGTGCCGAGATCCGTCTTCCAATCCCAGAACAGGGTCCACACCAGCGGATCGGTATCGGAGAACACGTCCCGGCCGGGCATCAGACGGGAGTCGTATTCCAGGCCGAACAGGTTGGACAGGGTGGGCAGGATGTCCACGCAGGATACAGGATCGTCCACCACGATGGGCTCGTTTTTCTCCAGAGCGCCGCACCAGATGATCAGGCGGTTGTGGTCGCGCTGGAAATAATCGTTGACCTCATAGCCGTAGAGCTCGGACAGCAGGGGCATATCGCCCAGGGCGGCGTCGTGATCCAGGCCGTAGGGGAAATGATCCGCCGTCATGCAGATGACGGTATCGTCGGCAATGCCCTTCTTCTCCAGCTCGCCCACCAGGTAGGTCAGCGCGTCCTCCAGCTCCAGGTTGCAGGCGATATAGCCCTTGACCTCGTCGGACTCATAGGGCAGATCCTTGACCTGCTCCCAGTGCTTCTCGGTCATGTCGTTCTCATCGGGGCCGTAGTTGTTGTGGCCGCTGACGGTCATATAGTAGATGTTGAAGTGCTCCTTGTCGATATAGGTGGGCACCGTGCCCTGGAACATCTCCAGATCGCTCTCCGGCCACGCCGGGGAAACGAATTCCTCCATGCCGTTGCCATAGCCCATATAGCCGTCGGAATAGCCCAGGTTGACGTGGGTCACATTGCGGTCGTAGAAGGTATAGTCGTTGTTATGATAGGCCTTGCCGTAGTAACCCAGGCGGTTAAGCTGGCTGCCCATGGTGTAATAGTTGTTGTGGTCGACGGTATCGTTCATGGAGCTGCCGCCGTCGGTGGGCAGCATGCCGAAGATGTGGGCGTACTCGCCGCCGGTGGTGCCGGCGGTGGCGGACTGGGTATAGTCGGTGAAATTGATGCCCTTCGTCGCCAGCCGGTAAAGGGTGGGCGTCAGCTTGGGATCGATGACCTCGGCGCTGAATGCCTCGGCGGTGATCATTATAAGATTCTTGCCCTTGAAAAGGCCGGTGTATTCATTCTGCCGCGAGGGCTTCACGGTGGCCACATACTCGTCCATCTCCGCCGCCGTTTCGCCGGCCTCCTCGGCCAGGGCTTTGAAATCGATGTCCAGCTTGTTGTAGCCGTAGGACACGGGCTTTTCCGCGGCGTGGGCGTCCGGGCGGCCGCCCGCGGTCGCTTCGGCATCCTCCGGCTGCGCATCCTCTTCGGCGGATTCATCGGTCTGCTCCTCCGCGAAGCCCACCTTCTTGCCGCCGAAGATGTCATTTTTGATGTCCAGACGGACGGCGGGCATCAGGCCGAAGGTATCCACGGCATTCTGGAAGTTGTAACGGACGGAATAGGTATTGTGGTAGACCGGCACGATGCGGATCAGCAGCCAGGCCGCCAGCAGCATAATCACCATCTGGATCGCCAGGGCGAGCCGCAGGCCCTTCCTGGGCGGCTTGCAGGCGTCCAGGCGATGCCCGAAAATGAAATACACCAGGGTGGGAATATAGAACAGGAAGATATGCCAGAGGCCGCTGAGGCTGAAGACCAGCTTGAGCGTTTCCTTCCAAAAGCCCGTCAGCATGTGGCCGGCGCCGTTGAAGATCGTATGCAGATCGTAGAAGACCTTGAACTGGCGATAAATAAAGTATTCGATGCAGAACAGCAGCGGAATGATCAGAAGCATGATCTTCTTGACCTTCCGGTTGCCCTTTCTTGTCTTGGCGATGGAGGCCAGCAGCCACAGGATCATGCCAAGCACAGCGCTGTAAAGCGCGATGATCAGCAGATTGAAGCCCGCGGGGCGGACCGAGGTTGAGAATTTGAAAACCAGCTCATCGAAGAAAATCGCGATCGCAAGCAGCCAACGCGACAGGATCCGGCGCAGCCTGTTGCGGTTCGGCGCCGCCTTTTCCGCGTTCCCGGCCGATCTGCGGACGCTGCGGGGATTCTCCCGGGTCCTGGATCTCAGTTCTGCATCTGTGTTGGCCATATCTATCTCTCCTTTTTGCGAACGCAGGGTGCTCATGTGGATCGCTGAATTGCCCTATCTTTTAAATTATACCACTATATCGTGCAATTATCAACAAAAAATCCCAAGATATTGGGATCAAACGACATTTTTTGACGTTCTGTCCGCCTCGTCGAGCGGCCTCCGGCGTGCGTTTTGTTCAAAAAGCCCCGGATCTGAAACGGAAAAGCGGCGTTTCAGGGGATCTGCTTCCTCATTTGCCTGATTGTACCATATTGAGGGGTGCGGCACAATACAAACCGCAGAAGCGCAAGCGCCGCCTGCCGCGCCGATCCGCACGCAAGCCCGGCATCTGCCCTGCAAAAACGCCGGGTCCCGGCTTTGCGATCCGGAACCCGGCCAATGAACGATCAGCCGCCATAGGACTTGATAAGCGCTCCCATCATCCGCCGGTAGAGGGCGTGGCAGCGGGCGTTATCCCCTGCCTGCAGCGCAGCATGACAGGGCAGAAGATAGCGGCGGTAGAGCGCCGGGTAGATCTTCGCCCGGTCCTCGCAATGGTCGATGCGCATCACGATGCCCGGCGCAACATCGTAGTATTCCCGGATCTGGGCCTCGCCGCCGGGCTGCGAGCGCAGATAACCGTCGCGGAAGGCGCGGAAATCCGTCAGCATCCGGCAGTCGTCGGACTCGCCCAGAAATTCGCACACCGCCGTGGTGACGAAGCACAGCGGATTCTTCTTGAACCCGTCTGTCAGCTCCTCATACGTGGTCAGCTCGAAGGGCGACTCCGGGAACCGCTCCATCCACCGCTCCCGCAAGGCCTCGCTGAAGGCCCGGCCGATCACCGGCGCGGCGCGGCAGGCGGTGGGCACCAGGAAAATGGCAACCGTAAACTTTGTGCGCTCGCGCAGATCGCTGCGGCGCGGGCGCAGCTTCCAGCCCTTCTGGTGCCGGAACCAGGCGTCCACCTGCTCCATCAGCCATTGCGCGGCGCGCCGGGCAAGGGCGCCGCGGTCCGTCCCCGGGGCGCAGGCGCAGCGCTCCAGCGCCTCGAAGGGGGCGCTGCAGTCGGCAAAGTACTTTTCAAAATAATCAAAAAACAGGGGCCTGCTCATGTGATCCATGGACTGGGGATAATCCACCGCCGCATGCAGGGCGTCGCGCTGAAAGGCAAAATAGTCCTCCTCGGGGTTCGCCGGCGGCGCCGGTTCCTTCAGCAGCTGCGAAATATGCAGCCGCTCCCCGCAGTAAAGGCAGGAAAACTCCTCCAGTGCATCCGGGATCACCAGCTCCTTTGCGCATTTCGGACAATAACCGCGTTCCATTTTCATCCCTCCTGAAAGCAAAGGCACGTTGCGCAAGTCTTTTTTATATTTTTTCATACTTTTTCCCGCCTGTCAACCGGTCGATCCGCCGCCGGCGGCTTAATATCTTGAATCTAGATGCGGCGCATAGTATGATTATTAAAAAAATCCCGGATCATGCAACCCCGCCGCAGCGCGCTGCGTCTGTATCAGCAGAGGCATTCTCACTGGAAAGGATTTTTCCCATGGAAGATACTCAGATCATCGAGCTGTACTTCGCCCGCTCCGAGGACGCGATCGCCCAGACAGCAAATAAATACGGCGGCTATCTGCGCATGATCGCAGGCTCCATCCTGCCCGGCAGGGAGGATCGGGACGAGTGCGTCCAGGATACCTATCTGCGGACCTGGGAGACGATCCCGCCCCAGCGTCCGCAATATTTCCGCGCCTGGCTGGGCTGTCTGGTCCGCACGATCAGCATCAGCCGCTGGCGCGCACTGCACGCCGTCAAGCGCGGCGGCGGGGAATATGCCCTGTCCCTGGAGGAGCTGGGCGAATGCGTTCCGGCCTCGGACGATACCGCCGGCGTCGTCGACCGTGTGACGCTTTCCGCGGTGCTGGACCGCTTCCTGGCCGCGCGGCGGCCCATCGACCGGCGGATCTTCCTGCAGCGATACTGGTATTTTCGTCCGGTCAAACAGATTGCGCGGGACTGCGGCGTTGCCGAGGGCAGCGTCAAGGCGTCGCTGCACCGCAGCCGGAGCGTGCTCCGCCGCATGCTGGAGGAGGAGGGGATCGCACTGTGAAGCAGGAAAAAATCATCGACGCACTGAATGACGTCGATCCGGAATATATCGACGAGGCCGCGCCCAAAGTGAAAACGCGCAGCCGTCTGCGGCCCTGGCTGGCCATGGCCGCCTGCCTGGCGCTGGTCGTGGGGATTTTCGCCGCGGTCAGACTGGTGAAGCCGCCCTCGAAGCCGGAGCCTGCCCCGGAAGGGCCGTCCCCTCACGAAATCCAGGACGAAGGGCCCAAGGCGGGTCAGGACGAGACCATCTGGCCGGAGCCCAATACGGACGCCGACACGATCCTGGGTTACCGGTTCGGCCCGCTGTATCTCGGCATGCCCTTCGATGACGTAAAGGCGCTCTACGGCGAGCCCTTGAACCCTGCTTTTGAAGCACACGTTCTGGAGGACGGCATTGCCCGGGCCTACGTAAGCTATAAGCTGTCCGAGGATTCCGAGCAATACAGCGACCTTGGCCTGGATATTGCAGACGCAGGCGACGGCTGGGTCGTGAACAATATCTATCTTTCCACCGACCGGGATCTCGATTTGCCCCACGGCGTAAAAATCGGAATGACCGACGCGGAATTGCACACCGTCTGGCCGGAGATCACAGAGGAAGCGGCGTATAATGCCGATGCAGGATTCGGTGAAGAAAACGGCATCGAGTTCACCTGCGCTTCCTATTCTCAATTCAACGGGCATCTGGGCTTTACGATCAACCTCCAAAACGGCGTGGTCGATTCCGTTGATCTGGGCCGCTACTATGAGGAGCCGCCCTGGGAGGTGGACACGCCGGCGCCGGAGGAACCATACAGTTTCTTCAGCGGTGAGGTCACTGTATGGCGGCAAACGGACGCCGGATGGGAGGCGGTCCGGCCGCCCGAAGGTCGTGAGACCAAGCAGATCGAGATGCAATTCTTTATTGAGGAGCTTGTGCCGCTGGAGCAGGATCTGAGCGAGATTCGTTATGTTGTTGACTTCCACAACGATACAGTCTGCCTCGTCTGCGCGCCGGAGGAGGGCATCACCGACGGGCCGAACGCCCCGCCGGACGCCTGGGGCGCGGTCTATCATCTGGAGGACCGGAAAGCCTTTGAAGCCTCCCTGGCTGCCGGAGAAGCCGTCCCCCGGGGCCTGACATGCCTGGAAACGTGCATTTTCCCATATGGCACCTGGGACACGCTGAACGAAGCCTTTGAATAATATCCGGATCTATCACATACACCGCCCCGGTCCCCGGGGCGGCGTCAGCGTGGCAAAAAGTTTTTGCCACGCTGTATGCGTTTTCCATACTTTTGAAAAAGTTTGGAAAACGGTTTGATCGAACGCGAAAGGAAACCCTGACGGTTTCCTTTCACACTTTCCTTCCCTCCGATTCTGGAAGCCTTCTGTATCATTTTGCAGTCTCACGCCGTCCCGGTTTCCGGGGCGGCGTTTCTATTCTTGAATTATGCGGCAAAACATGATATGATGAATAAACATACGAAATGAAAGAGGTCGAAGCCATGCGGCTCGGGAATCTCACAATCGAATCCGGCGCCGCCCTGGCGCCCATGGCGGGCGTGACGGACTGGGCCTTCCGCACGGTCTGCGCGGAGCTCGGCGCGGTGATGACCACCACGGAGATGGTCTCGTCCCGGGCGCTGATGTACCAGGACAAAAAGAGCATCGGCCTGCTGCGCAAAAACGACGGCTGTGTGTGCGGGGTGCAGATCTTCGGCAACGACCCCGCCTGCATGGCCGAGGCCGCCGCCAAGGCATCTGAGCTCTCCGGCTGCGACTTCGTCGATATCAACATGGGCTGCCCCATGCCGAAGATCGCCGGCAACGGCGACGGCTGCGGCCTGATGCGCGAACCGGAGCTGGCGGGCAGCATCGTCGAGGCGGTCTGCAAAGCCGTTTCCGTGCCCGTCACGGTCAAAATGCGCAAGGGCTGGGACCGCGGCAGCGTCAACTGCGTGGAGCTGTCGAAAATCGTGGAGGCCGCCGGCGCCGGCGCCGTGACGATCCACGGCAGGACCCGGAGCATGCTCTATTCCGGCGCCGCCGACTGGGACATCATCCGGGCGGTGAAGGAGGCCGTGCAAATCCCCGTCATCGCCAACGGCGACGTGCTGGAGCCGGAGGACGCCCCCCGCTGCCTGAAGCGCACCGGCGCGGATCTTGTGATGCTGGGCCGGGGCGTGTTCGGCGACCCGTGGCTCCTGCAGCGGGCCGGCTGCGCTGTCCGCGGCGAAGAGATCCCGGAGCGGCCGCCCCTGGCGGCGCGGGTGGACACGGCGGTGCGGCAGTTCGAGCTGGCCCGGGAGGACAAAGGCGAGCACATCGCCTGTCTGGAGGCCCGGAAGCATTTTGCCTGGTACCTGCGGGGCGTGGCTTATGCGAACTATTACAAGGAAAAAATCTCCCGCATCGGCACCATGGACGACGTCTATGCCATCGCCGCCGGGATCAAGCGCGATTTGAGGTGACAAATTGGACGACAAGCGATTGGTTCAGCAGGCAGCCGCCGGCGATACGGCTGCATTCGAAACGCTGGTGGAGCGCTACCAGCAGCAGGTCTATCATCTGGCCCTGCGCATGGTAAACAACGAAGCCGACGCCCAGGATCTTGCCCAGGACGCCTTTGTGCGGGCATGGCGCGGCCTGGACTCGTTCCAGTTCACTTCCCAGTTCTCCACCTGGCTTTACCGGCTGACCTCCAACATCTGCATCGACTTCCTGCGCGCCCAGAAGCGGCGCAAGGCGGTCTCGCTGACCATGCTGCGCGACGACGAGGACAGCCAGTGGGATCTGCCCGATTCCGATCCCCTGCCCGAGCAGCAGATGATCGCCGCCGAGGAGCGCGAGGCCCTGTCGAAGGCCTTCGCCGCCCTGGACCCGGAATTCCGCCAGGTGCTGACCCTGCGCATCGTCAATGGCTGCAGCTACCAGCAGATCAGCCAGATCCTGGGCGTTGCCGAAGGCACGGTCAAATCCCGCCTCTCCCGGGCAAGAGAGCAGCTGCGAAAAAAAATGGCCGCAAATGGGAACTTTTCCGGTGCAAGCGCGTCTAACTGTCAGAAAGGAGGGCGGTTGGATGTGCAAAAATGAAAAAATGCTGCTTTTGCTGAGCGGACATCTGGACGGCTGCAACACGGCCGAGGAAGAAGCCCTGCTGCAGGCGCACCTGGCCGAGTGCCCGGATTGCCGCCGCATTCTGACGGAATATGAAAAAATCGACGCGGGGATCGCCGGTCTTACGCAGGCGCCGCCCGCGAATTTTACTGCAAATGTGATGCGCGCCGTGCAGGCCGAGCCGCGTACTGCCGCGCCGAAAAAGCCGCGCAGATTCTCCTTCGGCTTCGGCACCGCCGTCGCCGCCGTGGCCGCCATCTTCCTTTTGGCCGTCGGCAGCGGAAAGCTCCCCCAGCTCGGCGCCGGCCGGGCGATGCTCAACGACGCCGCCGTGAAGTCGGCGGACGCCGAGCCGGCGGAATTTGCCGCCGAGGAGCCCGCGGCTGCCGCCGAGACGGATACGCCCGCCGCGGCTGAACCCGAAGCGATGTATGCCGCCGGTACGCAGCTGAACCGTATGCCTGCCAACGTCGACTGCGCCGCTCTGGCCCGGGCGGAAAACCGCCCCGTGGGTCTGCTCTATGCCGATCCCGCGGAATTGCCGGAGCTCGACGGCGCCCCTTCCCTGCCCCTGGACGGCGGAACGCGCTATGAAGTCACCCAGAAGTCTCTGGACGCATTGGCCTTGCGCTTCGACGATCTGCAGGTCTTCGAGCCCGAGGGCTATTTGCCGGAGGAGGATCATCCCGCTTATCTGATCGTTGTCGAGCAATGAATATCATAAAAAAAGAACCGGCCCCGGCCGGTTCTTTTTTTATGGTTCAATTACAGCCGCTCGCAGAAATCCGCCAGGGCGCCGGGGATATCGATCGACTGCGGGCAGACCGCCGCGCAGGCGCCGCAGCCGATGCACGACGAAGGCCGCTTGTCCTCCGGCATGGCGCCCAGCGCCATGGGCGCCAGGAAGCCGCCGCCGGTGAAGACGTGCTCATTGTACAGCTCCAGCAGCCTGGGAATATCCAGCTCCATGGGGCAGTAGGAGGTGCAGTAGCGGCAGCCGGTGCAGGGCACCGCGGTCCTTTCCGCCATCTCCCGGGCAATCCCCAGCAGGACATCGGTCTCTGCCTCGCTGAGGGGCGCGTCCGAATCAAAAATCTCCAGATTCTCCTCAAGCTGCTGCATGTTCGACATGCCGGAGAGGATCATCTTCACATCGGGCAGACTCTGCAGGAAGCGGAACGCCCAGCCCGCAGCGCTCTCGTCCGGACGCAGCTGCCGCAGGCGCGGCAGGAAATCCTCGCCGAGGCTGGCCAGCTTGCCGCCGCGCAGGGGCTCCATGACCCACACGGGGATCCCCCTGGACGCCACGAGCTCATACTTCTCCTTCGCCTTCTGGAATTCCCAGTCGAACCAGTTGATCTGCAGCTGGCAGAATTCCATGTGCTCGCCGTAGGCGTCGAGGAAACGCCGCAGCACGTCCAGATCGCCGTGACAGGAGAAGCCCAGATGCCGGATGCGGCCGCTGCGCTTCTGCTCGATGAGATAATCGAAGGTGCCGTAGCCGGGATCGAGATATGCATCAATATTCATCTCGCAGACGTTGTGGAACAGATAAAAATCAAAATAGTCCGTCTGACATTTTTCCAGCTGTTTTTCAAAGATCTCCCCGGTCTTTCCGAAATTGGAAAGATCGTAGCCCGGGAATTTTGAGGCCAGATAATAGCTTTCCCGCGGATAACGCGACAGCGCCTTGCCCGCGATCAGCTCGGAATTGCCGCCGTGGTAGCCCCAGGCCGTATCGTAATAGTTGATCCCCCGCGCCATGGCCAGATCCACCATCTCCAGCGCGGCGGCTTCATCGATGCGGTTTTCATCGCCGTCCAGTACCGGCAACCGCATCATGCCAAGCCCCAGGGCGGACAGGGACAGATCCTGATAGTCACGATAAATCATAGTTACCTCCCGTAAAAAACGCCGCAGATTGACCGATCCTTATGGTTCATTATGGGCAATCCCCCGGCAAAAGTCAAGCATTTCATCCTCCTCTTGTCTGTGTTCGCCGCATCATCCATGACGGATTGTGCAAATCTTTCGTCGCACACCCGGTTTTTGTACATAGAGCCCAAAAATCAGGCGGCGCAGCAATTGTATATTTATACGCCATTTGCTTGACTTTATTTATTATATAGTATACACTGGCATTAAGCGTCGAAGTGTTTGTACATGCATTCATATTCGCCGCTAACACGAAAAGGAGGAAAACATATGAGACATGCATCGACTCGTTTTGCTGCGCTGCTCATCGCCGCGGCACTGCTGCTTTCCCTGCTGCCCGCCGGCGTTTTTGCAGCCTCCGTCGATCTGACTGAGATCGCGCAGAACGAAGACGAAGGCCTCGGCCAGCTGTATGATGTGGAGGATATCATCTCCCTCTCGGCAGATGAGCATCACAGCATCCGCATCCCCGTGGAGGGAATGACCGAGGAGGAGCTCAAAGCGGCCATTGACGCCGGCTCAATCTCCCTCAGCTTGAACCGGAATCCTGACCGCCCCTATCTGGACTCCACCCTCTACCCCAACGCCAAGCCCGGCGGAACCATTATGGACGCCTCGGTCTGGCAGGCGCAGAATCGCTCCGCGCAGTTCCAGAACATCGTTCTGACAGCGCAGACCCAGGAGGGAAAGACCGTCCTGGTGGCCGACTTCGACAGTCTGTGCTACTTCTACAGCAGAAACGTCGTGGATTATTCCGCGCCCCATAACAACGGCGGCGCCTATCTGGACGTGTGCGGCTGGTTCACTCTGGAAGCTGCCACCGACGCGCAGAAGCTCGGCTCCGCGGAGCTCAAGATCGCGCCCTATGACAACTACCACACGATGCCCGAGATCTACACCGAGATCACGAACATTGTGAAAACCGCCAATGACAACGGCCTGTATGCCGAGGAATTCTCCATGGGCCAGTCCAGCGCGGGCCGCAACATGCCCTACATGATCATCTCCGACAGCAAAGCGTCCGTGGACGCCTGGCTCGAGCTCACCGAAAAGGCCGAGGCCGACCCCGACGCCGTGCTCGCGGCCATCGATGCCGGAGAATATGACGAAATCCGCGTGCCCATTCTCTATTCCAACATCCACCCCAATGAGATCGCCGCCACCGACGGCGTGATCGAATTCGCCCAGGCGCTGGCAGCGGCCGGCATCGACGGCAAATTCGACTACAACATTCTCACCGGCTTCACCGAAGAGGGCCGGGCCCAGCTGGAAACCGAGATGAACGATCCCAGCCGCTGCTATTACGGCGACAGCACCGCCACCGGCGTGGCCGTGCCCGACCTCATCAAGGATGTCGCCACCTATCTCGGCTACCTTCAGGACGGCAACGGCCGCTCCGGCAAGGTTGATCTGGATAAGTACTACACCCGCGAGGACAAGGAAATCACCGTCCGTGATCTGCTGAGCGGCGTCTTCTTCGTCCTGGTTCCGGAGGAGAACGTGGATGGACGCACCTATGACACCCGCACCGCCTCCAACGGCTACGACCTGAACCGCGACAACTCCTTCCAGACCACCCCCGAGACCGCCAATATGCAGCACGTCATCGGCACCTACAACCCCGTGTCCTTCACGGAGTTCCACGGCCGCGTCACGGACTTCCAGTGCGAGCCCTGCGACCCGCCCCATGAGCCCAACTTTGAGTATGACCTGCTGGCGGAGCATCTGGTCACCGGCGGCGAGGCCTTCGGCATCGCGGCGGTCGCCAACAACGACGGCTACAACAGCTATGTCATCCCCCAGCGCGACTACCTGTCCTACATCAACGCGGAAAAGACCCAGGCCAAGTGGTTCGATCCCTGGGACGACATGTCCACCAGCTATACTCCGCAGTTCGCCATGCTCCACGGCTCCGTTGCCTACACCGTCGAGCTGCCCGCCTACAGCGACGATACCGCCCAGGCCGTTCGCTACGGCTGCATCGGCCAGAGCGCCTACATCAAAGAAGAAAAGCTGGGCTATCTGAAGGCTCAGGTCAAGATCTTCCAGCGCGGCGTCAAGAACGCCAACTCCGACGCCTTCGAGCTGGTCGGTCAGTGGTTCTGCGACCAGTTCGATACCGAAGGCGCCGAGATGGAGATCTTCCGTCCCGAATACAAGGGCGAAGGCCAGAACGGCAACTTCTACCCCGAGTGCTACATCATCCCCATGGACAGCGCAAACCAGTCCAATCTTCAGGCCGCCCGGGATATGATGGTCTGGCTGACCCGCAACGACGTACTGGTCAACCTCACCACCGCAGAGTTCACCTATGACGGCGTGACCTATCCCGCGGGAACGATGATCGTTTCCATGTATCAGGCCAAGCGTTCCGTCGCCAACGGCGCCCTGTATGACGGCACCCTGATCCAGGGCTGGCCCACCCTCTATTCCGAAGGCATCACCTCCTTCAACGAAACCCGCGGCTTCGATATGGCCGTGGTGGCAGAGCCCGCGAGCGCCGAAACCGTCTTCGCCGCCTGCGGCGCAGATATGGATTATGAAGCGGCCCTCAGCTATGCCGACGGGATCGCATCGAGCTTCGAAGGTGTGAAGGACGCGGACGTCATCATCTCCAACGCTTCCGAGGACTCCACCGCCGCAGTCAACGCCCTGCTGAAGGACGGCAAGACCGTCGCCCTCATCACCGACGGCGAATACAAAGGCGACTTTATCTGCAAGTATGCCGATTACAAGGCCGTTGCGGAGGACTATCTGCTCACCGCCACCGGCGTGTACGGCGCGGGCATCGATGCCAAGGTCATTTCCAAGGCCCCGGTGGTCTATCTCACCGGCGTGCCCAACGCCACCGCCGCCTCCGGCTGCATCGCCACCAACCAGGTGGGCAACGCCAGCTGGAACTATGACCGCTGCGCCATGGAGCTCATGAACTTCGACGTCACCGAGACTGTCTCGGAGGCGGACGTGGTCGCCGGCGCCTCCGCCGTCAGCGGCGACGCCCTGAACGCGGTCCGGGCCGGCACGCCCTACATCGGCTACAGCTCCGGCGCCATGCGCAACGCCGCCAACGTCGTGCCCGGCTTCACCCGCACCACCCTCTCGGGTGCCATGGACTGCCTGGCCTACGTCACCTATCCCAACGAGACCCTGGTGAACGCCAGCTATATTGCCGACGGCGACGACGTCATGTACGGCTACGGCTTCGGCTACTTCTCCGCCATCCCCGAGGGAGCCGTTGCTCTTGTCCAGGCTGACGGCAGCAAGACGCCCACCGAGGGCTTCATCCCCGCCATCTCCGAGCGGGCCAAGGCCGCCTACGAGGCCTTCCTGGACGGCGGCGTGCTGGGCTTCAGCTACGACACCGACACGGTGCATGCCGCCCTGTTCGCCAACACCCTGACCCAGAAGGTCCACCAGAGAGACGAATACGCCTACATCAGCAACTTCATCTTCTCCAGCTTGCTCTCCGAAGAGCTCTACAGCGGCGAGACCGAACCCGTCTCCTCTGCGGAATGGATGCTTGCGGATGAAGTTGAAGAAGGCGGTTCCTACGTCATCGTGGCCGACAGCAAGTATGCCCTCAACGGCGAGATCGGCGCAACGTCCGTCACCGTCGACGGCGACAAGATCGTGAGCGAGGTCACCGACGACATGGTCTGGACCTTCGATCCGGCCGAGGGCGTCAGCCCCGCCTCGGATGGACAGGATCTGTATCTCATCTCCAACGCCGAGGGCCTCAGCCTGCGCCGCGGCTCCGGCAACGCTCCGATGTCCGTCGCCGAATATAATGCCGGCAGCTCGAACTACTTCGTGTGGTCTCTGATCGAGCGTGCGGCGGAGGACGGCGGCTACACCCTCTATGTCAACGGCAGCAGCCGCTACGCCCTGACCGGCGCCGAGAGCGGCTTCAGCGTGGCCCGTGTCTCCAGCTCCTCCGGCAATATCCAGACCGCCGGCAGCTCCATCCGCCTGTATGAGCTGGTCGACCCGTCCGCCGTCCGGCTGGACAAGAAGGCCATCCGCGCCGCCATCCGCGAAGCCAAGGCGGTTGTCCGCAGATATTACCTCGAGGATTCCCTCGCCAGAATGGACGAGGCCCTTGCGGCGGCTGAGGACGCCCTGGCCAACGCCACCACCCAGGAAGAGCTGGACGCGGCCGCCGAGGCTCTGAATGCGGCCATTGCCGCCCTGGAGCGCAACCCCAACCTGCCCAAGTACAACGTCACCTTCGACTTCAACTATCCCGGCGCGCCCGATCCCGTTGTGGTTCAGGTGGAAGAGGGCCAGAAGGCCGAAGCCATCGAAGCCCCTGCGCGCACCGGCTATGCGTTCTCCTTCTGGGGCACCGAGACCAGCTCCTGGTTCGGCACCCAGATCAGCCGCTACGATTTCAATACTCCCATCACCGGCGACCTGACCCTGAAGGCCAGCTGGACCAAGGACTGGAACCAGATGTACTCCCTGGCCGAGGAATATGCCGACTTCTTCCCCTTCGGCAACTTCGGCACCCAGAGCCCCAACGGCGACCAGGTCACCTATGAGTACAACACCTACTCCGGCAACTCCGGCAAGATGACCTACAACTTCGGCGCCAACGAATCCAAGAGCGCCTATGACGCGGCGGTTGCCGAAATCAATGCCGATGAGACTCTCACCGATGAAGAGAAGGCGGCGAAGATCAAGGAAGCCGACGGCATCGTCAAGCTCGGCGGCAACAACCCCCTGCAGAGCGACCTGAACCGCATCCAGCAGTGGAACGAGCAGCATCCCGAGGGCCCGAAGAAGTACTACCGCCAGCACGTCATCGCATGGCACGGCTCCGAGCAGGCCCCGGCCTTCTATCATGAGGGCTTCGATACCAGCAAGCCGCTGGCCTCCAAGGAGGTCATGAACGCCCGTCTGGACAGCTACATCGAGGCCATGTTCAAGCGCTACCAGCCCTGGGACGACATCATCCTCTCCTGGGATATCGTCAACGAGGCCCTGGACGATTACAACGGCATGGTCCGCAACGGCTGGAACGGCAGCTCCTGGGGCGAGACGACCCTGGACGACGCATCCAACCAGTCCAGCGCCTGGGGCACCATCTACCGCATGAAGGACGCCGAGGGCAACCCCGTGACGGAGCTGTCCGAGGAGCGTCTGCAGTACGAATCCGAGTGGATCCGCCAGGCCTTTGCTTCCGCCCGCAAGTGGCAGAAGGAGCTGGGCGTGCACTGGAAGCTGTACTACAACGACTACATGAACTCCAGCATGCTCTATGAGCCCAAGATGACCAACACCCTCAAGGTGCTCAAGCCCATCTACGAGGCCGGCAACATCGACGGCTACGGCATGCAGGCCCGTCTGGCCTACGCCTACCCCGGCATCGACCTGCTGCGCTATCAGATCGAAGAAGGCCTGAAGGTGGCCGACGAGGTCAGCTTCTCCGAGGGCGACGTGCGTACCGACTTCGAGGTCAACCCCCTGTTTGATCCTGAAAAACCGACCCGCCGCGTTGTGGAAGGCGACGAAGAATGGGATCAGGGCGGCTCCGGCTCCTACAGCCGCCGCAGCCAGCAGAACGGCAACACCTACGACGTCTCCAACGGCCCGGTGCGCCGGAAGGCGGACTTCAACGCCAACGATCCCGAGACCATGCGCGCCCAGGCCGACTACTACGCCGACCTGGTGGACATCATGCTGGAAAAGGCCGATCTCGGCAAGGTCGGCGCCATCGCCATCGACGGCACCAGCGACGGCAACACCTTCAACCGCGGCACCGGCTGCCAGATCTGGGACAGCAGCAACAATGAAAAGCCCGCGTTCTTCGCGCTGATCGGCTGCCCGAACCGCTTCAAGATGGGCAAGGCCATCGAGGCCGGTCCGGCCCTCAGCGAAGAATCCAAGTACACCGCCGAGACCTGGGCGCCCTACGCGGCAGCCCTGGAGGCCGCCGAGGCCCTGAAGGACGTGCGCATCTATGACGCCGAGGGCGTGGAAGCCGTCAAGAAGGCCACCGCCGACCTGATCGCGGCAACGCAGGCCCTGGAGGCCAAGCCCGATGTGCCGCCCGCCGGCAAGTATGTGCTGGCAAGCAGCATCGAGCCGGGCAAGACTTACGTCATCGTAGCCGATGAACAGTTCGCCCTGAATACCACTGTCGTGGATTACGGCAGCTATTCCTCCGCCGGCGGCACCCTGGGCTCCACCGCCGTCACCGTGGAGGGCAACGCCATCACCTCCGAGGTCACCGACGACATGCTCTGGACCATCAACGAGGCCACGGGTGTGCAGGCCGCTGTTGACGGCGCCGCGCAGTACTTCATCTTCGCCCAGGACGGCCGTCAGCTTCTGCGCCGCTCCGGCTCCACCTCCACCGCACCGCTGAGTCTCGGCGAGATGAATCCCAGCAGCCAGCAGTATGCCACCTGGTCCTTCTACCAGGGCGCGGAGCCTCCGCGCAAATCCGTCTCCGACGAAGCATCCTTCACGATGTACGTCAACTCCTACCGCGACAACGACTATCCCTTCACCATGACCGGCTCCGCCGAAGGCTTCAACTGCCCGGGCGTCACCCGCGCCAACTGGGATTCCGACACCTACGGCAGCAGGATCCGCCTGTACACGCTGGCTGAATCCTCCGGTCCGGCGGACAAGACCGCGCTTTCCGCTGCCATCGAGGCCGCCGAAGCTGTTGAGAAGGACAAGTATACCACCGAATCCGTCGCCGCCCTCGACTCTGCGCTGGATGCCGCCAAGGCCGTGAACGCCGCTGAGGATGCCGACCAGGCCGCCGTCGACGCTGCTGCCGCTGCTCTGAATGCCGCCATTGCCGGCCTGGAAGCCAAGCCCGCCGACAGAACCGCCCTCAATAAGGCGATCGAAGACGCCGAGGCCATTGAAAAGGATAAGTATACCGACGAGACCGTCGCCGCCCTGGAGGCAGCCCTGACTGCCGCCAAGGCCGTGGGCGAGGACGCCGACCAGGCCGCCGTCGACGCCGCCGCCGCTGCTCTGAATGCCGCCATTGCCGGTCTGGAAGAGAAGCCCGCCGACAGAGCCGCCCTCAACAAGGCGATCGAAGACGCCGAGGCCATTGAAAAGGATAAGTACACCGACGAGACCGTCGCCGCCCTGGAGGCAGCCCTGACTGCCGCCAAGGCCGTGGGCGAGGACGCCGATCAGTCCGCCGTTGACGCCGCCGCCGCTGCTCTGAATGCCGCCATTGCCGGCCTGAAAGAGAAGAGCGCAGATCCCGGCGAGGGCGAATGGGTGCTGACCGACAAGATCGAGATCGGCAAGCCCTACGTGATCGTAGCTGACGGCAAGTACGCTATGACGAACGCCGCTGTCTCCATCCCCGGCTCGAACTACTACGGCACCGACACGACCCTTGGCTCCGCCGAGGTCGAGATCGCCGGCGAGTACATCACCAGCCCGGTCACGGACAGCATGCAGTGGACCTTCGCCGACGCTTCCGCAGCTCTGACGGCTGCCGACGGCATGCCGGTCTACTACCTCCAGGATCTGAGCGGCAAGTACGCCCACCGTCTGAGCGGTCAGAACCAGGGCGAGGCCGGTCTGGTCATGGATGCAAATCCCTATTCCACCGCCCGCTACAACGCCTGGTCCGCCAAGGCCTATGACGGTCTGGACGCAACCTATTGCCTGTACATCAACACCGAGCGGGAGCATAACGGTTCCAGCGGTGATTACCCGTTCCACCTGTATGGCCGTGCCGAGGGCTTCGACGTGCCCGGTCACGGTTTCCGCAGCAGCGCAAGCGACTTCAGCTTCATGGACGAGAGCGACTGCTCCAAGATTCAGCTCTACACCAAGGGCAGCGGCGATCCCCAGCAGCCTGCGGACAAGACCGCGCTGAACAAGGCCATCGAGGACGCCGAGAAGGTCAACAAGGACGAGTACACCGATGCGTCCGTAGCCGCCCTGGAGAAGGCCATCGCCGACGCCAAGAAGGTTCAGGCCAACGAAAAGGCGACGCAGAAGCAGGTCGACGCTGCTGCCAAGGCGGTGACCGACGCGGTCAATGCCCTGGAGAAGAAGCCCGCGGTCAACAAGGATGCGCTGGATCAGGCCATCGCAGACGCGGAAAAGATCGAAAAAGACAAGTACACCGACGAGAGCGTGGCTGCGCTGGAGAAGGCCGTCGAAGACGCCAAGGCCGTCCAGGCCGACGACAAGGCCACCCAGCAGCAGGTCGACGACGCCAAGAAGGCGGTCGAGGCCGCCATCGAAGCATTGGAGGAAAAGTCCGACGACTTCCTGTTCGACGATGTGAAGGATCCCGGCAAGTTCTACTTCGATCCCGTCTACTGGGCCTTCTATGCAGAGCCCCAGATCACCAAGGGCACCGACGATACCCACTTCGGCCCCGACAACGCCTGCACCAGAGGCCATGTCGTGACCTTCCT